>CAMCVP010000005.1 GCA_945881835.1 Chryseobacterium gleum | reverse complement strand
CATGCGAATGGAATATTCACTGCGAACCTACCTGTTGTTCCGGAAGTTTCTGTTGAGGCATTGGCGGAGCGCATGGTAACTGTATCTGCTTTCCCAAATCCAACAGTAGATGAAATTCATTTCAACATGCAATTGATGCCGGGAGAAATGACCGAGATGAATATTTATTCGTTGGATGGAAAATTGCTGAACACGAAGAAATGGAAGGCAATTGGAAGAGAGCAACTTTCGTGGGAAGCTGCGCATGCAGGAACATTTATTTATCAATTGAAATCGGGAAGCACCACGAGAACCGGTAAATTTGTAGTCACAAAATAATTCGAATTATGTCTGAAATCATTTCAACCGATAACGCACCGAAGCCAGTAGGCGCATACCCGCACGCAAGAAGAGTGGGGAATCTTTTATTTCTTTCAGGTGTAGGTCCGCGCATTGCAGGTAGCGATGCGAACGACACAGGAGTACCTGGATTGAAGTTAGATAAATTCGGAAATTTTATTGAATTCGATTTTGAAGCGCAATGCAGAAACGTGTTCGATAACGTAAGAGCCATTTTAGATGCGAGCGGATCGAAGTGGGAGAACTTGGTAGACGTTACAGTGTTCTTGGTGAACATGAAGCGCGACTTCCAAACCTACAATCGCTTGTATGCTGAATACTTCAAGGACGCTAATCCCTGCAGAACAACTGTAGAGATTAACGCCCTTCCATCGCCTATTGCGATTGAGTTGAAGTGTATTGCTACTATTTAATTTTCACACCCCAGATATCTACACCTTGGAATTGTTGCAATTCCATTTTGATGGAACCTACTTTGATTTTGGCTTGCGCCATAATAGGTAGGTGATGTGCGTCGTCGGTAACCCAAACTGCAAGGTCGTTAGGATCTTTGAAAATACGTCCCTTTTGAACCACCGGTGCAAAGCGTAAACATTTGAATGTTCCAGCGTCCACGCTTACCGTTTCTTTTCCAACATAGCGCATTTTCAAGCGATAGATTTCATCATCGACCAACGTTTCAATGGTTATAATATCGCCTTGCTTTGTGTTGGTGAAGTCCATGGTTCGTGCGTAGAATGCGGCACTCATCATGTCCTGAACAAAAGCAGGCGCAAGGTATCCTTCGTTCTTTCTATTCTTGAACGCACGCTTGTGCTGAAAAAAGAAATAGTCTTGCATAATCATGTAGCCACCTTCATCGCAATTGCGTTTGAATTGATAAGGGAAAATCCCTTGTTTGTCTACATACGATTCGTACTTATCGCGAACCTTAAAAAACCAATCGAATGATCCGGAACTGTGCCCTTCACCAACAATGTGGTAGGTATCTCTTCCCGCGAATTTTTTATTTCCTTCTTCAACAGAGATCGTTGCAACTCCTGCATCTACCACTCCGTAGTGAATGCGGTATGTCGATTTTTCTCCAGACGTAAAGGCGCTATTGTTAATGCTGCGCAAGGCATGCACAGGTAAATTTTCAACTTTAACCGGCGTAGGTTTAGAACTTTGGCCAAGCATGTTCAGCGCTCCCACTGACAATACTGTAAACAAGAAAAGGTGTTTCATAAAGTCGTTTTGTTTTTAGTTAACGGAACTTTCGTTTCGAAATTTCAAACATTGGACCAAAAGTTTATTCCACCACTACGCGCTTCACCGTGAATGAATTTTCTGTTCGGAAAATGAACTCATAAAGTCCAGGTGCAAAATCAGAAACATCAACAGAATAGCGCATGCTGTTGAATTGGAAGTTCGAAATGTTTTTTCCAGAAACATCCTTCACCTGTACAGAAACATTTCCTGCATGTGCGTTCAATTCAATATTCAAATCGCTTGATGTTGGATTCGGATAAAGTGTTAATCCAATTTCATTCAATGTGTATGTGTAGACAGAAGTCTCGTCGATGTATCCATCGCAGTCGTTGTCTATTCCATCAACCGTTTCAATGGCAGAAGGACTAATGGCAGGATTTGCATCGTTGCAATCGTCGTTGTTTGTAGCGGCTCCTGTTGGCACTGTGCATGAATAAAGAACTACCCCTGCGCCATAACCATCGCCGTCAATGTCCATGTAATACGCTTGTCCCAATCCTTCGTCAATAGCACTGTTACAGTTGTCATCAATATCGTTACAGAATTCTGTAGCACCCGGATTCATTTCTGCATTGTTATCATCACAGTCGCCAGCGCATGCAGAGTATCCATCGCCGTCTGCATCGAACCCTTCGTCGATTATTCCATCACAGTTATCATCGAGGTTGTTGCACAATTCCATTGCACCCGGGTATGATAATGCATTACCGTCGTTGCAGTCGTCAACACAAGAGAAGTAACCATCTCCATCTAAATCTGCATTGGTTGTAATGAATGAACTGTTGTCGTTGCAATCGTTTCCGTTCGTAACATAACCCGAAGGAATTTCGCATCCTGTTGACATCGTTTGCAGATCGCCAAATCCATCTCCATCAGCATCTGCGTAGTATTCAATCTGATTGGAAACCGTAACAGCACCTGTCCAAGTAACACTGTCGTTCGCTATTCCGTTTGTAACCACAAGTGTTACGTCGTATATGCCTGGAGTTGTATACATCACGTAAGGATTTTGCAGCGTAGAAGAACTTGGTACACCGCCCGGGAATGACCAGTTCCATGAGGTCGGGTTGTTATTTGTGTTGTCTACGAAATGTACAGGGTAATTCACGCATGATACATTGTTGAATGTTGCATTTGCGGCGATGTATTGAAGAGGCATACAAGGTCCAATTTCGGTAAGCACATTGTGTATGTAAACATTTAATGCTTCATCGAATGCTGCAATGCATACTTCATCTCCTGTGAACGATTCAACATAAACACGAAGAATAGG
Source organism: Chryseobacterium gleum (assembly GCA_945881835.1). Lineage (GTDB taxonomy): Bacteria > Bacteroidota > Bacteroidia > Flavobacteriales_D > Sanyastnellaceae > CAIZGX01. Next base: position 138,402 of record CAMCVP010000005.1, on the reverse strand, counting down.
AGTAGGGGTGAAGTGAACCGGAATCATGCTTCCCAAGTGTCCGAGTGCACCAATTTTTACTCCACCTACTTCTTTGTAAATAACTGAAGACCAGGTGCTCAACGGCACGAGCGAAGTAACGTTTGTAATTGTAGCACCTCCAATATCGAATTGAAGTGCGTTGATTTCACCATTTGGATTGGTCAACGTAATGTCGAAGTATCCGAGTTCAGCATTCACATTTGTTACTCCGAGTATTGCTGTTTCTGATTCGTCAACAATTTCTGGATCCCAAGCGCAAGGTTGCATTAGACCAGGTGCAATTCCTTCATCTATTTGCGCATGAATACAGGCTTCAAGATATGCGGCGTCTGCGATACTAATATCGCCGTCGCTATTTAAGTCGTTGCAAATGGAAGCGCTTAAATCTGAATAGACAGCGCTGTTTCCATAAAGGTCTACATCTGCTTGCGTGTAACTTAAGTCGGTGTTTAAATCACCTTTTTTAGTTTCAGCTGGGCAGTTTCCTTGACAGTCGGGCTGCGCATTTCCGAAGAGTTGACCAACACAGTCAACGATTTCAGGACAAGAACCGATAGGAAGTTTTACGAAGTTGATGATGTTATTCATGGCATCGCGTTCGAAGGAAATACACACTTGCGCCCAGTTGTTATCGTAACGCAATTCATAGTTTCCTAAAGCGTCGGGATCTTGATCCCAGTTGGTTCGAACTACCAAGTGATAGGTTCCAGCTGGAACATTGGTAATGTCTATCCATTGGCAGCTTAGTCCAGAACCATATACATCGTAGCAGCCGGCTGTGATACCCATGTTACCACATCCGAATTTCGCAACACCTGTTACGCAACCCAAATCCAATACGCAGAAACCGTTTTTAAATCCGATTTCAGGCATGAGGTTTCCATTCGAATCATAGAGCAAATATTCTGCATAACCAGAATAGTGATAGTGGTTGTGGCAAGGATCAAAAATGAATTGTGGATTCGCAACGTTTGGAACACCAATGAAGTAATCTAAGTTTCCAATGTTATCAATACGCGTAGAGAAGCGAACAACTTGTCTTGTTCCCAAACCTTGAATACATCCTTCATTCACCAAACATCCATCAGTAGCATTCAAGGTAGTTTGGTAAAGCGAAGTGTATAAAACATTTCCTTCCACCAATAAATCAGGACCTACATCAGAACAATTCGGGTCTCCATTGTAATAACATACGGAAGGTTCTTCGGCTAGAGGACTGTAGTTACAAGCATTCAGATCCATGCATCCAACAATAGGGCCCATGTATTCGAACAAAACTTGAAAAGAGTTTAGGCCGCATGCGCCACCGTCGTCACCTACGCGGATGTAATAAGTTACACCACCTTCGAGGTATGGCGTTACTTCAGCTTCAACACCGCATAGATCGTCGTTGTAGGTGTAGGTTGCTTCGTTCGAGTTGTCGAACAAGGCCATGTTGCAATAGTCGTACAACCAAATCTTCGTATCGCAACCTGCCAATCCGCACGTTGACACTTGGTATTGTCCGTTTACTGAAGGAGTAAATGAATACCACGAATTCGGCGCAGGAACTGCGTTCAATCCGAGATTCGCGACAATCGCGTTGTCGCAGCTTGTTCCTTGCGGACAATTCACTTGGATGGTGGCCAGTGCGCCGAATGCGGTACCCGTCGCAACTGAATTTCCATCTAAATAAATGTTGTAGTTACCTGCACCGTTCGCGCAGCATAAACCATTTCCACCCGTATCGTAAATCTCTACGCGGTGACAGTTGTTGCTAATGCAGAAGTTCGCATCGTTGCTTGTTCCTTGTTGTATAACTAGGTTTTCTTGATTGAAAACCTTCCAAGAAGTTTGTTGAGGAAGATTGTCAGTGGTGATGTCAACGGTCAAGTTGTGTCCACTCGTTACAATCACATTCAAAGTTACGCTGTTGCTGTTGCCTTGTGGATCGTAGGTTGTAAGTGTTACTGGAAACATTCCAACGGAAGCGAAAGTTGTGGTTGGATTTTCCAATGTTGAAGTTGAAGGAACGCAGTCGCTTGGAAAGGTCCATTCAAATGAAGTGGCGTTTCCCGTTGAAGTGTTATTGAATTGAAAATTCATACAATTCGTTCCGGAAGGATAGTAATTGAAATTCGAGGCGAGTGGCGGGAATTCACATGTGCCATCGTCGTTTGTTGCACATGCATTGTAATTGGTGGCATTGGCATTCGTGCAACCGGAAACACTTGTTGTAGTTATGTTGAAGTTGAATTCGCCCATGGTGCTGTTGTATCCGCCAACTTGAACGAAGTAGGTCTGTCCAATTACTAAATAGTCATCTTCATTTGCGCCGGCAGTTCCATTTCCAGTAGGACAACCGAATTTCACCATGGAAAAATTTCCTGCAGCATCGTCGTCGTCGCAAGCAATGATAGAGCCGTTACAAGCGTTGTACACTGCAATTTGTGTATCTGTTAAACCCGTTCCTGTACCAGTAGTTGCGCTAGTTTGAATGGTAACATTTCCGCCTTGATAAACAAATGAATACCAGATATCGCGAATGGTTCCGCCGCATCCGGGCGTTGGCCCAGCCGCAACGTTGTTGTTGTTCGTAATGATTGCTCCGCTGTTCGGAATGAATTCAACTGCTGTAGCGCAGGTTTCGTTCGGCATAAAAATGTTACATAAACCATCGTCAATGGTTGCACACGCATTGTAATTAGCAGCTGCGGGATCTGTGCATCCTAAAATATCCGTTGTTGTAAGTTGAAGGGTGAAATTTCCTTGTAAGTTGTTGTATCCGCCGGCTTGCACGTAGTAAGTTGTGCCAACCGTTAGCGTTGGGCAAGACATAACCAATTGTGAGGCATAACCCATTCCATCGGTATCGTCGTTGCACAAAAGTTGCGCGCCATTGCAACTGTTGTACAAGGCCATGCGCGTGTCTGTGAGTGTTCCTAAGGTTGTAGTAAGGGTAAATGTTCCCCCTGTAAATACGAATTTGTACCAGATGTCTTTTATACCGAGTCCTCCGCCTGCACCGCATGACGGACTTGTTCCTTCCGCAACCGTGTTCAAATTACTTGTGGCAACAGCTGGTGCGTTGGGTATCAAATCAATGGCATTCGCGCAGATGTCGTTGACAGGTGCTTGTGAAAATGTATTGAAAGATGCTAAGAGTGCAAGCGCAAGTAAAATCTTTTTCATAAGAAACGGTTAAGGTTCGAATGAGGAAGTTACAAAGAAAATACGAGTTGAAAATTATTACTTCCTGAAAAAACCGGCATCCTTGAAATGCCAAGGGTCGGTCTTTCTTCCTGGCGCAATGTCGAAGTGTCCGAGGATATACTTGAACTTATAGTGCGTATCGAGTTGATCAATGAGCTTGCGCAGCGATGCGTATTGTGCCTCGTTCGGACCAACGGTATACGTGCACATGATTTCAATCCCAATGGAACATGAATTTACAGCGGTTGTTCCGTCGGGAAGTTGACTCTTTCCAGCGTGATACGCTACGTTGTTAGGTTCTACTAATTCATAAACTTGGCCGTCTCTTCCGATTAAGTAATGGGCTGCTACGCCGTATTGCTCAAATTGCTTCAACACACCTTCCACAGAAAACGTATCGGGCTGTTGGGTGTTTGGAAATGAAGCGTTGAAGGTCGAGTGAAGAATTAATGCCTTCACTTCGCGCTGAGATTCACTTGTCTTGTATCCGAAATCGACGTGCTTTCGAAGAATAAGAAACTGCGTTAATTGTGCATTAACGGCAAGTGTTAAAAATGAAAAAACTAGAAGTGCGTATAAACGCATTAGGCTTCTACAACGGTGAAAGTGTAGTACTCCATGATTTCGTTGCACAACAATTTCTTGCATGCTTGATCAACGATTTGCTCTGCACCAGCATGGTCGGCAGACTCAACGAATAAACTCATATGTTTTCCAACGCGAACGTTAGCAATGGTTCCAATGGATAAACTGTTCAATGACGAGGTCACTGCTTTTCCTTGTGGATCTAATAATGCTTCCAATGGCATTACGTTAATTTCAGCTTTAAACTTTTTCATGTTGTTTCCCAAATAGGTGTTGAACGGCAGATAAAATGAGGTACAAAAGTAAGGCAATTGGAACCGTCCACATGACTTTTTTCAGAATGAAATGTGAACCAACTGCAGATAAGATTATGCATCCAATGAGAATAAACTTCATGGCGTTTTCCTTCCAACTGAAATTTGAAAATTTGAATGAAAGGAGCGGTAGCGTAGATGCCATGAGGAATGCGAAGAGTAGAATTAGACCCACGAGGATCTGATTGCTCAAAGGTTCTGTTTCTGTCAGTGACAAAACGCTTAACCAAAACAATCCGTTCGCTGGTACTGGAAGGCCTTTGAATCCCGTCGATTTCGAAGTATCTAAATTGAAACGAGCCAATCGAAAGGCTGCTGCTACGGCTAAAAGAAAAGCCAACGCTGCCCACATTTTTATTTCGGGTTGAAGAATTCTGTACAACCAAAACGAAGGAACAACTCCGAAGCTAACCACATCTGCTAACGAGTCTAATTGCTTTCCCATTTCGGAAGCCGCACCAATGGCGCGAGCAACGAGTCCATCCAGTAAATCTGCAAAGGCCGCAATGAGAACAAATAGGAAAGCGTCTTGCACATTATGAGCCAATAGCGCTGCGCATCCCATGACTAGATTCAGCATGGTGAGTGAGTTGGGGATGATTGCTTTTCCGAACATGCGGTAAAGATAGGTTTTAGAATTCGAATTGAAGTTTTGCACGCAGTCCGAAGCGAACGATGTTCGCGTGATCGAGATATGACAAGCGCCACAATGCATCTACACGTAGTATCTTGAAGATGTTTTCCACGCCGATTGCTGCTTCCGCATAGGGTTGTTTCAGTCGATAAATATCTGCAATACCATCTGAATTGAAATCGCGACTCAGTAATTCATCGTTCTTCAAATCATAACTTCCAACCAACACTTTTGCGCTGGCTACTTCACGCCACTTGAGTTTTCTAAGTAGTGGAATTTTGTTGAAGAACAATCCTTCGGCGTGATAAGACCCCCAAACACTTGCCCAACGATCACTTACGAATTCGAAATAATTCATGGTGTTATAACTGGCCTCGTCGTAAAAAAACGTTTCGTTTCCTTGATGCATTTGAAGCATCGGGTAGGGAAGGTTTCCGAAAATTTTTCCTACTTGAACATTTAGGTTAACGTAGCCGAACGGACCAAATCTCAATTTGTCGGATACCTGCATTTGAAGTCGCTGATATTTGTATTCAGCATTCATAACACCGGGTAATGCTAGGCTATAAATCATTTCGAATTCAGGATAGTTCGTTCCTAAACTAATTCGTTCAAATTCGCCATAAACGAATTTTTCCTTGAATGCGAATCGCGTATAAAGAGAGATTTCAGAGGTAATTAGGGCATTCTCTTTTTCGTAGCTGTTCGTTAACGGAAGGAAGCGCGTGTAGGTATATTTTGTTCCTGCGGGTCTTAGCGCACGATGGGTAAAAATGAGTTTGTTGGAAAGACCGTAGAACCATTCTTTTTCAATGTCGGTGGTAAAGTCTGTGACGTCTGTAAGTTTGTTTGCAGGATTTCTTCTAAAAAGTGAAGACAAAATATTGTCTTGACGGAAGGCTCCTGCACCCAATCCCAGTTGCTCCATGTCACGCTTTCCATGAGCCGAAATAGCCAGTCTAGGGCTCTTATTAATGACATAAAGACCACCCACGCCATACTTGAAACGTTCATCACGGAACCCATAAGCCAGATAGCCGTCAAGCATTATTTTCGTGCTAAACGCATTACTCGTTCTTCCGCCAAAACGCAAACGGTTTCCTTCAATCGGATTGAAACTATAAAAGGTATAATACGGTCCGTATTCGAAGTTTCCTTTCACTTTATATCCGGAAACGAAAAGTGTAATGATGTCTGTAACGGTCTTGAATTGCGGCAACGTCTTCAAGGTGTCTGCCATACTGAAAATGCGCTGTTCTTTCTCGGTTAGCGCCGTGTGCCGCATACTTTGCCAATAAGCATCGTCGTGATTCGAAGAATTCGGGTCGACAATAATATCCGAATAGCCCTGATAGAATTCATCTTGACGGGGATTGTTTATGATGAATTTTTTATAGCTACTGTTCTTTCTTCCGTAAACACCTAATTTCTTTTCACTCAAGTTGAATTCTACCAAGAGTTGATCTTTAACGAGCATCCAAACTTCGTGTTCCACTTCGTTGTATTCTTGATGCACACTAAAATCTTTGATCCAATTGATATTTGCGCCTTCGGAGATAGCGGCATCTACTTGCTTCACCGCATAGGTGGTGTCGTGAATCCACATTTCACCATGAAACAATAATTCTTGTTTTCTACGTGGAAAGAATTCCAATTTGTAACACCATTTCCCTTCAATGAATGCGCTGTCTACAAGACCATAATCATAGAACCCAAGAGCGTACGTTGAGACGGGAGAAGTAAAACTTTTCGAGAAGATGACTATTTCGTTGTCGTAGATATTTACGTTTTGGTACATGTCGCCCAAAAACTGATTCACACTCTGATTTTCGACACCGGTTACGCGTGTTCCTTTTACAATTTCTTTTGAAATTTTAGGGTTACGTCGATAATAAAAATCGGAAAGCGATTCGGTCATGAAGACCGGCAAGTAGGGCTTTTCTTGTGTAGTGTCTATTCCTTCAAAAATGAACTCGAAGGGTTTCATGAGTTTCTTGTCGGCTATGGCTTCGTTGATGTTGTTTAAATCGAATTCGACCTTGTTGTAGGCTTCGTATTCGTATGCATCTAATTTTTCGCGGTTGTTTATTTTCTTATTGGCGATTACCTTTTTCATTAAGGCAATAGCTGGATTGGGTTCATCTTTCGGACGAATAACAATTACACCCGTGGTGTTTTCATCGATGAGTTCGAAGTTGACTTCTTTGATTGTTCCTTGCTTGACATAGAAAGACTGCTGGGCATAGCCCATGCCTTTGCATCGAAGCGTGTCGCTCGAATAATAAGTTTCAATTCGGTATTTTCCATTTTCGTCAGAGGTAGTTCCAGACTTCGTTCCAACGAAATAGACAGGTGCAAAAGGAATGGTTTGTTTCGAGACCGCATCAATCACAGTTCCATACACTACTGTTTTCTGCGCTTGAAGCACAAAAGAAAAACATACCGCGAAGAAAAGTAAAAGTCCTTTTTTCATTCCTTACGAAGAAACAAAAAAGTTTTTAATGCGTCAAGACCTCTTACGAACGTTACCAATTACTTGTTGTTGAAAGCTTGCAAGCCTTCTTCCAACCAAGCTCGGAATTCAGAAGTTTCAACAATTCCGCTCTTTACCGGATTCATTAATTCTTCTCTTCCTTCCGTCATTGGATCAATGATGGCGTACATCGGTTGAGAGTTGTTGTTGAATGTCTCAATTTCAAAGGCAGACCATAAGTCACCGTAGGTTTCAATCTCCTTTTCAATTCCAGCCCATTTCGTTACAATGGTTTCTTTTAATTCTGCTGGAAGCTCTTGCTTGTCGTCAACGTAAAGACTCACAACAATAAATTCATTTTGCAATAAATCTAAAACTTCCGGCCAAACGTGTTCTTCCATTTTTCTACAGTTTACGCATGCATATCCTGTGAAATCAACGAACAAGGGCTTTCCTTCTTTTCTTGCACGTTCCAATGCAACGTTGTAATCGTGTTCGCAAAGCAATCCGTGCGGACAGTCACTTGGATAGGCGTATGAATAACCGGTAGGAGGTGCAAGTCCGCTCATTAATGAAAGAGCATTGTATGATGTTCCCTTTTCGTTCAGCATTAATCCACTTGCTAGATATACTACCCACATTCCAACAAACGTCGTGAACACAATTCTGAATTTCGAAAACTTCTGAATCGGACTATCGTGTGAAAATTTGATTACTCCAATCAGGTAGAGGTACATTCCAAAGAATATCACTACCCACAAGCCCATGAATACCTCGTACTTCAACAAGTTCCAGTGCACCACTAAGTCTGCTTGAGATAAGAATTTCAGCGCGAGCGCCACTTCTAAAAATCCTAAAACAACTTTTACAGAGTTCAACCAGCCACCTGATTTAGGCAAGCTCTTCATCATTCCAGGGAACATCGCAAACAACGCAAACGGAATTCCGAGTGCCAATCCGAATCCACCCATTCCAACAGTCAACTGAATGGCTCCACCGTCTTTTGCAAGTGAACCCGCGAGCAGAGATCCTAAAATAGGACCGGTGCAAGAGAATGAAACAATTGCCAATGTAAGTGCCATGAAGAACGCGCCTAACAATCCGCCTGCTTCCGCATTTTTGTCCATCTTGTTCGCCAAGCCTGCAGGAAGCGTTATTTCAAACAATCCGAAGAATGAAAGCGCGAAAACAATGAAGATCACGAAGAACACAATGTTCAGAGGGACATTGGTGGAAATGTCGTTCAGAATGTTCTCGTTAATCTGATCCAAGAAATGGAACGGCATTGAAAGTAAAATGTAAATCAAGAAGATAAATCCACCGTAAATCAACGCTTGGAAAATTCCTTTCTTTCGGTCTTTGTTTCCTTTTGTGAAGAAAGCAACGGTCAACGGAATCATTGGAAACACACATGGAGTAAGCAATGCAACCAATCCGCCTAAGAATCCCAAGAAGAACAATTGCCACATGTTTGCATCTTGTGTGGTACTTGCAGAAACACTTCCACTTTCTAAACGCGTTGTTAATTTCTCTTTGTCGTTACGAATCGTTTGAATCCAGTATCTGAATTTAGTTGTGGTTGGTTCCAATTGCATTTGATCTTCAACCAGTGCTGAAGTATCGGCAGGAGTTGTCGAAACAGCAGAACCTTCTGCTGCATTAGGCGTTACTTGTAGTTTGAATTTCGACTCAATCGGAAAGCACGCTTTGTCGTTACACGTTTGACCTTGAATGGTTCCTTTTAGAGTGAAAGGAGCTGTTCCGAGAATTTTAATTTTTTGTTTGAATACAGCAGAATTTTCAAAATAGTTTACCTCACCGCCTTGCATCTCATCGAAATGGGTGATGTACTTTCCTTCCGTTAATTTTCCAACGAGTTCGAAATTTGCTTTGTCTGCATTTAAGATCAATTCAGTAGGAAGGGCATAAACATTAGGGTCAGTAGACGGACTCGTCGAGTACAAATGGAATCCAGATGAAATGCTCGCTTTAAATTCGATTTCCGCTTCGTTATTCGGTAAATTAACTAAACTTGTCTTCCATTTAACAGGCTCAACAATTTGGGCTTGGGCAATCCCAGCTGAAAACAAAAGGACAAGGGTCGCAAAAATCTTTACAGATAAATTCTTCATAGCGTCAAAAATAGTTCAATTCATTTTTACTTAGGTGAGGCGCATCACAAAAACACTTTCTGCGGTATCATCTAATTTGTAATCCTCTGAAATACACAGCCCAATAACGGCAACAATTTCGTCATTGCTTACCAATACAGGGTAGTTCTTTTTCTCGTTCATAGCAATCTTGGCTTGAACCAACACATCGCTCACTTTTTTCATTCCCTTCATTCCCAATGATCGAATCTTATCTCCGGCTTCGTATTCACGAATCTCTAATGGGAAACGCAATTTGTCTGCGTTGAGTTGCATGACCTTCGCATCTTTTTCAATTTCGTATCCTTTTGCAGGAACAATATCAACTTCGTATTTTGATTCATCAAGCGGCATTTCGCTTTTCAATGCATGCAAAATGAAATTGTCGCGATCGCGCGCCACAGCATACGTGGTGTTCGAAACTTTAGCGCCTGTTTTTTTCAATTTCAGTACTTCATCTATTTCACCTGTGGTGAATTCGAAGAGGTTCAGCCATTCCCACAAAATTTGACGAGGGGCATAGTGATTGTGCACTGCTTCAATAGAGAGCATTTCATTTTCACCTTGAAGCACCACATTCTGCTCGAGCCAATTTTGTAGACTTTCTTGAACAATCGAATGCTGCTCTTCCCAAATTTGAATACTGTTGGAAAGGGTTTGAAGAATATTTGGGTTGAGTTCTTCTAATATTGGAACAACTTTTTTACGAAGCTTGTTTCTGCCGTAGACGGTTGCATTGTTCGAAGCATCTTCTCTCCATTTTAATTTCAATTCTTTCGCGAAACCTTCTAGCTCTTTTTTGGAAAGTTCAAGAAGCGGGCGCCATTTGTTTGAAGTGTGACGCTTCATTCCAAGCAAACCTTTTAATCCGCTACCGCGAACAAGGTGCTGAAGAACGGTCTCCAGTTGATCATTCGCATGATGCGCAAGAACTACATGCGTGTATCCGAATTCATCTTGTAATTGTTGAAAATAGGTGTATCGAAAATCGCGTGCACGCTCTTGCAAATTATTTTTCGATTCTTTCCACAAATCACCTGCTTGCGCGCAATGAAAAGTAAGCTTGTTTTTTTTGCAATATGCTTTAACGAATTTCTCGTCTTTGTCAGATTCTTTTCCGCGAAGTTGATAGTTCACGTGCGCCACCGCAAATGGAATCTTTGCTTTTAACAGGAGTTCTGCCATTAACATTGAATCCATTCCTCCGCTTACTGCGACCAGCAATTGTGCGTCTTCGAATCCGTTGAATTCGGCTTTTAATTCTTTGATTGTGTTTTTCATTTTAATATTAATTGAATATGGAAAGGGTGGAAGCGGCTTTCAATAAACACTCCTCGAATTCTGCTTCCGCATTCGAGGCGTGCGTGATTGCACTGCCCACTTTTATGGTTGTTTGTTTTTTCTCTTTGTTATAAACGGCAGAACGAATAATGACGTTGAAGTCGAAATTCCCGTTGGGTTCTATCACACCGAAGGTGCCGCTATAAATGCCGCGATCCAAGACTTCCAACTTTTCCATGTGTTGTGCCGCGCTAATTTTCGGAGCGCCAGTCATGGATCCCATAGGAAACGTAGCCGCTAAGATTTCAGTAAAGGTTATGTTGGAAGGAAGCTTCGCTTCTACCGTGCTTATCAAATGATGAAGCGTTTTGAACGTATGCAGTTCGCACAAGGAAGTGACTTGAACGCTCGCTTTCTCTGCTATGCGCGAAAGGTCGTTGCGAACCAAGTCAACAATCATTATGTTTTCAGACCGCTCTTTTTTACTTGTGCGAAGAACAGTTTTGTTCTCTTCATCTTCAACGGAATTTGCTCCTCTTTTAATGGTTCCTTTAATAGGTTGAGAAATAATGACGTTTCCTTTTTTCTGAATGAAACGCTCCGGAGAAGTGCACAACAGTTGAAGATTATTTCCATTGAAATATACCGCGTGCGGTGCTTCCGTGGCATTATTCATTTTTGAAAAATGGGCTAAGGCGTCCTTCAGCTCTCCATTTGCCTGAAGCGGAATGCAGAAGTTTGTCTCGTAATAATCGCCGCGCTGAATATCGCTCGAAATTCGTTCTATCTTTTCAATGTAGCTGTCCTTGGTTTCGAGCATTTCGAACACAAGTTTTTCGTCAAGAGCCGAAGGTTCTATTTTTTTGTAGTTGGAAAGAAAATCTTCGATTACCGAACGTTCGTTCGGTTGTTCTTCGGTAAGGCAAATCCATGTCCCGTTCTCTTCCTTCCAAATGTGCTCAGGCTCGAAGAAATAGACGAGCTCACTTCCGTCTGAACAACAATTCTCGTAAGCGTTTTTTTCAAAAAGTTTTTTCGCTTCGAACGAAAGATATCCGAAAACAGGTAGCGTTTTTTCCTTCAACCAATCATTCAATTGCGCTATTTCGGAAGCATTACTTTCGTTTAGGATAAACGCGCTTTTTCTTCCCCAAACAAGGTAGGCCTGACGTTCAGACGAATTTGGAGGAAGAAAAGTAAAGTGTTCGTTTTCCCAGAGCTGCATGGGTGCAAAGGTAATGCTTACTGACGCCTATTTGCGAGAAGAACGGGCGGACCTCCGTCGAAAGGATTTTCGCCGCGGCCAATGCTGCGAGCTTCAATACCCGCGGCTTTCATAACGGCACGGTCTCCGAATTTTTTTCGCAGTTCGTCCATGGCAGTGTACAAGCTTATCTGCTCTTCGTTGTCGTCGAACAAATTAATCTGGTATCCGCCCGAAACCAAATGGCTGAAGCGAACGCCAATGAGGCGTATGAGCACCCTTCGCGAGTAAAGTTTTTCGAAGAGCTCGAGTATTTTCGGAATAAGAATGTGGTCTGCCGAAGTATAAGGAATGCGGCATTGCATGGTTTCCGTTTGGAAGTCAGAGTAACGTAACTTCACCGTAACACACGAAGTAAGCTTTTCTCCCTTCCTTAATTGGAACGCCAAGTTCTCGGTCATGGCAATTAAGAGCCCGCGCAGCTTATGCACGTCTATGGTGTCTTGATCGAATGTTCTCTCTGTAGAAATAGACTTCCGTTCTTGGAAAGGCACAACGGGTGAGGGGTCTATGGCGTTGGCTTTTTTCCAGATGCTGGTTCCGTTTTCACCAAGGGCCTTCGACATAACGTCTAACGGCATTTCTTGTAAGGTCTGAATTTTCCGAATGCCAAGGTTCACCAAGAGTTGGTGCGTTTTTTCTCCAACCATCGGAATCTTCCGAATGGAAAGAGGCGCCAGGAATGGTTTCTCTGTCCCGGTTTCAATGCGAATCTGATTGTTCGGTTTGGCCTCGCCCGTAGCCACTTTCGAAACGGTTTTGCTCGAAGACAAACCGAAAGAAATGGGCAAGCCAATTTCCTTCAAAATATTCTGACGCAATTCTCCAGCGAACTGATAGCATCCGAAAAAACGATCGAGCCCCGTAAGGTCGCAGTAGAATTCGTCAATTGACGTTTTTTCGAAAAGAGGAACAGCTTCGCGAACCATTTCGCTCACCATGTCGGAATACTTAAGGTAGTTGTAGGAGTTTCCTTTAATGACCACTGCTTCTGGACAAAGCTTTCGCGCCATATGCATGGGCATGGCAGAATGCACCCCGAATTTGCGCGCTTCGTAGCTGCACGAAGCCACTACGCCGCGATCACTGGTTCCGCCAATAAGTACAGGCCTGTTGTTGAGGCGACTGTCCAATAAACGCTCTACCGACACGAAAAAGGTGTCGAGATCCATATGTAGAATTGAGCGTTCAGGTGACATAAAGCAAACTTATCTCGTGATGTCACAAGATTTGAAATTGTTAAAAAAGTTTTTTGAGAGGAGTGAAGAATTATTTTTTCTTCTTGCCTGTTTGGTCGGTATCGTCTTCGTCTTCGTCGTCGGTAATACCGTCGTCCTCATCATCTGTAATGTCTGAACCGCCTTCAGAATTACGATTGTTGTTTGGAGTAGAAGATTCTTCTAAGATGTCACTATCTGTATTTAACTCAGTGTTATCAACGATTACAGAACGCTCGGTTCCAACGGAAGTAACTTCTTCCATCCAAACAGATTTGCTGCACGAAGCAAATGCCAATGCAACAAAAAATAGGAGCGTTATGTAATTGAGTTTTTTCATAGTGGACCGAAGTCTATACAAATGTAACGAAATCTTCTAAAAAGTGTTGCCTTGATTGAAAATTTCCTGAAAATCTTTCGGGAAGTGAATGGTGACGCGCGTTCCTGATTCTCCGTTTTCCGATTTCCAGTCCTCGGGACCCATCAATTCAATGTGTTTGCCGGTCATCTGTTCAATGAGCGCTATTCGGCTTCGGGTAATTTCCATTCCTTTCGAAATATGTCCGTCGCTGGTTGTTTTCCGCGCTTGGCTTTCCGCAAGTCCAATTCCATTGTCTTCAATTCGAATTTCGAGGCAGTCATTTTTCAACCCGAAAAATACATTCAACAAGCCTCCGGAATCTTTAGGCAGTAGACCGTGCCAAATGGAGTTTTCCAAAAAGGGTTGAATTAGCATGGCTGGAATTTTAACCGACCGAAGAACTTCTGGCGAGTCGAGTTGAATGTGATACTTGAACTTGTCTGGGAAGCGCATGCTTTCCAATTTCAAGTATAATTCCAATCGTTCAATTTCTTCCGAGAGCGGCGCGAAGTTTTCTTGTGAACTGTCTAGATTTTTGCGAATCAATTTCGCGAAGTCGGTGAGGTATTGATTCGCGGCCAGGCGATCTTGACGGTTGATGTAGTATTGAATGGAATTCAAGGCGTTGAAAATAAAGTGCCTGTTCATGCTTGAATTCATGCTTTGTTGCTCGAGCATGAGTAGCTTCGCTTTCATTTCCGATTGCTCGGCTAAGTGCTTGTTGCGAATGTTCCGTCTTCTTGATCGCGAAATAAGAATGACAATTGTTGAAAGGGAAATGAACTCTAAGAGAATCGCCCACCAGGTCATGTACCACGGCGGTAAAACACGGAACTGCCAAGTCACTTCTTCGCTCCACTGTCCCCATTCCCCATTGCGCGCACGAATGTGAAACGTATAACTTCCCGAAGGAAGATTGTTAAAGTTCACTTGAGAGAAGGAAGTGGGGCTGCTCCACGTGCTGTCTAATCCTTCCAACCAATAACTGAATTCTAATCTTTCAGGATAGGTGGTGCTTGAAGCGTCGAAGAAAAACGTAAATGAATTTTGTCTGTAATTGAATTCAAGTCCATTCGGAAAAGACTTGCCGTTCCAGGTTTCTGACGTGAGTGTTTTCCAATCGATGTTTTCCAGATTCGATTGAATATTTGTAAGGTGAACAAGCGGAGTGGGGATGTTGAATTTCGCATCAATGGCGCTCAGTTCAATATGCATGACGCCGTTTGGAGTTCCAACCCACACAGTGTTTTTCAGGTCGACGAATATGGCGTTTAAGTTTGTTTCGAGGCTAATTAATCCGTCCGATTCATTGAGGTGAATCATGCGCTCACCGAGGCCTCCAGCTTGGTTCATTTCCCAAATGAAAATGCCATTCAGCGTTCCAATCCAAAGTTTGTTTTGAATCACCTTCAAGAAGTTCACCGTGTTACCTCCCGGTTCTTTCGAAATGTTTACACGAACAAAACCGTTCTCGTTTCCTTTGTATAGTCCCGATTGTGTTCCTGCGATGATCTCTCCATTTGGCAGTTCCGCAATGCTGTATGCACTTGCGTCTTGAAGACCTTGCGCCTCACCGAAATTCGTAAAGGTGTTGTTGTGGAAGAGTGAAATTCCGTCGCGCGTGGCCATCCATATTTTTCCATTGCTAGCCTCCAACATATGTCGAATTCTGGTTGCTGGGAAATTGGGCAATTGCGAAAAGCTTTGAAACTTTTCTTTTGAATAAGCTTGAATTCCTTTGTTGGTTCCAATGAGCAAAGAACCATCACTTCTTTCAAGTAGGCTAAGAACGACTTCTTCCTCTAAACCTTCTTCTTTCCCGAAATGAAGCCAATGCGGCATGGCGTATGAACAACAATCGTATTCATAAAGTCCTTCGGGAGTTCCAATCCAAATACCTCCTTTCCAACCCCAACTTTTCAAGGTAGTCCAAACACGTAGATTCGGAGAGAGCTCATGCAATGCTGCATTGAAATTTGCATTAAAATTATCAGTCGGATTAGACAAGATGCTTATTCCGTTGTCGTAGGTGCCGAAGAAGTAATTTCCTCGTGAATCTTGTGTAATGCTCATGACGGCATTACCCGTTAAGCCATTGTTTGTGGTGAAGCTTTTGAACTGTGTATTGGTAAGTTTGAATATACCACCCCCATAACTCGCGAACCACTGAATGCCTTCACGGTCAATGAAGACTTGACGAATATCGTCGACCGCTAAGCCGTTCGATTTTGAAAAAAGCAAATGATTACCGTTTGCTTCATTGAATAGGACAACTCCCGTTCTACTGGTGAAATAGATGTTTCCGTTGTTCGTGTCAATTCCTGTAAATATATTGGCCAAAGCGAAGTCGCCAATGTTTGTGAGTGGCAGGCCAGTATTCACATTGAGCACACCGCCCAATGAAGTAACTGCCCAAATTTCTTGCTTTGAATTTTCAATAAAATCGAAGAGAACATTTTCTTCGTCGTTCAAAGCATAAATCTGCTGCCATTGATTGTCTTTCAGTTTCCATATTCCTTTTTTGGTGGAAACGAGCAACTCGTTGTTGCTGTTTTTTCGAATGCGTTTGATGCTTTCTCCTTGAAAGAAAAGTGTGATGTTGTCTTCAACGAATTTGTTTTCTGAAAAGAAGATGAGCCCGCGTTCCGTTCCAATAAGTAATTCATTTGTGTTGTATTCAACCAATGAAGTTGTAGAAGCGTCGTTGAGCTCTCCAGAATATTTGTGCGTGGTAAAGGTGTTTCCATCTAAAACAGAAATTCCACCGATGGAACCAAAAACGATTTGTTCGTTTTGAAGCTGATGAATGCAGTTAATCTGATTGTTAATGAGACCGTCGGTTCGACTAAAATTAACGAATTCATTTCCATTGAATTTGGAAGCTCCGCCAAGTGTTCCGATCCAAACATACCCTTGCTTGTCTTGTTGAATGCAACGCACTTGCGTTTGAGCAAGCCCCTCTTTCAAACTGTATTGAATGAAGGAATATTGCTGACCAAAAAGATTTAGCGGCACAAGGAAAAGCACGAGCGATATGAACTTGAGAATGCCCTTCATTACTCTTGCATCTTGTCTAAAAATTCTTGCAATTTTCTTCTTGAAACAGGAACATGGTCACCGTTGGAAAGCACTACCACGTTGCCTTCCGTCCGGTTGAATTCTTTTAAATGGAAGGCAATGTTAACGATATGAGATTTGTGCACGCGCATGAACATGTGCGAATTTAATTTCTCTTCAAACGATTTTATGTTTTTACTACTCACGTATTTCTTTCCATTCACACAATACAACGTCGTGTAATTTTCGTCGGCTTCCAATCGAATTAATTCGTTGTTTCGGAGTATTACAAATCCATCTCTAGTGGGGACAATGGTCTTGTCGAAGTTGCTGTGCAGTGCAATTTCTTGAAGTACGCGATTGATTTTGTCTTCGTCTATTGAACCTGTTTTTTGTTCAAGATTTTTGGCAGCTTTTGCAACAACATTTATTAATTCTTCAATATCGATAGGCTTTTCGAGATAGTCTAACGCATTTTCTTTAATGGCTTTTACAGCGTATTCACGGAAGGCTGTTGTAAATACGACTTGAAAACTTCTGTCCTTAACTTGTTCTAAAAACGCGAAGCCATCGGCTTCGGGCATCATAATGTCCAGGAAAACGAGGTCGATTTGATTTTTCTCACACAGCTCTAATGCTTCTTTTACGGAAGAGGCTTCGCCGATTAATTCGAGATTTTCGCTCGCAAATTCTTCCAACAACATTTTTAAATTCTCTCTTGCGAAAAATTCATCGTCGACCAGTATTGCTTTAAGTTTTTCCATAAGGTTAATCTTCAATGCTTGCAAATTACAAAGGAAACCTCAGTTTATAAGAATGATTATCTTTGCGCCCATGACAGATTCAGGAAAGAAGACTATTGGCGTTTTAGGTGGTGGTAGCTGGGCTACGGCTTTAACCAAACTATTGAGTCAATCACAGGAGCATGTGTATTGGTGGATGCGCAATGAAGAGGCTGTAAAGCACATTCAAGAATTCGGTCACAATCCGAATTACATTCAAGCCATTGAATTCGATATGGAGAAAGTTCATGTTTCTTCGAACCTCCAAGAAGTGGTTGATTCGTGCGATATTCTCGTTGTAGCTATTCCGTCTGCGTTTGTTCACTCTGCTTTTCAGGAAGCAGAGGTTAAGGGCTTAGAGAATAAGATTTTGTTCTCGGCAATTAAAGGTGTGATTAATGAATTTGATGCCATTCCAGCTCGATACTTTCATAAAAGTTGGAATGTACCTTATGAAAATATTGGAATCATTTGCGGTCCTTGTCATGCTGAAGAGGTAGCGCTTGAAAAGCTCTCCTATTTAACTGTTGGGTGTTCCGATTTGGAGAAGGCCGATTACATGGCTGAACAGTTGAAATGCCGGTACATTAAGACCACTACAACCGAAGATGTTTTCGGGACAGAGTTGTCTGCAATTTTGAAAAACGTGTATGCCGTTGCATCTGGAATTTGTCACGGTTTGGGTTATGGAGATAATTTTCAGGCTGTGCTTGTAACGGCCGCTATCGGTGAGATTGAACGGTTCATTGATTCAGTTCACGAAGTGCATAGAGACGTAAAGTCTTCTGCCTATTTAGGAGATTTATTGGTTACCGCTTACTCTCCATACTCACGAAACAGAACCTTCGGAACCATGGTTGGAAAGGGTTACAGTGTGAAATGGGCAACTATTGAAATGAATATGGTTGCGGAAGGATATTACGCAACACGCGGTATTCATGAAATCAACAAAAAATTCAACGCCGATATTCCAATCGCCGATGCCGTTTATAGAATACTTTACGAGAAAGTTTCACCTGCTGTGGAAATGAGAATTCTAGCCGATAAGCTTAGCTAGTTTTTGTTGAAAAGCAACGCATTGTCTTAGGAAGTAGTCTTATCTTCGAAGACCATGTTTCCCCATCGAAGAGCACTTTTATTTATTCTGATTTTTCTGGCGGGTTTGCCAGCGATTGTCTCTTCGCAAATTTCTTTCATTCATAACAAAGGCCAATGGCCAGCGCAAGTCAGATACAAAGCAGAAATTCCTGGTGGTTCGTTCTGGATACAAAACAACGGATTCGCTTATCAGCTCTTCGATTCAACCATTTTCATTCCCGATCATGAGCCCAACGTTCTTCCCGATTCAACGGTTACTTTGTTCTTCCTTCAACAATTGGAAAATGCGAGTTTGAATTTGGCTGAAGAACATGACGATTTACCCGGATATTTCAATTACTACCTAGGATCCGATTCTACGAACTGGAGTTCACATGTGAAACGTTTTCAAAACATCAATTTTCAAAATGTTTACGATGGAATTAACCTGCGCTTATTGGGTAAATCGAAAACCATTAAGTATCAGTTTGAACTTCAACCCCATGCCAATCCGAATCTAATTTCTTGGCATAATCATGATTCGTTAAAGTTGGAATTAGACACTTCCGGAAACCTTATAACGCATCATGGGCTTGGAAGAATTTACGAGTCGAGGCCCTTCGCATTTCAATCGATAAACGGACATTTATTTGAAGTGAAATGTGAATATGTGTTGAATGGAAATCGAGTCCAATTTGTGTTGGGAGAATACGATTCGAGCTTCGCGCTTGTCATTGATCCCGAAATTGCATTCTCAACATTCATAGGCTCTTCAGCGAATAATTTCGGTTTCACCGCATGTGACGATTTGAATGGAAATTTGGTTTCAGGAGCGAGTGTGTTCGCGAACAATTACCCAACAACCGCCAACGCATATTCCACAACTTTTAATCCGACAACAGGAAATTATTTCGATGTAGCCATTTCGAAATTCGATGCTACTGGGTCTGGACTTTTATACAGCACATACATTGGTGGGCTTCATCAAGAAACTCCACACTCGGTTGTGGTAGATAACCTCGATCGCATTATCGTTTTTGGTGTAACCGGAAGTAGCGACTTCCCTACAACTTTGGGAACTTTCCAACCCTTATTCAGCGGTGGAGCTCCGTTAATGATGTCCTCGTTTTTTACAAGTGGACATCCAGATGGATGTGATTTTTTCATATCGAAATTCAACGCGAGCGGAACTTTAGCGGGGTCAACTTTTTTAGGCGACGCGTCTAATGATGGTTTGAATTACGCCAATGAATTGTTTTACAACTACGGCGATGCATTTCGAGGTGTGGTAAATATCGACGCAAACAACAATATTTTTATTGGTTCTTGTGTGCGAGGTAATGCCGATTTAGCCGGAGGGTCCATTCAAACGAATTATGGGGGAGGGGATAGCGACGGCTACATTGCAAAGTTTAATTCGAGCTTAAGCATGTTGCTGTGGTCTACATACATTGGAGGGTCTGCGGCCGATGCCATCTATTCGTTAGAGTTCGCGAACGACGGCGCCATTCTCGTTGCTGGAGGAACCAAGAGTCAAAATTTCCCTTTCTGTTCAGGCGGAGAAGATTCGAATTGGAACGGGGCTACAGACGGATTCATTCTAAAAATTGATCCTGTAAATTTCAATGTAACATCAGGAACGTTCGTCGGAACAGGAGAGTACGATCAAGTGTATTTTCTTCAAACAGATTTGAATGATAACATTTATTGTTTGGGACAAACAACAGGGAGCATGAGCATCACACCTGGGTTATACGGACAACCAAACAGTGGACAATTCATTCGCAAATACAATTCAACTTTAGGCACACTCAACTGGAACACCACCATTGGAACAGGCAGCGGTGAGATTGATATTTCTCCCACTGCTTTTTTAGTGAGCGATTGCAATCAGATTTATTTCAGCGGTTGGGGTGGACATACCAATTCATTAACGTGTCCCGCATTGACATGTCTTGCCTACAACAGCACAACAAATAACTTACCCATTACCGCAGATGCATTTCAATCTACTACCGATGGCAGCGATTTCTATTTAGCTGTTTTGAATGCAGATGCTACGCAACTCGTTTACGGTTCTTTTCTCGGTGGTAGTTCAAGTGCGGAACACGTAGACGGAGGAACATCGCGTTTCGATAAAAGCGGATCTGTGTATCAAGCCGTCTGCGCGGGTTGTCAGAACAACGATGATTTTCCAACAACCCCTGGAGCGTGGTCTTCAACAAACAACAGTTTCGGATGTAATCTCGCTGTTTTTCGTTTCGATCTCGGACAATTGGAGGCTGTAGCGAATGTTCAAGGGCCTTCTCAAATTTGCGTTGGAAGCCTAGCGCAATTCACCAATGGAACGCAGAATGCGTCCGATTTCATCTGGAATTTCGGAGACGGACAAACGAGCACGGCTTTCCAACCCAACCACGTATTTAACACAGTTGGAAACGTAACGGTTTCTATGATTGCTTCTGACATTAACGATTGCTATGTATCGGATACCGCAACTGTGAATCTTCAAATCATTGATTTTACTCCGCCGACTATAGCTTCTGTAAATCCACTGTGTGTCGGAGAATCAGTGACCTTGAATGCAACGGGCTCCAATAATATATTCTGGTTGAATAATGCCACGCTGTCCAACGTGAATGGAAACACAGCAATAGCAACCCCTGCAAATTCAACAACCTATTATGTTTCTGATTTCAATGCGTGTGGAAGCGATACGGTTGGGGTTTATGTCAATGTGATTATTCCGGTTGCTGAAGCAGGTCCCGATTACACCATTTGCATCGGCGATTCGCAGCCGCTAACGGCATCGGGCGGCGCAAGCTATGCATGGCAAGCGAGTCCTTCATTAAGTTCATTGAACACTGCTGCAACCGTGGCAACTCCTGCCGTTGATGAACAATTTTTCGTTACGATTACAACGCCCGAAGGATGCATGGCCACCGATAGCTGTTTTGTTTTTGTTGAACAGTCTGTCCCGGGAGGTGTGACTTATCCAACGATAGATTTGTGTTTGGGAGAAAGCGTTGTTTTGCAATCGGAAGAAGGACTGACTTATTCATGGTCACCTTCAGCCGGATTGAATTCAACCACAATTCAGAATCCGATTGCTTCACCAAGTAATTCAATAACCTACAACGTGGCTATTACCAACGCTTGCGGAGCTGGTAATTCTGAAGTGTCGGTCAATGTTATTGAATTGAATGTAGTGGCTTCCGAAGGTGGAACCGTTTGCCTGGGCGAGTACTATCCGATTGAAGCATTTGGCGCTGACTTTTATTCGTGGTTACCGTACAGCAGTGTCGTCAATGCTTCTGCAAGTTCAACGTTAGCGAATGCACCGTTTTCGCAATGGATAACTGTAGTTGGAACAGACGTGAACGGATGTACCGACACTGATTCGTTGTACATGAATATTCTTCAATTGCCAGAAGTTGATGCGGGCCCAGATCAGTACTTCGATTATCCGGGAAACACGACGTTATTCGGAAATACATTCGGTTTGAATTACAATTGGTCTCCGTCAAATGGACTCTCTTGCACTGACTGCCCTTATCCAACGGCCGTTCCTGCTGAACCGACTTGGTACTATTTGACAACCGCAAACAACACCGGTTGTGTGGGAATCGATTCGGTATATGTTCGTCCATATTTCCCGGTATATGTTCCCAACGCAATTACGCCAAATGGCGATGGTTTGAATGATGTCTTCTTTGTGGTGGGTGAAAATTTAACCGGATTCCATCTTCAAATTTTCGATCGTTGGGGAATCTTGATTTTCGAAACGAATAATCCGAATGAGCCGTGGTTAGCGGGATACAAGGGCTACTTTGTTCCGAACGATGTCTATACTTGGAAGCTAACGTTCGACTCGTTGGAACGAAGACAAGAATTAATTGGACACGTAACTGTGATTCGTTAGTCGCTTTTGGAATAAATTCGCAGAAACAATTTACCATGTCATTTCAATTTTTACTTCTCGAAAACATTGGTGCAACGCGCATCATTACCATAAACAGACCCGATCAAATGAACGCCTTGAACAAGGCTACCATTGAAGAGCTTCACACGGCTTTCGCAGATGCTGAAGCAGATGAGCACGTGCGTGCAATTATCTTAACTGGCGCAGGAGAGAAGGCCTTCGTAGCGGGTGCAGACATTAAAGAATTCGCAAGTTTTTCTGTTGAACAAGGAAAGGAGCTTTCGCTGTTGGGACACGAACAGTTATTCAATTTTGTGGAGCGTTTGAACACACCTGTAATTGCTGCCGTAAACGGATATGCGTTCGGCGGTGGATTGGAGTTGGCCATGAGCTGTCACATGCGTGTGGCCTCTTCGAATGCAGTCATGGGATTACCTGAAGTTTCGTTGGGTGTCATTCCTGGGTATGGCGGAACACAACGTTTGCCACGTTTAGTTGGAAGAGGAAAAGCTACCGAGCTAATTGTAACTGCTGGAAGACTTTCAGCAGCAGACGCATTGCAATGGGGATTGGTGAATCATGTTGTGGAATTGGAAGCATTGATGCAGTTCACGACAGATTTAGCAGGAAAGATTGAAAAGCTTTCTCCTTCAGCAATATCAAGTGCTTTACGCGCGGTACAAGCTGGATTTGATAGCGAAGCTATTGGATTGAAAGCAGAAGCAGAAGAGTTCGGAAAGTGTTTCGGAACAGAAGATTTCAAAGAAGGAACAACTGCTTTCATGGAAAAACGCAAACCAACTTTCACAGGTAAATAATGAAAGTAGCCTTAGTAAATAAATCGAAGTATCCAGCTCCAGCCTACGCTACGGCGCATGCAGCGGGATTAGATCTTCGCGCAAATATTGAAGAATCCATTGAATTGAAATCACTCGAAAGAGTGTTGGTTCCAACCGGATTGTTCATGGAATTGCCTGTTGGTGTTGAAGCGCAAATTCGTCCGCGAAGTGGCCTTGCATTCAAGAACGGAATTACGGTGTTGAATACACCCGGAACCATCGATGCCGATTACCGGGGAGAGATCAAAGTTTTGTTGGTCAATTTGTCGAATGAAGTATTCGTTGTTGAACCAGGAGAACGCATTGCGCAGATGGTAGTAGCTAAGCACGAACAAGTGGAATGGGCAGAGCAAGATTCACTTTCGGAAAGTGAAAGAGGTGCTGGTGGATTCGGCAGCACAGGCGTGAAATAATTCATTCAATTTCAAATGTTCATTACTTCATTAGAAGGCCGAAAAGATTTCGGCCTTTTTGCTTTCTTTTGTTAGATATAAAATTTGAAAAATGAGGATTGTTATTCCAATGGCGGGTATGGGTAAGCGATTACGTCCGCACACTCTTGTAACCCCTAAGCCACTTGTTAGAATTGCTGAAAAGCCAATTGTACAAAGACTTGTAGAGGATATTGTTTCCATTCAAACTGAAAAGGTTGAAGAGATTGCATTCGTAATCGGAAGATTCGGCAAAGATGTAGAAAATCATTTAATTGCCTTGGCTGAACAATTGGGTGCGAAGGGAACCATTCATTACCAAGACCAAGCGCTAGGAACAGCTCATGCCATTATGTGCGCTGAATCTGCTTTGAGAGGACCCGTTACGGTGGCTTTCGCAGATACGTTGTTCCGTGCCGATTTTAAACTAGACCCAAACGCAGACGGTGTTTTGTGGGTGAAGAAAATCGAAGATCCTCGTCAGTTTGGTGTAGTTGAATTGAATGCCGAAGGAACCATTGTTTCCTTCCAAGAAAAACCACAAGAGTTCGTTTCAGATTTAGCCATGATTGGAATTTATTATTTCAAAGATGGCGAATGGTTAAAGCGTGAACTTCAATATTTACTGGACAATAACATCATGAACGGCGGCGAATACCAATTGCCAGATGCTATGCGCAACATGATGAAACAGGGAGCCAAGTTCGTTCCGGGTGAAGTGAACGAGTGGATGGATTGCGGGAACAAAAAGGCTGTCGTTGAGACAATGGTATCAGTTGTTTCTAGACTACCACAAAACCATAACGTTCAGTTGGAAGGTGATTCGAAAATTATTGAGCCGTGTTATTTCGGGAATAACGTCGTTCTTCACAATTCTATAGTTGGTCCGAACGTTAGCATTGCCAGCAACGTTTCCATCGTGAATTCAAAACTTGAAAGCACTTCCATAGAATCGAATTGTAAAATTGAGAACTGTCAGCTTACAAATTCATTAATCGATGAGTATTGTCAAATGACGGGTGTGAGCGGTGTGCTTGATTTGGGTTCTTACAATTCCATTCACATCAATGACTAAAAAAATCTTTTTTCTTTTCTCTGTAATTGTTCTTGCTGCTTGCGGAACAACGAAGACTGCTGTTGTGACCGATGAGAATCACGCGAAGTTTCAGCAGTACTTTTATGAAGGAGAAAAGGCGAAGATGGCTGGCAATTTTGAAATTGCCATTAACTACTTCAACACTGCTTTGAAATATGAGCAGGTAAGTGCTGCTCACTATGAAATTTCAAAATTGTGCTCTCAACTTCCGAAATATGAAAAAATGGGGAAGGAACACATTGAGACAGCTGTTGAAATGGAGCCCAACAATCCTTGGTATTTGAAAGACTTGGGTTACTACGAAGTGTATTCAGGGAACATTAAGGAAGGAATCAAGAACTTCGATCTTGCAGTTAAGTATAGCTCGAATCCTGTTCCAATTTTGAATGAGTACTTAAGTGTAATTGGAAACTTCGATTCGAATCAGGCTTCAATAGTCTTGGCACGTCTCGCTGCTATCCAGGGCGAAGACGAAGACATTGCAAAGAAACGATTTGAACTTTTGAGCTTGCAAGGAAAGCTCAAAGAAGCCGGGATGGTCTTAGAAGATTTCGAAAAGAAAAATAAAGTTGAAGATGCCTATTATTTTTACCTGCTCGAGTTTTATCGTGAAAATAAGTTGAACGACGAAGCTTCGCTATGGCTAAAGCACATGAAGGATGTTATTCCAAACAACGGAAAACTACTTTTAGAAGAGAGCGGAGAATTGGCTACCGCAGGGAACGATGCAAAGAGTTACGAGATGCTCAAGAGGTCCATCAAATCTGGAGATTTAGGTTGGTACGATGCCATTGACGTTTTGAAGAAGTATGAAGAGCTTGTGGTTCACGATAATAAATTCTTGAAGCCTTTGTGGGAAATATTTGATATGACATTCAATCAATTCAAATCGGAATACCAGTGCTTGGTGCAGCTTTCTTTTATTGCCAACCATCAAGAGAATTACGTTAGACAAGAAGAAATGCTGAAGCTTGCTCTTGATTTGTACAAAAGCGATTTGTTGGTTTGGCAATTTTTGTTGGAAAATCAAAAGCAACAACGCAAGTGGAATGATTTAGTGAAGTATGCGAACGAAGCCATAGAATTATATCCTACAGATGCGGAAGTGTATTACTACGCCGGCTTGGGTTATCTCAAATTACAAGATTACACGAAGTCGTTGGAGTTGCTCTCAACGGGAAGAGATCTAGTAATAGAAAATCCAGAACTCCTTTCTCAGTTTTATTCTTCGTTAGGAAGTGTTTATTTCAAGACAGACAACTGGACAGAATGCCAGAATTCGTTTGAGCAAGCATTGATTCAAAATCCAGATAATGCAACAGGGCTTAACAATTACGCGTATTATCTCGCTCTGAAAAAAGTGCAGTTAGATAAGGCCTTAGGTATTATTCAATATGCCGTTTCTATGCAACCCAATAACGCTATTTATTTAGACACGTATGGATTTGTATTGTTTCAAAAGAAACAATATCAGAATGCGTTGGTGCAACTTGAAATTGCAGTAGGAATACTGAAGACTGATCAGGAGATTTGGGAACATTTGGGCGACACCTATTTCTTGTTAGGCAACGAAGCGAAGGCCCTTGAATGCTGGAGCAAAGCGCTGACTTTGAATCCAACTCATTCAAAATTGAAAGAAAAAGTTAATCAAAAGAAATTCATTGAATAAATATCTAGTCATTCTATTTGTCCCGTTCTTTTTTGCTTGCAAAAGCAAGGAGGTTGTAGTCACTCAAGAACCTTTGAAGGAGAGGACTCAGGCTTTTTTAACGCGTCATATCGATAAAAACAAATTCGAATTTGATTGGTTAGGCATGAAGCTCGACGCTGAATTTACAAGCGGCGAAGAGCAACAAGGATTTAAAGCCACAGTTCGCATGCGCAAGGATAGCGCGGTATCTGTGAGTGTAAGTCCAGCATTGGGAATCGAGGTGCTTCGTTTATTGGTAGACAAAGACAGCTTGAAAATGGTTTCAGATATACCCGGCGACAGATATGTATTCCTGGGTTCTGTGAGTCAACTTTCAGATCTAGCGAAAATTGACTTGGACCTCTCAACGCTTCAAGATTTATTAATTGGAAATCCAATTGGATTAAGCCGCGAGGAAGGTCGTATGAAAAGTGGAATTGAGAAACTAGATGTGGAATATTACACCTTGATTTCGCGTATGTCTCGACGCGTCAGAAGAGCTTCAGAAGATCAAGATACATTGGCCATTCGCGAAGGAAGAAGAGTACCGAAGCGGTTAGAAGATAACGATTGGATTTCATCTAAGTTTTGGATTGAATCGAATTTCTACAAAATCGCAAAATGTGAATTGACCGACCTTCGCACTAAGCGTATGGTTCAAATTAATTATTCTGAATTCGATGAAGAAGATGTTTCGCATTATCCGCACAAATGCAGCATTCAAATAGATGATGTGAAAGGTAAGACCTCACTTGACTTTAAAATTGTGCGATTGAATACACAAAATCATTACGATTTCACGTTCGACTACGACAAGGACTATCCAATCAAAAGGAAATGAGTTTAAGAAAGCTGAATAAATCACATGTTTCGTATGCTCTTTTGGTGCTGATTCTTGTTTGTTCAGGAATGACCTTTCAGTGGGTATTCGCACAAACGAAGAAGGCTGAGCTCACCTCGAGAAGGAGCGAGCTTAACGAAGAAATAGCGCGAACCAAGCAGTTGATTAAAGAATACCAAGCTGATCAGCGAAACGCCTCAGCAGAGTTGTCTTTGCTAAACGAACAGATTCGCCTGCGTGAAGAGCTCATCCGATCTATTAATGCGGAGGTGGGAACTATCGATGGTGAGATCAGAAGGGGCGAAGGAAAAGTGGTTGAACTGGAAGCGAGTATTCAAGATTTGAAATCGGAATACGCCAAGATGATTTACAACAGTTACAAGCAGCGATCATCATACTCGAAGTTGGCGTTTGTTTTATCGTCCTCCGATTTCTTTCAGGCTGTAAAGCGTGTACAGCTTTTGAAGCAGTACGCGGAAAATAGAAAGTTTCATGCACAGCAAATGAAAGACACGCAATTGGAAATTGCAGAGAATATTTCCATGTTGGAAGGAAACAAGCAAACGAAGTTGACGCTGTCGAACGATGAAATCAATGAGCGCAATGAGATTGCGCAGAACAAAATTCAGCAGCAAGAAAAATTATCAGCGCTTAAATCGGAAGAAGGAAAATTGCGTGAAGTTCAACGTCAAAAAGAATTGGAGCGTCGACAATTGACAGCGAAAATTGAAGAAGTGGTTCGACAAGAAATTGCTGCAGAGAACGAGCGTATTCGAAAGCAAGAGGCAGAGAAGGCACGCTTAGCGGAAGAAAAGAGAAAAGAAGAGCAACGCAGAGCGGCTGCCAATGCCACAGCGTCAAACAATGCTTCAGCGAACGCCACAGGAGCGGCGGCTCCTGTAAAAACAAATACACCGGTTACGTCTGGGACAAAGCCCATTGAAATTGCAGCTCCAAAATTGGAAAGTGCTCCGGAAGTTGTATTAGCAAATACGGTTTTCGAGCAAAACAAGGGAAGCTTGCCTTGGCCTGTTCCTTCTGGCGCTATAGGCTCGAAGTTCGGAAGGCATGCACACGAAAGCATAGCAGGAATTGAAGTGAATAATAAAGGAATCGACTTTATTACTTCGGCGAACGCAGAAATCTATACGGTTTTCAATGGAACCGTTACCAGTGTCTTCAATATTCAAGGTGCTGGAATGAATGTCATTGTTACCCATGGAGCATACAAGACGGTGTACAGCGGATTGCAGAACGTATATGTTTCTGTGGGTTCGAAGGTGAACACAAAAGATAAAATCGGTAATGTCGCCGACAATGGTGAAGGGTACGTGCTTCACTTTGAATTAGGAAAAGTTTCAGAAGCCGGATGGGTGCCGCAGAACCCAGAGCTTTGGCTGAAAAGACGTTAAGACTTACACGAATTTAGGATCCGTTTCCATCACGTGTCCGCAAGACTTACACGTTCTCATGTCTTCACTTCCGTAAAATTCTCTGAATCGGGGAAGGAAATCTTTTTCAATGTTTTCCAAAATGAAATACGTTTCATGAAGTGGATGATTGCATTTTTCGCAGAACCACAATAGTCCGTCTTTTAACTCGCGCTCTGCACGTTTCACTTCGATAACAATTCCAACAGTTCCTTCACCTCTGCGTGGTTGATGCGGTGTTCTTGGCGGAAGTAAGAACATTTCACCCTCCTTTACTTCAATGTCTATAGCTTTTCCATCTTCTTGTACACCAATCATAACGCTGCCTTCAACTTGGAAAAACCATTCTTCTGTCTCGTTATAGTGATAATCTTTACGAGCGTTTGGTCCGCCCACAATCATGATCACGTAGTCTTCCGATTCAACATAAAGATTTTTATTTCCTACAGGTGGTTGAAGTAAACTTCTGTTTTCTTCGATCCATTTTTTTAGGTTGAAAGGTCTACGAATCATAAGGCATTTAATTTTTGTATTTCGAAAAGTATTTCAGGATTCTGTTCTACTGCGGTTCCCATAACCACAACATCGGCGCCTGCTTGCCAAGCGGCATGGGCTTGTAGTTCGTTCACTATTCCACCACCAACAATTACAGGAAGTTGCGTGGTCTTTTTTACGGCGTAAATCAACTCTTGCGAAACGGGAAAATCTGCACCACTTCCAGTATCTAAATAGAAACAACGAAGTCCCAAGTATTTTCCTGCAAGCGCTGTCGCAGCAGCCACTTCAGGTTTGTCGTTTGGAAGAGGGACGGTCTGACTAATGTATATCGCGGTGGTTGTGTTTCCGCCATTAACCAACATATATCCGGTTGGAATAACTTCCTGTTTCCATTCGTGCAAATAAGGTGCGGAAACAACCTGATGCCCAATGAGGAATTCAGCATTTCTTCCAGATATCAAAGAAAGAAAAAGTGTTGCGTCTACGTGCTTGGTAAGTTGTAACGGGTGACCTGGAAAGAGCACCAAAGGCAAGGGGCACGTCGCACGCAAGCGTTCCACTCGTTCATTGAAATCTGAAGCTGCATTTAAACTTCCACCTACCAATAAAAAATCTACGCCAGCCGCTTTGTACAAAGCACCTTGCTGTTGCGCGTTTTCACTGTTCCATTTGTCGGGATCTATAAGAACCGCCAATTGTTTCTTCTTGGAATGAAGCAGCAATTCTATTTTTCCGGCAGAGGTCATGTTTCAAAAATACGAAATATGAAGATGCTTTAAGCAAATTCACTTTCAATGCGATCTACCGTAAGAACGCCGTCAACGTCTTGAAGGTTTTTTATCAGATGGTTCAAATGTTCTGTATCGTGCACCAAAACAACAACTTTTCCATCGAATATTCCATCTCGCGCCTCAAAAGAGATAGCGCGCATGTTCACATTCATGTCGGTGGAAATGATATTTGTTATTTTTTGAACCAATCCAACATCATCGGTTCCAGAGAATTTCAATCCCACTTCAAACTGAACCAAGTCGTTGCTGCTCCATTTCGCTTTAATCACTCGATAGGCATATTTGCTCATGAGTTCTTGCGCATTCGGACAGTTCGTTCGGTGAATTTTTATCCCTTCCGAAACAGTAATAAATCCGAATACTTCATCGCCTGGAATTGGACTGCAACAAACAGCTAAACTAAAATCAACCTTTTGCTTATCGTCTCCAATAAGAACGGTATCTCCGGTTGAAGGCGCTGTTGTAACAATGCGGGTTATTTCCTCGTGTTTCTCTTGGGTGGTTTTATCGAATCGAATCCTGTCGCCTTCCGTAATATGAGGTTTCAGTTTCTTCAATTCAATTCGACCTTTTGCAATTTTGTAGTAGAAATCAATGGCCGTTACGCAGTTGTAGGCGCGAACGAATTCATCGATATTCTGACTGGCCCAAGATATTTTCAACGAATTGAATCGTCGCTTCAGCATCTCTTTTCCTTCTTCGGAAATTTGTTTCTTTTCCTCTTTGAGAGCTGTTTTAATTTTTTGTCGAGCCGAAGCGGTAATAACGATATTCAACCAGTCTTCTTTCGGACGTTGTTTTTTTGAAGTTAAAATCTCTACCTGATCACCGCTACTAAGTTTATGACTTAGAGGTTCAAGTTTGTGATTCACTTTAGCACCAATGCATTGATATCCTATTTGTGAATGAATCAAAAAAGCGAAGTCCAAGGTTGTTGATCCAACTGGCAAGGTTTTAAGATCGCCTTTTGGAGTGAAAACATAAATTTCTTCGCTGAAAAGTGATAGCTTGAAATTATCTATGAATTCAATGGCATTGTCGCTGGGTGCTTCAAGGACATCTCTAATTTGTCCGAGCCATCTGTCTAGTTTGCTTTCAGGACTTTCAACAGCGTCTTTGTATTTCCAATGTGCAGCGTAACCTTTCTCTGCAAGATCGTCCATGCGTTCACTTCGAATTTGCACCTCTACCCATTTTCCTGTCGGAGACATTACGGTAGTGTGCAGCGATTCGTATCCACTGCTTTTCGGAATGCTGATCCAGTCGCGCAATCGTTCAGGACTAGGTTGATAGAAATCTGTTACAACGGAATACACGCGCCAACAATCTGTTTTCTCCATTTCTGGAGGTGTATTTAAAATAATTCGAATAGCGAATAAGTCGTATATTTCTTCAAATGGAACACCTTTCGTGTGAATTTTGTTGTAGATGCTAAAGATGCTTTTCGTTCTGCTTTTTATTTCGTATTGCAGTCCTTGTTCGTCGAGCGATCGGCGAATGGGCAACGTAAATTGATTAATGAATCGGGTTCGGACAGCTTGTGTTTTCTGTAGTTTGGTAACAATAAGTTCGTATTCTTCCGGATTGGTGAACTTCAAACTTAGATCTTCGAGTTCGGTTTTAATGCTGTACAATCCCAAGCGGTGGGCGAGGGGAGCGTACATGAAAAGTGTTTCGCTTGCAATTTTCAATTGCTTGTCTCTTCGCATGTGATCTAGCGTGCGCATGTTGTGCAAACGGTCGGCGAGTTTGATAAGGATCACGCGCACGTCATCTGACAACGTCAGAAGCATCTTGCGAAAGTTCTCGGCCTGATCGCTAGAGCTTAAGTCTGCAACGCCAGAAATCTTTGTCAGGCCGTCGATAATAACGCGTTCTTTTTTTCCGAACTGGCGTTGGATATCGTCGAGCGTTATTTCAGTGTCTTCGACCGTATCGTGAAGAAGAGCGCAGACGATGCTCATGGTGTCGAGACCCAATTCTTCTGCGGCGATTTTCGCCACAGCAATCGGGTGGTAGATGTAGGGTTCCCCGCTCTTGCGACGCATGTCTTTGTGGGCATCTACGGAAAGCTCGAAGGCTTTCCTAATCCGCGCACGATCGGCACGGGTTTTCGAGCGATAACAAACGCGTAAGAGTGCGCGGTATCTGCGAAGTATCTCGCGATTTTCTTCTTCTAAATCAATTTCTATTTTCGACATAACATCACAAATTAAAGGCTATTCTTTCAACATAAAATTGTGAAACTTATTACCTATTAACAATGCATGTTTTGAAAGACTGTTCTATCTTCCCCTCGTGAAAAAAATCATTGCTATACTCTCGCTTTTCACAGCGTGTAACGTCGTGTTTTCGCAGGACTCTTTGTTCAATGAGTTGCGTTATGCTACTTTATTGAAAGTGGAAACGGACACCGTTACTTCAAAATTCAATTTTGAATTGGCCGCAGGGTTAGATCGTTCGCACGAAATTTCCAATCTTGGCTATTCAGCAGTATTGAACTACAGCAATATTTTCAAGAATGAAAAGAACAAGTTGTCGTTGTCGTTAACCGGCGCTGTTTTTCATCTTCCGGAATTCAACAAACGTTTTTTAGATTCTTTAGGAGTTCTTCCGAACTTCGGAAGAGTGCTCACGCCTGACTCTGGAGCCACGGCTTTTGCACCCATTCCGGAAATAATTTATTCCAGAAAACTGAATAATCATTTTACTCTTTCGGTTGGAAATTCTAGACAGAATTTAGGATACGGTTACCGCTCACTCATTCTTTCAAGCAGCGCAAGTGCTCTTCCATTCATGAAATTGGAAACGAAGATTGGAAAGAAAATTACCTTCACCAATTTGTGGTCTAGAACGCACAGTTATCAGCGTATGCAGAATCATTTCGACCTGAATCCAAAGTACATTGCGGTGCACACACTCGAATGGAAGATCAATAAGAAATGGTCGGTGTCGGCACATGAAATGGTGGTTTGGCAAGCAAGAGATTCAGCGAGCCACAGAGAATTGGATCTGCATTATCTGAATCCGTTTTTATTCTATCGTCCCGCTGAATTTTCTCAGGGATCTGCCGACAACGTATTGTTGGGTGCGTCATGGAAATACAAGCAGAGCGAGGCGTTCGAGATATACGGACAACTTATTCTCGATGAATTTTTGGTAAGTGAAATTCGAAACAGAAACGGTTGGTGGGGAAATAAATTCGGAATGCAATTCGGGATGGCGCTTAGACCAAAAAAAATTGAAGGACTTTTATTTTTGACGGAATGGTCTTTTGTGCGTCCTTTTACATACACACATGGAAGCGATATTCAGGCTTGGGAACATATGGGACAACCCTTAGCCCATCCATTGGGTGCGAATTTTTACGAATGGTACACTTCGACTCAATATCAGCGCGAGAAATGGAATTACACCGCAAGTTTAGTTTGGGCAGCTTTCGGAAGAGACGCTCAGCAAAATGTCGGCGGAAACATCTTCCAATCATACGTCAACCCTTGGAGTGTATACGGAAACAATATTCTTCAAGGAAATAGAAGTACATTATTTGTTGTGAACGCCGAAGCTGCTTATCAAGTTTCTCCTGCCCTTCAGGTATTTGGATTTGCTCGCTATCGCTCGGAAGACAGACGCGTAGACCCGTTCAAAGAGGCTTGGCTCATGGTTGGAATACGCAAAGGACTTCGTCAAGTGCGTCGTTGGGATTATTAATTATTGAAGAGCATTAAGCAGTACTTTTGCAAAAATTGAGATAAGCAGAAATGGAAGTTTCGGTTGAAGAGAAATCAGGTGTAATGGGGAAAATCAAAGCAGCTTTGGATTTGTTCAAGTTGCGCCTTTCATTTTTAGTCGTAGTTTCTTGCGTTCTCTCCTATGAAATGGGAGCAGAGACTTGGGAGTATGATAAAATAGGATGGTTAATTCTCGCTGGATTTTTATTGGCAGGTGGAAGTAACGGTGCCAATCAGGTACTCGAACAGCAATGGGATTCGTTAATGCACCGCACAAGAACCCGTCCGCTTCCAACCAAAAGAATCTCTACACTTGAAGCTTGGTTTGTATCAATAACAACTGCAGGTCTCGGAGTTTTCATCTTGTTCTATTTCTTGAACACCGCCTCAGGGATACTCGGATTTTCAGCCTTCTTATCCTACGCATTCATTTACACGCCACTCAAAAGAGTTTCGCCATGGGCAGTGTTTATCGGAGCCTTCCCGGGAGCCATTGCGCCCATGATCGGATATGTTGCCGCCACCAATCATTTCGGTTTGGAAGCAGGAATTTTATTTGCAGTTCAGTTCATGTGGCAATTCCCTCACTTTTGGGCCATCGCTTGGGTGTCCCACGAAGACTACAACAGAGGAGGGTACAAGCTTCTTCCCTTCAGCGGAATGCCCGATAAAAAAACGGCTTTCCAAATCATGGTGTACAGCTTTTTCTTAATTCCAGTGAGCCTCCTTCCATGGACACTTCCACTCGAAACACCCATGGTTGGTAACATTGCTGCAATCATAGTTGTGTTAGCCGGCATCTGGATATCATCGCTCGCGTACAAACTTTTTAAAGAACCAACTTTGTTGAATGCACGCAAGGTTATGTTTGCCTCATTCTTTTATTTACCCATTGTTCAAATTGCCTACGTAATAGATAAAATCTAATGGAAAACACAGACTTTAAAGAAATTGATCCTTTTGAAGGACACAACCCAGATGTGAAACTTCGCTCAAAGAAGATGATCGTTTGGTTTTTAATCTTCGCCGTTGTGATGTTGTTTGGTGGAATCACCAGTGCCATCATGGTTCTGTACGGAAAACTTTTGTGGGTGCACATTCAACCGCCAGCTATTTTCTGGGTGGGTAACGCATTCATTGTTTTAAGCAGTATCACACTTATTGTTGCGCTTCGCGCTTTGAAAGCAGGAAAGCAATCAAGTGCTTTGTATGGCACGCTGGTAACGTTTATTTTAGGACTGGCCTTCGTCTTCACCCAAAATAAAGGTTGGAACGAAATGGCCGCTATGGGAATGGGAAACACCATTACACAAACTGAACAAGGCCTTAAGCAATCTCGTTGGAACACTTTAGGCAAGCTGAACGGCGAGTACGGTACGAATTATTATTTCGAATTGAATGGTCAAATATTGACGAAGGAAGGTGAAAACTACTATTACATCCGCCCCGACCAATCTCGCGAAGACAAAACGATTGAGGTTCAAACGACTTTCAATGCTTCCGGAGCAATGTTGAGCGTTCTTATATACTTGCACATTGCGCACTTGTTATTTGGACTCATTTACCTATTGGTGAACCTCTTTAGATTGAAGAATGGAAAGCTTAACAAGGACAATTGGATTAGCCTTCATTCCAACGGAATGTATTGGCATTTCATGGGAATTTTATGGATTTATCTATTTTTCTTCATTTTCTATATTTACTAAATCATCTGAATCGGCTTATTCAGAATTATTCAAAATAGTGAAAAATGCCGA
Source organism: Chryseobacterium gleum (assembly GCA_945881835.1). GTDB lineage: Bacteria > Bacteroidota > Bacteroidia > Flavobacteriales_D > Sanyastnellaceae > CAIZGX01. The sequence continues at coordinate 102,968 of CAMCVP010000005.1, read as the reverse complement.
TTCTCTTTTCTAAATTGAACCTTTTGAAGTAAAATTGCACCCAAATTTCATTCACTATTATGGCAGGTCAAGCAGAACATGTAACTAAGGACGAATTGTGGGGCGGTAATCGTTCTCCGTTCAGCGTTTCTTATGGTAAAATGATGATGTGGTTTTTCCTTGTATCGGATGCCCTCACATTTGGCGGACTTCTTACAGCATACGGAGTTATTCGTCATGGAAGTTCAGACTTGTGGCCTGTTGGTGAACAAGTTTTCGAAGCCCTGCCTGGCCTTCACGGATCTTACCCGTTGATGTATGTAGCATTAATGACCTTCATCTTAATCATTTCATCTGTTACGATGGTATTGGCTGTAGAAGCTGGACACCGTATGGACAAGAAGGGTGTAGTGAAGTGGTTGGGTCTTACAATTATCGGTGGATTCATCTTCTTAGGTTCTCAAGCTTGGGAATGGTCTCACTTTATTCACGGATCTGGTGGAGGTTTCCAAATTAACCAGCCAATGACTGTGACCGCAGCTGATGATGCGGGTAACACTTATCAAATTGCATTGGACAACGGTTCTTGGGTTCATATGACAAGCGACTTCGGTCACAAGTACGAGCATGCTATGGAAGCTGCTGAAGAGCCTGTTTCTCACGACGCTCACGGTGGACATGGTGAACACGCTGCTGCTGCTGAAACACACGATGATATTTCGACAATGATTCCAGAGGAAATCATTTTGAACAAATACACCCTTGAGCACAAAGACGGAAAAGACCTTCGTAAGTTGGTAGTTAAAGGCGACGATGCTAAGAAAATTTGGTCAGCTATGGAAGCTGGTTCAATGGCATTCGGTGCGAACATGCACAAGAATGAATACGCGATTCAACAACAGTATGCTAACTTCTTCTTCTTCGTAACGGGTTTCCACGGTTTCCACGTATTTTCTGGGGTGTTAATCAATGTTATCATTTGGTTCATGGCTCTAAAAGGAGTTTTCGAAAAACGCGGTCACTATGAAATGATTGAGAAAATCGGATTGTACTGGCACTTTGTTGACCTTGTTTGGGTATTCGTATTCACATTCTTCTACCTTATCTAATATCGCTGATTATCATGGAAAGAGACGACCTTATAGTAAACGAGAGCTACGCTCTTAATGCAAAACACGACGAAGCTGCAGGAAAGCAAATTCGTAAAAAGTTATATTCAGTAACTATACTTTTGACCGTTATTACGCTCATCGAAGTATTCATGGGAGTGGCCTTCAAAAGAAACGGGACATTCGCTTGGGAAGCCATTAAATTAACGTTCTTGGTTCTTACCCTTGTGAAGGCAGCTTATATCGTTTTGATTTTCATGCACCTTGGCGAAGAAAGAAAGAACTTGAAGTATGTAGTTCTTCTTCCTTATGCTTTGTTCATCATGTATTTAATCTTTATTGGTTTGTATGAAGGTGTAAGTGTGCAAACAGGACACAACATCTTCGGCTAAGCTGAAGAACAATGAAAAATAAAAAATTAAAAAAGTATATCCTATTGGTGGGTATGCTTTTTTTTATTCCACTAGCTCTGCTCATTTTCCTTGGTCCAATGGGAAAGCACAATTTTAGTGAACCCCTTTATTTCGGACCAGCTTGTGACACGGGTTGTGTGACTTCGGATTATCAGATTCCTGATTTCGCCTTTGTAAATCAAGACAATCAACTCATCAATCGCGATTCATTGATGGGAAAGATTTGGGTGGCCGCTTTCGTCGATTTCGAAGATCCAAACCTTCCTAAGATTACCGAGCGTTTGCTTATTCCAAATTTTAAATTCCGAATGGAGCCCGATATTTACATCGTATGCTTCGACCCAAATGGTTATTCAGACACTGCTGCTGTACAAGCCTACGCGACGCGAAATTTGAGATATTCAAATAACAAGAGTAAATGGCAGTTCCTTCAGGGAGATTCTGCGGCTATGGCCGCATTTGTGCGCAATGGATTCCTTATTCAGGATTTGAAAAACGAAGCGGTCTTTCGCGTCGTTGATGAAGGCGGACATATTCGTGGGCTATATGGGAACACCGAGTATCACTTCGAAAACCTAATGGAAGATATCGCGATCTTGAATAAAAAGAGAAAAATTAAGCGTGGCTATTAATCGTTTATTCTTATTGGCATTCGTTGCACTTGCGGCATGCACTGATCCTGTTAAGTCACCCGATCAGAAAGAAAAAACTTTGCCCTATTTCGGTGATTTCGGAATTGAAATCAAATACAACGAGAAGGGAGAGGGCATCTCAGATACAGTCTACGATCCAATACCCTTGTTTGCATTTACCAATCAAGATGGCAAAATCATCACCAATGATTTCATGGTTGGAAAGATTGCGGTTGTCGATTTTTTCTTCACCAACTGCACTAGCATCTGTCCCATGCTTTCGTCTCAAATGACGCGATTGCAACATTCTGTTAAATCAGAGAACATCAACGACCAAGTCGTTTTCCTTTCGCACACCGTAGACCCCAAGAACGATACGCCAGAAGCCCTGAAAGCATACGCCGACCGCATGGGTGCAGATTTTTCCAATTGGAATTTCGTAACCGGAAATGAAGAAGATATTTATTGGCAGGCCAAGGAAGGATACAAACTCACGGCTTTCCCTTCAGATACCGCTCAAGGAGGTTTCTTTCATACCGATCAAATCGCATTGATTGATCAAGAAGGGAAAATTCGAGGATATTACGACGGAACTTCAACAAAAGCGGTAGATCAGTTGTTTACAGATTTACATTTGTTACTTAAGAAATAAGACCATGAAAGCAGAATTGAAAAAGAACGATAAACTAGCGAAGACGTTAATCTATATCGTTTCGGCAGTTGTATTCTTAGTGGTAGTGTCTTTGCGCTACTTGAAATTCACAAACGTTGATCTCGGATTCGATGTGCATTTATTGGCGAAAGCCAACGCGCTCATCAACGGAACAGTTTCGATCCTTTTGGTAGCAGCACTTGTTGCGGTGAAGAAGAAAAATTTCGAAGCCCACAAGAAGTTAATGAAAGGAGCTATTTATTTAAGCGTTCTGTTCTTGGTTACCTACATCGGGCACCACATGTTCGCTGGAGAAACTGAGTTTCCGAAAGACCATTCATTAAGACCATTATACTTGATTATCCTTTCAACACACATTGTATTGGCGGCGATTATTCTTCCTTTCATCCTATTTACAGCCTACCGTGCCTTAATTGCCGAGTTTCCTGCTCACAAGAAATTGGCGAAATACACTTGGCCAATTTGGTTCTATGTCGCGGTAACGGGAGTCGTTGTTTACTTCATGATTTCACCTTATTACCATTGAACATGAAAAAGCTATTTGTTGTATTGTTTTTCTTCGCGCTAAATCTCGCAACCTATGCGCAATGCGCCATGTGTAAGGCAACAGCCGAAACAGCAAACCAGAATACTTCAGGAAGTTTGGCTGAAGGATTGAATACGGGAATCCTTTACCTCATGCTCATTCCATATACGCTTTTGCTTGTTCTTGCCATTGTCTTTTTTAGAAAGCGTATTGCGAATTTCTTCAAAGCGAATTAAAAGAACTTCAGTTACCTTTGAATACCGAAAGTCTAGTGATATTCGGAAATTTTAAAGATTTATGAAGCGTTGTTTCCTTGTTTTCGTAGTCATTTTAGGAAGTCACATTTCTTACGCGCAATGGTCGTTGCAACAATGTGTCGGCACAGCCATCGAACGCAACATTGGCTTGAAGAGAAACAGTCTTGGATTAGAACAAACCAAGTTGAATCAAGAACAGGCATTGGGTAATTTCCTTCCGAATCTAAACGGACAAGTTTCACACGGATACAACTGGGGACAACGTATTGACCCGTTCACCAATCAGTTCGCAACTCAACGTATTCAGAGCAATAGCCTTGGTCTCTCAACAAGCGTTACCCTCTTTTCAGGTTTGCAAAATGTGAATCAATACAAGAAGGCGCAAGTTGATACGCGTGCGCAAATGCTCACCTTCGACTACCAACGCAATCAATTGGCGCTTCAAGTCTCTGTTGCTTATTTGAACGTGCTGTTAACCAAAGAACTTCAGGCATCTTCAGAACTCACACTCAATCGCACAAAGGAACAAGTTAAGCGTATAAAAGACTTAGTGAATGCTGGCAGCGCCGCCGAAGGAAGTCTTCGCGACATTGAGGCGCAATTGCTTTCAGATGAAGCCAATGTTATTTCGGCCGAGAACAATGTGCAATCAGCAATTCTAGACATTTCACAATTGATGCAGTTAACAGAGGAAGAGCAGAGAAGTTTTTCCATTCAAGCTGACCCTTCGGCATTCAACATTGCTGAGCAACTCCCTGATATGCCGCAATGTGTTCAAAATGCCTTGTCAACCTTCCCACAAATAAAGTCGGCGGAGTTATCACTGGCTTCAAGTAATTTAAACTTGAACATTGCCAAAGGCGGAATGTCGCCACGACTAAGTATGAGCTATTCTTACGGTTCGGGTTATTCAGGTGCTTCGAAGGTGTTAACCGGGTCTCCAGATTCATTGGCCTTTCCAATTGGACAAGTGTTCGGCTCGAATCAATACGTCTTCTCTTTTCCTCAAGCCATTTACAATGTAGACGACTACACCACCAAGCCTTTCAACAATCAGCTGAGAGACAACGTCAACCAATCGCTCTTCTTCAGCTTAACTCTTCCTTTGTTCAACGGCTTTTCAAACGACGTGAATATCAAACGCGCAGAATTGGCTCGTGCAGATAATGAGTTAACGGTAGAGCAAACCAAAGTGCAATTAGAACAAGAAGTGCGCAAAGCATACCTCGATGTGACTCGCGCAAAAGCCACTTATGATGCAACTGAAAAAGCCGTGGAAGCAAGTCACCTTGCGTTCGATTGGAACGAACTTCGATTCAATCAAGGTGTCGTGGGTATGTCTGAATACCTCGATGCGCGCAACCGCCTGCAGCAAGCAGAATCGAACTTTGTTCGAAGTAAATACGACTGGATTTTTAAACGGAAAATAATCGACTTCTACATGGGAGTCCCTCTAATGTCACAACCATGAAAAACAAAAAAAGATGGATCTGGATTTCAGTAATCGTTGTGATTATTGCGGCCATTGTATTGCCAATGGTATTCGGTTCTGGTGATGCAAAAGTGGTTACACTTGGAAAGTCGGAAAAAAGAGATTTGAGTGAAGTGGTGGCGGCAAGCGGAAAAGTTCAGCCTTCGGTTGAAGTGAAAATTCAATCGGAAGTTTCTGGGCAAATTGTTGAACTGCCTGTGAAAGAAGGAGACTTCGTTCAGAAAGGCCAGTTACTCGTGCGCATCAATCCCGATCTTTATGTCTCGGCACTCAGTCGCGCTGAAGCCTCATTGAACACAGCAAAAAGTAATTTGTCTAGCGCGAAAGCACGCTTAACGCAAGCGAAAGCACAAAAGCGTTTGCAAGAAACAACCCTTGCTAGACTTTCAAAATTAATCGAGCAAAAGGCAATCTCTCAAGCTGAATACGATAATGCAAGCAGTGCATTAGAAACGGCAGTTGCAGAGGTTGAAGCGGCTGAAGAGAGCGTGCACAGCGCAAACTTTTCCATAGCAAGCGCCGACGCTGGAAAGAGCGAAGCGCAAGAAAACTTAAGAAGAACAACCATTGTTGCACCTATTTCAGGAACGGTAACAGCTCTTGCTAAAGAGCTCGGTGAAACCGTACTTGGAAACAACATGATGAGCGGAGATGTGATCATGAAGGTTTCTGTTCTGAATGAAATGGAAATTGATTTGGAGGTGAATGAAACAGACATTGTTCATGTGCAAGTGGGCGATACCGCTGACGTTGAAATTGATGCCTTCAGTGATCAAGTGTTTAAAGGTGTAGTAACTGAAGTGGGTTCTTCTGCTTTGAATTCAGGACAAGGTCTTGCAGCAAGCACAGAGCAAGTAACCAACTTTTCGGTGAAGGTGAAAATTGTGAAAGAATCATATGCTAGTGTTAATGGAAATTCAGAGAATAATTCACCCTTCAAGCCAGGCATGAGTGCAACAGTGAAAATTCACACAGACGAAGCCAATCAAGCGCTTTCGGTGCCTACAGCTGCTGTGACCACACGCGCGGATTCACTTCAAAATAATATTTCTTTAACAGTGGTGTTCGTGAAGAAAGCCGACAACACGGTTGAGATGAAACAAGTTCAAACTGGAATTCAAGACGGAACATTTATTCAAATTACAAACGGATTGAATGAAGGAGAAGAAATTGTAACGGGGCCGTATGAACTCTTATCGAAAGAACTTTCAAACGGAGATAAGATTAAGCTTGAGGAGAAGAAATAATGTATTTGTGTTTGGAAACCGCTACGCGGAATTGCAGTGTCGCACTCATCAAAGACAATGTTCTTGTCGATCTTTTTGAGCGAGAAGAAAATGAATTCGTTCATGCGGAAGCACTGCACCAAATGATGAAAGACATTCTTGATCGAAACCATCTGAAACCTTCAGACTTGGTTGGAATAGCAGTTGGAATTGGTCCAGGCTCATACACCGGTTTGCGCATCGGAGTCACCGCAGCTAAAGGATTAGCGTACGCCTTGAACATTGGAATGGTACCCATTACAACAGGAGAACTTTTGGTTAATTTGGTTGGAAGTGAAACGAATTTTACGCCTGTTGCTTTAATCGATGCGCGAAGAAACGACGCTTATGTTTATTCAAATGGAAGTTGGTCATTCGCCACGCTGAATGAAGAATGGAGAGCCAATCTCAGAATTGAAAAGGCAATTTTTGTGGGAGATGCTGCGTTTAAAATGAATGATCTGTTGGGAAAGGAAGATCAAGTGAAAGCAGTCTCTCCAAGCGCGAAACATTTTGTAGGACTTTTACCCAATTCTTCATCTAAATTTGAAGAGCACATGGCGCAAATAGAGCCTTTCTACATGAAAGAATTTGTTCCAACCGAATCGAAAAAAAATATTTTGAATGGATAAGTTGAAGAAGTTCATCGCCGGATTTTTATTCTTGAGTCTGTTCTTCGTTCCTATGCATTCCTGCACAGACCGAAGTCAAATGCTCAATGAGATAGCGTTTTCAATCAACGTAAATATTTTCGAACCTGCGTTTTTCGATTTAACCGTTCCAACCGGATGGGTGTATTACGACGGGAATACAGTTGATCTCATTATTTACAGAAACGACCTCGATGTGTTCTCTGTCTTCGATGCGCGAAGCACTCACAATCCCGATAATCCCTGCTATGTGCAAGTGAACTCAGACAACGTGACAATCTCTGATACATGCTCAGGAAGTAAGTGGTTGCTGTCCGACGGCAGTTTAATCAACGGCCCAGCAAACTACAATTTGCTTCAGTACAACGCCGATTACAACTCGGTAACGGGATACCTTCATTTGTATAATTAATTGTTTTATGAAAATTGAACACATCGGCATTGCAGTGAAAGACATTGCTGCTTCGAACGAAATTTTTTCTGCCCTACTAGGGGTTAAGCCCTACAAAGAAGAGCGTGTTGAATCTGAAAATGTCATCACATCGTTCTTTCAAGTTGGAGAGTCAAAAATAGAATTGCTACAAGCCACTTCTCCGGATAGCGCCATTTCAAAATTTCTTGAAAAAAACAAGGAAGGAATGCACCACATTGCCTTCGAAGTTCAAGACATTTATGCTGAAATAGAACGCTTGAAATCCGAGGGTTTCACCATGATTCACGAGGCTCCGAAAGAAGGCGCAGACAACAAACTCATTGCCTTTCTTCATCCGAAAAGTAGCAATTCAGTTTTGGTGGAATTGTGTCAAGAACGCGTCTAAAAAAAATGTATCTTCGCCTCACTTCAAATTAAGAATATGATTTCGTTTCAACGTGCAAACATTATTTTAGGTTGGTTCATGTTTATGGCAGCAACCGCTGTGTACATGATGACCCTCGAACCAACAATGCCTTTCTGGGATTGTGGTGAGTTCATTGCCTCGGCTTATAAACTAGAAGTTGGTCACCCTCCAGGGGCGCCTTTGTTCATGCTTATTGCACGTTTATTTTCTGCATTCGTTGGAGTAGAGAATGTTCCATACGCGATCAACTCACTTTCAGCCGTTTCTTCCGGAGCAACCATCATGTTCCTCTTCTGGACCATCACGCACCTCGCGAAGAAAATGGTTGACAAAGACGGAGATAAAAACGACAACAAGAACCTAATCATTTTCGCAGCTGGATTAATCGGCGCATTTGCCTACACATTCTCTGACACGTTTTGGTTCAGTGCTGTTGAAGGAGAGGTTTACGCGATGTCTTCGTTGTTCACTGCCGTTGTTTTCTGGGCAATATTGAAATGGGAAAGTGAGGCAGATGAGCCAAGCAACTTGCGTTGGATTATCTTAATTGCATACCTCATGGGATTGTCAATCGGTGTTCACTTATTGAACTTGTTGGCTATTCCTGCAATCTGCTTTGTGTATTATTTCAAGAAGAACACCTTCTCTTGGAAAGGCGTTGCCATTACTTCTGGTGTTGCTTTGGGACTGTTGTTCCTTATGCAAACCGTTATCTTAATATGGTCGATTCAAATTGCAGCATGGTTTGAACGTTTCTTCACGAACACACTTGGAATGCCTTTCAACACAGGGGTATTCTTCTATGCATTAATTCTAATTGGCGGTCTAGTTGCTTTAATCATCTATTCGAAGAAACGCGGATGGGTAGCGGTGAACACCCTTACTTGGAGCGTTGCTGTTGCCTTGATTGGTTACACCACTTTTGCGACAATAGTTATTCGTTCACAGGCCGACACGCCAATGAACGAGAACAAACCGAACAATTTCTTCGCATTGGTTTCATACATGAATCGTGAGCAGTACGGTGATCGTCCTCTTCTTCGCGGACAATACTTCAACACGCCTCAAGTGCGCAACAAGCCGTATTTAGATGGAAATGAAGTTTACGTGAAATCATACAGTGTGCGTGAAGACAACAACAAAAACAAGTTGGTGATTTCATTCAAAAACAGATTCGAAGCCGAGCAATACATTTCCAACAACACCGATCAGAAATTAATGGTGAAGGAAGAGTATTTGGAAACAGGCGAGAAGAAGGCGACTGAACCAAACTATGCGCAAACACACGTGTTCCCACGTATGTACAGCAGCCAAGGAAGTCACGTTCAACAATACAAAATTTGGGCTGAACTGAAAGACTTAAAGCGCACGCCAACCTTCGGTGAAAACATGGGCTATTTCTTCAGTTACCAAGTGAATTGGATGTACTGGAGATACTTCATGTGGAATTTCGCAGGAAGACAAAACGATACACAAGGTCATGGCGATTTCGTAGACGGAAACTGGAAGACAGGTATCGGTTTCTACGATGAAGCCCGCTTAGGTAATCAAGAAGCCGTTCCTGAATTGTCGAAAAACAACAAGGCGAACAACTCGTATTACATGATTCCGCTTTTGATCGGATTACTTGGTTTAGTTTATCAATTGCTTCGTCACAGAAACGACTTCATTGTAGTGGGTTTGCTTTTCGTTTTAACCGGATTCGCAATTGTGGTTTACTTGAACCAAACTCCACTTCAACCGCGTGAACGCGACTACGCATATGCAGGTTCATTTTACGCCTTCGCCATCTGGATTGGATTGGGCGTAACAGCCATATACTTCTGGTTGAAATTAATGTTGAAGAATGTTCCTTCAACGGCATTGGCAGGTATTGCATTCTTAGTTTCTCTTGTTGCTCCGGTTTTAATGGCAGCGCAAGGTTGGGACGATCACGATCGTTCAGACCGCAGAACAGGAATAGACATGGCGAGAAACTATTTGAATTCACTTCAACCAAACGCCATCATCTTCACCAACGGTGATAACGACACCTTCCCATTGTGGTATGCACAAGAAGTAGAAGGCGTTCGTACCGATGTTCGCGTGGTGAACCTTTCATTATTGAATACCGATTGGTACATCGATCAAATGAAACGTCGTCAATACGAAAGCGCTCCAGTGCCGTTCTCAATTCCAGAATTCAAATACCGTCAAGGAACTCGCGATTTGATCGTGTTGAATTCAGACACGGCATTAACGCCATTGGAAGAAGCATTGGCTTACTGTCTAGACGACGCGAAAATTCAAGATTTCGGTTACAAGAAATTCAGCGTAATGCCGAACTACCAATTCTCTTATGCTGTATCGAAAGAGAATCAAGCGAAGTTCAGTCAGTTTGTTGGAGCCAACGATTCATTGGTTAGCACCATGAGCTTTGCATTAATGGATGACGACGGTGAGAACCCACGTCAGTTCATTACCAAAGCACAATTGATGGTTATGGACTTAATCGTTCACAACAACTGGGAACGTCCAATCTACTTCGCGGTTACTACTGGTTCAGAAGCCTACATGGGTCTTGAGCCTTACTTCCAGCTGGAAGGTTTGGCTTACAGATTAACGCCAATTTACCATACCGATTTCGATCGCGATAACATGTCTGGAGGAGTAGCCTCTGAGTTGATGTACGACAACGTAATGAATAAATTCCAATGGGGAAATATTGATACGAAAGACATCTACCTCGATGAGAACAACCGCCGCATGGTAACCAACTTGCGCATGCAAATGAACAACCTTGCAGAGCAGTTCATCATTGAGAACAAAATGGACAAAGCAGCAGCAGTGTTGAACAAGTCGTTAACGGCTCTTCCTGAAAAGAACGCGCCATACGATCAACCGCAAATCATGTGGCAAACAGCAGAGTTGTTGTTCAAAGCAGGAGATCTTCAAACAGCAACAAAATTGGCCGAGCGTGTATTCGCATTGAACAATCAAATGCTCGATTACTACGAATCGTTAACTCCAGCAGAGAAGAAAACCATTGAGCGCAAAATGCAAATGAGTGCCTTCGTTAACGAAGAGTTGGTGAAAGACATGGAAGCATTTGTTCCTGGTTCAGAGGCGGCTAAGAACATGCGCGCAGCGCACGAAGCAGCGCTAGATAACGTTGGACTTCTTGAATTAATGAAAGAAGAACGCGGAAAGAAAGACCAAATGGAAGCGCAAATGAAATTGCGCGATTCGTTAATCAAAGTGCTTGGACAAGCGAAGTTCGACTCACTTTCGAACGTTAGAAGGAGTCAAGGTAAATTCTAAAATGGAATGAAGGAATTCCTTCGATTCATTCAAAAAACAATAACAGCAAAGCGTTTAACAAACGCTTTGCTTGTTTATATAGGTTTTTATTTTTCGCGTTTCTTCAAATCGGCAAAGCCTTGGGGAATGCCCATTTCCTTGAGCATTGAACCAACCACCGCGTGTAACCTCGGTTGTCCTGAATGTCCTTCCGGATTGAAACAATTCTCGCGCGATACAGGAAATTTAAAAGCTGAAAATTTCAATCGGTGGCTCGATCAATTGTCCCCAACATTAAGTTATCTGAATTTCTATTTTCAAGGAGAGCCCTTCATTCACAACGATATTTTACAATTCATTTCGAAGGCTTCGCAAGCGGGTATTTATACTTCCACTTCCACCAACGCTCATTTCATCACCGAAAAAAGAGCGACTGAAATAGTGCAATCCGGTTTAGATCGAATTTTAATTTCAATAGACGGAACCACACAGGAGGTCTACGAGCAATACCGCGTGCACGGCTCGTTGCAGAAGGTGTTAGACGGCACCAAGCATTTGGTTGAAGCAAGAAAAAATCTAAATTCAAGTACTCCGCATATCATCTTTCAATTTTTGGTGGTCCGCCCAAACGAAAATCAAATTGAAGAAGCGAAGCAATTGGCGAATGAATACAAAGTCGATGAAATTCGTTTTAAGACAGCGCAAGTTTACGATTATGAAAACGGCAATCCTCTTATTCCAACCATAGAAAAATACAGTCGTTATAAGCGTCTTTCGAATGGAAAGTTCATTGTGAAATCTTCGTTAGACAATCACTGCTGGCGCATGTGGAGTGGGGCAGTGGTCACTTGGGACGGTAAGGTTGTTCCGTGTTGTTTCGATAAAGATGCTACCCATGAAATGGGCAATCTTTCGAAGGAAGATTTTAAATCTATTTGGAAGGGTAAAGCGTACGCAATGTTCCGCAAACAACTCTTGAAAGGAAGAAAGGAAATAGATATCTGTAAGAATTGTTCGGAAGGAACAAAAGTCTGGGCTTAGTCTTTTTGAATCAACGTAACGGCATAAGCGTTCACGCCTTCTTCTCTTCCAACAAAACCCATCTTCTCTGAAGTGGTAGCCTTAATGCTCACATCTTCTTCTTCAATTTCACAAATGGAAGAAATGACTTTCTTCATTTCAGGAACGAACGACATAATTTTCGGACGTTCCATACACAGCGTAGAATCTATGTTTCCAACTTTCCATCCGTCGTCTTTTAAAACTTGAATGGTACGTTGAAGCAGAATTTTTGAATCAATGTTTTTGAATTCTGATGAAGTATCTGGAAAGTAAAATCCAATATCTCGTTTTCCTGCAGCGCCTAACAACGCATCGCAAATGGCGTGTAAAAGAACATCGGCATCGCTGTGTCCTAAAGCTCCCTTGTCATGAGGAATTTGAACACCGCCTAACCACAGTTCTCGGTTCTCAGTTAACTGATGGACGTCGTATCCAAACCCTACGCGAATCTTCATTATTCTACAGGATCAGAAACTTTTGCATTCGCACCAACGCTGAAGCGAAGGCTAAAACGTAACGTGTTTGCTAATGGATTTTGTTGTGTCGTACTCACCAAGTAACTCATGTCAATCGTAAGTACTTGATAGTGCAATCCTGCACCGAACGTAATGAATTGACGATTTCCTTTTGTGTAATGCTCGTGGAAATATCCTAAGCGAATAGCGAATTGTTGTGCGAAGTCGTATTCAAATCCAGTTGCGATATTGTACTCGCGAAGTTCTTCACGGAACTTACTTCCAGGTACAATAGACATTGTTTCTGGATCATAGATTCCGGGTGCATCATAGAAGGATTGAATCATCCCAGTCGCTGTTCCAACAACCGGATTGTATCCAGAAATGATGGTGTCACCGCCGTTGTTATAAATAGGAGGGGAAGGAACTAAAAGCTTGTTCAAATCAAACAAGAAAGTTAGTTTGTTGTAATCATCAAGATTAGACGAAATTGCAGTTCCCAAACGCAAGTTGGTTGGAATGAAATCGCGATTGTCAGAGTTAGTATAACTCATCTTCGCTCCAATATTCGAAACATTTAATCCCAGATTTAACTTCGATTTACGTCCACCGATTTTAATTTTGTCGTTGGTGTAAAAAGTAGATACGTCAACCGCAACTGACTGTCCAGGGCGGCTTTCAGCACCTTGTAGGTTTGTTCTTCCAGTTAAGTTAGAGTTGATGTAGCGAAGCGCGATACCTCCTGAAAATGTTTTCGATAGTTTTTGAGAGTAGGCCAAGTCAAGAGCAAATTCAGCCGGACGGAAATCCATAATGTTAGTTCCTACCTCATCGGTGAAGGTGATATTTCCCAAAGTGAAATAGCGAAGTGATCCTCCGATAGCTTGTGTCTTGCTTAATTTTTTAATGGCGCTCAAGTAGGTTAAACTCATATCATTCACCAACGCACGTAACCAAGGCGAGTATGAAACGGAAACGTCTAAATCGTTTTCAGAGAAAGCCATTTTAGATGGGTTCCAATGAATACTGCTAGCGTCTGGATCAAGCGCCACTCCTGCGTCTCCAAGAGCACCGCTGCGAGAGTCAGGTGCAATGGTTAAAAATGGAACGGCTGTAGTAATGGTGTTGATGGTAGCTTGGCGACCATTCAACTCATTCGGATTTGTAAGTTGCGCAAAAGCTACATTGGTCAATAGTACCAAGGCTGCGACTAAACTATTTATTTTGAAAATACTTTTCATGCTTGTTGCAAATTTAACATACATATGCTCTTCAACAGATTATTTTAAAATTACCAATTTTTGGAACGATTCGGCGCGTTGTCCTTTTTCATTTCGAAGTTCTAACTTGTAGATATAAGTTCCTCTTCCAATGGCATTGCCAAAATCATCTTTGCCATCCCAAGGAATATCTTGTCCGCGAAAGCCAGTGGCATAGAATGAAGATTCTATCGTCTTCACCAATTTTCCACTTACCGTGAAAATTTGAACACGTGCATCGAGCTGCTGACAGGCTTGATTGTGTTCGTAGATGAAACTGGTATTCGTGGTAAACGGATTCGGATAATTCAACAAGTGACTAAGCGCAACTTTGGAATCTTCTTCCACACGGAACTGAATAGTCTCTTCGTTGCTGTTGTTGAAGACATCCCAAGCTTTTACTGTAAGCGTATGATCGCCTTTAGACAGTGCGCTTAATGGGTAACGAACTTCCCCGCTGGTGTATGTGTCTAAATCAGACTCATAGAAATCATTCAAAACAATGGGCTTGGCAGAGTTGCCATCGATGATAGCTGTAAGGTTATGTCCAACACCATTTCCAACTGTGTTGATTCCATTTTCATCTTGAAGTTTTGCAAGAATAATCGGTGTAGTATTCGTAGAACCTCCGCTTACAAATGTCGAATCGTTTAGGAACAATGATATTTCTGGACCAACGGTGTTTAATTGCGCATTCGGATTCAAACTTCCGATTTTAAATGCTTCACAAAATCCGTGACCGTCATTATTTCCCGAAACAGTGTAATAGCTCACACGTGCGCTGTCGACAGAATAGTTAATATCGAAGGGTACGATGAATTTGAATGAAAATTCGCCATTCGTCACACTCGCTTTTCCTCTGTAAATAATTTTATTGTAAGAAGAGAATTCTTGAAATTGCCCTTCTTCACCGTTCTGATCGTTATTCTGTGTAATCACTTTCGATTCTTTATCGAAGACAGTGGGGTAGATAAAGCCATTGTAATTAGTTAGGAAATTACCGTTGCTGTCGGTTACCTTTCCTTTGAACTCGACCTCGTCAAGAGCCTTCAAGGTATCTGTGAAAGCAGCTAGTTCTGTGTTGTTGATATGCGTGGTTTCAACGTTTAGTTTTGGGTAAACCATGGTAAGTGCTGGATCGCCAAGTAAACTGAAATTTGGTTTGCTATCGTTTCCGATTGACACTCCGTTTTTGGTAAGCATATTTAATTCACCAAGTGTCTTTAAATTTCCGTTTTCACTGTACAAAGCATGCTCGAAAAATGCTAAATCCATTTCATAGTTTTCCCCACTAAATACAATGCGCGTTGTAGTGAGCATAGCGATAGCTCCTCCATTGGCATTCATAACGAGTAATTCGCCGGCAGATTTAAATTCTGGATCGTCATAGCGTGCTAATTCGCAGGTTGCAGTTAAGAAAACAGGCAAGCGGTATTTGTTTGTGAATCCTTCAATAGTTGGAAGGTCCAAAATACGTTCATGTGCCCACCCCTTTTCACCTCCGTGACCAATGTATGTCATGAGCAATGATCCACTTTGAACGCGCTGTTGAATGGCTTTTTCACCATCGACATATCGCTCACCACCCGGAGTTGAAATTTGTGTGTAGGCATCCATGTACAACTTCGAAATATCGTAATTGGGATGATTGGTTGAAACAATATTTGCTAGACTGTTTGCAGAGTTTAAATGAACTTGCTCATACGCCCCGCCGCTGCCGTCTTGGTCATCTGCCACGAACGTTATAACATTTCTCCAATTGCCGAAAGGAGAGTCCTGGACATCCCCAATACATGAAGCCCCTCCGTTGCTCGAAGTGTTTTCAGCTAAGTACGCTTTAATTTTTCCCAAGTAACCGTATGCCTCATTCAAAGAACTCGCTGGAATTCTTCCGACCCCGCAATCTAAAAGTCCAATGGAATTTCCATCTTCAAGCGGAGAGACCATTACGAAGTAATCATCGCTCACATAACTACTCGTCGGAGAGAGTGAGTTGTTCGATTCGAAAACAAGAACGTTTGTTCCTTCGTGGTTCGCAATGCCTTTGTTTCTCGAATAATCACCATCTCCTAAAATTAGCAAATTCTTCGGTGCGCGTGAACCGCCATTTGCTCGGTCATATTGCATCTTAACCAGTTGACGGAAAGCCATGGCATCAGGATTTCCACTCGAAAATTCGTTGAAGATTTGCAGCGGTGTTGCTATTTGAACAGATTGCCCTTGCCCTCTGTGAATGGTTGCGATTTCTTCGGCAACAGGCATTAGCACTGGAGAAGAAATAATGATGAGTTCAGTGCTTGCCCATCCGTGTATATCTTGATTTTCAACCTTGCCGATAGCCACAGGTGTGTAAAAACTCGAAGCAAAAGCAACAAATTCTTTTAACTCATCTGTATCTGTGGTCCATGAGCTTATGGTGCCACTGTTAGACAAAGTCATGCGCGTTGGCGTTGTGAAATTTGTAATATCCCAAATTTCATTTACAGCATATGCTTGCTCTGAAATTTGGAATTCAGTAATATTTCCAAGTCCAACAGAAAGAGTGTCTCGAAAACGCATTTGTGTTCCTTGCATTTTCAATTGCTGTGTTGCATTCACACAGATGTAGTCGAGCCATCCTTTTGCATCTGCATTCCCTTTGTTGAAATTTACAGAAACGTTGAAGTTTCCATTTGTGGGAAGAAAAGATGTGTTAATTCTACCCGTTCTGGCAACTTGTGAGGTCGGCGAGTCGGTTACATTTCCTATTGAAATGGTATTCGTATTTCCTTGAACTGTAGCCGTGAAAACGGAACTGCCTCCAATTGTTCGCGCTATTGCACTGAAGTCCATACTAGCAGGGACAGTTGTTTTGACATTTGGAAAATTAAAGGTGTATGTCCCTGAAAGAACAGCATCGTACAAGTCGCCATAAAATTCTCTGCCCGATTTTGCCGGACTGTATTGGTCTGTTTCAACATATAAAAAATCTTGAAAAGAATCGGAGATTCTATTGGCAGTGAAAGTGTTGTTTTCTGTCGAAATACGCAGTGGCGCGTGGTCGTTGATTTTGATAAAATAATAAGCTGAATCGCTGTAGTAATGTTTGGTGTGAAACCAACGCTTACGGTTGATTCCATTGTCGTGGGCCAAGGTCCAGGTGTCGGGACCCTTTCCATAAAAAAGAATGTAATCATTCGCGTTGAAAACACCGTCTGATTCGCCTTGAATATGAATGGCGTTTTTCACCAAGTCATCTGCTTTTGACACGAAGTTTTTTTCGGGCAGAAGTGCTCCTCCGTTCCCATAAATGTTTATGGTGTTCGGATCCAATCCAGAAATCGAGATACCCAAAGATTCCAAAAAACTGCGGTCTATTTTGTAAACGCCATCTTTCGCAATTGCAATCTTATATATATCGCCATCTGCTAAAACACTGTGATCGGCATAGGTGTAATTGTTCTTTTTTACTTCAGTGAAGGAAGTAGAAGCCTGAATTTCGAAAGTTAGTAGTCGCTCAATTTTGCCATTCCTTTTTCTAAAAGGAATGACAATAGCTACTTGCTGATGTTTTTCATCGAATTGAACCGATTCGAGTTCCACACGAAAATCTTCTCCAATAAATCTTAGTTGATCCTGGTCGAAATAAGTGGCACTTATCTCTGATGTTGCAATATTCGATAGGAAAGGTTGGATGAATTTTTCACTGTTGAATGATTTTGTTCGAAAAGCCAAAACAGGAACGGTGTAATTGTCGGAAACAACAAGGGAAGGACAGAGATCGCCAACAACGGACGGAGTAGTCCTGTTTTGTTGAAGGTCTAACCAATCAATTTTTTGTTCGGACACAATGACCGCTTGAGCTGTAACATTTGATATGTAAACAGCTGAAATACAAAATAGTATTAACTTAATCGTACGCATTTAATCTTCAGAGGTTTTGCTTTGAGGCTTGCCAATAACCAAAGTAATTCCGATTTATTGTTTAGGCCTCTTGTAATTCGAAAGCAAAAATGTTGTATAATTGCTATTCAAATCGAATATTTTTTACAAACTTTCGAATGAAGATTGCGATGAAATTAAAATTCTTAGGGTTCATGATCTGTGTAATGGGTATAACGAATGTTATGGCCCAGGATCCCGAGTTCACACAGTTTTACTCAAACCCACTCTATTTGAATCCCGCATTTGCAGGGACTTCTAAGTGTCCACGTTTTGTAATGAATTACAGAAACCAATGGCCTTCACTAACGGGTGCTTACGTTACGACGTGTGCCAGTTATGATCAGCACGTTGAAACCGTTTCGGGTGGTTTAGGCATTATGGTTATGAACGATCGTGCCGCTCAAAACACCTTAAATACGACCGTTGTAAGTGGAATTTATTCCTACCAGCAAGCAATAAATCGTAAATTCAGCATTAAGGCTGGTTTCCAGGCTTCTTATTTTCAAAAGTCTTTAGACTGGAGCAAGCTTACCTTCGGAGATATGATTGACCCTCGCAAAGGATTTATCTACGAGACAAACGATATCCCTCGCGGTGGAAGCGTTAAAAACATTGACTTTTCAGCTGGAGTCCTAGGTT
This sequence comes from Chryseobacterium gleum, assembly GCA_945881835.1. Taxonomy (GTDB): domain Bacteria; phylum Bacteroidota; class Bacteroidia; order Flavobacteriales_D; family Sanyastnellaceae; genus CAIZGX01. The sequence continues at coordinate 84,515 of CAMCVP010000005.1, read as the reverse complement.
TTAGCCAAACATTTTACGGAGGTTTTGCAGTTCATCACTTGAATGAGCCAAACGAAAGCTTAATTGTTGGAACCTCTCGTCTTCCAATGAAGTATACTGTTCACGCAGGTGCAGTAATTCCTATAAAGCAGAAGTACAAAGATTCAAGCACACTTTCTCCTAACATTCTTTATCGTCGTCAAGGTGAATTCCAACAATTGAACTTAGGAATGTATGTGACCAAAGGTCCTATCGTTGCTGGAGTTTGGTTCCGTGGATTGTTATTCGGACAGCGATACAGTGATAGCTTCATTGCTACTTTAGGACTACAAAATGATAATATCCGTGTGGGCTACAGCTATGACATCACAGTTAGCGCTTTAACACCAGCAACCGGAGGTTCTCACGAAGTGTCTTTGGCAATTAATTTCGATTGCCGCCCAAGAAAACCGAAGTTCCGCACAATAGCGTGTCCTTCTTTTTAGTTATATCAGAAACCCAACAGTTATTTCATAAAATAGGAAATCATGAAAAACTTTAAATTAACCCTTACAACACTCGCCCTCTCGGGTATGGTTGTGCTTAACTCTTGTGAGGAGAATCGTTCTTCCGCAACGGGTTGGGAATACAACAATCCAGACAACGGAGGTTTCGATCGTATTGAGTATGCAGGACAAGAAACCGGTCCAGGTTTAGTATTCATTGAAGGCGGTCGCTTCTCAATGGGTCGCGTAGAAGATGACGTGAACTATTCTTGGGATAACCTACAAACTCCTGTTACTGTGAGTTCATTTTATATGGACGAAACGGAAGTAACCAATCAGCACTGGTTAGATTATTTGCACTGGTTAGAGATGGTTTACGCAGATTCATATCCAGAACTTATTGGTCGCGCGCTTCCAGATACCAACTGCTGGAGACAGAAGGATCAAGACATGGAGAAATACGTTGAACTGTATTTACGTCACCCAGCTTACCAAGATTATCCTGTAGTTGGAGTGAGCTGGTTGCAAGCAAACGACTATTGCTCTTGGAGAACAGACCGTGTAAACGAGCAAATTCTTGTTCGTGAAGGATTCCTTGCACACAACTTGGCAGCGCAAGGAGCAGATGAGCATTTCACGACTGAAACATATTTCAACGGACAATACGAAGGAGAGCAGTTGGGAGAAGGTCTTCCAAACTACAATCCTAAAGGAGATCCTTTCCGTAAAGTTAGAATGGAAGATGGAATTCTATTGCCACGTTACCGCTTGCCTAATGAGGCAGAATGGGAATATGCTGCAATGGCCCTTATCGGAAACTCATACCAAGAATTAATTACAGATCGCAGAACCTATCCTTGGAACGGTCACTACGTGCGTAACGGTGATAACGGTACAGAGTACTTCGGAACAATGCGTGCGAACTTCATGCGTGGGACCGGAGATGCGATGGGTGTTGCAGGATACTTAAACGATAACGCAGACATTACTGCACCAGTTTATCAATATCCTCCAAACGATTTCGGATTGTACAACATGGCGGGTAACGTTTCTGAGTGGGTTTCTGATGTATATCGCCCACTTACCGACGAAGATCGTTCTGAATTCCGTCCATACAGAGGTAACGTATACAAGACAAAAACGTTAAACAGTGATGGTTCTGTTGCAGACAAGTTGACTTACAACGTATACGATGTAGACGAAGTAAAGCGTTACTTGGAAAGCTTGAAAGATTCGTCGTTGATTACGCGTAGTAAGTATGGAGAAAAAGATATTCAAGTGTTAGATCAAAGTTTAGTGAAGATAGATCAAGCGATTGAAAAGCGTGACCAACGCCGTGAAGAAGAATCTATGGCAATCATGGATGAAATCATGGAATTGATTCGAAGCTCAGAAGCTGATATCGCATACACCATGGTAGACAACATCGAGAACTTCATCGTAAGTACTTCAGGTCGTCAGAAAATGAGAAACGTTTCGTTGGAAGAAAACATCAACAGAACGAATTACCGCAAGGCAGACAACATTGATTTCAATGACGGTGATTTCCAAAGCAGTTCTAAATATTTGAACCCTGACTTTGAAAATCGTGCAGACCGAATGTATGATTATGGAAAAACAACCTTAATCAATAACAGATCTCGCGTATACAAAGGCGGTAGCTGGGAAGACCGTGTGTATTACAACATTCCTAGTACAAGAAGATTCTTAGACGAAAGAAAGTCTAGTCGTTCTCTTGGATTCCGTTGCGCTATGGACCGCGTAGGTTCACCATCGGGTATCGGAGCGAAAGGAGGAGAATAATCTTTCGAAAATTCATAACATTACACCCCGCATTAGCGGGGTGTTTTATTTTAGCGCTATGATTGAATTCATTTTTACGAAATTTCTGGAAGTGCGAAGTGTCACCACTGATACCCGTAACGTGCAAGTGAATGATATTTTCTTCGCATTGAAGGGAGATAACTTCAACGGAAATCATTTTGCGAAGCAGGCATTGGATGCAGGTGCTTCTCTGGTGGTGGTTGACGAAGAAGTGGGATTCGATTCTATACAGCTCGTTCGTGTTGAAGATTGTCTCATTGCGCTGCAAGCTTTGGCGAAGCGTTACCGCGAGACCTTTTCGTTTCCTGTTATTGGCATTACGGGAAGCAACGGAAAAACCACCACCAAGGAACTCATGCGCGAAGTGTTAAACATGAAGTACAAGACTTTTGCAACTCTCGGTAATTTGAATAATCACATCGGTGTTCCGCTTTCGCTTTTGGCAGTCCCTGCTGATTGTGAAATTGCCATTATTGAAATGGGCGCGAATCATCAGAGAGAAATTGCTTCTTACTGCGAATATGCCATGCCGAATTACGGAGTCATTACCAACATCGGAAAGGCTCATCTTGAAGGATTCGGTGGAGTGGAAGGAATAATAAAAGGCAAAGGCGAGCTCTTCGATTTCGTATCTACCCACAACGGAATGTGCTTGGTTAATACAGAACTCGCGCATTTAGATGCTATGGCAGAGCGTATTCCACATAAAAAATACGGATTCAAATCAGGCGGTTTTCATTTGGAAATAGTAGCCGAGCATCCAACACTTTCGTTTGAATTCAGCACACCTTCAGATGATACGAAGCATATTTGTCACGCACAAATGGCGGGGACTTATAATTTGTACAACATGGCAACTGCAATTGCGGTTGGACATGAGTTTGGTGTTGCTTCAGATTTAATGTGTAAAGCAATTGCCTCTTATACTCCTGAGAACAACCGCAGTCAGTGGTGGGATTCAGGGAGGAACAAGGTTATTCTCGATGCCTACAACGCGAATCCAAGCAGCATGGAAGCGGCTTTGTTAAATCTTTCGAAAATGGAAAATACGTTTTTCATAATAGGAGATATGTTCGAAATGGGGGAGTATGCGCACGAAGAGCACTTGAAGATTTTCAACCTAACAAAGGAATTGCGATTGGAAGGTATTTTCATTGGGAAGGAATTTCAATCGGTTGGAGCAACGGATTTGATGAATGCTCAAGATGGATTGGCTTATTTGAAGTTGAATGAAGTGAAGGGAAGAATTGTTTTGTTGAAAGGTTCGCGTGGAATGCGCTTGGAACAATTGAAGGAAGTGATTTAATGGTTGTATTTTCGTAAAAAATTAGAGCGATGAATTTTGTAGAGGAGTTGCAATGGAGAGGAATGTTGCATAACAGTATCCCGGAAACAGAGGCACATTTAAATGCGCAAATGCGTAAGGCATACATTGGATTCGATCCAACGGCAAGTTCTTTGGGTGTGGGGAATATGGTTCAGATTATGACCCTCCTTCATTTTCAACAGAGTGGGCATAAGCCTGTAGCCCTTATTGGTGGAGCAACTGGAATGGTAGGCGATCCAAGCGGTAAATCTGCAGAAAGAAATTTATTGGGTGAAGAAGAACTTCGCTACAACCAAGAATGTCAGCAAAAGCAATTGGAGCGTTTCTTAGATTTCAATTGTGGAGACCGTTCTGCGGAAATCGTTAACAACTACGATTGGTTTAAAGAGATGGGTTTCTTGGAATTTATTCGCGATGTGGGAAAACGCTTAACGGTGAATTACATGATGGCGAAAGATTCGGTGAAAAACCGAATTAGCGGTGAAGACCGAGAGGGTATGAGTTTTACTGAATTCACGTACCAACTTATTCAAGGATACGATTTTTATTATTTGTGGAAGAACCACGGAATTACCCTTCAAATGGGCGGTTCAGATCAGTGGGGAAACATTACTACAGGAACTGAATTGATTCGCAGAATAGACGGAGGAAGCGCTTTTGCTTTAACTACTCCGCTTATTAAAAAGGCAGACGGCACCAAGTTCGGTAAAACGGAAAGTGGAAATGTTTGGTTAGATGCTGCGCGTACTTCACCTTATAAATTCTATCAGTTTTGGTTGAATGCAAGCGATGAAGATGTGAAGAATTTCATTCGCATTTTCACCTTGAAAGGAAAAGAAGAAATAGAAGCGTTGGAAGCCGCACATGCACTCGATTCTGGTATGCGTGCGCTTCAAAAGGCTTTGGCCGAAGACATTACTACACGCGTGCACAGCGCAGCAGATACAACACAAGCCATTCAAGCTTCTGGAATTCTATTTTCGAAAGACAGTGCATTCGATTCGTTGCCGAAGGAAATGTTGTTAGATATTTTCGAAGGTGTTCCGCAAGGAACGGTAAGCAAGACCGAAATTGAAGCAGGTGCAGATGTCATTGACGTTCTTGTTAATTCCGGATTCCTTCCTTCTAAAGGAGAGGCTAGAAGAGCGTTACAAGAGAACAGCATTGCAATAAATAAACAGAAAGTAACGCTCGACTCAAGAGTAGATGCCAGTCATTTGATTCATGGTGAATTGATCATTCTTCAACGCGGAAAGAAAAATTATTTCTTGTTGAAATGTCTATAAAATAAGCAGGGGTCCCCTTTGGAACCCCCTGCTTATTTTGTTTAGGAAATCATATCACCAAATTGTCCTGCCCAACACATTTCAATTCGGATAAGAAGTTAGATACTTCTATATTCAAGACGGAGATGAAAATAAATGGTTGCCTAGGATTCTGAAAAAAGTAAATTACATCCTCTAATCTCGGCGTGGTTCATTCTTCCGAGTATTTCAAAGGTTCCATTTTCATGAACAACACCCACATCTTCGGTGGCAATAAAGGAACAGGAATTCTGATTGGCAAGGTCTATAATGTTAAGCGCACCGCGCTTTCCAGCAGGGAGTAATGACAAGGGATCTTGAATGTCGCGACACACTACCTTCATCCAAGGTGGACAAACAAATATCCCGTTTCCTTTGGAATAAGCCTGTGAAAAAAGTTCAGTCATTCCGTATTCGCTATGTATTTCATTGACTTGAAAAGCCTGACAAAGCTGAGCATGAAGTTGAGTTCTTGTAAGTTCTTCTCGTCTCCCCTTCATTCCACCGGTTTCCATAATTGTGGTGTATTTTAAAGGCATTGCGAACTCTTCTGAGAAGTCGAGCAATGCAAAGGACACTCCGAGCAGTAGCGTTTTGACTTCATTTTTTTCATTCGCTTCGAGCTGATTCTTTAAAGCAGTGAAATCGTTAAGGAAAAAGCCGGAAGTCTCATGCGCCTCTGGCAGCAAGGCATTCACCATATACACCAAAGATGAATTGTTGCGTTCTAAGTAGGAAGGAAGTAGGGCCAATATGCTTACATCTTCAAGGTGAGTTTCAATGTATTTTTTAAAAGTCGGGAAGAAAGACTGCTCGTACAGTGAAAGATCATTAACCAAATGCTGACTGCGATTTCCGCCTGTGCCGCTGCTTTCGAAAACATGAACAATTGGTTCCTCCATGCACACGCGATGTGTTTTGAAAAAGGAAATCGGTAAAAAAGGAATCTCTGTCCAATTAGATATTTCTCTGTCATTTTTTCCAAGAGCCCTGCAAAACGCTTGGTAAACCGTCGATTTCGCAATTTGATTCTTAAAGGTTGCTAATGCAAAATGGTTAAAACTGTCGGAAGTTGTTTGAGTAAAATCCATTTTGTCGTTCGCTGTTTCGCCTTTCATTCTATATCTTTACAAAGATGCGAAAGATTGGGACACTACTATTTATTTTCCTTACTCTCTTGGTGAGTAGTTGTTTGAAGGTGGAGTCTTATCCCAATGAGCCTGCCATTCAGGCTGTGCGCATGTCGGTTAGCAGTGATAGTGCTTTTTTGCAAGTCGATTTTATTGACGGTGATGGGAATGTAGGGTTAGGTCAAGACGATACATCTGGTGTTTTCGGGGCTTGCGATACACGTTACAATTTGTTTTGTGTGTATGAAGAATTGCGCAACGGAATTTGGATGGAGATAAGTGAAGATCCCTGCTTAAACCCGAACGCGGTTCCGTTTTATTACCGCGTGCCATGGGCCTCTCCTCCCGGACAAAACAAAACTCAGAAAGGAACCATTACTGTTCAGATGTATCCAGGTTACTACTTAGCTAGTGGGTTTGACACGTGCAGATTCGCGGTTCGTATTTGCGATCGCGATTTGAATTTTTCGAACACCGTTTATTCTCCAGTTTATTTAAAGCCATAAAAAAAGACCCGCCGAAGCGAGTCTTTTTAGTGCAATCTATTTTCGAAATTAATTCGACAATCTATTTTTCAATTCTTGATCAATAGCATCAAGGAAATCTTCAGTCGTTAAATAATGCTCTTCACGAGTTTCAGAACCGTGAATACACACTGCTAAATCTTTCGTCATCTTTCCACCTTGAACCAAATCAACACATACTTTCTCAAGTGTTTGAGCGAATGTGATAAGTTCTTGGTTGTTGTCTAATTTTCCACGGAAAGCAAGACCTTGAGTCCATGCGAAAATAGAAGCAATAGGGTTGGTAGAAGTTTTCTTTCCTTGTTGGTGCTGACGGTAGTGACGGGTCACAGTTCCGTGAGCAGCTTCCGCTTCCATAGTCATTCCATCTGGAGTAATTAACGCAGAAGTCATAAGTCCTAAAGAACCGAATCCTTGCGCTACGATATCACTTTGAACGTCTCCGTCGTAGTTCTTGCATGCCCAAACAAAACCACCATCGCTCTTCAAACAGAAAGCAACCATGTCGTCTATTAAGCGGTGTTCGTAGGTGATACCTAAGTCAGTGAATTTCGATTTGAATTCATTTTGATAAACTTCTTCAAAGATGTCTTTGAAGCGTCCGTCGTAATGCTTTAAAATGGTGTTCTTCGAAGAGAAATATAAATTCCAGTTGCGCATGATAGCTTGGTTGAAGCAACTGCGAGCGAAGCCATAAATGCTTTCGTCTGTGTTGTACATAGCCATTGCTACGCCATCTCCTTCGAAATTGTAAACTTCCCAAGACTTAGTTTCTCCACCGTCTTCCGGTGTGAAGGTCATGGTTAATTTCCCTTTTCCTTTAATGGTAGTATCTGTTGCACGGTACTGATCACCGAATGCATGACGACCAATGTTAATGGGCTTGGTCCAACCTGGAACCAACTTCGGGATATTGTTGCAAATGATTGGCTCGCGGAAAACAGTTCCACCTACAATATTGCGAATGGTTCCGTTTGGTGACTTCCACATTTTCTTCAATCCGAATTCTTGAACACGTGCCTCATCAGGAGTGATGGTTGCGCATTTAACCGCAACGTTGTATTTCAAGGTAGCTTCTGCAGACTCAACAGTTACGCGGTCTTCAGTAGCATCACGATTTTCAATTCCTAAATCGAAATATTTAATGTCAAGCTCTACGTATGGAAGAATTAATTTGTCTTTGATGTATTTCCAAATGATTCGAGTCATTTCATCGCCATCCATTTCAACAATCGGATTGGCTACTTTGATTTTATTCATGTCTTGATTAATTAGGGTACAAAAATAAATCGGGAGCTGCTAATAAAAGCGAGCTCCCGATGTTTTTTCAGTTTTTAATTAAAAACTTAAACTTGCTCGCGCGTTGAGAAGAAAAATGCACCTTCGTTAGCTGCATTTTCGTCGCTGTCTGAACCGTGAACGGCATTAGCAGCGATGCTTGTAGCAAACATGCGACGGATAGTTCCTTCATCTGCTTTTGAAGGGTCAGTAGCACCAATAAGTGTTCTGAAGCTTTCAACTGCGTTATCTTTTTCAAGAATAGCAGCCACGATAGGACCGCTAGTCATGTATTCTACTAATTCTCCATAAAACGGACGCTCTTTGTGAACCTCGTAAAAACGAGAAGCTTCTTCCGTAGAAAGTTGAGTCATTTTCATTGCGCGGATAGAAAAACCTGCTTCAATGATTTTGTCAATGATTTTTCCTGTGTTGCCTGCTGCGGTTGCATCTGGCTTAATCATCGTAAAAGTGCGAGTTCCTGACATAATTAATATTTTGGAATGCAAAAGTACAACAATCCGTCTCTAAATTCGCTGAAAATTATTTCAAATGAATGCAAGCTTGAACTCGGCAGAGGCCATGAAATTGGAAGACAATTACGGTGCTCATAATTACCATCCAATTCCGGTTGTAATTGCCAAGGGGAAAGGCGCCAAGGTTTGGGATTTAGAAGGGAAGGAGTATTTCGATTTTCTTTCGGCATACTCTGCCGTTAACCAAGGGCACTGTCATCCGAAGATTATTCAAGCATTGAAAGATCAAGCCGAGAAAGTAACCCTTACTTCTCGTGCGTTTTACAACAGTGAATTGGGATCTTACGAAAAGTTCATCACCGAATATTTCGGTTACGAGAAAGTTCTTCCAATGAACACAGGCGTTGAAGGCGGGGAGACCGCTGTGAAGTTAGCGCGCAAGTGGGGATATAAAGTGAAAGGCATTGCAGATAATCAAGCCAAAATAGTTTTTGTGGAAGGGAATTTCTGGGGAAGAACATTGGCTGCAATTTCAACTTCGCAAGACCCAAGCAGCTATGCAGGTTTCGGTCCGTATATGCCCGGATTCTTGTCTATTCCATATAATGATTTGAATGCATTAGAAGCATGTTTGTCAAGTGATCCGAACATTGCTGGATTTATGTTCGAGCCTATTCAAGGGGAAGCAGGTGTTGTTGTTCCGCATGAAGGATATCTAGCAGGGGTTCGTGCACTTTGCACGAAGTACAATGTGTTGATGATTGCCGATGAAGTTCAAACAGGATTAGCACGCACGGGTAAGATGTTGGCTTGCGATCACGAAAATGTGAAGCCAGATATTTTGGTTCTTGGAAAGGCGCTTTCAGGTGGTGTATTGCCCGTAAGCGCAGTTCTTTCGAGCAATGAAATTATGCTTACCATTAAGCCAGGTGAACACGGAAGCACTTACGGTGGAAATCCTTTGGCTTGCGCTGTTGCTACCGCTGCTTTGGAAGTTTTACGCGATGAAAACATGGCGGAAAATTCTGAGCGCTTAGGAGAATTATTTAGAAGTGAAATGAGAAAACTTCAAAGCGAAGTTTCATTGGTAACACTTGTTCGCGGAAAAGGATTGTTAAACGCCGTTGTTATCGATGATCACGAGGACAGCCACGCAGCTTGGGACATTTGTGTAGACCTTGCCAAGAACGGATTGTTAGCGAAGCCAACACACGGGAACATCATTCGTTTCGCTCCGCCATTGTGTATTACTGAGGCTGAGATTATGCAATGCGTTGAAATTATTTCAAACGTCATTAAAGCTCACGCGAAGTAAGAGTTGAAAGACCCTTACAACCAACCTTTCGATTTCATCCAATCGTCGTTGAACATCTTGCCCAAGTAGCGAGTCCCATGGTCGTGGAAAATAACCACTACCACATCTCCTTCTTTGAAGCGATCTTTCATTTGCATGATTCCAGCCATAGCCGATCCAGCGCTGTTTCCAGCGAAGATGCCTTCTTCTTTAGCAATCTTACGCGTGTAGATAGCAGCGTCTTTATCGGTTACTTTTTCGAAATGATCAATAAGGTTGAAGTCAACATTTTCAGGAAGGAAATCTTCACCAATACCTTCTGTTACGTAGGCGTATATTTCGTTCTTATCGAACTCTCCAGTCTCTTTGTATTTTTTGAATATGGAACCATACGTGTCAATACCAAGGACTTGAATATTCGGATTTTTTTCTTTCAAGAAACGTGCGGTTCCGGAAATGGTTCCGCCTGTTCCAACACCTACAACCAAGTGTGTAATCTTACCGTCGGTTTGATCCCAAATCTCTGGACCAGTAGATTCGTAATGCGCTTGAGCATTGCTCGGATTGTCATATTGATTCGGCTTCCAAGAATTGGGTGTTTCTTTTTCAAGACGAGAAGAAACGCTGTAGTATGATCGAGGATCTTCGGGATCTACATCGGTTGGACAAACAATTACTTCCGCACCTAACGCACGAAGCGCATCGAACTTTTCTTTACTCTGCTTATCGGTACTTGTGAAAATACACTTGTATCCTTTCATGATGGCCGCAATGGCCAAGCCCATTCCTGTGTTTCCTGAAGTTCCTTCAATAATGGTCCCCCCTGGTTTCAATCGGCCGTCTTTCTCAGCGTCTTCAATCATCTTCAAAGCCATGCGGTCTTTAATGGAGTTACCCGGATTGAAGGTTTCAACTTTGGCTAAAACCAAAGCCGGAATGTCTTTTACAATGGTATTTAATTTCACCATAGGCGTGTTACCAATGGTGCCGAGAATGTTTTCGTGGTAATTCATAATGCGAAGGTAGGTTGGAAGATTTAATTTTTTCGAATCGACTCTGCTGGACGGAAAGTAGAAACATATAATGATGGAAGAATCATCGCTAACACACACACGCAAAGGGTGAGCGCATTCAAAATGATAATTTCCATAGGGTTCATGAGAATGGGAATTTCAGAAACATAGTAGTTCGCTGGATCAAGCTTGAATACACAGGTGTATTTCTGGAAAAGCGCAATTCCAATTCCTAAAATATTTCCAATCATAACTCCTTTGCCTATGATGTGCGCAGCGTGCCAAAGGAAGACACGCAACAAAATTGGATTCGGTAATCCCATGGATTTTAATGTACCAATGAATGATTGTCTTTCCAAAATAAGAATGAGCAAGGCCGAGGTCATATTCACAATGGAAAGCACAACCATAAGCACAACAATAATGACCACATTCACGTCGAGCATTTCCAACCATGCAAAGATTTCCGGATTGCGATCGGTGAGAGGGATGACAAATAAATCATAAGGTACAGCTTCCCAAAGTGGGTCTCTCACTTTTTCAAGTGCTTCATAATTTTCAACCTGAACTTCATATCCACCAATGTAATTTACTTCACTACCGCGGAGATTCGAATAGGTCCATCGAGGTGTAACGAATTCATTCTCGCCATGCGGAGGAAATTTCAAATGAACATAGGTCGTGTCTGCAATTTGAAAAGGAGCTGTTGTAACCAATCCCAATGTGGTGTCTGTCAAACCTAAGTATAAGATGGGCTCTTTTGCAGATGTTCCGTCGAGCCAATGCTGCTCAAACTCGCCGTTGTTTCCGAAACCGATAGGAGAAATAAACGTGAGAAGCGGAACTGACGCGGTGTCTACAATGATTTGTCCTTGAAGTCCCCATCCACCGAATTGCTGAAGGTAGGCGAGGTGAACGAAAATAAATTTCTCGTCGTACTCTTCCAATTCTGTTTTGTAAGTCCCAACGAGTGTGAAATTTTGTTGTTGAATATCGTCTTCGCTGTTCACGATATACAAACTCATCTTCTGTCCCAATTGAAGCGCTAGTCGATTGGCAATGTATTCAGACAAAACAATTTCAGCTTCAGGAAGTGTGTCTGCTTCGTAGGTCAACTTCATAACCCTTCCTTGCGTAAGAACACTGTGCAAAAAAGTAGTGTCGTATTGCGCTTCAATTCCTTTTGCAATAACTCCAGACAATCCAGCCTTCGATTCAACAATGGCAGGCTTTTGCGCATAGACACTAACGTTTTTAATTCCAGGAATTTGCTTGATGTCTTCAATTAACTTTTGATCATACAGTAACGGAACCGATTCTTGGGCTGCATTGTCTCCGTTCGAAACAATTTGAAAATGTCCTCCGAACCCAATTACTTTTTGTCGCACCTCCGATTGAAATCCCTTCACCACAGCGAGAGAAAGTATCATGAGCGCAATGCCAATCGCTACTCCCCACATGGCAATGCGAACAATGGGCTTCGAAATACGTCCGTTGTCTCGCGCGCGAAGCATGCGAAAAGCCAAGAAGGATGCTAGCTTAAAAGATTTCATTGCGGCTCAAAGTTAGGACTTCGACATTGGAAAGTTACTAACTTCATTTATTTCGGTTCGATTTTAGTTAAGAATGAGCAAAATTTGTGTGCCCATGAAACACAACAGAATTCATTTGTTTTTGAGTTTTCTTTTTGCGCTGAATGCATGCCTTGCCTTCGCGCAAAATTCCGGAGCCTCACAAACTCAAACTTATTTTGGTTTGTTGAAGAATAGACGCGTTGCGGTAGTGGCCAATCAAACCAGTGTTATTGGAAATGTCCATCTGGTAGATACCCTTCTTTCAAGTGGAATTGAAGTGGTGAAAATTTTTGCGCCGGAGCACGGATTTCGAGGTGAAGCTGGAAACGGAGATCATGTAAACGATGGCACCGACAAAAAAACGAAGCTTCCAATTATTTCGCTATACGGAAGTCATGTGCGACCTACCCCTGAAATGCTCGCCAACGTAGATGTAATTGTTTTCGATATTCAAGATGTGGGTGTTCGGTTCTATACTTTTTTAGCAACCATGCAAGAGGTAATGGAAGCCGCAGCACTGAGCAAAAAAGAAGTAATTGTTTTAGATAGACCCAATCCGAACGGCTATTATGTAGATGGGCCTGTAATGACCGAGAAGAAATTGTATTCTTTTGTTGGACAACTGCCTATACCGGTGGTGCACGGATGTACGTTGGGTGAATTGGCAAGAATGATTATTGGGGAGGGGTGGTTAACTGTTGGAAAATCTTGCGAGCTCACTGTTATTCCTTGCAGCCAATACACGCATAATTCATATTTCGAATTGCCCATTAAACCGTCTCCAAACTTACCCAACATCACTTCCATATACGCTTACCCAAGTCTATGCTGGTTTGAAGGAACATGCATTAGCATTGGACGCGGAACAAGTCTTCCGTTTCAGCAATTCGGATTTCCAAATTGCAAGAGCGGTGAAATAGCTTTCACCCCGAAAGAAATACCTGGAGTATCTTCAAATCCACCATTCGAAAATCAACTTTGTAAAGGCATTAAGGTGAGCTTCGAGAAACGTCCAGCTCAATTGAATCTTTCTTGGCTCATGATTATGTACAAGAGTTATCCGAACAAAGAGAAGTTTTTTTCTGCTCCGAATTTTTTCGATAAATTAGCTGGAACCACGGAGTTGCGAAAGCAGATTGTCGATGGAGTTTCTGAGGAAGAAATTCGCGCTTCATGGCAAGCCGATTTAGATCACTATAAGACAATCCGAAAGAAGTATTTATTATATCCAGATTTCAATTAAGTATGAAAATTTCACTTAAACTTTTTCTTCTTGCCATAGCATTTTTTTTAGGTGGAAGAGATGCGTTTGCTCAGTTGGAAAATACCACTCGCGATGTTGCTCGTAAGCATCCGAATGGAAAACCCTATGTGGTTGTATACATTAAGAATACAACTGGAGAAATAGTTAAGGAAGAAGTTTATTATTCTAATGGGAATTTAGAGTGGGAAGGCTTTTACAAGCGCTCAATTGAAGATGGATCTTGGAAGTATTATTATCCGAATGGAAAATTGAAAAGCAATCAGTATTACACGAGAGGTAAAGAGAACGGCGTGTTTCTCGATTACAACGAAGCAGGAAAATTGGTGAAGCAAAGTTTATTTAAAGACGGTAAGTTGGTCTCTGAGCAGAACTTCTAATTATTTTTTCGGAACCCATTTGTTTTCTTCAGCACCTAGCTCATGCGCTGCTGCCCGTGAAAGCGTGAAGAGATAATCAGACAATCTATTTAAATACTGAATGAAAATCGGATTCACAGTCGAAAGCTCTGCAAGAGCAGTTGCCGTGCGTTCGGTTCTTCTACAAACCGTTCTTGCAATGTGAATGTGCGACACGGTAGCATGTCCTCCCGGAAGTATGAAATGCTTCAATTCAGGAAGCATCGCAGTCATACGATCAATTTCCTTTTCAAGATTTTCAGATGCGTTTTCCGCAAGAGCAGGAAGTTGAATTTTTTCAGCTTGATCAGGCTCCGTCGCCAAATGACTTCCAACGACAAAAAGATTGTTTTGAATTTCACGAAGGGTTTCTTTGTGTGAAGGAAGCAAATCCGATACAAGACCAATGAACGAATTCAATTCATCCACATCACCATAGGCCGCAATACGAATGTGGTGTTTCGGAAGTCGCGTTCCCCCCAATAACATGGTCTTTCCGTCGTCGCCTTTCTTCGTGTAAATCTTCATACTCTTATTCTTTAATGGGTTCTGGTAAATTCCAAGTTCCGCGTATCACAAACCGAACGGTTGTTCGGTTTCTTTGTTCCAACAAAACTTCTTTGTATTGAAGGAGCTGTTGCATTACCATGGGCTTAGGATGACGAATGGTTAAGATTGAAACGTGGTCGTTGTATCTAACATGAAAGTCGCTCAACTGTTCAATGAGCGCCTTTAATTTATTTTTATCGGAAGGTATACATACCGAAAAATTCAGCGCCGAGTTTTCCATCATGTGCACATGAATGCCCAAGCTAGCGAAGGTGTTGAAGATAAATGTAAGGTTGTCTTCCACCACAAAACTGAAATCTTTGGTTGAAATAGAAACAAGGGTTTGGTTCTGTTTCAAAATGTAAGATGCCACCTCCAATTCGGAATTGGCTTTCTCTACTATTCTCGTTCCTTCTGCACTCGGATTCAAGAACGACTTAATGTACAATGGAATGTTTTTGTTTTGAAGCGGCTTAATGGTTCTTGGGTGAATCACACTCGCACCGTAATAAGCCAACTCTACTGCCTCGCGAAACGAAATCTCTTTGAGAAGTTGTGTCGGCATGAAGCACTTCGGATCTGCATTCAATAAACCGGGAACATCTTTCCAAATCGTTACCGATTCAGCGTTCAACAAATAGGCGAATATGGCTGCGGAAAAATCAGATCCTTCGCGACCTAATGAAGTGAACTTCCCTTCTGCGGCAGATCCGATAAAGCCCTGAAGGACAAGCGTTGAATGCGATTGAAATTCACTTTGAAGTGAATCAACTCTTTGTTCACTCATTTCCCAAAGCACACGCGCATCGCGGAAGCGCGAGTCTGTAACCACATAATCAGCGCTGTTCAAACGCTTCGAAGAAAGATTGTTCTGATTGAAGTAAGCATTCACGATGGCGGTAGACAAATACTCGCCGTAACCGATAATACGATCGTACTCTTCGTCGAAACTTGAGGTGATGTCATTCTTGCAAATTTGTGCAAGCATGTCAAATACCAAAATCCAATCGGTGTCGGTGTCAACCGATAATTCCTTTGCAATGTTGTGATGAAATTCGAAAATCTCTTGCAGTTCACTTTCGAAATTCTTTCCTTCGAAACGCTTGCTGTGAATAGTTTCCAACGCGTTCGTGGTTTTACCCATGGCAGATACAATCACAATTTTGTTTTCAGGAAAATCTTTCAAAATGTCGCACACATTTCTTACCGCTTCAGAATTTCGAACCGAAGCTCCTCCGAATTTATGCACTGTTACTTGTGCCATGCTGCCTCTCTTATTTGTTCAGTAAATAAATATCCATTTAACCACTCTGCTGAAAACGTAGCGTTGTACTTTCTGTAGAAATTCAACGCGGGTTCATTCCAGTCGAGCACCTGCCAAGTCATTCCGTGGAAATTTCGTTCAGCGCAAACATTCGCAACCGCTTCAAACAAGCGGGCGCCAATGCCGTTGCCGCGAGATTCTTCCTTCACCACAATATCTTCCAAATAAATCATAGGACCTTTCCAAGTGCTGTATCGAATATAATAAAAGGCAATTCCTACAATTTGTTCATTTCGCTCTGCAACAAAAAATTCGAAATGTGGATTTTCTTGAAATCCCCATGCCTCCATTTGTTCAACAGAAACAACAACCGCTTCGGGTTCTTTTTCGTACACTGCTAATTCTTGAATCAGGGCAAGCGCTTCGCGCAAATCGGCCTTCGTTCCTTTTCGAACCTGTGTCATTTCCATTGCGCAAAGTAAAAGCAAAAAACAATCAAATACATCCTGTTGTACCTTTGCAGCATGGCAGGAGTACGTTTAGAAAAATTCGGTTCATTAATCAAGCGCGAGTTATCGGTGTTGTTTCAACAGAATTCGCGTGAGTGGTTGGGTGGAACCATGGTAACCATTACGCAAACACGTGTGGCTCCCGATTTAAGTTTAGCACGCATATACATCAGTGTTTTTCCTTCAGATAAAAAGGATGAAACGTTGAAATTGTTGAAGCAAAACCATTCTTCCGTGAAAAGAGAATTGGGTTTGAAGGTGGGAAAGCAAATGCGCAAGGTTCCTGAGTTGCAGTATTACATTGACGACTCATTGGATTATTACGAGACCATTGATAATTTATTGAAGAAGTAAACATGCATTACGATCCTATTAAACGCAGTTTAGGTGGTGTTTTTAATCGCACCCCGTTCTTGCGCAAGTTGTTTTATTTTTTGTTAGACGTGTTACTTCTTCGTTCATGGCACATACGCAATGAGCTTAGAAAACTCAATGGCAGTGCGGTGAAGCAGATATTGGACGCTGGGTCTGGTTTCGGACAGTATTCGTTCTGGATGAGCAAGAAGTTTTCTCAAGCCGAGATATTAGCGGTTGATGTGAAGGAAGAGCAGGTTGCCGATTGCAATGCGTTTTTCCAACAATTGGGAAAGAAGGAAGTGAAGTTTGAAGTGGGTGATTTGGTGACGTTTGTTCAGCCAGAGAAATTCGATTTGGTTTTGTGCGTAGATGTTATGGAGCACATTGAAGAAGACGTTCAGGTGTTGACCAACTATTGCAACAGTTTAAAAACAGGAGGCATGCTTTTAATTAGCACGCCAAGTAATATGGGTGGAAGTGACGTGCACGATGACGGAGAGACTTCGTTTATTGAAGAGCACGTTCGCGATGGTTATGGCATTGATGAGATTGAAGAGAAATGTCTTCGTGCAGGATTCTCGAAAGTTGATGCGCGTTACAGTTACGGTGCTCCTGGAAAGATTTCTTGGAAGTTGTCTATGAAGTATCCCATGCTTATGTTGAATAAGTCGAAGGCGTTTTTCATTGTGTTGCCGATCTATTATTTGGTAACCATGCCCTTCGCGTTGTTGTTGAATGTGTTCGATGTGAAAGGAACGCACAGCACAGGAACAGGACTAATTGTTAAAGCTTGGAAGTAGGATGAAGTTCTTAATTGTTGGACTGGGAAACATAGGCGCGGAATACGCGAATACCCGTCATAACATTGGGTTCTTGGTTGCCGACGAGTTAGCGGCAAAGCATAACGCTACTTTTTCTACTGAGCGTTACGCCGACAAAACAGAATTTCGTTCGAAGGGAAAGACATTCATTGTCATTAAACCTTCCACCTACATGAATTTATCTGGAAATGCTGTGCGCTATTGGATGCAGCAAGAGAAGATTGCTTTGGAGCATGTTATGGTTGTGACCGATGATTTGGCTTTGCCTTTTGGAAAGGTTCGCATGCGCGGCAAGGGCAGCGACGGTGGGCACAACGGATTGAAGCACATTCAGCAGATTTTGAATACGGGAGATTACGCACGAATTCGTGTGGGTGTAGGGAAGGAGTTTGCTAAAGGTCAGCAAGTAGACTATGTTTTGGGCGAATGGACCGGCGAAGAGAAGGAGGGCTTGGAAGCTGTGGTTCAGAAATCGGCTCAAGGATGTTTGTCGTTCGCGTTCATTGGTTTAGGGTTAACGATGAACACGTTTAATTCGAAGTAGAAGCTCTTCCCCTTGTCATTCTCAATAAATTAACTATCTTTGCACTCCTTTTCAAGGTACTGTTATGAACGACATGGTTAAAATTCTTTCTGGCTCGGCGTCTAAATACTTAGGCGAAGGCATTGCACATTCTTTTGGAACTGAGCTCGGAAACGTATTGATTCAACGCTTTAGCGACGGTGAGTTTGCTCCGTCTATTGAAGAAACAGTGCGCGGAAAGGATGTGATTATTGTTCAGTCAACCTTCCCACCACAAGATAATTTAATGGAACTTTTACTCTTGATAGATGCCGCGAAACGCGCGTCTGCCAAACGTATTGTTGCCGTTATGCCATACTTCGGATTGGCAAGACAAGACAGAAAAGACAAGCCACGTGTTCCAATAGGAGCGAAGCTTGTTGCTAATCTGCTTACTGCTGCAGGAGTAGACCGTGTAATAACCATGGACCTTCATGCAGAGCAAATTCAAGGATTCTTCGAGGTGCCTGTAGATCATTTATATGCAAGCACCATAATGATTCCTTTCCTTCAGGCAAAAAATATGACCAACTTGGTTATTGCTGCTCCTGATACCGGAGGAACAAAACGTGCAAGTGCTTACGCGAAAATATTGGGTTGTGATCTTGCTATCTGCTACAAGCAACGCAAGGCTGCTAACCAAATTGAAAGCATGACCGTTATTGGTGATGTGAGAGGGAAAGATGTGATAATCGTAGACGACATGGTAGACACAGCAGGAACGTTGTGCAAAGCTGCAGAAATGATGTTGGAACACGGTGCACTCAGCGTTCGTGCCATGTGCACACACGCTGTAATGAGCGGTCCAGCTTACGAACGTATTCAAGATTCCGTGTTGCAAGAATTAATTGTAACCAATAGCGTTCCTTTGAAAGAAGGAAAGCAATCAGATAAAATCACGGTGTTAGACATTTCCGAATTATTCGCGAGCGTTCTTCAAAACCTGATTGAAAACAAAAGTATCAGTTCGAAATTTATTATCTCTTAAAATCAAATAACATGAAGCAATTTTCATTGAGCGGCTCTCTCCGCGAGAGCGTAGGAAGACAAAATGCTGCAGAACTACGTCGTAACGGGGACATCCCTGGCGTTATCTACGGTGGTAACTCTTCTACACACTTTAGCATTACCACCAAAGTAATGGACAAAATCATGGCGTCTTCAGACACCTTGGAATTGTTAATCGAAATCGACGGAACTGTTCGTCATGGTATTATTCAAGAAGTACAACGTCACCCTGTAACCGACAAAGTGGTACACATGGACGTATTGGAATTAGTACCTGGAAAAGAAGTAAAAACAGCTTTACCTGTTCGTGTAACGGGTAACTCGGAAGGAGTGAAAGCGGGTGGTCGTTTGGCGATCAACTACCGTAAGGTTCGCGTTTTCGGAAAGCCGGAAGAACTTCCAAACGAAATCATGCTTGATATCACTAACTTGAAAATTGGTGATATGATTCGTGTTCGTGAGATATCTCTTCCTGGTTGTAAAGTATTGGAAGCTGAAGCTGCTGCTGTTGTTGCAGTTCAAGCAACTCGTGCTTCTATCGCTGCTGCTACTGCAGACAAAGCACCAGAAGGAAAGAAGAAAAAATAATTTTCGCCCAATTAAAAAAGGGACACCTCAATTTGAAGGTGTCCCTTTATTTTTGCATTAATAATTCATTATGCCTAATCCAAAACCAAATCGTTCTCGCACCGAGCGCCCCGCTCGTTCGGGTTCATCAAAAACAGAACGACCTGAAAGAGGAGCTCGTCCAGAGCGTTCTTCTTCGGCGAGACCCGATCGTCCTGCGCGTGGAGGTGCTGCTCGTCCGGATCGTCCTGTTCGTTCAGGATCTGATAGACCCGACCGCCCCGTACGTTCAGGATCTGCTAGACCAGATCGTCCTGTACGTTCAGGTTCTGCTAGACCAGAACGCAGTGAGCGTCCAGAGCGACCTGCTCGTGGCGAAGGAAGAAGTGAAGGCGGAAGAGGTGGTGCAAGACCAACAGGCGGAGGACGTTCAAACCGTCAAGGCGGAAGAAAAGAAAGTCGTTTCGACGCAGAGCGTCCAGAGTTTAAACCAGCAGCACGCCCTGAGCGTCCAGCAAAGGCTCCAAAAGATACCAGTCGTCATGACCGTGGGAAGAACGTCTTGGGACTTCGTCCGAAGAAAACTGTCGCACCGAAGAAATTTGTGCGCGACGAAGATGCTCCGAAGCCTTATCGTTCAAACGCGCGCGAACGTATAAAGGAAGAGAAGAAAATGGAAAAGAGTGGCGGACTGCATAAAGAGTTCGTTCCAGAAAAAGCATACATAAGCAAGACCGAGCGCGAAGGGTTGATTCGTTTGAATAAATTCTTGAGCAACGCAGGTATTGCATCACGTCGCGAAGCCGACCAATTGATTGAATTGGGATTGGTAAACGTTAACGGTGTTGTTGTGAAAGAATTGGGATTGAAAATAGATCCAAAGAACGACGTTGTGAAATACGACGATGCGGTTCTTCGTCCAGAAAAACTACGTTACTTCTTGTTGAATAAGCCGAAAGGTTTCTTAACCACAATGGAAGATCCGGAAGGAAGAAGAACGGTAATGGATTTAGTGAAAGACGCATGTGTAGAGCGTATCTATCCCGTAGGAAGATTAGACCGCGCAACCACAGGCTTATTGCTGTTCACCAATGACGGTGAATTAGCGAAACGCTTAATGCATCCGAAGCACGAGTTTCCGAAGTTGTACCATGTTGAAACCGATCAGAAAGTTAGATCTGAGCACATTGATCAAATGCGTGAAGGATTTACCCTTGACGATGGGTTCATTAAAGCAGATGAGATTGAATACGTGGAAGGGGTAAACGCGAAGAAGCAAGTAGGTATTCGTATACACAGCGGAAGAAATAGAATTGTACGTCGTATGTTCGAGCACTTTGGATACACTGTAGTGAAATTGGATCGTGTGATGTATGCAGGTTTAACGAAGAAAGAATTAACAAGAGGAAGATATAGACCACTTACAGAGGGTGAAATCGGATTCTTGAAAATGATTCGTTAATGAATCCAACCGTTCGCATAGCCAATCAACTGTCTGAAGACTGGATGTTGCTCATCTTCGTCTTTGCGTTGGGTGTAATTGCGTGGGTAAACCGCGACAACACTGTATTGCGTGCGATACTTCGGTCAGTGGTAAGTAGGAGATTCTTTAAACAAGAAGACCGACGAGATGGTCATGCTTGGAAGAATTTTGGATTGTTGGTTTGTTTTTTCTTCATGGGTGGATTAGTGCTCACGTTGACGAGCAAACGTTATTTTTCCGACATCTTTACGTTACTTCCATTTTATCAATTTTTCGTCGGTGTGGGAATAATGGTTGTGTTGTTCGGTGCGAAGTGGCTTTTAACTTGGACGGTTTCTTTTATCACCGCGGGGGCATCTTCGGCCTTAGAAGATTACAACAAATATCTCGCACTAACCTCGCGGTTTGCGGTGTTGGTGCTAATAGTACCACTTTCATTGGCGGTTTATTCCACTGGAAATATCAGTGAAATTGCATTGTCTGTATCATTGATGCTATTGGTAATAGTTCCTTTTTTAAGTGCCATTCAAGCTATGTTTTCAGCAATGCAAATGGGTGTACCATTTTTCTATATCTTTTTTTACCTTTGCACCTTCGAAGTTTTGCCTTGGGCTGTGCTTTCGAAACTAATTTGGTTAACCGTTTTTTAGAGGACAACCTCAACCTTCAGAGATGGCAGAGAAAATAAAAACAATTTTAATTACGCAACAAGATCCTGGGTCCGACAAGAATCCTTATGTTGATCTTGCAAAAAAGCATAAGTTAAAAATTGATTATCGTCCTTTTGTGCACGTTGAAGGCGTTAGTGGACAAGACTTTCGTCAGCAACGCATCGATTACGCCGAACATCCGTCTGTGTTGTTTACTAGCAGAAATGCGGTTGACCATTATTTTCGTTTAGCGAAAGAATTACGCATTACCGTTTCAGATGCAACGAAATATTTTTGTTTGAGTGAAGCCATAGCTTTTTACTTGCAGAAATACACGCAGTTCAGAAAGAGAAAGATATTCTACGGTAATGGAACGTTTGCAGAGATTATGGATTTCGTGAAGAAGCACAAAACTGAAAAGTTTATGCTTCCTTGTTCAGATATGTTGAAGCCAAGTATTCCTGAAATTTTAACAAAGGAAAAAATCGATTTCTCTAAGGCGGTTATGTACAAGACTGTATGTAGCGATTTGAGTGATTTGGCCGATGTGAAATACGACATGCTTGTATTCTTCTCTCCTTCAGACATTGAATCGTTGTTCAAGAACTTCCCGAAGTTCAAACAGAATACAACGAAGATTGCTGTATTCGGACAGACCACTGCTCAAGCGGTTGAAAATGCTAAGCTTCGCATAGATGTTATGGCACCGAACCCAAAGGCGCCAAGCATGAGTAAAGCTATCGAGTTGTTCATTCAGCAGAAGTAATATTCTCTTTTATGGCATAAGTGTTTGTGAAGGTGTTCAACGCCTTTCATGAATTTTGCGTGCATGAATAACGCGCAACAACTTTTGTATACACTGGCACTTTCCAATGTGCCGCATTTAGGTCCTATTCGTTTTCGAAAACTCATAGAAAAATTTGGTTCAGCCGAGATTGCTTTTCGCACGCCTATTTCGAAGTGGGAGTTACCCATTCGATTTTCTTTCGATTCAACCAAACAAACTGAGTTTCTGAAGAAGGCCGAGCGCGAGATGAGCGATGCCCTTCAACATAAAATTGAAATAGTAAGTTTCGAATGCGAGCAATTTCCCAAGCGCTTGAAGTACTTCGACGATGCACCCGTTTATCTCTTTAAACGGGGCAACGCGGAAGTGAATCCTGCCCGTACCATTGGCATTGTAGGAACCCGAAATGCAACAGCCTACGGAAGATCTTTCTGCAATGAACTCATTGCATCGCTGCGTGAATTGGATGTTGTTGTCATTAGCGGACTTGCGCTTGGAATAGATGCTCAGGCGCACTCGTCGGCGTTGGAGAACAATTTGGTGACGTGGGCATGCATAGCGAACGGTCACGAGAATATTTATCCGAAGGAAAACAAGAAGTTGGTTCGTCGAATTGAAGAGAATGGTTTGGTGTTTTCAGAATTGGCACCCACCGTTAAGGCCGAGCGTGAATACTTCCAGACGCGAAACAGGTGCATAGCGGCATTGTCTGATGCGCTCTTGGTCGTAGAGTCGGCGGCGAAGGGTGGAGCGCTTGTTACGGCGAATTTCGCGAATGATTTTAACAAGGAAGTTTTCGCATTGCCCGGTCGTGCGAACGATGCGTACAGCAAGGGTTGTAACAACTTAATTCGTCAGCAAAAAGCCCATTTGGTAACATCGGCTGAAGAGCTGTGTTCACTTATGGATTGGAAGATCGAATCGAAAGCAACGCAGTTGGTCATTCCGGAATTGAGTTCGGAGGAAACGAAGATTTTCAATTTGCTAAGAAGGGAGCATGCGCTGGATTTAGATGTGTTGAAGTGGAAGTTTGAAGGTGAGAATTTAGCTCTTCACCTCTTGAAATTAGAATTGAAAGGGGTGGTGCGTTGTTTACCAGGAAACAAAATTGAACTCGCTTAATCTTGCGATTTGTTGTATTGAAATTTATTCAACAATGCCGGTACGAAGGCAATGCAGAAGAGGCTTCCAATGGTGCAGACCGTTACAAAAATCAATGCAACCGAAGAAGGAATGATGTGAACTGGATAGAATTCAACTACCGCACCTTGCATGCGCACCAAACCAACGGTTTGTTGAAGATAGGTAAGGGTGATTCCAACAGCAGTTCCTATGATTGCACCGGTTAGATTAATGAACACACCTTCCAAAATGAAAATATTACGAATGGTTGCTTTGGTGGCTCCCATGCTGTACATGACGTGAATGTCTTTTTTCTTTTCAATAATGAGCAGCGTAAGGGATGCCAAAATGTTGAAGCTGGCAATGATCAAAATGAAAACTAAAATGAGGTAAGTGGCCCACTTCTCGCTCTCATTGGTTTTGTATACCAATGCGTTTTTGTCTTCTCTTGTTTGTACATTAAGATCTGGAAGAAGCGCTTGTAATTTTTCTTTCAATTCCGGTAAATCCGTGTTGGGTGAAGTTTGAATTTCCAAAGATGTAAAAGTGGAATCCATTTCATACAACTCGCGCGCCAAGCGGAAAGGAAGGAAGATATACTTTTTGTCGAGTTCGGCGTTAGCCGTGAAAATACCTGTAACATTTAGGTTCGTTTCGTTGAACGCGTTTTCTCTGTTGGTGGAAAGTCTTCTTCCGGCAACAGGGGTTTTAATGTTCAGAATAACGGGTGGTTGCAGGGAAGAGGGGAATTGAAGTTCTCCGCGAACACCTAATCCAACCACAGCAAAATTCGCTGAATCTCTTTCCAACAAAAATTCACCTGCATACACCATGCTATCGGTAGGAAGTGTTTTTACATAATGCGGTTCAATGCCTTTGATTGTTGCGACAGTGTTGGAATTGTTGTACTGCAACCAAGCATCGTTTTCAATGACTTTTCCGATTACTGTTACGCCTTCAAGGTTTTGAATTTTTTCGAAGGGAATGGTTTTTTCTTCGATTTGAATTCCTTGTTTGGCAACCACGGTAATGGGCGCATCGAAGCTCGAAAAGAGGTCTTCGATAAGTAGCTCTAATCCATTGAAGGCGCTCATAACAAGAATCATTGCACAAGCAACAAATGCCACAACGCTCATGGAGATGAGCGATATGGCATTTATTATGTTTCGCGATTTTTTCGCGAACAAGTAGCGTCTAGCAATGAAGAGCGATAGCTTCACGACTTAAAGTGTTCCGCGTCTTTCTTGTTCACGTTCGATGGATTCGAAAAGCGCTTTGAAGTTTCCTTTTCCGAAAGACTGCGCACCCTTTCTTTGAATGATTTCGAAGAACATGGT
Organism: Chryseobacterium gleum; assembly: GCA_945881835.1. Classification (GTDB taxonomy): domain Bacteria; phylum Bacteroidota; class Bacteroidia; order Flavobacteriales_D; family Sanyastnellaceae; genus CAIZGX01. Next base: position 59,632 of record CAMCVP010000005.1, on the reverse strand, counting down.
TGGTCTGTCGAGCACAGGCTTCGTGAAAATTTGAAGCAAGTATCCTTCGTCGTCGCGATCGATTAAGATTCCAAGTTCCTGAAGCGGAGCGAGGTCTTCATCAATTTTTCCAACACGATCTAAAACGGTTTCGTAATAAGTGTTAGGAACGGTAAGGAATTCAACACCGTTATTTTTTAGAGCGGTTACTGTTTCAATAATGTTGTTGGTAGCAACTGCAATGTGCTGCACGCCTGCGCCATTGTAGAATTGAATGTATTCTTCAATTTGACTTTTCTTTCTTCCTTCTGCAGGTTCGTTAATTGGGAATTTCACGCGACCGTTTCCGTTCGACATTACCTTACTCATTAAGGCAGTGTATTCAGTAGAAATATCCTTGTCGTCGAAGCTTACCAGCTGCGTGAATCCCATCACTTTCGCGTAGAACTCTACCCACTGATTCATTTCATTCCAACCTACATTTCCCACCATGTGATCGATGTACTTCAACCCAACATCTTTCGGTTGGAATTTCGGTTCCCACTTCACATAACCAGGCATGAAAACACCGTTGTAATTTTTGCGCTCTACGAAGTAGTGAAAGGTTTCACCGTAGGTGCGTATTCCGCTTAAGATAACCTCTCCGTTTTCATCGTTCAAACGAATCGGATCAAGGCATGTTACACCTCCGCGTTCCGTTGTTTCTTCCCACGCTTTCGTTGCATCTTCAACCATTAAGGCAATGACTTTAACGCCATCTCCGTGTTGATTAACGTGCTCGTTTATTGGACCACCAGGACCAAGCGCTGTGGTTAATATTAAACGAATTTTATCTTGTTGAAGAACATACGAAACGGCATCTTTCGATCCGGTTTCAAGACCGCGATAAGCAAGGGGCTTGTATCCCCAAGCGCTCATGTAATAGTGCGCGGATTGTTTTGCATTTCCAACATACAATTCAACGTAGTCGGTACCTAATAGGGGTAGGAAATCTTGTGCGTCAGCAAATATTTTTTCTATTTCTGAACCTGCGTCGTAAACATTCATTATAACCAGCTTTTAATATAATTTGGATCGTTAATTTGAAGGGCTGCTTCGGTAATACGAAGCGGTCTGAAAGGGTCAATCATAACTGCAAGTTCTTGCGTTTCTTTTTGACCAATGCTTCTTTCGTAAGCGCCAGGGTGTGGACCGTGGGGAATACCTCCTGGGTGCAGGGAAATGAATCCTTTTTCAATGTGATTGCGACTCATGAAATCTCCGTCTACATAATACAGTACTTCGTCAGAATCGATGTTACTGTGGTTGTATGGAGAGGGAATAGAGTCTGGATGATAATCGTATAATCTCGGGACGAAAGAGCAGATTACGAAGTTGTGTCCTTCGAATGTTTGATGAACCGGAGGTGGCTGGTGAATGCGTCCGGTTATCGGTTCGAAGTTGTGAATCGAGAATGCGTAAGGATAGTTATATCCGTCCCATCCTGCAACATCGAAAGGATGCGAGGCATACACCAAGGTGTGCATGTGATTTTCCTTTCTAATTTTTACCGTGAAATCTCCTTTTTCGTCGTGTGTTTCAATTTCTGAAGGACGCTTGATATCGCGTTCACAGAATGGTGCATGCTCGAGTAATTGACCGAATTGATTTCTGTAGCGTTTTGGTGTAACAATAGGCGAGAAACTTTCCACAATAAACAAGCGATTGTCTTCGCTTTCGAATTCGATTTGATAGATCATTCCCCTAGGAATAACGAGGTAGTCGCCGTATTCAAAAGGAATATTTCCAAGTAAGGTTCTTAATTTTCCTGAACCGCGATGAATGAAAATAACTTCATCAGCGTCGGCGTTTTTGTAGAAATATTCTGTTAAACTTTTTCGTGGTGCTGCAACAGAAATATGCAAGTCATTGTTGAACAATAGCACTTTGCGGCTTTCAAGAAAATCGTCTTGAGGTGCAACGTTGAATCCGCTTAGCATGCGTGGTTCTATGTTGTGAACAACCGCTGCTTGCGGAGATACATCAACAGGCTCGCTAATGCTTTTTATTTGAGTGGGTCTGTGCAGGTGATATAGCAACGAAGACGTGCCACTGAATCCTTCTGTACCGAATAGCTGTTCGTAATGCAATTCGCCAGATTCCTTATAAAACGTTGTGTGACGTTTTGGGGGGATTTTTCCGAGTGTATGGTAAATAGGCATGCGGCGAAGTTACGAATGATGAGGAAAGAAAAACACATGAGCAAAGGCAATTCGAAGACTGATGTTTCTCAACGGGTGAGATTAATTTTCAGGTTCTTTAATTGCGTTGATGTAATAGTTCAAATTTGGAGGTTCGATGTGTCCTTTGACCAGAAAGGCGTTGGGATAGATTGGACGCAGATTTTTCAATTCTTGTCTTGCCTCACTTTCTGTAAGGAAGTCGCCAATGCGCAGGCTGAAGTCGGGAACATTTTGTTCAAGGTAGGCTTGGTGAATGAGTCCTTTTCCCATGTACTCTTGACGTTTTGCTTTTGCCTGATCGAGTGGCCCGAAGAAAATTTGAATGCGGTAACCTTGTAAGTTGTTTAATCCTCTCGAATTCTTCTCGAGCGCGAGTATACTCTGTGATGCAACGAAAGTGACTACCCCGTGACCAAGGCTGTCTGCAACAATTCGACCATTGGATTCAACGGTTTTTGATGGGATGGATTGCCTAAAAGCGAGAATTGGAAGAAGGACAAACACAAATGCGAGTTGTTTCAGCATGACGAAATACTTTTCTCAACAAAAGTAGGTGGTGTGTGTTGAACTACAAAACTTAAATAGCGATGAATCAATCGAGTAAGAGACTAAATCTTTCAACCGCTTATTTAGAATAGGTATAAATTGAGAAATAGATGTAAATGACATTTCTGTGATAAACCTCGTGAAGTAAATTTGCGACGCATTAAATAAGGATTTTTGTAAAAAAACCAAGAATGAAGCGACTTCTAGCGAGTTTAAAAGGATTAGCGTTATTATCGATTGTAAACCTATCCTTGTTTTCAGCGTCATACGCTGCTAACATTCACGAAGGTGGGGACCCAATAAAGGGTGCCGAGCTTTTCAACGCCAATTGTGCGTCGTGTCACAAAATAACAGATGAAATCTTGGCTGCGCCAGGTTTGAAAGGTATTTCAGATCGTTGGGCGGGTAAGGACGAGATGATTGTCAAATGGATTCAAAACCCACAAGCAGCTGCCGCTTCTGGCGATGCGTATGTGAAGGGATTGGTTGACAAGTATGTCGGAACTTACGGTTGGATGGCTGCTCAGGCAGTCTCTAAAGAAGATATTAATCATATCTTAACTTATGTAAAGTCGGGCGGTGGCGCTGCAGGTGCAAAGAAGGATGAAGGTCCGAACTGCATCACTGTTGAGGACATGGCTAAGATGAAGGCACTAGAAGAAGAAGCCAATGGAGGTGGTGGAGTAATCTGGATTATCATCATTGGATTAATTCTAGCAATCGTTGGTGTTTCTGCTGCAAACATTTCACGCTCATTGAAAGCTGCTAATACTGAAGGCGACGTAACAGAAGAAGAAGAGCACAAAGGCTACTGGGCATCTACTAAAGTTTGGATGTGGAATAACAAAGGTTTCGTTGGAATCATCGGAGTTTTCTTGGTTTGTTACTTTGTTGTTGTTGGTTACGGAACATTAATGGACATTGGTGTTTATGAAGGCTACAATCCAGAGCAGCCTATTTGGTTCTCACACGCAAGTCACGTTTGTAAAAACGAAATCGATTGTCAATATTGTCACAGTAGTGCGGGTAAGTCAAAGCACGCAAGCATTCCGTCAGTCAACGTTTGTATGAACTGTCACAAGGGTATCAACAAAGGACCAATCACTGGATCGAAAGAAATTGCTAAGATTTATGCTGCAATAGGTTTCGACACGATAACAAAGCAATACATTGCGAATTACGATCAGAAGCCGATCGTTTGGAACAAGGTACACAACTTACCTGACCACGTTTACTTCAACCACAGTCAGCACGTTACTGTAGGTAAGATTGATTGTAAGCAATGTCACGGTCCTGTTCAAACATATACAACTGGACGTCAAGCTACCACTGAAGAAATTAACCTTCAAGAAGATGTAGAAGGATTGGTTAAGTTGACGAAGCCAACCCTTACAATGGGATGGTGTATTGAATGTCACAAAGAGAAGAAAATTGACTTGTCTTCAAGCGGTTACTATGAAGAAATGCACGAGCGTTTCAAATCTACAGAGGCAGGAAAGCGCACCTTGCGTGCATTGCTTCAAGATAACATAGACGGAATGAAGTTGGGGGAAAAGTTAGATACATTGCGTCCAGAAATTTCCGTAAAAGGAATGGGCGGATGGGAATGTGGAAAATGTCACTATTAATATTGATTGGACCTGAATATCATGGGTATGAATAAAAAATACTGGACAGGAATGGAAGAGTTGGAAAACACTTCTTCTTTCCAAGAGAGCATGTCAACAGAGTTTGCAAAGTCGGAAAGCGTTGAAAGCTTTTTAGGCAATGATAAGCTTGCAGAAAGTAACACTGGACGTCGTGACTTCTTGAAGTTCATGGGATTCAGCGTAGCTGCTGCAACGCTTGCTGCTTGTGAAACTCCTGTAGTTAAGAGTATTCCTTACGTAGTAAAGCCAGAGGAAATTACTCCGGGTATTGCGAACTATTATGCATCTACTTTCTTTGACGGAAATGAGTATGCCAACTTGTTCGTTAAAACACGCGAAGGTCGTCCAATTTTCATTAAGGGAAATAAGGAACACGGAATCGGTGGCGGTGCTGTTTCATCTCGAATCAATGCTTCAGTATTGGGTCTTTATGATAGCGCTCGTCTTCAAGGGCCAATGAAGGCTGGAGCTTCCAGCGATTGGGGCACATTAGATGCGGAGGTCTCTTCTGCATTAGCTGCCGCTCCTTCAATCCGAATCTTATCAAACACTGTAATTAGTCCAAGTGCTAAGCGCGCAATCGCTGAGTTCTCTGCTAAATATACTGGAAAGGTTCAGCATATTCAGTGGGACGCTATTTCATATCAAGGTATTCGTCTAGCTCACAAGAATGTTTTAGGTAAGGAAGTAATTCCTTCTATGGACTTCTCTAAAGCGAAAACAATTGTTTCTGTTGGAGCTGATTTCTTGGGCACATGGATGTCTTCGAATTTGTTCCAGGGTGACTATGCTTCTACCCGTCGCCCAGAAGGTGAGTGGATGAGCAAGCATTATCAGTTCGAGGCTACTATGTCTTTGACAGGGTCAAACGCTGACGTTCGTATTCCAATCAAGCCTTCACAAGAGGGTGCTGTTGTTGCAGCATTATACAATGCAATCAAAGGTGGAAACGCCGAGGTTGCTGGAGTAGATTCTTCACGCATTGCTCGCATTGCAGAAGAGCTGAAAGCTAATGCAGGTGAGAGCATCGTTGTTGCAGGAAGCAACAACGTAGATGTTCAATCTATTGTTTGTGCGATCAACAACGAATTGAAAAACTACGGTTCGACATTAAACGCAGATAAGCCAGTTAATTTCTACCAAGGAGACGATGCAGCAATGGATCGTTTAGTGGCTGAAATGAACAACGGTCAAGTTGGTGCGTTAATCGTTTACGGAGCAAATCCTGGATATGCTTATGCCGATGCTGCTGGTTTCAAAGCGGCTATGGGTAAAGTTGCAACAGTAGTGAGTTTCAACGGTTATGCCGATGAGACATCTGCTACAGCAACATACAACGCACCTGATCACCATTATTTGGAGTCTTGGAACGATTTAGAGCCAATGGCTGGACGTATTGATTTCGTTCAACCAACAATTACCCCTCTTTACAACACACGCTCTGCACAAGAGAGTTTGTTGCGTTGGTCTGGTAATTCAACATCTTATTACGATTATATCAAAGGAACTCATGCAGGTTTGACTTCAGACTTGTTCAACATGAGCATTCACAACGGAACTACTCACAACGTTTCATTGCCGGTTGCAGAGAACGCACCAGTAATTGTTCCGATTGCAGCGACAGGTGCTCCTGTTGTAGATTCAATTACATCAACCGCTCCAGTTGTTGTTGCATCTGCAGCAATAGCTGCTCCTGTGATTGCAGCATCTCCTGTTACTTATGACTTAGCATCGGCATTGTCGAACGCCAGTTCAATGGCAACAGGTGAGTGGGAGGTTAGCTTCTATCAAAAAGTAACAATGGGTGCTGGTGACTACGCTAACAACCCTGTTCTTCAAGAGACTCCAGACCCAATCACCAAGGTAACTTGGGACAACTACGTGACCATGTCACCTACAGATGTTAAGCGTTTGAACTTAAATTCATACATTGCTCAAGATGAGCCTGCTTCTGTAGTTAAAGTAACCATCAACGGAAAAACAGTAACTCTTCCAGTTTGTCCGACTCCAGGTCAAAAGCCAGGAACAATAGGAATTGCTTTGGGTTACGGTCGCGGTGCGAACAACGAGAAAATCGGTAAGGCGGCTTATCAAACAGCAGCCAACGGTGAATATGAAATGAATGAGAACGGAACGCCTAAGACTATTGGTCAGAATGCTTTCCAATTTGTTTCGACTTCTACAACACGTCAGTTCATCGGAGTTGCTTCTATAGAGGTGACTGAAGAAACATACGCATTGGCATCAACACAATTGCACAACACAGTAATGGGTCGTGATTCAGTTGTGAAAGAAACAGTTCTTGCTAAATTCTTAGCTGAGAAAGAAGCTGAGAAAGGAACTGCTTCTTGGAATATGGTTCCAACATTGCCTGTGCACGAAGATGTGAACGGAGATGGCAAGATCAATCCTGCAGACCGCAAGCCGGTGAGAGAATTTGATTTGTATAGAGATCACCCAGTAGAAGGTGCAGGTCACCGTTGGGGAATGACCATTGACTTGTCTTCTTGTATCGGTTGTGGATCTTGTATCACAGCTTGTCACACTGAAAATAACGTTCCAGTTGTAGGTAAAGATGAAGTTCGTCGTCACCGCGATATGCATTGGATGCGTATTGACCGTTACTTCTCTTCAGAGTACCAACCAATAGATTTAGCAGAGACTTTAGAGAAAACGAAAGAGGCTACGGGTAAGGGTGCAATTGGTGCTTACCGCGAGATGGAGAATCCAGAAGAGAATCCACGCACTGTTCACATGCCAATGATGTGTCAGCACTGTAATCACGCTCCTTGTGAGACTGTTTGTCCAGTTGCCGCAACTACACACAGTAATGAAGGTTTGAATAATATGGCTTACAACCGTTGCATCGGTACTCGTTACTGCGCAAATAACTGTCCATATAAAGTTCGTCGCTTCAACTGGTTCAACTACGTGACAAACGATAAGTTTGCGAACTTCAACCCATCACAAGATGAAAGTCTTCGTTGGGTATTGAATCCAGATGTTACTGTTCGCACGCGTGGTGTTATGGAGAAATGTAGCATGTGTCAACAGCGTATCCAGGCGGGTAAATTGGTGGCGAAGAAAGACGGTACTCCTGTTCAGGACGGATCAATAGTTACAGCATGTGCTGAGGCTTGTCCTACACACGCAATTGTATTCGGCGATTTGAACGATTCAAATTCAGAGAATACAGGACGTTCTAAGAACAACCGTTCTTACCATTCTTTGGAAGAAGTAGGTATTCAACCTAACATCTTCTACATGACAAAAGTTAGAAACATTGAAGAAACTGAAGCATAAGCCATGATAAAAGAAGCAGCTATTCGCAAACCCCTTATTCTTGGACACAAGACTTACCATGATATCACAAATGATGTTGTTGGTCCAATTGAAGGCAAAGCTCCACGTCAGTGGAAAATTGCTATTACCATTGCTGCAATCATTGCATTATATGGTATAGCCTCAATTATGTACCTTGTTGGTACCGGTATTGGAGCGTGGGGATTGAACAAGACCGTTGGTTGGTCATGGGATATCACCAACTTCGTATGGTGGGTTGGTATTGGTCACGCAGGAACGTTGATTTCTGCGGTATTGTTACTTTTCCGTCAACGTTGGAGAATGGCGATTAACCGTTCTGCTGAGGCAATGACAATCTTCGCGGTAATTATGGCTGCTCTCTTCCCTGTGTTTCACATGGGACGTGTATGGCAAGCATACTGGACTTTACCATTGCCAAACCAATTCGGTTCTCTTTGGCCGAACTTCAATTCAGCGTTGATGTGGGACGTATTTGCGATCTCTACTTATTTCTCTGTGTCGTTGGTGTTCTGGTACATCGGTTTGATTCCTGATTTCGCGACCATTCGTGATCGCATGGTTAAGCCACGTGCTAAGAAGATATATGGAATTCTTGCTTTCGGATGGTCTGGACGTGCAAAGCACTGGACGCGTTTCGAAGAAGTATCTTTGGTTCTTGCAGGTATTGCTACCCCACTTGTATTCTCGGTTCACTCAATTGTATCAATGGACTTCGCGACATCGATCATCCCAGGATGGCACGCAACCATCTTCCCTCCATATTTCGTATCTGGAGCGGTATTCTCAGGATTCGCAATGGTATTGACTCTGTTGTTGATCATGAGAAAGACCATGCGTCTTGAAGCATACATTAACATGGCTCACATTGAGTACATGAACATTGTAATCATTGTAACCGGATCTATTGTAGGTGTGGCTTACTTGACAGAGTTATTCATCTCTTGGTACAGTGGTGTTGAATATGAATCATACGCGTTCATCAACCGTTTCTCTGGTCCATACAGTTGGGCATATTGGATGATGATGACATGTAATGTAATCTCTCCGCAATTGTTTTGGTTCAAGAAGATTAGAACAAGTTTAACAGCAACTTTCTTGTTGTCAATTGTCGTGAACATTGGTATGTGGTTCGAGCGTTTTGTAATCATCGTGACTTCTATTCACCGTGACTACACGCCAGGAGCATGGGGTGAGTTCCACCCAAGTGTTACAGATATCGGAATGTTCGTTGGAACAATCGGAATATTCTTCACCTTGTTCTTATTGTTCGCACGTTACTTCCCTGTATTGGCTTTGAATGAATTGAAGACAATCTTAAAAGTTTCTGGCGAAAGCTACAAGAACTCAGACAAACATTAAAAACTGAACGATTAAGGCAATGGCAAATAAAGTATTTCACGTGATGTACGACGACGACCAGAAGTTGCTTGATGCAGCTACGGCGTTGGTAAAGCAAGGAATACAGGTGAAAGATGTGTTTTCTCCTTTCCCTGTGCACGGATTAGATCCTATCATTGGAGTTAAGCGCACGCGCTTAGCAATTGCATCGTTTATGTATGCAACAACCGGAACATTATTGGCAATTTTAGGGACATGGTACTTCATGATTCACGATTGGCCTATGAACATCGGTGGAAAACCAAGCTTCACATGGATCGAAAATGCTCCGGCGTTTGTTCCTGTAATTTTTGAATTTTCGGTATTCTGTGCGGCTCACGGTATGGCATTGACATACTTGTTGCGCAACGGAACACTTCCTGGAATGCCAGCATCTAATCCTGATCCAAGAACTACAGACGATAAGTTTGTAATGGAAATTGTTACTGAAGATAATCACGCATTCTCGGTAACTGATTTGGAGGAAAAAATACGTGCAACTGAAGTTTTTGAATTAAGCATAAAGGACTGTTAAGATGAAGCGTCCCCTATTAAACACATTTTCGGCTATCACAGTAGCAATTGCATTTGCTTCTTGTGGTGTAGACACGAATTCACCTGGTGTGGAATACATGCCAGATATGTACCGCTCTCCAGCTTTGGAAGCATACGTAGATTACGGATCAAACAAACACATGGATTGGACGCAGAGTCAGAAGGACGAAGCGGGAGTTCAAGCTGTGTTGTCGCGTGTTCCAGCAAAAGGTAGTATTGCCTATGCGGGAGAAGACGCAATGTATGGAATGCCATATGCATTGCCAAATGACACAACGGGCTATTCAAGAGCTGCGCGTGAAATACATTCACCTCTTTTGGCTAGTAAGGTGAACATTGAAGAAGGAAAGCGTTTATACATGATTTTCTGTCAACATTGTCATGGTAAAGAAGGTCACGGAGACGGAGCCATTTCTAAAAATGGATTAATAGCTGGTATTCCTGATTACGCAACAAAGTTGAAGGAATTAGAAGAAGGGAAGATGTACCACACTCTTCAATACGGAAAGGGATTGATGGGATCACATGCTTCTCAATTGAATCAAAAAGAGCGTTGGCAGATTTTGGAGTGGGTGAAGTGTCTTCAACAAGGCAATGCTTCTCCAGAATTTGATGCGAAGGGAATGTTAAAGGTTGCCTCTGCGGAAGCAGCAGCAGATTCAACAAACAAATAAGAACTAGAAGGAATAACGTATGTCACAGGATAAATTACAATTCCAATTTCCGTCACAAACTAAATTGTGGACGACGGCATTGATGGCCATTGGTGGAGTTTCGGCTTTACTAGGATGGTTTGCTGATAAAACAGATCATCACCAATATTGGTGGGCGATGTTATTGATTAGCGGATTCTTCTTCTTTGCAATAGCATTGGGAGTTCTTTTCTTCTATTCGTTACAATACGCAGCCGAGGTAGCTTGGTCAGCCTTGTTGAAGCGATTGTTTGAAGCGATATTCTCTTACATTCCATACGGACTGGCTGTTATAGTTTTGGTTCTGTTGGTGGGTCAGTTCCACGGTCATCACTTGTACCATTGGATGGACTCTTCGGTTTACGATCCTGCAAGTGAGAATTATGATGAAATAATCGCTGGTAAGCAAGCTTACTTCACACCTTGGTTCTTCTGGTTACGTGTTTTGATATACGGTGCAGTGTTCATCGGATTTTCACGTTATTTCCGGAAGTGGTCTATTCAAGAAGATGCCGTAGGAGGAACTGAGATTCACTTTAAGATGTACAAGAAAGGTGCAACCTTCTTAGTGTTGTTTGCTGTGTTCTCTTCTACCTTGGCTTGGGATTGGTTGATGTCTATTGACACACACTGGTATAGCACAATGTACGGATGGTATATTTTTTCTGGAATGTGGGTGACTGCAATGACTATGGCAACTCTAATTTTGATTTGGTTGCGCAACAAAGGTTATTATGCGATGATGAATCAGTCACATATTCATGATTTGGGTAAGTGGATGTTTGCTATTTCAATGTTGTGGAGCTACTTGTGGTTCTGTCAGTATATGTTGATTTGGTATTCAAACATCCCAGAGGAAATCACATATTTCAAAGAGCGTTACGAACATTACATGATCTTGATGTGGACAATCTTTGCTGTGAATTTTGTAATACCGTTCTACACTTTGTTGGCACGTGATGCTAAGCGAAATACCAAGTACTTGTGGAGAGTAGGGATTATTATTCTTATTGGACACTTTGCAGATTTATATTTAGCGGTTATTCCTGGAACCATTCACGGGCATTTGTTGTGGGGATTTGGTGAAGGACACCATGTAAATTTCGGATGGTGGTTTGAGATCGGAATGTTACTTGGATTTTTAGGTCTCTTCTTACGTGTGGTATTGACCACATTAACGAAGGCTCCTCTTATTCCAAAGAACCATCCTTTCCTACAAGAAAGCGAAAATCATCATATTTAATCGAATCTAAGAAAAAAAGATAGTCAAAATGAAACTACTAATTCTTTTAGTTATAATACTTGCAATTATTGCCATAGCGCAATTAACAAAAGTATATGAATTGAGCCGTTCGTTAAGAAAGAACAAGGAGGAGGAGATCTCTGCGGCCGACAATAAATTGAACGCCAACCTAATGTTGGTTTGGATGTTTTTATTTTTCATTGGAGTTGTCTTTCTATATGTGCGCTACGGTGACTACCTTCCTGTGGCTGCCTCTGAGCATGGCGCAGATGTAGACGCATTAATGAACGTCAATATTTGGATGGTAACGGTGTCTTTTTTCATTGTTAATTTTTTCCTTTTCTTTTTTGCTTGGAAGTATCAGTTCAAAAAAGGAAGAAAAGCGAAGTTTTTTGCTCACGACAATCGTTTGGAAATGGTTTGGACTTTAGTTCCAGGTGTGTTATTAGCATTCGTTATTGTTTATGGATTGATTACTTGGAACAAAATTACGGGGCCAGCTTCGGCTGATGCGATTCAGATTGAATTGTACAGTAGGCAGTTCGATTGGACTGCAAGATATCCAGGGGAAAACAAAACTTTCGGTTCAGTAAGTTATAATTTAATAAGTACTTCAAATCCATTAGGACTTGTTACGCCAGAGGGAATTCGTGCGAAGATGGACGAGTTGGACGCCCAAATTGAAAACGTTGAGCACCAATTGGAAGAGAACAAAATGATGCCATTACTTCCTGAAAGTTATGTAGCAACATTGGAAGACAAAGTAAGTCGTTTGAAGCGTCACAAGCAGCGTATCTCTGACTTAGATGAAAACAGCGTGAACGGGTTGAGCACATGGGAAGCTGGTAACGATGACCGTTTGGTGAAGGGTGAAATGCACATTCCTGTGAACAAGGAGATTGAAATAATTTTCCGTTCACAAGATGTAATTCACTCTGCATACATGCCTCACTTCAGATCTCAAATGAATTCTGTTCCAGGTGTTGCAACGCGCATGAAAATGACTCCTACTGTAACCACAGAAGAGATGCGTAAGATAACCGGCAATGACGGTTTTAATTACATTCTACTATGTAACAAAGTTTGTGGTGCAGCGCACTTCAATATGCAAATGAAAGTAGTTGTTGAAAGCGAAGCTGATTACAACGCTTGGGTTGCAAAACAAAAAATGTTCAAAGCTCCTGAAATGAAAGAAGCAGCTGATACAACATTGGCAAACGAACCTAAAAAAGACACTGTAGCCACAGCAATGGGCGGCAAATAAATAAGAGATAATCATGGAAGCAACTGACAATATGCACGCACAAGACCACGGTCATCACCACCACAAAGAGAGCTTCATTTCGAAGTATGTGTTCTCTATGGACCACAAAATGATTTCGAAGCAATTCTTAATTACAGCAATTGTAATGGGAATCGTGGCTGTTATGTTATCGATCTTCTTCCGTCTTCAATTGGGATGGCCAGGAGAGAAGTTTCAGATTTTAAATGCATTTCTTGGTGACAAGTGGGCACCAGATGGAATCTTAGACCGTAACGCTTACCTAGCTATGGTAACGATTCACGGAACAATCATGGTATTCTTCGTATTAACTGGAGGATTATCAGGAACGTTTGCGAACCTACTTATTCCACTTCAAATTGGAGCACGTGATATGGCTTCAGGTTTCTTGAACATGTTGTCTTACTGGTTCTTCGCTGTTTCTAGCGTTATCATGTTGGCTTCATTGTTTGTAGAAGGCGGAGCGGCTTCAGGCGGATGGACAATCTACCCACCACTTTCTGCATTGCCACAAGCAATGCCTGGATCAGGAATGGGAATGACTCTCTGGTTAATCTCTATGGTATTGTTCGTAGCGTCTTCACTTTTAGGTGGTTTGAACTACGTGGTAACCATTATTAACCTTCGTACAAAAGGAATGAAGATGACTCGTCTTCCTCTTACAGTATGGGCTTTATTCGTTACTGCTATCTTAGGCATTCTTTCTTTCCCTGTATTGGTTTCTGCGGTTGTTCTTCTTTTGATGGACAGAAGTATGGGTACAGCGTTCTACTTGTCTGACATCTACATTCAAGGTGAAGCATTAGACGTTACAGGTGGATCACCGTTGTTGTTCCAACACTTATTCTGGTTCCTAGGACACCCAGAGGTATACATCGTATTGTTGCCGGCATTAGGTATTTCTTCAGAAGTTATTTCTACCAACTCAAGAAAGCCAATCTTCGGATACAAGGCAATGATTGGTTCTATCTTGGCAATCGGATTCTTATCGTTCATTGTTTGGGGTCACCACATGTACATCACAGGTATGAACCCATTCCTAGGATCTGTATTCGTATTTACTACCTTGTTGATTGCTATTCCTTCAGCGGTTAAAGCCTTCAACTACATTACCACGTTGTGGCAAGGAAACGTACGTTTCACTCCAGCAATGTTGTTCAGTGTTGGTTTGGTAAGTACATTCGTTACAGGTGGTCTAACCGGTATCATCTTAGCTGACTCAGCGTTAGATGTGAACGTTCACGATACCTACTTCGTTGTAGCCCACTTCCACATTGTAATGGGTATGTCTGCAATCTTCGGTATGTTGGCCGGTGTTTACCACTGGTTCCCTAAGATGTACGGAAGAATGTTGAATACGAAATTGGGATACGCTCACTTCTGGTTAACCTTGGTTTGCGGATTCGGAGTATTCTTCCCAATGCACTTCATTGGTATGGCAGGGGCACCCCGTCGTTACTACAGCTTCTCTGAATTTGAATTCTTAGATTGGGTTATGGATTTGAATCCATATATCAGTATTTTCGCTATCGTGGGTGGCGCGGCTCAAATCTTATTCTTGGTGAACTTCTTCCACAGTATTTTCTACGGACAGAAGGCTTCTCAAAACCCTTGGCAGTCGAACACGTTGGAATGGACGACTCCAGTTCAACACGTTCACGGAAACTGGCCAGGTGCACTTCCTGAAGTTCACCGTTGGGCTTACGATTATTCTAATCCAGAACACGAAGAGGATTTCGTTCCTCAGGTTGTTCCAATGAAACCTGGAGAACACGCTCATTAATGAACGACTTCAATAAGACTAAAAATCCGTATCTTAGAACGATGCGGATTTTTTTTGCTATACTCTTTTGTGCCGTAGCGCTATTCACACAGGCGCAACCTGTGAATCTTCGTGATTCATTTAAGGGGGTGTTTGAAGGTAAGCCTTCAGTAACAGCCAAGTGGGATACTTGGGGAACCTTTGTAGGAGGGCGAACCTTCAATACCCAAGCGTTGAAAGCGGGTGCCGAATTCAATGAAACTTTAGTGCTGGGTTTTGGCTACAATTGGTTGTCGAATGGGGTTTATAAAACCGTAAATGTAGATGGCTACTCGAAATTGAGCGAGTTTGAATTGCGATATTTCGGGCCTTATGCGGAGTTAGATTTCTTTAAAAAGGGTCATTGGAAAGGAACACTACCGATTCAATTGGGATTTGGAAAGAGTTTTCTGAAGTATTCAGATTTTGATGGTAATCGTATCAAACTAAATGAAGGTAGCTTTGTTTTGTATGAGCCCGCCATGAGTTTCAGTTACGACATTGCAAACTTGTTTGAAGTAGGTGCTGGTTTCGGCTATAGAATTATGCTCAAGAACAACAATTCAATAGATCAACGCTTAACTTCACCCAACTTTGTGGTGCGATTGAGTTTTAATCCATACGGCTGGGCTGAATTGTTTCACCTTGATGAATTTGGAAAAAGGATAATGAAATCTAATTAGAATTTTATGAGTGAAGATTTCGATATAAGAGACGAGGCGGAAGGAACAACCGATAAAGATTTAGAGCGTGTCTTGAGACCCAAATCGTTTGAAGATTTTACAGGGCAGAGACAAGTGCTGGAGAACCTTCAGATTTTCGTTCAAGCGGCTAAGTTGCGCGGTGAGTCATTGGATCACGTGTTGCTTCACGGACCTCCGGGTTTGGGGAAAACTACCTTGGCCTACATTGTTTCCTTGGAGATGGGAGTGGGTATTAAGACGACCTCTGGTCCTGTGTTAGACAAGCCTGCCGATTTAGCAGGATTGCTCACCAACCTAGAGGCGAACGACGTTTTATTCATTGATGAAATTCACCGACTTAGTCCTGTTGTAGAAGAATATCTCTACAGCGCTATGGAAGATTTTTGCATAGACTTAGTAATTGATACAGGACCGAATGCACGTTCGGTTCAAATTAATTTGAATCCGTTTACGCTTGTTGGAGCCACCACTCGAAGTGGATTGCTGACCGCTCCATTGCGCGCACGTTTCGGAATTAACGCGAGACTTTCTTATTACGATTCGAAGACATTAACAGACATTGTAGAGCGTAGCTCTGCTATTTTGAAAATTCCAATTACACCAGATGCGGCTTATGAAATAGCACGTAGAAGTCGCGGTACGCCTCGTATTGCGAATGCGTTACTTCGTCGTGTTAGAGATTTCGCTCAGATTAAAGGCGATGGAACCATTGAAATAAACATCACTCAAATGGCATTGAATGCCCTGAATGTAGACACGTTGGGTCTCGATGAAATGGACAACAAAATCCTCATGACCATTATGAATAAGTTCAATGGAGGGCCAGTTGGATTAACAACTGTTGCGACAGCAGTTGGAGAAGATGCTGGAACGATTGAGGAAGTATACGAGCCGTTCTTAATTCAAGAAGGGTTCCTTACGCGAACGCCGCGTGGAAGACAGTTGACTGATCTTACCTACAAGCATCTAGGGAAAATTCGCAACAAGCCAGGGGAGTTGTTTTAGTGTTGAACCAGTCTGAACATACGCGAATAGTCAAAGAAATTGCAAGTCAATTGGGCTTTGCACATTGTGGGATTTCGAAGGCTGAATTTTTGGAGGAAGAAGCTCCGCGACTAGAACAGTGGCTAAAGCAAAGCATGCACGGAGAAATGCGTTACATGGAAGGTCACTTCGATAAACGCCTTGATGCGACATTACTTGTTCCTGGTGCAAAGAGCGTTGTATCTCTTATGTTCAATTACTATCCGAAAGAAGTTCAATCTTCAGATCTTCCTAAGATTTCAAAATACGCTTGGGGAGAGGATTACCATGTTGTGGTGAAAGACAAATTGTTTCAGTTTGTGGATCTTATTCGCGAGCGAATAGGGGATGTAAATGGAAGGGTTTTCGTGGACAGTGCTCCTGTGCTAGAGAAAGCGTGGGCCGCGAAATCTGGATTGGGATGGGTTGGAAAGAATAGCAATTTGATTTCAAAACAGAAAGGCTCTTTCTTCTTTTTAGCAGAATTAATTCTCGATTTGAATTTAGATGCTGACGGCATTGTAACAGATCATTGCGGAACATGCACAGCGTGTATTGATGCTTGTCCGACCGGTGCCATTGTGGGTGATCGTGTTGTAGATGGAAGTAAATGCATCTCTTATTTCACCATTGAATTGAAAGAGAATGTTCCAAGTGAGTGGAAGGAAAAGCTTGATGGCTGGGCGTTTGGATGCGATGTCTGCCAAGATGTTTGCCCGTGGAATCGTTTCTCTATTCAACACAGCGAGCCTCGTTTTTTTGCAGGGTCTGAGCGCTTGAATCTTTCCAAAAACGATTGGAAAGAAATGACGGCAGAAACGTTTCAAGCAGTATTCGGGAAGACACCGCTCATGCGTGCTGGCTTAGCGCACATTCAATCGACTATCGCAGATTAATCTTCTTCCGGAAGTATTTCAGCCACGGTGAAAATTGAGCCGGTGACTACAATTAAATCGTCTTTCGATGCAGCTGCATTCGCAGCTCCTACACCCGAATGAACATTCGGGTAGCAATTTCCCTTCAACATAAAATCTAAAGCCTTTGCTTGAAGCTCTTCCTTTGGAAGAGCGCGAGGAATGTCGGCTTGAACGAAATAGTATTCCGCTTCTTTCGGAAGAAGCGAAAGAACTTGTGAATGGTCTTTGTCGTTCACCATTCCAATTACCATGTGAAGTTTATGGAAGGAAAGTGTTTTTAGTTTTTCAACCAAAAAAGTAATTCCTTCTTCGTTGTGCGCTACTTCTGCTACTGTTAGTGGTTCTGTTGCAAGAACCTGCCAACGTCCCATCAGATGCGTGTTTTCAACCACGCGAAGAAATCCTTCAGTTATATTTTCATTCGAAATGTTCCAATTCAATTTTTGAAGTTGAAGTAGAATTCCGAAGGAAGTTTTTTCATTGAAAAGTTGATAGCTTCCTTCGAGCGCAGATTTTGGTGGAAGAAGGGAAGCGCTGATTGTTAGCGGTGCGTTTTTCAGTTTCGCTATTTCAATAATTTCTTGTCGCGCTCCCGATGGAATTTCACCTATAACAACTGGAATATTTTCTTTGATGATACCTGCTTTTTCTTTCGCAATTAGTTCGAGTGTACCTCCAAGAAACTGAGTATGATCGAGACTGATGGATGTAATGGCTGTCACGACGGGTTGAACTATGTTCGTGCTGTCGAGTCTTCCACCCATGCCTACTTCAATGACTGCGATGTCTACCTGCTCCTGCGCGAAGTAATGGAAGGCGAGGGCAGTGGTAATTTCGAAGAAGGAAGGCTCAATGCTTTTCCACGATTCTTTCGATTGTTCTACGAAGTTCGCAACGAAGGAAGGGTCAATTTTTTTTCCGTTCACGCGAATGCGTTCTCGGTAGTCTTTGAGATGAGGAGATGTGAAGAGTCCAACCTTGTATCCTGCTTCCATTAAAACGGATGCAGTGAGGTGAGAAGTGGATCCTTTTCCGTTTGAGCCTGCGATGTGCACGACTGGAAATTTCAAATGCGGATTTCCGAGTGCTTGACAAAGCTGCGAGATGTTGCCAATGTCGGGTTTGTAAGCAGCAGCGCCTATGCGATGAAACATAGGCAGCTGCGAAAAAAGATATGCTACGGCTTCGTCGTAAGTCACGAGATTACTTGACGTCTAAAACAATTGTTATCGTTCCGGTTTGAGGTAAATTGTTTGGAGAAACAGTGAATTTACATCGTTTAGCAGCTTCAAGAGCTAGTGAAGTATTCAACCCGTAATCTTGAGCAGGTATCTTACTTGCCTTTTGATTTACACTAGCGCTGGTGACATTTCCATTTTTGTCTACCGTAATGTTTACCACAACAGTTCCACTTTGTGTTGGTTTCTTGCTTGTACTCGGACCAGCGAGACTACCTCGTCCTTTCAGTGACCAACTTGTTCCATTTCCAAAACCAGTACCGGTGAATTTACCTGATCCTGGTCCGTTTCCACCACCATCTCCTCCGCCGGTGCCACCGCCGGTGCCACCATCTCCACCGCCAGTACTAGCGTCGCTTCCACCACCACCGTTCAATTGATTTAGCATGTTGTCTAATGCAGACGGTTGCGGATTGGTTTGTGCGGTTTGTGTGTGGTCGGTTGAAGGTTTGGTCTGATTTTCAACTGGAGTCTTACTTTCAGAGATGGTAGGAGCGGAAATATCTGCACCCACGTAACTTTCAGGCATGGGCGCGAAAGCAATTTCAACAGGCACTATTGCCCCTCCAACTTCTCCCTCTGCTGAACCTTCTCCTTCACCAATTGGATTTCCACCACCACCACCGCCGGGTTCTTCCTCTTTTATTAATTCAATTGGGGGAGAAGAGGCAAGCAAAAGAAAAACAACGAGCAGAATAAGCAAGTGAACTCCTCCGCTTGTTGCAGCTCCAATTATTTTATTTTTCTTTTCTTGGGTCATTAGTTTGCTTTTTCAGTTGCAATAAACGGTGTTCCTCCGATGCCTTGAATGGCCGAAAATATTTCAATGGTTTCTCCAGTAGGAACAGAACGGTCAACGCGCAATAATACACGCTTGTCTTCAGAAGCATTTAATTGTTCTTGAAGCTGATCAAGGATGATTGTTTTTTCAGACGGACTGCCGTTTAGACTATATGCCAAATCTTTTGTAATGGTTACAGAAATTCCTGCTGGATTCTCTTTTCCATTTCCCGCTTGAGGCTTGTCGATTTGTGCAGACAATTCTTGCACAGCACCGGCGCTCGCGATAATGAAAAAGATAAGCAGCATGAAGATGATGTCAGAGAGAGTGGACATGCCAGACTCAATGTGTACTTTGTGTTTTCTTCCGAAGTTCATGGTGCCTCCTATTAGTTCATGGGTTCGTCAAGAATGTCTACAAACTCTACAGCGTGAGATTCCATGGTATTCACCAATCTTCCAATGCGCGTTACCAAGGTGTTGTATGCAACGTAAGCCAACATACCCACAACCAATCCGGCAGCAGAGGAAATCATTTTAATGTAAAGACCTTGAGAAACGACTCCGATTTCAATCTTACCCACATTCGAGATGTCGTGGAAGATGGTAATTACTCCGATAACTGTTCCTAAGAATCCGAACATCGGTGCAATAGAAGCAATGATT
The DNA here is from genome assembly GCA_945881835.1 of Chryseobacterium gleum. Taxonomy (GTDB): domain Bacteria; phylum Bacteroidota; class Bacteroidia; order Flavobacteriales_D; family Sanyastnellaceae; genus CAIZGX01. The sequence goes on along the minus strand of CAMCVP010000005.1, from coordinate 39,634 downwards.
GCTAAGATGGAAGTGTTCTTTTCCAAATTAGAAATTTCTAGTTTTCCAGAATTCTCAACTGCGCTCTTAATGTCTTCAAGCGGTTTGCCAATGCGCGCAATTCCTTTTCCAATCATACGTGCAACAGGAGTGTTGGTTGTTACACAAAGATTTTTTGCAGCATCTAATTTCCCTTGGTTGATGTATTGCTTAATGTTCGTCATGAAGTTCGATTCTTCCTTGTTTGCTTTCGCAACAGTTAACCACCTTTCAACGAAGATGTAAATGGTGATCACGCTCATGATTAAAAGCGGAATGTAGATGTACCAACCTTTTAGAACTAAATCTGTGATTGATAGTTTTTCAGAACTTGCAGCAGCAGGTGCTTGAAGAAATAAAATAGCTGACTCCATAATTTTTCGAATCTGTGTGTTTATTGTAACGTTCAAATTTGAAAAGAATTGCCCGAGAATTTTTTCATGGCAAGGTGGAGTTATTCAGATGTTGTGGTTGATAGAAGTTCTTTAAATGTATCTCGGGTCTTTTTTGTAGGGGATTTTCTCGAGTTCTGTACACTCAATGGAATAGGCTCCGAACTCTTCCAGCACGGTTCCTGTGATTTTGTAAATACCGCGTCCTCTGAAGTTTCCGAAGGAAGAGCTGTTCGGAAAGTGCACGGTGTCGAAGAACTGAAGGTCTTTGTCTAAGAAGGTTCCGAATCCCATGAGTTCTCCTTTACTCGTTCGCGTCTTCTTCACATTCACAAGATATCCTACTGCGGAAATTTTTTTGTTTATGTGGAAGGGAAGTTGCGCTGCTACTTCAGTAACTGTTAGTTCTTCAGATGCCAATTCAAAGGGCGAACACAATGGAAAACCAATGAGCTCCATTTCGTCGAAAGCACTTTCCAACCAATCGTCTTGAAATTTCGGAAGGGTTAAATTCTTTTCCGGTTCTTCGAAGAGCGAGGGTCCCATCTCCGATTTATCTGGATTGCCGTGGAAGTGTGTTTCCCACAACAAATCTTTTTTAGGCTTATTGAATTTTCGACACGCACCAATACGAATGAGCAGACTCATTTGTTCAACCGAAACATGCGCTTGATCCATGAGTTGCGCAATGCTTCGAATGCCTTCGTTTTGACGAAGCTTAAGTATGCGAATGATGGTGTTTGTCTCTAAACTTTTTACTAATCCGAATCCAAGAATAATTTCTTTGCCATGCAAGACGCACGTTGCATCGCTTTCCCAAATGCAAGGCGCAGAAATTTTTGCACCGTGCTTCATGGCTTCGAGCACATAAATTTCGGTGTCGTAAAATCCACCGAAATGATTCAGCGTAGCCGTCATGTATTCAATGGGGTAGTAGGCCTTCAGAAACAAGCTCTGATAACTTTCAACGGCATAGCTCGCGCTGTGTCCTTTCGCAAAAGCATACCCAGCGAAGCTTTCCACCTGTCTCCAAATTTCTGCAACGTCGCTGAATGCATTTCCTTTCGAAATTGCTTTTTCGAAAAACGATTCTTTGGTTCGTTCAAACTCTTCTCTTCCACGAAACTTCCCACTCATTCCTCTGCGCAACACATCGGCTTCAGCCAAGGTGAGTCCGCCGAAGTAGTGACCAACTTTAATAACGTCTTCTTGATAAACCATGACGCCGTAAGTTTCAGGCATTATCGCGAGCAGTTGCGGATGCGCGCGTTCGCGGGCTTTCGGATCGCGATGGCGATGAATGAATTCTTTCATCATGCCGCTGCTGCTCACACCCGGACGAATGACCGAACTTGCTGCGACCAATCCTAAGTAATCGTCTACTTGAAGTTTCGTGAGCAGCATGCGCATAGCGGGAGATTCAACATAGAAGCATCCGATGGCTTTTGCGTTGCGAAGCAAATCTTTGATGCGCTCGTCTTGCTTGAGTGGAGCAACCTGATGCAAATCGATTTCGCGAAGGGGATATCTTTCTTTCACTAACTGAACCGCTTCTTTGATTTTCGCTAAACCGCGTTGTGAAAGAATGTCGAATTTGTGAAGCCCAATGTCTTCCGCCACAACCATGTCGAACATAACCGTCGGGTGTCCTTTGGGCGGAAGAAAAGTTGCGGTGTAATTGTGAATGGGTTCATTCGAAATGAGAATTCCACACGAATGAATGCTTAAGCTATTCGGAAAATCTTGCAGGAACGAAGCGTAGCGCATGACGTTCTGCTGGTTCTTGTCGAGCGCATTCGGATTGAATTTCCCGCTGCTTAACAATTCAATTTCTTCAACGGGAAGTCCGAATACTTTTCCCAATTCACGAACCACGGCTTTGTATTGAAACGTGTTGTAAGCGCCAAGCAGCGCAACATTCTGAAAGCGTTCGAAAATGTATTCCGTAATTTCTTCTCGGTCGGTCCACGAAAAATCAATGTCGAAATCCGGAGGGTTTTGTCGGTATAAATTAATGAACCGTTCGAAATACAAATCCAGTTCAATGGGGTCTACATCTGTAATGCGAAGCAGGTATGCAATGACGCTGTTCGCACCGCTTCCACGTCCTACGTAGTAGTATCCGCGATCTCTTGCGAATTGCGTAATGTCCCAGTTTATTAAAAAGTATGAAACGAAATTTTTCTGTTCAATAATTTCGAGTTCTTTTTGAATACGTTCTTCAATAACCGAATGATTGTTCGGTTCGTTTCCGTAGCGATAGGCAAGACCTTCCTGTGTGAGCTGACGAAGCAGAATCATATCTTCTTCTAGGCTACCCGTAAAGGTGTTTTGATTTTTAGAAACAGCGTGATTCACCTCTTCGTTCCAAGACCATTGTTGTGCGAAAGCCTTTGATTTATCAAGCAAATCGGGTGCTCCTTCGAATTCCGATTGAAGTTCTTTTTCCGAAAGAAAAACATCTTTTCGCTTTCCTTGATCTGTAGGTTGAAGTCTGCTTAGCAAAATATTATTTTCTATGCATCGCAACAATTGATGCATGTTGAAGTGTCGCTGCGATTGAAAAGTTGAAGTCTGAAAGGCGAGTACTTTTTCGCGTTGCGATTTCCATTCACTTCGTTCGAAGATGGGAAGATCGGCTGAAGTAACACCGAGGTATTCTTCTTCATTCAAATCGAATGAATTCTTTTTGAAATTTTCAAACGGATATATCGTCACGCAATGCTTCCATTGTGGGGCGCGTATTTCGAAATCTTTTTTTTCATGAAGATGTTGCGAAAGGAACGTAGCAAGTTCATTTACTCCGGCAGTGTTCCGAGCATAGGCGACGAACAATTGTTTTGCACCGTTACGGAAATCAATGCCCCAGAGCGGGCGTATGTTATTCTTTTTCGAAAGTCGAAGAAAATCGTGAAGCGTTGTGGTCGAATTTATTTCCGTCAGTGCAACAACTTCCGATTCGTTTTGTACAGCGAATTCAATAACATTTTCTACGGTTAATATTCCGTAGCGTAAACTGTAATACGAATGTGAGTTAAGCACGGTTAATCGAAAAGGGTAGGACCTTCGTTATCTCTTCTTTTTTTTGCGCGGGATTCTCCCATTCCAAACAACTCAATATGTTGATGAAGAATGAACGATGTTTCTGGAAGCAGCGCGTCTCCGGTTGGTTTCAATAAATCGCTTCCTTCCGCTTGAATGCTTTTAATATCTGTGCTTACCGGATAAGCGTTGAGTTCTAGATCTACGACAGGCTGAAGAATGGAAGTAATGTCGGCAAGATGCGCATGCGGATCGAGCCACAATTCTTCTTGTTGTTTGGATAGGATTAGCGGACAACGTGGATGTCCAATTTGTTGAAGCACACCCGGAGGTGCGGCTGTTGTCACTATCGCATAGGAGTGCAATGTTTCTTGCGTTGAAGGATTTCTCCATTCGTCGTATACTCCGGCAAAAGCAAATGGCATTCTTCCGGTTGAAAGGAAGACGCAATGCGGATAAGACAATCCGCCACGTTCGGGGCCTTCGTAAAACGCATCCGCAATCACCAAGCATCGCTTTCTTCGAATAGGAAGTCGAAAGAAGGGTTTTTCGAGAATTCCCTTCGAACCGGAAAAAAAGAAAGAGTTGTCTTTGTTGTGATCGCCCTCTGCTCGCGCGTTCAAAACATACTTCGGTTTATCGGCCCAAGCAGGTGTAAATCCGAATGTAGAATTTCGGATTTCAGATTTGTTTTCTTGGGTAATAATAAGCCCTTGCTTTCCAGCACCAATATTGGCTTGGGGTTTAAACACAACTCCCTTGCCTATTTCAGCGCGAAAGGCTTTTTGAATTTCTTCAATTTTAGAAACTACGGCGTAACGTCCACACATGGTGCAAAATTGAGAAGTTAGTTTGTAGTGAATTTACGAAACAAACTCGGAAAGTACTTCCTCAATAAATTTTTTTGCTGCAGGAATATTCTCGATGTGACCCATGTGTCCGATTTCAGGCACAATGGTAATTTTTGCTGAAGGAAGAAGGGTCCATTCGGCTTCCATTTTTTCCAATGAAAGCACTTTATCGTTCGCCCCTGCGAAATAATAAATTGGGAAACGGGCTGATTGAAGAAATGGAATGGAAGACGCTCGTTCACGCATAGCGCGAAGGCTTTGCACAGTGCTTTCGGCCGACATGCCTTCAATCTTTTCGAGTTGCTCGTTAATGGCAATTCTGTGTGCATCTGCATTGTGAAACAAGCCGTCGATGAGATTGGCAGCATATAATGCTTTGTGTTTTTCAGCGGCTTCAATAGCACGAAGGCGGTCTTGTTTTTTCAATTCGCTATCTGCGTCTGCGGTTGAATGAAAAAAGGCGAGTGTTTTTGTTTTCTCTGGAAATGTTTTCGCTAAATGAGCAGCAACGTAGCCACCCATGGAATGGCCAATCCAGATGAATTCATCCGATTCTTGCAGATCAATTTGTTGAAGAATGTGTTGCGCGAAATCTTCTATTGAGGCAGTTGGAAGAGAATAATTGTTCCCATGTCCCGCCAATTGAGGCGTATAAAAAGAAAATGTGGAAGGGAGTAATTCCTTCCACATTTCATTGTTTCCTAAAAAGCCATGAATGGCAATTATTTTTATCATTGAACGCGTTCCCATGTTTGTGTGCGGTAGACAAATCCCCAGTAACCTCTTACTTCGAGTTTGTTTGAATCACCCGCTTTCAGCCACATTTCACAACGATAAATATCGCCGTTGTTCGGGTCGCAAATGGTTCCGTCTTTGTACATGCTACCGTTCCATTTCATGTTACGAACAACATCCATTCCCAACATAGGTTGGTCTTTTCTGTCGTCTTTGCATTCGTAGCATTTTGGATTTTGATTGGCCCATTCAGAGCGAAAGAGCTGAATGATTTTTCCATACAACTCGCCGTTTTGCTCGCGTATTTCTACGATGCTTTTAACAAGTCCTGTTTTGTCGTCAATGGTTTTCCATTTGCCAACAACACCTTGTGCTGTTGCAGATAGTGTTAGAAAAAATAGAGAAGCAAAAAACAATATTGATTTCATAATGATTTTTTTTTCAAATTACTAAAGTTTGTGTTTAGACAAACGTGTCGCCCGTAATTTTTTTCTAATCAAAGCATTCAAGTCGAATCCAACAAGAAGAATAACCATGTTAAGGTTCAGCCAAATTAGAATGACCATGAGTGTTCCAAGTGAGCCATACAATTTATTGAATTGGGCGAAATTCTCAAGGAAATAACTGAACCCGAATGAAGTTACGATGAGTAAAGTAGTGGTGAAAATACTTCCTGTGTTTAGAAATTTCCAATTCTTGCGAATACGTAAATTCATTCCGGAATTGTAAAGAATAGTAATAATACAATAGACAAAGGATATCGAAATAATCCACTGCCCAAATGTTAGAAATGGAATAACCCCTTTGTCGCCAATAATTCCTTTTTCATGCATGGTTAGGAATGTACTTTCGCTTAAAGAACTCAAAATCAGGGCAAGCAGGAACATAACTCCAAGAACGAGCATCATGATGAAACTTAGAATGCGAACGAGAAATGGATGGGCAGAAACTTCCAGGTGTTGACTCGTTTGAAAAGCTTGCATGATCGCATTCATACTGGCCGAAGCGTAGTAGAACATTAACACAAAACCGATAGACAACAACGTCGATTGCTTTTTGTTAATTAAGTCGTAAAGTGTCCCTTCAATAAATTGAAATGTATCACCGGGAAGAATACTTTTTATTCCGAGGAAGACATCTTGCTGGAAATTTTCAATGGGAATAAATGGAATTAATGTAAAGAGGGTAATGATAGCGGGAAAAAACGCGAGGAAGATTCGAAATGAAATACTCGCAGAACGCATGGTAGTCCGTACATCTGAAAAGGCCATAACCAGGAAGGAAGAAATTTCCCAAAGATTCAATCCGCCAAAACCAAAGGGATGGTATTGTTCAAGAAATCGTCTGAATTTAAAGAACCAAGAAGCATAACGTTTGAATTTCCCTTTTTTCATTTTATTGCTTTCAAACTTAAATCGAAGCTTTTTACATGGTGTGTGAGTGCGCCCATGCTAATGTAATTTACCCCCGTTTCTGCGTATTCTTTTATAGTGGTTTCGTCTATCCCTCCGCTTGCCTCGGTTTCAACTTTTCCGTTAATGTGTTTAACGGCTTCACGAATTTTATCTGGTGCAAAATTATCGAGCATAATTCGAAATGCAATTCCTGATTCTAGGACCTCTTCAATTTCTTTTAGATTTCTCGTTTCAACTTCAATCTTCAAATCGAGGTTTTTCTCTTTTAAGAAAGCAACAATTTTGCTAAGTGCAGGTTTCACACCTCCTGAAAAATCGATGTGATTGTCTTTCACCAAAATCATATCGTACAACGCATATCTGTGGTTGAATCCACCTCCAATTCTTACGGCTTCTTTTTCGAAGTATCTGAAATTTGGAGTGGTCTTACGCGTGTCGAGAAGTTTGCAATTGGTATGCGAAATCATTTGCACAAGGCGATGCGTTTCCGTTGCAATACCGCTCATGCGTTGCATAACATTCAAGACGAGCCTTTCAATGGTTGTGATGCTTTGACTTTTTCCTTCCACAATAAATGCGATATCGCCTATTTTCACGACAGCACCATCTTGGATGTAGGTAGTAACTTTTAGTGTTGGATCGAAAGCATGAATAATTTTCTCTGTAATTGCAACACCGGCAATTGTTCCATTGTCTTTAACAATGAGTTGCGCCTTACCGAATGCGTTGTCTGGAATAGTAGCCAAGGATGTAAAATCACCTGGACCAATATCTTCCTTCAAGGCTTCGGTAAGCCATTTGTCAAAGTCAAATGCATTCATGTTGCGAAGTTATGAATTCCATTCATCGAATAGTTAACTTTGGGAACATGATTAAAAAAGCAATAGTCTTAGTTGTTGCCGCAATTCTTTTTTCAATGCCAGGAAACGCGCAGCTATTTCCATGGTATTTTCAAGTGGATGAGAATTTTCTTTTAGGAAAAATAAATTTTGAAGAAGACATTCGGTTTAGTTTGGTTGCCGCGAACCGATCTACAAAATCGTGTTATTTATTGATTGAAGTGAATTGGGCATTTGAGCAAATGGCTGCTGCTGCGCAAAAAGAAGGTGTTACCTTAAAGGTCATTTCAGGTGGAAGGAATTTCAATATGCAAAAAGCCATTTGGGAAAAGAAGTGGAATGCACGTCGCCCGAATTTCAAATCAGATAAAGAAACCGCTCTAGATATTTTGAAATACAGTTCAATGCCGGGTACTTCTCGTCACCATTGGGGAACAGATTTGGATATAAATTCACTTGAGCCGAGTTACTTCGCCGTTGGAAGAGGGAAGTTGGAATACGATTGGCTTCAGAAGAATGCAGGGTCTTTTGGTTTTTGTCAGACCTATGATAACAAATCAAATTCAGGAAGAACAGGTTATTCCGAAGAGAAATGGCATTATTCATACATGCCCATTTCAACAGTATTGCTGAATCAATACAACGCAAAAATTGGTTCTGAAAAGATTAACGGTTTTGCAGGCAGTCAGACTGCAAAAGAAGTAGAAATGATTCGTGACTATGTAAATGGTATTGCAGCGGGCTGCAACACGATTACTTCTCCTTAATCAGTTTTTTCAAATCATTTCCAATGTCCTTTCTGAAATACTTACCAGAGAAAGAGATGGTGTCGGCTGCTTCGTTACTTTTTCCAATGGCCTCGTGAAGTGAACTTCCGTATGAGGTTGCTGTTAAGACTCTTCCGCCGTTGGTAACCACTTTGAGGCCACTCTTTTTTGTTCCAGCGTGAAAGACAATGCAGTCACGTACATCTTCAAGATTTGAAATTTCTTTTCCTTTTTCAGAAGTTTCGGGATATCCTTTTGAAACGAGCATCGTGGTTGTGCAATAGCGAGGGTCGACTTGCACATCGCACTCTCCTAAGGTTTGCGTTGCTATTCCTTCGAACAAATGCAACAAATCGCTCTTGATTCGAGGAATGACAACTTCCGTTTCCGGATCGCCCATTCGGCAGTTGTATTCTATTACGTAGGGTTCATTTCCAACTTTAATAATACCGAAGAAAATGAAGCCGCGATAGTCGATACCATCGGCTTTCAATCCTTTCATGGTTGGAATGATAATCTGAGCTTCAATTTTATCGATGAATTCTGGCGTGCAGAAGGGAACTGGTGAAACAGCACCCATTCCACCTGTATTCAATCCCATATCGCCTTCACCAATGCGCTTGTAATCTTTTGCTTCCGGAAGAATTTTGTAGTTGTTTCCGTCGGTCATAATGAAGATGGAACATTCAATCCCTTTTAAGAATTCTTCAATTACAACGGTGCTTGAAGCCTCGCCGAATTTTTTGTCGGAAAGCATGGCTTTCAATTCCTTCTTGGCTTTTACGAGGTCTTCGAGAATCACTACGCCTTTGCCGGCGGCCAATCCAGATGCTTTCAGAACATACGGCGGCTTCAATGTGTCTAAATAAGCTTCGCCTTCCTTAAGTGTTGAGTGGGTAAATGAACCGTATTTGGCGGTTGGAATACCGTGTTTCATCATGAACTGCTTTGCGAAATCTTTGCTTCCTTCTAATTGCGCTGCAATAGAATTTGGTCCAATGACTGCCACGCCAGCCAGTGCTTTGTCTTTTTCAAAGAACTCCACAATACCTTTTACAAGCGGGTCTTCCGGGCCAACGATGACCATTTTTACCCCGTGTTCAATCACTGCTTTTTTTATGCCTTTGAAATCGGAAGGGTCAATAGGCAGGTTCGTACCGAAAGATTCAGTACCCGCATTACCGGGAGCGATATATATATTGTGTATAAGCGAACTTTGTGAAATTTTCCACGCGAAAGCGTGCTCTCTACCACCGGAACCTAAGATTAAAACATTCATCCTCTAAGTTTTTTGCAAAGAAACAATGCATTGTCGGCACTCTCAATTCAACTTACTAACAGAAAAATAGTCTGGACTCAAGATATTTCAGTTTATTGTTGAAAAATGCCTATATTTGCAACGGAAATTCAGTAATGGAACAATGAGAGAGGGGGCTTAACCCCTCTTTTTTTTAGTCATGATAACAGTCGCAGAAATAGAACAGTTGGTGAAAACCAAAATAGCCGAAACGGATACTTTGTCCGACGTATTTATCGTTTCCATATCTGTTCGTCCGGGCAATGCTATTGAGGTTTTGCTCGACAAAGATTCAGGATTGAGTGTGGAAGATTGCAAAAAAGTAAGTCGTCATATTGAGTCGTCATTGGATCGTGAAAAGGAGGACTTCTCCTTGGAAGTTTCATCTCCAGGTGTTGGAAAGCCTTTGTTGGTTCATAGACAATACCTTAAAAATATTGGAAGAACAGTAAAAGTGAAGGTGGGTGAAGGAGAGAAATACGAGGGCGATTTAGCTGAAGTATCTGAAACGGGAATTGTATTGAAGTACCAAGAAAAAGAGGCGCTTCCTGGAAAAAAGAAAAAAGAATGGGTGGAAAAGACAGCCACCCTTGCATTTGATAACATAAAAGAAACCAAAGTAGTAATACGTTTTAACTAACCTTGTCATTATGAAAGGACTAAACCTCATAGAGTCTTTTGCAGACTTTAAAGAATTCAAAAACATCGACCGCGAGACGATCACAAACATCTTGGCGGAAATGTTCAAAGCTATGATTGTAAAGCGCTGGGGCGCTGAAGACGGCTTCGATATTATTATTAACGCAGAGCGTGGCGACTTAGAGATTTGGCGTACTCGTCAAGTTGTTCCAGACGGAGAACTTGATGACGAGGTTGCTGAAATCGAAGTGAGCATGGCTCAGAAGATTGTAGACGATCTTGAAGTTGGCGAAGAATTGATTGAAGAAATCAAAATCGAAGATTTCGGTCGCAGAAACATTATGGCTATGGGCCAAGTGTTGAAGAACCGTATTCAAGAGCTTGAGAAAGATCATATCTACCAGAAGTATAAAGAGCGTATCGGAGAAATCATCTCTGGTGAAGTTTACCAAGTGTGGAAGCGTGAGATTCTGGTACTCGATGACGAGAACAATGAATTGATTATGCCGAAGGATCAGCAGATTCCTTCTGACTTTTACAAGAAGGGTGATACCATTCGTGCGGTTGTTTACCGTGTGGACTTGCGTAACAACAGCCCGCAAATTATTTTATCTCGAACTGCTCCAGAATTCTTAGAGAAATTATTCGAGCAAGAAGTTCCAGAAGTTTTTGATGGCTTGATTACCATTAAGAAAATCGTTCGTGAACCAGGTGAGCGCGCGAAAGTTGCTGTTGAAAGCTACGACGATCGTATTGATCCAGTGGGTGCTTGCGTAGGTATGAAGGGTTCACGTATTCACGGAATTGTTCGTGAGTTACGTAACGAGAACATCGACGTTATTCACTACACAACGAACGAAAACTTGTTAATCGCTCGTGCATTGGCTCCAGCGAAAATTTCGAGTATCAGCATTGACAAAGACAACGCGAAGGCAGATGTATTCTTGAAGCCAGACCAAGTGTCTTTAGCAATTGGAAAGGGTGGACATAACATTCGTCTAGCAGGAAGATTGTGTGGATATGAGTTGGATGTATATCGTGAAACTGATGTTGACATCGATGATGTGGATTTGGAAGAATTCTCAGACGAAATCGACAGCTGGATCATCGACGAATTGAAATCGATTGGTTGCGATACCGCTCGTTCAGTTCTTGAGATTCCGAAGGAAGATTTGGTCAAGCGTACAGATTTAGAAGAGGAAACCATTGAAGAAGTGTTGAGTATTTTGAAATCAGAATTCGAATAATTCGTTTCAGTTTTCGAGTGTGCTTGCGCACGATTCAATGTGTTAAATAGATTTTATAAGGAACGGGAATAGATTTATGTCAGAAACAAAAGGACCACAACGCTTAGGTAAGGCCGCCACTAACTTGAATGTTAGTAAGGATACCATTATTGAATTCCTTAAGAAAAAGGGAGTTACAGTAGATAATAATCCTATGGCGAAAATAGAAGCGGAAGTATATGATATACTTTGCGCCGAATTTTCTACGGACCAAAAGGCGAAAGAGGTTGTTCAAGCGGCTGCTACGAAATTGCGTGAGTCACGTGAGTCGTTAAGCATCTCGGACAATAAGAAAAGAAAGGACGGTGAAAGCGAAGAGTTGTCAGATATAGATTTGGCAAAATTCAAACGTCCGGAAGCCGTGGTTGAAAAACCAAAGGTAAAGGCTAAGCCAGTTGAAGCACCAGTTGCTCCAAAGGTTGAAGAGCCCGTGAAGGCTGAAGAAGCGAAAGTGGTTGAGGCTCCAGTTGAGACTCCTGCGCCAGTAGTTGAAATTCCTGTTGAAGCACAACCCGAAGAGCGTAGTAATGAAGTAAAGGTTGTAGGAAAGATAGACCTATCCGCATTGGAAAAACCAAAGCGAGGAAAGAAAGCACCCGAGCCTAAAAAGGAAGAACCTAAAAAAACTAAAGTTGAAGCGCCAAAAGCTTCAGTAGTTGTTGAAAAACCAGAGCCAAAGCCAGAGCCGGTTATTATAAAACCAGAGGTAGTAGAGAAAGAGGTTATTCGTGTTAACGTTGAAAAATTGGCAGGGCCGAAGTTGATGGGTAAGATTATTCTTCCAACAACTCCTGAGAAGAAATCACCAGCTGCTACTGCCGCTGAAAACAAAGAGAAACGCAAACGTAAGCGTATTTCGAAAGTAGACATTGGACGTCAGCAAGAGATTGATAAGAAGAACGCGAACAAGCCCACGCGCACGCCCTATGTGGCTCAACCGAAAGCGGCCCCAACAGAGACTGATATTCAAAATCAGATCAAAGAAACCCTTGCACGCCTTGGTGTTGGAGGAAAATCTAAATCTTCAAAGAACAGAAGGGACAAGCGTTCTCAAGTAGCCCGTCGTAGCGAACAAGAGGCTGCACGTATGCTTGAAGAGAATGCGGTGTTGAAATTAACCGAGTTCGTAACGGTAAGTGAGTTGGCTACTTTAATGTCACGCAACGCTACCGAGATTATTGCAGCATGTATGCAATTGGGAATTTTCGCATCCATTAACCAGCGTTTAGATGCTGAAACCATTGCAATTGTTGCAGAGGATTTCGGCTATCAAGTTGAATTTGTAGGAGCTGAAGTTACTGATGCGATTACAGAAGAAGAAGACAACGTAGATGATTTTGAATCTCGACCTCCGGTAATTACTGTAATGGGACACGTTGACCATGGTAAAACTTCGCTTCTCGATTACATTCGTAAAGCAGATGTATTGTCTGGAGAGGCAGGTGGAATTACCCAGCACATTGGTGCATATACCGTTACCCTTCCTGCAGGAAAGAAAATAACATTCTTAGATACTCCTGGTCACGAAGCGTTTACCGCTATGCGTGCTCGTGGTGCTCAAGTAACCGACGTAGCAATCATTGTAATTGCAGCTGACGATAGCGTAATGCCTCAGACAAAAGAGGCAATTAGTCACGCTCAAGCGGCGGGTGTTCCAATGATTTTTGCATTCAATAAAATGGATAAGCCAGAAGCCAATGCAGATCGCTTGAGAGAGCAACTCTCTCAAATGAATATCTTGGTTGAAGAGTGGGGTGGGAAGTTCCAAACGCAAGAAATTGCGGCTAAAAAGGGAATGAACATAGACAAGTTGCTTGAAAAAGTATTGCTTGAAGCTGAAATGCTTGATCTAAAAGCGAATCCGAAGAAACGCGCAATAGGTACAATCATAGAATCATCATTAGATAAAGGACGTGGTTTCGTTGCAACCTTGTTGGTTGAAGCGGGAACACTACGTGTTGGCGATCCAATTCTTGCAGGACAGTACAGCGGTAGAGTTCGTGCCATGTTTAACGAGCGTGGTGGAAAGGTTGAAGAAGCCGGACCAGCGACACCCGTTTCAATCTTAGGATTTGAAGGTGCACCAAATGCAGGTGATCGTTTCAACGTATTGGCAGACGAACGTGAAGCACGTGAAATTGCAACGAAGCGTCAACAACTTCAGCGTGAGCAAAGCGTTCGCACGAAGAAGCACTTGACCATAGAAGAGATTGGTCGTCGTATAGCTCTTGGAGATTTCAAAGAATTGAACTTGATTGTAAAAGGAGACGTGGACGGTTCGGTAGAAGCGTTGGTAGACTCATTGCAAAAGTTGAGTACAGAGAAGATTCAAGTAAGCATTATTCACAAAGGCGTTGGTCAAATCTCAGAATCCGACGTGTTGTTGGCATCGGCTTCCGATGCGATTATCGTTGGTTTCCAGGTGCGTCCAAGCCAGAGTGCACGTAAGATTGCCGAGAATGAAGAAATTCAAATCAAGCTTTACTCGATTATCTACAAGGCCATCGAAGAAATTAAAGAGGCTATGGAAGGTATGTTGTCTGCACGTATTGAAGAGCAGATCACGGGTACCGCTGAAATTCGTGAAGTGTTCAAGATTACCAAAGTTGGAACAATTGCGGGTTGCTTCATGTTAGAAGGAAAAGTCAGCCGCAACAGCCGCGTGCGTGTAATACGCGACGGTATTGTTGTATTCACCGGACACCTCGGATCTTTGAAGCGATTCAAAGACGATGTGAAGGAAGTAGTGAAGGGTTACGAATGTGGATTGAACATTGATAAATTCAACGACATCAAAGAGGGAGACTTAGTTGAAGCCTTCGAGGAAGTTGAAGTAAAGCAAACATTATAACAACGAAGAGAGCCGAAAAGGCTCTCTTTTTTATTCCGAATTAATAGAAATATACAATGGCAAAAATTAGCAACAAGGCGCCTAAGAAGGCAGATGTAGTCGTAACTCTTTTCAATAAGAAAGAAGTTAAGAAATTGAATTTGGATAAAGCTCAATTGACTTTTTTAGAAAGCGAAATCAATGTGAATCGGAATACCGTATTAATGCCTTCTTTAACGGAAAAGCATTTTTATGTTGCGGTTGAAGGTACTTGGAACGCAGACGCTAAAGAGGCTATGCGCAAGACCGGTGTTGAGATTCAAGCAGCGGTGAACAAAACCAATCTTGAGTCTTTGCACATTGTGAATCAAAGTTCTTTCGAAAAATCTGCTTGGTATTTGGCTGAAGGCGCTGCCTTAAGTAACTATCAATTCTTGAAGTATTTCAAGGAAAAGGAAAATAAGAGAAATACCTTGACTAAAATATTCGTAACCGACGCTTCCATTGATGAAACGGAATGGTTGGAACTTCAAGGAATTATTCAAGGTACTGAATTGGCGCGTATGTTAATCAATGAGCCCGTTTCGTATTTAACTGCAACAGAGTTTTCAAACGAAATGGTGAAGGCTGGAAAGGAAGCTGGATTCCAAACTCAGGTGTTGAACAAGAAGCAAATTGAAGCTTTGAAAATGGGTGGTTTGCTCGGCGTGAACAAAGGAAGTATCGATCCCCCGACATTCACAATTATGGAATACAAACCAAAGAATGCGAAAAACAAAAAGCCAATTGTTTTAGTTGGAAAGGGTGTGGTCTTCGATACAGGCGGATTAAGCTTGAAGCCAACTCCGGGTTCTATGGATGAAATGAAGTGTGATATGGCCGGAGGCGCTGCCGTAATAGGTGCAATCTATGCAATTGCAGCGAATAAACTTCCTGTGCACATTGTAGCTTTGGTTCCTGCAACAGACAATCGTCCAGGTGGAAATGCAGTATGCCCGCAAGATGTTTTAACAATCAGTGATGGCACTACGGTTGAGGTACTGAATACCGATGCTGAAGGAAGATTAATCCTTGCAGATGCTTTGGTTTATGCGAAAAAATACAAGCCAGAATTGGTAATTGACTTAGCAACTTTAACAGGTGCTGCTGTTCGTTCTATTGGAACGTACGCTAGCGCGGTTATGGCAACAGCCGATCAAAAGGTGGTAAACAATTTAATGGATAGCGGTTTCGAAGTTTGGGAAAGATTAATTCAATTCCCAATGTGGAAGGAATACGGTGAAGAGATGAAGAGTGATGTGGCTGACTTGAAGAATTTAGGTGGTGCATTTGCTGGACAAATCTCGGCTGCGAAATTCTTAGAGCATTTCACAGACTACCCATGGATTCACATTGACATTGCGGGTCCAGCATACAACAACAAGGTAGATGCCTACCGCACGAAAGGTGGAGTAGGAGTAGGTGTTCGTTTGTTATACGATTTCATTAAAAAGAATTACGCTAACTAAACCGAATAATCATTCGGTTTGAAAAACCATTTGAAAATGGAAAGAGTGAAAGTTGGTATTAGCTGCGGCGACATGAACGGTGTGGGGTTGGAAACAGTCCTGAAAGTGTTCTGCGATGCGCGTATGCTTGAACACATTGTACCAGTCATTTATTCGCACGCTGAAATAATTAAGCAAACCAAGCGTATTGGTGGAATGGAAGAATTCACCTACCAAAATGCAGTTACTGCTTCGGAAGCTGTTCCAAAAAAAGTGAACTTGGTGAATTGCTGGAAAGAATTCAAGGGCGAAATTGAATGGGGAAAACCTACTGCAATTGGTGGCGAAATGGCGCGTAGAAGTTTAGAGATGGCAGCAAGTGACTTGGCTTCGAACAAAATTGATGTCTTGGTTACAGCGCCATTCAACAAAGACAATGTTCAGAATGTGGAATTCAAATTTCCCGGACACACAGAATATTTAGCGAAAATGGCTGGTACAGAAAAGGTGCTTATGTTTTTGGTTAGTCCGGCTTTGAAGATTGGTATTGTTACCGGACACGTTCCTTTGAAGGAAGTGAGTGCGAATATTACCAAAGAGAAAATCACTGAGAAGTTAGTTCTTATGCGCGATAGCCTTGAACGCGATTTCGGTATTGCAACTCCTAGAATTGCAGTCCTTGGATTGAATCCGCACGCTGGAGATAACGGTTTAATTGGAACAGAAGAGAAGGATGTTATTTTGCCAGTAGTTCGCGAACAAGTAGAAAAGGGTTTCCAAGTCTTCGGTCCATTTGGCGCAGACGGATTCTTCGGTACTGGAGCTTACCAGCATTTCGATGCTGTGTTGGCTATGTATCACGATCAAGGTTTGGCACCTTTCAAAGCATTGGCCTTCGATAGTGGGGTAAACTTCACTGCTGGACTTCCTATTGTAAGAACTTCGCCAGACCATGGTGTTGCTTATGACATAGCTGGAAAGGGAACAGCAGATGAATCTTCGTTGCGTGCTGCTATTTTTACAGCTACGGATATCTTTCTGAAAAGAAAAGAGTACAAGTCATACGCGAACAATCCCCTTCAGAAGCAAGACATAAAAGAGAACAGAGAAGACCGTCGCGAATGAGAGTGAAGGTATTGGTTATTGGACATACGCATGAACCTTATGTGAAGGAAGGAATTGCACGTTACACCAAAAGACTTCCTCATTATTGTACATTCGAATACGTTGAATTGAAAGACATCGCAACGAAAGGTCTAACACCTGAAATTCAAAAAAACAAAGAGGGTGAACTTATTCTAAAGCAGCTTAAGTCAGAAGATTTTCTGTGCTTGCTTGATGAAAAAGGTAAGGCCTTCACTTCAGTAAATTTCGCGAAACACATCGAGAAGAAGCAACTCGCAGGAACCAAATCATGGGTTCTTGTGATTGGCGGTGCACATGGATTTTCAGACGACGTATATGCTCGAGCGAACGAAGAAGTTCGATTGTCTGATATGACTTTTCCGCACGACTTGGTGCGAATTGTTTTGGTGGAACAATTGTACAGAGCCTTCACCATTATTCGTGGTGAAGGATATCATCATATTTAATTAAGACAACTTCGAAAGCGCTGCTTCCAATGAAGCAATCGATTGCGTTACATCTTCGTGTGAAGCTGTTCCTACACTTAATCTGTACCATGTAGAATCGTCAGAAGCTCCGAACGCACGGAAGGGAACAATAGCTACTTTCGCTTCATTCAAAATATAGGAAGTAATGTCGCCCGTGTTTTCAAGTGTGTTTCCATCTGCGGTTTTCTTTCCAATTAAATTGAATTGAACCGTGAGATAAATAGCTGCTGCTGGAGGAATAGCACGAACCGTAAATCCTTTTTCACGCAGGCTTTCAAAGCCAGCGTAGAATCCATTTAAGCGCGTTTGCAATTCTTCTTTGATCCACGTCAAATAGTTATCGAGCAACGAAATGTTTTGCAAATATCTTCCTGCTGCAATCTGTTCTGGACGTGGCGCCCAAGCTCCTACGTGACCGAGAATGCTCTTCATTTTGTCAATGATAAATTCAGGGCCAAATCCCCACCCAACACGAACACCGGTCGCGGCAAGTGATTTCGAAATGCCGTCTACGAAGACGGTGTATTTTCTCATTTCCGGACGAAGTGTAACAGGGTCGAAGTGTTGTGTATCTCCGAAAGTAAGCAACGAATAAATTTGATCGTACATCACGTACAACGGTTTTTCATTTGCACCACGCTTCGCATTTTCTTCCAACACCATGTCACAAATACTTTCAAGTTGTGCTTTTGAAAACACAGTTCCTGTTGGATTCAATGGTGAGCAAAGCGCTAGCAAGGAAGCACCTTGAATGTGTTCCTTCAACATATCTGCATTCGGCATGAAGTTGTCTTCGGGAAGTGTTTCAACGAACACTTGATGCGCGTGAGAAAGATGTGTGTAGTGGTTGTTATTCCAAGATGGAACAGGGAAAACAACTTTGTCTCCCGGATCAACGATAGCTTGGAAGATGGCGTAAATGATAGGACGCGCACCTCCGGCTACTAAAATTTCTTCAGCAGAATATTCAAGGCCTTGTTTTTCTTTGAGCAATTGCACAACGGCGTTGCGCAGTTCAACTACACCATTCGCAACAGGGTAGTTGGTTAAATCTTCGTTGTAACAATCAATGATGAACTGTTTCAGTTCAGCAGGAATCGGAAAGATTTGTGGATTGAAATCACCAATGGTGAAGTTGTATATTTTTTCTCCTTGAAGAATACGATCGCGAATTTCTCCGCCTAGTTTAATGATTTCAGAACCAATAAGATTCTCGGCCATTTGCGAAACACGCAAGTTTAGCTTTTCTTGCTGAAGGGTAGCACTCATTTCAATAAATTGTCTCTCAGTAATTAGTGGCGCAAAAATAGTCTTTTTTAAGACTAATTGAGCTATTCTCCGGTTTCGTGAAGAATTTCTAGAATGGTTCGAAAAGCTACAGCGCGGTTGCCATATTTGTCTACGTGGTCTTTTTGTAGTTGCGGTGCATGTTCTGCGAAATAGCTGTCCAATTCTCCTCGATTAGCAGCGGTATATTGCACGGCATAAGTCACACCATTCTCCTCTTCTCCATGAACTCTTAAAATTCTATTGTGAAGAAATTTACCAGTGTTCAACACATCTGGAATGTGAATGTCTTTCATCCAGGTGATCCATTCTTCGTGAATTTCAGGGTCTACACTAACGGTAACGTTATATACAATCTTGTTCATGGTGTTTTCTTGGGAACAAAGATGTGGAGTTTTTCAAAAAGAAGATTAGATTTGAAGAAAATTAATAATTATGCAAACGGGTTTCAAACACTTACACATTTTACTTCCTTATTTATTGTTGCTTCTTCCATTATTAGCTATTGTTGTTTCATTGGTGAAAGAGAAGAACGAAACCGTTTCAGGCAAGCCAAATAAATTGGTTTTGTTTTCTTTGATTTTTTCTCACATTCAACTCCTTGTTGGATTGGTATTGTTGGCAATGAATTTCGCTGCTATTTCAGGAACAGGCGTTAACATTATGAAAGATGCGGCTGTTCGTATGAAATTAGTCGAACACCCAGTGATGATGATTTTGTCTGTTGTACTTATAACAATCGGATATTCAAAAGCAAAGCGTGCTACAAACGGACGCGATCGTGCCAAGAAGATTGCTATTTTCTACGGATTGGGTTTGTTAATTAGCGTTGTTGCTATGAGCTACATGGGCTACTGGACTAAAATGGCATTCATGCATTGAGAATGAGTAAGAAAGTTATTTACGTATTGCTTTATTCTCTTGTAGCGTTTGTTTTTTCGCTCTGCTTCGAAGCATGTTCAGATGAACCGAAAGCTCAGGGACCTATAGATGCGCAGGCCTTATTCATCAAGCGTTGCGCAACATGTCATGGCAGTGAAGGCAATCTTCAGTTAAGTGGAGCGAAGAACATTACGGTGAGTCAGCTTTCCGCCGATGAAATAAAAAATCAGATTATACACGGAAAAGCAGGAATGCCTCCATTTGAAAGTATGTTAACCGTTCAAGAAATTGATGCGCTTACAGCATACTGCATGAAGTTGTCGGGAAGATAAAAATGGCAAAACTACAAGAGACTAAGAAACCCCAAGAGACCTGCGTGCTTGTTGGGATTGTGAATAAGAAACAAAACATAGATGTTCTTACCGAGTATTTAGATGAGTTGGCTTTTCTAGCCACAACAGCCGATGCGTTTTGCGTAAAGCGCTATTGGCAAAACCTCGATCATCCGGACAATAGAACCTTTGTGGGTTCCGGTAAAATTCAAGAGATTAAGGATTTTGTTTTCGAGAATGAAGTGGACATGGTCATCTTCGACGATGAGCTTTCGCCTTCGCAATTGCGTAACCTCGAGAACTTATTCAACGACGACGATCACAAGGTGAAGATTTTAGATCGAAACAATTTGATCCTCGATATTTTCGCTGCACGCGCGCAAACAGCTCATGCAAAAGTGCAAGTTGAATTGGCGCAGTACGAATATCTGCTTCCGCGCTTAACGCGCATGTGGACGCACTTAGAAAGACAAAAGGGTGGTATTGGAATGCGCGGTCCGGGTGAGCTTCAAATTGAAACTGACCGAAGAATTATTCGCGATCGAATTGCCAAGTTGAAAGAAGACTTGAAAATTATAGATCGTCAAAAATCTACGCAACGCGGAAATCGTGGAGCCATGGTTCGTGTTGCCCTTGTAGGTTATACCAACGTTGGAAAGTCGACCATCATGAACATGATGAGCAAGAGTGAAGTGTTGGCTGAAAACAAATTGTTCGCTACGTTAGACACCACTGTTCGGAAGGTGGTTGTGAAGAATTTGCCTTTGTTGTTAAGCGATACTGTAGGATTCATTCGTAAGCTTCCTCACCAGTTGATTGAATCTTTTAAGAGCACGTTGGATGAAGTTCGAGAATCTGATTTATTGGTTCACGTAGTAGACATTTCGCACCCGCAATTTGAAGATCATTACAAGGTTGTTATGGAAACGCTTCAAGAGATTGGAGCTGGCGATAAGCCAATGATTTTAGCATTTAATAAGGTAGATGCGTATTCATTTATTGAAAAGGATGAAGACGATCTTACGCCCAAGACCGCAGCCAATTATTCGTTAGATGAGTTGAAGGAATCTTGGATGTCGCGCATGGGTTCAGAAGATGTTGTTTTCATGAGTGCATCGAAGAAGATTCAGATTGAAGAGTTCCGTGAGATTCTATACGATCGTGCACGTGAGATTCACATTGTTCGTTTCCCTTACAACGATTTTCTCTTCGACGATTTTACTGAATAATTCCGTAGATACTTAGACCTAAGTATACGATGTAGAGCGCAATGCTTCTCTTCAATCCGCGTGTCCAGTAGGTGTATATTGAAACAGTGTTTACCACAAGAAAGTAAAACCAATTCATTTCCACATAAAATATTTGCAACACAGTTCCCATTATTGCGAAAGCAAAAACGAGCGAATCGAGTTGTGGAAGGGCTGACTTTCTCTTTTTCAAAATAAGAAAACAGAGTTGCCAAAAAATAATTGCGGCAAGAAAGAAAAGCAGATGATGTTTGCTATTCCATTCGGGATGTTCAAACACGTTTGAAGAATTGAGCCAACCAAATACAGCGAAGCCAACATAGAACAGTTGCAGCCAACTCTCTCCTTGCAGGTTGGCTTTTCGACATAAATAAAAATAAATTGCGCTACCGACAATGGCCAAAGGCCAGCACCACGCGGATTCTAAGAGATAGAGAACGGTGTATGCGAGACTTGTGAGTATGGCAAGAATTTCCAATGCCTAACGTTTACTTAGAATATTCGTTGTTGAAAATCCTTCAACCAAAGGAATAGCAATGGCTTTTCCTCCAGATGCTTTTACTTCCTTTGAACCAACCATGTAGGTCTTGTTCAACTCATCGGTTTCATCTGGATTGTAATCGCCGCCCTTCACTAAAATGTCGGGCTGAATGGCTAGAATTAATTCAAGAGGAGTGTGGTCTGAAAATACGATTGCGGCGTCGACGCATCTGAGTGCTTCAAGCACTCTCACGCGAGCCCATTCGGGATTGATGGGACGTTCAGGACCTTTGTTTAAACTACGAACAGAAGCGTCGCTATTGACGCCTATAATAAGCCGATTGCCTTGCGCAGCAGCTTGCTCGAGGTAGGTGACATGTCCCACGTGTAAAATATCGAAAACACCATTGGTAAAAACAATGGTATCGCCTGCTTCACGCCAAGCTTTAATTAGTTGAAGTAGTTCTTCCATGTTTAATGCGATAGGATACAATAAGGAAACTAACGAATCCAGATAAAATTTCCATCAATGTTCTTGTCGACCAAGAAACAGTTGCGAACGTTAATCCAAGTAGAGAAGTAGATGCGTTGTTTTTATCTGCATATCCCAAAACAATGAATCCAATGATAGTAATGGAATGAAATGCACCGAGTCCACCCGGTGTTGGCGCAAGCATGGCCAAACTTGCACAAATCATTAAGAAAACCGATTCATTCAATCCCATGTGTTCGCAACCTGGAACGGCCAAAAGATTGAACCAAGTCATGAGTAACCAAGCACCCCAAATTCCAACGGTTAAAAAAATGAATTTGAATTTGCCTTCTATTTTTCCAACACTTAAAAATGCTTTCCAAGTGCCTCTGATAAATTCAGCGAATTTTTCAATGAATTTATTTTTGAACGTATGTTTCAAAATATAGCGCAACACCACGATGCCGATAACTGCCAGAACGATCAGTGCTATTCCTAATTCCATTGAGAATCTTGGACTTTTTGTTTCATTCATTAACGAAGACAATGTTGAAGGCAAGAGTAAAATTCCACATAGAAGAAGCAATCCGAACATCACCATGTCTATCACACGCTCAACGATTACAGTTCCTACCAAGGTTGAAACTGGAATTTTATCTGATTTGAAAAGTAAAGTACAACGTGCAACTTCTCCACTTCTTGGAACCAAGTCGTTCATGCAATAGCCAAATGCTACGGCATGAATGGCATTCCATGTATTTGCTTTATGCCCGAGAGGTTTCAACAACTGATTCCAACGAATTCCTCTGAATATGACGGATACATATTCAATCACGAGAGCCGCAACAATCCAGATCCAATGGGTGTTTATTATTTGCCCTACAATTTCTTGAATAGAAACTCCCTTGTATGCCCAATAGAGCAGGCCGATAGCAAGTGCTGTAAATGCGAAATAGCGAATAGCATCACGGGTTTTTATTTTTTTTGAAACCGCGAGCGTCACGTACAGCACTAATGCCAAACCGTTGGTCCAATAAATCCAAATAGGCAAATCGCTTAGGTTGCTCATAATTCTTGTTAATGGCTTTGTTACATCTTCATTCAAAACATCGAAAAAATTTTCGAGTTAAAAGTTGAAAAATGTGGGATACGAAAGTACATTGTTTTTCTCGTTCAAGCGTAAGTTTGCACCATGAAACAGACTAACAGTGAAGCACTTTTTAGTGAAGCAAAGAAATATTTTCCAGGCGGAGTGAATTCTCCTGTTCGTGCATTTAAGTCTGTAGGTGGAAATCCATTGTTTTTTGAAAGAGGAAAAGGCTCTCATGTTTGGGACGCTGACGGCAATGAATTTATAGATTTTTGTTGCTCTTGGGGACCACTGATTTTAGGACATGCGAACAATTCAGTGACTGAGGCTATCTGCACAACGGCGGCTAAGGGTGCTAGTTTCGGCGCACCAACGAGAGAAGAAAATGAATTGGCTTCTTTCATTTTACAGCACCACAAATATTTAGAAAAAATTCGTTTTGTTAGCAGCGGAACAGAGGCGGCAATGAGCGCTATTCGTTTGGCGAGAGGATATACCGGAAGAGATAAGGTGTTGAAATTCGAAGGATGTTATCACGGACACGTTGATGCTTTATTGGTGAAAGCGGGTAGTGGATTGGCCACACTAGGAACTTCGAGCAGCGCGGGAATTCCGCAGGCATATGTGAACGAAACAATTGTTGTTCCGTTGAACGATATTGAGGCGTTCGACGCTGCGGTTGAAATGTATCGCGGACAAATAGCAGTGGTGGCCATTGAGCCAGTTCCTGCAAATAACGGACTGCTCATTCAGGACGGTGTATTCTTGAAACACCTTCGTGAGGTCTGCACGCGCGAAGGAATTGTTTTGCTTTTCGATGAGGTAATCAGTGGATTTCGTCTAGGTTTTGAAGGTGCTTCAGGTTACTACGGTATTCAACCCGATGTTCTTGCATTCGGAAAAATTATTGGTGGAGGAATGCCTGTAGGCGCATACGGTGCAAGTGCAGAGATTATGTCTCAAATTGCGCCAGACGGCCCAGTGTATCAAGCGGGAACGCTTTCCGGAAATCCAGTGGCTATGGCTGCAGGACTTGCTCAGTTGAAAGAATGCGCGAAGCCTGGATTCTACGAAGAGTTGGAAAGAAAAACAGTGAAAATGGTCAGTGCTATTCAAACCCATGCCGATCAGAAGAATTATGTTTTCCGAATTTTCAATATGGGAAGTATTTTTTGGGTTTCTTTCTCGAAAGAAAAGGCTATTCGAAGAATGGATGAAATTCCGGAAAATAGCGGTCAATTGTTCGCGCCGTTCCATCGCTTTCTTTTGGAAAGAGGAATCTATTTAGGCCCAAGCGGATACGAGGTTGGATTTGTATCAGCGGCGCATACCGACGCGGACATTGACAAGGCCATCGTAGATTTTTGCGATGCCTTGGATTTCGTTTACAACAAGTAAATTCCTATGGCATAGGCAAGGAACGGAAGCTCTCTTAAGGCCTCTCTCTGATTTTCTTTTGGAAGAAAAGTTAATCCTGCCTGAAGGGCTAAGGCAAAAATTCCAGCGTAAAAAGAAGTCGACATAAATAAATGTCCAAGAAACACAAAAATTAACGCAAATAAAAGTGTGAGATTGGTTCCAATAACATGCGGAACAGTTTCAATTTTCCCTTCGTCTTCTTTCCGTTGAACAAAGTCAATGCAAAGCGATAGTGCTAACGTGGTGAAGAACACACTTCCGCCTATTTCGAAAATTTCTTTGGTGTCTGGTATCGCCACAAGTATCGACCAGCAAAAGGCAACCGTTAGGTTTTTAAGTAATGGCGTTTTTCGAAATGAAAATTTGTGTTGAAGGAAATAGAAAACGGTGAACAACGAAATCAATAACATTAAAACCGAATGAACATTCGGTGAGATAGAAAGCATTCCGGCGATAACCAAAAGAGGAAGCCAAATGGCCGCTTTGTGAAGTTTTCTTGAAATCCAATAACTATAAAACACGGCAAAGGAGAGCATGGTATTCTCGAATAGCGCATTTGGATTTGCACTTGCAAGTAAAAAGAAAGACGCGCCTCCCAGGCACAAACTCTGAAGAAAGGTAATGAACACCTTATTGATTTTTAATGAAGTATAAAACAACACCAGTGGCAGATCCGATAAGACCGCTCAGTGCACCGCGAATCATTTTTCTTGAACGTGCCGGTGGTTCAAATCCTTCAGCATACAAGTCGTTGTATTTGAAGTTAGGGTCTGACATGTATTTCTCTTTGATTTTAATTTTTCCAATGTATTGCATTGCGGAATACGTTACCGGAGGAACAATTAATATAAGTAATCCATCACCAACCAAATACCCCGCTACGGTGCATACTGCAAAGCCTATTGCGCTTATGTGTCGGGCTTTGTAATTTTTTCTTGCGTCGCCGGCTCCCGCCAAGTATACACGCATTTCTTCGGGGGTGTAGTAATCTCCAAGCATGGTGTCTTGGTAATAAAGAATTTGCTCTTTAGTTCCGTTTGAAAGACTGAAGATTTCACTTTTGTTAAGTTCGATAGCTCTTGTTTTTTCCTTTCCGAAAAGATTGTTTTTCTTATCGTAGATGTATATCATGCCATCTTTTTCTTCCCATAGTGAATTCTCGACAACAGTTCCATTCATTAACATTACTTTGCCTTGTTGCACCTGAGAGAATGCGACAGCGGGGACTCCGAATGCGATGAGAATGAATATTCTTTTTAATAAATTGGTCATGATTAACAAATTTGAAGCAACCAAAGATAGGATTAAAAGGTGTGAGCGATAGACACCACTGAAATTTTACAAACAAACTCTTTGCTAAGAACCTGAAAGGCCGATTCTAAGGTTGCGCCAGTAGTTATCACATCGTCTACAATTAGGATATGGTTTACGTTCGGTGTAAAATGATTTTCGATTTGAAATTCAATTTTGCGACTGTTCATACGCTCCATGCGGTTTCCTTTTGTAGCGCCTTTTCCCGATGTTGATTTTTTTAGAATGTTGGAAATTGGAATTTGCGTTTCTTCGGAAATTCCTTCACACAGAACTTTGGATTGATTGTATCCGCGCTCTAATTCTTTGTTACGATGAAGAGGAATGGGAACCAAAAGATCAACATCTTTCAGCCATTCCGTTTTCAATATTCGTTTGCCCATTTCCTTACCGAAGAAAATTCCAATCTGTATATTCTTCTTGTACTTCAATTCATGAATGGCTCGTTGTTCAATGCTTTTGGGTTGAAAGAAATAAAGCGATTGGACGCTGTGCAGTGACATGCGATAGGAGAGTTGCATGAAAAGCTTGTTGTTCTTCTGTTCGAAGTGACGGGTATTGTGAAGGTATTGAATGCAATAGAAGCAAAGCCCTTCTTCGCGATTGGATAAGCTCCGATTGCATGCACTGCACACCCTCGGAAACCAACAATTCAATAGAATATTCGAAATCTTTCTCATAATTATGGCGCTAAGATGAAAAATGAAGATTAAATTTGCCGCCTATGATTATTCAGGTTTTAAAGTCAAAAATTCACCGAGTAACTGTAACTGAGGCAGATGTGAATTATATCGGTAGCATAACAATAGATCCAATTCTATTGGAAGCTGCAAATATGATAGAGGGAGAGCGCGTACAAGTGTTGAATTGCGCGAACGGTGAACGCCTTGAGACGTACATTATTTTAGGTGAAAGAGGAAGTGGGGTAATTTGTTTGAACGGTCCCGCTGCACTCAAGTGCACTGTTGGCGATATTGTTATAGTATGCTCTTACGCTCACATGGAATTTGAAGAGGCAAAGACCTTCAAACCATGGGTTATTTTCCCAAATACTGAAACAAACACGTTGGTTTAATTCAACGATTTCTTATTGAAAGGAGGGAAGTAAGTAGGCTTCCCTTTTTTATTGGTCAAAAGAAAATCATACAACTCTTCCGTCCGAAACATGCGCTCCAACGCGCCGTGATCATGGGTTTCAAATACAGTGAACTTGACGTTCTTACTGCCACACGATTTTATTCGTTCTACAATTTCATATGACTCTCCAAAGGGAACCGCCTTATCTTTTTTTCCGTGTGCTACCCACACAGGAAGCGTTGAAAGATTGCACGCGTCCTTTGCATTGCCGCCGCCGCAAAAAGCTGCAGCCGCGCAGAAAATTTCGGGATAATGCCCCGCAGTATGTAAGGTTCCGTATCCACCTAAACTCATCCCTGTAATTGAAATGCGCGTTGAATCTACGCGATGAGTTTTTTCTATTTCTCGAATGCAAGCAACTACTTTGTCAGGATTCCAAGATTCACCTTTGTTCACCTGCGGTGCAATGATGATAGCCGGAAAATTTCTTCCTTTATCCAACTCATGTACTAGTCCGTAAGATCGAACCAGTTCCAAATTGGTGCCGCTCAAACTTCTTCCATGAAGAAAAATAATGACAGGCCAAGCACTGTCTTTTTGCGTGTGGTAATTTTCAGGTTCGTAGCACCAATAATGGTATGGCGCTTTCGAATTTTCCACCTTGAACATCTTCGATTTTTGACCGAAAGAAATGGCCAAAAGCGATAAGCAAAAAAGGAGTGTCGTTATTTTTTTCATTCGAGTATAAAGCTGAAAATTTTGTTGCCCCTAGCAGGTTGAATAATTCTATTTCCCCATGCAATAGGCGAAGACTCGAAGGTACATCCGAAATTTTCGGAAAAAATCACACTTCCATTCATTCCGTCAATCAGATAAATAATCCCACCAACAGTTGGAACGAACAAAGTCGGATATCCATTTTCATCATAGATCGCAATGGGTGAAACCCAACTGTATTGTTGGAAAGGAACTTTGAAAATAACCGTTCCATTTTCTTTGTTAAATGCTACAAGCTCGCCAGCGCCATTCACTGTTGTTCTTGAAAAGATGGTGTAAACGATGTTGGAGGCTTGGTGCTTTCCGAGAAGTGCCGTTGAAAGAATTCCGCCATTACTAGTTTTTTCTCCAACAGAGGAGTAACACTCTTTTTCGTGTCGCCAAACTTCTTTACCTGTTAGCCCGTTCAGTTTTCTAAAGTAGCTGGATCCTTTCAAACCTTGCTTGTCCACTTCATTTCCAACGAAAACAAATGGAATTTCTTTTTCAATAGACAAGACGGGCGAAGCATCGGAGTCATCGGTGTTGAAGAAATGCCATCGCGGTTGCATGGTGCGCAAATCGGCACAAAAAACATTGCCGCCGTTGTCGGTGAAATAGCCCAATTGCTTGTATGCGCAAGGACTTGATTCAATACCCTGATGATACGATTCAGTTAGTTTATATCGAAATTGTTCAATCGAATTAAATGAAGTGTCTTTGTAATTTGTTCTATAAATTACTCCTGATTCTGTTGGCCAAATCATAGTCATACTGTTCGTGTCTAGCAGCGGCGATGCGTCGCACGCTCCCCACTTACGATACGAAAATGAAGAGGGAAGGAACTCCTCATGAATAAGTGATTGCTTCTTTAAGTGGAAGACGCGCCAAGCCATATTTCCACGATGGGGAATGCCCTGACCAACAAACAATAAATCTTTGTTCTTCGGATCTATGCTTGGCGTTCCTTTGATTGGATTGTAAATGGAAAGGGCAGGGCGTGTTTCAATACCAGTCTCAAAATCGAGGAAATATATTTTCCCAGATAACGAAATTTGAATGATTTCTTTCAATTCGTTTTTCCGAAGAAATTGTGTGTTCAAATTACTCAATTGAGCGATTTCCGATTTATTCCAATTCACAACAAGCGGCTGTCCTGTCCAACCCGCGCCACCTGCCCACATTCCATATTTACCATGCGTAGTGTCTACTGACGTAGTAAACTCCCAATCTTTTTTTATTTTTTTAGGTTGGAAGGAAATATTTCCTCGAACCGGACTGTTGCGTTGGTTTCCGCCGCGAAAAGTGAAGATTCCATCTGCGTTTTCTTCATCAATTTCAAAATATAAATTTTGAATATCTCGAATGGAAGTGTCTTTAGATTCAATCTTGAAAGTTGTGTCAAGGAATGAGTTGAAATAACTAATTTCTTTCTTCACCTCACTCATTTCCGCAGCGACAGTGGGCTTTGAATCCCCCGATGACTGCTCGCAAGATTGGAAGAGCAATGCAGCTATGCAACTGGGAATTATATAAGAACTTGCTTTTATCATGAAGTCACACAAAGATAGTCACAGAGCTTCCACTAAATTTGCATTCAAATAATTCACAACTATGGGCGCTTGGGAGAATTCAGAGCAGTTTGCGAAAATGAAAGATGAAAACGATTCATTGAAATTGTTACGCGAGGAATATTTCCTTCCACAACATAACGGCACGCCCATGTTGTACTTCACCGGAAATTCACTCGGTCTTCAACCTAAAGGTGTGAAGGAGTATTTGCTACAAGAATTAAGTGATTGGGAAAAATTTGGTGTTGAGGGACATTTCGATGCGAAGCGCCCTTGGTTCAATTACCACGAAGTGCTAACGGAATCACTTGCAAACATTGTCGGAGCGAAGAATTCAGAAGTTGTGGCAATGAATCAGCTTACGGTGAATTTGCATTTGCTACTTATTAGTTTTTATCGACCTTCAGGAAAGCGCAACAAGATTTTATTCGAGCACAAACCTTTTCCTTCCGATCGTTATGCATTTGAATCTCAAGCGAAGTTGCACGGTCTAAATCCAGATGATGTCTTGGTTGAAATGCAGCCGCGAGAAGGTGAGGTGCTGTTGCGTGAAGAAGATATTTTAGCTAAGATTAACGAACTCGGCGATGAGCTTGCAGTGATTTGCTTCGGTGCAGTGAATTATTTCAGCGGACAATATTTCAATTGTGAATCGTTGGCGAAGGCTGGACACGCTGTTGGTGCTTTGGTTGGATTAGACCTTGCGCACGCTGCTGGAAATATTGATTTGCAATTGCACAATTGGGACATCGATTTCGCGTGTTGGTGCAGTTATAAATATTTGAACAGCGGTCCAGGCGGAGTTTCGGGAATCTATGTTCACGAGCGCTTTCATGGCGCTGAGGTTTTGCGTTTAGCAGGTTGGTGGGGAAACAAGGCCGAGACAAGATTTCTGATGAAGAAAAATTTCGATCCGACTAATTCTGCGGAAGCATGGCAAATGAGTAACGCGCCAGTATTGTCTATGGCTGCTCACAGAGCTGCTTTAGATCTTTTCGATAAAACATCAATGTCTGCGCTTCGCGCCAAGTCGAAAGAGTTGACGGCATACTTAGAGTTTATTTTTCAAGAATTGAAATCGAAAGGTGTTCCTGTTGAACAACTCACTTCTCACGATGAAAACGAGAGAGGATGCCAGCTTTCTATTCGTTTGGAAGGAAGAACCAAAGAATTTGTGGGTGTTTTAGCAAAGGAGGGCGTAGTGGTAGATTGGCGCGAACCAGATATCATTCGCATGGCGCCGGTTCCGATGTACAATTCATTCCAAGACATTTATGCGTTTGGAAAGGTGATGGAGCAGATTTACGGGTTGAATTAATTCGACCCGAACAACACTTTACTCGATTCATAGAGCAGTTTCAAGGCGCCAAGCAACATCACTATTGCAAATCCGAATTTCACTTTTGCAATTGGAATGTTGTGCGCGAACTTACTTCCGAAAAGGGCACCTAAGATAAATCCAGCGCCAATGAGCAAAGCAGCTGTTGAGTTTACATTTCCTTGCTTGTAGTAGTGCATTACGGCTAGGAAACCTACCGGTAACAAGAGGACCGCTAAGCTAGTTCCTTGCGCTTGAAGTTGCGTGTATCCAAGGAAGTAAACGAGTGCTGGCACAATGATTAATCCACCTCCTACACCTACGAATCCGCTTAGCATTCCCGAAGCCAGGCCAATGGCTAGAAGTAGGAATACGACATATGTTGTTATTTCCATTTTCATAAACTCTGGGTGAAAGTTAGGCTTATTTTTAATTGTTCCACTTCAAACTTCCCTTATTTTTGTTCCATATAAATTGAAAACAATGAATTTTCCAGCTGAATTAAAGTACACGAAAGACCACGAGTGGGTTCGCATTGAAGGCGATATTGCTACTGTTGGCGTTACAGATTTCGCACAAAGCGAATTAGGTGATATCGTTTTTGTTGAAATTGAAACTCAAGGTGAAAGTCTTGAAGAACATGCAATCTTTGGAACAGTAGAAGCGGTTAAAACCGTAAGCGATTTGTTCATGCCTGTTTCAGGAACTGTAATCGAAGTGAATGCTGGATTGGAAGCTGATCCCGCACATGTAAACAATGATCCATACGGAGCCGGTTGGATGATCAAAGTGAAATTATCGGAAGGAGCAGATTTAAGCTCACTCCTGGATGCCGCAGCTTATGAAGCAATGGTTGGTTAATCTTCCCAAAAAATACTGGACAACTGCTCACATTTTGTGGGCAGTTGTTGTTTTTGGCCTACATGCCATGTCAAGCAAGTCCTTTCCGAAAATCACATTGTGGGAGAATTTCGGTCCTGATAAAATAGTTCACGCGTTTATGTTTTTTGTAGCGTCCTCTCTTGCTACTTTATCGGGTTGGGAAAAACGAACCGTTGTCCTTGTCTATTTCGCGGCTGCGGTGATGTTAGAATTTTATCAATTTTATTTTACAACCGATCGTTCTTTTGATTGGTTCGATGCAACAGCAGATGGCTGCGGTGTTATTATTGCTTTGCTTTTATTTCGAAAGAATATCGCTCAAAGAGGAACGGACCATTAGTTTTTTTTCTTCCAGACTTCCTGAAAGAATAAAAAAGTTTGAATTCGCCTTTACAAGTTGGGTTTTGTATAATTCGAATAGCCGCTTTCTTTCGGTTTCATCAGGCGCACTTCTCAGCGAATCTGCTTCCCATTCCACATCAGGTGAACATAAGAAATGAATGTCCATCGAATTGGCATCATTCAATTCAAGTTCAGGTAATTTCAATTTGAAAACTTCATCATTCCAAATTCGTAGAACGAAAATATCCGTATCGAAAATTTCATGTGCGTATGCCTGAATTTTTTTGAAACGAGAGTTCTGCTGTTTAACTATTTTCCGAAAGTCCTCTTCACAGGCTCTCGTTATTTGCTGCTCTTCGAGGTATTCGCGCGCGTATTCATTCACCATACGACAATTCGAAAGCTGCTCGCTGAGCCACTTCGAAAAAGTTGTTTTACCACTTGATTCTGGTCCTGTGAATGCAATGCGCATTGAATACTTTGTTGTTTCTTTGCAAAGATGTCAAATACTGAGCGACTCTCGTCGAAAATTAAGCAACGCGATTTCAAATTGAACGCGCTGCTCGGGCTTACCGAAGCTATTAATGCGAATAGCTCGGAAGACGCTTTGATTTTGCAATTTCAAAACATCGTGCAAGCGCATTTGGGAATTGAAAAACTAGCTCTATTTGTCAAGCGCGACGAATGGCAATGCATGTTGCAATATGGCGATATGAATATTTCTGATTTTGTGATTCCCACAGACGATTTTTTTCATAAGAATAAGGGCGTTGCACTTTCGGAAGACTCTTCACACGAATCATTCGATGTTGTAATTCCAGTTCTTCATAATAACAGGCCTTTGGCTTTGGCCCTTGCCGGTGATAACGGAGACAATGCTCGTGGAATGAGTCCGACAGTGAAGCATATGCGTTTTCTTCAAACACTTACTTCAGTATTAAGTGTAGCACTTGAGAATAAAAGACTTTTAACCAATTTGGTTCAACAAGAAAGATTAAAAAAAGAGTTAGAGCTAGCCGCTGAAATGCAACAGTTGCTTTTGCCGAGTCATTTTCCAGATACATCGGCGTGGAATGTTCAAGGTATTTACAGAGCTCACCAGCAAGTAGGAGGTGATTATTACGATGTGTTTCAAATTAGCGAAAGCGAGTGGGTTTTCTGCCTTGGAGATGTTTCGGGAAAGGGAATGCCTGCGGCTTTTTTAATGTCGAATTTCCAAGCCTATGTTCGAAACGCTTTCGAAGAGAAACGTCCGAATTTGGTGAACCTCGCGAACAAGTTGAACAAGCGTGTGTGGGAGGCTGTTCAAGGAGAAAAATTCATCACCTTTTTTCTCGGTGTTTACAACTCAAGCAGTCAGCAGTTGGAATATGTGAATTGCGGACACAATGCGCCTGTATTTGAAACGCTCGGAGGTTTCAAACATTTCGTTGCGACTTCAATTGGGTTGGGAATGCTTCCCGAATTACCAGGGGTGAGTTCTGTTTTACAAGAAATTCATTCAGGAGATGTGCTGTTGGGATATACAGACGGATTGGTTGAGGTGAACAATGCGGAAGGGGAGTATTTTGAAATAGAAGGCATTGAAAAAAATCTCAAGGGGTCTCATTCAAAAGACATTTGTATTGCTGTAGAAACAGCGGCTAACAATTTTCGTGGTGAATGTCTATTCAACGATGACGTTGCTATTCTAGCGATTTGCTGGAGATAGCATTTTCTTTTTTCTTTATTTGGAAAAGGTCCATAGCGACTAAAATCCCTATGAATCCCCAAAAAGGGACAGAGGCTTTGTCGGTGTCTAAATAATTGTTCAGTGTACCGTGAACGAAATAAGTCAATAGTCCAAGGAACACACTCAAGATGATTACGCGATGCTCTTTTTCCTTTGCCGCGTAAAACAACTTGAACCCAAGAATAATGCTGTAGATAAAAATGGAAACAAAGAGGAGCATTCCTGGAACCCCTTGCTCTGCCAATGGACCAAGGTATTCACTGTGTGCATTCCCTCCGTCGCCATTATTCGTGCTAATAATGGTTCTGTCTTTTGCCTGCTGGAACGGTGCGTAAACAAATTGGTAGGTCCCCGGACCCCAGCCTAAAACAGGCCTCCTGCTGAACATTTCCATAGCACAGTGCCAACGATTCAATCGTTCCAAATTTGAAGCGTCGGAAGAAACATTCGATATGGAGGAAACGTGTTCATCTAGCTTATCGCTACTCTCTTGCTTGTTCTGTCCGAGTTCTTGTTGAATGTTATTCCAAGAAAAAAGCAAAACGGCACCGCCTAGCAGTGAACCATATAAAAGATATTTAAGAGGAATGCGAAGAAGCATAACGACACATAACACAGCTGCGACAACGATAGAAACCCAAGCAGCACGGGTGTATGACAATACAAGTCCAATCGTTAAAATAAATAAGGCGGCGTAAATCAAGAAGGTAATTAATGGGCTCTTTTTTTTCAAAAAGAGTAAACCAATGCTCACGGGAAAAAACATGGCCAAAACGGCTCCGTAGCTCGTGTGATCTTTAAATAGGGGCTCCATTACCCAATGGGCGCTTTCTTTATCGAAATTGAATTGAGCGTGCCTTGTAACGGTATAGATGATGACCAGGCAAAGTGGTGCCAAATAATAGGCGAAGAATTTTTTTATGTTTGAAATATCCTGAAAGAGGTGTGCACCCAACAAATAAAATCCAGAAATAAACCAAAGTCGGGTAGCAATGAATTTGAAAGAAACAAGCGGGTACTCACTTGTTACCGCTGTGAAAACCATCCACAGCAAATACAAGCCAATAATGTATGTGAACGGATGTTTGAAAATTCTCCGGTCAACACTTTTTCCTGAAAGAATTTTGAAAATCATCAGGAGCAAGAGTGCTGCTATAATCGGTTCGGTAGGCAGATACATTCCAATATGCGCCACCTCCATTTCTTCAAGATTTATGCTCAACGGAGTTGCCATAACACTGAAAAACCAAACCCATTCTATTTTATGAATAGCTAACCACAGCGCAAAAAGGGCTGCGGGAAGAACAAACAAAAAATACATTTCAAACGCCACAGCTATTCCTTGCGAAAGTGCAAATAGGGTTCCCCAAAAAAGAATGGGTTTATATTGAACAAAGGCTGTGAAGGCTTTCACGATTTACCCCTTTTTCAACTTTTCTAAATTGTCTCGGACTAGAATCACGACCACACCAAATACAAACGTAGCCATTGCACTAACAACCACAATGAGCCAACGAATAGGATAGGATTTCTTGTCGGCTGCTGCGGCTTTATCCACCACAAGGTGAGAAGAGATGTTCGATTCAACGTCAATTTTCATTAAGTCGTAACGTTTTCTCAGAATTTGCATCTTCTCGTAGCCACCGTCAATTTCACTTTCAATCTTCTTATAACGTGTTCCATATTTTGAAAGAAAATCCATTTGGACTTTAATGTCCTGTGCACGATCCGGATGTCCTTCAACGATAGCTGTTCCGTATTGCTCAGTCAAATAAGCGATTTGGTCTTTGTAGCTGTAAACACCTTTCTCTTGGAGATACTGCATTGAATCTTCAAGAATTTTGATTTCTGTTTGAAGGGTCTCTAAGGAAGATTTCGCGTACAAGAATGCCGACATGGCACGATCGCTTCTCATTTGATTACTCACAGAGTCTGTGAGTTGAGCAATGTCATTGGCTATATCTCTTGCGCGATCAGGAGATGCGTCTAAAACAGTAATTTCAATAGACCCGAAACGTGTTAAGTCAGCAGAGACGTTTTCATTGTATTCTTTTCCAATTAAAGTATTCGCACCACGATCGGTTTTGGCAATTTTATAAACTTCCCACAAATTATATTTTTCAATGATTCGTCCTCTAACTTGATCGGAATTAATAATCTGCATTAATCGTTCGGCATCTTCTTCTTCGCCATAGGCCAAGACGTCAGATTTTTTAATGTCTTCTAGGAGCTGCTCTCCAAAGCTGTGCTGTTGCGAGGCGAAAAGAACGACTGTGCTTTTGTATTTCTCGGTGATTAAGAAAGAAGCAAGCGCAGAAATAATAGCCGCTGCGGCGGTCACAATTAACAAATGTTTACGCCATTTATAGACAACCACTAAGAGATTAGAAGAATTCAGAGTTTCTTCAGAGTTATTTCCTTGATTATTCATGCTTTGGTCAATGATGGTGCAAAAGTAAGGTCTTTTGCAAGCGGTTCGAACTGCTTAAAGGAGTTTGCTTGGAATTATTGCCTAGGCTGCAATTTTCCAGTCGGAAAATAAAAAATGGCAATTCAAGACATTTTTCAGTAGAAAATTGGACTTCCTGTATTACTTTTGCGCCCGAAATTCAACCTGAATACATCTTTCTATGTCAACTCAAAATGGTAAAGTAGTTCAAATTATTGGCCCTGTGGTAGATATCTCTTTCCCGGCTGGTCAAAAACTTCCAAACATCCTAGATGCCCTTGCTATCAAGCGCGCTGGAGCAGACGACCTAATCCTAGAGTGCCAAAAGCACGTGGGTGAAGATACCGTTCGCGCCATCGCAATGGATGCAACGGAAGGTCTTCAAAGAGGTGCTGAGGTTGTGGCTCTTGGCCGCACCATCACCATGCCTGTTGGAGATCAAATCAAAGGCCGCTTGTTCAACGTTGTTGGAAAAGCTATCGATGGTATCGGAGAAGTTAGCAACGAGAATGGTAACTCTATTCACCGTGCTGCTCCGCGTTATGAAGACTTGTCTACGGCTACTGAAATCCTTTTAACAGGTATTAAAGTAATTGACTTGATTGAGCCATACTCAAAGGGTGGTAAGATTGGATTGTTCGGTGGTGCCGGAGTAGGTAAGACCGTATTGATCATGGAGTTGATCAACAACATCGCGAAAGCATACACAGGTCTTTCTGTATTTGCTGGTGTTGGTGAGCGTACTCGTGAAGGAAATGACTTGTTACGTGAGATGATTGAATCTGGCGTTATTAAATATGGCGATGCATTCGTGCATGAAATGGAAAAAGGCGGATGGGACGTATCTAAAGTAGATATGCAAGCTCTTGCTGATAGCCAAGCGACATTGGTGTTCGGACAAATGAATGAGCCTCCTGGAGCACGTGCGCGTGTTGCATTGAGCGGTCTTTCAGTTGCTGAGTACTTCCGTGATGGAGATGCTGAATCAGGTGGACGTGATATCCTTTTCTTCATCGATAACATCTTCCGTTTCACACAGGCAGGTTCTGAGGTGTCGGCTCTTTTAGGTCGTATGCCATCCGCTGTAGGTTACCAACCAACATTGGCTTCTGAAATGGGAGCCATGCAAGAGCGCATCACTTCTACAAAGAGAGGATCTATCACATCTGTTCAGGCGGTTTACGTTCCGGCAGATGACTTGACTGACCCGGCTCCTGCTACAACATTCGCTCACTTGGATGCTACTACAGTATTGAGTCGTAAAATTTCTGAGTTAGGTATCTATCCTGCTGTAGATCCTTTGGATTCTACTTCACGTATCTTAACACCAGCTATCGTTGGTGACGAGCACTATACTTGCGCTCAACGCGTAAAGGGGATTCTTCAACGTTACAAAGAATTACAAGATATTATTGCGATTTTGGGTATGGACGAATTGTCTGAAGACGATAAATTGTCGGTATTCCGCGCTCGTAAAGTGCAGCGTTTCTTGTCTCAGCCATTCCACGTGGCGGAGCAATTCACCGGTATCCCAGGGGTATTGGTTCCAATTGAAGAGACAATCAAAGGTTTCAACATGATCCTAGATGGAGAGTGTGATGAGTATCCAGAGGCTGCATTCAACTTGAAAGGTACTATCGAAGATGCTATTGAAGCTGGTAAGAAAATGTTGGCTGAAACCAAGAACTAAGAGCAATTATGCGCGTTGAAATTATTACCCCAGAAACCGTACTCTTCCAAGGTGAAGCGGAATATGTTTTCCTTCCAGGAAGTTCAGGTGGATTGGGAATCTTGAACAATCACGCTCCTTTGATTTCATCTTTGAAAAAAGGAAGCGTTCGTGTAAAAGACGCTCAAGGCAAAGAATTGACTTTTGATGTGCTTGGAGGTACCGTTGAGGTACTGAACAACCAAGTAATGGTTTTAGCTGAATAATACTTCCTTACAGGAAGAATAATCTAACTTTATGAATATTGAACAAATAAACACCAGCTCTCTTACTGGAGAGCTAAAGGTGACTCTTGACCCTATTGATTACAACGAAAACTACGAGTCAGCTCTTAAGACCTACCGTAAGCGCGTTGAATTACCAGGATTTCGCAAAGGTGCAGTTCCTGCGTCTTTGGTGAAACAACGTTTCGGAAAGTCTTTATTGGCAGACGAAATTAACCGTATGTTACAAGAGGCTATTGGAAATTTTGTTTCTGAAAACAAACTCGAATTATTGGGAAGCCCAATTCCAAAAGAAGGAGACGATGTTGGCGATTGGGATAATCCTTCAACATTTGTTTTCACCTATGAAATAGGTTATGCTCCAACGTTTGATTTGAATCTTGACAAGTCGAAGACTTTCACCAAACTAGAAGTAGACGTGAACGAAGAGTTAGTCTCTCGTCAAATGAAGGAATATGCTCGTCGCCATGGACAATTGTCTAAGCCCGAAGTTACAGAGGCTGAAGATATGATCATGGCTGAAATTGCTGAATTAAACGAAGACGGTTCGGTTAAGGAAGGCGGTGTTTCTAACAAGACTTCAATCTTCTTAGAATACATCAAAGACGAAGCGACTAAAGCTTTGTTTGTTGGAAAGAATATCGGTGAAAGTGCAGTAGTAGATCCGTTCATGTTGAACAGCGATCACGAAGATCTTTCTCGTATGTTAGGTGTAACTCACCACGAACTTCACCACATCGATTCAAAATTCCAAGTGATTATTTCTGAGATTATGCGCATGCAACCTGCAGAGCTTAATCAAGAATTGTTCGACAAGTTGTTCGCTCCGGGTACTGTAACTTCTGAAGAGGAAATGAAAGCTCACGTAACGGCAGACTTGGTTGCGATGTTCGAAAAAGATTCAGAGTGGATGTTCAAGCGTGATTTCGCGAAGGATATCGTTGATATGGTTTCGATTGAATTACCTGACGAATTCTTGAAGCGCTTCATTCTTATGACCAACGAGAAGCCAATAGAAATGGCTCAGTTGGAAATGGAATACCCAGGTTACGCAAACGGATTGAAGTGGCAGTTGATTGAAAATAAAATCATCAAAGAAAACGAAATCAAAGTATCTGTAGACGACGCAATGGATTACGTGAAAGCTTCTTTGGTAGATCGTTTCAAATCTTATGGTATGCCAGTAGATGAAGAGCGTCTAGATCAATTGGCGAAACAAACACTTGCGAAGCAAGAAGAAGCGAAGAATGTTTATGACATGTTGTATGAAGATGGTGTAATGAAAGTTGTTCAAGCGAATTGTTCAATGAAAATTGAACGTTTGGCTTACGAAGATTTCAAACACCGTGCTCAGCA
Organism: Chryseobacterium gleum; assembly: GCA_945881835.1. Classification (GTDB taxonomy): domain Bacteria; phylum Bacteroidota; class Bacteroidia; order Flavobacteriales_D; family Sanyastnellaceae; genus CAIZGX01. Next base: position 467 of record CAMCVP010000005.1, on the reverse strand, counting down.
CTAAATAGAAATTGTAGAAAAAGAAAAACCTCGGAATTTCCGAGGTTTTTTTATGATTGAATTTTCCAGAAATTAATTCTGAATCAAAGATATTTTTTCTAAAATTTCAGAGATTTCGCGATTCGCAGAAGCTATTTTCTTTTCAATTTCTTTGCGCATTCCTTCTGCACCTTTACCGGTAAAGATGCCCATATTGTTTTCGTAAGATTTGATGTCGCCTTTCAACTTATCAATCTTATCGCGCAAAATCATTTTCTCTCTGCTTAGCCCTTTGTCGCCAGTAGACTTGATTGTCTCAATGCGGGACTTGTAGCGCGACATGTCTGCTTCTTTGCGATCAGCATTCAACTTGCCATACTTATCGTCGAAGGCAGCTTTGTGACGCGCTTGCATTTTCGCATATTGCTCACGGGGAACATGTCCAAGCGCCTGCCAACGTTCGTTGAACAAACGAAGCATAGACAAGT
>CAMCVP010000004.1 GCA_945881835.1 Chryseobacterium gleum | reverse complement strand
ATTTCTCCCGGCATCAATTGCATGTTGAAATGAATTTCATCTACTGTTGGATTTGGGAAAGCAGATACAGTTACCATGCGCTCCGCCAATGCCTCAACAGAAACTTCCGGAACAACAGGTAGGTTCGCAGTGAATATTCCATTCGCATGCGTTGCAACGGCAACCGTCCCGTCGAACGGACGTGAAGTAATCATGTTTACCACTGCGTTTCCTATTGTGCTTGCACCCTCCATTTGCCAAACGGTGCTTTCGCCATTCAACTCGGTAGTGCTGAATAAACCAGCACTTGTTCCAGCCAAATAAATGGTTGGTGTGCTCGGATAAATTTCAACCCAATACACCGCAGGTCCGTTTCCTGTTCCATCAACGTTCTCTTCCAAATTTCCACTTACATCTGCCCATGATGCACCAGCATCCGTAGAATGGAAAATACTTTTCTTGTTGAAGTTGGAAAAACTAACCACGACTTCATTCGCGTTCAAATCATTTGTACTTACTGCCGAAGTGTATGCGTTGGGTGGAAACAACGTTGAAGAAATATTCGACTTCACAGGTGTTCCGTATAAGTCTGTCAACTTAAATAATTTGCCAGCTGAGCTTCCGTAATACAACACACTGTTGTCTGTGTAGGCCATATCTAGGCATGAAATACTTCCTTGCGTAAGCGTAATTGTGCTTGTTGCAACATTCGACCAATCGTCTGTGTTGCGAGCGGTAGGATAATTTCCTGTAACCGAAATCGTGTCAACGCGATCGAGGTACCAAATCATTTTATTTCCAGCTATGAAAAGTCTGTTGGTCCATGGATCTAATAACAACGGATTAATAAATAAAGCAGCAGGGCCGTTCTCTGCGTCTATTCGCTCTGTGCCCGTAAGATTACCGTTTTCATCAATCGACTTCTTGAAAATACGCCCGCTCTGAGAGCTGGTGATTACATAGTCTGCACCAAAAGGCATTGCGCAATACGCACCATCATCGGCATGCATTTCTTTCCACGGAGATGTTGCATCTGAGGTGTGTGTTAACCAGGTTCCGTTGTCTTGCATTCCTCCCATTAAGAATTGACTGTTCGTATTTCCCGGCTCCACAGCAACGGTGTAAAATTGCGAAGTCAAATAGCCGTTGTTCAACGATTGCCATTGCACGCTGTCAGCGGTTACATCTGCCGTATATCTCACACCTCCATCGTTCAAACTATACATCCCTAAATCGTTGGCTGGATCGAAGGTTATGAAATGCTGATCAGGATGGTGCTCGGCATAGACATAATGCCAAGGCTCAGGAACATTGCAACGGTATCCGCCAATCCAATCCACAGAAGTGGAAGTAGCAAATGCATCCGTGCTTCTGTGAAGATTTGTTCCACCAATAAACACTAAATCAGCAATGGTAGGATGATGTGCAATGCACATGTCGTAACTAAACTGCGTTCTAAACGTTGCAAAATCGTAATCGATTCCTGTAAACAATTGACAAGGAACTGTAGGTAAATTCGCTGAACGATTCTCCCAACTTCCTTCTGTACCGCTTCCATCGCCGCCGAGGTAAGTGTACTTGTAGAAGAAGTGATCTATCGGGTAGAACGTGTTGTTAATGGTTTCACCCAAGAAATAAATTTCGTTTTCATTCTGCGGATTCGAACACATTACTGTTCTTCTCAAATTCGCAATTTGCGGAAGCGTTGGAGAAATTTCCGTCCAGTTAAAACCATCGGTGCTTCTGAAGAATCCGCCACCGTTCGTGCTGTTATCGCTGAACGTTGCATACAAGACTCCACTTGGAGTCATCATAACATCTACAAACTCACTTGCTCCCGAAGTAAATCCAAGCACTTCTGTCCACGTATTTCCTCCGTCGCTACTGCGAATAATTCCATTGTAAACGGCTGCATATACCACATCTTCGTTCAGGTTGGTGTGATCGGTGATGACACGCCAAATGAAATCGTAGCTTCCATTTTGCATATTGTTTTGCGGCGTTCCGCTTGAAGTCGTCATCAGGTGCGACCAAGTTTGTCCGTTGTCCGTGCTCTTCCACATACCGTCTCCACTGAGCAATGCTGTGAAAGAAGTTCCTGAAACCACACCGTAAAATTCTTCACCCGAACCATAGTACCATGTATTCTCATGTCCAGGGCGCGTGTCTTGCGCAATCGAACTAACACTTTGAAGTTGCTCCGGTGCTGTAGTCTTAATCCACGATTGTCCTCCGTTCAATGAATTCCACATTCCACCCGTAACAGATCCTGCAATAAGGTGATTGCTATTCAACACGTCTACAGCGAAGGCGCGCGTTCTTCCACCAATGTTATAGGGACCTCTGTTGGTCCAACCGTAATCTCTGTCTGCCACGCGAGGTATGTGATTGGCGAAGTTCACGCAGCGCTCGAAAATTCCTTCAGGAACTATTCCTGTTTCCGGATCGCGGTTACGCATGTATTCAAAATATTTTCTGCTGGAAGGATTAATGCCGTGTCCCTCTTCCATTGCACCACCAGACAATTTTAATTTCGAAGCGGAAGGAATGAAAAAGTAAGCACCAAGAACTGCCAACAAAGCAATTGAAAAAGAAAGTAGAGTCGAACGCATTTCAAAAGGTTTAGTGTTCAAATATAAGACTTGCGATGTTCAATAAAACAGGTTCTTTGGTGTTTTACATTCGACAGTACCGATTATTTTCGAACCATGAAGAAGACTCTCTTTCGCCTAGCGCCCATCTTTATCGTAGTATTCGCATGTCTGTTTTCGTTGAACGGAAATGCACAGAAAATGTACAAAGACCTTTATCCGAATGGAAAAATTCGCAGCATTGGGAAATTCAATGTAGTTGGAAAGGAAGACAGTATCTGGAAATTTTATTATGAAGACGGAACGCTTCAGGAAGAGAGCACCTACCGTAACGGTTACTTCAACGGAAAAGTATTTCGCTATCACACGACTGGAAAATTGCAGGTGGAAGGGTATTTCAAATTCGGGGTGGAAGACAGCGTGCAGCGCACCTTCAACGAGAAAGGAATTAAAATACAAGAAGGAAATTTCTTCAAGGGGAAGAAAACCGGAGAGTGGAGTGCCTATTACGACAATGGAAAATTGAACAGTGTTTTGAAGTATGACACCTCGAGTGTGCTGCTCATTTCCTATTTCGACAAGAAAGGAATTCAAACGATAACGAACGGAACAGGTGTACTTCCAGAAGTAAATGAAGATGACAAATTATTGAGTAGAACAACATATTCGAACGGAGTTCCTGACGGAATTTTCGAAGCCTTTTTCTCGAAAGGAAACATTCAAACTTCGGGTCAGTATCTGAAAGGAATTAAAGACGGAAAGTGGAGTGAATTCTTTAGCAACGGAAAGCTTCGGAAAACAACCACTTATTCGGAAGGCTTGGTAACAGGGCCTTACGAAGAGTATTTTGATAATGGGAAGTTGTATGTAAAAGGAACTTTCGACAACGGAAAGAAGACCGGAAATTGGGAATGGTATCGTGAAAACGGTGTGAAAGACATGGAAGGAAATTTCGTGGAAGACCTTCAAGATGGCGATTGGATTTTCTATCATGATAATGGTGTGTGGCAATCGAAGGGAAAATACGCTAGTGGGAAAATGGAAGGAAATTGGGTGTATCAATACCCGAGCGAAAAGAAATGGAAGGAAGGAAATTTCGTGGCCGATAACAAGGAAGGTGAATGGAGCACGTGGTATGAAGACGGCGGATTGTTGCAGAAAGGAAATTACAAATTGGGAGAAGAAGATGGCAAGTGGATGAGCTGGTATGAGAACGGAAAAGTGAAAGACGAAGGAAGTTTCAAGGCGGGCAAGATGTATGGCAAGTGGATTGGCTATGAGCCAAAGAACGGAAGGTATTTGTACATTGGAAGTTGGAAAGACAATCAGAAGGTGGGTAAATGGATGAACTATTCTGAACGAGGACAATTGGAGAGTGTGATTACTTACGGAAAGAATGGCGAATTGAATGGCACTTCCATTTTGTACAACGAAAGTGGCAGACCCATTAGCGAAGGAAAATTTAAATTGGGTAAGCGCACAGGACGTTGGAAATACTACTACGACTTCGGTGGCTTATGGCGCGATTGCACCTATGAGAATGGCGAACTAAACGGACCGAGTAAAATCTATACCGAGAAAGGAATGTTGGAAGAAGACGCGAATTACAAGAACAACCGTTACCACGGCGAATGCACCATGTACGACAAGAAATCGGGCAAGCTGCTTCAGCGTGGCATTTACGAGAACGGCAAGATGGTTAAGTTCTTGGAGGGAACGCCTACTAGAAAGTAGATTAAATCCTGCGGATCAATCATCTTCGATGATCAATTCCGTTGATTAAAGTTGAATTGACAAATTAAGCTTACCTCCCAATCCAATTTCTACAATACGTTGCAAGGTTGATAAGCGGACTTCTTTGATGTCGTTTTCTATTTTTGAAATATAACCTTTGTTTGTGCCGCAACGAATGGCTAACTCGTCTTGCGTTAATCCTTTTTCTAAGCGCGCCTGCTGAATAAGAACCCCAATTTTAAAGCTCTCATATCCCTTTTCAAATTTCTCTCGCTTCTTCGTCCCTCTTTTGCCATATTGTTCTTCAACGAATTGATCGAGTGTCTTGGTATTAGTCTTCGTTTTCATATGATTTTTTAATTGCGATTGCCTTTTGAATTTCTGTTCTTGGTGTTTTCTGACTTTTCTTCTGGAATCCATTCGCCAATACAATCAGATGTCCTTTATCGAAAAAGCAGAAAACACGAAATATATCATTGCCTTGACTTACTCTAATTTCAAATATTCCATCTGAACTATCGAGGTACTTGAAATATTCATTCGGTATTACTTCATGAGTTTCAATTATCCGGAAGGTCCATAAAATTTTATCCTTTACTTTCTGTCTTTGTTTCAGATAAAAGTTTGAGAAATAATCTCGGTAAAAGATTATTACTCTCTTTTTCGCCTCATTCATTTTTTTCAAATTTAGATTAAGTTGCCCGTTCAGACAACAGTATTTCGTAAAAAATTTATATTCTGATTGTCTCTTAAACCAAAATTATTGAACAGTTAAAAAAAACATGTTGAAATGCAGATTCGGATTATGCCTGAAATATGTTTCTATTTATGTGAGATGGTCTATTGATATTGACCTGCCGATTGGCATAATAGAGCATAAGTTTGAACTTCGTTATTGGAAAATCGAAGATTTTATTCCTACTTCGTAATTGGAACTCCGTTGTTGGAACTGCGTTGCTATTTCACCGAAGGTTTGATCGCAACGCGATTGATCTGAAAGATTGATTCGAAGAATTGATCACCGAAGGTGATTGATTGCGGAGCAATTGATCTGACAAAGTCAGATTGATCATCGAAGATGAATAATGTCTCGAAGAGCATCAGTCAAAGACTGACGCGAATACTTCATCACCCTTGGATTCAAAGGTTGATTAAGCGAACAAGGAAATGCGTTCTTGATGAAGGTGTATAGTTGTTCTTCATTGTTGAAGGCAATCATTTCGCCGCTCTCGCTTTCATGAATGACACGCGCGCAATCGCTGGTAACACTGCCTATGCCGAGCACGCGATTGCCCGTAGCGACATACTCAAATATTTTCCCGGTAACACGTCCTTCTTCGTTGGCATTCTGATTCAAAATAACCAACAACAATTGAGGGGTTAACATGAGATCTAAAACCTCGTTGTGCTTCACGTATGGGATGTATTCCAAATGTTCTGAGAGTCCGTTGCGCTTGACGTCTTCTAAAACAGAACCGTCTGTTGGACCAACCAACCGAATAATCATTCGGTTTTTAAATTCTTCACTTTCCTCCGCCAAACGCGACAAGGCTCGCCACAAGGCCGGCGCATTACGATCGTCGCCAAAGGTGCCGTAATGGCCAAGAATGAACTTATCGGTTGGCTTCACTTCCCTTCCTTCAAAATCTACGTGATCGAATCCGTTCGTTAACACCTTTACTTCACCTCCGCGGATCTTCTCATACTCACTGCTCAAATACCAACTCACTGTATCGACAACAGTGGCTTCCTTCAACACGCTGCGCTCTAACTTCATGTGCCTGCGCTTCGCCCAAGCACTCATCTGAAACTTATCGGCGTTGTCCATGTTTACCCACGGATCTCTGAAATCGGCTAACCACGAAACACCTGTCTTTCGGTGAACACGACGCGCAATCAAATGCATGCTGTGCGGAGGCCCAGTGCTCACAATCATGTCAACCGGATTCTCCTTCAAATACTTCAACAAGAAATTTGAGGCCGGACGAATCCAAAACATGCGCGCATCTGGAATCAAAATATTTCCACGAACCCACGCCATTAATCGCTCCATGAATGAAGGTCCCTTTTCGCTTCGAATGAATCCTGCGCTTATTCCCGCATCGCCCTTTCCTGTTGCTTTGCGCAATGCGCGATAGGGTTCGAAAATAGGACAGCGAATGACTTCCACTCCTTCTGGAATTTCAGACAATAACGTTTCATCATACACCGGATAGTCGGCATTCTCTGGAACAAACACCACGGGCTGCCAATCGCTGTTGTGTAAATACTTCACAAACTTCAACCAACGTTGAACCCCTCCTCCACCTGCGGGAGGCCAATAATAGGCTATGATTAATACGCGCTTCTTCACTACTTGCAAAATTCGCAATATTCCGATTCCGGATTGTGTCTAAATACTTGCGTTTCTAACAAACTCTTCAACACTCCTAACAATTCCTCTTCGAACTTGTCGACATCTGCTTCTCGCAATTCCGCAGGGTCATCTCCGCGCATAAGCGAAACAGGTCCCTGCTTTGCCTGCTTCAATCCGAACAACATGGCTTTAGTATTCTCAGGTGCATGTCCGTCTTTCACCCACATGTATGAATAGGTCAAAATCTGAAGCAGTTTCGGTTTGGTATCTTTCAACCAATGTCCTTCCTTTTCACTCAACTTCAACTCGTCAGACTTCACACTTCCTGTTTTGTAGTCGAGAACCATAAAGTTACCCGACTGCTCGTCTACACGATCGGCTTTTCCGCGAACGCGTGCAGGAATATCCGCTCCAATCTTCTCCATGGGCAAATCTGCAATAAGTTCCACCTCTACCCCATTCACCAAGCGTTCTTCACCGTTTTCACGAGCTTTGTTAAATTGCCCTTGATCGTGTTCCAAAACCACTTCAATCATACGCTTCACTATACGACGCATGATGATATCGAATCCGGCCAATTCAAAATTTGAGTTATACAGACGATGAATGGCTTCATCTATTAACGTATCTAACTCCAACTTAAATCCATTGAAATCTTCATCGTACATGGTCCTTCCAACATAACGCTTGTACAAGGTCTCTAACACATCGTGAACAATGGACCCGAAGGTCGAAGCCTCCATGTTCTCTTCCAGGCTTTCGACTTCTCCAAGACCAACCACATAGCGATAATAGAAATCGAGCGGACAGCGCATGAACTTATTGATTGCCGACGGTGAAATTCCATAGGCCATTAAATCATGAATACGCTGCGTTGAAAAATCATTCGCCTCAATTTCTTCTTCTCCAGTTTGTAAAAATTTGTTGCTGTGTTCGAAATCTTCATGCCGAACGATCGTTCGGTTTCCGTATCCTGTTAGCTCTTGTTCTATTTGCATCAGGTAGCGCGAAGGCTCTGTCATCTTGTAATCTGAACTCAACGTGTGATGCAACAAACGAACGTCCTCAGCGCGCTGCAGTAAGCGATAGAATGAATAAGCAATGGTTCCCTCGCGCTCTTCAGGCGAAGGCAACTCAAATGCTTTGCGCAGATCAAAAGGAATGAGAGACTGTGCTCTTCCATTTCCAGGAAACTGCTCATCATTGGCACCAACAATAATGACGTGTTTAAAATCAACCGCGCGCGTCTCAACCATGCTCAATACTTGCAATCCTTCCAATGGCTCTCCTTGAAATGCAATGGTCTCCTGCGAAGCGTAATGTTGAAACAACAAATCGAGCAAAGGCACTTCATTCAAAAATGCATTTGCTTCCATATGCATTTCAATGCGTCCTAAAATTTGCTGAAGTCGTAAGGCTGTTTCCTTCGTCAACTCATCGGTATGATCCGATTCCACATACACCGAAAGGAAAACCTTCAACCGAGAAATACAATTGGGTAAATTGAAATTCTCTATGGTAAGCAGATCTTCCAACACTTTCATTGCAGGAAGTTTTTCGACCAACTCTTTCAATTCCCTTTCACGGATGTAAATGAATTTTCGGCGCATGACGTATCGCTGAATTTCTCTTCGTTGCGAAGAAGAAAGAAGCACGTCTAAATCGGTTTGAAGAATCCATTGCGAAAAGTCTTTGTAATACATGCCCTTTTTCACTTCCTTCGATAAGCGACTCCACATGCGTAGGAGCATGCGAACTACACGGAACAACGACACCTGATCAATGGGGTAACCCAAAGCGACATTCACAGGAGAGTCTATGGACAGCCCATTTAAAAACGGACGAAGTAAAAACGGTTGAACCAAGACCACAGCTGTATTCGCGCGATCTTCTTCTTTCATTTCGTTAACCAGTTTCGATGCGGCGAAGGCCGAAGCCAACGGAGTAACCACCTTCGAAAAAGTTATGGTTCGTGAGCGTGTGTTGAAGTCGTCTGATTTCGCAATAGGCATTCTTCTTTCTTCCCACGAACGGAAGAAAATTCCGGCTTCGTGAATGGGGTTGTTAACGTAATAAGCGTCTGCATCGAAATGAAAAAACACTTTACCTGTTTTATGCAATCGCATGATCCACTTCTCTTCCGCTTTTGAAAACGCTGTGATTCCCACAAAATAAACGGCATCTGCATTCGAAGGAAAATTCACTTTCACCTTTTCCTCTGCCATGGCTCTGTTCAAGCGAGCGTAACTGTATGCGTGCTGCTCGTTCTGCAATTCAACAAAGCGATGATAAACCTTTCCGAGATCGAGCCAAAAGTCGGCGTAATCTTCTTGCGCATCGGTTAGCGGTTGAATACCGAAACTCCAATTCTCAATATCCTTTACATCCTTTAAATTCTTGAATACCTCGCCCGGATTGGCCAGCGCGACATCTATGTCGTTGAAGTCATCGAGCGCCATACTTCCCCACTTCATGAATACTTCGAATGAATCGGGAGATTCAACGACTTCCGTGTAGGCGCGATAAAGCAGAAGAAGTAAACTCAATTTCTCTTCGGTTCTTTCCTTTACAACAGATTTAACAAATTGTGGAAGCAAGACCAACTGCGGCGTTAAAAAGGCCGAACCCAAAATTTCGAAGAGAAATTTCTTCAAAAAAACTTTCGAGCGATTACTCGGCAAGACCACCAAAATACGATGTAAATCTTTCCCGTGTTTGTCAATTAATTCTTGCGCTATTCGCTTTAAAAAAAGTTCTTCTGAATTTGTTTGCATATTCGCAGTATGGATTTCCCAAAGTTTCTAAAATTTCCAGAAGGAAAACGCATTGTTCAAATCTTTTCCTCAACAACTTTTGAAGAAGTGGTCGTTATGGGCACTTCGTACTTCATTCACACCAACAATGCCGTTACGCATGCCGACCGCATCTATGTGTTGGACCTCTTGGAAGGCGGAAATGGAGCGGAATTCATAACAGGTGAAGAATATAACGAAATAAAAGACCGTATTTCTTCCACTTATAAATTGAAATCCATTTGAACAGAAGCATGTTCGAATAACGGTGAGAACCAAGGGTAGCTCTTCCCATTCCTTTCTTTTCTTTACTTCATGAAACTTCAACTTGAAAAAAATGTTGACCTGCTGTCGCACAACACATTTGGCATTTCAACAATCGCGAAAGAATTTGCGCGCATTGAAGAGCTTGCGCATGTGGAAGAGGCATTGGAATATGTTCGTCAGACCAAGAGCAACCTCCTTGTCTTAGGTGGCGGAAGCAATATTCTGTTCACGCAAAACGTAGACGCTGTCGTACTTCAAAATAAATTATTCGGAATTGAATTGGAGAAGGAAGACGACATGCATGTGTTTGTGCGTGTTGCTGCGGGAGAGAATTGGCACAACTTCGTTTTGCACTGCATTCGAAACAAATGGGCTGGAGTGGAAAATCTTTCGCTTATACCTGGTTGTGTTGGCGCAAGCCCCATGCAGAACATAGGCGCATACGGTGTTGAGATGAGCAACGTGTTGAATTATGTGGAAGCGGTGAATGTTCACACTTCCGAAAAACATATTTTTTCTTTGAGCGAATGCGCGCTTGGGTACCGCGAAAGTATTTTCAAGCGGAAGGAAAAAGGGAATTGGTTCATCACACATGTGGGCTTCAAATTGAACAAGCGTCCCGTATTTCATATTGAATACGGCGCCATTGCGGAAGAGCTCGACAAGATGGAAATTGACACCTTGAGCATTAAACACATTAGTCAAGCCGTTATAGCCATTCGTTCTTCGAAGCTTCCAGACCCGAAGGTCTTGGGCAATGCAGGCAGCTTTTTCAAAAATCCAACGGTAGATCTGTCTATTCTTCGAGCCATTCAATTTCACGACGAGAAAATACCCTTCTATCCGGTCGACGAAAACACGGTAAAAATCCCTGCCGGGTATCTCATTGAGCATACCGGCTGGAAAGGAAAGCGCGTTGGAAACTGCGGTGTTCACGAAAAGCAAGCACTTGTGTTGGTGAATTACGGCGGTGCAACTGGACATGAAATCTATGCTTTGAGCACAGCCGTTATGACTGATGTCAAGAATAAATATGGCATCGAATTGGAGCGCGAAGTAAATGTGTGGTAACTTTGCACTTCATTATAAAACCCAACTATTTTGAGCACAATAAGATTTAAGACAGCAGGCACTCCATTTTTCGATCATTTGAAGAACGGAGTAGATACATACTTTAACGCTACACGTCGCAACAGATGGGGCAATGGGCTAATTATCGTTAAGGCAGTAGTTCTGCTTACAAGCTTTTTTACGTTATACGTTTCACTTGTTTTCGGAAGTCTTTCCCTTTGGATGAACATTGGTGCATGTGTGCTTTTGGGACTCACCTTAGCTGGAATTGGATTCAACTTGATGCATGACGGTGCCCACGGAAGTTTTTCAGACAAGAAATGGTTGAACGAGCTTATGGCTCATACTTTGAACATGGTTGGTGGCGATGTTAGCTTATGGAAAACCAAGCACAACGTGATTCACCACTCTTTCACAAATATTGAAGGCCACGACGATGACATTAACATTCAGCCGATGATGCGCACGAATGAGAATCAGCCGCGTTACAAGATTCATCGCTTTCAGCATATCTACGGATACATCTTATATTGCCTTACTTACATCTCTTGGGTTTGGATTGACGATGTGAAGAAGTACAGAACACAACAAGTGGGTATTACCAAATTGAAGAAGTTCACGTTCGTTAACCACTTCACTTTTTGGGCAACGAAGTTGAGTTACGTGACAACTTTCATTGTATTGCCAATTATTTTCAAAGGACTAATAGCAGCAATTGTTGGATATTTAATTGTTGCAATGGTTACTGGAATTGTGATTGCAGTTGTGTTTCAATTGGCTCACGTAGTAGAATCTGTTTCATTCAACAATCCTGAAGATACCAACGGTATTATCGAACAAGAATGGGCCATTCATCAAATCAATACCACAAGTAACTTCGCCACAAGAAATCCACTTGTCACCTTGTTTACCGGCGGTTTGAATTATCAAGTTGAACACCATTTGTTCCCGAGAATTTCACACGTGCATTATCCTGCGTTGAACAAAATCGTTCGCGAGACTTGTGAGAAGTTCGGCGTTCAATACAACGAATACGGAACAGTCTTCGCTGCTGTGCGTTCACACACGCGTCACTTGAAGACTATGGGTATTGCTGACTAAAACGTTGCGCAAGGAATAATTCTTCTCTTCACTTTTCGCATGTTTCTGTTGTTCGCCCACAAGTAGGTGAAGCTAATTTCGTGCGACCCTCCAGTATTTCCGACCGCCAATTGCGACGTTGTGATGTCGTAGCTGTAACCTACCTTATAATTTCCGGTTTGAAATCCAACCAGTGCAGAGAATGAGTCTCTATTTGGATGTTGGTATTGATTGGATTTAACTGGAAGTCCGCGGTACCAAATTCCCAATACAACAGGATTTAATTCTGTATAAATTCCAATGTCTAATTGATCGAATTTTCCTTGTGCTTGGTAATTGAAAGCAAGCACCAAGTCCTTTCCTACTTTAGAATAATAATTCGATTTAATCTTTTTTCTTACTCCTCCGTGAACAGAAAGGCGTGTTGGAATAATCTCGGTTGTTTCATTGTAGATGGCTTCATTCGGTTTGTTCATGTGATACACCGAAACGCCCATCCAAGCTTTCGCAGAATACAATAAAGCTCCCGCAGAAGCATCGAAGTATTTCGCTGGACCATAGGAAATTGCTTCAAAGCTTGGCTCTCCCTCGCGAATCATTTGATCGTAAAAAACCAAATTCCCAAAATCGAGTGTCTTACTCACAAAACCCAACTGAAGGGCAGGACGGAAAAACACACCGCGTTTCACCTTCACCTCGTATGCATATTGCAGCTGCATAGAAGACGTTTTCAGACTGCCTGTTCCCAACTTGTCACTTCCAACAATTATTCCGAATCCACTGTTTATGGAAGATGCATAATGATCATATGCAAATCGATAAGACTTGAATCCACCCGGAATTAACGACCATTGATTGCGGTACAATGAACTTAATCTACTTTGTGCTGAAGCTCCGGCAAACGCAGGGTTCAACAGGGTTGGTGCTGAATAAAACTGGGTGTATTGTTGATCTTGAGCAATCGCATTCAACTCAATGAATACCAATAGCGCAAAGAAAATCGATTTTAATGATAGTGTGTTTTTCATCGTGCTAAAAGTGTTAAGTCTCCTGTCAAGATTTTACTGGTTCCATTCGAAAACGTTACCGATGCCTTCCAAGCATAGACATCTTCCTTACTCAATTCTCCTCGATAATAACCGTCCCATCCACGATGGATATCGGTGGTCTCGAAAATTTGCTCTCCCCATTTATTGAAGATTTGAAGTTCGTAGAGAACTACTCCCTTATGAAGTGGGCAGAAGATGTCGTTGGTATATCCGTACTCATCGTAATAGCCATCGCTCGGGCCGTTTGAATTGGGTGTGAAAGCATTCGGATATTCCAAATACCCATCTCCGTATGCAAAGACAACGTCTTCAAGCATTAATGTATCTGGACAATTGAATTCGTTGTTCGCAATCAACTGAATACTGAATACTCCCTCAATATCGTAAAAGTGTTTAGGACTCACCTCATTACTTACAAAACCGTCACCGAATGACCATTCGAAGACAGTGGCGTTGTCGCTTGCATTCTGACATAGGATTGCCTGATCGGGAATAACTACTTGATGCGGATTCACTGTAAAGGAAGCAACTGCTTTGGCGTGTGCAATGAATAGGTTTGAAAGTTCCAACGTATCGTTTGTTCCATCGAAACCGTGCACCACCAGGGTGGCTCCGAAAACACCGGCCTGATAAAACGTATAAACAGGACTGTCTGAAGTGGTATATCCACCGTCACTGAAGTACCATTCATAGGTATCGGCGTATTGCGAAAGATTGTTCAAGGTTACGGTTAAAGGGACACAACCCTCGGCATTTCCTTCAAACAAAGCAATGGGAGCTGGAGGAATAATGGTAATGCTTTGCGCTGTGGTATCGGTGCACAAGCCTTCATTCACAATCAACTCAATATTATACGTTCCCCAAGTTGGAAATGAATGGTCTCCAAGATTTGGAACATAATATTCAGTACCATCTTCCAAAGTCCAATGATATCCTAGATTTGTTCCGATGGAGTTTTCTTGAAGATTCACGGTATTGTTAGGCCATGTTTGAACCAAGGGTGTTACGGTGAATGCTGCAGTTGGAAACGGATGAACAATTACCCACAAATCCGTTGTCACTTCACAACCATAAACATTCGTCGCTGTCAAACTCACAACGAACGTGGTGTCTACCGGATACGGATTGTAAAACGTTCCCTGCTCATTAAAACTCGTGCTCGTGTCTCCGTTTCCTAGATTCCAGAAATAAGAAGTTGCACCCGTGCTTTGGTTATCGAAAACAACTTCAACAGGATTACATCCAGAAACAATTACATCGGCATCGGCCACCACTTGCGGAAGTACAGTTACTTGATCCGTCCAAACATCTGTGCATCCATTCGGGGCTTCAACCGTTAACGTAATTTGATAGGCCTGAGACTGCTCCGACAAGTTGAAATACGTATGCGTGTGCTGCGCTTCAGAAGTGGTTGAATTCAATGCATCGCCATACTGCCACGAATAAGAGTTCGCGCCTACGGATGAATTGATAAAATCCACATTCAAAGGGTAACATCCGTATACAGTGTCAATAGCTGCACTCGCCGTTGGGGAATACAAAACTGTTAACGGGTTAATAACGGTGTCTGTGCAACCGAATGCACTGGTCGAAACCAATGAAACGTTGTAATTCAAATCTTGCAACCCGTTATTCGTATACAAATGAAATGGATTGAAGGCATTCGAATAAAACCCATCACCGAACGTCCATTCGGCTGAAGTTCCTACCGTTGAGGTATTATTAAACTGAGCTTGCAAATTCTCGCATGCCCCGCCTGTCCACGTAAAACTTGCATTAATAGATGGGTATACGGTAACAATTACGGTATCCAAATCTGAACACGAACTTATTTGATTGGCTTGAAGAACGGCAGAATAAGAGACTGGTTGCGCAGTCGTATTCACATAAAGGAAATCATGCGTTTGGGCTCCCGTCGTGCTAGTTTGTCCATTCCCATAATTCCAATTGTAGCTTAAGGCAAATTGCGAGTTATTCTCGAAGGTTACATTCAACGGAGAGCAACCGCTGTATTGCTGGGTTGAAACATTTGCAATTGCCGTGGGGTTAACCGTTACCTCGAAAGAAATGCTATCTGAACATCCGAATGAATTTTCAGAATAACAGGTTACGGTATACTGAATTGGGCTCAATGTATTGTTCACATAAACGTGAGTTGGCGATGTGTTGGTTGAAGTAGATCCGTCGCCAAAATTCCAAATATAAGTCTCGCCACCAGGCATATTTGGGGTTTGCAAAGTGAATGGCGAACAGCCTTCCACGACAGGCATTGACCATTGCAAATCCAATAAAGGGCTAACCTGTACGGCTACACTTGCACTGTCTGAACAACCCTCGGGAGAAGTCACCGTTAATGTAGTTTCAAAAGTATTCAATAAACCGTTGATGTTATTGAATGTATGCGATGCGTTCGGTGAGTTAGCGGTTCCTAAATCGCCGAAAGACCATTCAAATTGATTTCCGTTCAACGAAGTGTTTTGAAAATTAACTTCAAGCGGAGCGCATCCAGAAATATCAGAATAAGTGAATGAGGCATTCACTTCCGGATAAACATGAACGAAATAGGTTTCGGCATCGGTGCAACCGAATATGGAAGTTCCCACTAAATGAACGGTGTAATTCGTAGTTAATCCTGAAAGGTTCTCATAGGTGTATGAAGGCGTGGCGGCACTTGACACATCACCGTTTCCAAAGCTCCATGCATAATTTGCCACACTCGGAAAAAATGGTGCTTCAAACGTGAAAGGAGAACATCCAGATACCGTTGGATTAAACAAAGGGAAGATCAGCGGTGGATATATTATAACATCATTGGAAACGGTATCGGCACAGCCACCGAGCGAAGTCGCAATTAAACTCACATTCCACGTATTCGGAACGCCCGTGGTGTTGGTATACAAATGCGATCCATTCAATCCGATTGAACTACTGCCATCACCGTAATTCCAAACAAAGGAAGATGCATTCAGTGAAGTGTTCGTGAATCCAACAGTAATCGGTGCGCATCCATCATCGTCTGTTTGTGTGAAAGAAGCTTGTGGCTGCTGGTATATCGTAACCGGAAATGACACACTGTCCAAACAGCCGAAGGCAGATTCGCCAACAAGTGATACGGTATACGATTGAGGTGCATTCGAAAGATTGTTGTACGTATGTACAGGAGAAATAAGCGTTGAAGTAAATCCATCTCCGAAGTTCCAAGAAAAACCCTGAATACCGCTAATGGCAGGCATTTGCGCGCTATACGGCGAGCACCCCGCTAATGATGCAAATGGCAGTTGAATATCGAGTATCGGATAAATGGGAAGCGCCAACGTAGCCGTGTCTAAACATCCGCCGCTAGAATAAGCAATTAACGTCACGTCATACCACCACAAAAACCCGCTGTTATTGTTGTAGGCATGACTCGGATTTTCAGCACTGGAAATTGATCCATCTCCAAATGACCAATCGTATGAAATTGCTCCCAAAGATAAATTGTTAAACTCAACAGGAGCCGATGAACAGCCCAATTCATTATTGCCTATTTCGAAATTTGCAACAGCGCCGCCCAAAACAGTCACTATGCTTGAACTGGTATTTGTGCAACCGAATTCATTGATAGCGGTAAGCACAACGTTGTAAGGCAAATTGTAGATGGTATTATTTCCAAAAACGTGCGTCTCGTTTGTATTGGTTGAAAGAGGTCCGTCGTTGAAGTTCCAGGAATAAGACGTTGCACCTTGGGAAGCATTGGTAAACGTCACTTGCAAGGGCTGACAACCCGAAACAATATCTTGCGTAAATGAGGCCGTTGGATTCGGATGAACTGTAATCGCTCCAAGAGTGTTCGCAGAACAATATGGTGTTGAAACACTCAAGCCAATTGTAAAAGAACCCTCCGATGTATAGATATGCGATGGTGTGGTTTGAGAGGACGTTCCGCCATCACCAAATGTCCATTGGGTTTGAGTTATCGGGTTGCCGGGAGCCGTTGACGTGGTATTTGTAAAAATGGCTGAGGAGTTCGCACATGGACTACTCACCGTAAAACTTGGTGTTGGAGTCACATAGACGTTCACTACGTCAGTATCGGTGGCGGAACATCCGTTGACACCTGTTGATGTTAGACTGACATTAAAATTTCCTGGAGTACCGTAAAAAAGAGGCGACGGATCTGGGCCAGTATAAGTACCCAATGTGCCAAAATTCCACTCCCACGTTATTGCGCCCACGGTAATGCTATTGAAATTCACAGTTAAACTGTCACAATTCGAAAAATCGTTGGCAGTAATATTAATCGTGGGTGCGGGCAATACAACAACAGTAACCGAGGCGGTGTCGGCACATGAAGCATCTTGTCCAGGAAAGTATATCCTATTTCGCACAACATAAGTTCCTGCTGTATTGTAGGAGTAGGTAGCATTTCCATTTCCAACATTTACCCACGAATTGTTTATTCCGAAATTCCAACGATATGCTTGACCCGGTGCAGTAGCCAACTGAGTAAAAACAACTTGCTCGCCTACACAAACGGTATCCGCTGAAGCCGTGAAATTCGCGTTTGGCGGATTAATCACATGAACTGTGATTGACTGAGAAGCTATGCCGCAATAACTGCTGTCGTAAAGCGTAACAGTGTAATCACCTACCCCAGGGAACGAAATGGTCTGGGGAAAAGTAGGCGGCCAAGGTTGCCAATTAGTAACACTGTCTCCCGTTCCCCAATAATTCCCGAAGTCCCATTTTTCTTGTCGTTGAAAGACATTCCCGTTGTTGTAGCAATTTCTAATGGTCGTGTTCGTGAAGGTAAATTCAGTCTCTGGAAAACATTGTGTAGTTGCAGACGGAGTAATTTGCGCAGCATCCAAAGCCCAAATATTAATAGGAAAAAAGGTGGCTACTGAAGGTCCACCTTGAACAATATTGCAATAATTCTGGGCGGTCAAAGACACTAAAATTTCGCAATCTAAAATCCCCACATTCCCATAGACGTGATTAACAATTTCATTCAAATTGGTTGAACTGTATGATTCCAAAGGCGATTCATCACCAAAATTCCATGTGAACATTGTGGTTTCCGAAACATTCGTCGATGAATTTAGGAATATCATGTTCTGAGGTGCGCAAGCTTGCGTGAACCCGTTAATAGGTATCTGTATTGAGGCATTCGTAGCCATCTCCATAACCACCACACCTTCAACTGAACATCCTGTCGATGGTTCAGATATGGTAACAACAAACGTATCTATTGCAGCTGTATAGAGATGTTGCATGGGCGTCGGACTCTGCCAAGTGCCGCCCGTTGTGGTGGGTGAACCATCGCCCCAATCAATTACAAAATCATCCCATGTGCCCGAAGGAAATACATTCAAATTGAAATCACCTCCTGAACAGCTTATCCAATAAGGCGTTGTAACAACATTTCCCTCCTGATCAAAAACACTCGGACATTGAGCATTGATTGTTAAGATTGAAGAAAGAAAAAAAATGACGAGCAGCGATCTTCTCATGTTTGATTTCTACGAACTGAATTATAAAAGGTTCACACAAAGAGAAAAGTTTTTTCAACAAGAAATTCACCACCCTTTCGAAGTTTTCGACAATTACCCTTCGGTAAGTTTAAGCGTCTGTGCCATCTCTGCTACCGCAGGACAAACAAGGGTATTGCGAAAAGTCAGATTCATGATTTGAGTCATGTTTTTTCGGTCTGTATGCGGGTATTCGCGGCAAGCCTTCGGACGGAAATCGTAGATGTTACACTTGTTGTCTTCCAAATTCAAAAACGCACATGGACTTGAGTTCAGCACCCAGTCGCGTTCTTCATCTAAATGCAAGTACTTATCAGTGAACTCTGCAACGCGCATTCCCACATGCTTTGAAATACGCTCAATATCCACATCGCGAAAAATAGGACTTGTTGTCCTGCAACAATTTCCGCATGTTAAACAATCAGTCTTGGCAAAAACCTGCTTGTGCAACGCATGAAAAACATCATCGAGTTTCTTCTTTTTCGCTAAACGATTGAAGAGCTTTTTATTCTCCTTAACATTTCTTCTCGCTTCTTCTAAAAATCGTTTTTGCTTGTCATTCATGTGGATCAGAAAATGCAGGATTTTGTAAAAAAGAGGTGTCGGTTAAACATTTCAAAAACGAAATCAAATCCGACTTCGATTGCGGACTCAACTGCAATCCACCCACTGTAAATTTCATAAAAGGATCAATGGTAGCACTCGGCGTTCCGCCGCTGTTGTAGTGATCTATTACTTGCTCCAATGTCGTGAATCTTCCGTCGTGCATGTAAGGTCCCGACAATTCAACATTGCGCAAAGTCGGCGTTTTGAATTTACCATTATCGTAAACACTTCCTGTCACTGAACCTCTTCCCAAATCGCTGAACGTCCCGTCTAACCCGTTGTTGTGAAACAAATAATCGGTCATTTGCATACTTCCGAATCCATGACAATGGAAACAGTCGGCACCGAAACTTCCACCAGGAACTTCATCTGGGCTGCCACCTTCGGTGAGAAATAAATTGAAGCCGTGTAACTCTTCCGGAGTGAATTGATATTGCCCAATGCGCTGCTTATCGAACTTCGAATTCGAAGAAATCATGGTTCTTAAAAATGAAGCAATGGCCTTAACAATTTTTTCCTTTGTGACTTCAGTTGAACCATATGCTTTGTAAAAAAGAGCATCGTATAAAGGGTCTGCATCTATTTGTTCAACAGCATGACCCCAATCTTCTGCCATTTCAATGGGGTTTTCAACGGGCTCATAAATTTGCTCTTCAAGCGTAACAGCTCTTCCATCCCAAAAATAAGTTGGAGACCAGCCCATGTTCACCAAAGGCATGGCTTGACGTGTGCCCACTTCACCATTGATTCCAATTGAATATTGACGAGGGTCTGAAAATCCGTGCTCAGGTAAATGACACGTTCCACAAGACATGGCGTCATCGCCACTCAACTTCTTTTCCCAAAATAAATACCGTCCCAAATTCACACCTTCAACCGTTAACGGATTATCTCCGGGAATATCCATGGGAGGAAAAAACGGAGGAATTATCAAATTATATGGAGTGGCCATCGGACCTTCAGGCGCTTCATGCGTGCATGTCCATAAGAGACTTGCCAAAGCAATCAGAAAAAAGAAAGTGAAACGCCTTGCCGTCATACTTCAAAAATACGCGAGAAAGAACAAACAAATTTATTTCATTCGCTAATCTTCGTCAGCGACCAAGAATTTCTCATTCTGAACGAAATTCCAATCGGTCAGCGTCTTTAAAAATGCCACCAACGCATGCTCTTCTTCCTTCGATAAATTCAATGGCTTCACTCTTGAATCCTTTGTTGTACGAGTGCCTCCACCAGTGTTGTAAAACGAAACCACTTCTTCAAGCGAACTCATGGAACCATTATGCATATAGGGCGATGTTAATTCGATGTTCCGCAAAGTGGGCGTTTTGAATTTCCCGCGGTCAGTTCCTAAATATGTTTTTCGTTCCAAGCCAATATCGGAATCTTCCAGTCCTAAACTGTAAAACTGATAGTCGGTAAAAAACGGAAGTGCGTGACAACTGCTGCATTGCGTGCGTTCAGAAAAAAACAATTCCATTCCCTTGCGCTCCTCGTCTGAATAATCGTTCGACTTCAAAAAATAATGACGGTCGAATTTCGAATCGCCACTGATTAACGCTCGCTGAAAACAAGCCAAAGCCCGAGTAATCACGAAAGCGTCCAACTCCCGTCCATAGGCCGCTTTGCCTAATGCCGAATAGTTCTCTCTCGATTTCAATCGGCCAACAACCTCTTCCAAGCTCAAGGACAATTCATGCTTTTCATGAATGGGTCCTAATGCTTGCAACTCCAAGGTTGGCACTCCGCCTTCCGACATGAAGTATGGCGACCATGCTAAATTTGCTAGGGTTGGGGCGTTACGCGCGAATTCATTTTCGTGGAAGGAAGAAACCGTTCTTCCATCTGTAAATGCCGCAGGTAAGCGGTGGCAAGAAGCACACGACTGGTCTTCATTCTTCGATAATTTCACTTCATAAAACAATTTTTTTCCCAATTCGAATCGAAGAAGGGTTGGCTCATTTCCTTCCGGAAAAATTATTGCAGGGAAATAATGCGGTTGTTTGAATGATATGGAACGGTCCTGCAAGCCTTCACTGGCGCAGCCAGCAAGAATTCCAACTATAAAAAAAAAAGAAACTACTTTTCTCATTGAAGGTGAAACGCTGTAACAAAATTATTCGTCATGCGCTCTGCCAAAGGAAAATTCGAAGTGGTGTGCGTAAGGTTGTCAATAGACAAATCAATCGGATCTGCAGGTCTATTGAACACGCTGTCAACGGCCACTTCAATGTTGAATGTGCGCGCATCACCTTCCGCCAAACTCACACTTCCTGTATTGAAATGAAGCACACGGTACAACGGATCATCGCCCATGTGGAACGAATACGAATCTATCAAAGGCGCATTCGGCAAGCCTGTCAGCTCATACCTTCCTTCCACCTTCACGAAAATATAGCCGGTGTTCCAATACCAAAACATTCCATTGGACCCTTGCACACTCAATGGATTCGAATTTGCATATTGCGAAGGATCAACATTCTTGTTCAGATTCGCTGGTACTCCTACACCGAAAGAAAGGGAAGAAAACGTTTGTGGTAAAACATCCAACGAAAGCGTTCTCGGTTGAAGAAGGGTAAACAAAAAAGCTTGTTTCAACAAGGTTGAATCAGAACCGTTGTGCGCATAAATATTCGATAAATAAAACTGAATATTCTCAACGCGAAGCTGCTGCCCAAATGAATTGGTATAAACCGAATCAACGGAAAGTGGCTCACCGTGGTACGTTGGAATAAATTTCAGATGCACCTTCGGCTTTGGAGCTTGTGGACTTTCTTCGCCGCAGGCTATGAAGAATGCACTCAGTAGAACGACGAAGAAATAATTATTCACAATTTTCATTTTCATTGCTACATGGATTTACTTTCACTTCACGAATTAAAGATAACATTCAATTCGAACATTTGACTTTCTATTGATGGAAAAAGAACCCTTTCTTGTATTAAAAAGTTCTGCAGGCAGCGGCAAGACCTACGCCTTGGTGAGACACTTCCTTTTTTTAAGTTTAAAAAGCGAAGAGCCATACGCTTATAGCCACATCCTGGCCATTACGTTTACCAATGCGGCTGCCTCTGAAATGAAAGAAAGGGTTATGGAGCGGTTGCATGAATTCACCTTTACGAAAGCATTAGAGGGGAAGAATGAATTGTTCAACGACATTCGAAAAGAGCTCGATGTTTCGCCCATGATTCTGCAAGAGCGTGCAAGAAAAACCTTATCGCACATGTTGCACAATTATTCGCGCTTAAGCATAAGCACCATTGACAGCTTTACGCATCGAATAGTGCGCGCCTTCGCGAAAGACTTGCAGATTCATCCCGACTTCTCCATTGAAATGGATACCGACAAGTTTCTTGAACAATGCGTCGATGCTTGTTTAGATGAAGTCGGACAAGACGCGGAACTCACCACCTATCTCGAAAATTATGTATTAAGTAACTTCGAAGAGGAAGAAGATTGGAATGTTCGAAAAGGTATGATTAGCATTTCGAAACAATTGGTAAAAGAAGACGCTCGCAACATTCTTCAACTTTTCGAAAATCTTCACATCAGCGATTATGAAAAAATTAAAAAGGCTTATCAAGCAAGACTGAACGCACTCACGGAAGAACTCTTTGACCGAATAGACAGGGTCTTTGACCGCATAGAAACGAGCAATCTTTCGAGCAAAGATTTTTTCAATGGAGGAAATGGAACACTTACTTTCTTGAAAAAAATTCGAAAAGGGGTATTCGAAACGCCCGGGGTCTACTTCCACAAAGTGCTTGAAAAAGGTTGGGGAAAACCTAAGCAAACTCAGGTTGAGGCCTTGAACCCGCAGCTCATTGAGACTGGGAATTTTGTTCTTGCCTGGTTGGAAGGAGACAACAAGCACGAATTCAATCGCATCAATAAAATACTTCCGCGCATATTCACAACCGGATTATTAAGTAAGCTGAACGAAGTAAGTAAACGAATTAAAGCGGAAGATAATCTGCTGCTCATTTCAGACTTCCACGCCATTGTATCGGCTGTAGTTCAAGAAAGCACTGCACCCTTCATATACGAACGCGCAGGAGAAAGGTATCAGCACATTCTCATCGATGAGTTTCAGGATACATCAGAAATGCAATGGAAGAATTTCCTTCCTCTATTTGAAAACGCCATTGCGCAAGGGAAATTCAACTTAGTTGTTGGAGATGGAAAGCAGAGTATCTATCGTTGGAGAAATGGAAATGTTGAGCAGTTTGTTCGACTTCCAAAACTATACGAAGGTGCGCAGGAATCCATGCAGCACCTTGTAGACGATGCCTACCAAGAAGAAGTGCTTAATACGAATCGAAGAAGCGGAAAAGCCATTATTGAATTCAACAATACGTTATTTGGAGCATTGAAAGAAAAGCTCGGACCACTTCAAGATGTTTATGACCAGCATGAACAAGCATGCAGCAAAGACCATCCGGGATATGTTGAAGTTCAAACCATTGTGCTCGACAAAAAAGATTCTAGTGATCTTCATATGCTCGAAGGAATTGTGAACGCTATACGTGAATGTCGTGAAGACGGCTACGAATGGGGAGACATTGCCATTCTAACACGAAAAGGAAAAGCCGAGTCTACTAAAATTTCAGAGTTCATTCTTCAACAAACCGATAAAATTCCGTTAACCACGGAAGACAGTTTTCTTGTTCAAAATTCGAACGAAGTGCAGCTGCTTATGGCATGCATTAACTTCTTCGGAAAAGAAACAGAGAACTTTTATCGCTTCAATTTAATTCGAAGAATCTGCGACGTCTTCCCCGATCAATTCAACTACAGCGCTGTCATTTCAACTTATGTAGAACAATTGGAAAAAGGAAAACTGAAATTCAAAGTCAATGAATTTCTCGATGAAAACTATCCCGGACTTCGAAACATTGTGAAGGATAATGCGCATCCGTTTGAATGCATTCAAGAATTAATAAGATACTTTCAACTGCAATTCGATGTGTATTTGGAATTTTTCGAAAACCAATTGCTGCAACTTTCGCACAGAAACGGAATGGGCTTTTCAGAGATGACCGATTGGTGGAACGACAACAAAGGAAAGCTTTACATTCAAAGTGGCGAACAGCAAAATGCCGTTCGCATTTTAACCATTCACAAAAGTAAGGGGCTTCAATTCCCTGTTGTGATCTTCCCGAAATTCGATACTAAACATCCCAACCAAACCCTCTGGGTGCAAGCACCAGCGGTGCATCCAGGATTCACGAAGGGTCTCATCAACTTCACACCAAGTAAGGCACCGAAGCCGGATAATCCGGAGGAAATTTTAACGGAAAACAATAAGATCTTGCTCGACGATATGAACCTACTTTATGTAGCACTTACACGTCCTGAAGACCGACTTTATTTCCTCACAGAAAGTAAACCTTCAACCACGAACAGCGCGTTGAACACGTACATGTATGAGTACTTCAAAACGAATCATGGCGATTTGAATAAATTTCACTTCGGAGAAAAAGTGAAACATGTGAAGGAAGTAAAGGAAGAAGTAAAAGCTATTGCCCTGCTAGATGGCACGCGACTTAATGCGGTGCAGCCCGACTTCCGTATGCGTGAGACCAAACGAAAAGATTTAGAAGGAAAAGAAGCTTTGATCATGGGAAACCACCTCCACGCCTGTCTTTCCACCATGAATCAATTCATTACGTGGCAAGAGTCTTTATCGAATTATATCTTCGAACACACAGAACTTCAGCAGTCAGAAAAAGAAGTGCTTCGCCAACAAGTGGAAGAAACAATTGGCCGCGATTCATTTCAGCAAATATTCAAAACAGCCGATGAAGTGCTCACTGAACATGACATTCAAATTAACACACGCGAAGTGGCGCGTCCCGATCGAATTCATTTAGGAGAAACCTATGTTGAAGTGTATGATTTCAAGACAGGAGCAGAAATGGACAAGCATTTTCAACAAGTGAAAAATTACATGTCTGCGCTAAAATCCGCAACGAATAAGACTGTTAGAGGATATCTTGCTTACACGAAAACAGGAACTTTGAAGGAAGTTGTGCTCTAATTATTTAGCGCACAACGCTTCAATCTCTTCCACTTCCAGCGGGAAATTCGCGAACAAATCGCGGTTTCCGTTTTCGGTAATAACAATGTTATTCTCTAAACGAATACCCAAGTTTTCTTCCGGAATATAAATACCTGGTTCTACGGTGAAGATGTTTCCAGCTTCAATCGGCTTGTTCCAGTTTCCAACGTCGTGAACATCTAATCCCAAGAAGTGTGAAGTGCCATGCATGAAATATTTCTTGTAAGCTGGCCAAGATGGATTCTGGTTTTTCACATCTTCTTCCGAAATCAAATTCAACTTCAACAATTCTGCAGTCATCATCTCGCCCACAGCTGTGTGGTATTCAGACATGATTACCCCAGGCTTCAAATAAGCCGTTGCTTGTTTCATGACTGAAAGAACAGCGTTGTAAACGTCCTTCTGACGCTCTGTGAATTTTCCACTCACAGGCAAACAACGGGTCATATCGGCCGAGTAATTTCCATATTCTGCACCCACATCGAGAAGAATAACATCGCCTTCTTTACAAGGTTTGTCGTTGTCTATGTAGTGCAAAACACAAGCACTCTCACCCGAAGCAATAATCGGCGTATATCCAAATCCGCGAGAACCGCTGCTTAAAAATTCATGAGCGAACTCTGCTTCAATCACGTATTCCAAAACACCTGGACGAATCATTTTCATGACGCGTAACAAACCGTTTCTTGTAATGTCAACAGCCTTTTGAATTTGAGCAATTTCCTCTTCGTCCTTCACAGCGCGTAAAGCGTGCATTAAAGGAGCCGAACGCTCTATTTTATGATGGGGATATTTCTCTCTGAACCACTTTGAAAGTCGCATTTCGCGTGTTTCAACTTCAATGGTAGCTCGTGCATGTTCGTTGCTGTTCAAGTAAACACAAGCAGCCTCACCGATAACTGTATGAAGAATTTTCTCGAATTCTGAAGTCCAATAAATGGTTGTAACTCCCGTGCGATCTTTCGCTTGAGCCTTGTTCAATTTCGCTCCTTCCCAAACTGCAATGTGATCATTTGTTTCGCGAACGAAAAGCATTTCACGATGGGCGGGATTCGTTGCATCTGGAAAAAGAATGAGCATTGTCTCTTCTTGATCAACACCCGTTAAATAAAAAATATCGCTGTGCTGCTTGAACGGTAAAGTACCATCGGCACTCGTTGGATAAATATCGTTGCTTGTAAAAATAGCCAACCCTTTCTCTTCAATGCGAGAAGCAAAGCGTTTGCGATTGTTTGAGTAGTGTGTTGAAGAAAGAGCTGTATAACGCATAAAAACTTGTTTATGCCATAAAGGTACAAAGCCTATTGAAGAGCAGGAGTTGATTTTTCTTTTTTCTTATTGAATTCCCACTTGTATCCCGTGAGAAAAACAAAATCCATGTCTGCATTACTCAAATCCCTTTGAACGAGATATCCCACCGAGACCGCGTTGGACTTATCCATTTTAAACTTAACAATGGCCTGACTTCTCCAATTCGAATTCTCCAATGTAATTGGAAGAAAAAACAGCTCGTGGCTTAACTGAAACGACAGTTTTTCCCATTTTGAAAACTCTAAACTTAACTTCTCTCGCCAAATTGATTTGATGTCAATTTCCGAAGTGATTGCGCGAGAGATTTGTCCGCGCGTTGTTGAGACCAATTTAAAATTCTTGAAAGGAAAACTCAGTTGAGCTCCCAATGACCAACGCTTTCTGACATTAAACCAATCTTCTTCTCGTTTTGCACCTACACGATATTCCAAGGAAGTTGCGAAGTACTTACTCCATTTTTTATCGGTTCCAAAATCAGAAAAAACATTACCAATTTGGGAAACATTTTCGTTAAATCGAATTTCAGGATTAACGTGTATTGACCAATCTTTAAAAATTTTCGGATCCTTCCAAGGCGTTAAAGATTTAACATCTGCCGTAAATGAAAAGGCGTTCCACATGCCCGCATCGTTTATGTTTTGGGCAAACATGCTTGAAGCAAAAAAAACTAAAACAAAAGACGCGAGATTACGGCGTATCATAAATGGTAAGTTCAGACACTATCGCGTGATCTTCATTATCGAGCAATTCAACTTCCTTTAAAACCACCATTTTCATCGGGTCAACAGTAGGAGGATTTGACGCAAGGGTGTCTTTACTGTATGTGTAAACAATGTACTTCCCCTTTCGTAAATTTCTGAATTCAAAGTTACCGTTGTAATCCGACATAATCTTGTCATCAGGAGAAAGGTGATCCCCGTATACAATATAAACTTCCACATCAGCAGCTGGCACAGTATAAATGGCGGTTGCTGGATTTGTTAAAACAACTCGATACTCTTTCGAAATATTCCCTGATATAGAACCAGCACCTCCGGTACCAGGTTCTTTCTCGCATGCAACCAAAAGGAGCGCAACAAGCAAAAAGAAAAATACTCTTTTCATTACTTCAGATTGTGATATACCGCTTGAACATCTTCGTCTTCCTCGATTCTTTCAATCAATTCTAGGATTTCATCCGTTTGCTCTTCTGTAATTTCCGCATATGTATTCGGAATACGCTCAAGACTTGCTTTGGTTGGAATAATGCTACGATCTTCTAACGCTTTTTGCATATTTCCGAAATCAGAAAAAACCGTGTAAATAACCATTTCGTTCTCCTCTTGCTCTGAGCTGTCTAACCCGTGATCAATTAATTCCAACTCTAATTCTTCCCATGACGGAATGGAATTCATGTCTAATCGAAAGACTCCTTTTCGCTCGAAAATGAAAGAGAGAGATCCGCTATTGCCCATCAATCCACCAGCTCTATTAAAGTACAATCGAATGTTTGCAACTGTTCGTGTTGGATTGTCTGTTGCTGTCTCAACCAAAATAGGAATTCCATAAGGGCCATATCCTTCGTAAACCACTTCTTCGTAGTTACTCGCGTCTTTGCTCGAAGCACGCTTAATAGCGGCGTCTACGCGGTCTTTTGGCATGTTCACACCCTTTGCATTTGCCACACATTGACGCAAACGTGGGTTGTATGACGGGTCTGGACCACCCGCCTTAACTGCCATTGCAATTTCTTTTCCTATACGCGTAAAAGCTTTCGCCATACGGTCATAGCGCGCGAACATCTTGTGCTTTCGCTTTTCAAACATTCTTCCCATAAGTACAAACTATATTTTACCTAAAAAAGGTAAGACAAAAATACAAATTATGCCGCTCCCAAAATACGTAAATGACTAACGTGCGCTCTGATTGCTGAAATAACATTCGGATACTCTTGATAGTCTATTCCGAACTCCTTACAGGTATCGCGAACGATATCGTTAATATACGGATAATGAATGTGACTTATTCTTGGAAACAAGTGGTGCTCTACTTGAAAGTTCAATCCACCCGTTAACCACGAAACAACCTTACTTTTCGTTGCGAAATTAGCTGTTGTGTTCACTTGGTGAACCGCCCACTCCTCCTTCAACATAACGCCATCAGTATCCGGCAAATGGAAGGTTCTTCCTTCAACCACGTGAGCCAATTGAAACACAACGGCAATGATCCATCCGGTAACAAAAAGCATAACCGCATAACCAATCAAAGCTTTTAACCAACCAATAACAAGGATGGGGATAATGAAAAACACAATAAAATAAAACACCTTACTCGCCCAGAAAATAATGTGCTCTTTGCGGGGTATTTTACGTATCGGTGTCTCACCAATTTTTCGAGTAAAATACTTATTGAAATCCTTTACGTAAACCCACAAAAAGTATGTCGTTCCATAGATTAATGCCCAATAAATAAACTGATACTTATGGAACCAATACTTTTTTTGTTGCTCGTTCACACGTAAGAAAGGTTCTACATCAATGTCCTCGTCTACCCCATGAACATTCGTAAAAACATGGTGAATTTGGTTGTGTTTAAGTTTCCACAAGAATACATTTCCACCAATAATATTCAATGAATACCCCATCATTTGATTCACCCATGACTTAGAAGAGAAACTTCCATGAGCACTGTCGTGCATCAAATTAAATCCAATGGCGGCGAAAACCATTCCCAACACCGACCACAATATCATTTGTGCAACCCACGACTGAAATAACAATAAAGATGCATAAACCAAAGCAATAGAAACCAACAATACTGTGGCCTTGACGTAAATCTTCCAATTACCGGTTCTTTTAATTCCTTTTAACGTAAAATATTTTTCTACGCGCTCATTCAACGTATCGAAGAAAGGATGAGCTTGGTTACCAAGTGAAAATGCCAAAGTGTGATCTCCTTATATGATTTAATCAAAGATAGGTCCTCACAGGAGGCACAACACTATAAAAAGGCAATTCTATGAATTTGTTGAAAAAAGCAGAGTTAAACCCTTGATTTACATTGTAAATTCGCTGCCTAATTTCAAAACCGTGAACAAACGAATTTCCTCTGCACTTATCTCCGTTTTCGACAAAGATGGATTGGCTCCAATCGTAGAACAAATGCACGCTTTAGGCATTGCACTATACAGCACAGGAGGCACCCAAACCTTCATTGAGAATATGGGATTTCCTGTTACGGCCGTTGAAGATTTAACCGGATATCCAAGTATTTTCGGTGGAAGAGTTAAAACGCTTCATCCAGGAGTTCTAGGTGGAATTTTATACAGACGCGACGAAGCGCAAGATTTAGAAGAGGCCGCGAAGTATAACATTCACGCAATCGATTGTGTTATTGTTGATTTATATCCGTTCGAAAAAACAGTTGCTTCGGGTGCTTCACATGAAGAAATCATTGAGAAGATTGACATTGGAGGAATTGCACTCATTCGCGGTGCTGCAAAAAACTTCAACGACGTTGTTATTGTTCCTTCTAAAAACGAATACCAAGACTTACATGAGTTGTTGGTGAACCAAAAAGGTGAGACAACACTTGAGCAAAGACAATTCTTTGCGAAGCAAGCTTTCGAAGTTTCTTCACACTACGATTCTGCTATTTATTCATACTTCAAAGGCAACGACGAAGGCTCTTTGCGCATAGCATCGCGCGATGCGCATGTTCTTCGCTACGGAGAAAACCCACATCAAAAAGGAAGCTTCTTCGGCGACCTCGATGCGTTGTTCACGAAGCTTAATGGCAAAGAGCTTTCTTACAATAATTTATTAGATGTTGAAGCTGCCGTGCAGTTGATTGGTGAGTTCAAAAACGATGCTCCGACCTTTGCTATTTTGAAACACAACAACGCATGCGGAATAGCTACACGTTCTTCTATGGTTGAAGCTTATGAAGCAGCGTTGGCTTGCGACAGCACCTCTGCTTTCGGCGGTGTGCTCATTGCAAATGGCGAAATAGATTTGGCTACGGCTGAAAAAATAAATTCACTTTTTTGTGAAGTCGTTATTGCTCCTTCATTCGCAAATGAAGCAGTTGAATTATTGAAATCAAAAGCGAACCGCATCATTCTTATCATTAAAGAAACTCCGCTTCTTCAAACGCAAGTAAGATCAATCTTGAATGGTTACTTGGTTCAGGAAAAAGATAACGCTACAGAATCAGCATCTGACTTAAAATGTGCAACGCAAACCCAGGCCAGTGCTTCTTCAATTGAGGACATGATCTTCGCAAATAAATTGGTGAAGCACACCAAGAGTAACACGATTGTGCTTGCAAAAAACAACACCTTACTTGCTAGTGGAACAGGTCAAACATCTCGTGTAGATGCGCTTCAACAAGCAATTGAAAAAGCAAAGCACTTTGGTTTTTCTTTAGAAGGAAGTGCGATGGCTAGTGACGCCTTTTTTCCTTTCCCTGACTGCGTAGAAATTGCAAAGAATGCTGGAGTTATTGCTGTTGTTCAGCCCGGTGGTTCTATTAAAGATCAGCTTTCAGTAGACTATTGCAATGAGAACAACGTGGCCATGTACATGACCGGAGTTCGTCACTTCAAGCATTAATAACGCTCGTCTTTCCAAATTCTTTTTTCAACCAATTTCAATTTTTGGTTGAAGAAGATTGCTGTGCTTTTCTCGAATGATTCAGTGTAATCTGAAACCCAGAACGAGTACTTCGGCTTTCGTTTACTTGTATTCAAAATATCTTTTTTCTTCAAGACATCTGAAACATATTGCGCAACAACTGAAGCACTGTCGATGATCTCTATTTTCTGCTGATAAAATTTCTCGACTTCCTTTTTAATTAGTGGATAATGCGTGCAGCCCAAGATGAGCGCCTCAATGCCCCTGAAGGAAGACTTCGACAAATAACTGTCGATAATGCTCTGTGAAATTTTATTGTTGTAATAACCTTCTTCAATCATAGAGGCTAGCAAAGGCGTTGCGTTGGAAAGAACTTTAAGATTTGGATTTAATTTTTCAATACGTTTTACATAAATACGCGATTGAATGGTTCCTTTAGTTCCGATAACACCAACCTTTCCTTTGATGTAATGAGCAGCAGTATATGCAGCCACCGGATCAACTACATTGATAACAGGAATGTGAGAAGGTATACTTTGGACAACGGTCTTGAATGCATGAGCAGATGCCGTATTGCAAGCAATAACAATTGCTTTGCAGTTATTTTCGACCAATAATTCTGCAATTCTTTTTGAATACGCACGAATACTTTCAGGAGATTTATCACCATAAGGCAGGTGAGCAGTGTCTCCGAAATAAATAAACGATTCATTCGGAAGAACTTTCTGAATAGCCTTTGCCACCGTTAGTCCTCCAATTCCTGAATCGAAAATGCCTATTGGATTTGTATTCATAGCAAAAAAAATCCCGCCATGCGGGATTTCATTTTATTCAATCAATGTTATTTCTGTGTTGGAGTGGTTGGCGCTGTTGCTGGAATTTTCAATTCCGCCTTCAACTTATCACCTAAATCTTCACCGCCTGTATAAACCAAATTACCTGCTCCTAAATCGAACACGTAGGTATATCCACCTGCTTTGGCAATTTTCGCAACAGCTGCATCGAACTCTTCAACCAATGGCTTCAACAAACGATCTTGCTCTTGTTGCAATTCATCGTTTGCCGTTTGTTGGAAATCCATCATGTTTTGCTCCAAGTCTGCGATAGCTTGCGCCTTACTTTGACGAATTGCCTCAGGCCATCCGCCTGCACTCACTGCCATTTTAGATTTTGTTTCGTACTCAGCAACTTTGTCGTCATGCTCTTTCTGCATAATCACATACTCTCCCTCAAAGGATTTCTTTGCTGTTTCCATATCTGCTTGAACGCCTTTCATAGCTGGCATTTGCAATAAAATTGCTTGGCGATCTACGTGCGCTAACTTTTGCGCGAATGCACCAAATCCAAATGAAATAAATAGTGCTGCTAAAATTGTCTTCTTCATGATTGTATGTTTTTTTTCTTCTATTCAATGACAGTACCAAAAATACGCATTAGTTGCCTTTCCCCGGTGAAGTTGGACGATTTCCTGGTCGTTCTGTGCCTGTGCCAGGCCTCTCACCCGGCTTTTCTTCAGAATCTTCCTTATCCTCGTCGCCCTTATCTAAAACTTCTCCTGGCTTTAACCCCATTTTCTTCAATACTTTATCACTAATGTCGTGCTTCGGGTTTGTGTAGAGCATATTTGAATGATTCGCTTTATCGAAAACAACCATGTACTGTGATTGTGAAGCAATGTCTTCAATCGCTTGAAAAATCTGCTCTTGTATTGGTGCAACAAGCTCTTCACGCTTCTTGAACAATTCACCGTCAACACCAAATTTCGATTTCTGAAACTCTTTTGCATCTTCGATACGCTCATTGATATCTGCCTCACGCTTCTTCTTCATTTCTTCCGTCAACAATATCTTCTCTGCTTGAAATGACTTTTCCAATTGCTCAATGGCTGTATACTTCTGCTCTACTTGTGCCTGCCAATCTGCGCTTAACTCGTTGATTTGTTTTTGAGCAGCAACATACTCCGGCATGTGCGACAAAATAAATTTCGAATCGACGTACGCAAATTTCTGTGCAACCGCAACGTGCGCAGAAATGATCAACGCTAGAGAAAAAATGAATTTAACTACTGAATTTAATTTCATAATTCGTATTTTTTATAGTTCACCCATGTTCATACCTATGCTGAAGTGGAATTGTCCACGAGCCATATTCGGCGCGTTCGGCACGTCGTTAAGTCTCCAACCGTAATCGAATCCTAAGAGACCAAACATTGGTAAAAAGATTCGAAGTCCACCACCCACAGACTTATACAAATTGAATGGATTGTAATCTGAAAAATCAGTCCATGTTCTTCCACCTTCAGCGAAAGCCAGTGCATAAATCGTAGCAGAAGGATTCAATGAAATTGGGTATCTTAATTCAGCCCCGTATTTAGTAATAACAGGGGCACCCACACGATCACTTGGCATAGTCAACGACAAATCATCGTAACCACGCAAATTCACAATTTCACGTCCGTCTAGCAAATAACCACTTAAGTATACACCGCCCATGTAGAAACGTTCAAACGGAGATTGTCCCAAGCTCTTATTGTATGTACCTAAGAATCCAAATCCTGCGTGGGTATGTAAGACCAACTTGTTCGTCTTGTGTTTATTCAAAGATGTGTACCAATTCGCTGTAAACTTAATCTTGTAATATTCCACCCAATCGACCTTCTGTTGATCGGTCATACTCGCGTAGTCGTATGATTTTCCAAAAACATTTTCTCCCAAGAATGTATATGGCAATGTGCATTTGGAACTAAGCGTAATTTTCGAACCCCAAGTTGGATAAATCGTTTCAGACAAGGAACTTCTTTCCAGGGTGAAATTGGCAGCAAGGTTGTTTGAATAACCGTTGTTAAAGGAGAAGAACGAACCGTAATTATTCAAATCGAAATGTTGGTACGACAATCCACCAAAGAATAAGAACCAGTCATCCGGCTTCTGCCAACGTTGTCCAAAGGAAACGGAGGCTCCTGTAATAATCAATGATTGACGAAGTGGATTCAGCGCATCGCTGATGTACTTTTTCTGTCCATTAGATTGAACACTGTGGTAAGCTGAAACAGACAAGGAGTTAGGTCTTTTACCACCTAACCATGGTTCTGTGAAACTCAAATTGTAAGATTGGATATACGCGCCATTGCTCATTGCACGAATCGAAAGTCTTTGCCCATCTCCTGTTGGCAGTGGACTCCAAGCTTCTTTCTTGAAGAAGTTGCGCATGCTGAAATTGTTGAAACTTAATCCAAGCGATCCAACAACACGACCACCGCCCCAACCACCAGACAATTCAATTTGATCCGAAGGCTTTTCTTCCACAACATATTCCAAATCTACCAAACCTTCATCCGCTCTAGGATTGGTACGAATGTCAAATGCCTCTTGGCTGAAGTAATTCAAGTTTGCTAATTCACGTTGCGAACGAATCAAGTCTGAGCGATTGAACAAATCGCCTGGACGCGTGCGTATTTCGCGATAGATTACGTGATCGTTAGTTTTTGTATTTCCTGAAACACTAACTACACCTATTCTGTATTGACGTCCTTCACCCATGCGGACTTCAATGTCTATGCTATCCGGTGGAACGAGGGACTCAACAGGATAAGCGTAAAAATTCAAGTAACCGTCATCGGTATAAAGCGAAGCAACATCACGTCCGCTTTGATTCATGTTCAAACGGGTTTGCAAAACCTCCATGTTGTAGACATCACCTTTCTTAATGTTCAAAATTGAATCAAGGGTATTGCTTCTGTACTTCGTGTTTCCAATGAACGAGATATTTCTGAAGTAAAACTTATTTCCTTCATCAATGGTGATTCTAATTTTCAAACGCTCCGGACCAACAGAATAAATTGAATCCTTAACAATTCGCATATTTCTAAAACCTTGTTTGTTGTAGCGTTCTACAACAGCAACTTTATCTTCTTCGTATTCCTCTTCTAAAAATTTCGATGATTTAAACACATGATAGAAAGCTGCCTTTTTGGTGTTCTTCATGGAGCGGTTCAAAGCTGAAACCGACATCTTATCTACTCCCACCCATTCTATTTCTTCAATCTTAATGCGATTACCTCTTTCAATATCGAAGGTCAACTCAACGGCATTTGGCAAATTCGGATATGGTTTTTCAACGATATTCACCTTCGCATTAAAGTAGCCCTTTTCCACATAAAAATCTTTGATAATGTTTGTCGCAGTGGCCTTCAAATTTTCGTTCACGATATTTCCTGAACGAATCTTCATCTTCTCACGAATATTATCTGCATCTCCCTTTTTAATTCCATCAAACTTAAAGACTCCTAACTTCGGAAGTTCCTTCACTACAATAACCAAGAAGGCATCATCTCCGCGTGCTTCCGCCAATCGAATATCGATAGCAGAGAACAATTGATTCTTCCAAAGCTTACGAAGTGCATCTGCAATCTCATCTCCGGGAATCATTATCTCTTGTCCCACCTTCAAACCACAAAAAAGCAATATTGCTTGAGCATCTGTGTATTCCGCGCCCATGACTGTTATGCCTGCAACCTTCATTTTTCTAGGTTCCGCATAATCTATGGTTGAACCTAATTCAACTTGTGCATTTAATGCCGGTGATGACAAGAATGTTAGAATAGTTGCAAGAACAAAAAGTAGTTTTCGTGACTTGATGAATGATTGATATTTGATTGTACTTCTCAACTTCTAACTATTTCGTTTGTTCTGTTTGCTCTGATGTCATGCCGAATCTACGCTCTCTTCCTTGGTAACTTACCAATGCTTCAAAAAAATGTTCTTCTCTAAATTCTGGCCACATCACCGGAGTAAAATGCAATTCGGTGTATGCTATTTGCCAAAGTAAAAAATTACTGATGCGATGCTCTCCACTCGTGCGAATGAGCAATTCCGGATCGGGAATATTCGATGTAGATAGGTTTTGGGCAATCACGTCAGCCGTAACGCTTTCCGCGGGAATTTGTTGTGTAACAATAGATCTAACCGCATTCACAATCTCCCAACGTGCGCTGTAATTCAATGCAAGGACAAGGGTGACATCTTTATTCTCTGCGGTTTTATGCATTGCCGCTTTCAGTTCGTCGCGACATTTATTTGGAAGATGTTCGATGTCGCCTATGGCTAACAAACGAACTCCGTTTTCCATCAATTCTGCCAATTCATTGATGATTGTTGTTACCAACAAATCCATTAAAGCATCTACTTCTTCTTTTGGACGGTTCCAGTTTTCAGTAGAGAAAGCGTAAAGCGTTAAAAATTCCACTTCCGCCTTGCGCGCTGCTTTTATGGTTGCACGAACAGATTCAACACCATTGAAGTGACCAAAAATACGATCCTTTCCTTGGTTTTTTGCCCAACGTCCATTGCCATCCATTATCACAGCAACATGGCGCGGGGTTTTGCTTAAGTCTATTTGTTCGAGGGCACTTTTCATCGAAGTGCGAAGATACGGAAAGCACGTGTTCTAACAAGCAATTACTGCCAAGTAGCGCAGCTATTTCCTTTTTTATCGATTCTGATATTTAGCGAGGCCATGCAAAAGAAGTAAAGATCTTTTCTGCCTGGGTCTCCGCGCTGCATGAAAGCGTTGTTGACATTTTCGGGAAGTAGACTTTGATCGGCCAAATTCGTGGCCAATTGTCCTCGTGCTGCAGCCAACATTGTAGGATTAACGTATGTTCCAGAAACATCATCGAAATAGTCTGAATACGTTTTTCTCATTCCCCATTCCAATGAAAAGCCAAGTAAACCCTTAATGTTGCATTTCAGTCCAGCACCCATAGGCAACGTTAATCCTGTTGTTTTATAAAGCGGATCCTTTCCAGCCATACCCTGTCCTTCCGTTCCGGCTGGCTGCAAAGGATGCCAATATCCATTGTACATTCCTTCAGGGTTCATGCGATAAACGGCAGCACCTAAAAACAAATAGGGTGAAATGTTATGTTTTGAATTGATTTGATAATTGAAAAAATTCAGCTCGGCGATCACACTTCCTTCAAAAAAACGATTTCTAAAATTCAAATTTCTATTCTGTTGCCAAGCGTCTTTGCTTTCAGAATCGAACGCTTCAATATTCCCGTAGTTCAACCCTGTCCGAATAGACCAACGCTTGCTAATGTTGTTACGAAGGGCAATGCCTAACGCTAATTTTTCTTTATTTCCGAAATGCTTGGAAGGATTTATTTCACCGATATAATAGGCTGTTCCAGCTGATATAGAAAGCTCCTTACTTTTTTCTTTACTCTTCGTTTGAGCGAATGAAGGAAGACTTCCACATAAAAATAAAAAAAGGAGTATTGAGCGAATGATCATAGCAGCAAAAGGCATTTTTCGATTAATTATTGTCAGTCTATTCGTATGTCTAATCCCCAACCCATTTTCTTTCGAATCGTTCTGAAAAAATTCCTTCCTTCCAACAAAATCATTTGCAATTCAAAAGGAGCGCGCGAAAGAGAAATCTCAGCACCGCTTTCCAAAACATACTGAGTACTGTCTAGTGTAATTTGAATTTTCCCTGAGCGACATTCAGCTTTCAGCCGAATGGTGCTTGCGTCTCCTACCACCAGTGGGCGTGCGGTTAAATTATGCGCAGAAATTGGAGTAATGATAAAGTTGTTGCAGTTCGGTGTTACAATTGGCCCGCCACATGAAAGTGAGTACGCGGTTGAGCCGGTCGGAGTTGCAACGATCAGTCCGTCTGCCCAATAGCTGCTTAGAAACGCTTTGTTTACCGATGCATTAATCTTAATCATTTCATTCCGTGTGGCATGATTCACGGTGATTTCGTTTAACGCGAAAGGAAAATCTCCAAAGTCGAATTGATCTGATTTGATTTGAATAAAAGAGCGCGGATCAATGGTGTATTCTGAGTTTACAAATTGTTCCAAAGCTTCATCGGCTTCGGAAACACTCACGTGTGAAAGAAATCCCAAGCGACCCGTGTTAATACCTAAAATTGGAATTCTCTTAGAACCTACAAGTCTCGCGGCATCTAGAAACGTACCATCACCACCGAAACTGAATAATGCCGCAGCGTTGTCAAATTCCGAACTCTCTTCGAAGGTTGTATGGGCGGGAACTTGAATGTGCGATTGCAGATAACGTTCAAAACCTTTGAAAACACAAATGGAAATACCTCTGCGCACCATCTTCTCTAGGAATTGCTGCACTGCAGGAGCCAAATCGGCTTCAAATTGTTTTCCAAAAACGTAAACTAGCATATTTGTGTAAAAAACAAAGGTAGGGTTTTTCAGGAAACCCTACATATTCAAGTAACGCATGAGTTCATCGTAACGATCCTTCAACTCATCGTCATACTGTGCCGACTGAAATTTGCTTAGGACATTGTAGTTGAATCGTTCCAGACTTTGTAAAATAGGGTTTAAATCGGGAAGGTCAATTTTAATGTGTATTTCAAGATTTCCCTCAGATGCAGGCGCCACAGAGAGACTCAAGATTTTTGCATTGTTCTCTTCAATAATTCTTGCAATTTGTTGAATGCTGTGGTCACGTTCCATGACCTGAAGTACAATAATTCCACCCTCATGCATTACACCTAACATTTCCGCCAAATGATCGAGTAAACCGGAAGAGGTTACACTTCCCAAATAATTGTCTTTCTCGTCAACAACAGGAATCACCGTGATGTCATTTTCACTCATTGCCTTTAGAACATCCAATACATGTGATTCAGGCAAAACAGACACTTTCAATAAAACCATCTCTTCCTGAACCTCACCTTGAAATACCTCTGCGTTCAAATAATCACTTTCATTGGCTAATCCGAAGTAAATGCCATTTTCAACAACGGGTAAATCGTTCACTCGGTGTTCATCCATTAGACTCAATACGCTCATAGCCGAATCGCTGCGATTCAATGCAGGCAGGCCTTTCGATATTAAATTTAGTGCTTTATTCATGGCTTGTTCTAACGGACGTTCAAACGTACATTCATTTTTCGTTCCACAACGTGAAATTGAATTCGAATATTGCCGAGTTTTGCACAACCAATTTTGAATACATGATCGCACTTAGCGTAAACATTAATAAAATCGCCACTATTCGAAATGCTCGAGGTGGAAACACGCCTGATGTCATTGTGGCAGCGCAGAACATTGAGCGCTTCGGAGCAGACGGAATCACCGTTCATCCCAGACCCGATGAACGACACATTCGCTACGCCGATGTTCCCGCTTTAAAACATATTGTAAAAACCGAATTCAATGTAGAAGGGTATCCTACCCCCGATTTCATTGCGTTGGTTATTCAATCGAAACCGCATCAGGTCACTCTTGTGCCCGACGCGCCTGATGCGATTACGTCGAATGCAGGATGGGACGTGGATACACATTTTGAATTTTTATCTAACGTTGTGAAAGAACTTCACTCACATGGAATGCGTGTCAGTATTTTCATGGAAGCCAATCCTGCCCTTATGTCGAAAGCCGCTGCTACCGGCACAGACCGTGTTGAATTGTACACCGAAAGCTATGCTGTAGGTTATTCAACAAATAAAGAAAATGCGGTTGCACCTTTTGTTGAAGCGGCCAAAGCTGCGCATGCAGAAGGCCTGGGAATTAATGCTGGTCATGATTTGAATTTGGAAAACTTGAAATACTTCGCACAGCAAGTTCCATATCTCGACGAGGTTTCCATTGGGCATGCGCTCATTTCAGATGCCTTGTATTTCGGATTGGAAAATACCGTGCAGATGTATAAAAACGAATTGCTGTAAAATGAATTTACACTTCAATAAATACGGGGAAGGCAAACCTCTGCTCATTTTTCATGGCCTGTTTGGCTCTGGAGACAACTGGACCACACATGCGAAAAATTGGGCTGAGCACGGGTTTTGTGTGTACACCATTGACCAGCGCAATCATGGGAGGTCGTTTCATTCCAATGAAATGAACTATCAACTGATGCGAGATGACGCTATTGATCTTATTGCTTCAGAAAACCTTCGCGATGTGATTCTCTTGGGACATAGCATGGGTGGAAAGACGGTAATGCACGTTGCTCAAGAATTAGAATTTTTGATAGAAAAGTTGATTGTGGTTGATATGGGTCTGAAGCAGTATCCGAGACATCACGATGTTGTTTTTAAAGCGCTTCGCTCCATTCCACTTGACCACATTCACTCGAGATCTGAAGCAGAAGAAATTCTTGGGAATTCGGAAGTTGACAATGCCACTCAGTTGTTCTTACTGAAAAACCTGTATTGGCAAGAACCTGGGAAACTGGCATGGCGCTTCAACCTAGATGCGTTGGAAAATCATATCGATGAAATTCTGAGTGCTGTTCCGCTGCACACTGCTGTTAACGTGCCTGCCATGTTCATTAAAGGTGAACTTTCAAATTATATTTTGAAGGAAGATGCAAGTGAACTGGAGCGCTATTTCCCGAAAATTCAAATCACCGAAGTGAAGAATTCAGGGCATTGGCCCCATGCAGAATCACCCGCTTTCTTTTTCCAAGAAGTACTCTATTTTAGTCTTCATGGTTAGGCCTCAATTGGTTTACCTTTGCAAAAAATACTTATATGGGATTTTCTAAGAAAATTTTAGTGCCAGTAGATTTCACCAAGGTGAGTGACATAGCTATTGAACATGCGCTATTAATGGGCAAAACCATTCTTGCCGATATTCACCTTATTCATATTGTAGAAAACAAAAAACAAGTGGCTGAAGCGCGCTTGAAAATAGATTCGTTAAAGGATCGTATTCGCGTTGAAAGTGGCGTTGAAATTCACACCCATGTTCGCATTGGAAACATCTTTGAAGACATTGATAAGGCGGCAACAGAAATGGATGCAGCGTTAATTATCATGGGAACGCATGGCGCTAGAGGCCTGCAATTCATGACAGGCAGTCGTGCATTAAAAATTGTAACAGAAAGTTCAATTCCATTTATTGTCGTTCAAGAGAGAAACATACGTCCACACGGTTACCATCGCTTGGTTGTGCCTCTAGATCTTCACAAAGAAACGAAGCAGAAGTTAAGCGCAGTGCGCGATGTGGCTAAGTATTTCAACTCAAAAGTGTATTTAATTTCACCGAATGAAACCGATGAGTTTTTGAAAAATCAATTGGATCGAAATTTAAATTACGCCGTTGAATATTTGACCTCAAAGAATATACCTGTTGAAGTTGAAATTACTGAAACGAAGTCTGAAGGTTCTTTCGTGAAGTCATTATTGAAATACTCAGCGGCAGTTGAAGCGGATTTGATTTGCATTATGAATTTCTACGAAAGTTCATTGTTGAATGTATTCAACTCGAGTTACGAGCAGCAAGTCATTACAAATGATGCTCAAATCCCTGTGTTGTGCGTGAACCCGGTTGACACATATGTTGCCGATCGTTCAAGCCTTGCTTCGTAAAAATTAGATTCGAATACCGATCACCAATAGGTCATCGGTTTGCTCCATAGAACCCTTCCAAGCGTTAAACGTTTCGTGAAGGGTTTTTTCTTGTGCATCTATTTCTTGAATTGAAATAGATGCAAGTATTTCTTTGAAGCGCTTGCGCATGAATTTCTTGTTATTCGCCTCACCGAATTGATCGGCATATCCATCGCTGCAAGCGTAAACCATGTCGTTTTTTTCCAACTGAAACTTTTGCGTTTCAAAGGTTTCGCCGCGCTCTCCAAAGGTACCAATGCTTCGCTTGGTAGGAGCCAATTCAATGAGTTCATTCTTTCGAACGACATATAGCGGAATGTTCGCGCCGCAATATTCTAACATCAACTCCTTCTCATCAATTGCACACAAAGCAATGTCCATCCCGTCGCGAACACCGTTGTTGTTGTTTCGAAGTACTTCCGTTCCCAAACGATTGACATTGTTCAAAATCTGTGAAGGGTCAAGAAACACCTTGGTCACGTGATTCAAAAAGTTATGACCCACCAAACTCATGAAGGCCCCTGGAACACCATGTCCCGTGCAATCAGCCGCAGCAAAGAGTTTTCTTCCACCCACATTTTTAAACCAATAAAAATCGCCGCTTACAACGGCCTTCGGAACATAAAAAACGAAACTCTTATTGAAAATCTGCCTTACTGCTCCAATGTTTGGTAGGATTGTATTTTGAAGTCGTTGCGCGTAGTTGATACTATCTGTTAAATCGCGGTACAACAAATTCAATTGCTCCTTTTGGACTTCAGATTCCTCTTTCTGCTTTCGCAACTTCGTAGTGAAATAAGCGATTGCAATTCCCGCAAATAAGACGAACAACGAAACCACAACCAACACTCCTGTCAACCTCGAAAACTGAACATTCATCTCTTCAATTTCCGCATTCATTCGCTCTG
Source organism: Chryseobacterium gleum (assembly GCA_945881835.1). GTDB lineage: Bacteria > Bacteroidota > Bacteroidia > Flavobacteriales_D > Sanyastnellaceae > CAIZGX01. The sequence goes on along the minus strand of CAMCVP010000004.1, from coordinate 117,501 downwards.
TCTGCTTCTTGCGCAAATCATTGAGAATAGTCTCTGCTTGTTCAACCACCAATGGAATTCCACTTCCTTCAATGAAATAAGATTCAGCTTCCATTAATGCAATTGGATTACTGTAACTGTCGAAGGTGGGTAAGAGATGCTGAACAGCTTTAAACTGAATCAACATCTCGCTAACCTTAACTTCCAGCGAGTCTAATCGTTTCTGTTCTTCAGGGTTGAAATTGCCTTTCACCGCTTTGAGTCGCGCCCACGATTTTAAGAGAGAACTGTCGCTAATCGCGGTCATTTCTTTTCGATGAAGATCCTCTTCTACACGCTGAACAAAAGCCCATTCTTTAATTAAATCTTTCGAGCGCAGTGTGAAACTCTCTAGATCCTGCAATCGACCTATTGACGGGACATATTTATCGTTAATCTTCCGATTGATATCTCGGCTGCGTTGAAGCGTGATCATGGTCATGACCAATGTTCCCGCAACAACGAAAATGATTGCTCCAAAACCAAATCCCAGTCGATACTTCTTGTTGAAGAACCAATTCATGGAGATCAATTAATTGGATTTGAATTTTTTCTCGGACTCTTTCTTTAAACGCAGATATTCCTCTTCTCTACCCAATGCTCTGTTTACAAACATGAGCACTTTGTAGTTTGTTGAAGACGGCGTGCATGAAGCAAACGCTTGCTGTGCGAAGGGTATAGCTGATTTGAATTTCTTCACGCTTTCATCTTGAATTGCGATCAGATCCATCATGTCTGTTTGCGCACCAATCTTGCGAATCATATAAACTCCTTGATTGTAGTTTACAATAGCCATGTTTAAGTTAGCCGTGCAATTGCGACTGTCAAACGCCAACACCTTCGAATAATATTCAAGGCACATGGCGTAATGGTGATTGTCTTCCGTATTGATAATCCAATTTCGATAATGGCCTTCCGCCATTTTACTGTTGAACTCAACTTTCAAATCCTTTAACTCTGACTCTGACCCCTTGAACAACTCTTCGAATTTTTTGAATAAATCCAGAGGCTCATTTTCCGATTCGCTATTCATTTCCGCTGAACGCAAAACTGCATCGTTGAAATAGGTGAAAGCAATGTATTGTAAGGCCGCGTCTATGTTCGAAGCAAATTCTAAATTCGCATCGAATTCACGTGCTTTTTTCAAAGCGGCAACACTGCGAAATCTATAATTACTTTGACGTTGATTGGCTTCTTTCTGCTTGTATAGTTCCTTCAGAATAAATCCCTTCACAAACCATGCATTCGCATCTGTGTTCAAGTCGGCCGATTTAAATCCTTCGTCAATTTGAGCCAAAGCTTCATCGTATTTCTTTTCGTCGCACAACTCTGCTGCTTTAGCAACCAGCGGATTCACTTGACCTTCGCTCCGTTGAGCAATACCGAGCAAAATCAGAATAAGTAAGAATGTGTGCTTCATACTATTGAACTTTCCATTGTAAAATTTTATTCCCTGGAGTGATCTTCTTCTCCAATAAAGCCGCCTCACTCAATTCATATCGAATAGAATTGTCTACTGATTTAAAATTAATGGCTGCTCCACTGCCCAAAGCCCCTTCCCAATTCGTGACAACGAGAGTGCTCTTTCCCTTCACCTCTTTTATAACTTTAGCGAAATCCGCTTTTTTCGATTTATCGACGAAAACAATTTGACTTCCAACACCCGGCTTATAATCACTCCAAGACTGCACTTCAATGGTTTGTGCGCCGACTGGCTTCATTCCATATTTCTCCAAGACATGCTTGTACACTGCATCGTTACCATATACTACGATTAGAAATTTTCCCTTCTTCATTTCTAAAGGCCAGTTGCTATTCACTGCAAATTGATAAATGAAGTTTGCTTGAATCATTGCGCGCGAGTCACCTTCGTCAATCTGCTGTGCAAATATCCAATGGCTCGACGCCAATAGCAAGAGAAGTAAATAGATTCGTTTCATTCTGTGCACTTTTGAGGCGCATAACAAATCTATCTGAACTAATTGAATAAATTGAATTCAATATCAAAGGTTCTTCACCTTGAGTTGTTAGAATCGCAAGGAATTTACTTCTTTAGGAATAGCGACACCTTCGGTTAACACCGCCGTAAATAATTGCGCGAAATATGGTGCAAGAAGAACTCCTTTTGAACCCAACCCACCAAAAACTGCAAGATTATTGTTTCCCTTGGCAAATCCCAAAAGTGGTCTTCTATCGCGGGTTGTAGGACGATAACCCGTCTTTTGACTTTCAATCACAACGTCCTTATTCAAGCGCAACTTCAATTCCGAAAGTAAAAACTCACAGGCCTCTTTGGTCGGCTCGTCAGGTACTTCATTCCAATCGTAGGTCGCGCCTAAACGGAATTTTCCATTTCCATAGGGAAGTAAAAACTGACCGAAATTAGCAATCACATCCAAATCCAAATCTTCAATGTGCAAGTCCAACACTTGTCCGTGATTCGGAATAAGATCCAAATCTTGCAATCCGTTCCATTTATTAACCCCTATACCTGTGCACAGAATAACTTTATCGAACGCCATTTCCTTCCAACGAAGTCCACTTTCATGAAACTGAATATCGCTTTCTTCCACAGAATCTTGGATAAAATTTCCATGCTGAAGGAAATAATTTCTTGCAGCTTCGCGGAACAAGGGAACATTCAACCAGCCGCATTCATTGACCTCGCTATTTCCAAATGGAGAATTGAAATTTTCTTGAATGCTTTTATTTGAGCGTGCGGAAAGGTATCGCCCAACTTCAGGATGATCCGATTTTTCATCCCAAAAATTAGCATCTTGAATTGAATTGAAAATTCTAGCAACTGGAAGCGTATGAAAAAACTTCGTTTGAAGTTGATCTTCCAACTTTCGAAAAGTCAGATTCATCTCTTCAAGCATTTCCTTCGCTAACCAAGACGCAGCAAGTCTTTTGAAGGTAACCGGATTCCACATACCCGCTGCTACTTGTGAAGCAGAGGCATGCTTATAATCGTCGGCAATTAAAACTTCTTCTCCTTTTTCAAGAAGAGAAAAGGCTAGCAGTGTTCCTGCTAGCCCTTGTCCTACGATTAAATATTTCGACATAATTATTGAATCACGTTTAGCGCTTTACCCACTTTAGTAAATGCCTCAACTGCCTTATCAATGTGCTCGAACTCATGTCCCGCGCTCAATTGAACGCGAATACGTGCTTGACCTTTTGCAACAACTGGATAGAAAAATCCAATCACATAGATGCCTTCTTGCAACAATGCATCTGCGAAGTCTTGTGCCAACTTCGCATCGTACAACATAACCGGAACAATTGCACTGTCACCGTCCTTAATATCGAATCCGGCAGCTTTAATTCCTGCTTTAAAGCGATTGATGTTCGCTTCAAGTTTATCGCGTAAGTCTGAAGAAGCGCTAAGCATATCCATTACCGCAATGGATGCACCAACGATAGAAGGAGCAAGTGAATTGGAAAACAAATAGGGTCTTGAACGTTGACGAAGCAATTCGATAATCTCTTTTCTTCCGCTGGTGAATCCACCCATTGCACCGCCCAATGCCTTACCTAAAGTACCGGTAATGATATCTACGCGACCTAAAACGTTTTTCAATTCTATTGTTCCTCTACCTGTTTTTCCGATGAATCCGGTAGCATGACATTCGTCTACCATAACCATTGCACCGTATTGATCTGCTAGATCACAAATCTTATCGAGTTGAGCAACATAGCCATCCATTGAGAAAACTCCATCAGTAACAATCAACTTGAAACGCGCTCCAGAAGCGGCTTTCAGCTGCTCTTCCAAATCTGCCATGTCGTTGTTCTTGTAACGGTAACGTTGTGCTTTGCACAAACGCACTCCGTCGATAATGGAAGCGTGATTCAATTCATCTGAAATGATTGCATCTTGCTCATTCAATAACGGTTCGAAAACTCCACCGTTCGCATCAAATGCTGCAGCGTAAAGAATGGTATCTTCCGTGTGAAGGAAGTCTGAAAGTTTTTGTTCAAGCGTTTTGTGAATGTCTTGTGTTCCACAAATGAAACGAACACTCGACATCCCAAACCCGTGCGAGTCTATGGTCGCCTTTGCTGCTTCCAAAACATCTGGGTGACTTGAAAGACCAAGGTAATTGTTCGAACAAAAATTCAAAACCTCTTTTCCTTCAGTGGTTTTAATTACTGCCGACTGAGGAGTTGTAATGATACGCTCGCGCTTGAATAATCCAGCTTCACGAATACCATTGAGTTCGTTTTGCAAATGTTCCTGCATTTTTCCGTACATAAATTTCAAGTTTAATTAGTCAATATAACTTTTGCTGCAGCTTCCGCTGCTGATTGTTCTGCTGCTTTTTTCGAACCACCGGTTCCTCTTCCTACTTCCTTTCCGTCTAACTCCAACGCAATGGTGTAGAGCATTTGCGCACCTGTGCTGCGCTGTTCACGCACAATATACACCAAATGCCTACGGTACTTTTGTCCCCATTCGTGCAACTTGCTTTTGTAATCTACATCAAGATGCACCCGTTCATCTAATCCATGTGCTTTCAATAATTTCAAAGCAATTTCACGTGTAACTTTATAACCTTTGTCCAAGAAAAGCGCCCCAAACAAGGCTTCCAACGCATTTCCAATTAAACTCTCATGAATTTCTTGTCTGCCGATACTTACGTTTAAGAATTCATACAATTTCAAATCGTAACCGATTGCATTCAGATTGTCTCGACGGACAATCTTGGACTTCATCTTAGTTAATTCACCTTCCGTGAGCGCTGGATATTTCGAAAACAAATAATGCGCAACAATGCTATCGAGAATAGCGTCGCCTAAAAACTCTAAGCGTTCGTTACTGTTTTTGATACCTGCGCGAATTTCTTCAGCAGCACTAGCATGACGCAAAGCAGTCTCATAAAGCGCAATGTTTTTGGGCTTTACATGAAAGGTCTTGTGGATATAGGAGAATAGTTCCCTATTCGGGTGTGCTTTGGAAAAGAATTTCCAAATCATTCGTATTTCTTAAAGATGGCTGAAGTGTTATGACCACCGAATCCGAATGTGTTGGTCATTGCAACGTTTACTTCTCGATGCTGCGCTTTGTTGAATGTGAAATTCAACTTTGGATCCAATGCGTCATCGGTATTCACGAAGTTAATCGTTGGAGGAATAATTCCATTTTTAATCGCGAGAATGGTAGCAATTGCTTCAACAGCTCCGGCAGCACCCAGAAGGTGACCTGTCATTGACTTCGTGCTTGAAATGTTCAAGTTGTAAGCGTGCTCTCCAAAAATATTTTGAATTGCCTTCGCTTCTTGAACATCTCCAAGTGGTGTAGAAGTTCCGTGAACGTTGATGTAATCAATTGCATTTGAAGAAATACCAGCATCTGATAATGCATTCTTCATTACGTTGGTTGCACCAATTCCTTCAGGATGTGGAGCCGTAATGTGGTATGCATCTGCTGACATTCCACCGCCGATAAGCTCGGCATAAATCTTAGCGCCACGCGCTTTGGCGTGCTCTAAATCTTCCAAAATAAGACATCCACCGCCTTCACCTAAAACGAAACCGTCGCGGGTCGAATCGAATGGTCTTGAAGCTGTCTTGAAATTCTCGTTATTTTCAGAAAGCGCTTTACACGCGTTGAATCCGCCTACTCCAGCCTCACAGATTGCAGCTTCAGAACCACCACTCACAATAACATCAGCTTTACCCAAACGAATGTAGTTGAAAGCATCTATTAATGCATTGGTTGAAGAGGCACAAGCTGAAACGGTTGTATAATTAGGACCTCTGAATCCGTATTGAATACTTATATGCCCTGAAGCAATATCGGCAATCATTTTCGGAATGAAGAAAGGATTGAAACGAGGTGTTCCATCTCCTTTGGCGAAATTGATACACTCCTCTTGGAAAGTAGTTAATCCACCAATTCCTGAACCCCAAATGACGCCAACACGATCCTTGTCTACTTTCTCTACATCGATACCAGAATCTGCCATTGCCTCCTTAGCAACCACCATCGCATAGTGGGTATAAGGATCCATTTTGCGCATTTCTTTTCGCTCAATGTGATCTTCAATATTAAACCCTTTGACTTCACATGCAAACTTCGTTTTGAATTTGCTCGCGTCAAAGCGCGTAATAAGATCTGAACCACTCACACCATTGATAAGACCATTCCAGTATTCTGGTACAGTATTACCAATAGGTGTTAGTGCTCCTAGTCCGGTTACAACGACCCTTCTTAACTCCATAGATATCGGGAAGGTAGAATAATTTCCGAGTAATTATTTGTTCGCTGTGATGTAATCAATTGCTTGACCTACAGTAACGATCTTTTCAGCTTGATCGTCTGGGATAGCGATGTTGAATTCCTTTTCAAATTCCATGATAAGTTCAACTGTATCTAAAGAATCTGCTCCTAAATCATTTGTGAAGCTAGCCTCTGGAGTAACTACAGATGCTTCAACACCTAATTTGTCTACGATGATTTCGGTAACTTTTTGTGCAATTTCAGACATTGTCTTGATGTTTTTTTAAGGTTAAATACAGCCGCAAAAGTACAACTTTTCATGAAGTACGCACTTTTTTTTGCTTTTCATACCTACATTCTTTCATTACCTACTCATTTTCAGACATTTAACAAAGTAAATTGTTTATAAAAACTCTATCTAAGCCCTCTCTAAACTATCTTGGCAACCGAAATTCACCCCTTTTAGAAAGAATGACCTGGGACCACAATTATTTGAAAAATAAACACATCCTTATAATTGGATGCGGTGGGCTAACGCATGCCGCTCTTCCCTATTTGCTTTCTTCCGGTGTTGGAAACGTTTCACTCTTCGACGGAGATCAGATTGAAGTTTCCAACTTAAATAGACAACACCTTTTCACACCGAAAGACATTGGCAGAAATAAGGCCTCCGTCTTGAAGGAGCATTGTTCGCATCATTTTCCGCACACAAAAGTTTTCGCTGAAGAACGAATGTTCAATGTGAATGAAATGAAATTAGACGCGCGCTGTGACCTTGTCTTGGACTGCACCGATCGTCTTGCAACCAAAATTGATTTGGCTCAACATTTTGAAAAACGGAACATCCCGTTTTTCTACGCTGCAGCCCAAATGAACGCCGGATCTTCCGCGTTTATTCACTTGAACAGTATGACAAGCGAAATGCTTTTCGGACATATTGAACAAGCCAACAAGGTGGAACGAGATTGCACAGTTGATGGCGTTTGGCCCACAGTTGTCGCTGCTGTGGGCATTCATGTTGCCCACCAAGCGTTACAGTTTTTGACGCTTTCTCCTTGTGCATTTGTTGGGGCCATTGATTATTACGACGGTGTTTCAGGACTTTGGTCCCGTTTTCATTTCAATCCGAAACAAGAACTTCCTAAGCCTTCAATAACTTTAAATGAACTACTGAAAGACCAAAGCACTCCCATTTTCTTCTTGGGTGAAGCGGATGTCCTGCCTTCTGATGTTATTTCAATCACCGCTTCAGAATTAAAGGAAGCAATTGCCGATGCCAATAGACCATGTATTCTGCTTTGCGAAAGCGGACTTCGCGCTAAAACAGCTGCAGAGCAGCTTTCAAAGCATTTTAACTTTCCCATCTTGAGCTGGAATCAAAACCTCGATTCCTTCCTACACTTGTTGCATGAATCGAAAGTCTAAACTCGGCACCGCACTTCTATTTGCGAAGTCGCTTCTGAAGCGTCCAATGAACGTTTCGGAAGACCTTCGCTTGCGCATGCTTCAGCACAGGCTGCTTCATGATTTGACGTATCGCCTTCCAGGAAGCGCGAAAAAAGATCTACTCATCGGATTCAAAGAATGGAAGCGCATTGCTTCCAGAAGAAAAAATCAAAATCTTTCTGAAGGAAATAGACCTTGCGTTTTGGTTTCGACTTCCAATCAACAAGAAATTGCGGTTGAATATATTTCAACGAATTCAGGATTCAAGGACTTGCACGTATTGGTTCGAGAGGAACTTTCAATCGAGTCATTGCCTCTTAAATTCCATTTATTCGCTTTGCGTATTTCGCTTCAGTGTATATTCGATTCGCGTCGTGTGAATCTCGCTCTACTCATTCGCGAAGTGGTCGAATGGACGGCCGTTATCGATTTCATTTCAACAAATAATATCAAGGAATTTTTCGATTTCACTCCGTTTGAAAAAGACAGCAATGCATTGGCTTTTTTACTGATGGAAAAAGAAATTCACGTCACGAAAATACCATCTCCAGGACCTTTATTCGAGCATTACACCTTCATGATTGCGGACGAAGTTGTTTTCTCAAGTGCCTATCAATTGGAAGAGCTTCCTGGTTTCAAACATTGGTACGTAAACGGTTTTTTGAATTGGCCGCCTGAACAATACATGCGCTATGCCCCGCATTACGCGAATACTCCTATTCCATCTAAAAACACAATAGGATTCTACTCGCACGGAGAATGGATTAGAAGGAAAGATGGGCACGCTGACTTCGGCATGAGCGCTGGCATTCAAGAAAATGAACTTTTCTTGCTGAAATCACTGAAGACCTTCCTAGAAAAACATTCGGGATTTCAACTGATTATTTTCCCGCATCCCAAAGAGCGGAAAGACAACGTTTTCGAATCGTACTACGCATCGTTCTTCCAAGGAACAAATGCATCGATTGCACCTCTTGAAATGAAATCGAGTGAGAATTTCTTCCAGGTGAACATTGGCCTGATGGCTTACTCTACCTTGCTTTTCGAACGTCTGTCCATGGGTTACAAAACGTTCATAGGAACAAATTTTCCGACTTCATTTCCCCTGGAAGGAAGCCCGCTCAAAAACCTCTGTCTCTCCAATTACGAAGACCTTGAAGCAGCAATATTGCTTGCCAATGAGGAAACTGAAAAGGAATTCTTCGAAAGATGTCGACTCGAAAAATATCCTTTGAAGGAATTCCTCGCTGAAAAGGTCGTGGAAATTCAAAAATGATTGATTACTTTGCACTCGATGAAAATCAAGTTTGCAGTAGTCGGATGTGGAAGTATTGGGAAGCGACACGTTGCTGTCTTAGACGCTAATCCGGAAATAGAAATCGTTGCGCTGTGCGATAGCCACATTGAGTCGGCGCGCGCACTTTCCGAGCTATACGGAAATATTCCTGTGTATTCTTCCTTCGATGAAATGCTGAAGGGTATTCAAGCCGATGTAATTAATGTGGTTACTCCGCATGCCCTTCATGCCGAGCAAAGCATTGCAGCCTTGAAAGCTGGATTTAATGTTCTGGTTGAAAAGCCCATGTCGCTTTCTGTTGAAGAAGCGAATCGCATGAACGATACTGCAGCAGAATGCGGAAAGAAATTATGGGTGGTGAAGCAGAATCGTTTCAATATACCTGTAATGCTTGCCGAGCAGGCCATTCGCGAAGGATGGTTAGGAAAAATTTTCATGGTGAAATGTGATGTTTTGTGGAACCGTTATCAAGGATACTACGACGATTCTCCTTGGAGAGGAAAGATTGAAAAGGAAGGTGGAGCACTTTTCACACAAGCCAGTCACTTCATAGACTTACTTATTTGGTGGTGTGGAAATGTGGTTAGCGTAAAGGCAAAAGCTGCAACGCAAAATCACAACATTGAAACCGAAGACAGCGGTGTTGCTGTTATGGAATTTGAAAACGGAGCGCTAGGTTCATTGGTTTGGACTACCTGCGTTTACGAAAAAAACTACGAAGGAAGTATCACCATTATTGGTGAAAAAGGAAGTATAAAAATTGGAGGTGCCTACCTCAATAAAATTGAATTTTGGAATGTTGAAGGACATGAATTGGACAGCAACATTGACTTCAATGACAAGCCCAATGCCTACGGCAAATACCAAGGCACAAGCAGCAATCACGATAAAGTAATTGCAGGAATTGTAAAGGAAATTCAAACAGGAATAGGCCAGAATGTAGAAGGAATAGAAGGTGTTCGAAGTGTTGATGCCATTGAAAAAATTTACGCCAACATTCTGCAATGAGTGAAGTAAAAAAATATTCCGCACAGATTCGCGACGTTAAGTTCGGAACGGGAGTTACCGTGGTTGAACCCTTGAACTTGTACGAATGTGAAATCGGAAACGATGTCTTCGTTGGTCCTTTTGTTGAAATTCAGAAAGGTGTAAAAATCGGTGATCGCACGCGCATTCAAAGTCATTCATTTATTTGTGAATTAGTAACCATCGGATCTGACTGCTTCGTAGCACATGGCGTGATGTTTACGAATGATTTATTCAAAGACGGCGGACCTTCTGGAAATGACAAATCGAAATGGTCTTCTACTGAAATTGGAAATCACGTTTCCATTGGATCGAATGTTACGCTGTTACCTGTTACTGTTTGCGACAACGTTGTGATTGGTGCGGGCGCTGTAGTTACTAAAAATATTACTGAACCGGGAGTGTACGTTGGTAATCCCGCAAAAAAAATACGTTAATGCATATTCCGTTTGTAGATCTAAGAGCGCAATACTTATCCATTCAATCAGAAATGGATCAGGCCATTTCAAACATTATTTCAAACACTTCATTCATTGGTGGTCCTGCTGCAGATGCTTTCGAAAAGAGCTTCAGCGCATTCATGGGAATGAAGCACACCATCGCATGCGCGAATGGAACTGACAGTTTAGAAATTCTTCTTGTTGCCATGGGCATTCAACCAGGAGATGAAGTGATTGTTCCAGCAATCAGTTGGATCAGCACAGCGGAGGCTGTAACCACTGCAGGAGGTGTTCCTGTGTTCGTAGATGTTGATGAAGATTTTCTCATTGACATTTCGAAAATAGAAGAGCGCATTACAAACCGCACCAAAGCCATCATTCCTGTTCACCTCTACGGAAACCCCGTTGACATGAATGCGCTAATGGCGATTGCAAACAAACACGGTCTCCTCGTCCTAGAAGACTGCGCGCAATCGCATGCTGCGACCATACACGGACAAAAAGCTGGAACCTTCGGACACGCCGCAAGTTTTAGTTTTTATCCCGGTAAAAACTTAGGTGCCTACGGCGATGCGGGCGGCATGGTGACCAACAACGACGACTTCGCGAAAATCGCCCGAGCAATCGCAAACCACGGACAAGAAGGAAAGCACAACCACACCCGCGAAGGAAGAAACTCGCGCATGGATGGTATTCAAGCAGCGGTGCTCAATACAAAACTTCCGCACCTTGAAACCTGGACCGAAGGACGCAGAACAAACGCGCATTTGTATCATTCACTCCTGAATGAAAAAGTTCAACGTCCTCACGAACGTGAAAACTTCCGTCATGTCTTCCACCTTTACGTTATTCAACATGACGACCGCGACGGACTCATGGCTAAACTGAAAGAAGCGCAAATAGATACTGCCGTGCACTACCCTGTTCCATTGCCTTTGATGCCTTGCTACACTTCGCGCTTTCATCATACCGAAGCCGATTACCCCGTAGCCGCTCGCTTGGCAAAACGAATTTTGTCTTTGCCGATGTACGCAGAGTTAACTCCTGAACAGATCGCCTACGTATCCGAGCATGTAAATGCCAACTACTAAAAAACATATCATAATCGTTAATTACGACTTCCCTCCGAACAAAGGAATTGGCGGAAGACGTTGGGGAAAATTAGCCAAAGAATTCGCAGAACAAAATTGCATCGTACACGTCGTCAAGGCAGAAGCCATAAGCGATACAGACAAATCAGTTTGGAGTGAAGAGGTCAACAACAAAAACATTTTCGTTCATTCATTACCCCGGGTTTATCCGCAAATTCTTCTGTCACAACCGACGAAATTTTTCGGAAAGCTTCAATATAGAAAAGCACTTAAAGCAATTAAAAAGAATTTTGCAGGGACCCCTTACGATATTAGCCTCGGTTGGGAAAAACATCTTGTTCCTAAGCTAAACGAACTTGCGAGCAAATTTCCCGTCGATTGGGTCTTCGCTACGGGTGCACCATGGGACATGCTGCGTGTTGTAGCGGAATGGAAAAAAGATCATGCTTCCATAAAATACTGGGCAGATTTTCGCGACCCTTGGCTGAATGCCCGCAACTACGGAATGCCGTTTTTAAGTCCAGAAAAAATGAAAGAAGAAGTCCTAAAGGCTTCCAGTGTGCTCGAACATGCAACAGTGCTGTCGGCGCCAGCTATGCAAATACTTGAACATTTCAGTTCATTGAATTTGATTTCAACCAAGAATAAAAAATTCTTCCATCTCAAACATTTTCATTCTGAACCAAAACTAACCGAACAATCATTCGGTTTTTCTTCAAGTGAAATAACCTTCGAATATGGAGGAGAAATTTACCTCGATACTGAACCGTTTTTAGAGCAAATGGCATCTGACCTGACGAAGCTTCGTGAGTTCAATCCCGCTCTGTATGAAAGACTCAGCATCAACTTCCATTCGACAAGCTTCGAAAAAATACAATCGATTTTCAAACATCATCCTTGTGTGCGCATCTCCGATTCAATAGGTAAAAAAATTGAAGACAGAATCGCTCAGGCGCATTGGTGCATCATTTTGTTAGCCGATCACAACAAAGACTTCTTCACTACGAAATATTTCGAGTACCAAACTTTAGGAACTCCATACCTCTATGTCGGTGCCAAAGGCGAAGTTCTCAAGAACATTGAAAAAGAAAAACGAGGAACTTCTTGGGGGAATTTCTTCAAATCTCTTATTCAAAACAATCCATTGAAACCAGCTGATTTCAATCAAGAAGCAAGTGAAGATAATTCCCTTTCCTTCCGAGTGAGTGAAATTTTAAATCACATGAATACCTTTCAATAATTCATGAAGATTTTATTCTATTCTCCTCACCCTACCTTATACCTCGAAGCTCCAACAGGCTATGGGAGTCACATGCGTGGTATGATTCGTGGATTTGAAGAAGAGGGACACACGGTTGAAATTTTGATCATGGGAAAAGCTCCGATTCAAAATTCAAGCAACTTGCAATCTTCAGGATTGAAATCGTTCGCCAAAATATTTATCCCGAAAATTCTTTGGCGAACACTCAAAGAATTTCAGCAGATTCGATTCGATAAATACGCAGCAAGCGAACTTCAAAACAAGATTGTTTCTTTTCAACCCGATATGGTATACGAGCGTTCGGCATGGATGAGCAACGGCAGTGTAGCTGTGCTCTCCAATTTCCATATAAAACACGTGGTTGAGATTAATGCACCGTTTGAGGAAGAAGTGCAATCGTTCGAGAATGCGTATTCGTTTCTGGCTTTAACAGGAAAAAACAAACTCAAAAATTTACTTCAATCAGCGGAACTGGTTCTACCCATCACCAGCTCACTTCAAACATACCTCGTAGAACGCTATCAGCTGAATGAAGACAAATGCGTTGTTATTCCTAATGCCATTGAAAAGCAAGAAATACAAATCAACGAATCGCGCGTTGCAGCGATTAACAAGCAGTACAATCTTTCTGAAGTAACGGTCCTTGGATTTGTTGGTTCCATTTTTCCTTATCACGGTGTAGATCGGCTAATCCGAGGAGTTTCAAAATTGAATTACACAGACATTTCCATTCTCATTGTTGGAGATGGATACCTCATTCCCGAATTGAAAAAACTAGCTGAAAATTTGGGTGTTTCATCTCGGGTTCACTTCGCCGGATCTGTGCCGAAAGAGGATATTTACAATTACATTTCAGCAATGGACATACTTTCATTGCCGAACACGGAATGGTATTGTTCCCCTGTAAAGTTGTTTGAATACGGTGCATTTGGAAAAACAATTCTCGCTGTCAATGAAGCGGGTGTCGCAGATGTTATGACTAAAGACGAAGGGTTCCTTTTTGAAAACAACGACAGCGCATTTCAAGATGCGCTACTCGCGGTTCTTACAGATGCAGATGTACTCAAAACAAAAGCGAAAACCTTCCAACAAAAAGTTTTCGAAAAGCATACATGGAGAGCTAACGCACAAAAAGTTCTTCAACAAATAAATTCAGAACAATGAACATTTGCTTGCTTACCGATGGCATTACACCCTACGTCACTGGCGGCATGCAGCGTCATAGTTTCAATTTGTGCAATGAACTTTTGAAATCAGGAAATAAAGTCACATTGGTACATTGTGTTTATGGGAAAGCATCTCTTCCAAAAAAAGATGACGTAAAAAAACTTTTTGAAGCATCAGAAAAATTAACGGTATACTCTCTTCGCTTTCCCGCCTCTAGCGGAATGCCAGGACATTACATCAAAGAATCTTATCAGTATTCATTTGCAATAACTGAATTACTAAAAGAAAAATTCAATTCGTTCGACATCATCTACGTCAAGGGATTCAGCGGTTGGGATCTTCTTCAACAACGAAAAAAAGGAAAGATTAAAACAGGTCCAATACTTGTGAATTTTCATGGATTGGAAATGTTTCAAAAACCTGCCTCATTCGCAGAGCGCCTGAAATCTTACTTGCTGAAATCACCTGTAAAATGGAATTTGAAACAGGCAGATTATAGCATTTCCTATGGCGGTAAAATAACTTCAATCCTACATAGCATTGGAATTAACCAATCAAAAATTCTCGTTCTTCCTGGAGCAGTGAGCGACAGTTCTATCCTCGAAAAAAGAAATCTTCCAATAAATTCAAAGTTTCTTTTTGTGGGCCGGTACGAGCGCAGAAAAGGAATTGAAGAACTCATGCAAGTGGTGACCTCTATGCCCGATCTAGAAATTTCGTTTGTGGGTAGTATTCCACCTTCCAAAAAAATTAAGCGGGCCAACATTCATTATTATGGTGAGGTGAAAGAGGTAAGCGCGCTGAATAAAATCTTAGACGAACATACTTTTCTTATTGCACCATCTTTATCTGAAGGTATGCCGAATGTTTTGTTGGAAGGAATGAGCCGTGGATTAATTCCCTTAGCATCTGACGTTGGGGCCGTTGAAACATTAATCGACTCGACTTGCGGATTTCTATTGAAAGCGGGCGACTCTCAGTCAATAAGAGAGAACATTCAATGTGCTTTGAACCTAGAAACAAATGAAATTGACGCTATGTTAAATCTAGCCATGAATAAAGTGCGCAGCACATTTGCTTGGTCTGAACTAATTGTTAAGACCTTAGAAAATTTTCAAGTGGTTATTGAAAAAGACTAAATTCACCGCAAAGAATAGAACTAGTGAAGAAGGAGTATTTCAAAGGATTAGACAGTTTCAGATTTTTCGCTGCTTTAGCGGTGTTTTTCACGCATGTCGAATTAATTAAAAAATTCACGGGCTTTGGGAGTCATTGGATAGATCCTGAAGAAAGAATTACCAAGTTTACGGTATTTCAATCGGTGATGTCGAAAGAAATTGACCCACTCTCTCCGCTTATTGCCTACAGCAGCGCACTTGGCGTAGTATTCTTCTTTGTGCTAAGTGGATTTCTAATCACCTATTTGCTCTTGAAAGAAAAGGAATCGAACAAGACTGTTCAAATTGGAAAATTTTATTTGCGTCGCGCTTTCCGCATTTGGCCATTATATTATCTCATTTTTATTCTTGGATTTTTCGTCCTTCCGAACTTAGAACTTTTCGCTGTTCCCGGACAGGATGTTTTCTTCAACCAGAACTTTTGGGGCAACCTTATGCTGTACGCCTTCTTCATGCCGAACCTAGCCTTTTCAATCTATACCACTGCCGTTCCGAACATAGGACAATCGTGGTCTATTGGTGTTGAGGAACAGTTCTACTTGTTGTGGCCACTACTTATTCGTAAAAGTAAAAACGTACTAAAGTCCATCCTTTGGATTATTGGAACTCTTGTCGCACTAAAAGGAGTTTTACTTTTATCCTTTCCATTTATTAAACTTGAAGCATTCGTTGTCATTAAGAAATTTCTTGCGATGTCGAAGCTAGAATGCATGGCGCTCGGTGGACTAGGGGCATACGTCTTCTTCACCAAGAAAGAAAAAATACTCCGCGTGATTTTCAAACCCATTGCACAAATATTAGCGTTGGTAATGATACCCGTTTTGATTTATTTCATGCCTACTGCTTTTGAAGATGTTCTTCATCTGCTTTTTTCGATTTCATTTTTAATTATCATTTTGAACGTTGCAGGGAACGAAAAATCGTTTCTGCGATTTGAAAACAAGCTGCTGCAATACCTGGGTAGAATCTCCTTCGGCTTTTATATGTTCCACGTAATGTGTATCGTATTCACCATACACATCCTCGATAAGTACATTGGATTGAATAAAGACATTTCAACCAAACAGCACATCCTTTTATACGGAATTTCATTCTTGCTAACTGTGGCCGTATCTTCGTTAAGTTATCATATTTTTGAAAAGGCGTTTATTCGCTTGAAAGACAAATACGCACAACCCAAACCAACAACCGAAATAGCCCCAAAAGATGTTTAGATGGTTTACTGTAATATCCATTTTCATTACCATCTTCATTTCGTCGTATGTTTTTTTCAAAGAGCCTTTCGAAGCGTACGTTAGCTATCTCGCATTTGTAATTTTCTTCCCCATTTTCTTCACCAAATTCGGATTACCGCGTTGGCCCGTTCTGTTGTTTTTTCCCTTGTTAGTCTCTGGAATAGTTTACGTTGCTGCTGGACAAAATACGTCTACCATGTTCACGAAGATCTTTATTGGATTCTTCGCTTCGGTGTTATTCTATCACTACGTAATTCAAGTATTCGATTTTAAATTGAAAGAGCTTTTTAAATACTATATGGTAGGATCGCTCATTGTTTCATTCATTGGTATTTTTCAATTGCTTTCCTATTTCGTAGGTTTCACGCCCGGTTACAACTACAACTGGTTGTTTAACAAATGGAGTTTAACGGAAGGGGGAATAGGGTTGCGTTTGAATTCTGTATTCTCTGAGCCTTCGTATTTCGCCGCGGTAATTAGTCCTGCATTCTTTGTCTCTCTGTACAATACCATTGCAAGAAAAACGCTTTTCTTGAGGCGTTGGCATGGAATCGTCATTATTGTAGCATACCTCTTAACCTTTTCAAGTCTCGGTATCATTGGTATTTTCGTTGCGATCGTGCTTTTCCTTCTCAATTTGGGAGTTGTCAAATACTCCATCATCTTCGTCCCGCTATTCATTTTCTCCTTCGATTACGCCTACAAAAACGTACCGGAATTTACCGATCGATGGGACGGAACGTTTACGATGTTCGAAACCAAGAACTACAAGAGTTACGACATTCATGGATCGAGTTTCGTATTATACAACAACTACCACATTGCACTTGAAAATTTCAGAAGGCACCCTCTGTTTGGCACGGGCTTAGGATCGCATCCTGTTGCATTCGATAAGTACTCGCTAACCAACTTAGCAGGAGCTGTTGACATTGAGTTCAACAAGATGGATGCAAACTCTATGGCATTGCGTCTCATGTCTGAAACGGGTATTTACGGATTGGTTGTAATGTTCTTCATTCTTTTCAAATGCTGGATATTCAAGCAGCGTGCAGCCTCAGAAGAACACTGGGTAATGTCTAATGGTATCGCCCTCATTATTATACTCTACTTGGCTCGTCAAGGACACTACTTCCTCAATGGATTCCCATTTTTCTTGTGGCTGTATTTCTACCTCGCAAAGGATAATAAGATTGAACTTGCTGCGCAAGAAGAAGCAAAAGCCAAGCTTGAAGCTGCCGCATGAAAATTCTAATTCTATATCGCGAATTGGCCGGTTATGCGGTTGAATGCTTCAACAAGCTTGCGCTTGACCATGAAGTTTTATTGATTCACTATCCCATAAATGATGAAGCCCCGTTTCAATTTGAATTTCATTCTAACATTCTCTTGGTCCCGAAATTTGAAATAAGTCTGAGTCAAATTAAGGTATTCAATGCATCGTTTGTGTTG
Organism: Chryseobacterium gleum; assembly: GCA_945881835.1. Taxonomy (GTDB): domain Bacteria; phylum Bacteroidota; class Bacteroidia; order Flavobacteriales_D; family Sanyastnellaceae; genus CAIZGX01. Next base: position 99,667 of record CAMCVP010000004.1, on the reverse strand, counting down.
TGCAGCGGCTGGGGTGACAAAGAATATCTATACTTGGTAAAAGAATTGAACAAGCCAACTGCAGTAGCTTTTGACACCCAATGGAGGTCTTCCCTGAAATTCATTCTTGGAGCGATTTACTTCAAACTGAAAATAAAAAAACACTTTAAATACGCTTTCATTCCAGGAGCTACGCAAATAAAAACAGCTGAAAAACTAGGTTTTTCAAACGAAAATATATTCAATGGATTATACTCATGTGAAGATATTTATCGAACCAACAGAAAGGAACTTTCGGACAAGAAAGAACTATGGTGCATAGCTCGGTACATCCCAGAGAAGAATTTAAATCTACTCTGGAACACCTTCTTATCTTTTAAACCGAATGAACGTTCGGGTTGGACATTACACATTGCTGGAATGGGTAAATTATTTCCGAATAGAAAATTGAATGAATTCGTTGTACATCACGGATTCATTCAACCACAAGAATTGAGCGAAAAGCTCGAAAATGCTTCTGCGTTTGTATTACCCAGTCTCTACGAGCCATGGGGCGTTGTTGTACATGAAATGGCTTCACTTGGTAAACCACTGCTGCTATCTAGCGCAGTAGGTGCAAGTCAAGATTTATTGGAGGAAGAAAAAAATGGTTATTCTTTCGATCCAAATTATTCCGAAGACCTCAAAATTCAACTACGTAAGATATTCAAAGCTTCACAGGAAGAACTGCAAAACATGGGAAACCACAGCACGGAAATGGCCAAGAAATTCTCTTCCGATCTTTGGGTAAGTCAATTCACTAAAATGCTAAATGCCTCATGTGCGGAATAAGTGCAATCATTCATCCGAAAGAAAAGCAACTCGTTCGAAAGACACTTGAACGCATGAATGCCGCAATGGCTCATCGTGGACCAGATGCAGAGGGAATTTACACAAATGAAAACATTGGTTTGGGGCATAGACGTCTTTCAATCATCGATACCGAAAATTCGGCCAATCAGCCCATGCTCTCTTCCAACAAAAAATGGGTCATTGCCTTCAACGGTGAGATTTATAACTATGTTGAATTGAAAGCGAACGAACTCCAAGGTGTTTCATTTCAGACCGAAAGCGATACAGAGGTGATTCTCGAGTTATTTCAGAAATATGGAATTGAAAGTCTTTCAAAATTGAAAGGCATGTTCGCATTCGTGATTCACAACATTGAAACCGCCGAAACCTTTGCCGTTCGTGACAGATATGGCATGAAGCCGTTGTATTACTCGATGCAGAAAAGCGGAAGTTTCATTGCCTCCGAGCTGCTCTCCTTGCTCGCAAGCGACGCGATTCCAAGAAAATTAAATCGCGTTGCGCTCGAAGAATATATTGAAACGCAAACGGTGTGTGCGCCAAATACATTGATTGAACATGTTCAATTACTTGAGGCTGGACACTATTTGCATTTCAACAAAAATCAAACAAACAAACATTGCTATTACAGACTGTTAGACGATACCTCCTACGAACTATCTGATAAAAAAAGTAGTGAAGAATTATTGCGCTCCACAATGCGTGAATCTGTTTCGCAGCACATGCGCGCAGATGTTCCATTCGGAGCTTTTTTGAGTGGCGGAATTGATTCGTCTTTGCTTGTTGGATTAATGAGTGAAATTCGAAGTGAGAAAATAAATACATTTCAAATTTCATTTGAAGAAGAAGCCTTCGACGAAAGAAAGTATGCGCAACTTGTAGCGAAAAAATTCAGCACCAATCATCACGAGATTAACCTCAGCGCAAACGAATTCTTAAAAGATATTCCTGCCGCAGTAGCGGCTATTGACTTCCCAAGTGGAGATGGGCCGAATACCTATGCCGTTTCGAAAGCCGCGAAAGAAGCAGGCATAACAGTAGCTATTTCCGGACTCGGCGGCGATGAATTATTCGCGGGTTATCCTGTTTTTCAATACATGCAAAGCATTGAAAAATCATTTGCTTTAAAACTATCCTATCCGTTAAGAAAATCCGCTTCACTCTTCCTTTCTTCGTTTTCTTCTAATCGTTCGCTACGAAAAAAAGCTGAATTGTTAGGGCTAAGACAAGCGGATCTTGCGCATGCATTTCCGATCGTTCGAAAGGTTTGGAACGCCAACGAATTGTTAACACGTAAAACAAAGCACTTCGAAATTGAGAAGAATTTCAAATTCATTTTTGAAAAGAATGCACCGCTTCTAAATCGTGTATCTGCTGCCGAGATTGAATCATACATGCAACATGTTTTACTTCGCGACAGTGATCAAATGAGCATGGCTCATTCACTTGAAATTCGCGTACCTTTCTTAGATCATAACGTTGTTGAATTGGCTACACATCTTTCCAATGACTTGAAATTTCCAACTACACCCAAAAAATTTCTTACGGAAACGTTTACAGATATTCTTCCAGGTGAAGTAGTGAACAGAAAGAAAATGGGATTCACATTGCCTTGGAGCGTTTGGATGAAAAACGAATTACGTGAATTCACGGAAGCTGGGTTCAATGAACTTTACACGCAAGAAGTTGTAAACGAGAAGGTACTTCGTAACGCTTGGAGTAAATTTCTGCTCGGCAATGAAGAAAAGTCCTTTATTTCATTTTGGCATTTGTCGGTTCTAGGACATTGGATGAAAAACAACTCCATTAAATTCGAAGCATGAAAATAATGGTATTCACCGATTGGTTTTATCCGGGATCGCAAGCAGGTGGCCCTATACAATCGTTGATTTCATTCATGAAAAACAGCTCAGATACCTTCTATGTTGTCACGAGAAACACCGATTTAAACAGCACAATTCCTTACTCGAATATTCAGTCAGATTCTTGGCAACGGAGTTTTCAAGAAAACATTCAGGTGTATTATTTGAATGAAAATTCCCTGACTGAAGATTTCATTTTGAAAGTGTATTCCGAAATAAATCCGGAAAGAGTTTACTTGAATTCCATGTGGTCGCCGAAATTTTCATTGCTTCCTCTAAAGGTCTTTCGCGCAATTGGAATTAGTAATAAAGTTTTTCTTGCACCACGCGGAATGCTCAAACCAGCGGCATTCAAACAAAAAGGATTCAAGAAAAAATTATTTTTATTGTTTTCTAAATTCACTAAAATTTATTCGAACATCACTTGGCACGCGACAAGCGAAATAGAAAAAGAGGAAATACTTCAAAAATTTCCGAAAGCAAACATTCGCATTGCGCCGAATATTTCTAACGCAAAATCAGCCTCTAAAGTCAAGGAAATGACCTCTCCCTGCAGAATATTAACCGTCGGAAGAATAAGTCCCGAAAAAGGTTACTATGAGGCACTTGAAACTATTCAAACATGGAATCCGAAAAGTGAAATCCATTGGGATATTGTGGGCTTGGAAGAAAATGCAGAATTAGTTCGGACCATTCAATCTTACTCAAAAGAAAGTGCATCAATTCAAATTACTTTACACGGGCACAAAAATCAAGACGAGTTAAAGTCATTTTATGAAAACGCTCATCTCTTTTTCCTACCCACTCGAGGTGAAAATTACGGGCACGCCATAGCAGAAGCACTTTCCTATGGAACACCTGTTATTATTTCCGATCAAACTCCTTGGAAAAACCTTGAGGAAGAATTTGCAGGAAAATCCTCTTCGCTCGATTCAACCAACCTTGCAGAATCACTTGATTTCTTCTTGAATCTATCAAAAGCAGATTATCTGCTTTGGTCAGCAGGGGCTATGAAATACGCTTCACAACATGTGAACTCTCCTGAAACCCTCGCTCTTAACGAGAATCTTTTCAAATAATTCCTCTTCCAAAGGACCTTCCGCAGGACCTTGCAGTGCATCTTGAAAAGCAAAATAAATCACATTTGATTAACAAATACTTTCCAGAAAGGTTGTTAATTTGCCACATACCACTCCACAATGAACTTAGTTGTACTTTCCAGAAACGTGAAGCTATACAGCACCCGCCGTTTGGTTGAGGCCGCTCAGAAAAGAGGCCACGAAATTCGCGTTATCGATCACTCGAAATGCGACTTAGTGATTGAAAAAAGAAAACCAAAAGTGCTTTATCGTGGTGAAGAAATAACGGGTGTAAATGCCGTTATTCCGCGTATTGGTGCTTCAGTAACTTTCTACGGTACAGCGGTGGTTCGTCAGTTTGAAATGATGAACGTTTTTACAGCGGTGGAATCCCAAGCTTTGGTGCGCTCGCGCGACAAACTGCGTAGCTTACAAATCTTATCTCGCGCTGGATTAGGACTTCCGAAAACAGTATTCACCAACTACTCAAAAGACGTTGAACGTACCTTGAAAGAAGTAGGCGGTGCACCTGTGATCATTAAGCTTCTTGAAGGCACACAAGGATTGGGCGTTGTACTTGCTGAAAACAAAAAAGCAGCCGTTTCGGTAATCGAAGCTTTCAACGGTTTGAAAGCACGCGTTATCGTTCAAGAATTCATTACTGAATCTCGCGGAGAAGACATTCGTGCGTTTGTAGTAGATGGACACGTGGTAGGTGCAATGGTGCGCACCGCCAAGGAAGGGGAATTCAGAAGCAATCTGCACAGAGGTGGCAGCGCAAAGGTTGTTGAACTTACTCTTGAAGAAGAAATAGCAGCTATAAAGGCAGCGAACGCCATGAAATTAGGAATTGCGGGAGTTGACATGCTTCGCAGCGAAAGAGGTCCGCTTATTATTGAAGTAAACTCATCGCCTGGCCTTGAAGGAATTGAATCTGCAACGGGTGTCGATATTGCAGGACAAATCATCAAGTATATTGAAAAGAACGTGTAAATAGTTCTGCTTGTTTGTGAGCGCTTCGGTGTAAATTGCGGAAAAATTTTACCATGCGTTTCGGAACCAAAGCCATTCACGCGGGACAAGAGCCCGATCCAACAACAGGAGCCATCATGACTCCTATCTACCAAACTTCAACTTACGTTCAGGAGTCTCCGGGTGTTCACAAAGGCTACGCCTACGCACGTGGTAAAAACCCGACGCGTGTTGCATTGGAGCGATGCTTAGCAGAATTGGAAAACGCTAAACACGGTTTATGTTTTTCAAGCGGAATGGGTGCGGCAGATGCGATCATTAAACTTCTTGTTCCTGGCGACGAGGTCATTGCAACAGACGATTTATATGGCGGTAGTTACCGCATGTTCACGAAGGTTTTTGCGAAATATGGAATTGTATTTCACTTCATAGATATGCACGATTTCGATGCATTGGAAAGAACGGTTAACGCAAAGACAAAAATGTTATGGGTGGAAACTCCAACCAACCCCATGATGAAAATCATAGACATTGAAAGGTGCGTAGAGTTTGCAAAAAAACACAATTTGATTTCTGTCATAGACAACACTTTTGCATCGCCATACCTTCAAAATCCGTTAGACATGAACGCGGATATAGTTATGCACAGCGCAACGAAATATTTAAACGGACACAGCGATGTTGTGATGGGTGCTTTATGCACCAACAACGACAATTTATATGAGCAATTGGCTTTCATAGCGAATTCATGCGGGGCTACGCCTGGTCCACAAGACAGCTTCTTGGTATTGCGCGGTTTGAAAACTTTGCATGTTCGTATGGAAAGACATTGCTCAAACGGCGTTGTGGTGGCTAACTTCTTGGCGAACCATCCGAAAGTGGAAAAGGTATACTGGCCAGGCTTCCCTTCACATCCGAATCATGAAGTTGCGAAAAAGCAAATGCGCGATTTTGGTGGAATGATTTCATTCAGTTTGAAAGGAGATCGTTTTGAAGACGCTTCGAAATTGGCACAGGCGGTTCGTGTATTCTCTCTGGCTGAATCCTTAGGCGGAGTAGAATCATTGCTTGGACACCCAGCGTCTATGACACACGCATCTATTCCAAAAGAAGAAAGAGAAAGAAGCGGAATTACAGATTCACTTTTAAGATTGAGTGTGGGAATTGAAGACGCAGAAGACTTAATTGAAGATTTAACGAATGCATTAAATGCTATCTAATATGAACAAGAAAAACGTTGCCGTTGTTGGGGCAGGATTAGTTGGAAGTTTATGGGCTGTTTACCTCGCTAAACGCGGATACACGGTTTCTGTATTTGACCGTCGTTCAGACATTCGCAACGTGAAAGTTGTTCAAGGAAAGAGTATTAACCTCGCTCTAAGCGATCGCGGTTGGAAAGGCCTTGAAGGCGCCGGTATTCGCAAGGAAATTGAAGAGGTCGCACTTCCTATGAGTGGACGATTAATGCACGCAGTAAATGGCAAACTTACCTACCAACCGTACGGTAAAGAAGGGCAAGCCATATACAGTGTTTCAAGAGGAATTCTGAATCAAACATTGGTGCGTTGCGCAGCTGAATTCGAAAACGTTTCACTCAACTTCGAACACAAATGCGTAGATGTTGAACTCGATACGAACACCATTGTTTTCGAAGGAAAAAATGGCGAACGTGTTCGTCAACAATTCGATCAGATTTTCGGCACAGATGGCGCATTCAGTGCTGTTCGTGCCCGCATGACGAAACTCGATCGAAATGAATACTCACAGTCTTATTTAGACCATGGATATAAGGAATTAGAGATTCCAGCAAATGCAGACGGCACGCATCAAATGCGCAAAGACTGTCTTCACATTTGGCCTCGAGGAGAATTCATGATGATTGCACTTCCCAATATCGACGGCAGTTTCACATGCACACTCTTCTTCCCTTTTGAAGGCGAAGTTTCTTTCGACAAATTGAAAACAGATCAAGACGTTCTCGATTTCTTCGAAAAATATTTTCCAGACGCGAAAGCAATGATGCCGGAATTGTTGCTCGATTTCAACACGAATCCAACCGCAAGTTTAGTCATGACGAAATGCAATCCTTGGAACTACAAAAACCAAGTTGCACTCATGGGTGATTCGGCACATGCCATTGTTCCGTTTTACGGACAAGGCATGAACAGCGGGTTTGAAGACTGTAGCGAATTGAACCGCCTTATGAATGAAATGGGTGAAGACCATCCAGATTTATTGAAAGAGTATGGAAAGACGCGCAAACCAAACGGTGATGCTATTTTAGAATTAGCGCTTCGCAATTACATTGAGATGCGCGATTTAACGGCCGATAAAGATTTCCTTCTTCAGAAGAAAATTGAAGGTCGTTTTGCAACGAAATATCCTGAAAAATGGATTCCACTTTATTCGCAAGTAACATTCAGTCACATTCCATATCACGAAGCGCTAAGCAGCGGTATTCGTCAAAATGAAATCATGAAGGAAGTCATGAACAGACCCGACATTGAAGCCGTTTGGGACAGTGAAGAAATAGAAAACGAAATTCTAAAACGAATCTAAAATTGCATGCGCATCTGCAGCGTGCAATCTGTTTTTCGAAATCCGCTAATCATTGAATTTCCCGAAGAGATGTAATCTCGATCGGTGTAAGTCCATTGCGCAATTCTAAACCAAACGTCTATGTTTCTTCGAACATCGAATTTGAAGATGCCGTAGATTCTTGCTCCCTTTCCGTAATAAGCCGGAATGCTGTAGCTGTAGAGAACATCGTTTTCATAAGCATACAAGCGGGCATTCCAAGTATCGGATTGAAACAATGCGTAACGAATCGTTACGCTAACTGGAACATTCATCTTCTTCCAAATAACATCTTGAAAAACCAAATATCCCGTTTCATTTGGAAGTCCTTCTTCATTGGTTTTTACTAATTCAATCCGACTGTGCAACTTCAAACTTTCAGTCGGACTGAATATAAAATTCAATCGAATTTGCTCCGATAATTTATCGACTGGAAAATCAATTCGATTCAGCACATTGTGATCAATCGAAGTTCTTCGGACTCGCAAGCGCGCATAGAATTCATGCTTTTTATCTGGCTTGTAATTGAATTGAATCACATTATCGCTGAAGCTTGAAGGCGCGGTGACTTGGTAACGCAACCAAGGATATTGAACGCCATCTGAATAGGCATTAACACTAATCTTTTTTGAAAGCTGCGCTTGCACACTGACATACATTCCCCATTCATTCGAAGGAAAAACACTGCTTCCTTCAGCAATCACATTCGAGTAAACCGATTGGAAGTTTTGATCGAAATTTCGAAACAAAACCGTTGCTGAAACGCGTGAATGCAACGCCGCTGTAAGTCCCGTAACATATGCCCAAGCGATGTTCGAACTGCGTGAAATTTCTCCAAACAGCGAAACGTTTTGCCACACGCCTTCCGCATACATTCCAGCAGCGCTCTGTGTTTTCCCTGCGAACTTTCCTTGCGCATACCAATCTGTTCGTGCTGCAATCGAATCGCTCAAACTTCGCTGCACTGCGACAGCTCCCATTTTCCACATTCCCCTTTGAACAAGAATATTTCCACCCGCTACGATCTCTGTAAGCATATTCTTCTTTGCCATTTCGCTCTCTGTCCTGTGCAGACCGCCAAGAACAATGGAACTAACAGCCATTCCATCATCGGTAAGGACAGTATCTTCGTCGAAGGTAGCATCCAATTTTCTTCGCGAAGCGAAAGCTGTTGCGCTGATAAATTTATTTCCCAGCGTAATACCCGCACCTCGAAAAAACGAACTCTCGTTAACAGAAGAATAAGGCTTCAATCCTTGAGCATTCCGCTTCACCTGCACACTGAACGAAGATTTCCCAAATGCCATACTGTTCCAACAGGTAAGGCCCTGTCCAAATTGAACCTGATAATCGCCAATAACTAGTTGCTTCAATGCCTTCGCTTCACGAATGAATAGCGAAGCGCTTTTAAAATCAGGACCATTTTTCAACGATTCTCCAATGTCATTTTCGAATGTCATTCCAACCAAAATATTTCTTCGGTATTGAAAACGATAGCGCAGATAGGAGCCGTATTCACTCCCCAAAAAATTCTTTTTACTTGTGCTTGGATCTGGAATGAATCCGGCTTGCTCTTGCAGCGTTTTCTTCGAACGAAGCATAAGGTCATGTGTTCCCTCCTCGCGCAATCTTCGAAATGAAAAATCAGAAAACCCATCGTCTTCATTCACATACACAAACGGCTGTATCCAACGAATGGTGGGCAAATCCATTTCAAGTACACTTTGCAATTCAAAAATGCTTTTCAATTTCCCAAAGGAACTTATGTGTTTGAAGAGTGCGTTTATCTGCGTATCGCTGAGTACCAAAAGCAATTGCAAGGAAAGCGCATCAGCGGAGTTCAAATTAATCGGATGACGAGCGAAGTATATTAGATCTTCGGTGAGTGAAGAATAATCAACATCGTTTCCTTCTTCCATAAAACTTGAAATGGTTTCAATGCGCTGTTCTACCAGCGCGTGGCTTTCCTCTTGTGCAAACAGAGCAATTCCCTTCCACCCGAAAAGAAAAAAAAGAAGACACTTACTTTTCCATTTCATAGGTCAAAGAGATTTGTGGAGTAATTCCCAATTGTGGATGAACGGTTGCTGATGCATCAAGCGAATAATTCTTCAAGTGTGTTCCCACACCCATTGACCAAGTCTGCCAATGGGTGTTCATTCCCAAACGAAAGACAAACACTTCAATTGGAAAATATTCCAATCCTAAACTGTAACTCACAGCAGATTCAGCGTTCGTCGATGAAATCACTTGCGCTGAAAGGAAAACCTGTTCTCCGAAAGAATAGGTCGTCGCGATTCGAAGTGTTGCGGGTTGCTCTTCCGCATTCTTCAAAGCGTTCACGGGAAAGTCAATCACCGCAGCCCATTTCCAATCTGCACGCACATCATAGGTTGCACCTATATTCGTCCAAAGCGTATGTGCCTTTCCGTAGCCGTTGCTAATTCGGGTGGAAGAATATCCAATACTCGACGACACCCTGAATTTGTCAGAAAGCGGAAGTGCATATCCGAGTTTCAAGCGTTGACGACTAAATTCAGTATTCCCATAAGATTGGAATACCACCCCCATAACTCCTGTTCCTAAATGTTGCAAAATAGACACTCCGGCGTCTTTAATCTCAGAAATTCCGTAAGGTGATTGTCCGAAAAATGCATACGAACTGCCATCTGATTGTGCAGATGCAGACAAGTTATTGAATCCAGCAAATGAATCTGATTGTGTAATGGCACTTCCGCTAAGTGCCGCCATTCGCGCCCCTGAGACATTTTGAGCATGAATTTCGGCAATGAATTGTAGCGTGAAGAAGAAGGAGTAAGTGAAATATTTCATCTTATTAAGTTAATCCAGAAGAGAAAAACTTTCATATTCCAAGAAGCATTGTATATTTGCACCGCAACATGCGCATGTGGCGTAATTGGTAGCCGCGCCAGACTTAGGATCTGGTGCCGCGAGGCGTGGGGGTTCGAGTCCCTCCATGCGCACTTGAAAAGCGGAGGTCAACCCTCCGCTTTTGTTTTTATCTTTGCACTCTATTTTCAATACCTTCCATGGGCAAATACAGGGAAATCAAAGGATTGTCGCTTCCACAAATAGCGAACGATATACAAGCATACTGGCAAGCGGAGAACATTTTCCAACGCAGTATAACTGAACGCGAAGGCGGACAGCCGTTCGTGTTTTTCGAAGGGCCACCTTCTGCGAACGGAATGCCAGGCATTCACCACGTGATGGCGCGTTCCATTAAAGATATCTTTTGTCGTTACCAAACCCTTCGTGGAAAACAAGTTCACCGCAAGGCCGGTTGGGACACGCACGGACTTCCCATTGAATTAAGTGTAGAGAAAACATTAGGCATTAAGAAAGAAGACATTGGTAAGTCCATTTCGGTGGAAGAGTACAACAACGCCTGCCGCAAGGAGGTTATGAAGTATACCGACCTTTGGGAGAAACTTACCAAAGACATGGGTTATTGGGTAGACATGAACGACCCGTACGTTACCTATGACAACAAATACATTGAAACGGTTTGGTGGTTGCTTCAACAATTGCACAACAAAAATCTGTTGTACAAGGGCTACACCATTCAACCCTACTCGCCTGCTGCAGGAACAGGATTAAGTTCTCACGAATTGAATCAACCTGGCTGTTACAAAGAAGTGAAAGACACTTCAGCGGTAGCACAATTCAAATTGATTGATGCGCATGCAACACTCAGTGTGAATTCGAATCTTCCGATCTATGTTTTGGCTTGGACGACTACTCCATGGACCTTGCCTTCAAACGTAGCTTTGGCTGTTGGAGAAAAAATAAACTACTCCGTTGTTGAATCGTTGACTCCATTTGGAAACGAGCGTGCTTATTTCATTGTGGCTTCAGCGCTTCGTGAAAAATATTTCCCTGTTGCAAACGGAGAAAACTTTGAAGAGTTCACTGCGGGAGATAAGAAAATTCCGAATAGAACGGTTTCAGAATTAAACGGAAAACAACTTTTAAATCTTCGTTACGAGCAATTGCTTCCGTTCGTGCAACCTAACGACGGCGATGCTTTCAAGATTATTGGCGGTGATTTCGTTACCACGGAAGACGGAACGGGTATTGTTCACATTGCACCGAGCTTTGGAGCAGATGACTTCCGCGTAGCGAAACAAAACGGCATGGGAAATCTGACGCTTGTTGATCGCAGAGGACGCTTCCTTCCTGAAGTGCAAGACGGCACATTCTTATTCGGAGAAGAGTTCGTGAAAGAAGCGTACTATTCCGATGAAGAAAAAGCAGTTGAGCTGGAAAAACAAAAAGCAAGTCTTGGTGGAATAATAAAAGACACCGAGAAACTTCAGTATTTGAGTGTTGACGAACGTATTGTTTTGAAACTTCAAACAGAAGGGAAGTTATTCAAAAAAGAAAAATACGCGCACAACTATCCCCATTGCTGGAGAACCGATAAGCCTATACTTTACTATCCTTTGGATTCTTGGTTTGTGAAGGTTCCTGAAAAGAGAAATCGTTTGGTGGAATTGAACAACACTATTCAATGGAAGCCTGAATCTACGGGCACTGGAAGATTTGGTAACTGGTTGGAAAATGCCAACGACTGGAACCTTTCGCGCAGTCGCTTCTGGGGAATTCCACTTCCCATTTGGCGCACCGAAGACGGAAGCGAATCAATATGCATTGGTTCTGTTGAAGAACTTCAAACAGAAATAAAGAAAAGTGTAGCCGCTGGAATTTCAGAAACGAATCAGCTTGAACATTTCCAACCGAACGACCATTCGGTTGAGAACTACAACCTCTTCGACTTACACAAGCCTTACGTCGATAAAATTGTATTGGTTAGCCCTAGCGGGAAACCAATGCACCGTGAGGCGGACTTGATTGACGTTTGGTTCGACAGTGGTGCTATGCCATACGCACAGTGGCACTACCCTTTCGAGAACAAAGAGAAAATAGACAACAACCTTTCCTTCCCTGCAGACTTTATTGCGGAAGGCGTGGATCAAACAAGAGGATGGTTTTACACTTTGCATGCTATTGCAACGTTGTGTTTCGATTCTGTTGCTTATAAAAATGTTATTTCAAACGGACTTGTTTTAGACAAGAACGGAAACAAAATGTCAAAGCGTTTAGGAAATGCAGTTGATCCGTTTGAAACCTTGGGTAAATATGGTCCCGACGCCACGCGTTGGTACATGATTACCAATTCAGATCCGTGGGATAATTTGAAATTCGATACAGAAGGAATTGCTGAAGTTCAACGCACATTCTTCGGAACGCTTTCGAATACATATTCTTTCTTTGCATTGTATGCAAACATTGATGGTTACGAAGCTTCAAGCAACGACCCTGCTGTTGAAAATCGTCCTGAATTAGACAAGTGGATTATGAGTAAGTTGAATGCGCTAACGCTTGAAGTTGAGAAAAACCTAGACGCATTTGATCCTACTCCTGCTGCGCGTGCCATTGAATCGTTCGTTAACGATCACCTTTCTAATTGGTTCGTGCGTTTAGCTCGCAAAAGATTCTGGCATGGCGAAATGACCGAAGACAAACGCTCGGCATACGCTACGCTTCACGCTTGCTTGAAGCAAGTTGCTCAACTTATGAGTCCTTTTGCTCCTTTCTATTCAGACTGGTTATTCCAAAGCTTGAATACGAGTAGCGAATCGGTGCATCTTTCTCATTTGGAAGTCGGAAGCTTCCGAGATGAAAATCTTGAAGCACGCATGGACCTTGCGCAACGCATTTCCAGCATGGCCCTTTCTATTCGCAAAAAAGAGAACATCAAAGTGCGTCAAACACTTGCTGAAATTCGCATTCCCGTTTTAGATGAAACCACGCAGTCACGCATTGAAAATGTAGCAGATCTAATTTGCAGTGAGGTGAACGTGAAGGCGGTGAAATGCGTAGATGAGCAGACCACTAAAATTGTGAAGGACCTCAAATTGAATTTCAAAACACTCGGAAAAAAGTGTGGGAAATTCATGAAGGAAATTCAGCAATTCGCGCAAGAAAACGCGCAAGAAATTATTTCATCAATTGAAAAAACCGGAGAATACATGTGGCAGAAGGAATCGATACTTCTTCAAACCGAAGATGTAGAGATTATTCCTGTTGACATTCCCGGATGGAAAGTGGCAAATCAAGGTAACTTGACAGTTGCGCTTGATGTTACCATTACACCTGAATTGAAAGAAGAAGGATATGCACGTGAATTGGTGAATCGCATACAAAATTTGAGAAAAGAAACCAATTTCGAGGTTACAGATAAAATAATTGTTAAAGTTTCGGGAGAAAACTACCTGAATGATGTTTTGAAAAACAATTCTGAATATATTAGCAGTCAAGTACTTGCTTCTTCGCTTGAGTTTATTCCAGAAATGGAAGGGGGTGTAGCGGTTGAATGGGAAGGGGAAGAAGTGGTGCGTTTACTATTAACCAAAAACCTTTAAGACCCATGGCAAAAAAATCAACCCCTGCCAAAAAAGTAGTAGCTAAAAAACCCGTTGCTAAAAAAGCAGCGCCTGCAAAGAAGGCGGCTCCAGCGAAAAAAGTAGTTGCAAAGAAACCAGTTGCTAAAAAAGCAGCACCAGCAAAGAAAGCGGCTCCAGCGAAAAAAGTAGTTGCAAAGAAGCCTGTGACTAAAAAAGCAGCACCAGCGAAGAAAGCAGCTTCTGTGAAAAAAGTAGTTGCGAAGAAACCAGTTGCCAAAAAAGCAGCGCCAACGAAGAAAGCAGCTCCTGTGAAAAAAGTTGTTGCGAAGAAACCAGTTGCTAAAAAAGCAGCGCCAGCGAAAAAGATAGTTGCGAAGAAGCCTGTGGCTAAAAAAGCAGCGCCAGCAAAGAAAGCAGCGCCAGTGAAAAAAGCAGCACCTGTTAAAAAGGCCGTTGCTCCAGTGAAGAAAGTAGAAGTTAAAAAAGTTAAACCAACTCCAGCAGTTACCGCTAAACCAGCGGCAGTGAAGAAACCCGAGGCAAAGACAACTGCACCCGTTTATAAACCTGCTCCAGAGATTAAAAAAGAACCAGTGAAGATGCCAGCAGAACCAGTGAAAGGATTACGTTATTCAGATAAAGACTTGAAAGAATTTGAAATTCTTATCAAAGAAAAACTAGAACAGTCTCGCTCAGACTTTGAAGAGTTGAAAGAATCTCTTTCAAGAGAAGGAGACAATAGCACAGACGACACTTCTCCAACTTTCAAAATGATGGAAGACGGAAGTGACACGAACAGCCGCGAAGAAATTGCACAATTGGCTTCTCGTCAAGAGAAGTTCATCAAAAACCTAGAGAACGCATTGCTACGTATCATGAACAAAACCTACGGTGTTTGTCGTGTTACAGGAAAACTTATCCCCAAAGAACGCTTGCGTTTGGTGCCTCATGCTACCCTTAGCATTGAAGCCAAAAACATGCAGTAAGATCTCGTGAAGTGAGAAAAGTACTCTTAATTATTTTAAGCGTTGTTGCGCTTGATCAACTATTAAAAATTTGGATAAAGCTCAATTTTCTTTACGGAGAAAACCTTGAGCTTATTTCTGGTTGGCTAGATCTTCAATTTGTCGAAAATCCAGGAATGGCCTTCGGTTGGATGTTCCCTGGAACTACCGGAAAGCTTGCACTTAGTATTTTTCGAATCATTGTTGTTACAGCCATCATTATCTACATCTACAAGCTCACTAAAAAGAAAACCCATCAAGGTTATCTATTTTGTCTAGCGCTCATTGTGGCTGGTGCATTAGGAAACATCATTGATAGCGCAGTCTACGGAATGTGTTTCGATAAGGGTTCTACCTTCGATCCGCACTTCCAAGATTACACCGCGTATTCTGACACCGCAGCGGTATCTTCTCAAGGATACGCACCCTTTTTAATGGGGAATGTGGTAGACATGATTCACATCACAAAAGAATTTGACTTCCCTTCGTGGTCTCCTATTCACGCAGGAGAAAGAGCCGAAATCTTCCCTCCTATTTTTAACATTGCCGACGCATCTATTTCTGTTGGAATCATATTGATACTACTCTTCCAACGTCGTTTTTTCAAAGACGAAGAAGAAGAGGTTTCCATTGAAGAGGCGGTCACTGAAGTTGATCCTTCTGCATGAAATTGAATCTTTCCATTTCTGAACTGTCCCACATTGTTGGTGGTGAAATCTCAGAAGGGAAAAGCAATCACTTTATTCATTCAATTTGTACAGATACCCGCCACACCATTGACGCGGAACATACCTTATTCATTCCATTAATAGGCGAACATTTCAACGGACATACATTTGTTGAAAGTGCTTTTAAAAAAGGGATTCGAAATTTCATAGTTTCGGAAGAAGTGAATCTTCCAAGTGATTGTGTTGTTATTCATGTTGAAAACACAACCGATGCTTTTCAAAAAATTGCTGCCCATCACCGCTCGCAATTCAACATACCGGTAATCGGAATTACCGGCAGCAATGGAAAAACCATTGTGAAAGAATGGATCAACCAATTGCTTGCCGACAATCACTGCATTGTAAGAAGTCCCAAAAGCTTTAACTCGCAAATAGGTGTTTCCCTTGCCACACTGCAGATTGAATCCGTGCACAATCTTGGAATATTCGAAGCAGGAATTTCTCTTCCAGGAGAAATGACCGCACTTCAACGCATCATTCAACCCACAATAGGTGTTTTCACATTTTTAGGAAGCGCCCATGCTGAAAACTTCGCTTCTCAAAGCGAATTGATTCATGAGAAAATGAAGCTATTCAGTTCTTGCGAGACACTCATTGCTCCTTCCAACCTCGATATTAATTTTAGTGGGAATATCATTCGAGTTGGAAATCAAACACAGGACGATTTTTCCATTCGAGAAATAAAATCTTCTTCAACACATTCCATTATTTCATTCAGTTGGAAAGGAGAATTATCTTCGGTAGAGATTCCGTTTATAGATAACATATCCGTAAATAATTTCGCACTTGCGGCAGCAGTAGCTCTGCATCAAGGCCTTTCATTGACTCAATTATCAGAGAAAGCACCACAGTTATTGGCCGTTGAAATGCGCATGCAACAATTGAAAGGAATTGGAGGCATGCAGTTGCTGAACGACAGTTACAGCAATGATCTTACATCGTTGAAACTTGCGCTTCAACATTTCAACTTGAACATTCAAGCCAAAAAAAGAAGTGTTATCATTTCCGATATTTTACAAAGCGGAATGAACGATGACATCTGGATCTCCCGTGTTGCAGAGCTCATGAATGAATTTCATATCGACGACATTTTTGCCGTTGGTGAAATTTTCCTTCAACATAAAAACACATTACCGCAAAACTTCACCTGCTTTCAAAGCACGGAAGAACTTGTGGCGTTTTTACTTGTAAATAAAATCGATTCGAATGCTGCCCTCATCAAAGGGGCACGGAAATTTCATTTCGAAAAAATAGTGAATGCGTTACAAGAGCAACACCAAGAAACCATTTTCGAGGTAAACATGAATGCGCTTGCCAACAACTACTACTACTTCCGTTCACTGCTCAATCCGAATGTAAAGCTCATGGGAATGGTCAAAGCGAATGGTTATGGAATTGGAGCAGTTGAAGTCGCTGTTTGTCTTGCCAATTGCGGCATTGATGCGCTAGCAGTTGCCTATACAGACGAAGGCGTTCAACTTCGTGAAGCAGGAATTTCACTTCCGATTTTAGTGCTTGAACCCAACGTTACTGACTTCGCTCCGTTGTTCAAACATCGTCTTGAACCTGAATTATTTTCTATGCGTTCGTTGAACGCATTCGCTCAAGCGGCTCGTGAATTCAATGCAGAAAGAACATTCAAAGCGCATTTGAAATTAGATACTGGAATGAATCGCCTCGGATTCAAACCAGAAGAAACAAATGAACTGCTCAGCGTTCTGAGAGAAATTTCAAACATCGAAATAGCCAGTATTTTTACCCATTTCGCGGCGTCTGAAGATGACGAGCATGACTCGTTTACGAAGAATCAAATTCTTGATTTCGAAAATCGTTGTGCTCAAATATCATTGACCCTCGGCTATACTCCCATTCTTCACGCAGCAAATACTGGCGGTATTCAACGTTGGAAGAACGCTCAATTCGATATGGTGCGTTTGGGCATTGGACTTTACGGTGTTTCAGCCTTCGAAGAAGAGCAAAAAATGTTGCGAAATGTCGGAAGCCTAAAAACCAGTATCGTCCAAATCAAGTCTGTGCTTCCGAATGAAACCGTTGGTTACGGAAGAACATTCACTTCCAACCAAAAAATGAAAATAGCCGTTCTTCCGATCGGCTACGCAGATGGCTTCCGCAGATCACTTTCCAACGGAAAAGGAAAAGTTTTTATTCATGGGAAACCCTGTCCTGTCTTGGGTCGAGTGTGCATGGATGTATGCATGGTTGACGTTACAAACCTTGGTGTTCAGGAGGGCGACGATGCCATTATTTTCAACGAAGAACACTCCATCATAGACTTTGCCAACGACTGCGACACCATTGCCTACGAAGTGCTCACCGGTATTCCTCAACGTGTGAAGCGTATCATTGTAAACGAGGCATAACCTTCGTTGGGAAAAATGTCATTTCTGTGAACGTGTAAGGTGCATTCATTCCGATATTTACACAATATCGAAATTGTTATGACCCACAAAATCCAACTAAAAAAATCAATCTTAACCTTTTTAGGTCTAATTGTCTTTTCATTTCTTTCATTCGGACAAGCTGCCAGAATGAACAACGAATTTATCCTTCAACTTAAAAAAGGATCTACAGCTGAAGAAGCTCAACATGAATTGATAAACCATTTCGGAATTCTTCCTGAAATAAAAATCGGTTACGAAGTCAGCGACATCATGCGTGCATGGTTGTTTACCTTCAATGAAGAAGTCGTTTCATTGAATGAAATTATTCGTTATGCTCCAACATGCTCGAGCATTCAATTGGCTCAAGCCAATCACAAACTTGCGGAACGTATTGTTCCCAATGACCCTTCATACGGCCAACAATGGTTTCACGACGATGCTTCAGACAACGACATAGATACACCAGAAGCTTGGGACATTACTACAGGAGGGTTAACAGCTTTCGGAGATGAAATCGTCGTGTGCGTTGTTGAAGGCGGCGGTGCTAAATGGGATCAAGCAGACATCATTGAAAACCACTGGACCAATACCAACGAAATCGATGGAAATGGAATTGATGATGACAACAACGGTTACATCGATGACATTGACGGTTGGAACATGACTGCAAACAGCGACGCTATTGCCGCTGGTAATCACGGCACGCAAGTGAGCAGTATGATTGGTGCGAAAGGTGATAATGGTATTGGAATTACTGGAGTGAACTGGAATGTGAAAATTATGCAAGTGGACATGGGTGGAATATCTGAAGCCAACGTCATTGCTGCCTATACTTATCCGTTAAAAATGCGTCGCATGTACAACTTGTCTGGCGGAACTCAAGGTGCCTACGTTGTAGCAACAAACAGCAGTTGGGGAACCGATAACGGACAACCTTCACAAGCGCCATTGTGGTGTGCGATGTACGACACGTTGGGTGTTGCCGGAATTCTTTCTTGTGGCTCTACCGCAAACAACAACGTAAACATCGATGTTGTTGGTGATCTTCCAACAGCATGTCCGAGTGAATACATGGTTGCAGTAACAGCTACAAACAGTTCTGACGTTCGCACATTCAGTGGTTATGGCCTTACAACTATTGATTTGGGTGCTCCAGGAGAAGCAGTATATTTAGCTGGAAACACAAACTACGGAAACACTTCCGGAACCTCCTTTGCGGGTCCATGTGTAGCCGGTGCAATAGCACTGTTGTATTCCGCACCATGTAATTCTTTCATGTCAATAGCAAACTCGAATCCTTCCACGGGAGCTCAACTTATTCGAGACTATATTTTCAATGGAGTGGATGTTGTGGCCAACCTTCAACCCGAAATGGTAACGGGCGGACGATTAAATGTAAAAAACAGTCTCGATTTATTATTGAATGAATGTTCTGGTGGTGGATGCGTTGCACCATTCGCAATCGCGGCGCTGCAAACGCCAGGCACACTCGAATACACCGTTTCTTGGAACAGCACACCCGACATAACAACCTTCGCTTGCCAATATCAATTGCAAGGTTCTGGTAACTGGACGCTCATCGAAAACATCAACGCTAACAGTGTTGTCATAAACGGACTTCTTGCTTGTTCAACCTACGAAATTCAATTGGCATCTTTGTGCAACGATACATTGGGTGATTGGACGGGAACTTTCCTTTTGACAACCGAAGGCTGTTGCGTAAACCCGAACGTTTATTCGGTTCCGAATGCACAAGGTGCAACAACAGCAACAGTTGCATGGAATGACATCTTCGCTGCAGATGGATACACCATTCAGTTAACAGGACCAAACGGAACCGATATTATTCAATCGCTTCAGCCAAACATCACATTCTTTAACCTAGACTCGTGCACAACCTACACCATTCAAGTAGCGTCAATCTGCGTCAATCCGGAAAATCCGTTGACTTCGTTTGAATTCTCAACTACCGGCTGCGGTTCATGCACCGACATCGTTTATTGCGATGCAGACGGTGGTAACGCCGCAGACGAATACATAGAAGCGGTTACGGTGGGTTCATTCACCAACATCAGCACTTCAAATGCAAACTATACAGATTACACAGATTTGAATACACTCACCTTAGTTGCAGAGAATACCTATCCTGTGTCGTTAACTCCAGGATTCCCAGGAGGGTCGTACAACGAGTATTTCAAAATATGGATTGATTACAACGCCAATGGAACCTTCGATGAGCCCATGGAATTGGCATTCGACGCAGGTAGCGGATCTCAGAATACAGTAACTGGAAACATTACAATTCCTATTTCTCTAGCCCTTTCGGAAGGTAGCACTCGCATGCGCATTGGAATGGCTTACGTTGGAATCTTCGGCACAGGAACACCGCCTTCATCTTGTGGAACATATGCCTACGGTGAAGTGGAAGACTACTGCGTGAACTTACAATTAGCAGATGGCGTTGAAAATTTAAATGGAAACTTTAACCTACAGGTTTATCCAAACCCTGCGAAAGAATCCATTCAACTCAATCTTCCTTCAAACATTCAAAAATTCCAATTGAGAATTTTATCGAATGAAGGAAAATGTGTGAAGGACATGCTCACCGATTCTCGCAATATTTCAGTGAACGATCTTGCTGCCGGATATTACATCATTGAGGTTATTTCAGAAAGCGTAGTCGCTCGCACAAAAATTTGTGTGGAATAAGTAAACCAAACGATATCTTAAGTTGTCTTACTAAAAATGAATAGAAAACTCCTGCTCACATTTTGTACTTGGCTCATTGCTCTGGCGGCTTGGGCCACGCACAACCGTGCAGGAGAAATCATCTACGAACACATCAATGGGTACACCTATAAGGTAACTATCAATACCATTACAAAGGCAAGTTCCTTCGCAGCTGATCGTCCGTTTTTAAAAATCCGATGGGGCGACGAACCTTCGGGGACAACAGATAATCAACTCGACAGTCTTGCACGAACAACCGAAACCATTTTAGGTTCTGGCGATGCTAAACGCAATCAATACATCGGCTATCACACCTACGCCGGGCCTGGAGTTTACTATTTGGTAATGGAAGACCCCAACCGAAACGAAGGGGTTATTAATATTTTGAATTCAGTGAATCAAGTATTCACCATTCAAAGCATGCTTGTCATTTCACCTGCAACCGGACACAACAGTTCGGTGCAACTTTTAAAAATGCCCATCGAAGACGCATGTATCAATCAACCGTGGATTCACAATCCGGTTGCATTCGATCCAGACGGAGATTCATTGGTTTATTCCCTCGTCCCGTGCATGGGAACGGGCGCTGAACCTTTACCGGGATGGTTACTTCCTGATGCAAGCACAGTTAATGGCTCAGATGTATTCGCCGTCAATTCACAAACAGGCGACGTGACGTGGGTAGTTCCCCCATTGGCTGGAGAATTCAATATTGCGATTAAAATTGAAGAATATCGAAACGGAATTTTAGTGGGATTTGTAATTCGTGATATGCAGATTACAGTAATCACTTGTAACAATCAACCTCCTATCATTGCTCCTCTTCCCGACTATTGCGTTGAAGCAGGAAGCACCATTCAGTTCGATGTGAATGCCACTGATCCAAATGGAAACATGTTTATGATAACTGCCTTTGGTGGTCCGCTTACAAACGTTGTACATGAAGCTGAATTCAATTCATTCACCGATACATTTTATTGGAATCCTGAATGCGACGAAGTTCGCGCTGCTCCTTACACCGTAAGTTTCGAAGCATTGGATAACGGTTTTGTTCCGCTAGCCGATATTGAATCTGTGAACATTACCGTTGTTGCACCCAAGGTTCAAAACGTTCAAGCAGATGCTGTAGGTTCAACCGTTGGAATCTCTTGGAATCCGTCGCCTTGTCTCAGTTCTTTTTCAAACTACGAATTGGCAAACGTTCGTTACTTCATTTACAGAAAACAAAACGGATACAACTTCAATCCTTCCGATTGTGAAGTGGGAATGCCCACCTACACAGGATTCGTTTATATCGGACAAACGCTTGGCGCGAACAACAATTACTATCAAGACAATGCGCCTGGATTTGGAGTTCCGTTCTGCTACCGTGTTGTGACAGTTTGGCCAGACGGAGCTTTAAGTTATGCGAGTGACGAAGCGTGTGTTCAAATCAAAAAGGACATTCCCGTAATTACGAAAGTGAGTATCGAAACAACCGATATTTCAGTTGGAAGTGATACCATTTGGTGGTCACCGCCTTCTCAACTCGACACCCTCACCTATTTACCTCCATATCACTACGAATTAGAATTCGAGAATAACGGGACATGGCAAACCATCTTCGCTTCGAATGAATTCACCATCTTAAACACAGGCGACACCGTTTACTATCACTCGAATATCGACACCTTCACGGCATTGAAAAAATACCGTG
The DNA here is from genome assembly GCA_945881835.1 of Chryseobacterium gleum. Taxonomy (GTDB): domain Bacteria; phylum Bacteroidota; class Bacteroidia; order Flavobacteriales_D; family Sanyastnellaceae; genus CAIZGX01. Next base: position 77,358 of record CAMCVP010000004.1, on the reverse strand, counting down.
TGAAATTCTATTCGAATGAAGATGTAGTTGGTTACTCGTCAACCGCCACTTCTCCTTGGTTAGCTGCAACGCCCCAAGACAATGCCATTCAATTGAATCTTGGAGGACAATTCCCTTGGATCAATTCACGCTACTTCATCTATCGAAAGGCTCCAGGTGAATTAGATTTTTCTTTGTTGAATGAAACTACCATACCGCAATATCTCGACACGGGTCTTGTAAACAATGCCAACTATTGCTACAAGATTCTAACGCTCGGTTCATACGGTGCCCCAAACGTTCCCGACTCGTTGTACAACTTCAGCCAAGAAATTTTCGCAAGTCCATACGACTCCACACCGCCCTGCGCACCCTTAATTTCGCAGGTCAATAATTGTGAAATTCCTTCCCTCCAAATTTCATGGAATAACATCGACCCTTCTTGTTCACAAGACATAACTGCATACAACATCTATTATGCGCAAACAGATACCAGCCAATACTCCTTACTAGGCACTTTAAACGGCTCTGGAAGCACCGAATTCGAATTCCTTCATCCAGATGGTTTGCAAAGCATTGCCGGATGCTTTTACATTACCGCTTTGGATTCCTTGAACCTTTGGCCTGACGGAGAGCTTCATCAGAATGAAAGCGCGCAATCGAACGTTGTGTGCCTAGACAACTGTCCAACCTACGAACTTCCAAATATCATAACACCCGATTTAGACGGATTGAATGATATTCTGAAACCTTTCCCATACCGCTCCATTGAAAGCATTGATTTGAAAATTTTCAATAGATATGGAACACTTCTTTTTGAAACCACTGACCCAGATATCACTTGGAATGCAACTGATCAAAAGACGCAAAACCTTGTCAGCGCTGGCACCTATTACTACACGTTAATGGTTAACACCATTCGTCTAGAAGGAATAGTGCCTGTATTCCATGAAGGATATATTCAAATCTTGAACGCTACCCAGGCTTCACCTCAACAATAAAATATGTTTACCGGAATTATAGAATCGCTCGGAGAAATTGTAAAAACCGAAACCGTTGGAACCAATTTAGAACTATGGCTTTCGTGCGATTTCACCAATGAACTTAAAATAGATCAGAGCCTTGCGCATAACGGAATTTGTTTGACTGTGGTTGAAATAATCGAGAGCAAATACCGAGTTACCGCTATCGAAGAAACCATTCAGAAAACCACTATTGGAAGTTGGAAGGAAGGAGATAAAATAAATCTAGAAAGATGCATGAAAGTGGGTGATCGCCTCGATGGTCACAACGTTCAAGGACATGTAGATGTGGTTGGAAAATGTATTTCCTTAACAGAAAATGACGGTAGTTGGAAATTCACTTTTGAGTATTCTCCGAAAGAACTCGGGCACATTACCGTTCCGAAAGGAAGCATATGCGTGAACGGCGTAAGCTTAACCGTGGTGGACAGCTCAAAGACTTCGTTCTCCGTGGCTATTATTCCTTACACCTATGAACACACCACTTTTCAGTTCATTGAAAACGGATCATTCATAAATTTAGAATTCGATATTATGGGGAAGTATGTGGCCGCGTATATGGCTGCACTATCTTCGTAACATGATATCTTCAGAACACGAAAAAAAATTATTTCTTCTCGACGCATACGCACTTATTTTCCGTGCATATTACGCCTTCATCAGAACACCTCGTATCAACAGTAAAGGCCTTAATACCGGTGCCATGTTCGGATTCACGAACACGCTTCTCGATATTTTAAACAACGAGAAACCTTCACACATTGCTGTCGTATTCGACGCACCTGAACAAACACTCAGAGAGATCGATTACGAAGCATACAAAGCGAATAGATCAGAGACTCCGGAAGACATCAAACTTGCAGTTCCCTACATCAAGAAAATCGTTGAAGCCTTCAATATTCCAATGCTCATTGCTCCAGGTTATGAAGCAGATGACATCATTGGAACGCTCGTTAAAAAAGCCGAAGAAAAAGGATTTCACACATACATGATGACTCCCGATAAAGACTACGGTCAATTGGTAAGCGACAAGTCCTTCATCTACAAACCGGGCTACCAAGGCGGTAAAGCTGAGATTTTAGGCGAAGCAGAAGTCTGCGCGAAATTCAACATTCAAAATGTTAGTCAGGTTATTGATCTGCTCGGTCTCATGGGCGATGCGGTAGACAACATTCCTGGAATACCTGGCATTGGGGAAAAAACAGCAGCGAAACTTTTAGCCGAATTCGGAAGTCTTGAAGGGCTTCTTGCAAACACAGACAAACTGAAAGGAAAGCAAAAGGAAAACGTTGAAAATTTCCGCGAGCAAGGAATTCTCTCAAAGAAACTCGCAACTATCATGCTCGACGCTCCTACTCCACTCGATGAAGAGGCGTTGAAGGTGAGCGAAATAAACAAAGATGCCATTCGTGAAGTATTCGAAGAACTCGAATTCCGTCAGTTAATCAAACGTGTTTTAAACGAAGAAGCACCGGCCCCCGCTAATGCTGCGAGCAACGCTCCTCACGATTTATTTTCATCTGCTGGCGAAGAAGTGATTGTTCCTTCCACACCAAAAAACACAATTGAAAATACGGATCATGAATACTTCATGGCCACTTCCGAACAAGAACTTCAAACATTAATTTCAGAACTTCAACGCGCAACAACGTTTAGTTTCGATACTGAAACCTCCGATCTAGAGCCACATTCAGCTTATCTCGTTGGACTTTCATTCAGCACGAAAGCACATACCGGTTGGTACGTTCCTATTTCTTCCAACTTTGAAGAAGCGAAAAAGCAATTGGAAATTTTCAATAAAATTTTCTCAGACACTTCGAAAACACTTGTCGCGCAAAACTACAAGTTCGACTTCAAGATGATGAAAAAATATGGAATGAAGATTCAAAATAAAATCTTCGACACCATGCTTGCGCACTACGTCATTAATGCCGACGGAAAGCACGGCATGGACGCGTTAAGTGAAAACTACTTGAATTACAAGCCTGTCTCTATTGAATCGCTGATTGGACCGAAAGGAAAAAATCAAAATTCAATGGCGCACCTTCCTGCTGAAAGCATAAAGGATTACGCAGCAGAAGATGCCGATGTAACGCTTCAACTCGCGGAAATTTTTCAACCTGAATTAGAAAAGCAAGGAACCACTTCCGTTCTAGAAAACATTGAAACGCCACTCATTGAAGTGCTTGCGAATATGGAATGGGAAGGCATTCGAGTGGATAAAGAATTCTTGAACGCATACAGCGTTGAACTCGGAAAGGAACTCGACATTATCGAAGAAAAAATTACAGAACTCGCTGGAGAGAAATTCAACCTCGATTCACCGAAGCAACTCGGTGTGATTCTATTCGAGAAATTGAAAATAACCACTGAAATGAAGAAGACAAAAACCGGTCAATACAGCACCGGTGAAGATGTTCTTCAACGCTATTTACACAACCACGAAATTGTTCCACTTATTCTCGATTATCGTGAATTGCGCAAATTGAAAAGCACATACATCGACACGCTTCCGAACATGATTAACTCAATCACCGGACGTGTGCACACGAACTTCATGCAAGCCGTTGCTGCAACGGGAAGATTGAGTAGCAATCAACCGAATTTGCAAAACATTCCCATTCGAACTTCTCGCGGAAAAGAAATCAGAAAAGCCTTTGTTGCGCGCGATGAAAATCACGTCTTAGTAAGCGCCGATTACTCGCAAGTCGAGTTGCGTATTATTGCGGCACTGAGCGGAGATAAAAACATGATCGAAGCCTTCCAACAAGGTGAAGACATTCACAAAGCCACGGCTTCGAAGGTGTTCAACGTTCCGTTGGATGAAGTGACCAAAGACATGCGAAGCAAAGCGAAAGCGGTTAACTTCGGAATTATATACGGACAGGGTCCTTTCGGATTGGCGCAACAGTTAGGCATTTCAAGAACGGAAGCGAAGAACATCATTGAAGCGTATTACACGCAATTCGCGGCACTAAAAGCCTACCAGCACCAAGCAGTTGAAGATTGCCGCTCAAGAGGATTCGTTGAAACCGTGCTCGGTCGCAGACGTTTCCTTCCAGACATCAACTCTTCAAACGCCATCTCAAGAAGCTTCGCAGAGCGCAACGCGGTGAATGCTCCCATTCAAGGTTCGGCTGCCGACGTCATTAAAGTAGCCATGGTGAAAATTCAATCAGCATTGAAGAGTGCTAATTTGAAAACAAGAATGGTACTTCAAGTTCACGATGAATTGCTCTTCGATACACCAAAGGAAGAAATTGAACAAGTGTTTGCACTCGTTAAACATGAAATGGAAAACGCGGTAAAACTTGAAGTACCCTTAGATGTTGAAATTCAAGCCGGAAACAACTGGCTCGAGGCGCATTAATATCAAATTATATCGAGGTGTTTTGTAACTATTTTGATAACAGCCCGTAACAAAGGGCTATAAACTATCAAGCAGTTCAAAATGATTAAAAAACATCTCTCCCTTAATGCATTTCTCAGTATTTGCGTAAGCAGTCTATTCTTTGTGGCTTGCGGCGGTAATGAGAATAAAACTGAAAACAAAGCTCCTCTTGAAACGGGCGCAAGCGAATTGACAAACAAAGATGAATTTTTCAAAGATCGCGAGCAAGCTTTGAAACAGATTTTCTTCAGCATTCCTGCTCCTATTGAAATGGCCGACATGATTAAAGATGCTGGATTCAGCTTCGATAAAGCCATGTTGAATTCAGTAGATAAAGTTTCGAAATACGTAGACGAAGAAAATCGCGCGATTAACCTCGGTATCTACGCTGCAGACTTAAGCTACAGCACGGTATTCGAGCAAAAGCAAGAGTCGGTAAATTACTTAGCGGCTTCGAAAACATTGGCAAGCGCATTGGGAATCGACGGGGCTATGGATGAGAAATTCATGGAACGTGTTCAAAAGAATCAAAACAACAAGGATTCTCTTTTAAGCTACGTAACCCTTTCATACCAAAACGTGAACGCCTACTTGAAAGAAGGAAAGCGCACAGATGTAAGTGCACTAATTGTTGCAGGCGCATGGGTTGAAACACTTTACTTGTCTACTCAGTACGCTGGAAAGAAAGGTGAAAAGGCCATGAAACAACGCGTTGCAGAACAAACCTATTCTTTGAATCAATTGGTTAGTTACTTGAATCTTTTCGCAACGAGTGATCGTGTGAATCGCATGAAAGAAGATCTAACAAAACTTCAAACGATATACAAAGATGTAATTGTGGTGAGTGGAGAAACGTCTGTTGAAAAAGACAGCAACGGAGTAACCACCATTGGAAGCACAGAAACAGTGACCATGAGCGATGCTACACTAGCGAAAATCGCAGCAGAGACTGTTGTCATCCGTAACAAATACATTCAATAAAAAATTCAGAAGATATCATGAAAGCATATAAAATTCTCCTGTTCTTATTGGTCTTTATTCCCTCATTCGCTTCTGCGCAATGTAGACCTTTCACAAAAAATAAAGTCCTTCCAAAGTTGAATGGGTACGTTCAAAACGACAGTTACAACTCAGCTCAAATGGCCCCAGGCGAAGAAGCTGAAATTATGGTCACCTTCTTTGGTGGTCGCGATTACCTTCTACTTGTAGTTGCTCACCCTATCCTTGGCGATGTTGAGTTCACTGTGAGCGACATCAACGGTAAGCAGATTTACACCAACAAAGGCGCTCAAGACAAAGAAGCTTTTGAATTCAAAATGAAAAACACCCAACAACTTGTTGTGAAGGTTAAAGTCCCTGAGCAAAAAGATGCCATAGTTCAGCATATCGGCTGCATTAGCATCGTATCGGGATTCAAACAGTAATTGTATCGACTTCAAATAAAAAGCCGCTTAACCGCGGCTTTTTTCATTTTTAAAAGGAAGGTTTAATCAGCAAATCATCTGACTTTTTCCTTGAATCCATCTTCTTCCAAAACCAATTGTTAATGTGATAAGAAGCAAAGGCGCTGGCAGTGCCGATGAATGCGCCCGCTGCAACATCGGTCGGATAATGTGCGCCTAAATGCATACGCGAATATCCAATTCCGCAAGCATACATGTATGCGGGTACGGCTACATACCATTTCGGCTTCGCTAACACACAACTCGTCGCCCATTGAAAGGCAGAACTCGTATGTCCAGATGGAAACGATAAACTTCCAGCGTGAGTCTTCTTGTAAATTAAATCGCCATGAGTAACAAACGGACGCGGCCTTGCAATTCCATATTTCATTGTAATTGTAATGAATCCATTCAAAGCCAAGCCGCCTGCCATGCCTACAAATTGACGCTTCACGAATTCGTCTTTTTTCAAAACGCCTACAGTGCCAACCAATAAAGGGGTTCCGACAGTAACATAAGTAATGCTGTTGGTATAAGCTGACCAAAACTGATCAGATTTTTCTGGTCCGCCATTGATCTTTGTCAAAAGATTCAAGTCCCAAGCGGCTTGACCATTCGACCTAAAACAAAAAAGCACCAAGAGCATAAGAAGCGCTTGGTGCTTTAAATGAAATTGTTGCATTAATTCTCTGGTTTCACACTTGCAGAAAGATATTCTCTGTTCATGCGTGCAATGTTTTCAATGCTAATGTTCTTCGGACATTGAACCTCGCAAGCACCAATGTTGCTGCAATTTCCAAATCCTTCTTCGTCCATTTGTTTAACCATGTTCAATACACGCTCTTTGCGCTCAGGATGTCCTTGTGGTAACAACGCGAATTGAGAAACTTTCGCACTCACGAACAACATAGCAGAACTGTTCGGACAAGTCGCTACGCAAGCGCCACATCCAATACAAGTTGCCGCGTCGAACGCTTTGTCTGCATCGTCTTTCGGAATTGGAATCGCATTCGCGTCCATGGTTCTTCCTGAAGTATTCACAGAAACGAATCCACCCGATTGAATAATACGGTCGAACGCTGCGCGGTCTACCATCAAGTCTTTCACCACTGGGAAACCTTCGGCTCTCCACGGTTCAATGTAAATGGTGTCGCCATCTTTGAATGAACGCATGTGCAATTGACAAGTAGTTACACCGCGGTTTGGACCGTGTGCTTCACCGTTGATGAACATGCTGCACATTCCACAAATACCTTCACGGCAATCGTGGTCGAACGCAATAGCATCTTCGCCCTTGCGAATAATTTGCTCATTCAACATGTCAATCATTTCTAAGAAAGACATATCCGGAGATACACCGCCCAATTGGTAGGTCTCCATTTTCCCAGCAGCAGTGCTGTTGGACTGACGCCAAACTTTTAGCGTAAGGTTCATGTTTCCGTTGCTCATCTTATTTGTATGATCGTTGTTGAACTTTAATGTTTTCGTATATCAAATCTTCTTTGTGCATCTTTGGAGCAGATGGATCACCTGTAAACTCCCAAGCTGCAACATAGCTGAATGTTTCATCTACACGCAATGCTTCACCTTCTTCCGTTTGGAATTCTTCGCGGAAGTGACCACCGCATGACTCGTTGCGCTCCAATGCATCTAAACACATCAACTCGCCCAACTCAATGAAGTCGGCAACACGTGTAGCTTTCTCTAATTCTGTATTTACTCCGGTCATTCCTCCAGGAACTTTTACATTCTTGTAAAAATCTTCACGAATCTTGCGAATCTCAGAAATTGCGAATTCCAAGCCTTGCTTGCTACGCGCCATTCCACAATAGTCCCAAATGATTTTACCCAATTTCTTGTGGTATGTATCTACAGTTTCGGTTCCTGTTGTTTTGAATAATCCTTCCAATCTTTCTCTTACCGCCTTCTCTGCCTCTACGAATTCTGGAGTTTTGGTTGAAATAGCACCTGTGCTAATTTCATCAGCCAAATAATTTCCAATTGTATATGGAAGTACGAAGTATCCGTCTGCCAAACCTTGCATTAAAGCAGATGCACCTAAGCGGTTAGCACCGTGGTCACTAAAGTTCGCTTCACCACAAGCATAACAACCTGTTACAGTAGTCATCAATTCATAGTCAACCCACAATCCACCCATTGTGTAGTGAACCGCTGGATAAATCATCATTGGAGTCTTGTATGGATTCTCAGCCACGATTTGCTCGTACATCTGGAACAAGTTTCCGTATTTTCCTTCTACCACTTTCGTTCCTAATTCACGAATTTGATCTTCAGTAGCGTTGTGCAAACCTTGAACCGTTGCAGCCGTTTTACCGTAACGCATAATTGCTGAAGCAAAATCCAAGTAAACTGCTTCACCCGTTGCATTCACTCCGAATCCAGCATCGCAACGCTCTTTCGCAGCGCGTGACGCAACATCGCGAGGAACCAAGTTTCCGAAAGCAGGGTAACGACGCTCTAGGTAATAATCGCGACGCTCTTCTGGAAGATCGGTTGGTTTTAATTTTTTCGCACGAATAGCTTCCGCATCTTCTTTGTGAAGTGGAACCCAAATACGTCCATCGTTACGCAACGACTCAGACATCAATGTCAACTTCGACTGGTGGTCTCCACTTACTGGAATACACGTTGGGTGAATTTGTGTGAAGCAAGCATTTGCAAATGCAGCACCTTTGCGGTGTGCGCGCCATGCCGCTGTAACATTCGATCCCATTGCGTTTGTTGAAAGGAAAAATACGTTTCCGTATCCACCTGTACACAACACAACCGCATGACCACTGTGACTTTCAATTTCACCCGTAACCATGTTACGTGCAATAATTCCTCTCGCCTTTCCATCTACGATAACCAAATCCATCATTTCATGGCGGTTATACAACTTCACACTTCCTTTACCAATCTGACGGCTTAACGCCGAGTATGCACCCAACAAAAGCTGCTGTCCGGTTTGTCCTTTCGCATAAAACGTACGAGAAACTTGAGTTCCACCGAACGAACGGTTGTCCAACAACCCGCCGTAATCGCGAGCAAATGGAACACCTTGCGCAACACATTGGTCAATGATGCTCGCGCTTACTTCAGCCAAACGATGAACGTTTGCTTCACGTGCGCGGTAGTCACCACCTTTAATGGTATCGTAGAACAAACGGTAGGTGCTATCACCATCGTTCATGTAATTCTTAGCAGCGTTAATACCACCTTGCGCCGCAATAGAGTGCGCACGGCGTGGACTATCTTGAAAGCAAAATGCTTTCACCTTGTAGCCCATTTCAGCCAATGAGGCAGCCGCAGAAGAACCAGCCAAACCGGTTCCAACAACAATAACCTCAATGTTTCTTTTGTTCGATGGATTCACCAAACGAACTGAATTTTTATACTTCGTCCACTTTTGATCAAGTGGCCCTACTGGAATTTTACCGTCTAACTTCATTGGAAGTAATTTTTAATCCGAATTATTTAACCCAACCTAAGTACATCGCAACTGGCATTGATGCGAACAATACTGAAATCACAATTGAAAATACAGATCCAGCCAATTCAATGGTTGAAGCGTATTTTTTATGATTCAATCCCAACGATTGAAATGCGCTTCTGAACCCATGGAACAAATGCCAGAACAAAGAGAAACATCCAAGTAAATAAATGACTACAGCCACTGGATTTTGAAACACCAATAACATTTCAGCAAATAAATTCTCGTGCATAACACCGTCGATCTTCACGTGACTCGGTTCTACTGACAATCCAGTAATACGCGTCTTCAACCAAAAATCTTTCAAGTGAATCACTAAGAAAATAAGAATCAATGTTCCCAACAAAGCCATGCTTCTTGAATACCAAGTGCTGCTTGCAGATGGTTTGTTGTAAGCATACTTAATTGGACGTGCCTTACGGTTTTGGAAGTAAAGCATCAATCCGTCTACGATATGTAAAATCAATCCCAAGAACAAACCAATTTCCATGGTTCGCACGATTAGGTTGGTTCCCATAAAATGTCCCCATTCGTTGAAGGTTTCCCCTCCATCGTTGAAGAATATCATAGCGTTAATTCCTGCGTGAACGACTAGGAATGAAATAAGGAACAAGCCTGTTGCGGCCATCCAATATTTCTTAATAAGTGATGATGTAAAAAGACCCATGTTGGTTTTTGTTTTGCTGTGCGAAAATACAATCGGAATGCGTTCTACAACAGACAAAATAATTTAGAATTTGTTCAAATAATTGAATTTCACCTTCTGACCGTATTGCGATACTGACGAAAATCAAGGGAATCTGTAACATTCGCCACAATTCACATCATTCAAAGGCTTCACATTTGTTTCATCAAATAAAAACAAAATGAAACTTGAACAAATCTATACCGGCTGTATCGCCCACGCAGCCTACTATCTCGAAAGCAACGGAGAAGCTGCCCTTTTCGACCCTCTGCGCGAAGTGCAGCCCTATTTGGATCGCGCTGTAGCAGATCACGCCAAAATCAAATACGTTTTCGAAACGCATTTTCATGCCGACTTCGTGAGTGGTCATCTCGATCTTAAAAAGAAAGCCCATGCGGAAATCGTTTTTGGTCCAACAGCAAAACCTGGATATGAAGCAACCGTTGCTGAAGACAATCAGATTTTTCAAGTTGGAAAATGTAAGGTGAAGGTGATTCATACACCTGGACACACGATGGAGAGCACCACCTACCTCATTACAGACGAAGAGGGAAAGGAACACGGCATAATAACCGGAGACACTCTATTCATAGGCGATGTGGGAAGACCTGACCTCGCTCAACACGTTGTCGCCGATCTTACACAAGACAAACTTGCCGGATATCTTTTCGATTCACTTCGAAATAGAATCATGCCTCTTAGCGATGATCTAATTGTTTATCCAAACCACGGCGCGGGCAGTGCTTGTGGGAAAATGATGAGCAAGGAAACAACAGACACCTTGGGCAATCAGAAACGAATAAACTACGCCCTCGACCCTAAATTATCGAAAGAAGAATTCAAGGAAATTCTTTTAAGCGGACTTACGCCACCTCCCGTTTACTTCCCGCAAAACGTACTAATGAATATTCGCGGCTACGAGAGTTTAGACAATGTACTTGAGCGCGCCTTGCAACCTCTAACTGTTGAAGCGTTTGAAGCCGCAGCCAATGAAACAGGGGCACTCGTGTTGGATACACGCGACGCTACTGATTTTGCTAAGGCCTTCATCCCGAACAGTGTGAACATTGGAATTGACGGGAACTTCGCGCAATGGGTGGGCGAAATGGTTACAGATGTTAAGCAACCCATTTTACTGGTAACCGAAATTGGAAGAGAAGAAGAATGTGCCATTCGCTTATCGCGCGTGGGTTACGACAATACCTTTGGTTATTTGGAAGGAGGAATGATCAGCTGGATTAGCGCAGGTAAAGAGATTGATTCGACACAAAGAATTTCAGCAAATGACTTTGCGAATGAAATCGAGATTAAAAACTCCCTAGTTATTGACGTGCGTAAGAAAAGTGAATTCGATTCTGAGCATATAATCAATTCAATAAATGTTCCGCTGAACCAAATCAACGCTCACCTTTCTTCTATTCCGAAAGATGAACATTTTATAGTCATTTGTGCAGGCGGATACCGAAGTATGATTGCGGCTTCAATCCTTCGTCAACGCGGATGGGACAATTTCGTAGATGTGGAAGGCGGATTTGCTGAAATCAAGAAAACGAATGCCCCTCGCACAAACTTTGTTTGTCCAACAACACTCCTATAACCGGAATTACCCGCAATAAAAAAGGGCTGTCCGAAGACAGCCCTTTTCTATTTGCAAAAATCTATTTAAATCGAACTGCAAAAGACAATCCGTGATTGGTATATTCCAAATTTTGAAATTTTTCAAATCTATAACCTGCAGAAAATTTGTCCGTAATTTTATAGTATAATCCAAACGTTAATCCATTGTCCATACCTTGACTTGAAGTTGACGCCCAATTATAATCAGGATGATTGGTTTCATATTTTGTAGAAATATTATATGAAGGGATCAACCCCGCTAGAATATTTACTTTTTTCAAATTCACAGATAACATAAGTGGAACAGCAATAGATGTGTAGTTCTTTTTCACTTCATAATTATTTGTCGTGTATGGCCAGTTGCTGTAATCAGTATAACTTTCAATACCCTTACCGCCAAATCCAACAACTTTCAACTCACCTCTGAATCCAACTGGTTTGGATGCACCAAAAGATTTATATAATCCAAAATTCCAGCTTACTATTGCCTCATCTGTAGAAAGAGGGTCTATTTGCTTTGATAGTCCGACTCCTGCAAACCCACCAACCTCGCGAGAAGGCGCAATTTTTTCACTGGTTTTCGTGGCAACATAAAGTGGCAAGCTTCGATTATCTACTGCCGAGATTTGCATAACACTTTTTGGCAGGCTATCTGGCTGGGTAAACTTTGAATATTTCGCAGGAAAAGCAGAAAGTTCAACTTGAAAGTTTACTACTTCAGAATTTGACTGACTTTGAACATCTACGGTGTAAATTGGATCAACAAGATAATCACATTCAAAGTCTTTCATAAATTGAAACTGTGCACGTTTTTTCGCTTCTGTCTTCAAATGTGCCCATTCTCCGCCTTGCATTATGGCCGATTTGCTTCCCGCTTGAATATCCATTGTTGAATTGCTCAACTCCAAATTTGTAGTATTACAAATTACAGTTTGTCTCGCCATAGCTACTGTCAAATCAGCAACTATAGGCTTATTCACTAAGACTACAGAATTACCATTTGATTCTGCTTGTCGTGACATAGACTTCTCAGACGATCTAAGCATCGTTGTAACTGAGCATGAATTTAAGAGTACTGCGAATAACAATAAAGAAAAAGTAAGATTTGCTTTCATAATATTTATATTTTGCATAAACCTAAACCACATATATTTTACTTTCAATATCCACATATTAACTAATTGCGAATAAATTGACTAGAAGTCAATTGCTAAGACAAAAAAAGGGCTGTCCGAAGACAGCCCTTTTCGTTTCTAATTCAAAATGAATTATAATCCGCTGCGTAAGAAACCAGAGATAGACAAATCTTTATCTACTGACTTCACGTATTGACCAACAGTTAATTTGCTGTCTTTAATGAATTCTTGATTCACCAAAGTAGTTTCTTTAAACCATTTGTTCAAACGACCCATTGCAATTTTCTCAGCCATATCCGCAGGTTTACCTTCGTTGATAGCTAATTCTTTTCCAATTTCGATTTCCTTTAATTTCAATTCTTCTGGAACTGAAGTCTCATCCAATGCTACTGGAGCCATAGCAGCAGTTTGCATAGCAACATCTTTCGCTACATCTGCAGAAGTTTCTTTGTTGAAACCTACGATAGAAGCTAATTTGTTACCCGGGTGGTTGTAGCAATAAACGAATCCAGCGTTGATTTGTGACGCTGTCGACAAATCAATCTTTTCTCCGATTTTACCAATCTCTTCAGTAATTTTTTCTTCGATAGTCAAAGAAGTACCTGGGAAAGTTAAAGCTTTAACTGCTTCTGGGCTGTTCGAGTTGTTTGCGATAGCTGCATCCAAGATAGCGTTTGCGAAACTTACGAAACCATCGTTCTTTGCTACGAAATCTGTTTCGCAGTTCAAAACAATCATGTAACCGTTGGTGTTGTCTGCACTAGCCTTAGCTAAAACAACTCCTTCTGTTGCATCGCGATCTCCGCGGCTTGCAGCCACTTTCTGACCTTTCTTGCGAAGTAATTCAACTGCTTTTTCGAAATCACCTTCCGCTTCGGTTAGTGCTTTCTTACAATCCATCATACCAGCACCTGTCATAGTGCGAAGCTTGTTTACATCTGCCGCTGTAATGTTCATGATATTATTTTTTAATGAGTTTATAGATTAAGCTTTTGGAGTTCTTTTACGAGTAGCTGGCTTTCTATCCTCTTTCTTTTCAGCAGTTGCTGGAATTTCTTCACCGGTGTCTTTATCTGTCTTACGCTCGGCTAATCCTTCTGCGATAGCCTCAATAGCTACATCTAAGATTTTGCTTATAGACTTCGTAGCATCGTCATTTGCTGGAATAGCGAAATCGATTTTACGAGGATCACTATTGGTATCAACCATTGCGAAAACTGGAATACCCAAACGCATTGCTTCAGCAACTGCGATATGTTCTTTCATTACGTCAATAACGAATAATGCAGCAGGAACACGATTCATGTCTGCAATAGAACCTAAGTTCTTACGCATTTTTGTAACAGTACGGGTCATCTGAAGACGCTCTCTTTTGCTCATGGTAGCAGCAGTTCCGTCAGCTTCCATTTTCTCAATAGAGGTCATTTTACGAACCGCCTTACGAATGGTAACGAAGTTCGTTAACATTCCACCAGGCCAACGCTCTACAACGAAAGGCATTCCGATAGCGCTTACTTTTTCAGCAACGATATCTTTAGCTTGTTTCTTGGTAGCAACGAAAAGGATTTTCTTTCCAGATTTTGCGATTTGACGCATTGCATTGCAAGCTTCCTCAAGCTTAACAATTGTCTTATTCAAATCAATGATGTGAATTCCTTTTTTCTCTCCGAAGATATACGGAGCCATGTTTGGATTCCACTTGCGGCTAAGGTGTCCGAAGTGTACTCCGGCATCTAGCAATTCATCAAAAGTAACTTTTGCCATTTTTTATTTTATTCTTGTTTACGTTCTCTAATAGTCAACCCCAAAGTAGCCATACCGAAATACGAGTCTTTGAAGTTTGGATGCTAAACAAGCTCGATAAGCTTTCCAAAAATCCCCCAGCGATTAACGCTTAGAGAATTGGAAGCGAGCACGAGCCTTACGCTGACCGAACTTCTTACGTTCAACCATACGTGGGTCACGAGTGGTAAGACCTTCTGCTTTCAAAGCTGGCTTCCAATCGGGATTAAGTTCAATTAAAGCTTTGCTGATCGCTAAACGAACAGCCTCAGCTTGACCGGTGATTCCACCGCCATCAATGTTCGCTTTGAAATCATACTTTCCTTCATTTCCTGTAAGGATGAAAGGTTGGTTAACACGGTACTGAAGTACCAATGTTGGAAAATAATGTGCGTAATCTTTTCCGTTGATTTCAAATTTACCTGTTCCTTCTGAAAGGTAAACACGTGCTACTGCGGTCTTACGACGACCTGAAGTATTGGTATATTGCGTAGTTGCCATTGACTAAATTATCCTTTTAAAGTATAAACTGTTGGTTGTTGAGCTGTTTGCTCGTGGTTAGTTCCTGCATACACATACAAGTTTCTAAATACCTCACGACCTAAACGATTCTTTGGAAGCATTCCGCGAATTGCCATCTCAATCATTGCTGTTGGATGCTTAGCCATCATCTCTTTCGGGCTAGCGAAACGTTGTCCACCTGGGTAGCCAGTGTAACGAATGTACACTTTCTCATCCCACTTCTTTCCAGTAAGTGCGATCTTCTCTGCGTTCACAACTACTACGTAGTCTCCGCAGTCTGCGTGAGGCGTAAACAATGGTTTGTGCTTACCGCGAAGCACAGCTGCTACTTCACTAGCCAAACGACCAAGATTCTTGCCTTCTGCATCAACAATCAACCACTGCTTGTTTGCAGTTTCTTTGTTTGCTGATGGTGTTTTGTAACTCAACGTATCCATTTTATCTCTATTCTTAAAGTCAATTCCCTAAAATTTGGGGGTGCGAAAATACAATCTTTTTTCTTATCTGCAAACACTTTTCAACATTTCTTTCATGAAAACATTAAATTTTCAAGATTGAACCTGTTTCGAAGCATACTTAGATGATTAACATGGCGTCGCCATAGCAAAAGAATCGATATTTCTTTTTAATGGCTTCTTTATACGCTTCCATCACGAAATCATATCCTCCAAAGGCCGTTGTCATCATTAACAAAACACTCTGTGGCTCATGAAAATTCGTGATCAAGCTATCTGCAATCTGAAAATCATGTGGAGGGAAAATAAATTTACTCGCCCAACCGTCAAAGGCCTTCAGTGTATTGTTTGTACCAACACTGCTTTCAAATGCGCGAAGTGTTGTTGTTCCAACAGCACATACACGTTTTCCTTTTGCTCTTGCGTCATTCACCAAATCAGCAGTAACCTCAGGTATTATCAATTGCTCACTATCTGTCTTGTGCTTCGTTAAGTCTTCTACCTCAACCGTTCTAAAGGTACCCAATCCAATGTGAAGGGTTAATTCAGCCATGTGAATTCCAGCAATCTCCAAACGCTTTGAAAGCTGTTTGGAAAAGTGTAAACCAGCTGTTGGAGCCGCAACTGCCCCTTCATACTTCGCATAAATTGTCTGATAACGCTCAGCATCTTCTGGTTCAACTGGACGCTCGATATATTTTGGAAGTGGCGTTTCACCTAAGCTATAAACCAACTTTTTAAAATCTTCGTGAGGACCGTCGTACAAGAAACGAAGTGTTCTTCCACGTGAAGTGGTGTTATCAATTACTTCAGCAACCAACTCATCATTAGGCCCGAAGTACAATTTATTTCCTATACGAATCTTACGAGCTGGATCTACCACAGTGTCCCAAAGCAAACTCTTATCGTTCAATTCACGCAACAAGAAAACCTCGATCATTGATCCTGTCTTTTCTTTATTGCCATACATACGCGCGGGGAATACCTTCGTGTTGTTATTCACCATTACATCGCCTTCGCTAAAATAATCTAGCAAATCACGAAATTTCTTGTGCTCAATCTTTCCAGTCTTACGGTCCAATACCATTAATTTGGAATCATCGCGGTGAGGTAGCGGATGCTGAGCTATTAATTCTTTAGGCAATTCATATTTGAATTGACCCAATTTCATTGTGGAAATCAAGGTGTTATTATTTAAGTGGGGGGCGAAAGTACGAAATCAAAAAGCCTTTGTAAAGACCTTTTTCACCGAGTCAGCACTAAAGTGCTCATTAGCAGACTCATAACTAGGGTAAAATATCTTCACCCAGTCCAAAGGGGATTTTGCTTCTTCCACACGAAAAGGTAAACTCTCTGTTCTGCGCAAGACGCTTAAGTATCCGCCAACGCCCAATCTTTGCCCAAAATCATTCGCAATAGATCGAATGTATGTGCCCTTTGAACAGCGAATCCGGAACGAGACTTCCTTTCCATCAAAATCACTTAATTCAAACGCTTCAATTTCTATCAAGTTTTCACGCATCTTCACTTCTTCATTCTTTCTCGCCATCTCATACGCGCGAACGCCGTCTATTTGTTTTGCGCTATAAACCGGAGGCAACTGCAATTGCTCTCCCATGAACATCTTCGCGACTTCCTCCAATTTTTCTAGAGTCAAGTGTTCTGTAGATTGAAAATTCTCTGGTAACGTTTCTTTGTCAAAACTTGGGGTCGTTGCACCCAAAACAATTCGCCCACTATATTCTTTTGTCCCGCCTTGAATCTCTGTAATGGCTTTGGTCATCTTGCCCGTGCAAACTACCAAAAGTCCCGTTGCCAATGGGTCTAGCGTACCAGCGTGCCCTATTTTAAACTTCGGAAATTTTCCTTCACTACGCAATATCCATTTCAACTTTCCCACCACATCGAAACTCGTCCAATTCAAAGGCTTGTCAACCAATAGAATTCGTCCGTCCAACAATTCCTCAGCACTTGATACCGAACAGAGTCTTTGAAAGTCCATCATCAATCTTGCTGCATTAATTCTTTTGCGGTTTGAAGCGCTGCCGCTCCTGCCTGATCTCCGCCAAGCATATGCGCCAATTCCTTTTCACGGGCAGCAAGATTCAACTCTTCCAAATCACTAATGGTACTGTCGCCTTCCACACGTTTGGCAACTCGAAAATGCTGATGCGCCTTTGATGCAATTTGCGGCAAATGTGTAATCACTATAAGTTGCGCAGATGCAGACATTTCACGAAGCAAGCTAGCAATACGATTACCTGTTTCTCCGCCCACTCCCTGATCAATTTCGTCCAATATCAAAACGGGCATTTCATTCAAATGAGCTGTTGCAGCCTTAATGGCAAGCATCACGCGTGATATCTCTCCACCTGAAGCAACAGACTTAATGTCTTCAAATGGCTGACCTTTATTGGCCGAAAATGCAAATCGTAAATTCTCTGCACCGTGAACATGCAACTCTGCAGTACCCGTTACTTCAATCTGAAACTGTGCATGTGTTAAATTCAATTTGCCTAAGGAAGATGAAATAGCTTTTTCGGCTTCTTTCACTCCTTTCATGCGCAAGTGAGATAATTTCGTTGCGAGCTCTCGGCAGTTCGCTTCCAGCTGCAAAACTTCCTGTTCTTTATGTTGAATGGAAGATTCCAATGATGCCGTTAGCTGAGCGTCTTGATCTAATTTCATCTTCAACGCAGACAAATCTTCAATGCTATTGACATTGTGCTTACGAAACATTTTATAAATGAAACTCAATTTTTCTTCTACCCAAGAAGCTCTGGCCGGATCGGTTGAAATCGATTCCGCAAATCGCTGCAAGTCAATATCCACTTCGCGCAACTCTGCAATAGCCGATTCCATTTGAGAAGAGAACTGTTGCAACTTCGGATGACCACTTTCCCACTTCATCAGTTGCTGCTTCGCTATTTTTAATTGTTGAATGGCATTGCTTTCTCCTTCACTCAACAAACTTGAAATGGAATGAAGTGACTCAAGCAATTCACCCGAGTTTTGTTGTAGGTTCAACTCACCTTCCATTTCAGCCATATCAAATAAAGAGAAATCTTCTTGCTCCAATTCATTCAATTGAAACAATCGGTAATCTTCATTCGCCTTCTCACTGTTCAATTGCTGACGAAGACCCTGAAGTTGGAGATCGGTTTGCTTCCACAATAAAAATGAATTCTTATAGGTCTGTGCTACTTCCTTCGACTTAGAAAAAGCATCAACCATTTCGTATCGAAATGCCTTTCGGAACAACAATGCATTTTCATGCTGCGAATGCAAATCCACTAGCTGCTCCGTGAACATTTTTAAGACCGCCAGAGTCACGGGAGTATCGTTAATAAACGCTCTACTCTTTCCTTGCTTGTTCACCTCGCGACGAACAACTGTTTCATCTGAAAAATCTAAATCGTTTTCAATAAAAAAAGAATCAAACCTATTCTTCGCTAACGCAAAAACGGCCTCCACCATGCACTTGTCTTGTCCTTGACGAATACTTTTCACATCGGAACGGTCACCCAAAAGCAGCGAAAAAGCATCCAACAAAATAGACTTTCCACTCCCCGTTTCACCAGTAATTGCCACGAAGCCCTTATCGAAACTCACGTGCAGCGAGTCGATGAGAACATAATTCCGTATGAGAAGCGATTTTAGCATGAAGCGAATTTAATGCTACACCCCAATTTTTGAAGAAAAAAGTTATGCCTATTTCTGTAAAATACGATCGTATTTCGCAATGTTACCTGGATCTAAACGCTTACATAATTCAGCAATTGGCGTTTTTCTTTCCTCGGGCAAAGGTTTGAATATATTCACGATTTCATCGGATTTTGCGTAATAAAAAACCTGCATATTGTAGGATGAAGGTTTGATTTTATGAATGTCATTCAAGCCATTTAACGCGTCTTCAATATTCTGTGTGGCAGTTGCGCGTTCAGTATACATTTTATCCAATCCTTGTCGGTGATACTTGTAGTTCGCTTCGCGAAGTGGACTGAATGTCTCTGTTAAAATGTTTTCAATAAGCCAATATCTGTTTTGCTGTCCCTTTTCTCCACTAGCTCGCCATCCGGGCTCTGGAGCGTTTTGTGCATTCGTTACAATCGTTTGACAAATCAAGAAATAATCTGTTCCGCCTTCCAACGCGAACGAATCGTAATCACTTCCAATGACATAAAGGGCATAAAATGCAAGCACACTGCTCAGGTTATCGCGGTGCTGATCGGGAGACCATTGCAATTGTGTGTTTTCTTGAAATTGAAAACTCAAGTTTCTGTCGTTAATCGAAACCAAAGGGGTCTTGTAATCTGAATTGTAAACCGGTCTGCTCGATCCCACTTGAATGGTCCCTTCGAAATCGCGTTGACTGTTTTGTTTTTCAATGGTAATTTGAATGGTACAAGGAATGCGTTCTTCCTGCTGCCATTGGTCTTTAGACCATTTCCTTCCATTCAGAAATTCTTCCATGGCTCTTTCCATCGTTTGAAAAACCTCGGGGCCAGAAATCATAATTCGAGGAGGAATGATTTTCACATCACAATTCAACTCTTGCGATTTCGCATGAAATGAAATGAAAAACAAAACAAGATATATTATACTTTTTTTCATTGAAAGAGGTCGGCTATTTCATAGGAAATAATTTCAGCTATTTCCGATTTCGATTTTAAAGATATTTCTTTTTTTGTTCCGTTGGAATTGAACAAGGTAATGGCGTTGTTATCTGAACCAAAATACACACCGTCTGTTCGAAGTGAATTCAAAACCAAAAGATCTGCGTTTTTACGATTCATTTTTGCCAATGCGTGAGCTTCTTCGTTTTCCGTTTCTAAAGCAAAACAAACCAATTTCTGATTCGCTTTTTTCGAACTGCCTAATGCAGCGGCTATGTCTTCGGTTTCTTCCAAGCGCAGCTCTAACGGAGAGTCTTTCTTTTTTATTTTCTCGCTGCTCACATTTAACGGACGGTAGTCTGCAACAGCAGCCGCCAAAACAGTAATATCAGCGTTTACAAACTCTTGCGAGCAAACCTCAAACATGTCACGAGCACTTTCCACCCGAATAATTTTTATTCCATCTGGAATACTTTCGTGAACGGGTCCCAATACCAAAGTCACTTCTGCTCCCAACGTTCGAAGTGCTTGGGCAATGGCAATGCCCATTTTTCCGCTGGAACGATTACCAATAAAACGAACAGGGTCTATTGCTTCGTAGGTCGGACCCGCATTTACAAGGGCTTTCCTTCCTTTCAATAGTTGATTCGGATTGAAATGAGAAATAACCTCTGCAAGAATTTCATCTGGTTCTGAAAGTCTACCCTTTCCAATTAATCCACTCGCTAACTCACCATATCCAGGCGCAAGCACTGTGCAGCCCATGGCTTCAATCCGTTTCAAATTCTCTTGCGTGCCAGCATGTTCCATCATGTCGTGATCCATGGCTGGCGCGAAGAATAAGGGACACTGAGCACTCATCAGAACAGCGAGCAAATATGAATCACACATTCCGACAGCGTATTTCGCCAAAGTGTTTGCGGTGCAAGGAGCCACCAAAATCAGATCGGCCCAAATCGCCATTTCAACATGATTGTTCCAAACACCTTCGGTCTTACTCTCTGTAAAGTCGGAACTAACAGGGTGCTTCGATAGGGTGCTGAATGAAAGCGGCTGAATAAATTCATGTGCCGACTTACTCATGATTACCTTTACCTCGGCACCTTCCTTCACAAGCAAGCGCAGCAAGAAAAGCGACTTGTAAGCGCTTATAGATCCGGTAACGGCGAGTACTATTTTTTTTCCTTTCAACACGAAGTAAACCTAATAAAAAAACCCCGAAATTCGGGGTTTTTATGAATTCAATTCAATCTTATTTTTCTTCCTCTTCAGGGTAACGGAAAAATACTTTTCCTTCTTCCAATTCGTGAATCGCTATGCTGTGCGCCTTTGGCAATCTCTCGTAGTGACGAGAGATTTCAATTTGCTCACGGTTTTCGAAAACCTCTTCCAAGTTGTCTTGGTTGCTTCCGAACTCTTCTAACTTTTGACTCAACTCCTCTTTCATCTCACGAGCAATTTGAAAAGTACGCTTGTTCAAAAGAACTATTGTTTCAAATAAATTGCCATCAACTTTGTCGTACAACTCATTCGTGTCACGAGTAATCGTAGTTTTAGCAGCAGTTGAGTTTTTATAATTGCTCATAATAATTCTATTTTGTAGTTAGTTTCACCACCATTTTTTCACTCCTCAAGTAATAGTCTTCGGCACTATCTAGAAGAGTACTTTTTGGAAAAGCGGATACAAATGTAATGTAAGATTCCATTGTTTCTCTATATCGCTCCAATTTCTTTGAGTCTATGCTCCCTTCAGCCAATAAAAACTTACTCTCCACGATAAGTGACATCGCTTGTTCGCGAAACTTTGACTGTGGATATTTCTTAATGAATTCTTGAAGTCCGCTTACTGCAGCTTTGTACTTCATGGTTTGAACATACAACTCAGCTATTTCAAAATCTTTCTTTTCTATTTTGAAATTCAAATCACCGATCATGTGATTCGCCGAATCGCGCAAGGCGCTATTGGGATACTGATCTAGAAAATATTGAAGTTCATCCACTGCTGTTTTCGAGTCGGTTTGGTCCAGGGTGTAAGACGGAGAAAGGTTGTAACTGCACAATGCTGCCATAAACAAACACTCCTCAGCCTTCGGGCTTGAAGAAAAAGATTTAGCGTAAGACTTGAAGTAGTAATTACCCATGTAATAGTCCTTCAAACAATAATGAGTTTTCGCAAAATAATAATAGACTTCTTCGGATTGTTGGGTCCCGCGAGTGAGGCCAATAAGTTCCTCAAGCATGGGCAAAGCTTTATAACACTCACCTTCTTCGTAGTACTTCTTGGCGTTTGCCATTTTCTTCAAAGGGTCTGTTTCCTTCAAGGCCTTGCTGTATTCAGTACAACCTGAAAGTGCTGCTAATGCGAATAAGACAACTATAAATCTTTTCATTTCCGTTGCAAAAATAGGGTTTTGCGGTTAAGTAACGGCAAAAGAATCACAATCATGTGTTCACAAGATGATAATTCACAGCTCACATAAGAGAATTCCTCATTATTTTTGTAGTTCTAAATTTTTACGACAGTGGATATATTTGAAAAAATCAAGAACAACAGAGGACCCCTTGGTCAACACTCGAAAGAATCTCATGGCTACTTTACCTTCCCTAAGTTAGAAGGAGAAATCGGCGCTCACATGACGTTTCGTGATAAACCGGTATTGACATGGAGTTTGAACAACTACCTTGGTTTAGCGAATCATCCAGATGTTCGTAAGACAGATGCAGAAGCAGCCGAACAATGGGGAATGGCTTATCCAATGGGAGCTCGAATGATGTCTGGACAGACCAAATATCACGAGCAATTAGAGCAAGAGCTTGCTGAATTCATGCACAAAGAAGACGCCTTCTTGTTGAACTTCGGTTACCAAGGATGTATGTCGGCTATTGAGGCCCTTGTAGGAAGACACGATGTAATTGTATACGATAGTGAAAGCCACGCGTGTATGGTTGACGGTGTTCGTTTGCACCAAGGAAAGCGTTTCGTTTTCCAACACAACGACATGGTTAGTTTTGAAAAAATGCTTAATCAAGCGAAACGTGTAACTGACCAAACAGGCGGTGGCATCTTGGTTATGACTGAAGGTGTTTTCGGAATGGCCGGTGACCAAGGTAAATTGAAAGAAATAGCTGAATTCAAAAAAGTAATTCCTTTCCGTTTGTTCGTAGATGATGCACATGGATTCGGTTCTATCGGAAAGGATGGCCGTGGTGCTGGTGATTTCCAAGGTGTACAAGACCAAATCGATGTTTACTTCGGAACATTCGCAAAAGCAATGGCTACTGTTGGAGCATTTGTAGCATCTGAAGAACATGTGATCGAATTCTTGCGTTACAACATGCGTTCACAAACATTCGCAAAAGCACTTCCAATGCCAATCGTTATTGGTGCATTGAAGCGTTTAGATATGATACGCACCATGCCTGAACTACAAGACAACTTGTGGAACATTGCTCGTTCATTGCAAAATGGTTTAAAAGACGCTGGATTCGATATTGGACATACCAACAGTGTTGTTACTCCTGTATTTTTGAAAGGATCATTGGGTGAGGCTACCAATGTAACTGTTGAGCTTCGTGAAACTTATGGAATCTTCTGTTCTATCGTTGTATATCCTGTAGTGCCTAAGGATGTTATTATGTTGCGCCTTATCCCTACAACGGTTCACACGTTAGAAGACGTTCGGTATACCATCGAATGCTTCTCGAAAGTTCGTGAGAAATTAGAAGCTGGAGAATACAGAGCCGAGAAGATTGCTTCTTGGGGTTAATAATAAGATAAAATACTTTTATAAAATTGGCTTCTTCGGAAGCCAATTTGTTTTGAATAACTCTAATTATATTTATAGCATGAAAAAATTCTACCATTTAACTTTCGCTTTGGGAACAGCTGGAATGCTCTTCTTTGCCGGAATTGAATCTGACAATGGAAAAGCAGGTGCTACGGGTTCTCCAGGAGAACAAACCTGCAGTCAATCAAATTGTCACACGGGAAGTGCAGACAATTCCATGGGTGGTTCGGTTACGTTAACCTCAACTGACTTAGTGAATTGGGAATACACTCCGGGACAATCCTACACGCTTACTGCTACTGTATCTCAACAAGGAAGATCTTTATTTGGAATTGGTCTTGAGGCCTTACTTCCATCAGGTGCAAATGCTGGAAATCTAGTTCCCGGCACTGGCACTACCACGAAGAATGCAACCATTGCAGGTAATTCAAGAAAAAACATCGTGCATAATATGAATGCGGGTGCTACTGCGAACGCGCATTCATTTACCTTCACTTGGACAGCTCCTGCCACAGATGTTGGACCCGTTACAATCTATTACGCAGGTAATGCAACCAACAACAACGGCTTGAAAACTGGCGATTATATTTACAATGCTTCTCAAGTTGTTACCCCAGCTGGTGTAAACGTTCAAGAGCAAGTGAATACTCCGTTCACATTTTCTTTCTACCCAAATCCAGCAACGGAAAACATCACAGTTAACTATTCACTTGAGCAATCTGCAAAGGTTACTTATACCATCTATGATTTAACTGGAAAGCAAGTTCAAACGGAAACTTCCAACCGTTTCCCAGGCGCGCAGCAGCAAAGCTTTGATGTGAATCACCTTCACGCTGGAACATATTTAATTAGTGTGAACGTCAATGGAAGTGTTATCTCGAAGAGATTTGTAAAGAAATAAACCCTATCATACTTCATAAAAAAAGAGCACCGAGGTGCTCTTTTTCATTTTTGTAATATCTATTTAGATGAACATCAATACAGGTTCTTCCAACATCGCCTTTAAGGTTTGAAGGAATGCAGATCCTGAAGCTCCATCAACAACACGATGATCGCAGCTAAGGGTAAGCTTCATCGTGTGTCCTGGTACCACCACACCGTTCTTTACAACTGGAACTTCACGGATAGCACCTACCGCAAGAATACATGCGTCTGGTGGATTCACAATAGCTGTGAATTCTTCAATTCCGAACATACCCAAATTCGAAATTGTGAAAGTGTTTCCTTCCCAATCCGATGGTTGAAGTTTTTTGTTCTTCGCTTTATCTACGAATACTTTTACTTCTTGATTGATTTGAGCCAATGTCTTGGTATCTGAAAATCTTACTACAGGAACCAACAATCCTTCATCAACTGCAACTGCAACGCCCATGTGAACGTGATGATTGTAGCGAATGGTATCTCCTCTCCAAGATGAATTTACTTTCGGATGTTGTTTCAATGCCAATGAGGTAGCTTTGATAACCATATCATTGAACGATACTTTAGATCCAGTTGCTGCGTTCATTGCTGCACGCGCTTCAACTGCTCTACCCATATCAATTTCCATCGTTAAATAGAAATGCGGAGCTGTGAATTTACTTTCAGCCAAGCGACGAGCGATGGTCTTACGCATTTGAGAAACATTCTCCTCTGTATATGATTCAACTGCTGATGCAGATTGAATTGAAGCACCAGCCATAAAAGCATCGATGTCTCTTCTTACAATTCTTCCTCCATCACCTGAACCTGGAATGTACTGAAGTGGCAAGCCTTTATCTTCAGCTAACTTCTTAGCCAATGGACTTACGCGCATGCGACCGTCGTTTACAGGTTTCGGTGCAGATGCAGGAGCTGAAACAGGAGCAGTTGCTACAGGAGCCGATGGTTTTGGTGCTTCAATAACTGGAGCGCTTGGTGCCGGAGCAGCTACAACCGGAGCTTCTGCTTTCGCCGCAGGAGCTGCGCCTTCAGCAGCAACGATAGCCGATACATCTTCACCTTCTTTTCCGAATACCGCTAACAATGCATCTACAGCTACGGTCTTTCCTTTCTCTACACCTATGTACAGAAGAATTCCGTCTACATAAGATTCAAACTCCATGGTAGCCTTGTCGGTTTCAATCTCCGCCAACAACTCGCCACTTTTAACTTTATCTCCCACTTTTTTGTGCCATGCCGCAACGGTTCCTTCCGTCATGGTATCGCTCAACTTGGGCATACGAACTATTTCAGCCATAATTTTTTTATTAGTCGATTACGTATGGGTAATCGTCGTGAGAATATACGTCTTTATAAATTTCTTCTTTTTCCGGAAGTGGTGAATTCTCTGCGAATTCAACAGAAGCAAGAACTACAGCTTTAATCTCTTCCTCAACTGCTTCAATTTCTTTTTCAGTCATCCATTTGTTGTCGCGAATCTTGCGCAACACGAAATCGATAGGATCTTTTTCTATGTACTCTTGAACCTCTTCTTTGGTGCGGTACTTCTGAGGATCGCTCATACTGTGTCCCTTGTAGCGGTAGGTTTGAATGTCTAACAATGTAGGACCTTCACCTGCTCTTCCTCGTGAAACCGCACGGTCAAAAGCTTCCGCAACTGCCTCAGGATTCATTCCGTCTACAGATTCAGATGGCATCTCAAAGCTAGCACCTAAGGTTTTCAAATCGGTTACGTTTGAGGTACGCTCAACCGAAGTTCCCATCGCGTATTGGTTGTTTTCAATAACGAAAATGCATGGAATCTTCCATGTCATTGCCATGTTGAAAGTTTCGTACAACGCACCTTGACGTGCAGCTCCGTCTCCGAAGAAACAAACGGTAACGTGGTCTTCTCCGCGGTACTTATCAGCGAAAGCAATACCTGCTCCCATTGGAATTTGAGCGCCTACGATACCATGTCCACCAAACAAATTTCTCTCTTTGTCGAACATGTGCATTGATCCACCCTTTCCCTTTGAAAGTCCAGTTGCCTTACCGTAAAGTTCAGCCATAACTCTGTTCGGATCAGAGCCCATCACTAGCGGATGCGCGTGATCGCGGTATGCAGTAATAACCTTATCTGTTGGCTTAATGGCCTCCATCATTCCAGAAAGAACCGCCTCTTGTCCAATGTACAAGTGACAGAATCCACCGAATTTTTGTTGAATATATAACTGACCGCACTTCTCTTCGAACTTGCGCATCAATAGCATTTCACGATACCATTTCAGGTAAGTTGCTTTGGTAAAGCGCTCTCCTGTAGCGGTAGAGGCTTTTTTAGTTGACTTAGACGCTGTTGCCATAATTTTTTGTTCCTTGCAAATATAGTTAGGAAGGCCTTGTACAAAAAGACTTCCTGTAAAAAGTGTACAATGTACACTATCTTATTGTAAAAAATACTATATGGTTTTCTTGAATTGACTCAAGAAGCGCATATCGTTTTCAAAGAAATGTCTCAAATCATCTACACCGTATCTGAGCATCGCGATACGCTCGATTCCCATACCAAAAGCGAATCCTGAATACTTCTCCGAATCAATTCCAGAAGCGGCCAAAACATTCGGGTCTACCATTCCGCATCCCATAATTTCTAGCCAACCTGTTCCTTTGGTAATGCGATGATCGGCTGGTGTTTCCAATCCCCAATACACATCCATTTCAGCACTTGGCTCAGTGAATGGGAAGTACGAAGGTCTCAATCGAATCTTCGCTTTTCCAAAAAATGCTTCAGTAAACATTTGAAGCACTTGCTTCATATCCGCGAACGACACTCCTTCGTCGATGTACAATCCTTCAATTTGATGGAATTGACAATGCGCACGACTCGAGATTGCTTCATTTCTGTATACCCTTCCTGGCATTACAATACGAATGGGAGGCTTGGTGGTTTCCATCACGCGCACTTGCACACTGCTCGTGTGTGTGCGAAGAACAGTATCAGGCTGTCCCTCGACAAAGAAGGTATCCTGCATGTCGCGTGCAGGATGCTCTGGAGAGAAATTCAATCCTGAGAATACATGCCAATCGTCTTCGATCTCTGGTCCGTCTTCAACACTGAATCCCATGCGTTCAAAAATGGAAAGAATCTCTTCGCGAACCAACTGCAATGGATGTCTGCTTCCGTGTGACCATTCGCCATAGGGGCGAGTAAAATCGGGAACTTCAACACTGCCTTTTTTCGACTTGAACTGAGCGGATGCCTCGTCTATTTTCTCTTGCACTGCCGACTTCAATCCGTTCATTACCGCTCCTACAGCCTTTTTTTCTTCGTTTGGAATGGCTTTGAACGCTTCGAACAAATCGTTCAAGATTCCCTTCCTTCCCAAATATTTCACACGAAAGGCTTCAACCTCATCGGCTGAATTGAGTTGCGTGGAAGCAACATCGAGTTTCAGTTGCTCTATTTGTTCAACCAAACTCACTTGATCACCTCCATTTTCATGCTAATGTCTTGAACAGGTCTGTCACCTGCGGCAGTTGGCATTGAAAGAATTTTATCTAAGATGTCTAAACCTTCTACTACTTCACCGAATACCGTGTAATCCATATCCAATTGAGCCGTACCCCCAATGGTTTTGTAAACTTCTCGTTGCTCTGGTGTGTAGGCAAAACTTGCATTCTTTTGCTTCACGTATTGTTCTACCTGATTGATTTGTGCATCAGTCATGGGTTGGCCTTGAGCTATGTAGAACTGACTGCCGCTAGAAGCTTTTGTTGGATTAGCAAAATCGCCTTGACGTGCAGCAGCAAGTGCTCCTTTCTTATGAATAAAATTTGAATTGAATTCAGCTGGAATGGTATATCCAGGACCGCCCATACCCAATTGCGCACCTGCAGAAGCACCACGACTGTTTGGGTCGCCGCCTTGAGCCATGAATCCGCGTATACAACGGTGGAACAATAAATCGTTGTAGAAACCAGATTCCACCAACTTGATGAAATTATCTCTGTGCTGTGGGGTCTCATCATAAAGACGAATAACCATATCGCCTAGTGAAGTGCTTACCTTAATACGTGTGTTGGTGTGATCTGTTTGCATGTTGTTATTTGTTTGATTGTCTTTGTTTTCAATAGGAACAGGCTCTCCAATGGTTAAACTAGAGTTGCCATTATTTACGGGTTCTTGCGATTTACATCCTGTTGCATTCAAGAATAAAAGGAAAGAAAAAATGGCAAAACCCCAAAAAGATAGACGTGAATTCATTTTTTTTTCTTTAATTTGTGATACTTAACCGATTAATCGGCCACAAAATTAAGCAAACGTCTATGAAGGCTACACGAACTTTTCAATTTGTTTTTGGAATTTTATTTTTAGTTGGAACTACTATGACTTTAACATCATGTGTTAAAGAAGAGCCCACAGTGGCGGTAGTGCACGTAATAGATGCTAATGGGGATCCTGTGCAAGGAGCTTCAGTGCGTTTATATGGCTCTCCTTCACAAACTCCTCCTCCTCCAAATGCTATTGCTTTAGACACCACGTTAACCACAGATGCTACCGGAACGGTAACAATGGACTATTCTGAAAACTACAAACTAGGTCAAGCTGGGTTTGCCGTTTTAGACATTGAGGCATACAAAGGTGCACTTTACGGTGTTGGTATTATCAAGATTGAAGAACAAGAAACTACAGAGGTAACGATAGAGATTTAATCTCACGCTTCGTTTCCGAAGTATTTCATTATCGCCTTTTTTAATAGCACTTCCTGATCTCCCGGACTCAACACCGGGAGATTTTCTTTTTTAGCAAAATGTGGCCAACCGTCCACGTCTCTTCCCTCAAACTCGTAATAGCCGTAAGGCTCAAGTAAGGTGCATACTGCTATGTGCATGAGTTCTAGTTTCTGATCCTTTTTGAATTTCAAATCGAAAATTCCCAATTCCTGAAGCCCTATTAAAAGAAGAATTGCGGAATAGTCAAGCTTTTCCCCAAAGTTCTTCGATGCTATTTCGAGTGTCTCTTGCCACTTCTTTTCAAACAAATAATCCATTTTGTGTGCTTCTACAAATATTAAAAAAAATTGTAACCTTTTGCGGCGAAGGTAGGTATACACCAACATAACTAACCCGCTATGAAAACTAAATTATTCACCCTAATCGCTCTCCTAGTTCTAACAACAAGCGCTTTCGCTCAATCAACTTCTCAAATGTTAGATGCTCAATTGAATGTTACAAAGAATAAGTCAGCTGCAAAGTATACTCGCACGATTACTAAAGTAAGTGAGACGCTTTACCAAGCGCAAATCAACTTCCAAACGGGTGAGCTAATGATGACTGGAACCTATTTAGATGAAGCGTTAACGATTCCTCAAGGTGAGTTCGTATACTTCTTTGCAAATGGAATTAAAGAATCTCAAGGATTATATGAAGCAGGTCAACGCGTAGGTTCATGGCAACGTTGGAATTTCGACGGTGCTCAAAAACCAGATCGCTACTACCAAGAAGCAACAGCATTGCTTTCGGCAAAATAAAATAGAAGTTAACTTTTGAAGGGAAGGAAATAGGAAACTATTTCCTTTTTCTTTTTCCATAAAAATTCAGACTGTGCATGGAAATTTCAATATCGAAAATCTCTTCCAATGTGGCTTTAATGTTTTGAATTCGCGGATCACAAAACTCGAAAACTTCTCCAGTATCTGTAAGAATAATGTGATCGTGTTGTTGATTCTGATAGGCCTTTTCGAAATGTGCGATGTTCTGTCCAAATTGATTCTTTCGAACCAAAGCGCAATTCAACAATAATTCTATCGTGTTATACAACGTTGCCCTTGAAACACGATATTTCTTATTTTTCATTCGCACATAAAGCGCTTCAATATCGAAATGATCTTCAATGGTATAAATCTCTGCCAGAATAGCATACCGCTCGGGCGTTTTACGGTGTAAATGCTTTTCTAAATACGCCGTAAATATTTCCTTAACCTTATCTTGAATATCTTGTTGAGACATGTGCGCAAATGTACAACGCTCAATTTGCTCTTCCTTATAATATTTCTTCATTTACACAATAGCTCTTTACTAACATCTGGTCGTTCACTATTTTGAAAAGTGCGTTTGTTATCAAGAGGAATTGTGTGCTTACTTCGAAGGACCAAAATATTTACTGATTTACCTACCTCAAAAAGTTTTTTAAGATGCCAGATTTGCTCAATTTCAACCTTCCGAAACACGAAGAAAACGCCATTATCAAAGTTGTTGGTGTCGGTGGTGGTGGCTCGAACGCCGTTAACTACATGTACAACAAAGGAATTAACGGTGTAGACTTCGTTGTGTGTAACACCGATGCTCAAGCTTTGGACAATAGTCCAATCCATACTAAAATGCAATTGGGTCACACCCTTACGAAAGGTCGTGGAGCTGGCGCTCGTCCGGAGATAGGACGTGATGCAGCCATGGAGTCAATTGAAGAAATTCGTGAATTATTCAATTCCGATTTGCAAATGGTGTTTATTACTGCCGGAATGGGCGGTGGAACAGGAACAGGAGCTGCTCCCGTTATTGCACAAGTTGCAAAAGAAATGGGAATACTTACAGTAGGAATTGTTACTGTTCCTTTCGCTTTTGAAAACAAGAAAAGAACTGCGCAAGCAACTGCTGGTATTGAGGAAATGCGCAAAGCAGTAGACACGCTTTTAATTATTCGTAACGATAAATTGCGCGAACTCTACGGAAATCTTTCGCTAAGTAATGCATTCAGTCATGCAGATGACGTGCTTTGCACAGCAGCGAAAAGCATTGCTGAATTAATTACCATTACAGGTATTGTGAACGTGGATATGAACGACGTAATCACCGTTATGCGTGGAAGCGGAGTGGCTATCATGGGTAGCGGAAGAGCTCAAGGTGAAGACCAAGCCATTCGCGCAGTTCAAATGGCTATGGAATCTCCATTGTTGAACGACGACGATATCACAGGTGCTTCACATATCTTGTTGAACATCACCTACGGAAACAACGAATTGAAAATGGACGAAATCGGAGAAATCACCGATTTCATTCAAGAACTTGCGGGTCCAGAAGCCGATATCATTTGGGGTTACGGTAAAGACGAGCAATTGGGAGATGATATTTGTGTGAACGTTATTGCAACCGGATTTGCTGCTAAAGAAATTGCAACACTTCTTCCTCTTAACGCAGTGAAAGAAGCTCCGGCTCCAACACCTGTATTCGTTCTTGGCGATGCGCCAGCCGCTGTCGTTGTGGAACCATCACCTGTTGTTGAAGAAAATCCAGTTTTCACTTTAGACACCAATCCAGTTGTTGAAGAGACTCCGATTGCACCCGTAGCATTTGTTGTTGAAGAAACTCCGGTAGTTGCTGAAACAGCTCCATTAAATGAAATGCCTGTTGCGGAAGTGACTGAAGAGCCTTTCAAATTAGTTATTGCCGATGAAATTGAGTTGGAAATTGAAAATACTTTCGAGGTTACCCCTGTAACAGAAGAGCCTGTGAAACAAGTTGCAATGTTCAATTTCGAAGATTACCAGCGCGAGGAGTTGGCTAAAGAAGAGCAGGCTAAAATGGAATTAGAAGAACCTGAGATTCCAGAGTTAAGCACTTTCAAAATTCAAGAGAACACTACGGCTGAAACACCTGTTATTCCTGCATTTGAGAGCATCCGTCCAACTTCTGACCGTGTGATTCCTGAAGCACAAATGACTTTCAAACCGGAGATCGTTACAGAAAATCGTCCTCCTCGCACAGAGCTAATGGCGCGTAACAAAGAGCGCGAAGCGCGCATTCGTGAATACACCATGCGCATGAAGTCTCCAAACGGATTGAACGAATTGGAAAATGAGCCTGCATTCATGAGAAGAAAAGTTACTCTTGATGAAGGAACACACTCAAGCGAAAACACAGTATCTCGCACCATCTCTCGTGAAGTAACAGACGAAAACGGTAATACTCGCATTGAACTGCGCACAAACAATCCGTATTTACACGATAACGTAGACTGATTTTAACGGACAGTATTGCCCGATTCAACGGGACGTTCAGGGGAGAGCAACGAAAGCTCTCCCTTGTTGTTTTCAGCCATTAAAATCATACCTGCTGATTCCACTCCTTTGATTTCTCTTGGAGCTAAATTCGCTAAGTACAACACTTGCTTTCCAATGACTTGCTCGGGTTCGTAAGATTCAGCAATTCCGGAAATAACCGTGCGTTCTTCGGTGCCGATACGCAATTTCAATTGCAATAATTTCTTCGTCTTTGGAACGCGCTGCGCTTCTAATACTTCAGCAATACGAAGATCCATATTTTGGAAGTCTTCAAATGAAACATTCGGTTTAATCGATTCCATTTCAACTTCAGGTTGAACCTTAGATGCCTCTAATTTCGCTACTTGCTTCGCCACCTCTTCGTCGGTAATCTTTTGGAAAAGAATAGGCATCTCTCCTATCGCATGTCCAGCCGGAATCATTTGCGATACTTGAACATCATCCCACTTCACTCCTTCCCACTGCAAACCTGTTTTTAATTTCTTCGCGGTGTAAGGAAGGAATGGCTCTAACGCAACAGATAGCCCAGCAACCAACTGAATGCAGGCATTCAGGATACCTTCTGTTTTTTCCGGTTCGGTCTTTTGAAGTTTCCAAGGCTCTGTTTCTGTAAGAAGCTTGTTACCTATGCGGGACAATTGAATAGCCAGGGCTTGCGCCTCGCGGAAGCGATACGCTTCAATCTTTTCACCAATCAAATTGAAGGCAGCCTGTGCTTCTTCAAATTGCGAAGAAGCATCGAACGAAGGGTTTGAAACCTTCCCACCGTAATACTTGTGTGTTAATACGAAAACGCGATTCACGAAGTTCCCAACGATATCTGCAAGCTCGTTATTCACGCGGTCTTTGAAATCGTTCCAGGTGAACTCACTGTCTTTTTGTTCCGGCATAATAGACGCCAAAACGTAACGCATTTCGTCTTGACGATTCGGGAAGTCTTCCAAATATTCATGCAACCAAACCGCCCAGTTTCTTGAAGTTGAAATTTTATCTCCTTCCAAATTCATGAACTCGTTGGCAGGCACATTCACCGGAAGGTTAAATCCGCCGTGCGATTTCAATATGATTGGAAAGATGATGCAGTGAAAAACAATATTGTCTTTCCCAATGAAATGAACCAATTCGGTTTCATCGTTCTTCCAATAGTCTTCCCAATTCTTTCCGTTCTTCTCGGCCCAAACTTTTGTGTTGGTGATGTATCCAATAGGCGCATCGAGCCACACATAAAGCACTTTTCCATCTTCACCTGGAACAGGAACACCCCAATCTAAATCGCGAGTCATGGCGCGTGCTTGAAGACCTCCATCGATCCAACTCAAGCACTGTCCAACTACATGCGACTTCCACTTCGAAGCGTCGTGGTGTTGCTCTCCGTTTAATTTTCCATTCTCTATGAAATCACGCACCCATTCGCTGTGGTGTTGCATAGGCAAATACCAATGCGTAGTTTCCTTCAACACAGGCGTGCTTCCACTTAAGGTAGAAACGGGATTTATTAATTCTGTTGGACTTAAAGTCGATCCGCATTTTTCGCATTGATCTCCGTATGCCTTTTCACTCGAGCACTTCGGGCAGGTTCCGGTGATGTAGCGGTCTGCTAAAAACTGTTGCGCCTCTGCATCGAAGTATTGTTCTGAACGGTGTGTTTCGAAGACACCTTTTTCCTTCAACTCAAGAAAAATTTGCTGACTCATCTCAATGTGTTCAGGAGATGAAGTGCGGTAATATTCATCGAACGAAATTCCGAAATCGCGGAAAGCATCGCCCATGAGTTTGTGATAAAAGTCTACAATTTCGCGCGGAGTCTTCCCTTCCTTCTTCGCACGCAACGTAATGGCAGCGCCGTGTTCATCGGATCCGCAGATAAAAGCCACATCCTTTTCCTTTCCTCTTAAATACCGAACATAAATGTCGGCAGGCAAGTATGCTCCTGCTATGTGTCCAATGTGAATAGGACCATTTGCGTAGGGAAGAGCTGAGGTTACAAGGTGTCTTTTCGGTGACTTCATCTTTTTTGTGGTGTTTTGCGCAGAAAACTGCGAATTTAGCGCATCAAAGATAAAGCGATGCAACCAGCTTTTTTACAACAAGGCGATACGATTGGAATAATTGCCACTGCAAGATTCCTTACAAGCGAGCAATGGCAATTTGCTGAAGGCATTATTACGTCGTGGGGATTGAAAATTAAACTAGCCGAAAACGTTTTTACTCCGCAGTTTCAACTTGCTGGAAATGAAGATGAGCGCACGCAATCTTTCCTTTCACTTTGGAACGACCCTAATGTGAAAGCCTTGCTGGTGGCGCGAGGTGGATATGGGACCGTTCACACCATTGATGAAATTGATCCCTACTTGAATGCTGCAAAATGGATTTGCGGCTATTCAGATGTGACTGTTTTGTTGAATGCCTGCACGAACAAAAACATTGCGTGCATTCATTCCACCATGCCTATTTCCTTCGAACATGCTACTCAGGAAGCGCTCGAGAATTTGAAGTGCGCGCTTTTCGGAGAATCTTTTTCATTCAATTGGAATAAAAATCAAATTCAAGTTGGAAAGGCAGAAGGTGAAATTGTAGGTGGAAATTTATCTGTGATTTACAGCCAGCTCGGATCTTCAACCCAATTGAAAACGGAAGGAAAAATTCTGTTTTTGGAAGATGTAGATGAAATGCTCTATCACGTGGACCGTATGCTCACCGCCTTGAAACGCGCAGGAATGTTCAAGAATATTTCAGGATTGATTCTCGGAGGATTCACACAAATGCGAGACAACACCGAAGAATTCGGATTTTCGAGCAATAATCCTTGGGGAAAATCCGTAGAACAAATGATTCTTGAAATTGGGTTGAGTAATGAGACTCCTATTGCTATTGGATTTCCGGCAGGACATTTAAACGACAATCGAGCATTTTATATGGGACGAAACGCGGAATTAATTGTGAATGAAATTTCTGCACAACTGACATGGAAATAACTACCTTTGCGTAGTTCGTGTAAAAAATACACTAACTAAGATGGGCGCTAAAAACATAACATTTTCAAACGACGAGTATTTGAATTTCGAATTGATCGGAATTAACTCGAGAGAGAAAGATTTTCGATTGGCCTGGTTTTTAAATCGTGAAATGAAATGGAGTTTGGAGCGCATGACGCCGCACAAACTTGAAACAAAAGAGCAAAACTCAGAGCATGAATTGTTCAAGTTCGTTTCCGAAGAAAATCATTACACCATTCACTTAATCTCTAATCGTTCACTTCAGGGAGTATTGATTCCTGAATATGCGCAAATTGAATATCTGCTGAAAGTTGAGGGCAGAGAAGACATAGACGAATTGTTAAAACAAATAAGAAAAATAACCAATGTGCTTGCCGCATTTCACCTAACGCAAGTAAGCCTGAAAAACGTGAGTCATTTGTTCTTCGATTGATTATGAAAAAAACGAAAATAGTAGCGACCATTGGTCCAGTATCTGCAAACAAAGAAGTTCTGAAAGGAATGATTCAAGCCGGCCTTAACGTTGTGCGCTTAAACTTTTCTCACGGTGCTCATGACGACCATTCAAGTGTTGTAGCCTTTGTTCGTGAGATTGACAAAGAGTTAGGCACTAACACGGCTTTACTTGCAGATTTGCAAGGTCCTAAATTGCGTGTGGGAGTTATGCAAGACAACGGTGTAATGTTGGAAGCTGGAAAGCAAATCATCATTACAACGGAAGAGCAAATCGGAACTGCAACGCACATCTACACGAACTACAAAGAGTTTCCATCTGATGTAAAGCCGGGTGAGCGTGTTCTACTTGACGATGGCAAGATTGCGATTCGCATTCTTTCCACCGACGGTAAAAAAGAAGTGTTGTGCGAGATTATTCAAGGTGGAATTCTTTCATCGAAAAAAGGATTAAACCTTCCTGAGACGAAAGTTTCTCTTCCTTCCCTATCGAAAAAAGATTTGAATGATTTGGAGTTTGCACTTTCGATGAACATCGACTGGATTGGACTTTCATTCGTTCGCACTGCGGAAGACGTTCGCGTTTTGAAAGGCATAATTGCTGAGAATGGCAAGCACGCGAAAGTGGTAGCGAAAATTGAGAAACCTGAAGCGTTGGAAGTTATCGATGATATTATTCGCGAAACAGGTGCTGTTATGGTTGCGCGTGGTGATCTTGGAGTTGAAATTCCAATCGAACAAGTTCCACTCGCTCAAAAAATGATTGTCAAGAAATGCGTAGAAGCTGCTAAACCTGTTATTGTTGCAACACAAATGATGGAGAGCATGATTACGAGCATGACTCCAACTCGCGCTGAAGTAACAGACGTTGCGAACGCCGTATTGGATGGCGCAGACGCGGTAATGCTAAGTGGTGAAACCAGTGTAGGGGCTTATCCGATTGCAGCAATCACCATGATGCATAACATCATTAACGAGGCTGAAAAATTCCCAGGATTATACTATTTGGAAGAAGCACCATACGAAATGGATGAAACTCGTTTCATCACCGACAGTATTTGCTTCAGTGCTTGTCGTGTTGCTAAGCGCACAGGCGCGACCAGCATTGCAACCATGTCTTTCTCTGGATATACAGGATATAAAATTTCAAGCTGGAGACCGAATGCACATGTATTTGTTTTTACAGGAAACAAGCGCATTCTAACGCAATTGAATTTAGTTTGGGGAGTGAAGGCTTTCTACTACGATAAGATGGTAAGTACAGACCAAACCATTGCAGATATTCGTTACATCTTGAAGAAAAATGGATATGTTAACGACGGCGATTTTCTTGTAAACGTAGCTTCTATGCCTATTGCAGAGCAAGGAACAACAAACATGTTAAAGATTAGCCGAATATAGTTTTCGGATTGCCTTGCAGTCCGCCTGTATGAAACATTAAAACCGAACCTTCGTTCGGTTTTTTGTTTCCAACTAAATAAGCGTAGATAAGTTTTCCGGTGTAAACAACATCCAGTGGAAGGTCATGCTTGTGGTTCATCTGTTGAATGAATTCCACCAATTGATCATTGAATTTTCCATACCCACCGAATTCATCTTCACTAAAAACAACTGCACGTTCTAAAACTTCATCTGCTGCTGCTTCATCGTGAAAAAAGTAAATAAGCTTGTTGCGAATTTCATTTCGCATGTAATGCTCGCCTTTCAATGCACTGTATATCCAAACCTTTTGGTGCGGTTTCGATTGAACAAGCAGACCTGCTGCTGTTGTGCCTGTGCCTGCCGCCACTAGCCAATGATCAAAGGAAAAATCTTCTTCGCTCACCATTTGCATGGCGCCGTTCATTCCTAAATAATTCGCTCCACCTTCGGGAACTAAAAAAGCAGACTCCCATTTATCGTGCACCCACGCCTTCATTTCTTCAGTGTTCCGCTCTTCGTAATCGGCTCTTGAGATGAAACAAAGCTCCATGCCGCATTCCTGAGCAAACAACAATGTTGGACTGTATGACTTGGGTTCTTCCCCACGAATAATACCTACGGCATGAATGCCCAATTCCTTTGCGGCTGCCGCTGTTGCGTAAATGTGATTGCTATAAGCTCCTCCGAAAGTGACCAATTGCTTGGCGCCTCTTCGATTCATTTCTTCAAGATTGAACATTAACTTAAACCACTTGTTCCCATTGATAGTTGCGTGCATGCGGTCGAAACGCTTGACAGCCAACTTCATCGTTTCATCGAAAAGTAAGTTATCGTAAACGGGAAGTTGAAAATTAATTTTTTTGTTCAAGTCACTAAATTGCATTTTTGCCATATGAGAGAGGAAGAGAATTCAAAAGTACATGGTGAAGACTACTACTTGAGCGAAGAAGGTTATTTTATTTTTACCGAAGAATATCATTTGAAAAGAGGGTATTGCTGCCTCAGTGGCTGCAAGCATTGTCCTTATGGCTACGATAAAAAAACAGGTAAAACGAAGAAATAACCTCGCATCTTTGTAAAAAACAATTGTATGCGTTCGTTAATACTTCTCGGGCTACTCTTTCCAAACTTCCTTCTTTCTCAAATTCGCAAAGACAGTATTCACTTTTCCGGTTACACTGAAATTTATTTCTCGCAAGATCAACACAATTGGAAAGACCATGAGCGTCCTGAATTTTTGTACAGTCACACTTCAACCAATCACTTCGCATTAAATACTGCGGTTATAGATTTCAAATACAGTTCTGAACGTTTGAAAACGCAACTTTCATTGGTTGAAGGAACATACGCGAATAAGGTAACATCAGCAGAACCCATAGGATTTGGCGCACTCTACGTTGGAAACGTCTCATACAAATTAAGTCCTTCAAAAGAACTGTGGCTCCAGGCTGGGGTATTCCCTTCACACATTGGGCTTGAATCTGCCATTGGCTTTTCCAATTTATCCTTGACCAGAAGTCTTGCAGCAGAGAACTCGCCTTACTATGAGAGCGGGTTAAATCTTCAATACACTTCAAAAAACAATAAATGGTTCGGATCTCTCTTGCTTCTTAACGGATGGCAAACGATGACACTAACCCCACAACAAACTATACCTGGCCTTGGGACACAAGTTCAATTCAAACCGAACTCAAAGATTACGTTTAATCATTCCACTTACTCAGGAGAGGTAGCTGTATTGGACAGTTCTCAGTTAAGATTCTTTCAAAACTTGTACGCAAGTATTTTGCTAAAAGACAAATGGACCGTTCAACTTCAAGCTGATTATGGAATGCAGGAAACGGGGAATGACGGACTTGACAAAAGTTGGATGACTGGATTTGTTGGCATCGCATATCAATTAAATGAGAAGCTAGCCCTAGTAGGCAGAGCAGAGCTATTACGCGATAAAAACAATTTGGTTATTGCTGGGGTGAACAATGATTTATGTGGATACAGTTTCAATATAAATTATTTACTCGATGAGCATTTGATGTTTAGAGCTGAATGGAGAAACATCACCTCCAACAACTACACCTTTGCATTTCAGAATTTCAGCGAAAAACACATGAACGGATTAAATTTGTCGCTTGCAGCGCAATTCTAGCATTTCAAACTATGTCAACATTTCACACTCAAATACAAGAAGGAATCCCAAGTTACTTGCCGGAAATTCCTTCTATGGATTCAAACATCAATCGTGCTCCGAAGCGAAAAGAAATTCTTTCGAATGAAGAGAAGTGCCTAGCCTTACGCAACGCGTTGCGTTATTTTCCGGCAGAGTTACACGAAACGTTAGCCGCGGAGTTCGGTGAAGAATTGAAAACATACGGACGTATTTATATGCACCGTTATCGTCCGACATACGAAATGTATGCACGTCCGATTTCTGAATACCCCGCCAAATGCGAGCAAGCGGCTTCGATTATGCTCATGATTCAAAACAATTTGGATCCACGCGTTGCGCAACATCCGTATGAGCTAATCACCTACGGAGGAAACGGTGCGGTCTTTCAAAACTGGGCGCAGTATCGTTTGGTGATGAAGTATTTGAGTGAGATGACTGAAGAACAAACATTGGTAATGTACAGCGGTCATCCGATGGGACTCTTCCCTTCTAGCCCTTCTGCACCGCGCGTTGTGGTGACGAACGGTATGATGATTCCGAATTACAGCAAGCCAGACGATTGGGAGAAATTCAATGCATTGGGTGTAACGCAGTACGGACAGATGACCGCAGGATCATACATGTACATAGGACCACAAGGCATTGTGCACGGAACAACCATTACCGTTATGAATGCGGCGCGCATGCTTCGCAACAAGCGTGGCGATAAAAATATTTATGCGCGTGCAGCTGAAGGATTGTTGTTCGTTACCGCTGGATTAGGCGGTATGAGCGGCGCGCAGCCCAAGGCAGGAAATATTGCAGGTTGCGTTTCAATTACAGCAGAGGTTAATCCGAAAGCAGCAACGAAGCGCTTCGAGCAAGGATGGGTAGATGAACTCATCGATAACATTGATGAGTTGTGTACACGAACGCAAGAAGCATTGAAAGTTGGAAAAGCACACAGTTTTGCCTTCATTGGAAATATTGTGGAAGTGTGGGAAGTCTTTGCTGAACGAGGTATTCACATTGACTTGGGTAGCGATCAAACTTCGTTGCACAACCCATGGGCGGGAGGATATTATCCGGTTGGACTTTCTTACGAAGAGAGCAACACGCTCATGGCAGAAAACCCAAATTCATTCAAAGAAAAAGTTGAAGAATCACTTATTCGTCATGCTGCTGCTGTTCAAAAGCACAGTGAACAAGGCATGTATTTCTTCGATTATGGAAATGCATTTTTGTTGGAAACTTCGCGTGCTGGCGCAAATGTGATGGCTGATGTTCCAACATTGGCGCGTGAATTCAAATACCCTTCATACGTTCAAGACATTTTAGGACCGCTCTGCTTCGACTACGGATTCGGGCCTTTCAGATGGGTCTGCGCAAGCGGAAAGTCAGAAGACCTCGATGCTACTGATGCTATTGCGTTGGAAGTTATGTTGAAGTTAAAAGAAACAGCACCTGCTGAAATTCAACAACAATTAGCCGACAACATTCAATGGATTCGCGAAGCGAAGAGCAACAAATTGGTTGTGGGATCGCAAGCCAGAATTTTGTACGCCGATGCGCAAGGAAGAATGGAAATTGCTGCGGCATTCAACAAAGCCATTGCTGAAGGAAAAATTGGTCCTGTTGTTTTAGGAAGAGATCATCACGATGTGAGTGGAACTGATTCTCCTTACCGCGAGACTAGCAACATCTACGATGGTTCTCGATTCACCGCAGACATGGCTGTTCAAAATTTTGTAGGAGACGCCTTCCGCGGAGCTACATGGGTGAGCCTACACAACGGCGGTGGCGTTGGTTGGGGAGAAGTGATTAACGGTGGATTCGGAATGTTACTCGACGGCAGTGAAGCGTGCGATAAGAAATTACGCAGCATGTTGCACTGGGACGTTAACAACGGAATCGCACGTAGAAGTTGGGCGCGAAACAAAGAAGCTGTTTTCGCTATTGAACGCGCCATGGAACAAGAGCCTTTGTTGAAAGTTACACTTCCACAAGAAGTGAAAATTTCACTCGACTCTTTTATTCACTAAGCAACTCCTTTCACTACAGGAGCAACCGATTCAATGGTATCTTGATATACTGGACCAACGTATTCTTCGTCGTACGATAGCGCTAAATTCAACATGTAAAAAACGTTGAACAAACAAACCAAAAAGGCATCGGTATTGGTGCGCTTTCCAAAGGATTGTGCCAATTGAACCAGCACTTTGAATCCGAAGAAAATATTCAA
This sequence comes from Chryseobacterium gleum, assembly GCA_945881835.1. Classification (GTDB taxonomy): domain Bacteria; phylum Bacteroidota; class Bacteroidia; order Flavobacteriales_D; family Sanyastnellaceae; genus CAIZGX01. The sequence goes on along the minus strand of CAMCVP010000004.1, from coordinate 35,211 downwards.
AACAGGAATAGCGAAATACCAAGCATGCTTGTCCGGTCTTCCAATCATTCTCATGATAACCATCAGGTCCCAACCTGGAACAAAGGCAGCTGCAAGAGGTTGATTAGCCTTCGCGAACAGTTTCATTTTAGAAACAAATCCAACGAGAATAATAAAACCTGCAATGAGTATGAGGTGCGGCTGTTTAAGCCACAACTCTTGAAGAGCGTTAGTTAAGTTCATGATCTTTTTAGTTAGGTACTTAAAAGACGAGAAGAGTCTCTTTAAGTTGCCTTATGAACTCCAAATCGAAACTGATTATAATCAATTATACCAACTCTGCTCGAAAATTGCATTGGTTAAGACCTACAATATTTCATGCAGTTAAAGAACAGCTCTGAAGAATAATTCATAATTTCACCCACCCATGAACGTTAAAACCATTCATTCATTCGACGAAATTCAAAAGATTCTCACAGAAGAAGTAAGTAAGCATTCGGCTACTTTCATTCTGTGCGATACCAATACGAACGAGCAGTGCGTTCGTTTCTTGCTGGAAACCATTCCGGTATTGAACGAAGTTCCGATTATTGAAATTCCTGAAGGTGAAGAAAGCAAATCGCTCGAGATTGTGGCGCAGTTGTATGAAGAATTGCTTCAGCATAATGCCGATAGGCAATCACTTCTTCTGAATGTTGGAGGAGGAGTAATTTCAGACATCGGCGGATTCGTTGCTTCAACATACAAAAGAGGAATCGACTTCATAAACATTCCAACCACCGTTATGGCCCAAGTAGATGCTGCTCTGGGCGGAAAGTGCGGCATTGACTTAATGGATGTGAAGAATGCAGTCGGCTTGTTCAGCTGGCCACTCAGTGTGCTTGTTTTTACTGGATTCCTAGATACTCTTCCTGAAAAAGAATTGAAATCTGGTTTTGCTGAAATGCTTAAACATGCGCTCATTGCCGATGCCGATTATTGGGAAGCTCTTTCACATGTCAATCCAAATGAAGCCTCTCACATTGCAGTCTTCGTTAAACGTTCAAATGAAATAAAATCAGAGATAACGAACGAGGACCCGAATGAACGTTCGGTTCGGAAAAAACTGAACTACGGACATACGATTGGACATGCCATTGAATCTATGTATTTAGAGAAAAAAGATGCTATTCCCCACGGTAATGCCGTTGCTTGGGGCATTATGCTCGAAAATACACTTGCTGTTAAACTAGACATTTTGAGTAATGAGCTTGCACAGGAGATTGAAAAACGATTAACCCCCATTTTTGGTGAGATTCCAGAATTTTCCACAAGTGAGAAACAAAGTATTTATCATTTCATGATGAATGACAAGAAAAACTCCAACGGAAATATCTCTTTCAGTTTGATTTCAAGTATTGGGAATTGTGAGATTAACATAAGCGCAAACCTTAGTGTTATAAAGGATATACTTCATTACAACGAACAACCTTAATATTAGTTAACCTTTCAAGATATATTAGGTTAATTTGAATTTAATCTTGGGCAAGTCTTATTAATGATTTGTTTAAAATCCGTTATTCTTCCCAACCAAAATGTAGTATTTATTTGTATTCCAAACAAAAGGGTTTGGTAAATACTCGTCAAAATCGACTTTTCATCTTTCCTACCGAACAATCGTTCGGTCACCCTTTCAACCTCAAAATTCTCGCCTTATGAAATATGAAAACCGCCGCGAGGTAGAACTGCTCGTATTGTCCGATATTCACCTTGGCACATACGGATGCCATGCCAATGAATTGGTTCGCTATTTAAAATCTGTCAGACCAAAAACATTGGTTTTAAACGGAGACATTATTGACATGTGGCAGTTCTCGAAGAACTACTTTCCTGCTTCACACATGGCTGTTCTAAAGGAAATTCTGCGCATGCTCTCGCACGGTGCTATTGTTTATTACATCACAGGAAATCACGACGAAATGCTTAGAAAGTTCGCTGGATTAAACTTCGGAAATTTAACCATTGACAATAAGCTTGTTCTTAACCTCGACGGCAAAAAGACTTGGATCTTCCATGGCGATGTTTTCGATGTAAGTATGAAATATTCCAAGTGGGCTGCTAAGTTGGGAGGTAAAGGTTATGATATTCTCATTCTTGTTAATCGTTGGGTGAATAAGATCAGTGAGCAATTCGGACGAGGAAAAATATCACTTTCCAAAAAGATTAAAGAGAGTGTAAAGGCTGCCGTAAAATACATTGCGAATTTTGAAGATATTGCTATAAACCTTGCGCTAGATAAGGGTTTCGATTATGTCATTTGCGGACATATTCACCAACCTACTATTCGTCAAGTCAATAGAAACGACAAGTCTATTATCTATTTGAACAGTGGTGACTGGATCGAAAATTTAACTTCACTCGAATACCACAACAGAGAATGGTCGCTCATTCATTTTGAACACGATAATATTAAACTGTCCCTTGAAGAAGAACAACTCGACTTTGAAGTTGAAGCTTCCTACAAAGAACTGTTTGCTGCCTTCAGTTTAGAACTTCAACAGTCATGAAAATACTATACGGCGTACAAGGAACTGGAAATGGCCACTTGTCTAGGGCAATAGAGCTATTGCCTGAATTCCAGAAACACGGAACCGTAGATGTATTAATCAGCGGTGAAAAAAATCTTTTACCCCTTCCCTTCGAAGTAAAATACCGATTCAAAGGCCTTACCCTTGGAATGAACGAAAAAGGGAAACTCAGCTTTTCTCGAACATTTGCCCAGAATCATTTACGTCCTTTCATTCATGAAATTAGACAACTCAATATCGAGAAGTATGATGTTGTCATTAGCGATTTCGAACCCATTACGGCTTGGTCTTCACTCATGAAAAACAAAGAGTGTGTTGGAATTGGGAACCAATTTTCCATGATGCATCCAAATGTTCCGATGCCCCATGAAGACCGCAAGTTCGCTCGGTTTATTACTGAAAATATGGTGCCTGTAACCGACAGCATTGGAATTCATTACGAAGCTTACAATTCCCAAATTGAAACCCCCATTATTTCACGGGAAATCAAAAACATGAAAACCGATGAGCAAGGATTTATCCTTGTTTACCTACCAGCACACGACCCCAACTATATTGCATTAGTTGCAAACTCACTGCGCAATCAACAATACGAATGGCGCATTTTCACTCCCTTCGTAAAAGAAAAAATGCAATTTTCTAAACGCGTTGCTTTTCATCCGCTTTCGCGAGAAGAATTTCAAAAGAGTCTAGCCAATTGCTATGCCATCATCAGCGCTGCTGGTTTCGGATTAACGAGCGAAGCGCTCTATCTAGGCAAGAAGATCTGCGCCATTCCCATAAAGAAACATTTCGAACAAGAATGCAACGCGGCCGCACTTAAAAACTTAGGAGTCTATATCCTTCCCGCGTTCAATCTGAAGCATTCTGCCGACATCGATTTCTGGCTTGCTCGCGTTATGCCAGTGAAGATGGATTACCACGACAACTCCACCGATATTGTAGACAAAGCCCTTTGTTTGGCTCAAAAACTAGAATTCACCGCCGAGAAAGACCCCGTAAAAAAGAAATTCCTGTCGTTGATTGTGTAGATTTGCATCTTCATTCAACACACATGGAAATTCCAAGCAAATACTCTCCAAACGAGACGGAAGACCGCATTTACGGAATGTGGCTAGAGAAGAAGGTTTTTAAATCTACTCCTAACGACAAGCCCGCGTACACCATTGTTATTCCTCCGCCAAACGTCACAGGTGTATTGCACATGGGACACATGTTGAATAACACCATTCAAGATTTACTTATTCGTCGTGCGCGCATGCGCGGCTTCAACGCATGTTGGGTGCCGGGTACCGACCATGCCTCTATTGCTACCGAAGCGAAAGTGGTTCAGAAACTGCGCAAAGAAGGAATTAAGAAATCAGATCTTTCTCGCGATGCGTTCATGGAACACGCGTGGGAATGGACGCACAAGCACGGTGGAATTATTTTAGATCAATTGAAGAAATTGGGAGCCAGCTGCGATTGGGATCGCACGCGCTTCACCATGGATCCGAAATATTATGAAAGCGTAATCGACTGCTTCATTGACCTTCATAAAAAAGGAAAAATCTATCGCGGCGAGCGCATGATCAACTGGGATCCTGCTGCCCTTACCGCCCTGTCAGACGAAGAAGTAATACACAAGGAAATACAATCGAAATTGTACTTCCTAAAATATCAGATCGAAGGAACCAACGAATTCTTAACCGTTGCAACTACGCGTCCTGAAACCATTCTAGGCGATACCGCTGTGTGCGTAAATCCGAAAGACGAGCGTTACACACACCTTCACGGAAAGAAAGTAATTGTTCCTTTGGTGAACCGCGCTGTTCCGGTAATTGCAGATGAATATGTTGAAATAGAATTCGGAACGGGTTGCTTGAAAGTAACTCCTGCGCACGATCAAAACGACTTTATGTTGGGTGAAAAATACCAATTGGAAGTCATTAACATGATGAACGCAGACGGAACCATTTCCGAAGCAGGAGGCATGTATGTAGGTCAAGAGCGCTTCGCCGTTCGTGATCAAATTGCAAAAGATTTAGATGCAGCCGGATTGTTAGCCAAGACGGAAGAGCACCTCAATAAAGTTGGATATTCAGAACGTACAGATGTGGTTATTGAACCACGGTTGTCGTTGCAATGGTTCGTTGACATGAAAGACCTGAGCAAGCCTGCTTTGGAAAATGTCATGAACGACACCATTCGCTTCTTCCCTCCGAAATTCAAGAACTCCTATCGTAATTGGATGGAGAACATCAAAGACTGGTGTATCTCGCGTCAATTGTGGTGGGGACATCGCATTCCGGCGTTCTACGCACCTGACGGAAGTTTTGAAGTTGCGAAAAATATCGAAGATGCGGTTGCACAGTTTCAATCCAAAGGCGCTTCATGGAGTGCTGCAGATTTGAAGCAAGACGACGATGTGTTAGACACTTGGTTCAGCTCGTGGTTGTGGCCTATTAGTGTGTTCGACGGTTTCTATTCGAAAGAAGAATTAGACTACTACTACCCTACTGCCGATTTAGTGACGGCTCCAGAGATTATGTTTTTCTGGGTTGCAAGAATGATTGTAGCAGGATATGAATACGTTGGAAACTTCCCGTTCAAAAACGTGTACTACACCGGTATCGTTCGCGACAAGCAAGGAAGAAAGATGAGCAAGTCGTTGGGAAACTCACCTGATCCGATTGAACTCATGCAACAGTTCGGAGCAGACGGTGTTCGTGTTGGAATGTTGCTTTCTTCTCCTGCAGGAAATGATCTTCCATTCGACGAGTCGTTGTGTGAGCAAGGAAGAAATTTCGCCAATAAAATTTGGAACGCTTTCCGTTTGGTGAAGAGTTGGGAAGAGAAGATCGATGCTTCGTTGGAGCAACCTGAATCTTCTGCCATTGCTGTGAAGTGGATGAACAATCGCTTCGAGCAAGTGCTTGCTGAAATGGAAGACGGTTATGACAAGTTCCGTATTAGCGAGGTGTTGATGCAGACGTACAAATTAATTTGGGACGACTTCTGTGCTTGGTACTTGGAAATGGCCAAGCCATCTTACGGTAAAGGAATCGATTCGAAAACATACAACGACACGCTTGATATTTTCCAAAATTTATTGAAAGTGTTACATCCGTTTATGCCTTTCCTAACGGAAGAAATGTGGCAGCACATGGACTCTTGGAAGAGCGAATCGGAAATGATTTGTATTTCGAATTGGCCTGCAGCAAAAACCTTCGATGCGAACATTCAAAAAGAATTTGAAGAGTTTGAGCAATTGGTGACTGAAGTACGTAACGTTCGCAAAAAGCAAAACCTTCCGAACAAAGAAGCCTTGGTTGTTTCATTCATGAAAACAGCAAACAGAAATTCTTCGTTTGATGCAGCGTTCAAGCATTTGTGTAACATCACTGAATTGAACGAAGTGTCTGAAAAGATGAACCCTTCATTCAGTTTCATGGTAAACGGAGTTGAATATTTCATTCCATACACAGCATCTGTAGACGTTGAAGCCGAGCAAGCGAAGATGAAAGAAGAGTTGGCTTACCTCGAAGGGTTCTTGAAGTCAGTTGAGGCAAAGCTTTCGAATGAACGCTTCGTAAACAACGCACCGGCAGCCGTTTTAGAAGGTGAAAGGAAAAAACAATCTGACGCGTTAAGTAAGATCGCGGCGATTAAAGAACAGCTCGGATAATAGCATTTATTTCTTTCGTGTTGAAATGAAATCGCGAACGATTTTCTTTTCCCCGAAAGCTTTGTTCCAGCTATCGTGTTTGACGTCTGGATAAGAAATGAGGTGAACATTCGTGTTCACCTTTTTTGTTGCGTTCACCATGCGAACTGAGTTCTCATAGGGGACAACATTATCGGCCTTTCCATGAAAGGCCCATACGCCGGTTTGCGTATTATTCTTCGCTTGTGCAATATCTCCACCCCCGCAAACCGGCATAGCACCTGCAAAGCGATAAGGCTGACGTGCAATGTATTCCCAAGTTCCGTAGCCACCCATGCTTAATCCAACAATGTACATGCGCGTGGTATCAATCATTGTAGAGTTCAACACAAGCGAATCAATTCCATTCATCAAAACCTGCATAGGCCAAGTGGGATTCTTCTTCATGGTATGCTCAATGGCTTTCCAATCGACATCTGTCCAACGTTGATCGCTCGGACATTGCGGCGCCCACAAGACGTAATGTTCCAAACCTGCGGCCTTCAACGTTTGCATGAGCACAGGTAAACCCACCTTTGTTTGGGCTACATTATCACTTCCACGCTCTCCAGCACCGTGCAGAAATAAGATAAAAGGAAGCCTAGCCTCATATTCTCCATTCACCACGAATTCTTGCAGTGGTAATTTTTTTCCATTTGAAACAAGAAATTTTGTCCGCTGCGCTTGAGTTTCAGCAAAAACAAGTAGGCAAATAAGCAACAATTTGACTTTCATAGAAAGGAAATTTATAGATGGAAATGAATGTCAAAGATAGCCCTTCAACAGACCATAGCAGAGCAATAACTCGTTTGAAAAAGAAAACAACAGTTATGAAAACGACTCGCAACCTTTTCAAAACACTCGATGAAGTAGTGTTTGAAACCCGCAACAAAATGTATGGCGCCTATACGCTTCGTAAAAACTACGGCCGCCGAACATTACTCTCCACGGCCATGGGCATTTGCTTAGTTTCTGGATTCCTCTTCGCGCTAACCCTTTCCAACAAAGCCATTGAGAAGAAAGCTCCTGAAGTGCAGATGACGCAATTGGCTACGGTTCGGTTAGACGAGATAAAAATCCAACCTAAAAAGGAACCGAAGAAACATTCGCTCGTGCAGAAAGCACAAGGGGGTGGCGCCGAAAACCGAACTGTAAACATAGTGGATAACACCACCAAGAAAACGAACGTATTTAGTCGTTTTGGTGGAATTGGTCTCGGTGGCGACGATGACGATTTTTTCGGATTTCCGGAGGATCCTAATTTCGAGGTGGACACGACCACCGTGAAAAAGAAAAAAAATAACAATTTCAAAACATTCGCTCAATTCATGCCCGAATTCCCGGGAGGTGTGTCTGAACTTTACGCATTCCTTCAAGAAAATATTTACTATCCTGAGCGAATGAAGAACCTCGGAATCGAAGGAACCGTGTACGTTTCATTCGTAATTGAAGAAGACGGAAGCATCTCGCGAGTGTCTGTTGAACGTGGTATTGAGAACGGCGACGAGTTGAATAAAATAGCGGTAAAAGCCATTCAAAAAATGCCGAATTGGATCCCCGGTCGTAGCGGAAATACGTCCGTTAGTGTAAAACAAACTATTCCTATTCAATTTTCACTTGTAAACGATTAAATTTGCACCCTATGCTGAAAAAGCCCTTGCTGATAAGCCAAATAATTATGGTAGTAGTTTTCGTTGGAATGGCCATCTTTTGTGTGGCCTCCAACGCGTTAGACAATACCTTACCTGGCCAAAGAAAATATTGGTTTGCACTTGTGCTATTCCTTTATGCAGCAATGCGTGCAAGAAGAGTTCAACTAGCGTGGAAACAACTAAAATCAGAGGAAACCACAAAATGAAAAAAACATTCTTCATAGCATTGTTTGGTGCGTTGCTCGCGAGTTGCGGGAACTACGACCAATCGGCTCAAGGTATTTCCTCAGGTGAGTTGAAAATTGGCGTTGACGAAAGTTACAGCCTCATGGTACAGTCTCAAATTCCAGTTTACGAGCAGATTTATGACAAAGCGAAAATTAAACCTACCTATTCAACGGAAGAGGAAATCATTCGCTTGTTACTTGCAGACAGCATTCAAGCGGCTATTATCAATCGTCCGCTTACACAAGCTGAATTGGATTTCTTTGCTTCAAAGCAACGCTTACCAGAGTCGGTGAAAATTGCTACAGACGCTATTGCACTTATTATTCATCAGGACAATCAAGATTCTGTTTTAACCCTTGATCAAGCGAAACAAGTTCTAGGCGGACAAATAACCAACTGGAGTCAGATCAACCCTTCCAACAAAAACGGAGATATCCGAATTATTTTCGATCACAACGGGTCGTGTAACGCACGTTATGTGCAAGAGAACTTTTTGAATGGAGGTGGAATGCCTGCGAACTTCTTTGCCATGGATAGCACCGCAGCGGTTATCAATTATGTGCATGACAATCCGGGAGCCATTGGAATTATTTCGGTAAGTTGGATTACGGATCCCGAAGACAAGGTTACCAAAGCATTCAGAGAAAAAATTGATGTCGTAGGTATTTTGAATAACACCCTAACCGACCATCCGGAGCGTGTGAGATATCCCTTCCAAGCCTACGTATTCGACAAGAGCTATCCGTTCACGCGCGATGTCTATGCCATTCGCACGGGATTGAAAGGAACAGTAGGAACAGGATTCATTTCTTTCCTTAACGGAGAGAAAGGTCAGCTCATCATTCACAAAATGGGCATGGTTGCTGCTACGTCGCCAACAAGAGTAATTAGAATCAAAGATTAAACCTGAAATAAGTAAACATGTATATGAAAAACCTATTCACAATCATCGTAGCAAATCTGCTACTTCTATCATGCACAGCGCAGAAATCAGCCCCGCTTGAGCTGGATCCCGCATTCGATCCAATTCGTACATCTACCTTGAACGAGCGTTACGAAAAAGCGCTTCGTGATTTGGCTGGAATGCCAAACAGCGCTGAAAAATTCGCTGTTGATGGATTCAACTATTTGGAATGGGCAATCGATGGTAAATTCATTGATGCTACCAAAACATCTGAAGCAAGAGAAGCATTTTTGGCTGGTGTTAAGGCCGATTCTCTATTCCCATTAAACTACATTGGTTTAGGTCAAATTGAATTGCGTGAAGGAAAAGGAGGAAAGGCCGAAACCTATTTCGCAAAAGCACGCGGCATTGTTGACAACAAGAAAAACAAAGCTAGCAAAGACTTAAAATACATGACTTATATCGGAATTGCGGCGGCAAACATTGCAGAAAATTCGAAAAATCTTGCTGCAGCAAAAATTGTTTTAGACGCATTAGCTGAAATTCAAATTGAAAATAAAGCCATCGCTCTTCAACTTGGACTAACCCTTGGAGACTACAACAGTTTCAAAGAAGTTAACGACCAATCGAAAGCGATTACACAATACAACAAGTGTTTGGAATTGGATTCGAAATATGTTCCAGCTTTATATCGTAAGGCTAAATTGTACCGTGGCGCGAAAAACAATGAAGAAGCATTGAGATTTTTCAATGAGGCTATCGCTACCGATCCAACATTTGCACCTTCTTACCGCGAAAAAGCTGAACTTTTGAAAGATCGCGGATTGTTCGATCTAGCTATTGAAGCTTACGCAAAATACCTTGAGTTGAATAACTCTTGCCGTGTTCAACAACGTTATGCGTCGTTCTTCTACTTAACTAAAAATTATGACCGCGCAATCACTGAAGTAAATGCTGCTATGCCTTGTAACCCAGACAATCACACGTTGAATCGTGTGTTGGGATACTCTTACTTAGAACTTAAAAATTTCACCGATGCGAAAAGCTTCATGGATGCTTATTTCGCTAAACAAGATGTGAAAAACCAAGACGTTTCGGATTACGTTAACTACAGCAAAATTTGTGTTGGATTAGGACAAGATAGTCTCGGTGTTGTGTATTTAGAAAAAGCTATCGAGCTTTTCCCAGAATACACCGATGGCTATAATGAAATTGCCACAATCTACACGAACAAAGCAATTGCTTCGAAAGGAAAAGAAAACGAAGCACTTCGCATTAAACTATACAGTAAGGCTGCAGACTGGTACGAGAAGAAAATGGTTAAATTGGGAGCAGATGCAAAGGACCAATTCATTCAAGGGCAGATGTACTATTTCTCTCAACAATACGTATTGGCAGACACAACATTCCGTAGAAGTTCTGCGCGTTATCCTGAGGCTTGGTTCTGGGTTGGAAAATGTCAGAACAAAATTGACCTTGCAGCAGTAACTGAAACGAACCCGGCACAAGGATTGGCGAAGCCTTTCTACGAGAAAGGAATTGTTTTGGTTGGACAAGATCCTGCTATCATTGAAAAGAACAAAAAGAATTTGGCAGAAGCATACCAATACCTTGGATTGTATTACGGTAACATGGGCGACATTAACTGTTCGAAGTCGGCTTGGAATAAGGTGTTGCAACTAGATCCTACCAATAAAATTGCAAACCAATTGTTGGTTGCTCCAGAAACATTAGACGCTGAATTACTTGCAGCTCCTGGAGATTGTGCTTTGGTTGTCTATCCTGAAATTCCAAAGGAAGAAACCGAAGGAAACTAATTTCAACTTTCAGAAGAGGCAAGTGTTCACTTTCCTCTCTTAATAACTCCCAATACTTCCTGAAAAGGAAAGCATTGGGAGTTTATTTTTGAAGTACAATTTGTACTATGGAAAACGCTATGGGCTTGAAAGAACTTTCAGACGACCTTCACAACAACATTAACGAACTGCTTTCTGGAAAAATGTCGCCAGAACAAACGCAGCATCTGGTTGAGTTATGCAGTGAACTCTACGAAAAACTTATCGTTCTTCGTTTCAAAGCTTTCACCGAAACCATAACTCCTGCTGAAAAAATGCAGGCTGTGCTAGAGACCGTTGAGCCCATTAAAATCGATACTACGCCCATTGCTCAAACTCCTGTTGAGTTGGTAAATCAAGTCAATTTGATTGATGCCATCAAGGAGGTGGAGCAGGTTGCGGAGCAAGATCCTGCGGAAGATGTTGCACAAGATGCTTCGCAAGAGGAGGAGGAGATTGAAGATGAGGGTGATGATGAAGAGATTGTTTTTCAGTTGATACCGAATGATGAGCCGGTTGCTGAAACGCCGGTGATGACGGTAGTTACAGAGGCGCCTGTTGAAGAAGCTCCGAAGGGTGATGTGAAACCTATGGTTTCGTTGAACGACACGTTCAAAGAAAATGCGAACCAACAAGCAAGCATTGCAAAGAAATTAGAAGGTTCTCCGATTAGCGATTTGAAGAAGAATATTTCATTGAATCAGCGTTTCCAATTCTGTAAAGATTTGTTCAAAGGAAATAACCAAGAATACGAAGTGACGTTAGAAAAATTGAACAATACCAATCGCGAAGAGGCCGTGCGTATTCTTCAAGCTTTGAAAGATAAGTACAGCTGGAATCCAGATTCTATGGCTTCGAAAGACTTCACAGATCTCGTGAACAGACGCTACATGGCATGAAGCTATTCGTAGTCCCCACTCCTGTTGGAAACCTTGAAGACCTTACGCTGCGTGCTATTCGCGTATTGAAGGAGTGCGATTTCATTTTGTGTGAAGACACCCGAGTGAGCGTTCGGTTGTTGCATCACCTTGAATTTTCTAAACAGCTGGTGGCCTTCCACCAACACAACGAGCACCAAAAACTCGATCACATTATTGAACGCATTCAGCAATCGCAATCAGTAGCGCTTATCTCCGATGCAGGAACTCCTGGAATTTCAGACCCTGGATTTTTGTTGGTTCGTGCATGCATTCAAAACAACGTACCTGTTGAATGCCTTCCAGGCCCAACGGCTTTCGTTCCGGCACTTGTGAATAGCGGACTTCCAACCGATAAATTTATTTTTGAAGGGTTCCTTCCACAAAAAAAAGGAAGAGAAACACAACTTAAGCGAATAGCTGAAAACCCCTTCACTTCAGTCCTATACGAGTCTCCACACCGCATGGTGAAATGCTTAGAACAGTTAATAAAATTCTGTGGTGAAGACCGTCAATGCTCTGTCTCCCGCGAAATATCGAAGAAATTCGAAGAAACACGTCGCGGAACCCTTGTTGAACTTTTAGCGCATTTCAGCACACACGAACCGAAGGGCGAGTTCGTAATTGTGCTAAATTCGCGTTCATGAATTTGAATCTTTCCCCTGAAGAAATTGTACGCAGAGAAGCACTCGCAAAATTGCGCGCGCTAGGCATTGAGCCTTTTCCTGCTGAAGAATTTATTACCACTTCAAACGCCGAAGAAATAAAGGCGAACTACGAAGAGGGTAAACAGGTTATTGTTGCCGGACGATTAATGAATCAGCGTATTCAAGGAAAGGCGGGTTTTGCGGATCTTATCGATTCAACCGGAAGAGTTCAATTGTACATCAATCAAGATGCATTGTGTCCAGGTGAAGACAAAACGCTTTACCAAGAAGTTGTTCGTCACCTCCTCCACTACGGCGATTTCGTGGGTGTTGAAGGAACGTTGTTCACCACGAAATTGGGTGAAGTTTCAATACACGTTTCAGGATTAAAAGTTCTTGCTAAATCGTTGAAGCCACTTCCAATGGTGAAGACCGATGCAGATGGAAATATTTACGACGCATTTACCGATCCTGAATTGCGCTACCGGATGCGCTACGTAGATCTTGTTGTGAATCCGAAAGTGAAAGACACTTTCGTGAAGCGCACCAAGATTGTGAACGCCATGCGTAATTTCTTTAACGACAAAGGATATTTGGAAGTTGATACGCCAGTACTTCAGGCTATTCCCGGAGGAGCTTCAGCTCGTCCGTTTATTACACACCACAACTCGCTCGACATTCCCATGTACTTGCGTATTGCGAATGAATTGTATTTGAAGCGCTTGATTGTTGGCGGTTTCGACGGTGTTTATGAATTCAGCAGAAACTTCCGCAACGAAGGAATGGATCGCACACACAATCCAGAATTTACGGTGATGGAAATTTATGTAGCTTACAAAGACTACAACTGGATGATGAATTTCACCGAACAAATGCTTGAGCATGTTGCGGTGGAAGCACTTGGAAAAACTGAAGTTCAATTCGGAGAAAAAACATTAAGCTTTAAGGCTCCATTCGCACGCGTTACCATGACCGATGCGATTAAAGAGTATACTGGGTTCGATATTACTGGAAAGTCTGAAGGCGAGCTTCGTGCGAAGTGTTTGGAGTTAGGTTTAGAAGCTGGAGAAAATTTAGGAAAAGGAAAACTCATTGATACCCTCTTCGGTGAGATGTGCGAGAAGCACTACATTCAACCAACATTCATTACAGATTATCCTGTAGAGATGTCGCCTTTGTGTAAGCGTCACCGCGAAAATCCTGAACTTACAGAACGTTTCGAATTAATGGTGAACGGAAAAGAATTGGCGAACGCCTATTCTGAATTGAACGATCCTATTGATCAACGCGAACGCTTCGAAGAGCAAGCGAGCCTTATGGAGCGCGGCGATGATGAAGCGATGTTCATTGACTACGATTTCTTGCGTTCGTTGGAATACGGTATGCCGCCTACTTCAGGAATGGGTATTGGTGTAGATCGCTTGGTTATGATGATGACCAACAACGAAAGCATTCAAGAAGTTTTATTCTTCCCGCAAATGCGTCCAGAGAAGAAACAAGAAGGTCCTGATCTTGCTTCTTTCGAAGCGAAGGGCATTGAAGCGCATTGGATCGATGCTATCGTAAGCATGGGATTCCTTTCATTGGATAAATTGAAAGAAACCAAACCAACAGCTTTGCACCAAAACTTGAATCAATACCGCAAGAAGAATAAGCTCGATGTTCCTGCTGCGCAGTTGGAAGAGATTATGATGTGGTTTAGTTAAACAACAAACGCACACTCATATTTCCGGCGTGAACGATATCTCGTCCGTCACTTTTTCTTCCGTTGTAATTCAACGAAAGTTGTAAATTCTGATTGATTGTTTTTCGCCATGCGCAAGCAATTGTTAGATTGTTTCCCGCTTGCAATCCGCCTAACGCGTCATACACGACGGGTCCCGTTGCATCGCCTTCAAACTGAATGCGTATATACTTCACTTCACTTTTGAAGAGTTGTCCGTTCTTGGCTTCCACTTGCCCGTCTGCGCCAAGGGAAAGACTTCGTGCGTTGAAAGTTGTTTCGCTTGCGTTTCCGCTTCTAATTGCAAGTTCTCCTAAAACCGCAAATCGTTTGTAGGTTGTAGGTTGAAACGCGAACGAAGGAGTAGCAGTTATGTATGAGGAAGTGAAGTTTCGCGTAGCTAAAAAATCAGATGATGTTTCCTTTTTTCCTGAAGTTACTTGAAGTAAAACTTGCGTACTCGATTCAACGGACTTTCTGAAATTCAGCACTTGCGATTGCTCAACACGTGTTTCAAAACCAGAAAGAAGAAACGCCTTGTTCATGACTTGTTGCGTGGTGAAATCGGCACTGAAGTTCGGATCTGACTTGCGATAAAACAACGTACCGCGCAACACATTTCCAGCAGAAACCAAATAAGTTTCATTGTCGTACAAAGGTGAAATATGTTCCAATCCTCCGAAGGTTGATTTACGTTCTGCACGACTCATTAACTGCGTACTCCATGACTTCAGGGTGTTGTACAAAAATGTGTTTTTGTTTTTCAATTGACGTGGATTCACATTCAAAGAAGAAGTGAAAGATGTCGTGTAGATGCTTTGGTATTCTGTTGTTTGAACAGGCAAGCGAACATAGTTTGCTTCGTAAGCAAAGGCCGCCACTTCAAATTCTGAAAGTTCTTTAACTCCGTTATCGTTGTAGTCGTTCCATACGTACACGCCTTGTCCTGCGGGCACTTCAGCGTAAATGAATGCTTGCTTCGCTTCCAAACCACTCGATGTTTCGTAGAACAAATTCATCTGAATCCATTTACTCTGAGGTGTGCGAAATTCAATCCGACCTAATAAACTACTCAGAGGTTTAATGAGCGCTAAACTGTTCAGCGAAATCAATTGTCGGTTACTCGCAGTGACTGCGAAATAACTTCCTCCCTTGGTTGTGTTTCGAAATTCAATTCCGTAATTATTCGCGGTTGAAATGGGCGTCACACCGTTAACGATGAACGCATGATCTTTTCTATTTCGAACAAATAATTTGAATGCACGATGCGTAGTATCCGTTGAACGGAAGTACGCTTCACCGTCAAAAAACTTATACGACTGTTGAGCAACAGCAAACGTGTTAAGCTCTTGCTCATCGCGAATTCCAAAAGTAAAACGCTTGCCTTCCCTGTACAGATGGGCCTTCTGGCGAATGAAGGAAGAAGCAACTGCACCGGTGGTTTCCAAAGCAGAAGCGTCGATTTGAATTTTTGTGCGTTCAAATACGTTCGCGTTAACTAAAACTTTTGCTTTGTTCGCTTCGAAAATATTTCCAATTTCATAATGCGCTCCACTCACGGTGATGTGCTTTCCTGCTTCAATTTGACGACTCACTTTGGCTTCGGAAATCCATTCACTCTCGCCGTTTCTTAAAATGGTTTGCACGTTCCAATTTCGTTCAAACTCAACTTCTCGAAAACGCTCAATGCGTGAAAAAGTTGAAGACAGATTCTCTGTATTCAGCTCCCAGAGCCAAGTACGGCCTTCCTTCCCTCTTGATATTTTTTCTTTTACATTGGCCTTCATTGCAAAGCCTTGATTGTTCCGATCGTTCAAATTGGAAAATGTATTGGCATCGACATCGGAATAAGCGCCTTCCACATTCATGGTCCAAGCATTCTTTTCAGTTCCCCATTTCGCGGTATGTCCTGCTACTACCATGCGCTGCTTTCGCGGTGCGGTAAGTCGTTGAACGGGTTCGTAGTTTCCTTGTTTTATACCGTCTATAGGGGCTACCCACTTGAAAACTTTTCCGTAAGAAGAGAATCCGTTTTCAATGTAATTGCCGTTCCCATTTCCAACAAACGTAAAATTCGCGGTAAAGACGGCGACAGTTGCATCTGTTGAATAAACTAAAACATTTGTGAATGAAAGCGTATCTACTTGCGCGTACATAACGCGATCTGATTGGAATCCTGTACTATCTATTCCGCTTACCGTTGCAGCAGAAAATGCATCGCCCGCTTGCGCGAGTGTCAAGCGGTCTTCGGCAGTTAGCGTTTGAAGTAACGGTTGATTCTTCGCGTCGAGCTCCTGAAAAAACTGAACGTACGTTGTTCCTTTCTTCGTGGTGTATTCGAAATCGGTGGTGATTAAAGGACGTGCATACTGACGGTCGCTGTATTGAAATTCAACGACAATACGTTTGTCTTTTGTGATTCGATTTCGAGGAGTGAAAATAATTTCGGCTGTGTTGTAGTCGATGAGGTAATCTTGGTCTTGTCCACGAATGAGTTTCTTTCCATCGATGTAAACGTCTTCTGTACCACCGAGAACAGTGATGTAGGTCTCCCCTTGCGCACCCTGCAAGCGATAAGGACCCTGACTTCCTTCTATCCCTTGAATACTTTGTCGATTGAATTTACCCTTCGAAATAGAAACGGAAGCTTCACTTTTCAAAATTCCTTCTGCTCTTCTTTCACTGGTATTTTGAACGAATACACCCAAACCGCGCTTGGTGTATTTCATGAAGTAATGCGTTCGAAGAGGCAGCGTAAAATCTCCTGCAATGATCTTGTTTCGTTTATCTGTAAGTTGAATGAATACCTGATCGAACTCTTGAAATTGCTGCGTGCTTCCAGAAGCAGAAACGGGAATATTGTTGTCGGAAATGGAAGCGAGCAATTGAAAGCGGTTGGCTATTTTTCCTGTAAGCTGAAGGTTGAGGGAAGATTGAACGCCGAGGTCTTGCTGATTACCAATGGACACACCGCGCGTTATGGAACCGCTCTTTTGAATAGCGTCATACGAACGCTCTGCCCTGGGTGCCTGAATGGAACCGAACTGAAGATCATCGCGTTCACTGTCCTGGGGGGTATGATTTTGAGAAAACGATTTATAAGGAATGTCAAGCGTTTCAAACTGTACCACCAGCGTATCGTTCAGCAGCGTATCGCGTAAAATCATTTGAGCATGGACAGTGTATCGATAACCTGATTTTAAGATTTCATTTTTATGAATGACTTGAATGGAACTTGGACGAACGATGGAGGTGTCGAGCGAAATACAATTAACATTTGGAAGAAGAACAGTGGTCCTTTTCGATTGAGCCAAGGAATGAAGCGAAAGTGCGCAAAAGAATAGAATGAGCAGCGATCGCATTCGGAAAATTAATCTTTCAAGTTAACTATGCAACGCTCTTCGTCGCACTGTTCAATTAGCTGAGCGTAGGTCAAGCCTTTCAAATCTGACTTCAGCAAATCGCGCTTTTTCTTGGAGTAATCGCGCAGTACTCTTCCTTCACAAAATCTTCGAATCTGATCTTCACTTTCCAAGATAAGTTCGGGCACTTGCACAAGGGCACCTGCTTCATCTTTCGCAGCCATGGTGAAATAGCACGAATTGGTATGCTTCACAACACCTGTTTTCGGATTGAGCGATTCAACGCGAATGCCGACAATCATGGTTGTATTTCCTACATAGTTCACAGACGCTTTGAACGAAACGAGTTCGCCCACTTCAACAGGATTTAAAAATTCTACTCCTTCCACCGCAACGGTAACGCAATAGCCTCCAGAATGTTTTGCAGCGGCCACATAAGCCACTTTATCCATAATTGAAAGAAGAATACCTCCGTGTACTTTACCGCTAAAATTAGCGTATGCCGGCACCATTAGTTCGGTAATGGTAGTAATTGAATTCTCTACAGTTTTCGCGTTCATAAAGCGAAAATACAAGAGTCTTGGAGAAAGTTGAGCCGGATCTTAGAGCGACTTGAATATTTTCAGAACGATACCGTCGGCCAAGCCGAATTTCGGAGCGAATATTTTTTCAATATTTGCCGAGTTCGCTACCTGTGTGTACAGATTCAGCGCAGGAACAATTACATCTGCGCGGTCGGGACGAATGGCGTATTTCTTCACGCGCTCATGCGTAGAAAGTTTAGAAAGGGCACGAAGCAGGGTCTCGAGTTCCTTCACCGCAATGGGTTCACGTTGTTTCTTCTCGAGCATTTTGAAGGCCGAGCTTATGTTTCCACCGGTGGCAATGGCTTCGTAATTCAAGTTTGAATTCAAATTTTCTTTCAGCCACTGTGAAATAACTTTCGGGATTTTTTCCTGCTCGTTAATGAGCATGCGAACCGTTCCAATTTCAAACGATTGACTGTGCTTGCGTTCGAAATTTTCAATAATGGTTAATTCTGTGCTTCCACCACCAACATCAATGAACAAATAATTTTTAGACTTAGGTAATTCTTGTTGCTCGAAGTTTCCAAAAATAATATCTGCTTCTTCAGCACCTGAAAGCACGTCTACTACTAGCCCTGTTTTGGCCTGAATGGCCTGAACTACCTCTAAACCGTTTTCTGCACTGCGCACAGCACTTGTGGCACAAATGCGGTAATTCGTCACTTCTAAGGATTGAATAATTAATCCCAAACCCGAAAGCACTTGAGTCAATTGTTGCTCTTTCTTTTCAGATATTCTTCCGAATGTAAAAACATCTTCACCCAACCGAATAGGTATTCGGGTATGACTTATTTTATCTATTTCTATTTTCCCCTCGTCGTAAAACACTTCTGCAACGAACAAACGAATGGCATTCGAGCCAATATCAACTGCTGCTAATCTCACTTATTACTATTTTTCTAATTAAAATTTCGCTGACTTCGCTTCCAAATATTTTTTCCATTCAACTTGGCTATCCTTTAAATGTTCGGAGTCAAGCGGACAAATATAGTTATTGATTTCACCGTTGTGAAGAGATCTTGCCTTTGTTGTATCAGCCAATTGAATCTCGAGCCAAGTCTTTATTTCTGCTTTCAACGTGTTGTTGTATACAGGCGTTGTAACCTCTACACGGAAATCTAAATTACGGGTCATTAAATCTGCACTTCCGAACAAAATTACTTCGTCACCTCCGTTATTGAATACAAATAAGCGGGCGTGTTCCAAATAACGTCCGATTATACTGCGCATGTGAATATTCTTTTTCTGCTTTTTTGTTGAAGGTTGAAGGAGACAAACGCCACGAATAATGCATGAAATCTCAACCCCCGCCTCTGCTGCATCTAGCAATTTTTTAATTATTGCTTCGTCAATTAAATTATTCACTTTGATAACAATAGAAGCGTGTTTTCCCTTTTTGGCAAAATTCATTTCGCGCTGAATGTATTCCATCAATTTCCGGCGTGTGTTGAAGGGAGAGACAAGCAAATGCTTGAAAATAGGTCGGTGGAAATTGGCTTCAAAAAACTCGAACAATTTTCTAACCTCTCTACCTATTTCCAAATGCGCCGTAAGCAGGGTAATATCGGAATAGATATTCGCTGTTTTTTCGTGAAAGTTACCTGTTCCAATGTGTGTAATTCGCTCGGTTCTTCCGTTGATCTTACGACTAATTTGGAAAATTTTACAATGCACCTTCAACCCTGGTACACCTGGAATTACTTCTACACCTGCATCTTGCAATAGACGTGTAATTTCAATGTTGTGTTCTTCATCGAAGCGCGCTTGAACTTCAACAACGGCTACCACACGCTTTCCATTCTTCGCAGCGTTAATTAAGGCGTGCAGAATATGCGAATCACTGGCAATCCGATACATAGTAATCCGAATTGTGCGAACCAGCGGATCAATAGCCGCTGCGCGAAGCATATCAAGAACATGCGCAAACTTTTGATATGGATAATGTAAAAGAAAATCTTGCTTAGCAACCGTATCTAAAATATTCTGCGATTTTGCAAGAAGGACATGAGTTAACGGAGGCGATGGTGCAAAATTCAGATCCGGTCTATTGAAAGCCGGAAACTTTAAGAAATCGCGCTTGTTGTGGTATTTCCCACCAGGAATAATATTCTCAGCGTCCTTAATCCTAGTTTTCGTCAATAAGAACGTTAGAAGTTCCTCTGGTAATTTACGATCGAAATTCAATCGAACGTATTCCCCTTTGTCGCGTTGCTGAATGCTCTTCGAGATTTTATCGAAAACACTTTTCGAATAATCCTGCTCCACTTCATACTCAGCATCTCTTACCACTTTAATGTCGTAGGCCTTAGCAGAAGCAACTTTAAAAACACTAAAAATCTTTCTAAGATGCAGACGGATAATGTCTTCCAGCATAATCACATTTACAGAACCATCTGTCGTTGGCAAAGTAACGAATCTCGGAATTGCCGTAGGCACCTCGATTAAGGCATGAACCTTTTCCTTACTTCTCGTATTGATGTCTACAATTAAATACAATTCGTTGTCGTTCAACGGAGGAATATTTCCTCGCGTTTTGAGCATGATCGGAATAATATGGTGACGAACGTTTTCCTCAAAATACGTTTCTAAAAATTCCTTTTGCTCGGGATTAACTTGAATTTCATTTTTAAAATGAATGCCGTTCAAAGCTAAGGCGCCTTTGGTGCTTTCGAATGTTGCATCGAACTTCAGTTGCAGCTCAATTACACGGTCGTGAATAATTTCGAGTTGTTTCTTCTGTGCATTTGCCGCAGAGAAATTACTCTTACGAAGCGATTTTAATTCACGACGTAGGGTTGCGAATCTAACCTTAAAAAACTCATCTAAATTGCTCGAAAAAATCCCTAAAAATCTTAAGCGTTCGAGCAAGGGCACATGGCTGTCTTGCGCTTCCTGCAACACGCGTTCATTGAATTGTAACCATGATAGTTCGCGCTCAATTCCCAATCGACGTTTTTCCATGGCGCAAAAGTCCGCAAAAAGATTTCTCCTCGCGTTAAGAAAATAATAAAATAATTGACAAAAGGTAAAAAAAATACCCCCGCCGTGACTCGAACACGGATTAGCTGTTTAGGAAACGGCCGTTTTATCCTGTTAAACTACGGGGGCATATGTTTTTATTCCACCTTCAACTTCTTCAACTTAAAAATCGCCGAGGTTGGAAATTCAATTTTTGCTTTTCCTACTCCATTAAATGCAAAAACATCGGTTACCCAAATGTGATCGGAAGTAATTACAAATGCTATACCGTGAGCACGACTGCTTTCCTTCAACATATTTTTATTATGGCCCGGAGAGCCTTTCCATTGCTCGAAAGCATGCTTCGCCATATTCCTGGCAATGGTAGAAATATCTTTTCCCTTTGTTGATGAATTGTACAAAGCGTTTTCAGCACTCCAACGCAAATGATCGTTTCCATCGCTAGCATACAACACCCTGTCTTCCACACGACGACCTGTGAAATACCAAGTCTTGGCACGTTCAGTATGTGTAAGCTCATGCTGACGGCTCATCCACATTGAATGATTCATCCCCGCAATCCATAAGGTATCGTTCCAGTGCAATTCAACCAACCCTTTTTCCTTGCGGTAATTATTCAATATTCGATGAAAATAATAGGCCGCTACCCTTTCTATACAAGCAATTGAATCACTTGTAGATTTTTCAAGAAACATCGGAATTGATTCAGCTCTGAACGGAGTTTGTCCATTCATCCTATGAACCAAAACCAAAGAGAATAACAAAACAATAAATTTTCTCATGATTACATCTTTAATTAATCCCATACAAATTTCGACATAATTAAGTTGTAGAACACTTTTTAAGTTATTTTTGATGTATGAAAAATTTCGCACTTTTTGTTGTGGCTGTTTGTTTTATTGTAATTTCTTCTTGTCGTAAAGACTCCGGAACAAAATGCAAATCATACACGCGTGTTGCAGTAAGCAACCTCGTCGGTACTGAAGAATTCCATTTAGACAGCACATATACCAACGCCGCCGGAGAGGACTATCGCGCATATCTGCTGAAGTACTATTTCTCACACATGGCGCTTGTGAATGAAAACGGAGAACGCGTTGAATTGTATGCGCATGAACTCATTGATCAGTCAATTCCTTCTTCTTTGGAATTGGGAGATGTTGAAATTCCTGATGGACATTACACTGCGTTAGAATTCAATTTAGGCGTTGATTCTCTTCACAACCATTCAGGAGATCAAGCGGGAGATTTAGATCCGATGTACGGCATGATTTGGACTTGGAACACTGGTTACATCTTCTTCAAGCATGAAGGGAATTTTACTTCTAGCACCTCTGGAACCGAACAACCGCTTATTTATCACTACGGGACTGATCGCGCTTTAGCTCCGATTTCATTGCCGCTTAATCTTCATGTCGACCGCAATGCATCTGTGATTCAACTTCAATTCGATTTGAATAAATTGTATAGCAATCCGAATACAATAGCCTTTACAGGAAATAATAATCACCAAAGTATATCCACTTCAGATATTCCATGGATCAATGCGCTTCGTGCGAATTTTCCAAACGCATTTTCTGCTAGTGCATTTGTCTTCTTACAAGAATGAAAAAAATAATTGTAGCAATCCTTTTTGTAATTCCTCTTCTATTTGTTGCTTGCGACAAAGGTGAAGATGAGATACCTGCTGCAACGCCGTATACACTTGTCATTCCGCAAGGGTTACCTCCTATGAATATTCCATCTAACAATCCGCTAACGGTTGAAGGTGTCGCTCTTGGAAAGCGTTTGTTTTACGATCCTATTCTCTCTGCGAATAACACGCAAAGCTGCGCAAGTTGTCACCTTCAAGAAACCGGCTTTTCTGAGTCCTCTCAGTTCAGCACAGGCATAGACGGCATACAAGGAGAGAGAAATGCAATGCCGCTCATTAACCTCGGATGGCAAACGAAGTTCTTTTGGGACGGTGGAGCGAACGGATTGGAAAGTCAAGTCATAGGGCCGATTACCAATCCCATTGAAATGCACGAAACCATGGAGAACGTTGTTGCCAAGTTAAATGCACATGCGGAATATCCAGAGTTATTCAAAGCCGCTTTCGGCAGTGCGGAAGCTTCTTCTCAAAACATTATGCGCGCAATTGCGCAATTCGAGCGAACGCTTATTTCTGGCAATTCGAAATACGATCAGTACATGCGCGGAGAAACGTTTCTTACCTCGCAAGAGCTTAACGGACTGTCTCTTTTTACTGATATGGAAAAAGGCGATTGTTCGCACTGTCATTCTCTGGGATCTACCTTCAGCGATTTCGAATTTCGAAATACGGGGCTAGACAGCATACCTTTAGATGAAGGTCGTTATCTGATTACGTTGAATCAAGGAGATCGGGGGAAATTTAAAACACCGTCACTTCGGAATGTTGAATTGACGGCTCCGTTTATGCACGACGGAAGATTTCAAACCTTGTTGGAATGTGTTCAGCATTACAACACGGGCTTCCGCTACAGCGCTAACCTTGACCCTAACCTATCCTTCGCTGTAAAGGGAAGAATGACTCAGCAAGAAATGGAAGATCTTGTTGCCTTCATGAAAACGTTAACGGATATGGAGTTTGTGAATAATCCTGCCTTTCATTAAAGTTTCTCCAAGCGCTTCACGACCGTTCCGAAATTCGTTTCAACCTGAATCACATAAACGCCATTCGCTAACGAACTGAAATTAAAATCGATTTGATTCGAAGTCTTGGTTGAAGGAACATTTTGAATTCTTCCTGCTAAATCGGTTACGATAATCTTTTCAATTTCCACAGCTCGATTGAATGAGAGTGTGCTAGTGTTCGATGTCGGATTCGGGAAAAACTTTGTATCCTCTAATACGTTTTCTTCAACCGAATTAATCGTGCACACTGAGACATTGTCGATGTAAAAATTATTCCCCCAATGTCCTCTGTTTTGAAACGCTATAAGAACCTCGTCATCTACCTGTACATATTGCTGAAGGAAAATTTCCTCAGGGCGCCATTGATCGGAAGTTGGAATAAAAAAGTCTGAAGTGTTCGGTGCAGTCGCTAACTCCTGTCCACCCTTCACAAACATCTCTATCCATGTATCACCACAATCCAAGCTTAATAATACAGCCAATGTATCTGTGTATTGACCGCCGTATTCTGCATAAGCCACATCGAAATCAATTACCCACGTACCTCCGCTCCAAAAAGTAATTTGCTTTTCTAGAATGAGCTCATCTCTATTACCAACGACATCTACCCAGTAATTCGGGAAGGTAATTGAGTGAGTTCCGAAACCATTCGCACTGCATGCATCACTTATTGAAAAGACATCGCCACCTCCTGTGCTATGACCGAACGTCCATTCGGTTGGTATTGCACCGCTGTCGAATGGCTCATAAACACACTCATTGTTAGGCAAGGTCGATTGCACATATGCCTGCTTTGTTTTTGAAGCCGTATTGCCGTTATCAGTTAATTCTAACGTCACGTCAAAGACCCCGGTTGAAGCATACACAACGGTCGGATATTTTTCTGTGCTCGTTGAGGGCGTTGCACCTGGGAAACTCCAGAGGTAAGTTGCATTGGCTGAAGCCACGCTGTGGTCTACGAAGTGAATGGTTTCACCCGGACAAACATACGTACCACGTTCACCGGCGAAATCGACCAACAACGAAGACGCCTCAAAAAGTGGCGCTTCGTAAACTCCCAAATTCCATGTTGCTAAACGTAATTCATTGTCTCTATAAAACGGAACTATTCGAATCGGCTCCGTGCCCGCTGGAAGTCCGCTGCTGTATTCCATCCATTCGGTCATACTTGCATTTCGGTAAAGAACTCTTCCATGCAACAAAGCAATATACACCCCAGCGTTCGTACCCAATTGCGCGCAAACAGACCAGATTCGATCAGAGCCAATGGCAGTTCCAGACCAGTTCTGATAATTCGCTCCACCATCGTTCGTGTAATAAACCTTTTGCGAATTGTTGGCATTGGTATATCCCAACCAAAACTCTTCCGGTGTATTGCCTAACGTGAACACCATGTTGTTTTGATTCAACGGCAAAGCAACCTGATTCCAAGTAACGCCTCCATCCAACGTACGCCAAAGCTTCATAGTACCGCTTATTCGCTGCTGCGCATAAAGCACGTCGGCATTGGTGTATGACTGTTCAATCCAAATAACGTTATTCGTTGTTGTCGTTCCGAATGTATATTGAAGTGACCACGACTGACCACCGTTGATACTCTTGTAAATTTTATTCTCTTTACCCAACCAAGCCACATTGAAGTAATGCGAATCGAAAAGAATGCGCGAACTCTCGTTAAACCAATAGCTCTCATTCGGAAACAAACTCACATTGAATCCAGTCGGATTTCCCGTCAACGCATCAGGCAAGACCCTTCCTCCAATATCAGAAAAACTTACTTTATTCTCGTCTGAATAATTCACATATCCCGTCGCTGCTTCACCACCACCTAGCGCCAAGAAATTGCCCGACCCGTAAGCTTCGTAATAGCCCATATTACCGTTGTGGTAACGTCCGCCTACCAGAATGTCTTCATTCCATCCTTGATCATATCCCCAAAGATTAACAGCCATAATGCCGTAGTTCTTCGCGTCGAAGGTTTGCATAAAATCCGTTGAAATATTTATCCCTCCGTCGTTGCTGCACCAGATGGTTTCGGTAGTTGGACTGTCTTTGTAAATTCTGAATTCCTGTTGATCCACGTGGTAATTCGGAAGTCCGCCAATGTATCCGGCCACACCACTGAACGTTGCTCCCGCATCTTCAGTGAGCCAAACATTCAGTCCTCCGATTAAAACTTTGTCTGGATTTATCTGGGAAGCCACCAAGGTGGTGTTGTAGTGAATTTGGGTGTATGTTCCGTCGTCGGCAGAGAAGTTCATGAGGTTTGGATGAGTATCCACATTGTAAGGTGTACCAATGGTTCCGTGATTATTCACCCAAGAATCGCCTCCGTCGTAACTCACGTACAAGCCAATCCAACCGTTCAATTCAACATTGGTGTTGTAGGTTCCGTAACCCGCTAATGCGACATAAATTCTATTCGGATCAGCTTCGGTTACTGCCATATGTCCGCCCAACAATTCAACATTTGTAAAACCCGAGTTCTCTGTAAACCAACCGTTATCGCTCATCGCGAACGTCAGTCCAGTGTCGGTGCTTTTGTAGAATTTAGCAATTCCGATTGTAGGTTCAAAATGAACAGTGTACACAACCGAATAATCATTCGGTTTGAATGAAACGGTCATGCATTCATTCGGAAGTATTTCGGTCCAGGTATCACCAGTATCGGTAGATCTGTACAAACCTAGATTCGTTGCAGCAAATACAATGTTGGGTTGAAGGGGGTGAAATTGAAATTCCCAAACGTTTATGTTTAGGGCCTCAAAGGAAGAACCACCAATGATATTCCAAGTAACGCCACCGTCAATGGATCTGTAAATTTCATTGTTTCCGCTGAAAAGAACAGTGTTTAAATCAGTAGGGTGACATCGTACAGCGCTCACTCCTCCGATAATTAAATTCTTTGTCACGAATTCCCAAGTAGTTCCAGCATCAGTGCTTTTGTATACGCCGCCTGACTCCGTCCCGCAGTAGAGTGTGTTATTATCCACGGCGCTTCTATCGTGACAATAAACGTTGGCATGTTCGCTAATCGGAGTCAAGTTTCCATCGGATGTGAAATGTACTTTCGGTCCGCAGTAATTCCAGATGCCGCTTCCGCGATCTTCTGAATTCACCGTTTCATTTCGATCTGAAAAAAACCGTGCTTGGTTGGTGCTTACCCAGCGTTTGTAGTATTGCGTATGAACGGTCTTCTCGAAAGTGTGCTCGCTGAAATACGCTTCATACGCGGCTTTCACAACCATTGGGTCGGTGCTATCGTCATACATGAGCTTCGCCCATTCAGGTAACTTCGGATCGTTTTGAAAATTCTTTGCGAAGTGAACTTGCGCATTCGCCATGAACAATTGTGAAGCAAAAACAAAAAGGAGTACGAGTCTTTTCATGGAATAAAAATAGGGAATTTTCACCCACCCCAATTCTCTCGATCTAAACTTCGGTATTGAATGGCTTCTGAAATGTGTTCGCTTTGTATTCTTTCTGAAGCTGCCAAGTCGGCTATCGTACGAGCGACTTTTAAGATGCGTTCATAGGCTCTCGCTGAAAGCTGAAGCTTATTCATGGCCAACTTCAACAACTCTGAACTGGCTTCATCTAAAGCACAATGCGCCTTCAACTCCTGCGTATTCATCTGCGCATTGTAATTCGTTTTACTCTCACTGAATCGCTGCGACTGCAGCTCCCTTGCGCGCGTAACACGCTCGCGAATACCCACACTGCGCTCGCCCGCGCGCTGCTCATGCAAGCGTGAAAACGGAACCGGAGTCACTTCCACATGTAAATCAATGCGATCTAACAATGGGCCACTAACCTTGCTCAAATAACGCTGCACTACTCCTGAACCACACGTGCATTCTTTTTCCGGATGATTGAAATAGCCACACGGACATATATTCATAATTATAACAATTTGATAAACAATACTTTATAAAATAAATATCTGACTATTCTAATTAATAGTCAGATAATCAGATTCCAAAACTAAATTATGTGCTTGTATGTATATACGCGGGGTCAATTAGAGAGCAGAGAGTTCTATAAAGAATCCACATTTACAAAAAACAGATTACATACTAGATATATAAGATATGAATTGAATTAAATCAATTCACAAAAAACAAATGAAAATAATGAAAAAGAGAAAGTTTCTACAGACCGATTTCATCAAGTTTATATTGGAAAAATATTCTGCTCAATCACAAGGTCAAAGCTTACCTGATGATGATGAGGTTGAATTTCCTGATGAGGAAAACCCAGATGAATTAAGAAGAAAAAAGGTAAAAAAATTGAATGAATTTGAGGACGAAGAAGAGCCGATTGATGATGAAGAATCTGACGATGAAATTATTGATGAACTTCTAAATGAATATAAAAGATTGAAAAGAAAATATGAAAGTAAAAGTAATAGGATACATATCAGAAGAAAACGATAGACTGTTTGATATATCTTCAATGAGAGAAATTATTGGAACATCAAGGTCAAAAATACAAAGAGAATTAAAAAAAAATAAACTTTCTCAAAATATGATATACAATAACAAGAATCTATATTCTGAAAATGTTCTATTTACAATTATGGAAAAAATATTAATTGAGAAATTAGAAAAAGATAATGGCTGATATTGAAAAGATTAACAAATTACAGGGAACTATAAAGTTAAATAAGGATAAGATAAAATTAGAAGATGATTACAAGAAAAGAGAGATATTGAGATTGAAGATACAAATAGACGAATTGAAGATTAGAATGGAAAGATTAAAATAATAAAAACAACCTTATAGAAGGACGGATATTGATATAACGGTGGCTTCTATATTGTAAAGCATTACCACGGGAACTATACAAAGTGCGACTCGGGCATAAAGGTTAGGAAGAGTAAGTATAGAGGCGGACCATATACCGTCGAAAGTGGCTGACCCAATCATAGACAATGGTGTTTCTATGTGAACGACGATGATTATACGGCAAGATAAAATCTTAAAGGTAATTGAGAATTGTTTGAGATGACCCAGCAGAGTAGCATCTGTAATGGGATAAACTCATCCGAACAACTCCAATTACCGGCAAGAAAAAACCTCCCCACCACAAGTTTAGCTCGTGAAAAAAGAGACGACACACAAGTGTCGTCGTTCTCATTTAGGCAAAAAAAAACTTCCTATCAATTGACAGGAAGTTTTTTTAATTCAGAATGAATGATTACAGTTTAGTAATCAAAAGACCACCTTGAACAGATTCATAACGAATAGTTCTTTGATTTTCTGGAATTCCTTTAGCGAATTTACCATAGTAATAAGCCAACATAGTGGTTTTCATATCCCACTCGTGGTTTTCAATAAGTAACTCTTCTCCCTTCTTTAGAGATTCAATCTCTTTTCCGAAACGAGTTTCTTTTCTTAAGCCACCACTCTTCTTGGTCTCTCTTAATTTTTTGGATTCATCCTTTGATAATTTTCTTGGCATACCTTTAAGTTTATATGTTTAAGCAAATATAAGGAAAGATTATTTGGAAATCAATAAAATAATTATTTTGATAATTATATCCTATATTTGGAGAATAATGTAGGATATTAATGATTAGTTAAAACTTATAAATATGGAAGAAGAAGAATTAGAAGTAGAACAAATTATAGAGGTTAATGTTAATGATTTGACTACACACCCTTTATCGGCACAGATTTATGATTACAGAAGAAATAGCAAAGAAATTAAAGTTCTTGCTAAAACAATTGAACTTGTTGGTTTGCTTGAACCGATTGTAATCAACGATAAGAATCAGATTCTCTCTGGTAATAGAAGATGGAGAGCTTTTATGTTCCTTGGTCGAACTACAATAAAAGCAATTAGAACTATCACAAATGAAAATGAAGAACAAAGTATAGTTTTTCATAATCAACAAAGAAGAAAAACACCCAGAGAGATTATTAATGAAGCAGAAGCAATTTTAGGAATACTAGGAAAGAATCAAGGAGTTAGAAATGACTTGATGAAAGAAGAAAGAGGAAATCCTTTTGGTAGAATTGGAAGAGATAGATTTGAGATTGCGGCAAAAGTAATTGGAGATATATCAGCATCAAGTTTAAGAAGAATTATGGATGTTGTTGAATTTGAGAAAGAATCTGAAAAGAATAAAGAAATAGGACTTGTTGAACGAATCATTAAAAATGAACTGTCTGCGAGTAATGCTCATAATATGATGAGAACTATTTTAAGAGAACGAGTTGAAAAGAAATTAGAAAAGAAAAGAACTCTTAAACCTGTTCATTCCGATGATTTCACTATTTACAATAAGTCATCTCATAAAATGGATGAGGTAAAGTCAAATTCTGTTCAAGTGGTATTTACTAGCCCACCATATTTCAACCTTCGTAACTATGGTAATAGTGTTGATGGAGAACCTGAATTAGGACACGAATCAACACCTCAACAATTCGTTAAGAATCTAGCCAAACATTTTAGAGATGTAAAAAGAGTATTAAAGAGTGAAGGATCGTTTTTCCTCAACATAGGAGAAACATTTAATAAAGGTGCTAACCTCATCATTCCAACAAGATTATTAATAGAGTTATGTGATAATGAAGGTTGGTTTATTGTGAATGAAATAATATGGAAGAAAACAAATTCATTACCACAAGCAAACTCAAAGAGATTACAACCTACTTACGAAAAGATATTTCATTTAGTTAAAGACCCTGAAAATTACTTTTATCAAGATTTTAGAATAAGAACAAACAATGAAATTAGAGTAGTTAGAGCACCTAGTAATAGAAGTTCTTCAACAAGAGATAGAATTCCGGGTGGATATACAATTAGTAGAGATTACCAAAGGTTTAAGGATTTCATTGATGAACAAAATGTGTTAGATATTATTTCGGGTCCAAATGCTGGAACTAGACAAACTGAATTACAAAGATTAGATAATTCAGTAGACCATCCAGCATTAATGCCTGACTATCTTCCGTTGATTCCGATACTCACAACATCTAGAATTGGAGATGTTATATTAGACCCATTTTCGGGTTCAGCAACAACAGGAAAAACATCTTTACTAGTTTCAAGAAAGTATATTGGGTATGAACTTAATAATGAAAACTACGAATTAAGTATTAAGTCGCTGAACACTATAGTAGAACAATTACAAAAGACAGAATCAGAAAAGAAAAAGGAAAAGGAATAAAAGAAAAATGTTTGGCAGGTCGGAATATAATGACTATTTTCGCATACTATAATTAGCAAGAAAAAAATTGGAAAAATTAGACTTAAATATTATTTATCATTCAGACTGTGTGGAGGGTATGAAAAAACTTCCTGATAATTCAGTCGACTTAGTAGTTACATCTCCTCCATATGATAATTTACGGGAATATAATGGATATTCATTTGATTTACATAAAACAGGTGAAGAGATATTCAGAGTATTAAAAGAAGGAGGAATAGCCGTTGTTGTAATTCAAGACCAAACAAAAGATTTCGCAAAGTCGCTCACTTCATTTAAGTTAATCATAGATTGGTGTGATAATATTGGATTTAAGTTGTTTGAGACATTAATCTATAGAAAACACGGAACAGAAGGGGCTTGGTGGACTAAAAGATTTAGGGTAGACCACGAATATATGCCCGTATTTCTTAAAGGAAAAAAACCATTATTCTTTGATAAAGAACCTGTGAAGATAAAATCTAAACACGGGGGAAAAGTGATGACAGGAAGTGGAAATAGAAAATCAAATGGAGAAACGACAGATACAGTAACACGACCTATCAACGATACAAAGTGTCCAGGAACTGTTTGGGAATATCTTATGGCTGGAGATAAGAATCCACTCAAAAGAAAGCATCCTGCTGTATTTCCTGATAAAATACCATTAGACTTTATTCGAGTATTTTGTCCTCCAAATGGAGTTGTTCTTGACCCATTTATGGGCTCGGGTTCAACCGCTATAGCAGCGTTAATGACAGGACGAAACTACATAGGTTATGATGTTTCTGCTGAATACATCGAAATTGCTAACGAAAGAATACAGATAGAATTATCACAACCTAAGTTAGATCTAGATTAGTTTATCTGGGTGTTCAATCGTGAACTCTACATTTATTCCTGATGTCATAGCCCAAGAAAGTGGATTAAGATTCATAAACTCTTTGTAGTTCTTTTTGGTAATACTCCACTTTCTTGAAACGAAATCAGATTTTGTGAATTCCATTTTATTAAAATTATTGAAATTCCAATTTGATGGTTTGTATTTCCAATTGGTATGACGAGATAATATACCTAAAAAGGATTCACATCTCTCCTTTGCTTCTTGATTAATCTTAAATAGTCGTCCTTCTTCCTCAATGTTATAAGGACTACTATCTTTATTTGATATTTTCAATCTATCTCCTCGTTCTCTCGGAACAGATATTTTATCTCTTTCTCTAAAGAAAGAATCCATTTCAAGCATTAGTTTATATGTTGTGTAATCTTCACCTAGAAATACTTTTTTCAGTAAATTAGAATTATCTTTTACCTTCATATATTCCCACCAATTCATTACATTTTCGGGATATGAAAACATAACATTAAAAGTTCCATCTGTAAATAGTAATGGGAAAATAGCAGTCTCGTTTACTTCAATGTTAATTTTACTCTCAAGTATTCCAATTAGGAGATGAATAGTTGCTAATGGATATTTTAATCGAAAATTATTTCTATCATATCCTCTCAATAAATTCGGTTGTATACAATCACGAAATCTTTTGTTCCATTCCTCATTAATTTCACTATTGTATACGGAAAGCATATGATGCCCCATACTTTTTACTCCTTCTCTAAATATTTCAATATCCAGAAAACAAACATCATCATTATATACTGAGTATCCATCTTTTAGAACACATACTTTCCCATCATAGAATCCAACAATCTCCCAATCTAGATAATGAGACATAAATAGACCACACAATAGCCCATCACTATCTGGACTGAGTATACATTTTTGATTCCTTTTAGCTATCCAAGGATGGTCCTCTAATATTTTGTTGTAGTCAATTTGCTCGTTCTTTCCTTGAAGTAATTCCTGAATTTTTGCCATAGTTTGATTTTTAGAATAATTCACTTATTTCTACATCAAGAGCTTTGGCTAATTTTTCGATATTTATTAGAGTTATGTTTTTCTCTGCTCGTTCAATCATACCAATATAAGTCCTGTGTAATTCGGCTCTATCGGCTAAATCCTCTTGAGAGAGATTTCTCTCTTTCCTTAATTGCCTTATTGTTTCTCCAAACTTTTTTAATACGATAGATTCCACAATGACAAAGCTAATCTTAGTATTCATTTTTTACCACAGACTATAGTTAGCATTTTGACGGAACAGACTTTCTGTCAATTGGTGGAAAGTTAGCAAACAATTTTAGAGTAGAGGTTTTATTGTGGAAATAAAAATGTGATAAAAGCCCCTATTTTCCTCCGTTTTACGGAATATCCTCCTTAATTTTGACAGAAAGATAAGGGATTCTAAAAATGTGTAAAAAAATGAAAATATTGTATGTCCGCGTTTCGTCGTTAGATCAACGAACAGACCGCCAGAGAGTAAATGAATTGGAATATGATTTAGTTATTGAGGATAAATGCTCTGGGTCAATTTCTTTTTTTGAGAGAGAAGGAGGAAAAGAAATAAAGAAACTAATTGATGAAGGTGTAGAGGTAAAATTGTCTGTATGGCAAATCGATAGATTAGGAAGAGATTTACGAGATATAATTAATACCATTCACTACTTTAATGAAAAATCATTATCAATCAATTTTGTTTCTCAAGGATTAACAACATTAGACCCGCACGGGAAAGAAAATCCTATTTCTAAAATGATTATCTCTATACTCGGAATTGTTGGAGAAATGGAAAGAAATCAAATTAAAGAAAGACAAAGAGAAGGAATCAGAATTGCGAAAATGAAAGGTTCTTACACAGGAAGGAAGAAAGGAAGTAATGAAACAACTCTTTCGTTCTTATCAAAAGAAAAGAATAAGAAAGCAGTTGAATATCTTAAGAAGGGTTTTAAGGTAGGAGAAGTTTCTAAACTTACAGATTTACATATCAATACTGTCTCCAAAATAAAGAAGGTTTATCAGATGGTTTAATCCATCTGTAAACCTTATAAGTTTAGATTGATTCCGGTATTTAAGCTATTAGATATTACTTCATTGAGATTATCTACTTTCTTATTGCTTAATCTCTGAATATAAGTTTGAGTAGTTGTTAGATGTTGATGACCTAAAGAAGTCATCAAATCAAAAAGATTAATGTTCTCTCCTAATTCTAACATCAAGGAGGTATAACTGTGTCTGGCTATATGCGTTGAGAGTTTCTTATTGATTTTTGATTGAGCAGCAATCAACTTAAGCAACTTATTGTAATAACACCTCACAGATTGAAATTTACGATATTGATATTCCGATAATCTACTGAAATCTTCATTTACAATATCCTCAAAATCTTTATTATTCAACAAACTGAAAACGAAATCATTCTTTGTTTCATTATTAGAATTTAGTTTATTGATGAGGTTTATTACCTTCTTTTGTCTTTCAACTTTGAGATTCTCATACCTTTTCGTTTCATTCGACAAGCTCTCTTCTCTTCTTTTATTCAACCAGACACGAAGTGTAGTTAAAAACTCATTGACTACATCACTTTTACTTCTCTTATAAAAAGTCGGTCGTATTAACAAGTATAGATTTAGGTTTCCTTCATAACTCATTAAATAACTCTCCATCATATCTATTAAGTCCTTACCAACGATATATCCAGCATATGTTCTATCTTGAAAGAAATGACTATCGTAAACATTCATATCATTCAATACCTCAATGTGTCTCTTTAATTCAATATCATAACCAGATAGAGGAGCAGTAAAATCATTATGAACAAAGTGATATAATTTTCTCACCTCATCATTTAATCTAATTACACTCTTTACTTGGTTTGGAAATTTACTTTCATATCTTGATATGTAATGACTTAACAATCCACACATTTTTTCATTTACTAATATGGAAATGTGTTTCTTTGTCTTAACCATTCTTTTATTGATTCTCATCTTTTCACCATCAAACTCAAAATTAGACCAGCGAAGTGTAATTAAATCAGAAACTCTAATCCCTTGTCCTAATAGTTGAAAAAGAAAATAATTTCGTATATCATTAAGTGTATGTTTCTGTTTATATCTTCTATTTCTCTTATTCCTTTCTTCTACATCCTCATTCATAGATTTTCCAAATAAAGATTTTCCTTCTTTAGTTAGAGCGGTTCTTCTATAAACTTCGGTAAACTGAGTTTCAATTAGTTTTTTTAAGTCCTGTGGTAAGCTTCCCGAAAAACTGAAACATCTTAAATTAGAGTCCGTAAAACTCAACCATCATGAAAAACTCAAAATTTACGGAGTCTCAAATCGTATCGATTTTAAAACTTCAGGACAGCGGAATGTCTGTCAATGAGATCTGCCGTCAA
>CAMCVP010000003.1 GCA_945881835.1 Chryseobacterium gleum | reverse complement strand
ATTCTTCAAAACGGAAGATGGGAAGACGATAAAATGAATTTCCAACCAACATACATTCAACCCAACAACGTTTTGATTTACGATTTTTCCAGCGGCGAAAATGAATTTCCCGGTGGCGGCGAATGGGAAGCTTTTGAAACCAAAGATTTGCGTGTAAACGGATACAATGTCCAAAACAATATTCGGGTTGAAAATGAAAATCACATCTATCTATACCCTAGTCAGAATGAAATGAATCTGGCGTACACCAGTCGTTCCGACCTCAACGGTGCTGCGTTAATTTCGAGTGAAATCTACGAAGACGATGATCTTACTAGCGATTACACGTATGTGCATTTCGAATTGAACTCTCCCGAATTACCCAACAAAGTTTTTCTTGAATGTGGAAACGAATGGAACGCTCCATTGCTTTGTGAATACAGTGAAATTAAAAAAGCGTATCAGGCAACCATGTACCTCAAGCAAGGGGTATACAATTATCGTTTTCGAATTGAACCTTCAAACAACCACGAAGAAATTAATTTTGCTGAAGGAAATCATTCCTCAACCGAAAACAATTATCAGCTCTTGGTTTATTACTACGACCGCAATGCCGGATTTTACAAATGCGGAGGAAACTTCATTCAAAATTCCAGAAGGAATTAATCTTTGTCGTAGTTGAAATCTTCTTCCTTCCACTCTCTTCTTCCGCGTCTCCAAATTTTGTATTGTTGAAACTCTTCTTTCACAAAAATCAAAAATTCATACTGTGAACTCTGGCGAATAAACTCATCGCTGACATGCATGAAATCTATGAATGCATCGAACTCCTCGTTGGTTAAATCAATAATGTCATAATCGACATACAAATGAAAAAGTTCTTTGAGCAATGCACGCTTGCGATCTTCGTATTCCATAAGAGCTACCGCTAGTTTGCTTCTTTCACGCTTACTGAACTGCTCGTACAAAAAGGTAATTGGACTACTCACCGTTGCAGTCTTGAATTGGTTCTCATCGAAACCTAAACTCATTAAATCTTCTTCAATCGCCTCCAGATCTCGCGGAGAAATAAACTCGACAACAGGAAGCATGTACGTTCTGTCGTCTAGGAATATCGTTGGATGATAGACCTCTTTCATCACAGAGTCCTTCATGCACAATTGACGCGTGTAATAACTCAATGCCGTTATGCTCAGCGTATCATTCTTCTCACAAACAATAGAATAAAAGCCACTTGAATTTCCAAAACTACCCGTCTTAGTTCTGTTATTCACAATAATTGCATTTGGGATACCTTGTCCGTGGGGATCGCGCACTCTTCCTTCAATACGTATAGTTTGAGAATACCCAACAAGCGAAAGAAAAACGAAGAAAAAAAGACTGATACTCCTCATATAGCGAAGGTAACGAAGAATTGAAAACTATATTGAATCGTCACTAAATTCGCAGCATGAAAAAGTTCTTATTCCACATAACCGTTGCAATAGCATTAGCAAGTTGCACCGTTCTTTCTCACGAAAAAAAATCAGTTGATTCAATTCCAAACTTAAAAGTTGATGTTGCTGTATTGGCAAGCGATGCATTTGAAGGTCGCGCCATTGGCACTCCGGGAGCGGATAAAGCTGCTGGATATATCCAAGATCAATTCTTAAAAATTGGATTGCTTCCAAAAGGAACGCTGGGTTTCTTCCAAGCTTTTTCATTCATTCCGCAAGGACATGGACAAGTTCATCAGGTTGGAGATAGCCTGAAGATGGGTAAATCATTGGTGAAGGAAATCAATGGAAAAAATGTTGTTGGTTACATCGACAATGGTGCTGCGAACACAATCATTATTGGTGCACACTATGACCACTTGGGTTGGGGCGACGAAAACAGTTTATGGACTGGAGAGCGCGCTATTCACAACGGAGCAGATGACAACGCGAGTGGCGTTTCTGCCATGCTCGAGTTAGCCCGCAAATTAAAAGCAGACCAATCTGCTTCAACCAATAAATTCAACTATCTCTTCATTGCCTTCAGCGGTGAAGAAAAAGGATTGTGGGGAAGTAACTACTTCAGCAAGAACCCGACGATTGATTTGACAACCGTGAATTGCATGATGAACATGGATATGGTTGGAAGGTTAAACGCGGAGCACGCCCTTTCAATTAGCGGAACAGGTACTTCTCCTGAATTTGAGAACTGGCTTACGAAAAACAACAAGACGAATTTCAAATTGTTGTTCGACAAAAGTGGAATTGGACCTAGCGATCACAGTTCTTTTTACAATGTGAATATTCCTGTCTTGCATTTCTTCACCGGTCAGCACAGCGACTACCACAAACCAAGTGACGACTTCGACAAAATCAATTACGAAGGTTTGAATGAAGTGGTGAATTACATGTATGCCATGTGTGTTGAAATGAATGCGCATTCTAAATTGGAATTCACAAAAACAATCGATCCTAAGCCAACAAACTCAGCGTTTAA
Source organism: Chryseobacterium gleum (assembly GCA_945881835.1). Classification (GTDB taxonomy): domain Bacteria; phylum Bacteroidota; class Bacteroidia; order Flavobacteriales_D; family Sanyastnellaceae; genus CAIZGX01. The sequence continues at coordinate 176,465 of CAMCVP010000003.1, read as the reverse complement.
AGTAACACTAGGCGTTATGCCAGATTACATGTTCAGCGGTGTTGGAATGCGCATCGATGGCGTGAAGGAAAATCGTCCTGCAGCACTTGCGGGATTGAAGCAAGGCGACATTGTTGTTCGTCTTGGTGAAAATAAAATTGCAGACATGGGTTCATACATGGAAGCATTAGGCAAATTCAACGAAGGTGATTCAACCGAAGTTGAATTTATTCGTGAAGGAAAATCAATCGTGTCTCCGGTGACATTTAAGTAATATGAATAAAATATTTTTCTGTGCAGGGTTGGTGTGTTTCGCCAACCTTTTGCATGCTCAGACGCGTGTGCTTTTTATTGGAAACAGTTACACTGCCGTTAACAATCTTCCTCAGTTAACTGCGGATTGTGCGCTAAGTATCGGCTTTGCTGGTTTCCCTATGGAAATTGCAAGTAGCACTCCCGGAGGAACTACTTTCCAAGTACATACCACGAATGCAACATCACAAAGCTTAATCAATCAAGGCAACTGGGACTATGTTGTACTTCAAGAACAAAGTCAGCTTCCTTCCTTTCCAGATGCGCAAGTGGCTGCAGAGTGTTTTCCATTTGCTGCTGCTTTGAATGAGCAAATCTTAGCAGCAGATTCATGCGCAGAAACAATCTTCTACATGACATGGGGAAGACAGAACGGAGATGCCTCGAACTGCGCGTCTTGGCCGCCTGTATGCACTTACGAAGGAATGGACAGCCTGCTCAATTTGCGCTACAGACAAATGGCTATTGACAACCAAGCCATACTCTCTCCAGTTGGAGCACTCTGGAAATACATTCGAACGAATTATCCTGAAATAAATTTGTATGCTGCCGATGGCAGTCACCCTTCGCTTGAAGGCACATATGCCGCTGCATGCAGCATGGTATCTGTCATTTTCAGAACAGACCCTACCCTTATTACTTCCAGCACTACTTTGGATCCTGTTGTTGCAGAGAAAATTAGATTAGCTGCACAAGCCGTGGTATTCAACAACCTGGCGGAGTGGCACGTAGGTGAATATGATCCTGAGGTGCTTGTCAATACGACATCCAATGGCTTAACCCTTCAACTAGACAATCAATCTGTTTCAAGTTGGAATTTCACCTGGGATTTTGGAGATGGCAATTCGTCAACTGATTTCTCTCCACAGCACACATACGCGAACGCTGGCGTTTATTCTTTAAGCTATTCAGCCATTGACGCTTGCGGTAGAACTTCGCAAGGCTATTGGGAAATCCAAATTCTTGACAATGGAGTTTCTGAACTCGATAAAAAATATATTGTTCGAAAATTAGAAAACGAATTTGTAATTGACTTCAGTTCTGAAGCATCTGACATTCGTATTTATGATTTAAATGGAAGATTGATCCACATATCTTCAAACAATCACTCTGCATTTTACATAGCAAAATCAAACAGTCCAAGAATTATTCAGTTCACAATGAATGGACTAAACCACCGCATTCTACTTGGTGTTGAATAACCATTCAAATGTTCAAAACTACATCGGTGAATTATTGGTTAGACCGAAAGAAGTGATGTATTTTCGCGGCCGTTAAGTCCATTTACAGCTTCTGCTGTGGGTCTTTTTAGTTAAGGTAAAGCAAACCCTCGAAAACGTTCGGGGGTTTGTTTTTTTCTATACTTTTTTCACCACAAACATTCGAGTAATTCTTGAGCATAAAAAAAGGCTGCCTTTCGGCAGCCTTTCTCTAAAGTTAACTTATTCAAATGAATTATTGAACTGCGATTTGAACAGCAGTTTTGTCTAATCCGTTTGACAATTCGATAGCATAGATTCCGCTAGCAACACCTTCAAGGTTTACACGAACTTGGTTGTTTCCAGTTGGAAGGTTACCCAAGAACTGTGTAGAAACTACTTGACCTAAGTTATTCATTACACGAACAGTGATAGGAGCAGATTTTACTTGACCGAAAGAAAGAGTTACGAATTCGTTTGCTGGAACTGGGTAAGCATTCAATACAGTTAAAGCCATAGCTTCCTGTACACCAATGATACAATCAACACAAGAATCGAAACATACTGTATTCAATACCTCTGCAATACCGGTACGTGTGTGAAGACGGTTGTAACCACCAACACCGTTAGCGATACCACAGTTGATGATTCCAGTTCCTTCTTCATTTACTGGAGCGTTTACGTCTCCGTTCATGAACTTGTACTGAATGTCAGCAGAACCGCTGATGTTTACAGTGCACTCATAAATACCATCAGTGTTGTCGTCAGTCATTTGAACTGCACCTGCTTGCCATGCTGGGTTAGTGAATCCTCCAATCATCCATACACCGGCAGCGTCTGGAGTTGTGTTCAACATATTCACTCGGAAAGTGATGTCAGCTGGATCTGGATCAACAACACACTCAGCTCCACATTGGTTGTAGCAGAAATGCTCAACAACTGGATCAGCAGCAACAACAACCTCACGGTTACCACCTACGTTACAATCAGCAGGCAAAGATTCGTTACCATCTGCCCAAGCAGCTCCGTTTACGAATTTGTACTGATAAGTACCTGGTTGAAGTAAAAGAGTTACTTCATAGATGTTGTCACCGTCTGGGTCAGTCATTAATGAGTTGGCGTCGCCAGGATTCCATCCTTGGAAAGAACCTGCAACGTGAGGACCGTTAGCGTTAACGGTTTGAAGAGTCATATCTACACGGAACAATACTGGGGTTGGAGCTTGACAAGGACCACAAGCGCTAAAGCAAATAACATCGGCAACAGTGTTCGCGTCAACAACATTTAACTCGCGGTTTCCAGCGATATTACATTCAGCAGGAACTGACTCAGCAAAAGCCCAATCGTTACCGTTGATGAATTTGAATTGTGCTAAAGTAGCAGTTCCGATTGAATAGTAACCTTCGAAAGTACCGTTACCGTCTGGATCAATCAATTGTGAACCTGCTGGGTTCCATCCTTGGAAATTACCTGCAACGAAGATACCTGCTGGGTTAACACCTGCAGCTTCTTGAGTCATGTCTACACGAAAACGGATAGTGTTCTCTCCGCAAGCAGCACATGATGCATAACATACAGTCATGCTCTCAGTAGCATTCAATCCTGAAATACCCCAGTAACGATTGTCGTTTCCGTTTACTTCAACTTGACATGCAGCAGGAACGTCTTCAGCCATTGGCCAGTCGTTACCATTGATAAACTTGAACTCATAACGCTCTGCAACCAAGTTTAAAGTTACAGACCAAATACCATTTCCTTGATCTGCCAATGCAATTGCAGAAGGATTCCAGTTAACATAGGCTGCATTCTCAGCAGTACCATCATAGTTAACATCATTGAAATTACCAGCCATATGAACGCCGTTTGCGTCAACAGTTTGACCAGTCATGTCCACATTAAACGTTACAGCAACTTGGGCTTGAGCCATCATTGCAGATAACGCTACGAAACAGAATGTAAAAATTTTTTTCATAGGTTTTTAAATTAGATTACTGTAGTTCGTGTACTTTTAACACCTTCCAAATATATATCGAAAAAGTGTTGCACACTCATCTAAGACGTAAATCATGAAAAAAAGTTCCCTATACTTTTCCACAATTTTAATGTGCATGTCCTCTTTTGTCTTTGGACAAAACGCAAATTACTTAGAGCGCATAGACCCTCCGAACTGGTTTAGCAATATGAACAATCCGAATTTCGAATTGCTCTTTTATACGTTAGACAATGAAAATCTCTCTATTTCACTGGACCAAAAAAGTAAGCCCTACGCACAAATTCTTAAGGTGGAAAAATCTGACTTAAATAACTACTATTACGTGCAAATTGCTCTGTTAAGTCAACCCAAAGAAAATGTCATTTTTTTTAATATTAAAAAAGACGGTCTCGTTGAATCAAGCGTTCACCCCTATTATATCTATCCAAAGTCTGCTAAGCCTCAAGGCCTTTCGCAAAAAGACGCTATGTATATGGTATTCCCCGACAGATTTGCAAATGGACAAAGTGAAAACGACTCCGTTCCCAGATACTTTCAAGGCGCACATCGCGATGAGCTGAAAGGCCGTCGAGGCGGAGACATTCAAGGAATAAGCGATCACCTTGAATACATCGGGGACCTCGGATTTACTGCACTCTGGATTAATCCAATGGTTGAAAACAATGAAAAAAGAGATTCTTATCACGGTTATGCAACTACAGACTCCTACTTAATAGACCCTCGGTTTGGAACCTTGAGCCAACTTCAAGATCTGACAGAAGACATGCGAAAAATAAATATCAAACATGTTTGGGATGTCGTTTACAATCACTGGGGAGATCAACACCAGCTTTTCCGCGAAATGCCAGACAGCAATTGGTTTCATTGGTTTCCAACTTATACAAAAACAAACTACCGCGCGGAAACCATGGTGGATCCATATGCCAGCGAATACGACAAAAACTTAATGGCCAACGGATGGTTCGACAAGCACATGCCAGACTTGAATCAACAAGACCCTCACCTCTCCACTTACCTTATTCAAAATTCGATTTGGTGGATTGAAATGGGGAAAATAGACGCATTCCGAATAGACACCTACAGCTACCCTGACCAATTATTTATGTCGAAGTTGAATACCGCTGTAAAAAAAGAATATCCAAACTTCTTCTTATTTGGTGAAACTTGGGTGCAAGGTTCTGCCGTTCAAGCATGGTTTACCGAAGGAAAAAAAGTTGGACAAAATTTCGATTCGAATTTAGATGGTGTAACCGACTTCCAGTTGTATTTCTCCATGACCAAAGGGCTAATAGAGCCTTTCGGTTGGGAAGAAGGACTTCGCCGAATTGAATTAGACTTAGCAAACGACCACCTGTATGCCCACCCTGAAAACCTAATCACCTTCTTAGACAACCATGACTTAGCGCGCATTTATTCTGTCTTCAACAAAGATTTCCAAAAATGGAAAATGGCACATGCTATGCTTCTCACCCTTCGCGGAATACCATGTATTTATTACGGAACTGAAATTCTCATGACCGGTATTTGCGATCCAGATGCGCACGTCCGCGAAGAATTTCCAGGCGGATGGCCTGACCATAAATTGAATGCGTTCCAAAAGAAAGGAAGAACCGAAATTCAAAACGAAGCATTCAACTTTCTTCAATCCTTGTTGAATTACCGAAAGAAAAACGAATGGCTTGCAACCAGCCGACTCACGCAATTCGTTCCAAACGACAACACCTACGCCTATGCTCGCAAATCAGCGGACGGTAAAAAGACACTCCTGTGCATTTATAATTTGAATGAAAAAGCCTTTGATTTTCCAATGGAATCTTTGAAGGAAATTACCAAAGAATCGATCAAAGGAAAAAATATTTTAGACGGAACCTCCGTTTCTTGGACAAAAACTCTCTCAATTCCAACTCAAGGATTTTACCTAATTGAAATTTCACTCTAATTTTGAAACCAAATTTTAAAACCATGAAAACACTTTTCACACTGCTTACAATCTCACTGTTCAGCATAATCTCTTTCGCACAAGTACAAAAGAAAAATCATGTTACCATTATTAAAATTGACACTTCAAGCACAGGGCAATTAGATACCCTTATCTTCAATTTTGAAGGTGATCAATTGGAAAACATGAAAGACATCATGAAGCAATTTCCAGACATTGACCTTTCCATTATGGACTCTTCGTTCAATTTCAACTTCGACAACAATTTTCAAATGCCTGAAGGCTTGGGGTTCCCAATGCCCGATGGAATGCCCTTCGGATTTGGCGCTCCTGATAACGGTGCTAAAATTGGAATTACTCCAGCGAGAAGTTTCAAAGGCAAAGGTGTTATGATTGAAACAGTTGTACCTACTAGCTTGGGCGCAGCGCTTGGATTACAAACAGGAGACGTACTTGTTGAATTGAATAATAATGAAATCACCGAGTTCGACGAGTTGGTTGGAATCCTTCAAATGTATGCCGTTGGAGATGAGGCCAATATTACATTTCTTCGAAACGGAAAAAAGAAAAAAGTAACGGGTTATTTTATTCCTGCACAAGGAGGCAATAACATGCAACGCGAGATTAGAATTCAACGTCCGTAAACTGAGCGCTCCGAAAAAAATATTATTCGCAGCACTTGATTGGGGGTGCGGACATATGACTCGCGGTAGCGAGCGTATTTCGCAATTCATTCAAGAAGGAAATACGGTTGAAATTGCTTGCTCAGAAAATCAAGAGTCCTTTTTCAAAACGAAATTTCCGTCACTAAAAATACACGTCACCCTACCCAACAACCACATTCAAATTGAAAGCGGCAAAGGTTTATTTTTCAAATTGGGACTGCGTGTTTTCGAGTTTAGATCGAATTGGAAAAAAGAATACACTTGGTTGAGTAAACATCTCGAAAGCAACTCTTACGACATAATTTATTCCGACAATCGATACGGATTTTATCACCCGAACGTTCATTCGGTATTACTTACCCATCAACTCACTTTACCTGGGCCAAAGCTACTTTTGCTGCTACCCCAGATGGTTCTCAATAAAAATCTAAACCGTTTCAACGAAATTGAAATACCCGATTTTAATGAAGAACCTAAACTAAGTGGGAACTTGAGTAGAACAACATCTCGCAGTAACGCCAAATTCATTGGTCCACTCAGCCAAATCAAAAAAAATCATTCTTCATCAAAAAAGCAATTGCTCTTAATTCTTTCAGGGCCTGAACCTCAGCGTTCTCGCTTTGCGAAAGACATTGTTGAAGAGACCCTTCAACTTAGATTTCCCATTGTTGTCGCCGGAGAAACCAAATCAATTCCAAAGTCAGAATTAGTTAAAGAACTAGGCTACTGCAACAGTGCTGAACTAGAGAAACTCATGAATGAGTCTTCACACATCGTTTGTCGCTCTGGCTACAGCACGCTCATGGAATTGGCTACCCTTGGCAAAAAGGCGTTGCTTATTCCTACTTCCGGACAATTCGAGCAAGAATACTTAGCGAAATATTGGGCAGAACATTTTAACTTCCCAACCGCAAATGAAAACGAAATCTCTACTAAAGACTTTGTCGATTATCTGAATACATCTACAAATTTTGAACGACGCTAACAAAGACGAATTTTACATGAAGATGGCAATCAAAGAAGCCATCTATGCCGCCGAACAAGACGAAGTCCCGGTGGGGTGTGTTATTGTTGCAGATGATCGCATTATTGCAAGAGGACATAACCTCGTCGAAAGACTACACGATTTTACGGCTCACGCTGAGATGCAAGCCTTTACGGCTGCCTCAGAGTATCTAAGCGGAAAATCATTGGATAAGTGCACCTTGTATGTCACGTTAGAACCATGTGTCATGTGCGCCGGTGCGGCTTACAACACCCGAATTGGTCGGATTGTCTTCGGAGCCTTCGACCAAAAAAGAGGTTTTTCCATTTTTCAAACGGAAGACAAAAAACTGCTACACCCTAAGACTGAATGGATTGGAGGGATTATGGAAGACGAATGTGTAACAATTCTAAAGCAGTTCTTCGAGAACAAAAGAAAATAGACTAACGCCTACTTTTCCACATTTATTAACATTCCTTTTCGAAGCGACACAAGCCGATTAGTTTTGTGAGTCCCGTGCGATTTTATCGCGCAACACATGACCTAAACTTTTTTTTGTATGATCACCCGAATTATTGGGATAAACACCAGCACCTATGTGAACGCGGAAATGCGTTTAGACGATTGCGATTCATTGCAATTGGTAGGACCTAATAACGTTGGTAAGTCAACCCTTATTTACACCTTGAACTTCTTGTTCATCGTAGATGGATCGAAGATGTCCTTTTCTGGGCAGCGCCGCGGAGACAAGGAAACCATTCATCACTACTTCCCTACTCACAACCAGAGTTACATTATTTTCGAAATAAAGAAGAACGATTCCAACTATTGCATTCTTGTTAAAAGAGATAGCGATGGTGAATTGGAATACTTTCGCCTCTCTGGAGAGTACAATGCCGAAAACTTCTTTAAAAAAGAAGGTGATCATCAGCGCATTCGCAAGTGGGATGAAGTGCAAGATGAACTTAAAACCGCAGGTGTAGACCTTTACTTATTCAAGAGTAAAACTGAGGTCTTCAATACTGTCTATTCAAGAGGAAGAAAGAACGATGCCGCCATTTGGTTGGAAGACAGCGTTCGTACAGATGGGCTATCAAACAATTTCTCGAAAGTATATCGTTACTTGATTAACTCGAAGTTAATCACGAACAAGACCTTAAAAGAAAGCCTAATTGTTGCAGATAATCGCGAAAACGAAGGCCTCAGCTTTTCGCAGAAAAACAAAAAAGACATCAACGATTTGCTTCGTATCAACGAAGAAATTCGCACAGTAAAAAGTATTCAAAAGGAGTTCGAAGAATTCCGTGAAGTGGTGAATTTGTTCAAAGCAAAAACGCGCATCGTTAGCGATTTGGTTTATGCCTTCGACAAACAATACAACGGTGTTATCAATGAACTCGACAGCTCTCGTTTGGAAAAAGAAAAGCAGTATCAAACAACGTTGCTCAACCTGAATGAAAAGCTAAAACCAAAGCAAGAAGAGTTAAACCGTGATTTGGGTAAGCGCGAGTTAGAGGTTGAAATTCAAGAAAAAACATTCATTAATCTTCAAACACAATTAGATGAAATAGCCTCGTTTGAAGGAAAGAAATTTTTAGAGGAGTCTTTACTAAACCTCGATGCAAAACGCCGTGAATCCGAGGTGCGCATTACCATGGTCGAGAATCAAAAATTAGATTCGAAGAACTTGGAAGCGAAGCTTCAAAAGATTGATATGACTTGCGGTAAGCTTGAAGCACAAATTAAAAATTACGACGATCAGTTAATTCACAAGATTACAGCGAAAGATGATATTCGTAAAATCTTGAACACTGTATTTTCTCAAGAATTCGCGGCGCTTCCAAGCAAGTTGGTGAAGAAAAAAATCACCAAGGCTGGAACCACATTAAGCATTTTCGACGGTGAAATTACCTTGCCGAAAGACATGGTTCTTGCAGATATCCCTTCAGTGAAATCATTGAAAGATGAACTTCAAGAATTAAAGAGAGAAAAAGTTGAGCTAGAGAAATTATGGGCCGTTGCGTTAAACTTCGATAAAGCGCAAAAAGAGTTGAATACAATTCTTGCCGACATTGATGAAGTAAAAGAGAAGTTGAACAAGCTGAAGAACAAACCAAAACTTGAAAAAGAAGCTGAAGCGGTAGGAAAAGAACTACGCACCATGAAGGCCGAAAAAGAGAAGTGCGAAGGAGATTTAAGTAAGTTGAAAAAAGACCTTTCCGACAAAACACTCCTACTCGATTCATTGCGCGAAGAGACGCGTCGCAGCGAAGAGCGTTTGATTGAATTGAAAAGAAGAAAAGCCGAAATTGAAACCTTCGGAATTATTCCAACAGAATTTGAGACAACGGAATCATTGGATGAAATTTACGGGAAAATTAAGATCTCGAACACCGATCGCGATACGCTGAAAGGCAACAAAGACCGAATGTTCGACCACTTGCGTTTCAAAACAAATTCTGCAATGGCAGATGAAGTAGAATTCATCAAATATTTGGAAGATGAGATTGCATGTATCAACGATAAAGTAAAAAGTATCGACGGCCTTTTGGGGAGTATCTCTACGCAATTCGCGAATCCAGCATTCAACTTGCGCAAGCGTTACGAAGAATTTAAAACATTCGTGTACAATCGCTTCAACGAAAGTCTTGCAAAAACTCGAATTTCAAACATCGAATCGCTTCGCATTGAACTCGTAGATAACAAACGTGTATTGTTTGACTTAGAGCGTATCGCTTCGATTGAAAATTTGAATTCGCAATTGGCTTTCGAATTTGAGCAAGGTGAAGATTTGAAAATTTTAAATCAATACCTAGACGCCGGAAAGACCATTGATTTCGAAGATTTGTTCGATATTGAACTTCATTTGGATGTGAAAGGAAAGTTGAAGCGCGTTGACTTGAAAGAGCAAGTAGAGTCCGATGGAACTGACCGCATGATACGCTTGGTTATCGTTATGGCCATCATTAACCGCTTGGCTGTATCTGCTCCTGAAAACAAAATCGCGTTGTTCATCGACGAGATTGGAACCATTGACGAACACAACCGTCCGCAGTTGGTTCAGTTCTGCAAAGAGCACAACTTCCTTCCAATCTTCGCTGCACCGCAACCATATGACGGATTCTCGAAGTACTACTTCATCTTCCGTTCGAAAGGAAAAATTAATTTGAACGACAGACAGCACGCTGTACGTCGTGAAGACCTAAAAATATCATAATCATATGTCAACATTACTAACAGCCCCAGACTTTGCAAACCTTTACCCAACAAACATTCAAGAAATTGAAGAAGTAAAAGTTTGCTACCATTTAGAATCAGAAGAAAAATGATCAAAGCCGAACCTCGGACAATACTCAACTTCCTGAACACGTACTTCGATGTGGTGCGCGACTTGTTTGAATACCAACAACAAGACGGGCTCATTACGAAGGAAGTATTCGATATGATTTGTCACAAACATGGGGCGCAAATGAAAAGTCGTTTGCGTGAATACCGTGTTGTTCGTTCGATTGGAAGTGATTACGAAATGCGCGATGTGTATTTCAAGTTGATGGAATTTTTGTTGTTTGAATTCAAACCGCTTCTCCCGGAAACCATTGAAAAATACAAAGGAGCCATTTCTGAACTGTTCATGAAGATTCGCAAAAGCGAACATTCCGATCGCGATATTCTTCAAGAAAGGATTAAGAATCTTTCTGGACAAGTCCGTGAATTCGTTGATTTGGTTGAACGAAATGCATTCCGCTTGTTAAGCGAAACGCGTGATTTGAAATCGAATATCGATCGCGTGCAATACCGCGAAAAAGTGCATAAGGCTTCGTTCTGGATTGAATACTACATTCTTCCATTGAACCGCATTCTCGATGTGAATCATAGCGAATCAGTGACAAGCAAATTGGTTGAAGTGTGCGAATACGCGAACCGCAAGCGCCTCGATTATTCCGACGAGACCACTCGAAGTGAATATGAAAAGCTCTACACGCAACTCATTCAAACCAACCAAGACTTACTGAAACAATCGAAAATTCTAACGAATGAATTGCTTCCGTTACTCGAACGCATTCGCACAGAATCTTTAATTCTTACCGGATTCATTGAGTTCCTTCGCAATCCGTATAAAGTGGAAACACCATCGTTGTTGAAAGGAACGCGCACAATGGTATACGCGAAAGACATGTACTTCAAAGTACGTGAGTTCTTTGAGCAGTTTCAAATTGAAGCGCCTGTTATCGTGGAAAATTCAGAAGCCGATTTCGACCGTTGGATTTTCGACAGAACCTTATTCAAGGAAAAACTTTCGGCAAGTATGCCTGTGAACGACTTCTTCGGATGGTGCTTCAATGCATTGAAAAAAGATTTCGATCAAATTGAAACAGATAAGTTCTTTGCGGTAACCGGATTGTTGTTTGATGAAGAATTACAAATCGATTACTCGAAAAAAAGCGACCGTGTTTCAATCGAAACGACAACATCGATACTCGACGTGCCTAAATTAAAAATTGAACCCGCAATAAAATTATAACATGGTATATCCAGCGCACCATAGACAAATTGTTGAAGAACTCATGAGTGGAAAGTTCTTGTTGAATAACGAAGAACATTTCAATAGTTTGAAAGAAAACGAATCGTTCTACACAGAATTCTTCAAGATTTCATTCGACCTAGAGTTGATTATGAAGCCTGAATTCAGTTACTTGCTCAGCAAAGACACGCAAGAAAATTTCTCTCGAGATGTAAGTATTTTCATAGCCATTCTGAGCTACGAGTTGGATCGCGACGGGCGCAATTTCATTGAGTCTTTCGACTTCAATGAATTCTCATTCGAAGAAATTGACAACTATTTTTTGAATAGCTCATTCATTGATTTGATAGAAAGCAACAAGACTTTGCGAGACAATGAGAGCAGAAGAACCTTACTGAATGGTATGGCGCGAAGAAATATTATTTTCAAAACATTCGAAGACCGTTTTACCTTTACACAAGCATACAAAGTATTTATTGACTTCGCTAAAGAGCTAGCATTGAAACGAATCAAAGGCGAACCAGAAACACAAACCGCTGACCAATGAAAAAACTAATCTTCACACTATCGATTGCATTCGCATTTATTGCAAGCAACAAAACATTCGGACAATCACTCGAACGTCAAGCTGCCATTGACATCTGTGAATGCTCTCGTATCATTGAAACCAACGTAAGTCCTGAGTTTCGCGAAATCATCAACTTCAAATTAATTGCTGAAACCCAAGAGGAGTTCAACAATGCCATGATCACTTTCGTTACCAATAATCCAGAGAAGGCAGCGAGAGACATGCAATGGATGCAGAGCATGAGCGACGACAACGGACAATTCTTGCGTTGCATTTCAAAAATGGAAATGAAGTACGATAACACAGAGCTTGACACTCCGGAAATGTACAATTCCATTATGGTTGAGTTGTATGAAATTGAATGCGACTTCGCCGCGGCACTATTCATGTTCGGAGCCGAAGTTGAAGAAGCGGAAGTCCCAGGAGCCGAATAATCACCATTTTACGAACACTCAAGGCGCTGAAATTCAGCGCCTTCACTTTTTTATACACAATTGTTGATAAAAGTACTATCTTTGCACCGCCTTTAAGGGGCGGGTTTAACTATCACATTTCCTTTTCTGTTGGCGTAAACAGAATTTAGCTCAGGGAATAAGGTCGTCGAATTCAATCCGACATCGGGCGACTAAATAAAATATATGACAACATTTCAAGAACTTGGTCTATCGAAGACCACAGTTTCAGCTATTGCTGAAATGGGTTTTGAGAACCCAACTCCAATTCAAGAACAAGCTATTCCGCACATGCTTACAGGCACAACTGACGTTGTTGCATTAGCACAAACGGGAACAGGAAAAACCGCTGCGTTCGGTCTTCCATTGTTAGAGCTTCTTGATTTTCAAAACAAAAAAACGCAAGCTTTCATTCTAGCGCCAACTCGCGAGTTGTGTGTTCAAATCGCGAAAGACATTCAACGTTTTTCTGCCCACACTACAGGAGCTAACGTAGTTGCTGTATATGGCGGAGCAAGCATTGAAACTCAAATTCGCGAAATCAAACGCGGTGCTCAAATCCTAGTAGGTACTCCTGGTAGAACCTTAGACTTAATTGAGCGCGGAGTCATTGATCTAAGTGCTGTTGACTTTGTGATTCTAGACGAAGCAGATGAAATGCTTCACATGGGATTCAAAGAAGATTTAGATGCTATCCTGTCTGAAACTCCAGAAGAAAAACAAACGTGGTTGTTCTCTGCTACAATGCCTGCAGAAGTTTCGCGCATTGCACGCAACTACATGACCAACCCTGTGGAGATTACTGTTGGAAATAAAAACTCTGGTAACGAAAACATCGAGCACGTTTATTATGTGACTCACCAACGCGATAAATATTTAGCGTTGAAAAGACTTGCCGATTTCAATCCTGACATTTTCGCGATTGTTTTCTGCAGAACAAAAGCAGAAACCCAATCTGTATCTGAGGCCTTAATTAAAGATGGTTACAACGCAGATTCAATTCACGGTGACTTGTCTCAAGCACAACGTGATAACGTAATGAAGCGCTACCGTAACCGTACCCTTCAAATGCTTGTTGCGACTGACGTAGCAGCGCGCGGAATTGACGTAAACGACGTAACACACGTTATACAATACAACCTTCCCGACGAAATTGAGAACTACACACACAGAAGTGGACGTACGGCTCGCGCTGGAAAAAAAGGTATTAGCATTGTCTTAATTAACATGAAGGAAACCTTCAGAATTAAGCAATTGGAGAAAATTATTCAAACAACATTTACAAAAGGAGCACTTCCTACTCCTGCAGACGTTTGTGAGAAACAATTGCTTCACTTGGTGAATCGTGTAAAAGAAACTGAAGTGAACCAAGGAAGTATTGGGAAATATTTGCCTGCAGTTTATGAAGAGTTTGCAGATTTCACAAAAGAGCAAGTGATTCAACACTTCGTTTCGACAGAGTTCAATCGCTTCTTAGAGTACTACAAGAATGCACCAGACTTGAATGTCGATGCATCTCGCGGCGACGCTCGTGGAGCAACTCCTGGCGTTGTGAAAATGTACATCAACGTTGGAAAGAAAGATCAATTCACTTTCAACACGCTGAAGACATACATTGCTGAAGCAACCGGAGTAAGTGAGCAAGAGATTCCATGGTCTGATTTGAAAGACACATTCTCTTTGTTTGAAGTGCGCACTGCGTCTTACGACAAGGTATTGGAAGTATTCAATGCTGGAGTAAAATACCGCGGACGTTCTATTCGTGTTGAATCACGTGGCAACCAAGAAGCGGGTATCGGCCGAGTTCGTATGCGTGGTAACAAGAGCTACAGCGGCGGATATGAAAACCGTGGAAGCAGCGAACGCAGCTCTGGCGGTGGAGAAAGAAGTTCAGGTGGCGGCTACAACCGTGATCGTGGACCTCGCACAGGTGGATCGGACAGAAGCACCTCAGAGCGCAGCTCAGGTGGTGACAGAAGTTCATCAGCTGGTAGCTCTAGCGGACGCGCTGGCGGATGGAAATTCAAAGAGGGTGGTGCTAAGAAAAAGAAGTACTAACTTTTAGATAAGACAACAAAAAAGGCCGCGAATGCGGCCTTTTTAATGAGTTAAATATTCTTACTTCTGTTGTTGACCTTCGCTAACAGTTCTGTCTGCGCTTAAAGCAGCTTTCTCAATACGCATACGTCCTTGGTCTAAACCAATAACCACTGTTGTATCGTCTACTTCAACAACTTTACCGTGAATTCCTCCTACTGTAACAATCTTGTCTCCAACAGAAATACCGTCTTGAAACTTCTTCGCTTCTTTCGCTTTTTTCATTTGTGGACGAATCATGAAAAAATACATAATAACAAACATTCCACCCATCATTAATAACATGGGCATCATACTTTGTTCTCCTTGTGGTGCTTGTAATAAAATCATTTTGTTTTCTATTTTAGGTTGCAAATGTACTGAATTATAGTTGCTGAAATAAACTACTTCAATCTATCCATCTTAACTCCTGGTCTAGCAGCATCTAAAGCTTGTCCAGACACCTCTCCTTTTAATTTCAAATAGTAGTCACGCGGAATTCCGTTGGTGGCCACTTGAATAGTCTTTTCAATATTTCCTGAAAAACCTGCACTGTTAAACTCAACCGTAATGACTCCTGACTGTCCTGGAGAAATAGGATCCTTGGGCCAATCTTTTAAGGTGGTGCAACCACAGCTTGGAGTCACTTGAGCAATTTGAAGATCTCCCTTCCCTTTGTTTACAAAAAAGTACGTGTGTGTAATCTTCTCTCCTACCGCAACCTTACCAAAATTAAACTCGGCTTCTTCAAATGAAATCTCAGGCAAATCACCTTGAACCTGTCCGTTTTCTGCGGAAGGAAAATTCAACAAATCAGAGGTCACTTTACGCTCTTTGTTTTCACAAGAGGCGAAAAAGACAACTAGCGCAAAAACGAAGTATTTATTCATTGTCGTAGGTATAAGACCCGTCAAATTCATCTTCATCAAAAATGTTATCGTCTTCACCAAACTCATCTTCATCAACATCTTCATCATCTAAATCCGAAGCGCCACCTCCTACTACATCTGCTTCAAACATATCTTGAAACTCCTTACTGTCTTGCGACGGTGCATCTCCGAATACAAGTGCTACGCGCGGATAAATCGTACTTGGCTTATCCTTCTTCACCTCTACCAATTCAATATAGAAAATCCACATGCGCATGAAATCATACACATATAAAATTTTATCGCCAGGCTTCATTACCATATCTGAAAGAATCGTGGTCGACATTGACAACGAGTCTTCGTCAACACCACCCATATCCATCAAGGAAATCTCCAATCCTTTGCTCCACTCTTCATCGCTCAAATAGAAACTCGCCATTTCTCCTTGCTCAAAATCGAACGCATCTAAAACAGCTTTATGCAGCGTATCGAAATTCGACTCTGTTTCGATTTCAATGTCACGAAACACATCTTGTTCAGTATCCATAATTACACGGAATTTGAACAAATTCACTCCACTATTTTTCTTAGCCATTGACAGACGTTTTTAATTCTTGAATAGTTGTAGTTGGGTTCGAACTTGAAAACACAAAGTTTCCAGCTACTAGCGCTGTAGCCCCTGCTGCCTTCAGTTTCGGCGCGTTCGTCGCATTTACACCACCATCGACTTCAATAGCCGGCTTGTTTGCCGTATTCGCTAGCATCGCCTTCAAACGCTCCAATTTAGAATAGGTGTTTTCAATAAACTGTTGTCCGCCAAAACCAGGATTCACAGACATGATCAAGATCAAATCAACATCTTCTAATACTTCTTCAATCGCACTTAAAGGTGTATGCGGATTCAATGCCACTCCAGCCTTCATACCTTCAGCTTTAATTGCTTGAATGGTTCTGTGCAAATGCGTGCATGCTTCAGCGTGAACAGTTAAAATATCAGCACCCACGGCTTTGAAATCAGCAATGTAACGTTCAGGTTGAACAATCATCAAGTGCACATCAAGCGGCTTGGTCGCGTGCTTTTTTAACGCCTTTATCACAGGCATCCCGAAAGAAATATTCGGAACGAAAACACCATCCATTACATCTACATGAAACCAATCCGCATCAGATGCATTTATCATTTCGATATCACGCTGCAGATTTGCAAAATCGGCAGATAAAACCGACGGTGCAATAAGAACTTCGTTTACTTTTGACATGCGGCAAAGATACATTTCGTTTTGTTAGCTTGAATTATTTTTTCTATGCAAGTAGTAGGATTAACAGGAAATATCGGGTCGGGAAAATCGACAATTGCAAGGGTCTTCGTTGCACTCGGAATTCCTGTTTTCAATTCCGACGACGAAGCCAAAAAAGCATACAACATCCCTTCCATTCAAAATGAGGTTAAAACGATTCTCGGAATTGAAATTGACTTTTCGAAAGACTCCTGGAAATCTGAAATCGCTTCCATCATATTTTCGAACGTAGAAAAAAGGCTCCGCCTTGAAAAGCTCATTCACGGCTATGTTCAAGACAGATTCATTCAATGGAAATCCATTCAAACTTCAAAATACATCATTCGCGAAGCGGCTCTAGCCGATTCGTTTCAACCCGAAAACTGCGATTGGTTAATTGAGGTTGAAGCAAACAGAGCAACGCGCCTTCAGCGCGTTATCCTTCGAAGCGGATTTACAGAAGAAGAATTCAACAAACGTGATTCGCTTCAAAAGAAAAACGAGAAATTCCCTTCCAAAAAACTATTTACAATTGAGAATAACGAAGGGAATAGTATTCTGAATGACATCCTTGCCATTCACGAAAAGTTAAACGCCTAAGGCGTAACTTCAATAATCTTCGTCTCCACACCTCTCTTCACAAAACCCGAAAGTTCAATCATGAAATTGGTGCGCAATTGATTCAACTCATTGCCCATGGGCTTCTGACTAAATAATTTTTGAAGATCATTGTACTTCGTAATGTCTACATGACCCTCCCCAGTGCGAATCAATTCCCAGTTCCAATCGCCCGGATAAACCATCTTGTAATCGCCGTTGTATTCAGCCCAATCCACCTCACTCATCTTATTCAACGGATAAACAGAATTGAAAAGCGTCTCTCCTGTTTCAGAATCCACCATGCTAATTCTGTATTTCATCTGCAAAGAGAACTTCTTATTCCACTGACGATATTTCACTTTGGTATCGCCAATGGTCTTTCCTAAATAACCTTTCTTAAATCCATAGTCATTCAACTTCTGATCTGCGGAATATTCGATGATTTCTCCCAATAAAATGTATCGCGCTCCAACCAGTTTTCCCGCTTGGATAATCGTCTTTTCATCATACAAACCCGACATCCCCAACTTCTGTTCTTCCAGAAGCTTGGAAGTGTAGTCGCGATTTAACAAAGTCAAAAATGGATCCTTATTATCTAATAAGGACTGAGTGACATGCGCTCCCATTTCCTTTTCCACGTCGTTATTTACATTTTCACGATCAACCGCAACATAGGCCACTGTAACACGACCTTGCTTCAAACAAGACTCTAACATTTTCTTCGAGTCTTTGAACGATGGATCTATAGCTTCAATTCTCTTCAGGGCTTTATAAGCATCGCGGAGTCTCCCCTCATCTATGGATTTAGTTGCTAGGTAATAATTCGGATACAACACGCATAAACTTTCCAGATAATCCAAATTTGGAAAGTCTTCGAAGAAGTTTCGAATAAGGTTGAGCTTGACCCTTGCATCGTCATATTTAAAAGCAAGCACGTCAGACTCGGCTTGCTTGTATAGAGACTCGCAATAAGTGCGCTTCGATTGCACAATAAAATCTTTCAATCCATATGGCTCCTTTACATCCAATGATTTAT
The DNA here is from genome assembly GCA_945881835.1 of Chryseobacterium gleum. GTDB lineage: Bacteria > Bacteroidota > Bacteroidia > Flavobacteriales_D > Sanyastnellaceae > CAIZGX01. Next base: position 157,993 of record CAMCVP010000003.1, on the reverse strand, counting down.
TTTTTTCAATGAATGTGGAAAGTTCCGAATACAACTGTTCCGCTTCACACAGCTTATCCTGCATACAATACATGCGAATAGGTCCGTCGTAGGTTTCTCTAATTATCGCCTCAACCACACGCTTCTTTCCAATAAGCGCTTCTTTTGTTTCCTTACGTTCGAGCAATTCTGAATAAAGACTTAATGCCTTAGAATACATGCGCGCATCTTCATAATCCTTAGCATCGCGTAATTGAGTTTGGTATGTGGTGCAACCGACCATTCCCACAAACACAAACAGACATAAACTCGTTGCAATTTTCAAATCTTGAATTCCTCTCATGACTTTTCAAAGTTAAGAAGCAACGATGCCGTTCCAACACGCAATTAACACTTCGTATTTGAAAACCATTTTAATAAGTTGTTTAAACTAACCAAGAAAAGCTTCCTTTTGGGCTACACATTAATAGCTTTCACATGGAAATTCGGACGAAGAAATGGGTTCTACTCACGCTTTCAGTTGTTAGCCTTTATTTATTCGTTTTCAACTGATGAAGAACAAGTTTAAAGAATTCTACAAAGAGTATTTTCCCTGGTTTGTAGACATATGGTATTATTTGGTCATAATTATCGTTTTTATTGTTTGCGCCGTCATTTGGTTGTAACTTTGAACGCATATGGATAAAGGTAATTTTTACTTCATAGCACTAAAACCTAGTCTTCCTGAAGAACTAGCTACGCGTGCAATTCAAGGAAACCTACTTTACCCTAATAATTCAGAAGCCATTGTAAAGCCTGTATACCTTCCCCTTTCCTTTCAGTTCAATACAGACGAAGATGGCGTTTTTGAATTGGGAAATGCGATACAACTTGCGTTAAACAATATTCCAAGCTTTACAATTACATTGAGTAGAATAGTTTTCAATTCGCTTTTTAAACAAATCTCGCTTCAGCCTGAACCATCTGCTGAACTTACCGAATTGTCTAAAAAAATTATCAACGTCTTGTTGGAATGGAACCATTTCGAATACTCTCCAATCGTTTTTGATTTTCCTAAAGCTGAAGTGGCTTTAGCACGAAGCAACTGGAGTGCTGCAAATTTCGAAGACGTAAAATCAAAAGCTCGTCAACTTCAATTGGAACAATCTTGGACCATTGAAACCGTTTCTATGATGGAGTGGACTTCTCAGGGCTGGAATGAAAAATTCTTCTTCCCTCTCGAAGATCAAAGATTACTTCGTAATCAATCCAATACTATCTTGCAAGACAAATAAGTCTTGCAGTTATGCCAAAATCATTCGATAAAAAATTAAGTCTTACTATACTTGTAGCCTCTTTGGGTTACTTCGTAGACATCTACGATCTTCAACTTTTCAATATCGTTAGCAAAGAAAGTCTTCGCGGCATTGGCATAACCGACGAGAACCTAATCAAAACACTTGACTACAGTTTATTCCTGTGGCAAATGTCGGGAATCATTTTAGGCGGACTTATCTGGGGAATTCTGGGCGACAAACGCGGGAGAAAAAAAATACTCTTCGGCTCTATTCTCATTTATTCATTGGCAAACATTGCGAATGCCTTTGTTACCAATGTTGAAGCCTACTCCATTATTCGCTTTATAACAGGCATTGGTCTTGCCGGAGAATTAGGCGCAGCCGTTACCCTCATTAACGAATCCATGTCGAAGGAAAAACGAGGCATCGGAACCATGATCATTGTAACCATGGGCGCGCTCGGAGCCGTTGCCGCTGTTGGCATTCACAAACTTCAATTCACCATGCTTGGATTAGAATCTTGGCAGATGTCTTACATCATAGGTGGATGTCTTGGGCTGTTGCTTTTGTTTATGCGTTTTCAAACTTTCGAAAGTGAAATGTTCGACAAGGTGGAAAAACAAAAAGTACAACGCGGAAATTTCTTCATGCTTTTCAAAACGAAAGAACGAGCACTGCGCTATTTATCATGCATTGCTATCGGACTTCCCGTTTGGTTTTGCGTTGGTCTGCTGATTAAATTTTCTGACAAATTCGCAACCGTCTTAGAAGTAGAAGGAACCATTGACCCGACAACCTGCATCATCTTTTGTTACCTCGGCCTTTCTGGAGGAGACCTCATTTCAGGCTTCATTAGTCAGTTCCTCAAAAGCAGAAAAAAAATCATCTTCTTCTACCTCGGAACAACGGTTATCATAAGCCTTTACTTCCTCTTGGTTCATCACCATTCTGTAAACACATTCTATGCGCTAGCCGCACTGCTTGGCGCAACAACGGGTTACTGGGTATTGTTTGTCTCGAACGCAGCCGAGCAATTCGGAACAAACATCCGCTCCACCGTTGCTTCAACTGTGCCCAACTTCGTACGCGGATCAACTGTTCCAATAGTCTTATCTTTCAAATACATTGAACCAAGTTTCGGAATCATCAACAGCGCCCTAATCATAGGCGGAGTAACCATAGGAATTGCGGTAATAGCCCTCGCCTACTTGCCCGAAACATTCGGAAAAAACCTCAACTTCATTGAAGAATAAAATGAAAAAAATTATCGCAATTGCATGCCTCACTTCTCTCGTTGCATGCAAACAAGAAAACGCTGTTATGCAAATTCAACAACCCCAAAACAAAAACATTCAAGACACCACTTTCGGATTCTTTGGTACGAAAGTGCACGATCCTTTTTACGGACTTGAAGACGACGGAAGCGCGCGCACCATTCAGTGGGTGAAAGATGAACAAGCGCTTACAGAAAAATATTTAAGCGGAGAAAAAATGCGCAACGAGATTCGCGAGCGCTATACTTCCATTTTCAATTTTGAAAAAGTAAGTGCTCCTGATAAGCATGGCGATTATTATTTCTTCTGGAAGAACACCGGGCTGCAACCGCAAGCGGTGTGCTATGTAAAAAAAGGAATGCGCGGTGCTGAAAAAGTTTTTATTGATCCGAATGCATTAGATCCGAAAGGACTTACAACATACAGTTTACTCGACTCGAACGACGATCACACCTTAATGGCCGTGGCGGTTAGCAAGGCCGGTAGCGATTGGAGTAACATTCATATTTTCAATATTGAAACCGGAGAAGAAGTTGAAGCTCCAATTGAATGGGTGAAGTTTAGTGGGGCGTCTTGGTTTGGAAACGGATTCTTCTACAGCCGCTATCCAGCGCCCGCTGCAGGAGAAGTCCTAAGCGGAAACAACATGAATCATGCGGTCTACTATCACATCCTAGGCACAAGTCAAGATTCTGACAAACTTGTTTACGAAGACAAAAGCAATCCAACCTACTACAACAATGCGGGGTTAAGCGAAGACAAACGCTACCTCTTTATCACTTCTGCTCCTGGAACCGATGGCTACGCTGTCTATTACAAAGACATTGCAAACGGAGGAATGAATTTCATTCCACTTTTCACAGACTTGAGTCACCACAGTTCTATGGTGGAAGTGGCCATTGACGGAGAACTCATTGTGCACACAGATGTCGATGCACCAAACTACAGATTGGTAAAAGTGAATCCGGCTAATCCGAATCCTAAAAATTGGAAGACCATCATTCCCGAAGATAAGCGTTTGTTGGAAGGTGTTTCCACCTGCGGTGGAAAATTATTCCTTCATTACCTCAACATGGCCAACACCGAAATTGAAGCCTGTGACTATGAAGGAAAGAACATCAAGAAAATAACGCTTCCCGATGGAACCGGCACTGCAAGCGGATTCTCAGGCAAGCGTCAAGATAAATCGTGTTACTTCACGTTCACTTCCTTCACCTATCCGGGAGTCATCTATTCATTCAACGTAGAAGATTTAACCTACGGTGAATATCACAGACCTTCGGTCGATTTCAACATGAATGACTACGAAAGCAAACAAGTTCTAGTGACGTCGAAAGACGGAACACAAGTCCCTCTCTTCCTCGTTCATAAAAAAGGACTTGTGTTAGATGGAAATAATCCAACACTGCTTTACGGATACGGTGGATTCAACATTTCATTAACGCCCTCATTCTCCTCTTCTCGATTAATACTACTCGAACAAGGCGGCGTATTCGCCATGGCAAATCTTCGCGGTGGCGGCGAGTTTGGAGAGAACTGGCACAAAGGCGGAATGCTTTACAACAAGCAAAACGTCTTCGACGATTTCTTGGGTTGCGCAGATTACCTCATCGAAAACAAATACACTTCAACACAAAAATTAGGAATTGAAGGTGGATCAAACGGAGGTCTATTGGTGGGTGCTTGCATGACGCAGCACCCTGAAAAATTCGCTGTTGCATTTCCTGCTGTTGGAGTGTTAGACATGCTTCGCTACCATCACTTCACAGTTGGAAAAGGATGGATTCCAGAATACGGAAGCGCCGACGAATCGGAACAAATGTTCAACTACCTCAAAGGCTATTCGCCTTATCACAACTTGAAACCCAAGACCAATTATCCTGCTACCATGGTTATGACTGCAGACCACGATGATCGCGTAGTTCCAGCACACAGCTTCAAGTTCGCAGCAATGCTTCAAGAATGCACAACGAACGAAAGACCTGCCCTTATTCGCATTGAAACAAGCGCAGGACACGGTGCAGGAAAAAGCACTGAACAAATCATTGCGGAACAAACCGACAAGTGGACCTTCTTCTTCAAAAATGTTGGACACAATTATTCTTTGAAGTAACACCACGGAAATAAGACTATCTTTGCACCGCTAAAATTATACGCCGTGCTATCAGTTAACAACCTTTCGCTTCGTTACGGAAAACGAGCATTATTCGAAGAAGTAAATCTCAAATTCACACCGGGCCATTGCTACGGTGTTATTGGCGCGAACGGTGCCGGGAAATCTACTTTTCTGAAAATCCTTTCAGGAGAAATTGATCCTACCACCGGAAAGGTTGTCATGGACGCAGGTGTACGTATGAGTGTGTTGAAACAAAACCACTTTGAATTCGACCAAGTTCCTGTGTTGCAAACCGTGCTTATGGGAAACCGCAAGCTTATGGATGTGATGCAAGAAAAAGATGCCATCTACGCGAAGGAAGATTTTTCAGATGCCGACGGTGTGAAAGCTGCTGAGCTTGAAAATATTTTTGCTGAAATGGACGGCTGGAATGCTGAAAGCGATGCTGCCCAACTGTTGAGTAACCTGGGCATTGGAGACCATTTGCATAACGAGTTGGTTCACACCCTCAGCGGTAAAGAAAAAGTTCGAGTATTGCTTGCGCAAGCGCTTTTCGGCAATCCTGAAATCTTGTTACTCGATGAGCCTACGAATGACTTGGACGTTGAGACCATTTCTTGGTTGGAAAACTTTTTAGCCGATTTTCAAAATACAGTTATTGTTGTATCGCATGACCGTCACTTTTTAGATGCCGTGTGTACCAACATCGTTGATATCGACTTCAGCAAGATTCAATTGTATACTGGTAACTATTCGTTCTGGTACGAGAGTAGCCAATTGGCTGCTCGTCAAAGAAGCGACCAGAACAAGAAGATGGAAGACAAGCGCAAAGAGTTGCAAGACTTCGTTGAGCGCTTCAGTGCGAATGCTTCTAAATCGAGACAAGCAACAAGCCGTAAGAAATTATTGGACAAACTTGTTATCGATAATATTCAACCAAGTACGAGAAAATATCCAGGTATTATTTTCAAACCTGAACGCGATTGTGGAGATCAAATCTTACGTGTGGAAAATTTATCGAAGGTGAATCCAGATGGAAGTGTGCAATTCAAAGATGTTGAATTCACGCTTATCAAAGGAGACAAAGTAGCCATTCTTTCAAAGGACCATACTGCTATTACTTCCTTCTTTCAGATCATTAATAATATTGAAGAACCAACAACAGGAACTGTTGAATGGGGAAGCACAATTACAACAGCTTACCTTCCAAACAACAACGAAGACTTTTTTAAATCTGACGACAATCTTATCGATTGGCTGCGCCAGTTTTCACTGGACAAAGACGAAACATATGTTCGTGGTTTCTTGGGGAAAATGTTATTCAGTGGCGAAGAAGTAATGAAGAAATGTTCTGTTCTTTCTGGAGGAGAAAAAGTACGTTGCATGGTTTCTCGCATGATGCTCGCGAATGCGAATTGCCTTATGCTAGATGAGCCTACGAACCACTTAGACCTCGAGTCTATCACGGCCTTCAACAACGCCATGAAAGATTGGAAGCACAATGCGCTTTTCACTTCACATGACCATGAGTTCACTGAAACAGTAGCAAATAGAATTATTGAAATAACTCCGAAAGGCGTTATCGACAAGAGAATGTCTTACGACGAATATCTGACGAACGATCAGGTAAAAGAAACGAGAAAGAACTACTACGGATTATAACGTAGTAGGTTCTTCAATTTCTTGAGACATTGCAACAACCGTCTTAATTTCTGGAACAGCAGCCTTGATTGCCGCTTCAACACCCGCTTTCATTGTCATGTGAGATTTGTTGCAGTTTGTGCACGCACCTTTCAATTCAACTAAAGCGGTCATTTCAGGAGTCACTTCTTTCAACTCAATTCCACCTCCGTCTGCTTCCAAATAAGGTCTAATGGAATTAAGCGCTTCGTTCACACGTTGAAACAATGAATCTTGTAACATATTATTCTTGGGTTGCAGGTTTACGGAATGGCAGCAAGCGCAATTCCTTTTCAAAGTTAATTAAAAATGCTTGCCAATAGCGCGATGCAGTGGTATTGTCTTGAAGAACCGATGGCCTTCCAACATCACCTGCTTCGCGAATGCTTTGAATCAACGGAATCTCTCCGATAACAGGAAGATTCAAACTCTCTGCAAGGCGCTTCGTTCCGCCTTCTCCAAAAATGAAATACTTGTTTTCAGGAAGTTCTGCAGGCGTGAACCAAGACATATTCTCGACCAATCCCAATACTGGAATATTTACCGCCGGCAATTGGAACATCGCTATTCCCTTACGCGCATCAACTAAGGCAACCTCTTGTGGTGTACTCACCACAACAACTGCAGAGATTGGCAACGTTTGAACAATGCTTAAATGAACATCTCCCGTTCCCGGAGGAAGATCAACAATCATGTAATCCAATTCTCCCCATTCAACATCGGTGATCATTTGATTCAAAGCTTTCGTAGCCATTGGACCGCGCCAAACAACGGCTTGATCACCTTCCGTAAAAAATCCGATGCTCAATACTTTTACACCATGCGCGTCTACAGGAGCCATTACTTTCTTTCCATCTACTTCTATGAGTCTTGGTTTTTCCAACACAACATCGAACATGGTTGGTGCAGATGGGCCATAGATATCGGCATCTAACAACCCTACTTTGTGTCCCAAGGCTGCAAGACCTGCAGCCAAGTTCGAAGACACAGTGCTCTTGCCTACGCCACCCTTTCCACTCGCAACAGCAATAATGTGTTTTACGCCCGGGAGAATTCTGCGCAATTCACCGCTCCTCTCATCTCCTGCTATCGCTTCAACATGTACCTTTACTTCGAATTCATTTCCCAACACGCGTTGAACAGCAAAGACACAAGCCTCACGCATGCGTTGTTTGGCATGCATTGCAGGATTACTCACTTTTACTTCCAACTCAATCTCATTCCCTTCTGCGCGAATAATCTTTACTAGATTCAAGGTCACAATGTCCTTCTTCAAATCTGGCTCTTGTACGTTCGCTAACGCCTCTAAAATTGCTGCTTTTGAAACACTCATAGTATTATTTTTTTGGCATTCTTGCCTGAATGTATTTAATCTTTCTTCCCTCCTTCAACCACATTTGCTCATAGAATGTTCTTATCTCCAAAACATCTTTCAGCTTCTCGTCTATCGTTTCTAAAAATCCTGATTCGTAAATGTTATCGTCATGTAATACAATTTCTGCTCCCATCAAAGGGATTTCACGCAGGGCACGCTCATAGAGCGCTGGATTGTCATGCTTAATGTGAACGATTCCTTCTGACTTCAACATGCGCTCATAACGCTTCATGTAAAAGCCAGAGGTTATTCTTCTGTTTCCATCGTGATCATTCGGCATCGGATCTGAAAACGTAAGCCAGATTTCATCCAATTCATTGTCAGCGAAAAATGCATCAATGAATTCAATTCTTGCTCGAAGAAAAGCCACATTTGTCAATCCCATTTCAAGAGACTCTTTTGCGCCTTTATGAAAACGATGTCCTTTAACGTCGACCCCTAAATAATTCTTATCTAAATTTCGCTGCGCTTGTCCAACCGCGTACTCCCCTTTCCCACAGCCCAATTCAACAACAAGCGGATTGTTGTTCTTGTAGAATTCTTCGCGCCACAATCCTTTCATGAACGTCGCGTTCTCGCGAATGATTGGCATTAAGTTCGGTTCGAAGACATGTGGAAATGTCTTGTTCTCTGCCCACCGTTTTAACTTATCCTTCGCCATATTAATTCGCTATAAACACCGCTCGCCATGCCTCTGGAATGGCTTGCGGACGTTGGTCTTTGTGATTGAAACAAACCAGAACCGATTTTCCTGTTGCGCACAAACGCTCTCCAACAACAACACGGTAACACACCGAGAAACTCTTATTCCCAACATGCTCAACCCACAACCGAATGTTCATTCGGTCGTTTAAGAAAACAGGATAGATGTAATCTATTTCATTTCGAGCCACAATAACTCCGTCTTCATTCCAATTCCAAATTCGCGCTACGCGCTCCTTGAAATAAGCCATACGAGCTTGCTCGAAATAACTGAAGTACACGGCATTGTTTACATGCCCCATGGCATCTATATCTGCGAAACGAATTTCAACAGATGTCTCGAAAATCTCTTTCCCTTCGGGCTCTTCCATAAACTAATTTTAGAGCACAAAGATAATTCCGAGCGGCAGTTCTATTTAGAAAAAACTTGATATCCGTACGGAGCCAATGCGCGTTGATTTCTCGAGTAAAGCGAAAACGTTTCACTGTTGAAAATGCTTCTAAAGTCCCCATCTGGAACATCATCTGTAAAGTTGAATACTTGAGGCTTATCCGAGAAATTCAAAAGAACAACAACTTGGCGATCACCGTTGGTGCGAACGTATGCGTACAACACATCATCGTTGGATGTCTTTATCTTTTTGAATGTTCCACCAAACTCTCCGTTCCACAATGCCGGATTTTCGTGGTGAACTGAAAGCAAGCGCTTGTAGAAGTCGCTGTTTACATAATTGTTGAAATATGCAGTGTCTTTGTCGAAGAATCTCAAACGCTTCGCGTTTCCTTTCGCATCCACTTCGCCACCTTCTTGCGAAGTGTAAACCAACGGCATTCCTTGAAGGGTAAACGAAAGAACGTCGAACAGTTTGCGCTTCACTCCGTAACGCTCTCCTCCTGTTCCATTCCAAGTATTTTCGTCGTGATTGGTGGTGAAGCCCATACGATAAGCGCTCTTCTGGAAAGCTGTATCTGACTTTGCCATATAATCGTCGAATGCAGACAACGACTTCTCACCTTTCGCCACCGCATTCATAATGCCCATCAACTCCCAGCTGTAAGACATGTCGAATGCTTTCAAATGGTGATCTTTCTGCTCAGCTTCCGCTAACATAAAGACTGGCTTAATAGCATCTAATGCTGCACGTGCATCGTTCCAAAATTCTGTTGGAACATTCATCGCAACATCGCAACGGTAACCATCAATTCCACAATCTCTCACCCAATATTCCATCGCGCGTATCATTTCCTTGCGTAACTCAGCGTTATCATAGTTTAAATCTGCAACATCAGACCAATCTGGAACCGGAGGAACAATGTTTCCATTCGCATCGTGCGTATACCAATCGGGGTGCTGAAGAACCCACGGATGATCCCAGGCGGTATGATTCGCAACCCAATCAAGAATGACATACATTCCCAATTCATGCGCCTTATTTACAAGGCGTTTGAAATCTTCTGTGGTTCCAAACTCTGGATTAACGCCTGTATAGTTCTGGACACTATAATAACTACCCAAACTTCCCTTTCTGTTCAATTGACCAATTGGGTTAATTGGCATAAGCCATAGAATATCAACCCCCAAAGAGTCAATTCGATTAAGATCTTTTTCTAAGGCTGCGAAAGTTCCTTCCGCTGTATGCTGACGAACATTTACCTCATAAATTGTAGCGTTCTTCGACCAACTCGGATGACGAACAACTTTAGTTTCTGAATAGCCAATTTGCTTCGCTTCTGAAGTGTAATCTTGATTTTTAGTCACACCGCAACTTGCTAAAGCAACAGCCAATAAAAGGAATAATTTATTTTTCATGTTGAAGAAAATACTTAGTGTCAAATATACACGAAGGTCTCTTAATTCGAACGAAGAATTTTCCACAAACGAATAGACCCATCATCACTCGCGGAAAGAAGCAATCCATTTTTAAGAAAATGTAATGCGTTCACGCTTCGAGTGTGTGCGCCTCCACAAAGGAAATCAAGCGTTTCTGCGTCCCACACTTTAATCTCCTTGTCGCGACTTCCTGTAACAAAAACATGACGTTTGGGGTGAAAGGCGATGGCATATACATTTCCCTTGTGTGCTGTATAGTTTACAACGGGATCATAATTCTTCTTTGAATTCCAGAGATAAACCTCACCGTCTCTTCCTCCTGTCAAGAGCACACTCTTCTTTGGATGATAAGCACAAGAAGCCACGCCCAATTCATTCACTTTCTTTTTTTCAATCGAATTGAAGAAAATCGGATCTACGATTTCCATCTCTCCGTTTGCAAAAGGAAAAGCTAGCTCTGGTTTGTGTGTGTTTACAGCGAAACGGCGTATTTTCGAATCGGAAAGTGGTATCGTTCTCGCATAACTCGCATCAGATCTGTTCCATTCAATGACGTTTCCGTCAGCGCCAACACTCAAAATCTTATCTTCTACAATTTTAATATCGAATACCCCCCCTGGGTGAACCTTGTAATTCTTGATTTCCTTTTTGTTCTGAATGTCAACAACACTTAATGTGTTCTGCTGACAACCAATCCACAAAAAGTAAGTCGACTCGTCGTAAAGCAAAGAAAACACTGCTCCACTTGTTTTAACTTGAATTTCGGAAGAAACGCCATATTCAGTATTCCATTCGGTAATTACTCCATTCGCTGAAGCTGTAAAAAAAGAATCGGCATGTGTTCCGTCTGTAATTGCATACAACGGCGTTTTCATATCACCGAAAGAATCGAGCAGCTCCAACTTCATCTTGCAAATGTAAAATAAAAAAGGGACCGAAGTCCCCTTTTAAATTAAGTCAAAAGCGTATTGAATCAATATCCTTGACGGAAACCACCTTCTCTACGGTTAGTAGATGTACGTGGACGGTCTTCAGCTTCTTTAACGTTGATCTTGCGACCTTTCATTTCAGCTTGGTCTAAAGCGTCAATTGCATTGCGCGCTTCAGCATCATCTGACATTTCAACAAAACCAAAACCGCGTGAACGACCGGTATCACGGTCAGTAATCACTTTAGCAGAAGCTACTTCACCATATTGAGTGAAGATTGCTTGGAGCTCATCGCTCGTTAGACTGTAGTTCAGTCCAGAAACAAAAATGTTCATAAAAAAAATAAAGTTAATTAATGCCTACCTTTCATGTCGTTGATAACTTCGAGAAGATTTCAAATCGAGAATCGAAATAAGCTTTAACAAAGATAGACGAATTTTTGAGGGAAGCAAGAAAATCTACATATTTCTTAATCTTGACACTCAAATTCAATTTCATATCCGGCGTGTGAGCGGACATTAAACACTTGCTGATTTTCCAAAATGAGATATTGGCCTACAATTCCCTTGAGTTTTCCTTCGTACACATTGTCTATAGAAAGCTTCCATGTCTTAGGGTTTACGGGACGTTCATGGCATGGAAACTCAATGTTAACTATACGATCCTCATCATCAATAAAATCTTGCATATAATCTGGAACCTCAAACAAAAGACTTTCCTTTTCACTTAACAAATCAGGAACATTAGACAGCGGAGGCTGCAGCATTCCCTTCCAATTTGATTTATCTGATACATGCTCCTTTAATAATACTTCAAACTCTCCAGCCAATTGTCTGTAGGGTACTTTCGCGAAAATCACCCCTTGACGAGCGCCTTGATCAATCCAACGTGAAAACAAATTCCGTTCAGACGTCACTCCTACTTTTACGCCAGATGTGAACGATAAGTACACCACATGTGGAATAAGGTGATTATTTTTCTCCCATTCCATATCACCGCGCAAAGCAACACCTTCATGTGCACGACACAATTCAGGATGAATAATACAAGGTGAAGCGTTCGAAGAATCTTGAAATCCATTCCAACACAGCCCCTCTCCAAATGTCTTGATCAATTTTTCACCATGAAGAACACATCGCACATCTCCTGTTGCAACCATTCGAATCTTCTTCCCCACCATGTCGTTCATATTCAATTCACCAAACACTTCCAAATTCGAGTGCAGTGGTAAAATATAATTCGCTCGTCCATCTTCAGACAATCTCGTTTGCATTTTTCTTAAATGTGTCCTCATAATTTTGAAACAAAGAAAAAGAATTCTATATTCGTTTTAACAAATTCTTTACACTATGAAGAAACATATACTTTCAATTTTCGCTTTTGGAGCTATTCTAACTGCTTCAGCGCAAACAGTTTTATTCGAAGACAACTTCGATTCTTACACTGCCGGAACAGGCGTTGTAGCACAAAATACGAATTGGGCATATTGGAGCGCAGGTACACCATCCGATGCGAACGTTAGTTCAAACTTCGCTAGTAGCGGAACGAACAGCGCGAACATCAACGGAACCGCTACCGATTTGGTTTTACCAATTGGTCCTTTCACGACCGGTAAGTATGACATCAAATTCAAAATGTATTTGCCTGCTGGTGCAGGAGGTTACTTCAATGCACTTCACACGTGGTCGGGTTCTTCAACCGCTTACGAGTGGGCTGGCGACGTCTTTTTCGATGGAACAGGTGTTGCTACTTGGACAACTGGCGGTGCTCAAGGCGGCGCAGTAACAGTTGGAACCGATATTTGGTTTGACGTTCAAATCACCGCTGACTTAGACAACGACCTTGGCAGAATTTACTTCAACGGAGTTGCTGCAAACGAATGGCAATGGAGCTTAAACAATGCAAACGGCAACGCAGGAACTAACGCAATCGCTGCTTTTGACTTTTACGGAACAAACACTGCTGGTACGGCAGGTAACTACTACATCGATGATGTTCAAGTTATTGAATCTACTGGCGTTTCTGTTAAGCCTTTGACTTCTGAAAAGATCTCTAAAGTATCTGTTTATCCAAACCCAACTAATTCAAATTTCAGCATTGAAATCCCTGAGAGCTTTGTTGGTGGTGAAATCAGCATTATTGACTTAACCGGAAAAGTAATAGTGAAAGACCGCATCAATCAAAGTGCTATTAAGCAAATTGACATTTCAAATTTGAATGATGGCATCTATCTGATTCGCATGAACAACGGAGCTGTGCAATTCACAGATCGTTTGATCAAGAAATAAGTTGAAAAAATATTTTTTGAAAGGAGCCGATTCGTCGGCTCTTTTTTATTTTTGGAACAATAGTTGAAAATAGAGGCGTTCAGAATCTTTCCGAAGGAATTATCTTTTGAAAAGCAACGAATACTTAACTTTGAACGTCTATTAGAGTAATGAAATTTATGAAAGCGAAAACTTTATTCTTCCTGCTTATTTCAATAAGCACATTTGCAAGCGCACAAACTAAAAAAGCCAAACTTCCTTATTCAATAAAAGGTCATATCGAAGGACTTCAAAACGTTGATATTTATTTGGCCAATTACTATGGCAACAAACTGTACTATAACGACACGTGTCATGTAGATGCAAAAGGGAATTATGAGTTTGAAGGCAAACCGTTCAATGAGTGTGGGAAATATGCTCTTGTTATGCCTGGTCCTCGTTACTTTGACTTTATTGCTGCCGATGAGCAAATCACGATCAATTGCTCTGCAGACGCAGACCTTTCAAAAATTGAGGTGCTTCAATCCAAAGAAAATAAATTGTTCTTCGAATACATCCGCTACATCAACGGAAAGAGAAATATTCGCACTCCCATGGATAACTGTATTAACGACTCATTAAAGTCCGAAGCAGATAAAAAACCTTGCATTGAAGAACTTTCCAAATTGAATGCAGAGGTTATCAATTATCAAAAAGAATTAATCAAAAACAACAGCACTTCTCTTTTCGCAAAATTCTTGCGCATGGGCATGGAAGAAGATATTCCGAATGCGCCGGCTGAAATCGCGGAAGACAAAAAACAAGAGTGGCAATATTACTGGTACCGCCATCACTATTGGGATCGTTGCGATTTGACCGACCCTCGTATGGTTCGCGACGGGGCATTCCACAAACTTGTTGAAGATTACATCACTAAAACACTTCCTCAAATTCCGGATACCGTTTGTGCTGAAGTTCAAAAAATTATCAAAGCAACAGCCGGCAACGAAGAGTCTTTCAAATACATCACTCACTTTGCTACATATACCGGAGAGACTTCTAAGATCATGTGTATGGATGAATTATTCGTATTTATGATTGACAATTACTACTCAAAAGGATTGTGCAATTGGGTAAAAGAAGATAAGTTGAAAGAGATGAAGGAAGCAGCAGATAAGAAACGGGACTGCCGCTGCGGTGAAAAAGCGCCTGATATTATTCTGCCTGACACTTCTGAAAAGAATTGGGTATCTATGTACAAATCGCGTGGTGAGTATACGCTGATGGTTGTTTGGGAAAGCTCATGCGGACATTGCAAAAAAGAGGTTCCTCTTCTACTCGACTTGTACCACAAATACAAAGACAGAGGATTCGTGGTTTATGCAATTGGCAACGACTATGAGAACAACAAATGGGTTGATTTCATTAACGAGCATAAACTTGATTGGATCAACGTAAGCGACACTCCTGAAATCATGAAGCAGGAAAAGGCAACCGAATTAATCTATAGCGGTGTGACGACATTAAAGAGTTTGAATTACCGCACAACTTGGGACGTGACAAGTACACCGAAAGTTTTCTTAATGGACAAGGACATGAAGATTATCGCGAAGTCTCTGGGAGCAGAACAACTCGATCAGCTTCTAGAGAATTTGTACAAAGGAGAAAAAGTTGAAACGAATAAGTTTCAAGAAACCGAATACGAAGACGTCAACACCCCTCACAAATAAACAGTGAGTCACTTCGACTATTTGCGCACCGGCATGCTTCGCAATGAAGTAGATGTTTATGTGGAAATGTGGAATACGAAGCCAAATGAAATAAAGCAATTTATTTCAGAATTCAACGCGTTAACTCAAACGCAGCAACGCAAAGGCGTTTGGATTCTCGATCATCTTTCGCAGAAGAATGCCGCTGCGGTTCAGCCTTATCGAGATAATATATATGACTTGGTAACACACTCAAAAGACTCTTCTGTTCGCAGAGAGTCTTTTGGCATTTTATTCAACCTTGAACTTACCGAAGAGCAAGACGGAAGAATGCTCGAAAGAGCTTTCTGCACGCTGAGTTCGTTCGAGGTTGAGACAGCAGAGAGACACCATGCATTGCAATGGGTTTTGCGTGTAGCGAAATCCTATCCCGAATTGTATGATGAAATTATTGCTGGAATTGAACTTGTAAAAGACATTGGAACACCTGCCTGGAAGCGATACAGTTCGAAATTAATTCTTAAACTAGAGATTACAAAGGCGAAAGCCTTTAGTTCGAAAGCAAAGAAATAATCGCTGCGGAAACATCTCCCTTTTGAACATCGAATTGAAGCACATGCGGCTTGTTGCGGTACCAAGTCATCTGGCGTTTGGCGTAATTTCGAGAATTCTTTTTAATCTCTGCAATGGCCTCTACTTTCGTGCAAGCTCCTTCGAAATAAGTAAAAACCTCTTTATAGCCAACAGTATTTAGAGCCTGTAGATTTCGCAATGCAAAAAGCGTTTCAACTTCCTCAAAAAGTCCCTCTTCGACCATCTTATCTACCCGAACGTTTATTCGGTCATAAACCCATCCTCGTTCACCAGAAAGGAACAAATGAATAATTTTCGCGTCAATTGCATCGCTCGATTTCGTGCGTAATTCAGAGAACGTTTTACCCGTGATTTGAATGACTTCCAACGCACGAATAACGCGATGTGCGTTTTCTAAATCAACACTTGCTGCGAAATCGGGATCTTTCGCTTTTAGTTCTTCCACTAGAACTAAAAGGCCCTCTTCTTCACATCGTTGATTTAGCGCGTTTCTAATTTCTTTATCTCCCGGTAATTCATCTAAGCCGTATAGCAAGGCGTCCATGTATAGCATGCTTCCACCGACAACAATTACAACTTCATTCGTTTGAAACAACTCTTGGATTTTAGCCCTAGCATCGCGTGAAAACATACCCGCGGTGTATTCTTCTTCAACAGATAAAAAAGAAATGAAATGATGTCGTGCAGCATTCAACTCTTCCATTGAAGGACGAGCAACGCCTATGGACATTTCCTTGTAAAACTGACGTGAGTCGCAGGATATAATTTCGGTTTGAAAGTGATTGGCTAATGAAATGGCTAAAGCTGTTTTACCTACACCCGTAGGTCCTGAAATAGCGATGACCGTTTTCATTGATGATTAAACCAATCCTCTACCAACCTTTTTGATTTTCCCTTCTTCGACCATTTTCGGCATAATGGTATCTAATACACCGTTAATGAATGTGGCAGACTTTGGCGTGCTGTAAAACTTCGCCAATTCAATGTATTCGTTCATGGTTACTTTCGTTGGAATACTTTCAAAATAGATTGCCTCTGCAATAGCCATTTTCAACAACACCAAATCCATGATTGCAATACGATCGGTTTCCCAGTTTGGAGTAACGAGAGAGACACGTTCTTTTGTATCTGCACCTGTTGCAAGTGTTTTGCGGAACAACTGTCTGCAAAACTCTTCCTCCTCGTCTCCTTCCTTCCACAAAGGAAGAAATTCAATATCGGTATCTGTTTCCTTAATTGACTTCAATGAACGCAAAACCATACTTGCCGTAAGGTCTAAATCATCGTTCCAGAAAATACCTTGATCTTCAAGATAATCATGCATTAACTCGAAGTTCACCAAGTGACGTTTGAACAACTTCACCACAATCTCTTTATCGTGTTCAAAGCCGCGCTCTTCGCTCGCCAAGTAGGCTTGGTATTCTTCGCAATCCTGAATGTCTTTGAACATCTGCTTCAACAAATCACGATTTTCAGTCCACTTCAGGTGGTTATCCTTCATGGCTTTTTCCAACGATTTGCTGTGAGATAAAATCCGTAATACCGCATTCGCCGCGAACTTCGTGTTCGGATGAAGATCTTCGTGACTAGGCAGTTTCTTATTCATTCCTGCTTCAATTTTCTCAATTGAAAGGGAATGCATTTCCACCATTAACTGAATGAAAGCAACATACAAATCACGAAAGCGATAAACACTTTCAAACAACATCTTTTCGTAAGCGGCTGCGTTTGGTTCTTCTTCGTTGTAATATGCGAAGAGAATCTGTAAAACCTTAATTCGTATGTGTCTTCTGTTTAGCATAATTCTTCCCCTCTAATCAATGTCTCGTTTTAATATTCGCAATCGACTGAATGCGTTGTTCTGCCATTTGGTTTGCCGCTAAATAAGTCGGAATTCCATTCTCTTTTGATGCAGAATAAATTCTGCGCGTTGTATCATAGATCAACTCTGCCTGCGCCAAAGAAGCTTGACGGTTGTAACCTACAATTTCCCAGTAGCAATTGATAATTCCGCCAGCGTTTACCAAGTAATCTGGAGCGTATAGAATTCCCTTTTCCAAAACACGCTGTCCATCTTCTGCTTCTATTGCCAATTGATTATTAGCGGCTCCGCAGATTATTCCGCAAGAAAGTTGCTCCAAGGTTTCTTTGTTCACAGTAGCTCCCATAGCACACGGGCTGTATATGTCCATTGGTGTTGAGTATACTTCTGAAGGAAGAATGGCTTTAACACCATACTTTTTCACCACATCGTTTACTCTGTCTTCGTAAATATCAGTAATGATAACGTGAGCGTTTTCTTTCACCAAATATTCTACAAGGTATTCTCCAACGTGGCCAACACCTTGCACGACGATAGTTTTGCCTGCAAGAGATTCACTTCCTGTCTGCTCTTTCACACTTGCCTTCATACCCATGTAAACACCATAGGCGGTTACTGGGCTCGGGTCTCCTCCTCCACCCATATAATCAGGCAATCCGACAACATGATCAGTTTCCATCTTTACATACTCCATATCGCGGGTGCCAATACCCATGTCTTCGGCTGTGATGTATCTTCCACCTAAACCGTCGACGAATTTTCCGAAGCTGCGCATGAGCGCTTCATTTTTATCTTTTTTTGAATCGGCAATGATGACTGCCTTTCCGCCTCCGATATTCAATCCTGCGAGTGCACTCTTGTAAGTCATTCCGCGCGAAAGACGCAAAGCATCTGTTAATGCATCGCCTTCCGTGGCATACATCCACATGCGAGTTCCTCCAACTGCTGGACCTAAAGTTGTGTTGTGAATTGCTACGATGGCTTTTAATCCGGTTGCATTGTCTTGACAAAAGACCACTTGTTCGTGGTTATGCAACGCCATTCTTTCGGTAACTGCAGACATTTCTGCAGAGCTGTTTTGTTGAGTCATAAAAAATGATTTCCTATTGAAAGATTTACTTTCAGCCGCGAATTTAGCTCTTAACTATGAAAGTTCGGTGTTTATTGAAGAATTTCGTCAATGGCCACGGCCATTCTGCGATCTCTCTCTGTAACTACATCACCCGCTTCATGTGTGCTTAATTCAATTCGCACGTAGTTGTATACGTTGAACCAAGCCGGATGATGTCCACTTTTTTCCGCGAGAAAAGCAACGCGCGTTAAAAAGGTAAATGCCTCTTGGAAGTCTTTGAAACGAAATTCTCTAACGAGTTTATTGTCCAATTCGCGCCACATAGTGCTTTAATTTTCCCAAATGTACACTTTTCTTCCAACCATTCACATTCCATATTGAATAATTGACAATCATTTAAAATGAAATAAGACGATATTATGGCCAAATTTGAAGCATGGTAAACGGACAATGTCTTCTTTCATTCATTCCCATGCGCTCGGAAGCTTCTGATCGCAGTGAACAAGTTAGTCAACTAATTTTTGGTGAGACCTATGAAGTTCTTGATGAAAACGAAAAGTGGTACTTCATTGAAACAAGCTTTGATCAATACCGCGGATGGATAGATAAAAAACAATTCTCACCACAAGTTTTCGAAGTTGACACCCATCGTGTTTTTGCTTTTCCAAGTGCTCTCCAAGCATTCGAAAACAAACACATTCTTATGCCGCTCGGCGCTTTTGTACCCGAAGATTTTCAGAGTCAATTGTTGAATCTCAATGAAGCGCTTGCTTTATTTAAGACCTACATTGGAGTCCCTTATGTTTGGGGAGGGAAAACCAATTTCGGATACGACTGTTCTGGATTTACGCAATCCTTTTTCAAAACGCTTGGAATTTCTATCAAACGCGATGCGTGTCAACAGGCTACCGAAGGAACAGATGTCATGCTTCTTTCAGAAGCGAGAACTGGAGACCTTGCTTTCTTCGACAATGCAGACGGAAGAATTACCCATGTTGGAATAATTCTGGGAAACGATGGAAGTTTCGAAATACTTCACGCATCAGGAGAACTGCGAATAGACATCTTAGACCATCAAGGTATCAATAAAAAAAGCGAAGGTTATTCGCATAACCTTCGCCTCATTCGTAGAATTCTTTAAATCTTATTTCGCGCTCAGCGAGTCTTCAATCAATTGAATAACGTGCGCTCTGTGTGCTTTAGTTAAAGCGCTCCCTGCAACATTTCCCACTTCCATTTTCTGAATACGTTTCAATTCCGATAACGCCACACCTTGAGAAACGTTGTCGTATCTGTTCTTCACGTCAAGCATATCAATAAGTCTGCGTGTGTATTCAATTTGAAGATTTTGACGAACGGTATTCACGTCACCCTTCAGATCAGATTCAAAAATCGCTTGTGTTAGATCGTACATCACTTCATCAATAGAATATGTATTTCCATACATGTAACTATCGATGATTCTTTGATGAACACGCGGATGCATCAAGTGATTCAGACACTCTGATTGCATATCTAAAATACGATCGTGAATCTTTGGGTCATCGCTTTTCGAGTATTGGCTAAATCCTCTTCTTTGATCCAACAAGTAATTGAAGGTTGGAATGGCTTCACTCCAAACATCTCCTGCAAATGCATATTTAGCCAAAGCCTTCATGGCTTCTTTTTGTTTCACTTCAGAAACTGGCTCTAACGGCTTCACTGAAGAACCTTGTCCTGCGTAGGCTCTGTCGTAATGCACACCACCAATCTGACGAGTCATAACACTTGTTTGAGTGCCATACTCTTTGGTTGCAATTAAAAAAGATTGAAGCAATTCAGCATAACTTTCATTCGACGTAATCAAATGTTCTTTCAGTTTTGGAAGAACAACTTTAACCAATTCACAACGCTCTGCCCCATAAGCGACAGGGTCACTCGAAAGATCGAAAATATTTACATCTGGGTCAATTCCTCTTCCGGCAGTGCGCATATCATCTCCATCGTTTCCGTATGCCAATTGATGCTCAATACTTCTTGCTGTTATCTTATCTAAACGTTCTTTCTCCTTTTGCTCATCAGATAGTGCCTGGCTATATCCGTATTCAATCACCCACTTGTCGTAAGGACCAACTTTTACATCGCAATACAATGCTTGCTCCTTTGGATTCAATTGATAATTGAACGCAGGATATTCCATTACAGAATTCGCCAAACCTTCCTTATTAATCTTCTCTACATTCTTAATGTCTGCAACAGACTGAAGCGTACTTGCACGCATGTTGTGAGTAAGACCAAGTGTGTGTCCTACTTCATGAAGCACCAATCGATACAACATCTGACGAACAATTTCTTTCTTCTCCAAATCGCTTGCACCTAATACATTTGCAGCACTGGTTCCGAAAATCAACTGCTCGTTGCTCATTGCAGCAGCATTACACAAGAAAGGATTACGTGCTCCTTTTTCCTTCAGCAACAGCTCTTGCTCTGCAGTTAATGAACTTCCTAGACGGAAAGTGCGGTCTGCATAAACGCGATTGGTTAAAGCAACCCATTCCAACATAATGTCTGCTCCTAAAATCTCGCCTGTACGCGGATTCACGAAGCTTGGACCATAACCACCAAATGGTGGCGCCGGTGTAGATGTCCAACGCAAAACGTTGTAACGAATATCTCCTGCATCCCAAGTTGCATCATCGGGTTGTTGCAAGCATACAACGGCATTCTTAAATCCTGCTGCTTCATAAGCCACATTCCAACGCTCTACTGCCTCTTTAATTAATGGACGAAACTCAACTGGGGTGGTGTTTTCCATCCAGAAGGTAATGGGTTGAATAGGCTCACTCAATTTTTCATTTGGATTTTTCTTTTCCAAATTCCAACGATGAATGACATCTCTCCAAGGTGTTGCTGAAGCAACAGTCATGTCGTTTACCTGAGTGGTGAAATATCCAACTCGTGGATCGTCGAAACGAGGCTTGAAGTTGTTTTGCGGAACAGATAAGAACGAATGTTGGTATTGAACGGTCACGTTTCTTCCATCTGCAACCGCATCTCCACCAATGTTTGGAGAACTCGTCTCGTATACATAAGACACAACAATTTCTGAATTCTCTTTGTAAGTGCGAATAGAATTCACCTTCGATTTCTCTTTGCTCAAACTTCCCAATGGCGCATCTCCACCGCGAGGTGCTGGCATCTTAACCAACTGCATTTTCTCAGACAATAACAATGCGTCGCCATCAATAAGAATCTTGCTTCCATCCAGGCTAGTCGCTTCAATTTTTTCTGATGCTAAAACTGGATTGTTGATGTTCGAAAAAGAGGATTTGCTTATTGCGTTGGAAGGGTCATAGTAATAGTTCGTGTTAGGTTGAACAATTTCTAAACGCTCATAATTCTTTTTGAAGACAACAATCTTCGAATCTCCAAACGCGCCCTTGTGGTAGCCTGTTTCAACCGGAGCGTTTTCAATGTAATTGAAATAGATGAACTCTTGATTCAATTGCGCCTTTTGAATTTCAATGTACGTTTTTCCGGTAACTGTATCTGTGTAGAAAGTTAGAAGACCTTCTTTCTTGTTGCACTTTTTTACCAAATCGCCGAACTTATCCTCTGGCTTTTTCTCTTCTTTTTTAACTGGCTCCTTTTTCTTTTTTACAGGATCAACTGTTCCGTATGCCGGAAGTACCAATACTCCGGAAAGGGCAATGGCAAACAATGCTAAATGCTTTTTCATTTTCAAAATTTAGATAGGCGAATATAAATCAGGTTACGTTAAAAATAACTTACCTTTGCCGAGGTAAAAAAATTAACCCTTTAAATGGAATCCTCCCCGTGCAGTTCGAACTTACAAAAGAGTTGTTGTCAGACCTCCGCAAATGGATAGGCGAAGGGAAGGATAGTGCTGTACACGAATTTACCAAAGATCTTCACCCAGCAGACGTTGCTGAAATTATAAACGAGCTTCCTACCCAAGAAGGTGTATACCTCTACCGCATTCTCGATGAAGAGACAGCTGCAGAGGTAATGCTTGAATTGGATGAAGACATTCAAGATACCCTTTTATCAAATCTTACCAGCCGAGAAATTGCGGAAGAGTTAATAGAAAACATTGACTCCGATGACGCGGCCGACGTACTCGCGGGCTTAAGTGAAGAAAAGCAAGAAGAAGTAATTGCCTTGCTTGAAGACGAAGAGCAAGCGAGCGATATCATGGACCTCATGACCTACGCCGAAGGTACGGCAGGGGCATTGATGGCTGTGGAAATGGTTACAGTACATGAAGATTGGACGGTGGCGCAGGCCATTCGCGAAATGCGCAAGCAAGCAGAATACATAGACCACGTCTATTCAATTTATGTGATCGATGAAAACGATCACATGTTAGGCATATTGAGCATGAAGGCTCTAATATTCGCATCAACCAGCATGCGTGCTACTTTGAAAGATCTTTACAAGGAATCTAAAGTTCGCTCTGTGAACGTCGACACTCCTGTAGATGAAGTCATGCGTATCATGAAGAAATATGACTTAGTCGTTCTTCCTGTTCTCGATGAAGATAAAAAGTTAGTTGGAAGAATTACCATTGACGACGTGGTCGATTTGATGCAAGAAGAAGCCAATCGCGATTACCAATTGGCGAGTGGTATCTCGGAAGACGTTGAGTCGAGCGACAGCATCTGGACGCTCACTCGCGCAAGACTACCGTGGTTGTTGATCGGAATGATAGGCGGAATGAGCGGAGCGTATATTATTGGAGTTTTCGATATCACGGAACATCCTGCTATGGCTGTTTTCATGCCTCTTATTGCGGCTACAGGAGGAAATGTTGGAGTACAATCTGCCGCACTTGTTGTTCGCGCCCTTGCTAATCAAAGCGCATTCGACGAAACTGTTTGGCAGAAATTAGTTAAGGAATTTGGAGTAGGCCTATTGAACGCTTCTGTTTGCGGAATCCTAATATTCTTTGCAAGTCAACTCTTCCACTTCGAGCTCGTGTTAAGTCTTACCGCTTCTATTGCTTTATTCAGCGTGATAATATTCGCCAGCTTAAGCGGAACGTTCTTTCCTCTGATGTTAGACAAATTAAATATTGACCCAGCGTTAGCCACTGGCCCTTTCGTGACCACTGCAAATGACATTGTAGGACTTATCATTTACTTCAGTGTTGGGCACTATTTTTTAACGCATTTCGCGCACTTACCCCATAGTTTGTTTTAATGGGAAAGCGAATCCTGTTTTTGGAAACTGTTCATCCAATTCTTTCCGAAAAACTTATTGAATTGGGTTTTGAATGCGAATTCAATTACACCATTACATATGCTGAATTACTGCATCATATTTCCGATTACCAAGGTGTAGTGCTTAGAAGCAGAATCTCCTTCGATGCCAAACTTATAGAAGATGCTCAGAATTTAGAATTTATCGCCCGCAGTGGCTCCGGTCTTGAGATTATTGATTTAGAGAGTTGCGCTCAACACAACATCAAAGTCTTTTCTTCTCCCGAGGGAAACAGCGATGCCGTTGGAGAACATGTGATAGGTCTGCTTTTATCTCTAGCCAATAACCTTCATGTTGCGAATGCAAGTGTGCGACGAAAAGAATGGCTTCGCGAAGAACATCGAGGATTTGAAATCAAGGATAAAACAATTGCTCTCATTGGCTTTGGCCATATGGGACAAAGTGTGGCGAAAAAACTCAGCAGTTTCGGATTGGATATTATAGCTTATGACAAGTACACCGAACGTTCGTTCGGTTCATTGGCTAAACGTGTTCCACTTCAAGAAATATTTGAAACGGCCGATGTTGTTAGTTTGCACCTCCCCTTAAGTGAAGAAACAAAAGAATATGCTAACGCCGCATTCTTCAATTCATTCAAAAAGAAAATTGTATTCATTAACACCTCGCGTGGAGGTCACGTAAACGCCCAGGACTTAATGAATGCGATTGATAGTGGAATTGTTTCGCATGCCGCTCTTGACGTGCTTCCATTTGAAAAATCTTCTTTAGAAGGTTTGAATGACAATCCTCTTTTCGAAAAGCTTCTTACCTACTCCAACGTCTTACTCACGCCGCATATAGCCGGATGGACCAAAGAAAGCTATTACAAGCTATCGTATGTCCTGTATGAAAAAATAAAAGAGCATTATGCTCTTTAGACTACTTCTTTAAGCAACGTAACCGCTCCTTTTCCCAAGACGCCTTAGACTCTTTTGAAAACACTTTGTCAAATTCAATTTTTCTTGTTTTGGAACTATACATGCATCTTGCGTAAGGAGAAGATTGCAGTTCTTCACTGAATCCTTCAACCGAAATTTCCATCGAGACTTGCAATTCCAGAACAAAACCAACCTTCCAATCTTTATCAGGAATGTTGTCAGTAACCACCTCAAGCATTTTAGTTAAATAGCCGTCCTTTTCAAAAGCGATGTGATAAATTGCGTTCGGTCTGAGGAAAAACTCAAAATTCCCTCTATCACTAAAAGTATCAAAAGTTGCTTTTTTCGATTCAGTTCCAATGAGTTCAACGGTAATGTGAGTAGGCATTTCAGCGTCAGTATCGTTCGCAATGGTCACCCCATTTACATAAACCAACTTATCGTTCTTTTTCTCAGCAGCTAACCAGTCAGGCAAGCTCTTTTTTTGTCCTATGGATTGGAAACTTATGGCTTGGATTGCTACAAATAACACGAAAAAAACTCTAGACATTGCTTAATGATTTTTTATAAAGATATGAAAATACTTTTTGTGAGATTATGAGTTGCTTCGCTTTCTGAAGTTTGCATATGCTCGAATAGCGAACGTTAAGACCAGGCCAATTCCAATTATACTCAACACGCCCCACACCCAACTTAACTCGTCCTTCCTAACAACTAAGAAAACAACTGCAATCAAAACCAATGTACTTACTTCATTCAGCATGCGCATGTGATAGGCCTTGTATGTCTTGCGGTCTTCATACAGATTCTTGAAAATGCGTTGACCTAAAATTTGGTAGGCAAACAAACAAAAGACAAAAAACAGTTTCAACAACATCCACGGTTGTGAAAGATATCCCGGATTGAAATAAAGCAGCCAAACACCCCAAATTAGTGTCAATATTGCGCTTGGCCATGTTATAATGTACCACAAGCGCCACTCCATGATTTTGTATTGTTTGATTAAAATTTCGCGCTCCAACACTTCTTTTTTCTCTTGTGCTTCTGCGTGATACACGAATAGTCTGAAAATATAAAACAAACCCGCGAACCAAGTCACTACAAAGATGATATGAAGGGCTTTAATCGTATCCATTACACAAACAAAGCTTTGAGTTCAGTAGCTTCTTCGGGCTTCATTTTTCCCGCTAAAATCAATCGAAGTTGTCTTCTTCTTAATGCGCCTTCAAAGCGATTCTTTTCTTCTTTTGTTTCAGGAAGTAATTCGGGAACATGAATAGGGCTACCCATCTGATCAACCGCAACGAAAGTATAAATTGCTTCGTTGCATTTAATCATTTCACCAGTCGTATGGTGTTCAACGTAGATGTCCATGAAGACTTCCATAGAAGTGGCAAAACTTCTTGAAACTTTTGCTTCAATAACAACGATATCTCCCAGCTTGATTGGATGTTGAAACGACACATTGTTCACAGCTGCTGTAACAACAACACGCTTACAAAGACGATGTGCAGAAATGGCAGAAGCAACGTCTAACCAATTCAATAACTGTCCACCCATAAGGTTTCCAAGTGTATTCGTGTTTTCAGGAAGAACGATGTGCGTCGCAATCGTTAATGTTTCCTTTGCTGATACCTGTTTCATTCCCATTTGTTTTTCAATTTATTAAAAGCCTCTTCCACATGTTTTACCTGAATAACATCGATGCACTTATTATGCATTCCGTATTTGCAATGGTTGCCCAATTTTGAGCACGGCCTACCTTTTCTTTTCGCTTGCAAGTATGCAGTGTGCATGTGCTCTCCCACTAATGGCTTCGGCCTGTATACGCCCATTCCTAAATCAGGGGTTGTGCATCCCCATAAAGCAATAATATCTTTTTTGAATGCAGCCGCAATGTGCATCATTCCAGTGTCTCCGCATATAACCGCTTTGGTGTTCTCCAATAATCTTGCGCTCTCATGAACGCTACATTTTCCAATTAAATCAAGGTGGAATGGTGAGTGATTCAATTGTATTGAATCTTCCTTTCCTCCTATCCAAACAATTCGTTCTTCATGAAAACGAGCGGACAATTCCATCCAGTTTTCTTCACTCCAACGTTTTCCTTCATGTGCCCCACCCACGGCGATTACAGTATATCCTTCCTCAATAAACGTCTCTGGAAGTATCTCTTGAATCGCATTCGTTGTTGAAGGAATGAAATACTCCAAACCTTTCCCATCATTTTCTAACTTGAAGGTTTTCAGAGTATCTAAATAACGATCTACAATATGTTGAATTGGCCCTTTCCACATATTCAAATTAACCTGAATCCATTTGTGGAAATTTTGCTTGTTCACATGAAAAGAGAGCGATCCCAACTTCTTGCGAATACTGCGCGAACGCAAACTGTTTTGAAGATCTATGATGTAGTCGAAATTCTCTTCCTTCAATTCATTGAAGACCTCCATTCCGCTTTTCTCGACGGCCCAAATTTTATTAACGAAAGGATTTGCTTCATTAACAAATGCGAAACGCTTTTGAGTAAGCAAATGCACTTCCGCGCCATGCGGCAGTTGTTCTTGAATAATTCGATAAACAGGAGACGTCAGAACAATATCTCCGATACTGCTGAATCGAATCACTAAAATTTTCGCCCTAGAATTCATTTCGGCTGCAAGATACATTCAAAAGGAACTCCCTACTTTTGCGAAATGATAATTGATACGCACAGCCACGTTTATTTAGATGTTTTCAAGGAAGATTTAGCAGAAGTTGTTGAACGCGCGAAGTCCTTCGAAGTGGGGAAAGTTTTACTTCCAAACATTGACGAAGCCAGCATTGAACCCATGCTCGCGTTGTGCAAAGAATACCCCAATTTTTTTTACAGCATGATTGGCCTGCACCCTTGTGATGTGAATGACGATTACGAAGAAGTTCTTGCTCGCATGAATGCGCTTATACCTATTGTGAAGCCCGTTGGCATTGGCGAAACAGGAATTGATCTTCATTGGAAACAAGACAATCTTGCTATGCAGAAAAAGTCGTTTATCGAGCAAATCAATTGGGCAAAAGAATTCGATTTACCGCTGATCATTCATGCACGCGAATCGTTTAAAGAAATTTTCGAGTGTCTCGATGAGCATGACAGTCCTGCATTGCGAGGCGTCTTTCATTGTTTTACTGGGAATGAAAATGAAATAAAAAAAATCTCTTCCTACCACAATTTCTATTTTGGAATTGGAGGAACTTCGACTTACAAAAAGAATCAAGATGGAAGCATCCAAAAAATTCCACTTGAGAAACTCGTTGTTGAAACCGACGCACCCTTTTTATCGCCGGCTCCCAATCGTGGTAAGAGAAACGAACCCGCCTTCATTGCGCATACCGTTGAATTCATTGCGAAATCGTTAGGAATGACATTCGATGAAACTGCTGCTCTTACTACCGAAAACGCGAAACGATTATTTCAGTTGGATTAATTCTCGCTTAATTCTCCAGCAATATTTTCGAGCAAGGCATTTCGAAAATCTTGACCCTGAAACCCTTGTGCCAACAGGTACATACTCTTCGTGATTGCTGCTTCAAACGTTAAATCATAACCAAAAATAGCACCTGCTTCAGCAAAGGCTTTTCCTGTTTTGTATAACCGTTCGTCAACTCTTCCCCGCTTACACTGAGAAATATTGATAATTGACACTCCACGATCGATGGCTCTTTTAAACACTTGCAAAAATTCTTCGTTACGAGGAACATTACCGGCACCAAAAGACTCAATGATACAAACCTTCATATTCGGACGGGCCAAGGCGTATTCAATGGAGGAAGGTAAAATGCCCGGATACAATTTCAAAACGCCTACACCTTCTGTCATTTCCTGAACAAACTTCAATGGTTTATTCGATCTGAAAAGAAGTTGCTCGTTGAAAATAATATGGGTTCCAATTGTTGCCAAGTTCCCGAAATTTGGCGAATCGAAAGCATCAAAAATCTCTGTATTCGCCTTCCAACTTCTGTTGCCTCGCATTAATCGCTCACCGAAACAAATGGCCACTTCTTGAACCAAAGGTTCATTATTTTTCCTTTTTGAAGCAATTTCAATGGCTGTTATGAAATTCTCTCTTCCGTCTGTTCTCAGCCTACCCAAGGGCAATTGTGATCCCGTAAGTATAATAGGTTTGTTCAACCCCTGAATCATGAAACTCAAAGCTGAAGCGGTATAAGCCATCGTGTCTGTGCCATGTAGAATAACAAAGCCATCAAATGAAGAATAATTCTTTTCTATTATTTCCACCAACTCTTTCCATACAGAAGGAGTCAATTCAGCACTATCTATTGGTTTTTTGAGTGAAATACCTTCATAGCTGACGTTCAGCCCTTGAATCTCTGGCAAGTATTTGTTGAGTTCTTTAAGGTTCAGCGGAATAAGCGTTCCATTTGCAGGATCTTCCCACATACCAATGGTACCTCCAGCATAAAGAATAAGAATGTTTGCATTCATGGGACCAAGTTAGAGAGAAAAATTATACGACTATTTGATAATTTTCTATTCGAACTGATTAGATTTGCCACCATTCAAAAAAAAAGTATGGCAACAGAGTTGGAAAAAATTATTTCAGTATCCGGAAAATCTGGATTGTTTAAAGTCGTGTCGGCAGGAAAAGTTGCTGTTGTGGCGGAATCTTTAGTAGACGGAAAGCGTCAACCAATACTTAGCACTCAACGAGTAAGCACATTGGCTGATATAAGTATGTTCACGTATGAAGAAGATGTTCCTTTGAAGCAAGTGCTTTTGAACATGAAGAGTGTTTATGGAGATTCTGAAGGTCCTTCGAGCAGTTTAACTGGAGCGGCATTGCGTGACGAGTTCAAAAAAATCCTTCCTGACTTTGATGAGGATCGTGTTTATGACAGTGACATCAAGAAATTATTCAGTTGGTATGGTCTTCTTAAGAGCCGTGATATGCTTGATTTCGAGACTACTGAAGAAATTTCAGAAGAAGAATCAGAAGAAAACGCATAATTTTTTTTGGAGATTCAATTTACCTTTATATATTTGCACTCCTTAAAACGGAAGGGAGTTTAGCTCAGCTGGTTCAGAGCATCTGCCTTACAAGCAGAGGGTCACTGGTTCGAACCCAGTAATTCCCACTTCAAAAGCCCTCACTAGAGGGCTTTTTTTTATTGCACGAATAATTTGTACTTTCGTGAAATGCGATTCACGCTTGCCTTAACAGTTTTTGTCTTTTTGACTATAACCTCCCTCGGACAATTTGTTACGAATGGAAGCGCATTTGCGACAGGGCCTAATTGCTTTACACTTACTCCAGCTTTTAATACCCAAAACGGTTCTGTTTGGTCTACATCAACCATTAATTTAAACCAAAGTTTTGATCTAAACTTCACCATGAGTTTCGGAGCAAATGACGGAGGAGCCGATGGTAATTGTTTTATCCTGCAACCCGCTGGCACCAATGTCTTGGGAATTGGCGGCGGCGGATTGGGCTTTGAAGGATTACCCGTGGGGTTTGCTGTTGAATTCGATTCTTACACGAATACCAGCCCAAATTCAGATCCTTGGTATGACCACATTGCTTTTTTGAAAAATGGAAATATGAATCACGCCTTGGCGAACAACCTTGCTGGTCCAGTTCAAGCCAACGCTTCCAATCCAAACATTGAAGACAATTTAAGCCATCAAGTACGCATGGTTTGGGACGCTCCCTCTATGACTTTTAGTTGTTACTTCGATTGCAACTTCAGACTGAGTGTGACTGTAGATATGATTAACACGATCTTCCAAGGCAACCCTATAGTTTACTTTGGCTTTTCTGGAAGCACAGGTGGACTGAATAATCTGCAAACTGTTTGTCTTCCAAGTACAGCGAATCCTATGATTACTCCTCAGCCTACTTGTGAAGGGGGAATTCTTACATTGAGCGCACCAACCAATGCGGCGTCTAACATCCAATGGGAACCGGCAGGAATAATCGACAATCCTAATGCTGCAACGATTAATGCGCTTATGCTGAACGATACGACATTCACTGTATCATACTCTGATTTTTGTGGCATTCCTCACCAATATTCTGTTTTAGCGACGACTCTGCCCTATCCTACTATAACTGTTCCTTCTGATTCTGTCGTTTGTGACAATAGCATTTTAACGCTGAACGCACAAGTAACAGGGACATACACCAACATTTTATGGACAAACAGCGGCGGTGCATTCATAGGCGGACAAACCACAAACGCGCCTACAGTATCTGGTGCCGGTGCATACACGATTACCGCGTTTAATGGAAGCTGCAGCGTAAGCGACGTGGTAAATATCGCCGAACTCATTTATCCAACTGCAAATTGGCCCGATAGTTTATACTTCTGCACAGGAGAAAGTATCGTGTTAGACCCTTTGTCCAATGCCAATGCATACAGTTGGAATTTCGACAACTCTACCGACCCTACATTAGCGATAAATTCTGGTGGAAATTATTCCGTAGTGCTCTACAACGATTTTTGTGCAACAGCTGAAAGCATTATTGCATTTGAAGTTTCACCACCCATCTTATATCTTGGACAAGACCAGTTTCTATGCATTGGCGAAACTGCATCTATTCAATCGAATTCAACCGGCCTATGGAATACGAATGTCATTTCCAATCAAATTAACACAACTACTTCTGGCGCATACTGGCAAAGTCTTTCAACGCTCGGCTGCCTGAGTTCAGATACCATTAACATCACTTTTCAATTCCCACCAATCGTCAATTTAGGAAACGACACAACCATTTGTGAGGGAACAATTTTGAATTTAAACGCAGGTGTAACAGGAACATGGAACACTGGAAATCTAACAACTGTTTTACAAGTTAGTACACCCGGAAATTATAGCGTGGTGGTGAATGACGGTGTGTGTATTTCATTGGATAGTATTGATATTTTTATGGATTACGCTCCTTTGGATGTTCTGCCCGACTCTGTTATACGCTGCTCGAATCTTCCTGTAACTTTGAATGCAGGCGAAAACCTTGCGGAAGCATTTCTTTGGAGCACTTCCGAAAACACCTCCTCGATTATCCCAACAATCTCAGGCACATATACCTTAACAGCAACTAATTATTGCGGAACATTGGTCGAAACCGTTGAAGTTGTTTATGAAAAATGTGAATTCACTTTGTTTGTTCCGAATAGCTTTACTCCGAATAATGACGGAGTCAACGATGTATGGTTCCCAGTCTTCGACCAATTAGATGAAATTCAAATTTCAATTTTCAACCGTTGGGGTGATGTTGTTTTTGAAGGAAACAAACAAAACTTTTTTTGGACTGGAAATGTTCGGAGTGGCGATTATTATGCGCCCAATGGAGCCTATTCGTACAAGATTTTATACAAATCTCAATTTGGCGACGACGAAATTATTTACGGACATATCGTCCTTTCGCGCTAGTTGATTCATTCATATTAGAATTTTAGACATAACTTCATTCCTGTTATGAGCCTTCTATTTTCTTGTTTTTTCAAACAATCGGAAATTAATCCTTAGAAAATTATGCGCTTTTCCAATAAGTACAATTTCGACAAGTGATTTTCAATATTGAAATTTGAAAACAAAAACAACATGAAAAGTGCGCTACTTTCTAAAGACCAACGAATGAGTATTTTCATCTGGATTGCTCTGGCTGCAAGTTATTTGACCTACAAGGAAATTGCTGCGTTTTATTACCCAACCAGTTCTATCATTCTTCAATACGATTCGCTTTCCGTAGCTCATAAGGATAGCGTATACATTCCGATCAATCAATACAATTCAACTACTGAACTAAAATCTGTTGAAATCAATTCGGCTGACTCAAGTGATTTATTACAATTGAAAATACCAGGGTATTTGATTTCGAAAATCCTCATTTATCGTGAACAACTTGGAGGTTTTTCCTCGAGCTTTCAATTGTTAGAAATTTATCATTTTCCAGAAAACATTTTCGAACGAATTCACTCTTTGATTCAAGTGAACACCGCGATTATTCAACCCTTAGGTATTAATACAAAAACCGAGGAAGAGCTTGCCCTTCACCCCTATTTAAGCTACAAAGAGGCCAAGGCTGTTGTTTTGTATAGAAAGAACAACGGACCTATTAAAAATCAAGCAGAATTCGAGAAAATTATTGCTGTTCAAGTTGAAACGAAAGAACGATTAAAACCTTATCTTGCGAAGGATTTTCAATCGTATGCAAACACTACAGGAAAGAGTCCGTGAACTCATAATTGACACTCCTAACTTCCCCATTGAAGGAATCCTTTTCAAAGACATTCTTCCATTGTTTCGCCATCCAAAACTTGTAAAAGAACTCGTTTCTGAATTGGCAAAAGACTTGCTAGAATACTCTCCAACAGCTCTTGTAGCTATGGAAAGCCGAGGTTTTCTCTTGGGCATGCCGTTGGCACTTGAACTTGGAATTCCCTTCGTTTGTATCCGCAAAAAAGGAAAACTTCCAGGAGCCGTAACTGGAATATCTTATGCATTAGAATATGGAAACGCTGAAATTGAAATTCAGAAACTCTCATTTGATCAGGGTGACCGCGTAATTCTTCATGACGATGTACTTGCCACCGGCGGAACCGCGAACGCCGCTGCACAACTTATTAAGAGCACTGGAGCTGATTTGGTGGCTTTTTCATTTCTTATGGAGTTAAATTTTCTTAAAGGAAGAGAATTCCTTGGTTTGAATAACGCCACCATCCATACTTTTGCACGGTATTAAAAAAAAAACTACATCATGAACTTCAAACAAGAAGAAAGCGAAGCAATGATCTCGCAAATGGTGCGTGATTTCGCTGAAAAAGAAATCAGACCGAACGTCATGCTTTGGGACGAAGAACAAATTTTTCCGAAAGAATTATTCAGAAAAATGGGAGAACTCGGTCTAATGGGTGTATTGGTTCCATCTGCTTACGGCGGCGCAGGATTGGGATATTATGAATACATATCATGTCTTGTTGAAATTTCAAGAGTCTGCGGTTCCATCGGTTTAAGCGTTGCAGCGCACAATTCGCTTTGCACAAATCATATTTTAGAATTCGGTAACGAAGAACAAAAACAGAAATATCTTCCGAAATTGGCTTCAGGAGAATGGATTGGTGCTTGGGGGCTAACCGAAGCCAATACCGGTTCCGATGCTATGCGCATGAAGTGTACAGCCGTGAAAGACGGCGAGTACTGGGTAATCAATGGGACGAAAAACTGGATTACGCATGGGATTAGCGGAGAAGTTGCAGTCGTTCTTGTGCGCACAGGCGACCTTCTCGACTCTCACGGTATCACTGCATTTATTGTGGAAAGGGATACCCCTGGTTTCCGCGGAGGTAAGAAAGAAAATAAATTGGGAATGCGAGCTTCTGAAACAGCAGAATTAATCTTTGAAGACTGCCGCATTCACGAAAGTCAGATCCTAGGAAAGATTGGCGATGGATTCGTTCAGGCAATGAAAATATTAGACGGCGGACGTATTAGTATTGGAGCGTTGTCATTAGGTATTGCAAAGGGCGCGTATGATGCGGCTGTTCAATATTCCAAAGAAAGAGAGCAGTTTGGAAAACCAATTTCACAATTTCAAGCCATCGCATTCAAAATTGCAGATATGAGCACGGATATTGAGGCTGCGGAACTGCTTTTACTTCAAGCAGCGCACTTGAAAAACAACAAAAAGAAACTCACGAAAGAATCTGCTATGGCGAAGTATTATGCCTCTGAAGTAGCTGTTCGGGTATCGACCGAAGCTGTTCAAATATTCGGCGGATATGGATATACGAAAGACTTTCCGGTTGAGAAATTTTACCGTGACTCTAAGTTATGTACCATCGGAGAAGGTACTTCTGAAATTCAAAAACTTGTAATTTCTCGAGAAATTCTCAAATAAGTTTGGAGAATCAAAAAAGTTCACTACTTTTGTCGCCCAATTAAAGAAACAGAAAAGACATGTTAATTATTCCAGTAAAAGAAGGCGAAAGCATCGACAAGGCACTTAAAAAGTTCAAAAAGAAATTTGAAAGAACTGGTGTTGTTAAAGAATTACGTGCTCGTCAACAATTCACTAAGAAAAGTGTTCGTCGTCGTGACGAGATAAAACATGCTGTTTACATTGCTGCAATGAAGCGTGAAGAGAATTCTTAATTGAATTAAACAATATTTATGAAAGGTCTTGGGTTATCCAAGACCTTTTTTATTTTCACCTAGTGAATACGACTCCATTTCTTGAATATCTAACCAGCGAAAAGCGTTCTTCAACGCATACGGTTTCTGCGTATCGAAGTGATCTTATGCAGTTCGATGAGTTTATGCTTGTTCAATTTGAAATTAAAGATGCGAATATGGTGAGTAGCATTCATGTGAGAAGTTGGATAAGTGAATTAATGTTAAAAGGAATTTCTGAAAGAAGTATTCATCGGAAGCTTTCATCACTTAACGCTTGGTTTCGTTTTTTGTTAAGAAGGAAAGAAATTAGTTCAAATCCAGTCAAGGGCGTAACGAAACCGAAAAGACCATCAAGCTTGCCTGAAACACTTCAAGAAAAGCAGAGCCTTGATATCTATAGATTGGAAGATACTGAACTTCCTCAAGAAAAAATCAATTCTCTTCTTTTACAATTGTTTTACGAAACAGGTATACGTCTTTCCGAAATGATGGGACTCAAACATCGCGATGTAGATTTTGGCATTGGACAAATAAAAGTTCTCGGCAAGCGAAACAAAGTGCGGTACGTGCCCGTTAATGAAGAGATGGTGATGAAACTGAGAGTTCATATGGCAAATTCGAAGAATCGCGAAAAAGATTCTGCGTTGTTTCAAAATGACATGGGGAATGCACTCAGCAGATCTAGCTTTTACAGACGAGTAACCCAATCACTCGCGTTAATTACAACTCAAAAGAAAAAAAGTCCTCACATATTAAGACACAGTTTTGCGACTCACATGTTGAACAACGGAGCTGACTTGAATCACATTAAAGAATTACTTGGACACGCTAATTTAGCGGCGACGCAAGTCTACACACATTTGAGTACGGACAGGTTAAAAAGAATCCACGCTCATTTACATCCAAGAGAAAATAAATCACCTAAAATGTAATCGCTATGCAAATCACAGTTCAAAGCATTCATTTCGACGCCGACATAAAGTTGACCGAATTTATAAACGAGAAAACAAAAAAGTTAGGTGTGTTTCATCCGGCCATACATAAAGCTGAAATAATCTTGCGAATAGACAAGAACGAAGAGCAAGAGAACAAAATCGCTGAAATAATTTTAAAAGTCCCTGGAACAGAGTTGTTTGCAAAAAAGCAATGCAAGACATTTGAAGAATCTGTGGACTTGTGTGTAGATGCGCTCAAACGTCAGATTGAAAAAAATAAGGAAAAGCAGTAAAAAAAATGTTTTAGAGTTTGGATATGTCAAAAATATAACTACATTTGCACCCCTAATTTACGGATTAGGTATGTTTTGTTGTAGTTCTTTGAATCACTAAAAACGTTTTTTACGCCGGTGTAGCTCAGCTGGCCAGAGCAGCTGATTTGTAATCAGCTGGTCGGGGGTTCGAATCCCTCCACCGGCTCCAAAGGGGAGATACTCAAGCGGCCAACGAGGACAGACTGTAAATCTGTTGGTGTACACCTTCACAGGTTCGAATCCTGTTCTCCCCACTCATTGCGGCTAATAGGGTGGATTGACTGTCGGTCACTTAAAAGCGGGAGTAGCTCAGTTGGTAGAGCATTAGCCTTCCAAGCTAAATGTCGCGAGTTCGAGCCTCGTCTCCCGCTCTACTTCCCCATCAGCCGTTGTAGCTCAGGGGTAGAGCACTTCCTTGGTAAGGAAGAGGTCAGGGGTTCAAATCCCCTCAACGGCTCTACGAGTAGTTTCCTTTTAAATAGCGTAAACGTGCTAAGTGATTTAAGTCTTGCAATTGAACAAACAGAGAAGGCTATTAAATTAAAGCGATAAAAAAACACAAAAAAAACAACCAATGGCTAAAGAATCATTTGACCGTTCCAAACCCCACGTGAACATTGGAACTATTGGTCACGTAGACCACGGTAAAACTACGTTAACCGCTGCCATCACTAATGTTTTGGCTAATGCTGGTTTAGCAGAGAAGCGTGATTTCGCTTCTATCGACAACGCTCCTGAAGAAAAAGAGCGTGGTATCACCATTAACACTGCGCACGTTGAGTACGCTACAGAAAACCGTCACTACGCTCACGTTGACTGTCCAGGTCACGCCGATTACGTGAAGAACATGGTTACTGGTGCTGCACAAATGGATGGCGCTATCTTAGTTGTTGCAGCTACAGATGGTCCAATGCCACAAACTCGTGAGCACATTCTATTAGGTCGTCAAGTAGGAGTTCCACGTATCGTGGTATTCATGAACAAAGTTGACATGGTAGATGATCCAGAATTGTTAGAGTTAGTTGAAATGGAAATTCGTGAATTACTTTCATTCTACGAATACGATGGAGACAACACTCCTGTTATCCAAGGTTCTGCTTTGGGTGCATTAAACGGAGATGCTAAATGGGTTGCTACAGTAATGGAATTGATGGCTGCAGTTGACTCTTGGATTCCAATCCCTCCTCGTGAGACTGAGAAGCCTTTCTTGATGTCAGTTGAAGACGTATTTACAATCACTGGTCGTGGTACTGTTGCAACTGGACGTATCGAGCGTGGTGTTATCAACACTGGAAACGAGGTTGACATCATTGGTTTCAACGAAGAAAAATTGAAGTCAGTTTGTACTGGAGTTGAGATGTTCCGTAAGATCTTAGATCGTGGAGAAGCTGGTGACAACGTTGGTTTGTTGTTGCGTGGTATTGAGAAGAGTGATATCCGTCGTGGTATGGTTATCTGTGCTCCTGGTTCAATCAACCCTCACACTGAATTCAAAGCTGAGATCTACGTATTGAAGAAAGAAGAAGGTGGACGTCACACTCCATTCCATAACAAATACCGTCCACAGTTCTACTTCCGTACAACTGACGTAACAGGAGAAATTTCTCTTGATGCTGGTCGCGAAATGGTACTTCCTGGAGATAACGTATCTATCACAGTTAAGTTAATTGCTCCTATCGCAATGGATAAAGGTCTTCGTTTCGCTATCCGCGAAGGTGGCCGTACCGTTGGTGCAGGACAAGTAACTGATATCATTAAGTAATATTTATTACAACATAGTGAAGACGGAAACTGCATAAGTTTCTGTCTTCACTTTTGACATTTATAGAAACAACCTTACGGGCGTAGTTCAATGGTAGAATAGCGGTCTCCAAAACCGTTGATCTTGGTTCGAGTCCAGGCGCCCGTGCGAAAATTAAAGTTATGGCAGCAATTATCACATATTTGAAAGAATCATACGATGAGTTGATGAACAAGGTGACTTGGCCTACTTGGAAGGAATTGCAAGAAAGCACGGTACTTACATTCATTTCAATTTTAGTATTGGGAGCTTTGATTTTCTTAATGGACTTTGCTTTTGGCAAGGGTATCATTAAGATGATTTATGATTTTATTGCCTAACATAACAACTCGAATAATGAGCGACATAGAAAAAAAGTGGTACGTGGTTCGCGCCATTAGCGGGAAAGAGAAGAAAGTTAAGGAATTCATTGAGAGTGAGATTAAGGCACGTGGTTTACAAGACTACGTAAGTCAAGTTCTCATTCCTACTGAGAAAGTATTCCAGATTCGCAATGGAAAGAAAGTGAGCAAGGAACGTAGCTACCTTCCAGGTTATGTGCTTATTGAAGCTAATCTCATCGGCGAGGTGCCTCACATTATTCGTAACGTGACTAACGTTATTGGATTTCTAGGAGCCGAGAAGAGAGGAGAGCCAATAGCACTTCGCTTATCTGAGGTGAATCGTATTTTAGGAAAAGTAGATGAGTTAGCTGAAACTGGGGAGGAATTGAACATTCCTTTTGTTGTTGGAGAAAACGTTAAAGTTATCGACGGGCCTTTCAATAACTTCAGTGCAATTGTTGAGGAAATCAACGAAGACAAGAAGAAGTTAACTGTTAGTGTTAAGATTTTTGGACGCAAGACTCCTGTGGAGTTGAGCTACATGCAAGTAGAAAAAGAATAAACGCGCTTTTGGTGTTTAACGTAATCTTATAAGGTTACGCTTCGCTTCCCGTTAGACACCGGAACAAAATAAATAAAATAAGTAATATGGCGAAAGAAGTAGCTGGTTTTGTAAAGCTGCAAATCAAAGGAGGCGCCGCTAACCCTGCACCACCAGTAGGACCTGCATTAGGTTCTAAAGGTGTAAACATCATGGAGTTCTGTAAGCAATTCAATGCTAGAACGCAAGATAAAGCTGGTAAAGTGTGCCCTGTGTTAATTACTGTGTACAAGGATAAATCCTTTGACTTTGTAATTAAGACTGCTCCTGCCGCTGTTCAACTGTTAGATGCCGCCAAAGCTAAGCAAGGTGCTGCAGAACCTAACCGTCAGAAAGTGGGTAGCGTAACTTGGGAACAAGTTAAAGCTATTGCAGAAGATAAAATGCCCGATTTAAACTGTTTTACCGTCGAGTCTGCCATGTCAATGGTAGCTGGTACAGCACGAAGTCTGGGTATACAAGTAACCGGTGAACGCCCTTTTTAATCAGAGGTAATTAAGCAATGGGAACCCTCAGCAAAAAAATGAAAGCCGCAGTGGCACAGTACGATAACACAAAAACGTACTCTTTGCCCGAAGCAGCGTCGCTTGTTAAGAAAATTACAAGCACAAAGTTTGACGCGTCTGTGGATCTTGCCGTTCGCCTCGGAGTAGACCCGAAAAAATCCAACCAAATGGTTCGTGGAACTGTATCACTTCCTCACGGAACTGGTAAAGACGTTCGCGTTTTAGTACTTTGTACTCCTGACAAGGAAGCAGAGGCTAGAGCTGCTGGCGCAGACCACGTAGGATTAACGGAATACATCGACAAGATTAAGGGCGGATGGACCGACGTTGACGTTATTATTACCACACCTAGCGTAATGGGACAGGTTGGTGCTTTAGGTAGAATCCTCGGACCCCGCGGATTAATGCCTAACCCAAAAACCGGTACGGTTACGATGGATGTTGGAAAAGCTGTTACAGAAAAGAAGGCTGGTAATATCGACTTTAAAGTTGATAAAGCAGGTATCGTTCATGCAAGTATTGGTCGTGTGTCTTTTGACGCAACCCAACTGGCTGAAAATGCAAGTGAATTAATTTCTACTTTGGTGAAATTGAAGCCTTCTGCTGCAAAAGGAACTTATATGAAGAGCATTTATGTATCTTCAACTATGAGTCCAAGTGTTCAAGTTGAAACCAAATCAGTGAGCTAATCGCTGGTTAAATCGGAGGATTGTACTTTATGAACAAAGAACAAAAGAACACAGAAATCGCCGAGTTAGTGGAAATGTTGAGCAATGCTCCCATTTTATATATCACTGACACGGTTTCCTTAAACGCCGAGGCAACCAGCAATCTTCGTCGCGAATGCTTCAAACAAAACGTGCAAATGCGCGTGGTAAAAAATACCTTGTTGAAGAAAGCGATGGAGCGTGTTGAAGGAACTGACTTTTCTGGTCTTTACCCTGTGCTGAAAGGCAATACAGCGGTAATGATTGCAGAAGTTGCAAACGTTCCAGCTCGTTTGATTAAGGATTTCAGAAAAGGAACAAATAAGCCTGCTCTTAAAGGTGCGCTTATTCGTGAAGATGTATATGTTGGCGATGATCAGTTAGACACTCTTGTTGCTCTGAAGAGCAAAGAAGAGTTGGTTGGCGAAATCATTGGATTGTTGCAGTCACCTGCACGCAACGTTATTTCTGCACTTTTGAACCATGCTGAAAAACAAGAAGCGCAAGAGGAACATAGCGCCTAATATGTTCCAATTTTAATAGAAACGATTAATATCAAATACAATGGCAGATTTGAAAGCAATGGCTGAAGGCCTCGTTAATCTTACCGTTAAGGAAGTTAACGAATTAGCTACCATTTTAAAAGACGATTATGGAATTGAGCCAGCTGCTGCGGCAGTTGTTATGGCTGGTCCTGGCGCAGGTGCTGCAGTTGCAGAAGAGCAAACATCTTTCGATGTAATTCTTACTGAAGCAGGTCCAAACAAATTGGCAATAGTTAAATTAGTGAAAGATCTTACTGGTCTTGGCTTGAAAGAAGCTAAAGATGTAGTAGACAAAGCTCCATCTCCTTTGAAAGAAGGTGTTACTAAAGACGAAGCAAACGGCTTGAAAACACAACTTGAAGAAGCAGGGGCAAAAGTTGAAATCAAGTAAGACTACGACATTGAACCTCAGTTTAGGCCTTACCTTCGGGTGGGCCTAAACTTGTTTTTTTCATGACGGATTTATCGTCAGTTTTTGTGCATAGGATTTATAACCTCTAAAACGAAACACTTTGGCAACGCTAAAGAAAATATCTGATCGAGTTAACTACTCATCTACCAAAAATTTTTACGAGTATCCTGATTTCTTAGAAATTCAGCTAGCCTCGTTTAAAGAGTTTTTTCAACTCGAAACCAATCCTGAAAACCGAGTTTCAGAAGGTCTTTTTAAGGTATTCTCAGAGAACTTCCCTATAACAGACACGCGCAATCAGTTCGTGTTGGAGTTCTTAGACTACTTTATTGACCCTCCGAGATATACCATAGAAGAGTGTATCGAACGCGGACTAACGTACAGCGTTCCTCTTAAAGCAAAATTAAAACTGTATTGTACTGATCCAGAGCACGAAGATTTCGAAACCATCGTGCAAGACGTATACTTGGGTACCATTCCATACATGACTCCACAAGGTTCATTTGTAATCAATGGTGCTGAGCGTGTAATTGTTTCTCAATTGCACCGTTCGCCGGGTGTATTCTTCGGTCAATCACGCCATGCAAATGGCACCAAGTTGTATTCAGCTCGTATTATTCCATTCAAGGGCTCTTGGATTGAATTCGCTACTGACATCAACAATGCTATGTATGCTTACATCGATCGTAAGAAGAAGTTACCTGTAACTACCCTACTTCGTGCTATCGGATTCGAAAGTGATCGTGAAATCCTTGAAATATTCAACCTTGCTGAAGAAGTGAAAGTTTCTAAAGCTGGATTGAAAAAAGTTGTAGGTCGTAAACTCGCAGCACGTGTGTTGAAAGTTTGGATCGAAGACTTCGTAGATGAAGATACTTCTGAAGTAGTTTCTATCGAACGTAACGAACTGATCCTTGATCGTGACGTTGTTCTTGAAGATGCACACATCGATATCATTGTTGAAAGCGGAACTAAAGTAATCGTTCTTCACAAAGAAGAGTCGAATGCTGCTGATTTCACCCTGATTCACAATACCCTTCAGAAAGATACTACCAACTCTGAAAAAGAAGCGGTTGAATATATCT
Source organism: Chryseobacterium gleum (assembly GCA_945881835.1). Classification (GTDB taxonomy): domain Bacteria; phylum Bacteroidota; class Bacteroidia; order Flavobacteriales_D; family Sanyastnellaceae; genus CAIZGX01. The sequence goes on along the minus strand of CAMCVP010000003.1, from coordinate 115,847 downwards.
ACCGTCAATTGCGTAACGCTGAACCACCAGATTTGGAAACAGCTCGTGGCGTAATCGACAAGTTGTTCTTCTCTGAACAACGTTATGACCTTGGTGAAGTAGGACGTTTCCGTATCAACCGCAAGTTGGGATTGAACATGTCTCTTGATCAACGTACATTAACTAAAGACGATATCTTAAGCATCATTCGTTACTTAATCGAGTTGGTTAACTCGAAGGCTGACGTAGATGATATTGACCACTTGTCGAACCGTCGTGTTCGTACTGTTGGTGAGCAATTATACAATCAATTCGCAGTAGGTTTGACACGTATGGCTCGTACCATTCGTGAGCGTATGAACGTTCGTGATAACGAGGTCTTCACTCCTATTGACTTGATTAACGCAAAAACATTAAGCTCGGTTATCAACTCGTTCTTCGGAACAAACCAGCTTTCTCAGTTCATGGACCAAACAAATCCTCTTTCCGAAGTTACCCACAAGCGCCGTATGTCGGCACTTGGTCCAGGTGGACTTTCGCGTGAGCGTGCAGGTTTCGAGGTTCGTGACGTACACTACACCCACTACGGTCGCTTGTGTACAATTGAAACTCCGGAAGGACCAAACATTGGTTTGATTTCTTCTCTTTGCGTTTATGCTAAAATTAACAAACTAGGTTTCATCGAAACTCCATACCGCAAGGTTGAAAATGGAAAAGTTTCAATGAACAACAACGGAGTAACTTACCTTACAGCTGAGGACGAAGATTCTAAAGTAATTGCTCAAGCGATTGCAGACATCGACGATTCAGGTAAGTTCTTAGGAACAAAAGTGAAAGCACGTTTGGAAGGTGACTTCCCTGTTATTGCACCTGCTGCTGTTGCCTATATGGACGTTGCTCCAAACCAAATCGCTTCTATCGCGGCATCACTAATTCCTTTCTTGGAGCATGATGATGCTAACCGTGCGTTGATGGGATCGAACATGATGCGTCAAGCCGTACCACTTCTTCGTCCAGAAGCACCTATCGTTGGTACTGGATTGGAAGCATACGTTGCGAAAGATTCTCGTGTTCTTCTTACCGCAGAGGGAGATGGTGTGATTGAGTATGTAGATAGCGAAGAAATTCGTATCAAATACAAGCGTAACGAAGACGACGAATTGGTTAGCTTCGATAGCGCTACAAAGTCTTACACCGTTCGTAAGTTCGGTAAGACCAACCAGAGTATGTGTATCAACCTTCGCCCTATGGTGAAGAAAGGAGACAAAGTTACTCTTGGTCAAATTCTCGTTGAAGGATATGCAACTCGAAAAGGTGAACTTGCTTTAGGTCGTAACTTGAAAGTGGCTTTCATGCCTTGGAAAGGTTACAACTTCGAGGATGCTATCGTTATTTCTGAGCGCGTTGTTCGTGATGACTGGTTTACTTCAATTCACATCGATGAGTACACCACGGAAGTGCGTGATACAAAACGTGGTGTTGAAGAATTGACTTCAGACATTCCTAACGTAAGTGAAGAAGCTACACGCGATCTTGATGAAAACGGAGTAATTCGTGTTGGTGCTGAAGTAAAAGAAGGAGATATTCTTATTGGTAAAATCACTCCGAAAGGAGAAACAGATCCAACACCGGAAGAAAAACTTCTTCGTGCAATCTTCGGTGAGCGCGCAGGTGATGTGAAAGATGCTTCTTTGAAAGTTCCACCAAGTGCAACAGGTGTTGTAATTGGAAAGAAATTATTCAGCAGAACAGTTAAAGAAAAGAAAACTAAAAACAGTGCAGATAAAGCAGTTCTTGAAGCTTTAGACAAAGACCACGATAAGGACAACGGTGAATTGAAAAAGATTCTTGTTGACAAGATTTTAGCTATCGTTAAAGATCTTCCTTGTCAAGGCGTATTCAATTACTTCAAAGAAGAGCAAATCAAAAAAGGAACGAAGTTCAATGCTAAAGTTCTTTCAGCAATTGATTACAGTGTTGTAAATACAGAGTCTTGGACGAAAGATGAAAAAGTGAATTCACTTATTCGTCGTTGCGTTCACAACTTCAACTTGAAGCACAACGAATTGTTGGGTTCATACAAGCGTATGAAATTCCAATTAACGGTTGGAGATGAACTACCAGCAGGTATCGTGAAATTGGCGAAAGTTTATATTGCTCAAAAACGTAAATTACGTGTGGGTGATAAGATGGCCGGTCGTCACGGTAACAAAGGTATTGTTGCCCGTATCGTTCGCGATGAAGACATGCCATTCTTGGAAGATGGAACTACAGTAGATATCGTGTTGAACCCACTAGGGGTACCGTCACGTATGAACTTAGGTCAGATTTACGAAACCATCTTAGGATGGGCTGGACAAAAAACTGGACAGACATTCGCAACGCCTATTTTCGATGGTGCATCAATGGATGATATCATTAATCAAACCGATGCTGCAGGTGTTCCACGCTTTGGTGTAACGTACTTGTACGACGGAGGAACTGGTGTTCGTTTCGAGCAGCAAGCAACTGTTGGTGTGATATACATGATCAAACTAAGCCACATGGTTGACGATAAGATGCACGCACGTTCAATCGGACCATACTCGTTGATTACACAACAACCGTTGGGTGGTAAAGCACAATTCGGAGGTCAACGTTTCGGTGAGATGGAGGTTTGGGCATTGGAAGCATACGGTGCTGCCAATATCCTTCAAGAAATCTTAACTGTTAAATCTGATGATGTAATCGGAAGAGCGAAGACGTACGAAGCGATTGTTAAAGGTGATGCCATGCCACAGCCTGGTATTCCTGAATCGTTCAATGTATTGTTACACGAATTAAGAGGATTAGGATTAAGCATTAATCTGAATCAGAATTAATTCAACATACAACGAAAAGAAATTTTAACATAGACATTCAAACTGCACAAAATGCTTCAAGCAAAAAAAGTAGCAAAACCAACCAGTGATTTTAAATCAATCACTATCTCGTTAGCTTCACCAGAAGAGATCTTAGAGAGATCTTCTGGCGAGGTAATGAAGCCGGAAACCATTAACTATCGTACCTATAAGCCAGAGCGCGAAGGTCTTTTCTGTGAAAAGATTTTCGGTCCTGTTAAAGACTACGAATGTCATTGCGGAAAGTACAAGCGTATCCGTTACAAGGGTATTGTTTGTGACCGTTGTGGTGTTGAGGTTACTGAAAAGAAAGTTCGTCGCGAACGTATGGGACACATTTCCCTTACTGTTCCGGTAGCTCACATTTGGTACTTCCGTTCACTTCCAAATAAAATCGGATACCTTTTAGGTATGCCTTCAAAGAAATTAGATCAAATCATTTATTACGAACGTTATGTTGTAATCAATGCTGGTCCAGTTACAGATGCTGAAGGTAGCGGATTGGAGGCCGGACAATTCTTAACAGAAGAAGAGTACTTGGACATCCTAGAGCAACTTCCACGTGAGAATCAGTACTTGGATGATAAAGATCCAAACAAATTCGTAGCGAAAATGGGTGCTGAAGCACTTCATGATTTGTTGGCTCGTTTAGATTTAGATGCATTGTCATTTGAATTGCGCGACAAGGCAAACCGTGAAACTTCACAACAACGTAAAAACGAAGCTTTAAAGCGCTTGAGTGTTGTTGAGAACTTCCGTGATGCGAATACTCGTGTAATCAACCGCCCTGAGTGGATGATCACTCGTGTGGTTCCGGTTATTCCACCAGAACTTCGTCCACTTGTTCCATTGGATGGTGGCCGTTTCGCGACATCTGACTTGAACGATCTTTACCGTCGTGTAATTATTCGTAACAACCGTCTTAAGCGTCTACTAGAAATTAAAGCACCTGATGTAATCTTGCGTAACGAGAAGCGTATGCTTCAAGAAGCGGTGGATTCATTGTTCGATAACAGCCGTAAATCTTCTGCTGTTAAGACTGAAAGCAACCGTCCGCTTAAATCACTTTCAGATTCATTGAAAGGAAAGCAAGGACGTTTCCGTCAGAACTTATTGGGTAAGCGTGTTGACTATTCTGCTCGTTCGGTAATTGTTGTTGGACCAGAATTGAAACTTCACGAATGTGGATTGCCAAAAGATATGGCAGCTGAGCTTTTCAAACCATTTATCATTCGCAAAATGATTGAGCGTGGTATTGTAAAGACGGTTAAATCTGCAAAGAAGATCGTAGATAAAAAAGAAGCCATTGTTTGGGATATCCTTGAGAACGTATTGAAAGGTCACCCAGTGTTGTTGAACCGTGCTCCTACCCTTCACCGTTTAGGTATTCAGTCTTTCCAACCTAAATTAATTGAAGGAAAAGCAATTCAACTTCATCCACTTGTTTGTACTGCATTCAACGCTGACTTTGATGGTGACCAAATGGCTGTTCACGTTCCACTTGGAAGTGCTGCAATTTTGGAAGCCCAATTATTGATGTTAGCTTCTCACAATATCCTTAACCCTGCGAATGGTGCACCGATCACGGTTCCATCACAAGATATGGTCTTGGGTCTTTATTACATTACTAAAGGCCGTGAGGGTACCGACGAGAAGCCTTGTCGTGGTGAAGGAAGAACTTACTATTCGAAAGAAGAAGTTATTATCGCATTCAACGAAGGTCAATTAGACTTGCATGCATTCATTAAAGTACGTTGGTACGATATGAATGATGAGCCTAGCATTATTGAGACAACAGCTGGACGTGTATTATTCAATGCAATTGTTCCACCTGAAGTTGGATTCATTAACCAATTATTGACGAAGAAGGCTCTCCGTGATATCATCGGAAACATTCTTAAGATTGTTGGTATTGCTCGTGCAGCGAAGTTCTTAGATGACATGAAAGATCTTGGATACTATTGGGCATTCAAGGGTGGATTGTCGTTTAAATTGACAGACGTTGTTGTTCCTAACGAGAAAGAAAAACTTGTTGGAGAAGCGACAAATAAAGTTGCTGAGGTATTTGAGAACTATAACATGGGTCTTATTACCAACAACGAACGTTACAACCAAATCATTGACATTTGGACGAATACGAACTCACGTTTGACAAACATCCTTATGGATCGTTTGAAAACAGACCAACAAGGATTCAACAGCATCTACATGATGTATGATTCTGGAGCTCGTGGATCGAAAGAACAAATTCGTCAGTTAGCAGGTATGCGTGGTCTGATGGCTAAGCCACAGAAGAACGCTGCTGCAGGTGGACAAGACATGATTGAGAACCCTATCTTGGCGAACTTTAAAGAAGGTTTGTCGATCTTAGAGTACTTCATCTCTACCCACGGTGCTCGTAAAGGTTTGGCCGATACAGCATTGAAAACGGCGGATGCGGGTTACTTAACTCGTCGTTTGGTTGACGTTGCGCAAGATGTAATTATTAACGAAGTTGACTGTGGTACACTTCGCGGATTGAATACAACTGCATTGAAGAAATCTGATGAAATTGTAGAAAGCCTTCGCGATCGTATCTTAGGTAGAACTTCAGTTCATGATGTATACCACCCAGAAACAAATGAATTGCTTGTTGAAGCGGTTCAAGAAATTTCTGAAGAGATTGCAGATGCTATTGAAGCTGCTGGAATTGAAGAAGTGGAAATTCGTTCTGTATTAACCTGCGAAAGCAAGCGTGGAGTTTGTGCAAAGTGTTACGGTCGTGACCTTGCCTCTGCTCGTTTGGTTCAAGAAGGATTGGCTGTTGGTGTTATTGCCGCGCAGTCTATCGGTGAGCCGGGTACACAGTTGACTCTTCGTACGTTCCACACGGGTGGTGCTGCGTCTGGTTCGGCTATTGATTCTGATTTGAAAGCGAAATATCCTGGTATCGTTGAAATCGAAGATCTTCGTACAGTTGAAAGAAAAGAAAACAATGTTACAGTTACTGTCGTTGTTGCTCGTTCTGCTGAATTGAAAATTAACGACGAGAAAACAGGTATCACTATGGCTACAATGAATCTTCCTTACGGATCGGTTCTACATGTAAACAATGGCGATATCGTTAAGAAGAACGATGTGATTTGTGAGTTCGATCCGTTCAACAGTGTTATCATCACTGAGGAAGATGGAACTATCAACTTCGACGCAATTGAAGAAGGAATTACCTTCAAGACTGAAGTCGATGAGCAAACTGGATTCTCTGAGAAAATTATTATTGAAACAAAAGACAAGAAGAAAAACCCAAGTATCGAAGTCGTTCGCGGCAAAGAAGTGGTTAAGGTTTACTCTCTTCCAGTTGGTGCTCACTTGAACACTGAAAACGGAGTTAAAACTACCAAAGGAAGTATTCTTGCTAAGATCCCTCGTATGGCGGGTCGTGGTGGTGACATCACCGGTGGTCTTCCACGTGTGACCGAATTGTTCGAAGCACGTAACCCATCTAACCCAGCTAACGTTGCGGAAATCGACGGAATTGTTGAATACGGAAAAATCAAACGCGGTAACCGCGAGATTATCCTTCGCTCACGTACTGGAGAAGAGAAGAAATATCTGATCAACCTTGCTAAGCACATCTTAGTTCAAGATGGTGACTTCGTTCGTGCAGGAATGCAATTGTCTGATGGTGCTATCTCTCCTGGAGATATCCTAGACATTCAAGGGCCAACTGCAGTTCAAGAATACTTGGTGAATGAAATTCAAGAGGTATACCGTTTACAAGGTGTGAAAATCAATGACAAGCATTTCGAAGTTATTGTTCGTCAAATGATGCGCAAAGTTGAAATTCTTGATGCCGGTGATACACGTTTCTTGCAAGGAAGCACTGTAGATAAAGCTGAGTTCATTGATGAAAACGACTTGTTATTCGACAAAGTTGTTGTTACTGAGCCAGGTGATTCTGAGAAATTCTTAGCAGGTCAAGTTATTACTGCATTGCAATTCAGAACTGAAAACTCTGAGTTGAAGCGTAAAGACAGAGCAGTTATGGAATCTCGTGAAGCCATTACAGCTACTGCCCGCCCAATACTTCAAGGTATCACAAGAGCGTCGTTGCAAACAGATTCATGGATCTCTGCAGCATCGTTCCAAGAGACTACGAAAGTATTGAACGAAGCAGCTGTACAAGGAAAAACAGACTTCTTGAACGGACTGAAAGAAAACGTTATCGTTGGTCACCAAATTCCTGCGGGTTCTGGTGGACGTCGATTCCAAAAAATGTTAGTAGGCAACAGCGAAGACTTGGTGAACATCATGGCGAAGCGCAGTGCAAATGCCCCTGTGGAAGAAGCATAACACCTTCCCTACTTCAAAACTTAAAAGAGCCGCATATGCGGCTCTTTTCATTTATAGTCACAACTTAATACAAATCATTCAGACATGAAAAAGGCCGACCAACGGTCGACCTTTTTCTCACACTTCAGGAGTCTGATTATTTCATGAATGTAGTCTGACGAACTACACCAGCATTCGAAACACTGCGTACAATGTACATTCCTGCTGAAAGTGATTGTGTATTCAAATGAACTTGTTGAGCTCCTGCAGAAACCGTGTAACGCTCTGTAGAAATCAATTGTCCTTGTGCATTGAACACATCTAAGTTACCTTGCTCAGTTGAGGTAGCGTTCCATTGAATGGTCGCTGATTCAGTAACTGGATTTGGATAGATTGTAAAATCATTTGCTGAAGAAAATTCAGCTACTGCGTTTGGACTTGGTAGGGTTCCAACAACGTTCAACGTGAAGCCTTGCATGTTAATTCCACCTGGAGTCGTTGACCCGTCTGCGTTAACAGTGAATGTTACGCAATCTGTTGCTGTGCACCCGCTAGCATCTGCATAGGTAGCACAAACCGTGTAAGTTCCTAGGTTTGTATATACCCAAGTTGGAAATGTTGAAGTTGCAACTCCACCATCACCGAAATCCCAAACGATAGATCCTCCCATTGGAAGTCCTGCCAAATAGATATAAACCACAAATGGGCTATTATCTAATGAGTCTGGAACAAGAACAATGTCTAAGGTGCATCCACCTGTGTTGCAACCTTCATCGACAACACCGTCGCAGTTATTGTCAACACCATCGCATACTTCAGTTGCGTTCGCATTGATATTAGCGTCGTTATCGTTACAATCTGCAAAACTGTTGAAGCCGTCTCCGTCATTGTCTACAACTCCTCCGCCATTTCCACCCATATCAATGTTGAAGGTAGTCACGGCTCCTAAAACCATTGAACCCGTTGCGCAGTTAGTCACTCCGTTGCAATCTGTTGCACAAACTGAAATGATGTAATTTGCTCCTAGTGCGTTAATGGATACTGTTCCCATGAAGGAAGTTCCAGCTGGATCTGCTGCAAACAATTGAAAAGAACCTGAAGTACCAGTAACTGAGTCTACATAAGTTCCCGCGACAGTAACCGCACAATCTGCATTAGATACAATTACTGAAATAGGCATTCCTTGAGAAAAGATTTTTCCCGAGAATGCAAACAACGATAAAACGAGAATAAGTCGAAGTGATTTCATAGTTAATAATTTGAAGCGAAAATAAGCCAATGTTCCGAGTAATTTTGCGTTGAAAATTTTTCAATCTATGATTTCTAAAAAAATGCTCCGATCATTAACTGTATTTATTGCTTTTACAAGTATGCTTGTATCATGTAAAATTACTGCTCCACTTCCAGAAATGACTGAGGTTGAAATTCCGATGGGACCGCCGCAAGGGGTTTCACACATCAATATTCCCATCAATATTTCCATTGATCCAATTTTAAAATTCGCGAACGAATCTTCTTCCCCCATTATCCGCAATCCAGAGTGGCCGAACTTCACTTCATTCGGAGCTTGCGACGGTCCTCAAGCGAAGTACGATGTGTTCCGCGAAAACCTAAATGGGTATGTAGTCGGAAATAAATTCGTTGTTGGAACAAAAGCGTGGTATGGCATTGAAGGTAATTATTGCACGGGTTGCGTATGGGGAACTTGCGTTCACCCGCGTATTCCGTTTTCTTGTGGAAGCGGCAACGAAACGAAACGTCGTGTTGAAATCGAGTTCTCTTCCACCCTTTCCATGAACCAAAACTACCAATTGATAACGTCCACTTCCTTATCGAAATTAAACCCAATGGATCCGTGTGAAATGACATTTTTGAAGATTGACATGACTGGTGAAATTATGAAAGCCATGCGCCCTGCGCTTTTCGATGTGTGTAAATACATAGATCAGCAATGTCTAAAAGTTGATTTCAAAAGTTATGCGAATGAAGCCTGGAAGCAACTGAATAGTCAAATGGAAATTCCAGGCTATGGCTATCTCTCTTTTAATGCTTCTAATTTCAAATTAGGACCTATGTATGGATATGGAAATATTCTTCAGGTGAACTTGGGTATTGACGCAACTCCTGTGATGAGTTTAGACAAAAATGAAAATGCAGCTATTCCCCCCCTACCGCCGCTGAGTGTGCAAAACGATTTGGCTTCGGGCTTTGTTATTCAAATGCCAATTAAATCGAGCTACGAAAGTCTTTCCACCAAAGTGAACGAAATGACCGCTGGTAGCACTTTTGCAAGCGATGACCAGAAGAAAAGCATAACCGTGAAAAATCTCGCACTTTCGGGATTGGGGAATCAGAAAATTCAAGTGGAAGTTTTGTGCGACATGAAAGTGGGATTCAAGAAATACAAGAACTGTAAATTCTTCTTAGCACTTACTCCGAAGATTGACCCTTCAACAAATAAAATGAGTGTTAGTTCGATTGAAATTGATAGTAAGTCGAAACATGTATTAATGAACGCTGGAGTCGATGTCTTTCAAACCAAACTCACCGAAACCATTCAAAGTGCGTGTAACATTGATTTAACGCCTACCCTTCAATCTGCTAAGACTGAAATTGAAAAACAACTAAATGGAGAGTTAATGCCTGGCGTTAAATTGAAAGGTCTTTTGAATAATCTTCAGATCACTGGTTTTTACCCCACACAAAAAGAGCTACAAATTACTGTAGCTCTCAATGGGAATTTACAAATTGATGTGGTGAATTATTCCACGAATTAATTGTAGCCTCTTCTGTCTTTTGAGAAATGGGCATCTATGGTTTTCATCATGCGCCATAGAATGTGATCTGGACTGTCGGTGAAATTCATTTCAAAATGGAAGGACGTTCCATCTGAAGAGAACTTCATGTGATCTAACATTTCTAAGAAGCTCTTTACTTCTTGAACGGATCTCGCGTTCTCTCTTTCAATATCTGGATAGTTTTTGTAGTTCAAATCCATGTAACCTGAACCCGCCTTATCCTTGAGCATTTCTTCAGCATCTTCATCCCAAGAAAAATTCTGAGAGGCAAAAGCGGATTCGTCATTTGAAATTGAAATGTAGTTTCCATCGTATTTATAGTACCACTTGAATCCTTCCTCTTTCAATTCCAGAACTTCCAAGCCATTGTATTGGTAACGCTTCACTTGCGGCTCTTCGATTTCTTCCCCTAAGTTGTCATAGGGTGTCATGTAGGAGTCAAAGCTCGGCTTCATTAAATCTTCCACATCGAAAATTTCTTCGGTCACAACTGGCTCATTCATCTTGGCCACGAATTTTGCAATGATATTGTCTAGAATTCCGCGATCCTTAACCCCTAGGTTGATTTTATAAATTGGAGACAATTCAAATGTTGTGTCCATCTTCATTGGAACTGGATTGTCATAAAATCCGTTCGGTTCCCAGTTGTCGTAATCTGCTACTTCGCGAATTTTCTGAACATTCTTAACGTCGATCAAAGAAATTGTCATTTCCCCATTTAAACTGTTCTTGAACTCATCCAGAGAAAATCCGTCCTTCATCATTTCCTCATTTATTTGAGGATAAAGCCCTAGAATCTTGTCGAGATTCATGTTCGCCGCATAATATCCTTTTGGATTGGTTGGTGAAATAAGCTTGATTAAGTCATCGGATATTCCTTCTTCCTTCAGCATTGAAATTTCCTCGAGTGTTGCACCTTCAGTCGGATAGTATGTTGCGTCTATGAGCAATTGTTGGTCTTCAAAAAGCATGGTCATTCCAACACTTTCTGTCTTCTCCAACGATTTGAATTGTTCCTGAACTTGTCCCCCCATTTCAGAGGCAAACTCTTGAAATTTCTTCATGTTCATATACACACCTAAATCGGCATCAAGAGACTCAAACTCCATGTAGGTGTCCATTTCAAGCATACTCATGTCGTCATCCTGAGAAAAGGCTTGCTTCGCCTTTTCCAATACATCGTCTTCATTTCTAAAATATAAAAGGGCAACATGCTTGTCCCACACCAATGCAACATCGTTCTTATCTACTTCGGCCGTATAAATGCCGTCAGTCTTCTGAACCTCTATGTCACTATCCATCTCTTTCACCGTTTCTTCAAAGTCCTTTGCATCTTTGATTCCGAATATTATTCCACCGTATACCTCATCGCCCTTGCTCATGAATCCGTATGCATTTTGCATAAAGTTCACACCACATTTTTTTGGATTTTCTAGAATTTCTTTAAACAATCCATCGCCATCATTCATATCATCGAACATCGATAATTCCTTCCATTTTTTGAATTCGGCTTTGTCTGCTAGGCTCTTCAAATCTGCTTTGAATACCATTGCTGCGTCTTTTGGAATTTTCGCAATGAGTTGTTTGTTGTTTGTCATTCCTAGATACCAGAATAGACCGGCTAGACCAAGAAGCAGAGAAATACTACCGATTATAAGACCTGTTTTTACGGATTTTTTCATTTGTACAACGCTTAGGAAATGATTAATTATTGCGAAAGTTAATCAGAAAAAAAACGCATATAACCAGGCTCCGTCTAATTTTTTTCTTCAAGTTCAAATTTTAAGCAAAAAAAGACAACATCTCAACCAATCATTTTTGCTGTACAGAAAACACCTTACTGACTTATATCATATTTCTTAATGATGCGATTGAACAAACCCAAGTTAACTCTGTTTAATCTTAAAGACAAAATATTAAACAAATGAAAAAAATTCTATTTGCCCTATCAATGATTCTAGGGTTCACAACAACAAAAGCTCAGACTGCTTTTGACGTTATTCAAAATTCACCTGATCACACTATCCTTGAAGCTGCTGTTTTGGCTGCTGGCCTTGATGGTGCATTGGGAACATTAGACCCAATCACAGTTTTTGCTCCAACCGATGCTGCATTTGCTGCATTACCTGCTGGCACTGTAGATGCTCTATTAGCTGATATTCCTGCATTGACCGACATTTTACTTTACCATGTTCTTGACGGTGCTGCTGTGTCATCTGGACAATTGTTCGACGGTCAAACTGCTACCATGTTAAACGGTTCAGATATTTCAGTAACAATCAACAACGGTGTTTTCATCAATGGAACAAACCAAGTGATTGTAGCAGATATCGTTGTGAGCAACGGCATTTTGCACGTTACAGATGGCGTTTTGTTACCACCTGCTCCACAACTTCAAAACTCTATTTGGGATGTGATAGTAGCATCACCTGATCACACTACCCTTGAGGCAGTTGTTGGTTTAGCTGGTTTGGATGGCGCACTTGACAGCCCAGGTTCATTCACTGTATTCGCACCAACCGATGCTGCTTTTGCTTTGGTTCCACAACCAATCATTGACGCATTGCTTGCAGATCCTTCAGGATTATTGACTTTCATCCTTACATACCACGTTGTGCCATCTGCTGCATTGTCTACTGATTTGGCTGACGGTATGACCATTACAACATTATCTGGTGTAGATGTTACCGTTTCATTCATCAACGGAAGCGTATTCATTAATCACGCACAAGTTACAGTTGCAGATATCGTAACCGACAATGGTGTTGTTCACGTAATTGACGCGGTTATTGCTCCTGGCATTATTGCGAATAACGTAATGGAAATCATCGCTGGTTCACCAGCACATACTATCTTAGAAACTGCTATTGGTGCTGCTGGTTTACAGACCACTTTAGAAGACGAATATTTCTTCACTGTATTTGCTCCAGTTGACGATGCGTTCTCGTCACTTCCAGCAGGAACGGTTCCTTCGTTGTTGGCAAACCCTACAGCTTTAACCAACGTTCTATTATACCATGCTGTAGGCGAAACCATTGCTGCAGCTGATTTGGTAGATGGACAAGTTGTAACCATGTTGCAAGGAGATGATGCAACGATCACATTGCCTATGGCTGGACCAATGATCAACAATGCAAACATCGTTGCAGCAGACTTAAACGCATGGAACGGAGTTGTTCACGTTATCGACGCTGTTCTTCTTCCTCCAGCATCGGTAGAAGGACTTCAAACTTTGAATGTTAGCGCATTCCCAAATCCTTGTTCAAACAACATCACTGTACAATCATCTGACAACAACAACGAATTATTTCAAGTTGTAAATGCAGCAGGACAAATCGTTGCTCAAGGAAAATTAAACGGAAAGCAAACTGTATTTAACACTTCAGAATTCGCAAGTGGTGTATACACCATCTTCGTTCAAAACGGAGCTCGTGTATACTTCATCAAAGAATAATTAGGTTAGATAAGGTAGGAAAATTGGGAGTCTTCGGACTCCCTTTTTTTATTCATACTTTTAAGCAATGAATGCAAAAACATACATAGACAAACTAGCAATGCTTCCTCACCCCGAAGGTGGTTATTACAAAGAAAATTTCCGAAGTGAAAAGTCATTTCAGTTTGAAGGTTTCGAAGGGGAGCGCTCTATTTGCACGAGCATTTTTTTCCTACTTGAAAAAGGACAAACTTCTGCCCTGCACCGCATAAAAAGCGAAGAGATTTGGTACTTCCACGATGGACAAACATTGCAAATTATTGAACTCGATACTAACGGAAATGAGATGATTACTCGCTTGGGAAAAGATCTTTTAAATGGCGAAGTGCTTCAGCATGTCGTTCCAGCCAACACGTGGTTTGGTGCGAGATTGGCTCCTGAATCAGACTTTTGTTTGGTGGGTTGTCAAGTAAGCCCTGGATTCGATTTCAAAGATTTTGAGTTGAAGTAAAAATTTCACCTTAAATTCGGTTCGTTAACACTTAAACTACAATATCATGGGAAAAGGTAAAGACGTTAAAAAGGAAGTAAAAAAAGTTGCGACCAAAACTGCAAAAGAGAAGAAAGCTGAAAAGCGCGACAAGAAGCCGAAGTACGACTAAGCCTGCATTAAATCTCTGATTGCTACAGAAGCGACCACGCTTCCGAAAGTAGCCGGCATGTAGGATATGGTTCCGTATGCCGACTTCTTGTAATTCTTTCCATCGGTAAGCATTAGACTTTCCTTTATTGGAAGTTCGGGGCTGAAGACCACCTTCACCCCTTTGCGAATACCGCTAGATTTTAAATTCTTTCTTATTTGCTGCGCGAAAGGACAGTTATACGTCTTTGAAATATCAACGACCTGAAGTTTCGTTGGATCTAACTTCGCGCCTGCACCCATGCTACTTACCAAAGGAATCTTACTCTCGAAAGCGAGACGAATAAACGTGAGTTTGGGAGTGATGCTGTCGATGGCATCAATGATATAATCTGGACGATTCTTCAATTGCTCTTCAACCATAGTCGGATTAACAAATTCCTTCACCACCTTCAATTCTATTTCCGGATTAATTGCACGAATGCGTTCAGCCATGATCTCCACTTTTGATTCTCCGTGGTTGGTTGCTAAAGCAGGAAGTTGGCGATTTCGATTCGTTGGATCAACAACATCTCCATCGATGATTGTCATTTTACCAATACCCGAGCGGGCAATGAACTCGGCGGCAAAGGATCCGACGCCCCCCATTCCAACTACCATGACATGCTTCGAGGTCAACTTGCGAAGGGTTTCTTCTCCAATTAATAAACTCGTTCGCGACAACCAACTGATATCTTCCATTTAAATAAAAAAATTAACAACCGCCACCGATGTTGATGAGCACAAAATTTTCGTGCTTATTTATTGTCACTTGGTAGTCGCATCCTGAAGTTAAATCACACAAGTAAAAATCATTTTTCTCTATACTTGAGCCATCTTCGGCAGATTCGTAGGAAACACCATTCAACACAAATTCTGTGTAAGGGCGCTTATCGAAATCCTCGGGATGAATCATTTCTTTTAATGCATATTCGTAGGCATCGCGCTCAATAATGCGCACAAGCAAATAGGCTTCTTCCATTGAAACACCCGGAATAGAAAGATTTTCACCACCACCTTCATAATAAAAATGATTCTCATAAGCGCACTTTTGTCCGTTCCATTCCAGAAATAAAACAGTATTTCCAGTGGCTCCAAGATCGCTGTAGGCCAAATATGAAAGCGGAAGGTCTTCACTCAAGACTTTGAATTCACGCTTCACATATGCGCGAAGATTGGCATCTGTTAAACTCGGTGCTGGAAGTCTCGATAAAAACCCATCGAATACATATCCAATTTTATCATTGAAGTTCACTTTTACCCAAGAGCCTTTTATCCCTTCAACGGTCACAGGGAAATTATTATTCTTGGGTTCAAGTGTTACCACCTTTGAGGCAAAAGGTATCGACTGAAGAACAGTCCCTCCGGGCTTGTCGCGAAGTTTAATTCCAGATAATGTAAGCACGTTAAGTGATTCATTCGCTTGATAAGAATCAATTGCAAAAACTTGATTCAAGCTTATGAATATCAAAAAAGAAAAGATGTATTTCATTGTTCAAAATCTGAATGCTAAAATAGATGGAATCTATTGATTTATTTTCTTTTCGGATTCGTGCGACTCACATGCTTCTTCAAAATACGTTTTCCTTCCACCTTCACTTCATCTTTCTTTCTGAAACTCCAAACGATTTCGCTTGAGTGTTTCCGAGTTTCTTCCACATCGACAATGGGTGCAGGATAATCTTTTCCAATAATACACCCGTACATTTCTTGCTCAATGACCGAAAGTTTGTGAGGCTCGTGAATAAAGGCTTCTGGAATGTTTCGCAATTCAGGAATCCATTGCTTTATGAAGAGACCTTGAGCATCGTGCGATTCAGAGTTCTTAATCGGATTGTAAATGCGAATGGTGTTAATGCCTGTGGTTCCGCTTTGCATCTGCAATTGCGGATAGTGAATGCCCGGCTCGTAGTCGAGAAACATGCGCGCTAAAAAATGGAGCTCTTGCCAATCTTGCCACAAGTTGAACACGAAAAACGACACCACCATGGCGCGCATACGGAAGTTAATGTATCCCGTTTCCTTTAGACAACGCATACACGCGTCTACCAGCGGAACGCCCGTCATTCCATCCTGCCAAGCCTTTATATACATTTCATTCTTCGGCTTAACCAAGGCGTTGTAGGCGCGATTGATGTTCTCTATTTCATACCGACATTCCGATTCAAATTTTTGAATGAAGTGGCAATGCCAATGCAGACGTGAAATGAAATTTGAAAGCGCACGTTTGTTTGTTGAAGAAGGATACTGTTGAAGGGTGAATTGATAAACCGCGCGCATACTTATGTTTCCATAAGCTAAGTAGGGCGAAAGCCTGCTGCAGCCTCTTCTGCTGAGCGAAGGACTGCTTATGTGTTTGCTGTAGTTTACGCTTCGTTCGGAAAGAAAACTCTGCAAATAACGCCAAGCCAATGTCTCTCCACCTTCCTGAAAATTCAGATTGCGTTCAGTTATTTCAAGAGGCAATTCTTCACCACGAAAAGAAGAAAATTCTTCTTCATTCAATTGGAAATTATTCAATTCCTTGAGTTCAATTTTTCTTGCTGGACTGCGCATGGTTGTCTCCCACAACTTTGGCCATTCCTGACGATTCTTCAATCGACGCACGACTCCGTTCGTTTGAAATTCTAACCATTGAATATTTTTCGAATGGAAAAACAACTGCATGTTTAAGTCGCGTTCGAAGGTTAAAAGGTTCCCTATTTCTTCAGAAGAAAAAATGGTTTTTATATGGAAGGAAGAAGCGAGTGCATTGAACACAACCTGCGCTTCGTTGTGAAAGATTTCAATGTGTTTGTTGAAAGGAGCCAACTGCTTATTCAAGTCTTTCAGCGATTCGTGAACGAATCGCCAATGTCGCACATCGGAGTCGTGATGACTCATCACCGAAGGTTCAAAGATGTAGAGAATTACAAATGGAAGTGGTTCTTGTTGCGCATGAAAAAGAGGCTCGTGATCTACGAACCTCAAATCGCGCTTCAACCAAACCACATTTATTTCTTGCACAGAAGTGTACTCTTCTCAAAGCAACAATTAAGCAATCTAAAAGTTCGGAAACGCGCAGCGTTATTTCCCAAACATAGACTTACCCTGCAACGCCTGAACCAACGTAAACACCGCCAAAGCGAAATAAAGCAACGTAAGTATGACCGTTGCTTTGGTATTTTTCAATAAATAAAAAGAAACAATTGGAATAACTTGAAGCGCATGCATGCCAATGAAATGGGCAATGCGAGGATCTCCATATTTGGTGCTCCAGTTCAAAAGCGGAATTCCGGCTTCACCGTCTGGTCCGCCTATGGTGTGGGTTAAGCGAGAACCCATGACGAATCCTTCAAAGGAAAAAATCACGAAAATGAAAATTCCTAAGCGAATGGCCCACAAATAATAGTTGGGCAATTCAGGAAAGTCGTTCGTGAAAAAGAGAATGCCAACATAAGTTGTGTAGATGGTCACCAGCGTTGCGGCCAAGGCCATACATCCGTATAAAAAACTATAGAACGAAGAAGTTTGATTGTAGTGCGACAACTGTCCCCTTCCCGCTTGAATAGCGATGTATACTATTTCGAATCCGAGCAGTAAGATGATGGCCCAATTGAATCGAGTGATATTGAAATCGGGCAAATACGAGCAATACCATACCATTGCCCAAGCAAAGAGGAATGTCGAGAAAGCAAATTTGAAAGGCTTGTACCACGCACTAACATTGTACACCTGCGTGCTAGACAATTTCGTGAGTGCTAGGAAGATAATTGAAAACCCCAAACAAAGTAGACCGAAGTAATACAACGTTTCGTTTTTTTCTTTGAGTTCAAGAATAAAATTCATAGCACAAAGCTAAAGACCAGTTGTACTTTTGAAAAGAGAAAGCTTTGAAAATTTTTCATTGAAAGAGGTTCTTTTTCAAACTACTTTAAAACACCATGAGTCAAGTAACGACAAGCACCTTTTTCAAATTAGAAACATCTGCAAACAAGTGGTGGGCATTTAAGCAAATGCAACTTGGGCTTGACCGGCTAAAAAATGTAGATGGACTATCCTTTTACAAAATATTGGGTTCAGGTGCGAAAAATGGATTTAGCGCCATCCCAAATTTTGGGACATATGTTCTTCTTTGCAATTGGGAATCTGATATTCAAGCGGAAACCTTTTTTACTGGAAATAATTTCTTCAAGGAATATCAAGAACGAAGCAGTGAGCACATGACCGTTTACATGCATTCAGCTGAAGTGCACGGCTCTTGGGATGGCAAAACACCGTTCCGAAAAAATGCAGAATTGGCAATTGACAAGCCTATCATTGTCTTGACAAGAGCGCGCATTCGATTCAGAAAACTTTTGTCTTTTTGGAGTCGCGTGGGATCTGTTAGTCAGAGTTTAGAAAGTTATGATGGCCTTGTTTTATCCATTGGCGTTGGCGAGTGGCCGCTGATTCAGCAGGCAACCCTTAGCATTTGGAAGACACAAAAAGAGATGATGGATTATGCCTACAAAAATCCAAAACACCGCGAAGTGGTAGCACTTACCCGCAAACTGAATTGGTACAAGGAAGAAATGTTCGCTCGATTTATACCCTTCAAATTTGT
This sequence comes from Chryseobacterium gleum, assembly GCA_945881835.1. Classification (GTDB taxonomy): domain Bacteria; phylum Bacteroidota; class Bacteroidia; order Flavobacteriales_D; family Sanyastnellaceae; genus CAIZGX01. The sequence goes on along the minus strand of CAMCVP010000003.1, from coordinate 97,183 downwards.
GGGCGTTTGGGAAGGGAAAAACGCAAGTGAATTCATGCCTCAATGAAATTCGTGCCAGTGCACAAATTAACAGAAGAATAAGGAAAATTACAATTTCACAAACTGAACAGTAGAACTCCCCTCTTGGGTTGCGATACGCACAAAGTACACCCCGCTTTCAAGGTTGCTTGTATCAAGGGTGTTGTTCTCCAGAACATCAATGCTGAACTGCTTGCCTTCAATAGAAAACAAACTGCAATTTGAAGCCGTTAGTTTTTGAGAAAATCCTTGAATGGCTATTTTATCGGTTGTTGGATTTGGGTAAATCGAAATCTTATCGGCATTCAAATCGGCAACTGAGTTTGCTTGAATTCTTCCGTTGATGTCGTATTGCAAGAAGAACTGCCATATTTTTTTTGAAGCAATGAAGTCGTTATTCGTGACACCGATTGTAAATATTGAACCGGGCCAGGTATGTCCGCCATCAATGATTTTATAGTGTTCAACATCAACACCGTTGGCGCCTCCATCGTAAAAGTAATGAACGGCAGTGCATCCATCTGTTAGATTCGTATTTGGCACATCGGTAACTACCGGATTTGAATTGCAATTGTTGAAGTTTACCCAATATGACAACACGTTTGGAATAGCCTCCATAAACGTCCCTCCATCATACGGAACCGTTGCATCTGCAGTGCCATGAATTTCCATCACGGGCGTTGGATGTAGTGCATTGCAGGTTTGATCTTGACCTACATTCATTGAACCAGTGACTGAAGCAATGGCTGCAATGCGATTACTCAATGAGCAAGCAAGCGTGTAACTCATGAAACCGCCGTTTGACATGCCTGTGCTGTAGACACGATCTAAATTCACCGAATAAGTTGCGGCCATTTCATCGATTAATGCGCTGGTGAATCCAATATCGTCCACTGTTCCACCCCAACCTGAATTCCAGTATGTCACTCCCGTTGCGTCTAGCGTTCCGTTCGGAACCACGATTAGAAAACCTGCTGTATCGGCTATTGCGCGGAAATCGCCGTAATACAATTGTTCAAACGCAGAACTGGTATATCCATGAAAATTCAACACCATCGGCGCTGGTGTACCGGGAGTATAACTGGCAGGAACGTAAATGGTATAACTACGTGTAATACCATCGTATATCATGGTTTCGTTAACCGTTTGCTGTCCGAATGATACAAACGGCAAGAAGAGGAAAAGGACTAAATATCTCATGTCTAAATGTAATGAGAAATTGATTAGCCTTGGTTAAACAGGAATTTCTATACGCTGACGAATTAAAAACCACACTAAAATGTGAGTTCTTCTACTTTCACAGCTAGACCTCACAATATTAACCTGAATAACACATTAAAATGTGTTTATCTTGTTTGTTTCAATTGAAATTCATACTTTTGACTTTCAAATCACATTATAATGTTAGTGTCAAACCTCGGTGAAGCCATAAAAATCAGGCGGAAGGAATTGGGAATAACCCAACCTCATCTCGCTGATTTAGCTCAAATAAGCATAAACACATTGTACAAATTGGAAAACGGAATGGGGAATCCTTCTATTGACGTGCTGAATAAATTGGCCGATGTACTGGGAATGGAGTTGACCCTTCAAGTAAAAAAGAAACCCTAATTGAATGCGCACATTAGAAATATACCGCTCAGGAATTTTGGCCGGATTGCTCATTGAAGAAAATCGCAAACACTATGTTTTCAGATATGAAGACCAATATTTTTTGGATGAAAACAAACCTGCTGTCAGCCTAACCCTGCCCAAATCACAAAAGGAATACACCAGTGAATTCTTGTTTCCCTTTTTCTTCAACATGCTCAGTGAGGGCGTAAATAGAAAACTACAAAGCTTACAGTTGAGGATAGACGAAAACGATAATTTCGGCCTGCTCGCAGCTACGGCTCAATACGATACCGTTGGTGCTGTTAACGTAAAACCGATTGCTACAAAATGAACATTCACGAACTAAAATATTGTCCAGGAACTTTATCTGAAGATTTTTCTTCCTACAGTCCTGGATGTCTTCGTAATCTCTTCAACGGAAAAAAAGTAAGTCATGTTTTGCCATACGATCAGCCGCAGCAAAACGAAGATGTGGCCGAACAGTTTATGGAAAATCGTAAGCGCATTTCAATCTCGGGTGTTCAAGAAAAATTGAGTTTCGTATTGGAGAAGAATGTGCTTCGTTTAACCCATGAAGGTGAGCATGGAACCTATATTCTGAAGCCGATTCCTCGAGATTTAAAAAATGTCGATCAGGTTCCTGCTAATGAACATCTAACTATGCAGATAGCCAAGCAAGTGTTTGGAATTAATACAGCTGAAAACGCCATGATCTTTTTTAAGAATGGCACTCCTGCTTACATTACTAAACGTTTTGATGTAAAAGACGATGGCAGTAAATGGGGGAAGGAAGATTTCGCAACATTGGCCGGAAGAACGAATGACAATGCTGGGCCTAATTTCAAATATGAATTTAGTTATGAGGAAGCTGGGCTGCTCATTCAAAAACACGTTTCGGCTTGGCGCGTTGAAATTGAAAAATATTTCTCAGTTGTGTTATTCAACTTTTTGTTTTCGAATGGCGATGCACATTTGAAAAACTTCTCGTTACTGGAATCTTCTATGGGCGACTATCTCCTGAGTCCAATTTACGATTTGCTGAATACTAAAATGCATGTTGACGATTCTGATTTTGCACTCGACCACGGGCTTTTTGCTGACAATTTCAAAAGCGAGGAATACAAGAAAAACAATCATCCATGCAAAGCAGATTTCACTGAATTCGCCAAACGTATTGGTGTTTCAGAAAATCGCATTGAAAAAATCATGCTCCCCTATTTAGAGAAACATCAACTCATTGAAACATTAATTGGTCGTTCCTTTTTATCAGAAGCGAACAAGAGAGGATACTTGATGATGTATCAGAAGAAGAGAAATTATTTGATTCGGTAGAGACTCTTTCTTATTAATATTTGATTCAATATTTTGAAACTATGACACCCAAACAAATCGAACGCATTCAAAATAAGATTGTAAAAATAAAGCGGGCACTCGCTGCGGACAAAAGACGCTGGGGAGGTTATTACGACGACAGCCGCGGATTAAGATACTTGGCTCCCGAGTTATACATCAAGATAAAAGACTATAAGGGTGCTTTGAGATACTTTAATTGGTTTAACAAAACTTTCGATGATGACATGGGGTTCCCGTTCTTTTTATTCGAATGGTCCATTACGCTCTTCAAAAATGGTAAACTCAAAGAAGCGGAGAAGAAAATGTATCAGGCTATTTTGAGAAGTGAATCCTTGATTGAAAAATTTCTAGAACAAGATTATTTTTCACCACACACAACCGAAAAAAGTTCAAAAGATATTATCGCACTCTTGAATAATCAGCTTTACGATTTTAGTGATGCTGAGTTCAAGGACTTTTCCGAATGGCTTTCCGAAATTATTGCAAGCCCTAATTTCGAGCAACAGTTGAATGCCTATTTAGCTATTGAAAAAAAACTAAAGACCGAACCAGTTGGCGATGTACGTTCTGAATTAGTGGAAATGCGCTCTGCTTTTTTTAAATGATTACAATTGAGTATCATTTCAACATACATTTATGATTCGGCAAAATGAAAAACATCGTTTTAAAATTTAAACGCAGAACTCATCAGCGTAATTTCAGCTTTTGAAATTCCAATTTTTACAGCCTCTATTTTCCAATTTTTCACAACACTCTTAATTTCCGATATAATAGCATCCATTTCCTTTTCTTTTAATTGAAAGTACTCTCCAACACTTTTGGCCAAATCGAAATCTAAGGCATTATTGTTTGAGTCAATATTTAACGACAATCCATCTTTATCAATTGAAGGATTAATATCAAACGCAGGAGATAATTGCCAACCGGTTTTATTCAGAATAAAACCATGGTTTCTTAAATGATCATCAGTATTGGATATTGCGATATTAAAAACCATTCGTCTCCACAACTGGTGTAATTCCTTTTTGTTGTTTGATTCATTAAACTGTATGAACTCTGCAATATCTAAATAGCTCGGAGGATTCTCTTTAATTGTTTCTTCATTATTGCCGGTCATTGTCATGGCAGAAGCAAAGTGAATCCTCTTATCTTTTATACGGTCAAATCGTTTTGTAAAAAAAGTAAAATACTTGCCCGAGATTTTTTCAATTTTACACTCAGCCATTTCAACACCCGCCTTAGTAGCCAGCTTGTAGGCCAGAAACTCCCAAGCAGCTTTATCAATAGTATCTTCTTTAGATGGAAATTTAGCTATCCATAAATTTCCTTTTTCATCTACAATATTTGCTTTCGGTCTTGCACCACCTAAGGAAGAGCCTGGAGCCAATAAGATACTCAACCATTTCCGGACCTCCTTATTATCCTTATCTGATTCAATTAACGAGATACCATGTTGTAATTCTCTTATCGAAGACCACGGTGGAGTTGGCCTAGCCTTATCATTATTTAAAAAGGGCTCTTTTTCTTGCAACTTAAACCGAAGGCCTCCCATTCTACTTTCGTCATTTACACCCAATAAGAAATCAAGATCGTGAAGATTTCTTGCAACCCTTTTTTCTTCCTTGGCAGCTTGAGCCTCTCTTCTTTTCATTAAGGTGCGTCCCCAAGTATCCGGCATCGAATCGTTAAAAACACCAAAATTGAATTTTCCTATTGGGAATTGTTGTCCTTTATTCCAAGTAATATCGGGATCAAATAAAAATTGCTTTTCTGTTGCCAACCATTTTTCATCGTAACTAAAACTAAATGTCTTTCTGCCCTTAGCTTGATGGGCTGCTAACGTTCCTATTAACTTCGGCCCGTTTAAATGCAACCAGTCTGCGTAAACCAGAATATCTATTTTACTTGTTGCCATTTTATTTCCCTCCCAAAAGTTCTAGATCTTGGATATCCCTTCCCTGTTTGTCTTCTGCAGCCAATTTCAAAAAATCATCCTGCAAACCAAAAACGCGCAACACATTAAAATAAGCGCCCATTGAAACGCGAGGGTTCCCCTTTTCAATTTGATAAAGTGTGGTTCTATCTATTGCTGCGCGTTCTGAAACTTCGATAGTAGTCAGCTTCCTTCTTTTACGAGCCAATTTAATATTCTCACCTAAAACACCCAGTATCTTAAGATGCTTTGGAAAAAGAGTTTGTTTTTTTGACTTCATTGAAACGTTGATTAATATCTACAAATATAAATTAAATGTAGATAATATGCAACATTTTTATTAGAACGAGAAAATCCCAATTGTCGCATCACTGAAACGACAATCCCATATCTTGTCTCTACTTCCCAATACAAAACTTCCCAAATATCGAATGCAAAATATCATCAGCCGAGATGTTGCCGGTGATTTCGGAAAGATGGTATAGGGTCTTGCGGATGTCTACGCTTAAGAGGTCGGATGGGATGCCTTGTTGCATGCCCGTTAAGACTTCCGTGAGGGCAATGGATGCGAGACGTAGAGATTCATGGTGACGCGCATTCGTGACAACCGTGTCGCTTTCGTTCAATTGAGGCGCGAAGCTTTCAACCAACCAATTGCGTAACTCTGATATGCCCGCACCTTCTTTCGCCGAGATGCGCAACGTGTCCGCGCCTTCCACCTTCAATTCAAAATTCGGATTCGAATCGATCTTGTTGAAGACCACCAACACCTTCGCTTCCATGCGAGCATGCGAACGTATCGATTCCAACATCTCGTCGATCTGCGCTTGCGAAGTATTCACCACATCTACCAACAACAAAACCAACTGCGCCAACCCCACTTTCTCCATGCTGCGCGCTATGCCCAGCTGCTCTATGGTATCCGATGTCTCGCGAATACCAGCAGTGTCTATAAATCGGAACTGAATGCCTTCCACATTCAACACCTCTTCCACCGTATCACGCGTGGTTCCTGCAATATCACTCACAATCGCGCGCTCCTCATTCAACAAGGCATTCAACAACGTTGACTTCCCCGCATTCGGGGCGCCTACAATGGCAACAGGAACCCCATTCTTAATGGCATTGCCCAACTGAAAACTGTCGCGCAACTGAACAACAACCTTCAAGATTTCAATCAACAAATTGAATAACTGTGTGCGATCGGCGAACTCGACATCTTCTTCTGAAAAATCCAATTCCAATTCCAACAACGATGCGAAATGAATCAAGCGTTCGCGCAACGATTCAATCTCTTTCGAAAATCCTCCGCGCATCTGATGAACCGCCTGCTTATGCGCCGCAGCACTTTCAGACGCTATGACATCTCCAACCGCCTCTGCCCTACTCAAATCCATTCTTCCGTTCAAGTAGGCACGCATGGTGTACTCACCTGGTGTGGCCATGCGACATCCTCTTTCCTGCAGCAATTGCAAAATGCGCTGCTGAACATAACGTGACCCGTGACAAGCAATTTCAACCACGTCTTCCCCCGTGAAGCTATGCGGACCTTGAAACAAGGTCACCACCACTTCATCCAAAATTTCCTTCCCATCGAAAATGCATCCGAATAACGCCTTGCGTTTTTGTTCGGGTTGAAATGGCTTCGAGAAGAGTTTTCCAACTATTTCCCAGGACGCCTTTCCGCTTACGCGAACCACCGCAATACCGCCTACTCCTTGCGGTGTAGAAAGGGCACAGATCGTCTCTTCTCTTGAAATTGCATTCATGTTCTGCAAAAATGAGAAACAATCCGCAATAGAACGACTAAACTTTCCAAATTATGACTAATTTCGCACGAGCAAAAAATTAAACCTTATGGGCGTTTTAGTAAGCAAAGATTCGAAAGTAATTGTTCAAGGATTCACTGGAAGTGAAGGAACATTCCACGCAACACAAATGATTGAATACGGAACCAACGTTGTTGGTGGTGTTACACCGAACAAAGGTGGACAAACACACCTCGACCGTCCGGTGTTCAACACAGTGGCCGATGCAGTAACTGCAACGGGCGCAGACGTGACCATTATTTTCGTTCCACCAGCATTTGCTGCTGACGCTATCATGGAAGCTGCTGCCGCAGGTATTAAAGTAATTGTTACAATTACTGAAGGTATCCCAGTTGCAGACATGGTGAAAGCAAAAATCTACGCTACCGATCGCGGTGCTACTTTAATAGGCCCTAACTGCCCAGGTATCATTACCGCAGGCGAAGCGAAAGTGGGTATCATGCCTGGTTTCGTTTTCAAAAAAGGAAATGTGGGTATCGTTTCTAAATCAGGAACATTAACATACGAAGCTGCTGACCAAGTTGCGAAAGCTGGTTTAGGTGTAACGACTGCTATCGGAATTGGTGGTGACCCAATCATTGGCACTACCACTTTAGAAGCCGTTCAATTATTAATGAACGACCCTGAAACTCACGGTATCATCATGATTGGTGAAATCGGTGGTGAGCTTGAGCCTAAGGCTGCTATGTGGATCAAAGAACACGGCACCAAGCCAGTTGTTGGATTCATTGCTGGTGAAACCGCTCCAAAAGGAAGAACCATGGGTCACGCAGGTGCTATTGTATCTGGAGAAAACGAAAGTGCTTCTGCTAAAAAGCGTATCATGCGCGAATGTGGCATTCACGTAGTAGATTCTCCTGCTGAGATTGGCGCTAAAATGGCCGAGGTTCTCAAGAAGTAATGACTTACGGCTCCACTCTGTGAATGCCGGGTGCATAGCTCTTCGCTATGGTTTCATTCAAGAATAATAGATCTTCTTTTCGTTCTACAAAATCGAGTTTGTCGCTCGAAATCATGAGCACCGTTAACTCGGGATGTTGTTGTATGAACGACAAGTACTGTTGCTGAATATTCTCTAAATACTCTCCTGTAATGTTCTGTTCGAATGAGCGTCCACGTTTCTTTATATTCTGCAACGCCTGTTCTGGCGATATATAGAGATACACCAAGAGGTCTGGTTGCGGAAGAGAATTCTCCATGATTTCATACAAACGCAGAAACAATTTGTACTCGTCTTCCTCTAAATTATTCTTCGCGAACACTTGACATTTCGGTAAAAAATAATCGGCAATGACTTTGGGTTGAAACAAATCGGGCGATTGAAAAACACTCTTCAATTGCGCGAAACGTTCCGAAAGAAAACTCAATTCCAAAGGGAAAGCATAACGCTTCGGCTCTTCGTAAAACTTCGGAAGGAAGGCATTGTCTGCGAATTCTTCCAACACCAATTGAGCATTGTGCTCTGTCGACAACAATTGCGCAAGCGTGGTTTTACCCGCGCCAATAATGCCTTCTATGACGGTGTAGTTGGTCAATCTTCTTTCTTGTTCAATTCAGCGAGCAATTGGGCAGCATTCATTTTCAATTCCGGATGAATCCACTCTGGCCAAGTTGCAGCCAAGGGCTTCAAAATAAATTCACGCAAATGCATGCGTTCGTGCGGCACTTGAATTTTTCCTTCACGCACAATTTCGTCATTGAAAAAGATAACATCTACATCCATCTCGCGATCCAAGTAAACACCTTCCTTGCGCGTTCTTCCGTAATACTCTTCCAACTCAACAATCTCTGCATGTAACTTCTCAAGTGTGAGTGCTGTTTGAATTTCCACGAGTTGATTCAAGAAAGGTTCTGTGCCTTCGGGCATACCCCAGGCTTCTGTTTCGATCACTTCAGAAACCGTTACAATATCGCCCATGTTGAACGAAATAAACATACGCGCCTCTTCCAAATTTGCTTCTCTGTCGCCTTCATTTCCACCAATGCTCAGTAGTACGCGATTCATTTTTTCCATAGAGCGAAAATACAACTCACCTGCGTAACTTTGAGCGCGCAACAGCGTCTTAATTCAAATTACTTATTATGACTTTTTGGAAAACCGTTTGGGCCACGCTCGTGGGAAATTTCATTGCTTCCATCATCGGAACATTAATCACCATCGGAATAATTGCTGCTATTGTTGCAGCCTTTTCTTCTGGGGAAGATGTCTCCATGGAGAATGAATCTATCCTGAAAATAACACTCGAAAATTCATTTACGGAAAGAGGACTCGACACACCTTCGTTCAACTTGGATGGTGCTGAAAATCGCATTGCTTTGCGCGAATTAGAGCGTGTGCTCCGCTTTGCGAAAACCGATGAGCGCATTGAAGGCGTTTACTTGAACATTGGTGCAATTGAAGCCGCGCCTGCTATGTTGTTGGAAATTCACAACGCGATTCTTGACTTCAAGTCTTCGGGTAAATGGGTAATCGCCTACAGCGAAGGCTATTCGCAAGCGGGCTATTTCTTGGCGAGCGCTGCGAATGAAGTGTACATGTATCCAACAGGAACTTTCGATTGGCACGGACTTAACGCGGAAGTGATGTTCTATAAAAAGTTGTTAGACAATTTGGAAATAGAAGCGCAGGTGATCCGCGGTCCGAACAACAAATTCAAAAGCGCCGTAGAGCCTTTCATTTACGACCACATGTCAGATGAAAACCGTTTGCAAATGGCAACGTTCATTGATGATATTTGGAAGGTCATGTGCGAAAAGATTTCTGCTCAACGCGGCGTTTCTGTAGAGGAACTTAATGCTTCTGCCACTTCCCTTCGATTCATTAACAACAACACGCTGCTTCAATCGAAGTTGATAGACGGATTGCTTTATCCAGATGAGATTGCAGCGAAGATTTCGGCTCGTTTGAAAGACAAAGGAAAATTGGAAAACGACAAAAAAATTGAAGACGAAATCATTTCTTATTCGCGCTATTTAGATGTTGTGAAGTTGGAAGACAAAGCATCTGATCTTGCTCAAGTGGCAGTGGTGTATGCCATTGGTGGAATTGAAAGTGGAAAGGGCGACGATGAAACCATTGGAAGTGATCGTATAGCGAAAGCCTTGTGCGATGCGCGTTTGGATGAAGGAATCAAGGCGGTGGTGCTGCGTGTGAACTCTCCCGGAGGAAGTGCATTAGCGAGTGATGTGATATGGAGGGAAACGGAATTGATTAAGCAAAGCGGAAAGGTGTTTGTGGTGAGCATGGGCGATTACGCGGCCTCTGGCGGATATTACATTGCTTGCGGAGCAGACCGCATCTTCGCGCAGCCGAATACCATTACCGGATCTATTGGTGTGTTTGGAATTATTCCGAACCTACAGAACTTCCTAGATCATAAGTTGGGCATCACCTTCGATGCTTACAAGACGCATGAGCATGCGAACATGATGACGTTAACTTCTCCATTGGACACCGTTCAGAAGCGCGCTATGCAAGTCATGGTGAGCAACATTTACAACGACTTCACAAGCAAGGTTGCGTTGGGAAGAAACATCTCTCAGAGTTATGTGGATAGCATTGGTCAAGGCCGTGTTTGGAGTGGTGAAGATGCTTTAACCATTGGGCTTGTAGACGAGATGGGTGGCTTGCGCGAGGCTGTTGCTTATGCTGCAGCGAAGGCTGGCGTTGGTTCGAATTCTATTCTTGAATTACCTGAAATGCTTGATCCGTTGGAAGAGTTTTTCGATAACATTTCTGGAAAATCGGAAGACGCGATTCTATCGCGTTTACTCGGCAGCAGATTCAAGAATTATCAAGACATTCGTCAATTGAGTAACGGCGGAAAGATTCAGACGCGTCTTCCATTTTACATTACGGTTGAATGAGTTTCGAGAAGAAAAGTATGGATGAACTTCAGCGTTTGAACGCTGAAGAATTTCAGCACGCTGAAAAATTTCCGATTGTCTTAATCCTAGATAATTTCCGCAGTGCGTTGAATGTCGGAAGTCTATTCCGCAGTGCCGATGCGTTTCGCATTGAAGCGATTTACTGTTGCGGAATTACTCCGATTCCTCCACACCGCGAGATCTTGAAGACCGCGTTGGGTTCAACGGAATCGGTTAGCTGGAAGCATTTCAGCAACACTGAAGAGGCTGTTTTAGAGATACAGGGTTCACACGAAGTGTGGGCGTTGGAGCAGACGCATAACAGTGTTGCTCTTCACACCTTTCACTCGCAGAAGCCCATTGCTTTGGTTCTGGGCAATGAAGTGAATGGTGTAGATGAGGAAGTGCTCAAGCTCGTTACCGGCTCGCTTGAAATAGAACAACACGGCACCAAGCACAGCTTGAATGTGGCAGTCAGCGGGGGAATTGCGCTCTTCCACTTAACTCAACCACTTCGTGGATGACACAACACGTTGTGATGACCACTTCGGGGATGACCTTCTTCGAAGGATGATGCTTCGCGATACTATCGAATTAAAATTTTCGATCTTGAATTTCCTTTTGAAGAGGAAATGTAAATAGTCTGTGCCGACACATTCAACGGCATCACCTCATTCGCTCCGAGTGTGGCCTTTGTGCAAATGAGTTGCCCTAAATCGTTATACACTTCAATACCGAATAAACGTTCGGTTCCGGTATATGTCAATTCACCCGTCTTCCAATCGACAACAAATTCATTCGTAAAAATTGCTTCCTCAACGAAATCGAATAAGACCGTGAACATAGTATCCACAGTACATCCGAGAGAATCTGAAATCGTGACATCGTAATTTCCTTGCGCCAATTCTGCGTAATTCAATCCGACAAATCCCGATTGCCAATTGGCGGTATACGGAGGATAATTTCCAACAACATCGAGATTGATACTTCCTAAGCCCGACGCACTTTCTGAAAAAATATTTGCAGTAATTGCAGGCGATTGAATTTCTTGTATTGTAACATCCATGCTTGTTACGCAAAGGAGTGAATCAACGACTGAGAAAGATTGAGTGCCTGCACCAAGAATTGTCCCTGGCCCAATTACATCCCAAAAATAATTGTCTCCAATGCCAGAAACAGTTGCGTCAAAAATTACCCACCCACCTGCACATACCCAATTGGGAGAAGTCACTTCTATTATAGCCTGCGGAATTTCAGCGATGGCGAATGAATATGTGGAAGGACATCCGTTAGAGTCGAAAATGGTGTCAGCATAAACTCCCGCTGAAAGATCTGTCAAAGCTAAAGCTCCGAATTCATTGAACCCTGTATATGGAGCAGTTCCATCAATAGCGTGAACAACAGCAGATCCATTATTCAATTCAAAACAAGCAGGCTTTATTGAATCGACCATCAGTACAAATGGTAATGGTTCATCGATCCACACTTCTTGCTGAATAACGCATCCTTCGATAATGGTCAAAGGAAATACCACATTGCCTGCTGGCAACGCACTTTGCTGAAACACAATTTCACTGGTGTTCAGGTTCACGACTTCAATGGTTCCTGTGCTATCCCCTGCGCACAAAACAGGAGTGCGCATAATTTCAAAGGCATCGGCATTGGCCATTTCAACCGTATAGCTCAATTGAATGGTATGTCCGAATCCGGTACCAACGGTAACTGTGTATGTACCGGGCGCTGTAACCGTAATGCTTTCCGCAGTTGATCCATTCCCCCACACATGTGTGGGCCAATAAGGAATACTCAGTTCCAAGTTATCTGTGCCAGTAGGACAAAGAAATTCTTTCGACGCTTGAATCTGCGGCATTGTTTCTCCTTCAACAAAAACATGCGTTGTATTGGCAGGAATATTATAGTAGGTATCCACCACTCCGCTGATCCAACTTAATTTCAAAGAGTCAATTTGTTCAGCATTTCCAATTCCAAAAATTACGTTCTGAGAATTTTGACAAAGGTAGTTTTCACCCAATTGGGTGTAGTGAACGCGATGCGATCCATTCAAATAGTAATCAATGTAAGTACCTACTCCATTTCTGTTACTTAACCTTCCGTTCAACCTACATTTCACATAGTTATTGGAAGTCACTGTATTGTTCTGAAACACGCGCGATTGCTGCCCTGTCTCTGCTCCCAAGTATAAATCGTAAAGGCCATCATTGTTGAAGTCGCCTTTTGAAGAGGTGAAATATCCGTATGGCAGTCCTGAAATACCGGTAGTATTATCAAGCGTGAACATACCGTTGTTGTTTCTTAAAACATGATTTCCAAATTGGTTAATAAACAGAATGTTTACGTGGCGTTCATCGATAATTAAATCGTTCCAACCATCATTTTCTATATCGAACCACAAGGCACTCCACGACCACTTGTACAACGCTGCACCTGCGGCGGGGGCCACGTTTGAAAAACTATTCGCTCCGTTATTCTGAAATAAAAAATTCCCGTGAGTGGGGGTATTTGTGGTGTACATATCCAAATCGGCGTCGTTGTCATAATCACACCACGAGTTTGACATCGCGTCTAAATAAATTGCTCCGCTCAATCCAAATGAGCCATTTGGTGTTTGGTCGGTTAACACTCCTTGAGTATCTTGGGTATATAATTCAGATCCGGTTCGAAAGTCGTTTATTATAAATATGTCTTGATAACGATCTCTTGATAAATCAATAAACGTTGGTTGAAAGTGATTGCGGTAGTAGCCATGCGGACTATTCGAAAACCCTCCGTTTTGATTGTTGGTTAAAAATGTGCTCTTAATTCCTCCTACAGCGGCTGTGCTATAGTTAGCAACATACATATCTAAAAAGCTATCTCTATTGTAATCGCCTAATGCCGCACCAAAAGAATTATTTGCAGCATTGAAAGGAAAGTTCAAAGATGAAGTTTGATTTACAAATACCAGACTGTCGGTTTGAACAAACAACTGCGAAGGACCGTCACGCTTGATGATGAATAAATCGTTATCACCGTCTTCGTCATAATCTCCCCAGAGGCATGTCTTCGCATCGTAAATATTTTCAAAGGCCGTATGTAACTGAAAAACCCCTTGGTTATTTATGTATAATCGTGCGGCTCCTCCGGCAATACAAACGGTTAAGTCGTCCCAACCGTCTTCATTCACATCGAAGCAACTCGAACCCGTTCCATACATAGTGGAAGCGTTGAGCACAGCTATGCCGTATGCCTCTGTAACATCCTGAAAAACCTGGCCGCTTGTGGTGCTTAATACAAAAAGTAATGCGACAAAAACTACTATTTTCTTTGACATAGAATCTTTTCGTTAAGGCTTTGTTAGGACGAAACATTAACAAATAGTTGCCTAAAAATAAAAAGGCCCCCTTCTTTCGAAGGAGGCCTTTTCAGCTTATTGGTTTAAGCGAATTCTAAGAGCAAGTCTTAAAATTACTTTTGAACCATCATGCGTTGTGTTTGAACTTCACCGTTGAAGATTGCTTCAACCATGTACAAACCGTTTGCAAGTGGACGCTCGAATGTGATGTTAGTATTTAACACACCGCTAACTGAATAACGGTTGCTCCATACTTGACGACCCATAGCATCTACTACGCGAATTTGTACGTTGTCTGAATCAACACCTGAAAGGTTAATGTTCACATCTGTACCGTGAGTTGGGTTTGGATACAAGCTCATGTTTACTTCATTCGCTGTTTCCACTTTCACTGTTTGGTTGTTTGCTTGACTTCCGTCAGCCACCATACCAGCAGTTCCAACAATGCTCATACAGAAAGGAGTACCCCATTGGTAGTTTGTTCCTGTGTAAGATAAGATTGGAGCTGTACGCACAGAGTAAGTCTTACCGTATTGCAATTGCAACACTGTACCCAAGTTAATGTAGTTAGAAGCTGCGCCTCTGTTTACAGTAATTGGAAGACCAACTGGGTTACTTTGAGCGTCTAACTCAGTGAATTCCCAACGCCAGTTGGTTGCACCACATACCCATGGTAAAGAAGCAACTACAGAACCACGGAAACGTGGACCAGCAGTACATCTGTCAGTAGTACGAAGAGCAGTTACTGGTTGCGCTACTGTGCTCATTGAGCATGGAGCTAATCCAGGTACAGCAATAGTTTCAGCAACACCAGCACCGTTATTCAAGGTGTATGTGTTAGTGATTAATACACTGTAAGTAGAACCGTATGGTAAAGTTGGCAATACGCTGCTCAATACACAGATATCTGAGTTCTGAGTGCGGGTGTATACGTTACCAGCAGCAGGACCTGTTAAACCTGTGTAAGTGAATGTGTAGCTAGTTCCAGCTGCACCAGCCCACGTTGCCTTGAAGTACTGACACAAGCTGTATGGACCTGGACCGTAGTCACATCCACCACGCTTCAACATTTTAGCACAGATAGAGTAAGTACCAGTACCAAGAGCACTGTTGTAGTTACGTACACCGATTTTGTAGACTTGACCTGCCGTTAATCCGTAGTGGTTCAAAATTTCACCACCAAGACCTGAAACTGCATTCTCTTGAGCTACTAGAACACCAGCAGCCGTTTGCAATTCAATTACGATATCAGCAGCCGATGAGTTAACAACGATACTAACACCTTCAGAAGTTGCAACGAATTGGTGCCACTTGTCTTCACCTGTTAAACAAATGGTTTGAGCAGAACCAGAAGCAGTAGCGTTTACAAGTGTACCGTTTACTGCGTTACAGTTCGGCCAAATGCTTGTAGACATAGAAGTTGCGTTAGTTGGGTTTTCACCTGGGTTTAAGCAACCTTCATCTGCAGTACCGCTACAGTTGTCATCGATCGTGTTTCCACAAATTTCGATTTCACCTGGGTTAACGTTTGCGTTAGCGTCGTTACAATCTGTTGTGTTTGCAGCATAACCTACTGGTTGGCTACAAGCAGTTACAGTTGCACCTGCAACACCGTAGTTGTCACCGTCAGCATCTACATACCAGATGTTTGCTGGGTTAACTTCTACAGTTACTACTTGTGTAGCCGTTGCAACGTTTCCGTTAACGTCAGTTACAGTGTAAGTAACAGTGGTGTTACCGATTGGGAATGTAGCAGGAGCATCGTTCGTTGAAGTTGCAACACCACAGTTGTCAGCAGTTGTAGCTGAACCAAGTGTAGCAGTTGAAGTACAAGCGTTCAATGCAGCAGTTACAGTTACGGCAGCAGGAGCTGTGATTGTTGGCAATTCATTGTCAGTCACTGTTACAGTGAATGAAGATGTTGCAGTCAATCCTTGAGCATCAGTAGCAGTGTAAGTTACTGTTGTTGCACCGATTGGGAATAAATCACCACTGTTGTGTGTTGAAGTTACAACTACGCAACCTTGATCATCAGCTGCCGATGGAGCAGCCCATGTTGCATTAGCACCACACACACCTGTCGCGTTGTTGATTGCGATGTTGGTTGGAGTGAATTGCAATGATGGAGCAATGTTCCCTAGATCAGTGATCGTCAATGATGAAGTTCCAATTCCACCGTATCCATCCAATTGGATGTAATAGGTAGTACCTGGTACAAGACATTTAACATCAGAAAGGAATGCACTGAAAATAAGACCTCCTTGGTTACCTCCATCATCATCGTTTGCATTGATTAATGTGAACGTTGAGTAGTCAGCACAGTTTGTAGCGCTGTAGATAGCCAATTGGTTATCCCATCCTGGAGCAAGAACACTTACGTGTCCTGAAGCAGGAGCAACAAAACTAAACCATACTGTACCATTCAATGAAGAAGTACACCA
Source organism: Chryseobacterium gleum (assembly GCA_945881835.1). Classification (GTDB taxonomy): domain Bacteria; phylum Bacteroidota; class Bacteroidia; order Flavobacteriales_D; family Sanyastnellaceae; genus CAIZGX01. The sequence continues at coordinate 80,776 of CAMCVP010000003.1, read as the reverse complement.
TCCGTCTTGAACTGTACAACCATTAGCTGGAGGAGTTACCTCGCCGGCGTCGTTTGTTGCAGCAGCTGTAGAGAACACAAGACCAGTTTGGTCACCAACAGTTACAGGACGCGCTGTACATGGAGTGTCGATAGCGTTACCCAATGTTACAGTTACAACGTTTGCTTGGATAGAACATCCGTCAGTTGTTGTAGTTGTAGCAGTTAAGTAAATTAGACCCGCTCCACCTGTAGCATACAATGTCTGGTTAGCGTTAACGCCACCAGCAATTGTTGCGAATGGTCCTGTAGAAACAGTTCCGAACGCCCATTGGATACCACTACCATCGTTTTGACCAGCAATAGCCCAAGTACCTGCACCAGGAATTGGAACTGTGAAGTCATTCACTAAGATAGCAGCTGGACCAGTGATAGTACCTGCAGTTACTGTGAACAATGGCTGTGAATATCCAGCTGAAGTAATTCCAGCAGGGTTACAATCGTCGATAACAGTTGCAGTGTATGAATCAGTAGCAGCAACTGGAGTTGCAACGTAAGAAGCTGAAGTAGCGCCCGCGATTGGTGCACCGTTCAAGTTCCATTGGTATGTTGGATTAGATCCACCACCCGTTGTTGTTGCATTCAATGTTACTGGAGTACCAGGACAAACGCTTCCTGTAACAGGAGCCGTGTAAGTAACCAATACAGCAATACTTCCGAATTCCATTGGACCACCGAAAGAATAATTGTGTGAAATAGTTACGAATACATCACCACCTGGGGCAACAACGTTAGAACCTGTGTAAGTAATCGGACCTGCATTCGTCAATTGACCTATAGCATTAGAGACCACTTGGCTAGCCACAGTAGAAGCACCAGACATAGCAATTGTAACATCGCTACCCCATGTACCTGAAGTAGAAGTAACACCGTTCACTTGAAGAACAGTACCTGTTACAGTAGCTCCAGCAGGAATAGCAATTGTTCCAGTTACTGTTTGAACGGCACCAGGAGCAGCAGTGTAAGCTGTAGCTAAAGTGAACGTTTGAGTAATTGGAGCAGAAGCAGCAACTGCTACAGTCAATGGCTGACCAACAGTTACTGCAGCTGGTACAGTTGCAGAATAACAAGTAGAAGCACCGTTGGTTACAACGTTTGCAGCGTAAGCTGTAGAAGTAACAGATGATGCAGTTGAAGGAAGAATTGATGTTCCAACAACGTTAAGTGTAGTTGCAGTTGCTACGAATGAACCTGCAGACGCCACTGAGTTATCAAACCAAGATGGATCTGCTGGAAGACTGTAGGTAATAACCAAGCTAATATCAGCTGCAGTTGCATCTGTTCCTCCATCGTCATAAGACTCTCCCAACAAAACGTTAACAGTACCGTTAACAATAGAGCTTGGAGTTAATGTAATACTTCCAGTTGCACCAGATGCAGGGAAGTTCGTAAACACTTGAGTAGTACCCAAAGTTACAGCACCTGACAATGCAACTTGTAACTCACCCATATAGAATGATGTTACGTTAGTTAACACCAACTGAGCATTTGTTACAATAGCACCTGCTGGCAAGCTAATGGTGATTGGGTTACCCTGAATTGAAGGAGCAACACCCGCACCACCGAAAGCAGTACCAATACCTGAAGACAAGTTAGTACCGAAAGAATAAGTAGCCGTTTGACCTCCGTTTGGAAGACCGAAAGCACTCACGTTTAAAGTAGTACCGTTCAAGCAAGTAGAACCACCTGTAACTGCTGTTGGAGCAGCAACTGGGAATTCAACCGCAGCAGTTCCTAAGTTAACAGAACAACTTGGAGTAATTACATAACGAGCAACACTTTGAACAGTAGACGGAGCAGGAACTGCAACTGGAGAAGCTGTTGTCCAAGTAGCACCGTTGTCTACAGAGTATTCGTAGAAGTTGTTGTAGTGAATGTCCAAGTTGTCAATGAAGTGACCTTGGTTTAATCCACCCGTACGAGCTGCGAAAGCATGCTTCCAAGTAGACTTGTCTGCAGTTAAATAACCTGCAGGAAGAGCAGCGTTGTTCAACACTTGTGTTCCAGCCAACCACATAGACATTTGTCCAAGTGCATTGATTGTGATAGTCACGTGAGTGTTTGCACCACCAATCCATGACGTGTTGTTTGCATAATAATACAAACCTTCAGCTGGAGTCAAGGCAGATGATGGGTTAATACGAGGACAGTTGTACATTAAGTAGATACCGTTTACGTTAACACCATTGGTGTATGCGTCGAAAGAAAGACGGATACCTGAACCAGAACCGTTCTCAGGGTTAGCAGCACCAACACCTACAACAGTATTGTCTACAACAGTTCCAACTGGAGTTGGCATACATACTACATCTGGACCGTAGCTATAGCTAAATCCGTCTGCAGGAGGAGTAGTACCAGCAGTTGTAATCAAATCGAAATCGATTTGGAAATCGTTCGTAGCAACACCTGTTGTGTTCGTAATTAAGATACCACCTTTTTGAGAGTTAACAGGAGCGGTCAATTGTAATTTACCACCAGTGATTACCGCATTGTTACACAACTCAGCTTGAGCTGGGTTCAATGTAGCACTTGAGAAATCATTAGCGAATACAGTACCTGATCCAATAACACCAAAGTTTACAGAACCGTTACCGCCACAAACCAATGGTTGTGTTACAGTAGCAGTACCTGTCAATGGAGCGTAGAAACCTACAGTGGTGGTTCCTGAAGTTGTACAACCAGAAGTTGCATCAACTGCAGTCGCAGTGTAAGTATAAACTCCGTTAATGGTTGGAGTAACAGCAGCAATAGATGCGCCAGTTGTTCCTGCAGTAATTCCTGAACCAGCAACAGGTGTTGCGTTCCAAGTGTATGCATAACCAGTGTTTGAGCTAGAAGCTGCAAGGTCAGTAGCAGTTGACGTTGTTCCACAAGAAGCTGGATTGCTGTTCGTCAATGTGATTGATGGAGGAGCAACCCAGTTGATTGTTGCAGGGAAACGCTCAGTGATACATGTACCCGTGTTGGTTGCAACATAATAAGAAGTTGTTGCAGAAATAACACCTGGGTTGTAAATGTTAGCAGATGACATAGACAATAAGTTTCCACCTACTGGAGCATCATACCACAAATAAACAGGAGTTGCAATACCATTCAAATCTAAAACTTGGATACCAGAAGTTTGTGTTCCACAAACAGTTGCATCAGTATCTTCAACTATCGCCAATGGCGGGAAGAATGTACCAGGAGCACAAGGACCCAAGATTTGAACCAAGTAATCCTCAGTTTCTCCGTATCCATAAGCACCACAAGGATTCATTGCACTACCAGCAATGTTTTCAGCATTCATAACACGCATGCGTGTCAAACCAGGAGTTGCAGTTCCAGGCACAGTGAATGAGAAAGTCAAGGTCGTTGCAGGAACACAGTTGATGTTCGACAAAGTACCATTGTTCCATACCATTTCACCTGCATCTGTGAACAAACCGTTTTGGTTGTAATCGATGAAGATTGCAGCACCAGAGGTGTAGTTAAATGTTCCGCAAGATCCGATAGTTACAGCACCTGAAACAGATGCGCCTTGAACCAATGCTGGAGCAGCAGGAGCGCCCGCACCAGAGGTGTAGTTGCTATATGTATTAAGAGCAGATCCAGGACCTGGAGCCACCGTTGCACATGTAGAAGAATTGTTCAAAGTCGCTACTGTAACATTCGTGATTTCTTCATCAGCAGTAGAGAAGAACGAAGTTGAGCAATAACAATCGATAAATCCAGTCAAAGCAATTGCAACTGGAGTGCTATATGTAACTGTTCCACCGCAAGAAGCAATTCCTACTTGGTAAGAAGAAGCCACTGATTGCGTAGCAGTGTAAGTAGCTGAAGTTGCACCAGCAATATCTGTCCAGTTAGCACCACCATCTGTAGACACTTGCCATTGGAACGTTAATCCGTCCAAAGAACCTGTGTAAGAAGTAGCCAATGGAATGTTAGCACCAGGACAAGCCGTTGTTACGGTAGAAGTCGTTGTAACACCTTGTGGAGCAACGTTACCCAATACCAACATAGTCACTGTCGCAGGAGTAGCAGAATTTGAACATCCTGTTGTTGCGTTAGCGTATGAAATTGAGTAGGTAGTCGTCAACAAAGGAGCAACAGTAGCACTGAATCCGTTAATCACGTTGATGGTAGAACCGTCAACATTGGTAGTCAAACCAGTTGTTCCATTCGCGTCAGTTGCAGACCATGTTGTTAAGTAGTTAGCAGGTGGTGCAAAGCGCCAAGCTTCTGGAGTTGTGATCGGAGTGGTAAAGTTTTGACGTCCTGGAGCAGTTGCACCAATAGTCTTTGTTCCGTCTTGCAATCCAACAGTGTTTGAACTGGTTTGAGCGCTATTCAAAATATGAATATCAACCATACCCAAAGTTTCGTACAATACAGCATAAGCAGTAAAGGCCAACCCTGTTGCAGAACAACAACGTGGTACGTTATTGTAAAGAATAACAAAACGACGGTTAGGTGCAACACCCTCTACCCAATATTTGATAGAACCCGTGTTGGTAGCACCTGTGAAATACTGGTCACCTGCCATTAAGGCAATAACGTTTCCAGGATTGTTAACGTTAGGGAATACACCACCTGTTGTGTTGAATGTGTATTGTCCTAATTGTCCTGCTCCTGTACCATAACCAGGTACGGCACCGAACATTAACAAACCGTTAGTACCAGCAGCAATTGTGTTGAATGACGTTCCGAAGAAGTTAAAGTTAAACCCAATCGGAATGTTTCCCCACCCACCATCATCCAAAGATCCACCAGACAATGCTGGAGTAGCCGTTCCGTTTTGCACCAATGTTGAAGCAGTTGCAGGAACAGTGAAAGGAACGTAAGGAATAGAAGTTACAGAGAAGTTACCTGCGCTTAATCCTGAGTTGATAGTTGCAGGCGTACCTGGACAAACCCCAGAAGCAGTTGTCGTAACTGTAGCAGATGGCAATGGATAAACACCCACACTGTAATCAGTGTATGCATTACATCCAGAAACAAGATCAGTACCAACTACACGAACAGAAGATGTTTGTGCAATGGTGAAATCTGTTGTAGCACCTGTAGATGCAGATAATGTTCCAGACTCTAATACAGACCATGCATAATCGTATGCAACACCCGAAGTAGCAGTTAAGGTACTTGTACCCCCAACTCCGCAGAATGTAGGAACTGAGCTTGTAACAGTAATTGCCGTAGGAGCTGTGTAAGTAATCGCTTGTGAAGAAGTTCCCACGCAACCGTTCGCATCTGTTCCAGATACGTTAACAGTCAAAGAAGTGGTTCCTGTATACAATACACTTGTACCAGAACCTGCGCTCAAAGAATTCGCTGGAGTCCAAACATAAGTAGATGCACCCGAAGCAGATAAAGTCTGCGCACCGCATATTGCTCCACCGTTTGGAGCTGTAATAGCAACCACAGGAAGCGCATTAACCGTTAAAGTTACAACGTTAGAAGAAGTAACTTCCAACGTGTTTGAACATGTACTGTTCACTCGGTAGTAATAAGTACCCGCAGCCATTGCCGGAGTAGTATAGGTTGCTGCAGTAGCTCCACTGATATCTGTGAAATTCACGTTATCCGTTGAAGTTTGCCATTGCACTGTTAACCCTGTTTGACCAGAAGTAAAACCAGTTGCACTCATTGCTTTTGTAAAGCCAGCACAAATAGAAGAAGCTCCTGTTAAAGAAGCTACTGGTGCTGCTGGTGCTGAAGCACAAGGGAAAGGAGGTGTCCAAGTGTAAGTTAATCCGCTTGTTGGAGTAACACCCGGTGCCAACGTTACAGTTGCGTTGTTCGCAGTACCTGCAGTTGTTGCCGCCCAGTTAGTTGTAGTCGTTCTGTTATTGTAGTTGGTATTCGCTGTCCAACCTAAACCTACTTGACCTGTGTAAGTTGTTAAACTTGCAGATGCCCCGTATACGATTTGAACAACATTGGTCGTTTCGTATAACTTCACTTGCATGTCCAACGTATTCGCAGTTGAGTTCCAATAAACGTTGAAGTTCGGGAACTGCACGGTTAATACACGGTTTGGAGCAACGCCCTCAACCAAGTATGTAACAGCGCCACCAGTCTTACCGTCACGCGCAAACAATGCGATAGAAGGTCCTGTTGGTGAACTGATCGGTGTAGATCCTGTAGTTGCTGTAGTAGCACCTAAACGAATCCAACCGTTTGCAGAAACGCTGAACTGTGTGTAGGTTGTTCCGTTATAAACGAAACTGAAACCTATTCCCAATGCAGTTCCTCCTGAAGTACCTGAATCTGATGCACCTGCAACAGCTTGAGTACCACCAGAAATTGCGGTGTATGTTCCTGCAGTAGAAGTGAAGGCATAGTTAGACAACAATTGTCCATAACCAGTCACACTGAGCATCAGCACGAACAACATAGAAAGTAATGGAATCCCAAAATTCTTTAGGAATCCTCCACGTGCTCGTCCTGGAGACGAACCCGTGGTAGTGTCGAACACCGCTAAATCCGTGGGACTTTGCGGCAACTGAGAACGTAAAATACGGTTCATAAGTTTAGATTAGTTAATAATTTGATTAGGTTTTTGCTGAAAAACAGCGTTAGCAATAATAAGACGAAATTATCTTATCAAGATGCCCGTGTTAGTTATTTTTTTTTAAATTTCTTGGAAGGAAAAACCAAGTGACTGTTTTTCAACTTTTTAATCGATAAAAAAAATCGGAAAAACATTAAATCTCCGCTGCAAGTCGAAGAGAATACAACACAAAGCCGCATTCCTTCTCTGAATTCACAGGTGAGATACGACGAATTGCAAATCCCGCTTGCTCGTAGGCTCTCGCCCGAGGATAAGCCTCCTCCTTACCCCAAATAATAAGGTAATTGGGGACAGGCGCTGGAAGTCGTTTGGAATCAAAGAATGGCTGATGTGCAATCTGCTGCTTTAATTGATCCATTGTCTTAATAGAAGTCATTGAAAACGGATGCGTGAATTTCCCTACATAATGCATCGGCAACCACACAGACTCTTCTCCTTTCCAATTATCAATTACCACATTTTGAAAGTCGCCGCGTTCATATAGTGCTTTCGATGCTTCGAGATATTTTGATTTAGGAATGTAGAAGGAATAACTGACGGTGTAGATGGCGGAGAGGTAGATGGAGAGGCGCATGGCTGTGTGCGCTACGCGCGAGGGTCCAACGGACGAGGGTCTTGCAGACGAGGGCACTTCGTGCGAGGGTGCAGAGCACGAATAGCGTTTGGAGATTGCTTTCATCATTAACAACAGCAGGAATGGCACTGCTGGCAGCAAGAATCTCTCTTGTCGATTCGGAAACAATAAATGAAATCCAATAAAAACAATAGTTCCAATTAGAATTGGCACCACTTGCGAAGCACCTTTGGAAGAATGTTGCGGAGCAACGAATGTCGGAGACGAATGTCCTGCGGACGAATGCCTTCGGCGAAGGGATAATAGAAAAACAATTGTTACAACTGGAAAGATGTAATACGTGATTAAAGCCAGGTATGAAAAAACATTGCTCGGGTAATCGGCGAAGTGGGTGGCGTTGTAGGCCTGGTAATCGAGTAAATGCTGGTAAATGGGTTTGTGCCAGAACAAGAGATTGTCTATTTGGGTCAATGCAAAACCGAGAGTGAAGAAAATTCCGAAGAGCACTGCCCCACTCCACATTCGTTTCCACAACAAATAGAATCCTAATGTGAGTGGAAAGAATACCAATTGGTATCGCATTCCAACCGAAACAGAAAATGCCAAGGCAGCAATGATGATTGCCCCTACTCGATCCTTTTCGAAATACTTCAATACATACAAATAAGCCAACAACACAAAAGGTATGCAGGCTGTTTCAACCAATTGATGAACGCTGAATACCGTGACTACTCCTCCGAAAACCCATAACCAAATGGCATGCATGCGCCAGGTGACCGATGAAATGAGTCGTTCAGCGAGTTTCACAAATAAGTAAACGCCCCATAAACTTAGGGCGGCATGGACTATTCGAAGAACAAAGGCTTGGATAAACGGATTCTGAATTCCAATTACAGCACAAAACTTCAGGATTACGAAATTCAAAAAATAATAGGCGTAGCTGAAGGGCTGCGCATGATCGGTTTCATTGTAGGAATTCGGATACCAGTTGTGATAGTTCTCTCCGCTCACCCATGATGAAACCGGTTCTACGGCCAAGAAATGGTCGTCGGACATGATATACCCTTCCGAAAAAATTGCGGCAATGAGGCGCACAACGGCAGCTGCAAGCAAGACCCGGCGAAGCCATTTCCCTTCACCCGAAAAAAAATAAGCTAACTTCCTTTTCATGTTTGAAGAACTCCAACCGAATAAGCGCGCTCAGCGGGTGCATTCGATGCGGCTTCCAAGCCTAGGCTTATCCACTTGCGCGTATCCACCGGATCAATAACAGCGTCTAACCACAAGCGAGAAGCGGCATAATACGGAGAGGTTTGCTCGTCGTATTTCGACTTAATGCGATTGAACATTTCTGCTTCGCGCTCAGGTGTAATGGTTTCACCCTTTGCTTTCAAAGATGCCACTTCAATCTGAAGCAACACCTTCGCAGCTTGCGCACCACCCATTACTGCAACTTGAGCTGTTGGCCAACCTACAATCAATCGAGGGTCGTATGCTTTTCCGCACATAGCGTAATTGCCCGCGCCGTAACTGTTACCCATGATAATGGTGAACTTCGGCACAACACTGTTGGCTTGTGCATTCACCAACTTCGCTCCGTCTTTAATAATTCCGCCGTGTTCACTTTTACTTCCAACCATAAAACCTGTTACGTCTTGAAGGAAGACCAACGGAATGTTTTTCTGATTGCAGTTCATGATGAATCGCGCTGCCTTATCGGCACTGTCGCTATAAATTACTCCACCGAACTGAATGCCGTCTTTTTTGCTTTTAATCACCTCGCGCTGATTGGCCACAATTCCAACTGACCAACCGTTGATGCGACCGTAAGCACACACGATGCTCTTTCCGTATTCAGCCTTGTATTCCGTGTATTCGCTGTTATCTACCAAGCACTCAATCATCTCGCGCACCTCGTAAGAAGTGGTCCTATCGGTTGGAAGAATTCCCAACATATCTTCTACCTTGCGTTTCGGCATAACAGGAGCAATGCGATCGAAACCTGCGTCTTTGCTGGTTTTTCCTTGCTGACTCAATAATTTCTTCAAGGTATCTAATGCGTCTTTGTCGTTCAACGCTTTGTAGTCTGTCACCCCACTGATCTCGCAATGCGTTGTTGCACCGCCGAGTGTTTCGTTGTCGACTTCCTCGCCAATAGCAGCTTTCACCAAGTATGAACCTGCAAGGAAGATGCTTCCGGTCTTGTCTACAATTAGCGCTTCGTCGCTCATAATCGGCAAGTAGGCTCCACCCGCAACGCAGCTTCCCATAACGGCAGCGTATTGCGGAATGCCCATGCTGCTCATGCGCGCATTGTTTCTGAAAATTCGTCCGAAGTGTTCTTTGTCGGGGAAAATTTCATCTTGCATAGGCAAGTAAACCCCAGCGCTATCTACCAAATAAATAATGGGAATGTGATTCTCCATGGCAATCTCTTGCGCACGAAGGTTCTTCTTTCCTGTAATTGGAAACCAGGCACCCGCCTTCACCGTAGCGTCGTTCGCAACAACCAAGCATAGCTTCTTCGAAACGTATCCCATCACCACCACTACTCCACCAGCCGGACAACCGCCATGTTCTTCGTACATGCCATCGCCTGCGAAAGCACCCACTTCAATGCGTTCAGTATCTTTATCCAAAAGGTAATCAACTCGCTCACGCGCGGTCATCTTTCCTTTTTCGTGCTCCTTCTCCATGCGCTTCTTCCCTCCACCTTCGTAGATCTTTTTCAATCTGCGTTGAAGGTCAGCAATGCGCTGAAGCATTTTGTCTTCGTTTTTGTTGAATTCCAATTCTTTCGAGTCCATGCGGCAAAGTTAAGTATTGCGTGTTCTAATGTGTGTGTTGAAAGTAGTTTCCTGAAAAGGTTGAATCGATCAATACCATTTTCAATTCTTGAAGTAGTATGTGCGGCTCTAGTAGTGCTTTATCGAAAAAGCCATTGTCTGCGGCATTGCAGAAAAATAATTTTTTATGTTGAAAAGGACCGCTCTGCGTGAATTCCGGATGCAACTGTGAAAGTGAAACGTTGGATGTATTCGGAAAATACACCAACTCGCCATACGCATCGGCTTCATTCAACGCGAACAACATGCGCTCTTTGTCGAAATTCAAATTCCCTTTGTCATTCGTCGCCCCCAAATATTCCGCACCCGCATCTTTCAGCAATATGGCCCAATACGATTGGTTATTCGCCACGGTCCAGTCGCTGCCGTTGTTGGCAGCAAAGAAAATTCTAGGTCTTACAGAAGGTCCTGACGGAAGGTCTACCGAAGGTCCTACGGAAGGTCCTACGGAAGGTCCTTGCGAAGCACCTTCAGCATGACCTTGCGCAGCACCTATGTATGCGCTTTCAATTTCCAAAAACAACTCCCTCGCCAAAACATCCTTCCGAAGGACATATCCAAAAACATAGATCCACTCTGCCTTTCCAAGCGGATGTTCTTCTAGATATTCCGTAGTTGGAATTACTGTGCATTGCGGTAGTTTCGATTGATAGGGTGTTGATTCGAAAGGAACACTGAACAGAACAGATGGATTCAGCAAGAGTAATTCTTCCATACTAACATCGCCGTTCTCGGTGAGGTTTTGTGTCTTTCCGCTTGCAATTTGTAATTGAAGATTTCCAAGCTGAATGCGGTCTGCGTAGGTTACTCCGCATACGTTCTTCATTCCATCTAGGGCATTGATGAAATAGGAATGTGTGGTGCTGAGAAGGGCGATTCGCTCCGGATTGATTTTGGAAAGAGAAACAGAATGAGAAACAGTAGGAGAATCGGAAACAGAATGAGAAACAGTAGGAGAAACAGTAGGAGAATCAGAATGAGACAGGAACTGAATCAGGGTATCATTTCCAATTTTCACCACGCGAAAACCTTTGGCGTATTTGGGTTGAAAGATAACAGAGTCAACGGTGGGTTGATTTCCATTTGAACAAGCATTCAGAAAAGCAGCGCTAATGAGCAAAACGGATAAAAGGCGATGCAGTTTCATGCGGCAAAAGTAAACAAGAAAAAAGCCACTCGAGAGTGGCTTTTTCATTAGTTCCAAATATAACTTTTGGTAACCGGTTGCAGCTGTTCGTATGCTGAAAGAATAATCTCTTCCGACTCCATAAAAGCTACTAAATCTTGAAGGGTAAAATCTTGCATAGGCGCGTTTAATTTTTAGGCTTAACGCAACCCTTTCTTTCGATATTGCCCTTGCAGTAATCTTTTTTAAATCACCAACTTAATGTTGTGCTTTTCAATGTGCTTGCGAAGGTTAATTAACGCATAGCGCATTCTTCCCAAAGCCGTGTTGATGCTAATGTTCAAGTGATCTGCAATTTCCTTGAAGCTCATGTCGTAAACAATTCGCATCATAACAATCTCGCGTTGCTCTGTAGGAAGCATGCCTATTAATTGACGCACTTCTTTGGTTACTTCCTTTTGAATCACTTGCTTCTCAACGTTCTTCGACGTTTCTTGAACGAAGTCAAGTGGATCGTACTTATCGGTAGCACGCTGGATGGGCATTTTCTTGTTGTTGCGGAAATGATCGATGCACAAGTTGTGTGCAATACGCATTATCCAAGCAGAGAATTTACCTTCTTCGTTGTACTGACCGTCTTTCAGGGCTTGCACAGCTTTTAAAAAAGTGTCTTGAAATAAATCGTTAGCCAATTCGCGGTCGCGAACGAACATGTAAATTTTTCCAAACACCTTCGACTTGTAACGAGACATTAACTCACGGAATGCGGGTTCGTTACCATGCATGTACATGGATACCAATTGGCGATCTGATTCGAGTGATAAGCGCATAACGGCCTCCTTTTTTAAATGGTTCAACTTAATTTAGAACTGAAAAAAAGTAGTGTTATATTCTATAGGCGCTGAATGTGATTTTTATTATTCCGATGTCCTTCTTTCGGCATCTTGAAAACGAATATAGTATATATTTTTACAAATAGCAAATAAATTTTTACTTTTTTTTCTTTCCTACCAATGAACAATAATGTGATTGAAGAGGTAATACCTTTGACACTTCAACAAGAAAAACGTGAAGAACGAGAATCATAAAACCCACATCATTATTAAGGGTGCACGCGTGCACAATTTGAAAAACGTTTCTGTATCTATCCCAAGAAACAAGCTGGTAGTGCTAACAGGACTGAGTGGTTCAGGAAAAAGTAGTTTAGCTTTCAACACACTTTTTGCAGAAGGACAAAGACGATATGTCGAAAGTCTCTCTTCATACGCGCGTCAGTTCTTGGGTCGATTTGACAAACCAGATGTAGATTCAATTATAGGTATTAGTCCGGCTGTTGCCATTGAACAGAAAGTAACCGGAAGAAGTTCGCGATCTACGGTTGGAACTTCAACTGAGATCTACGATTACATTAAACTTCTTTATGCGCGAATTGGTATTACCTACTCACCTTCCACAGGCAAAGCGATAACGAAGAACAACACCTCAGATGTCGTAAATGCGATTTTCAATTTGAAAAATGAAACGCGCTTTGCTATTATTTGTCCGCTTAAAATAGAATCAGAAACCTCGTTTCAAATCGGAAAAGAAACCTTGTTGGCGCAAGGGTTTAGCAGACTTGTTTACAACAATGAATTCATTGAAATTCAAGATGCGGAATACTCTTCCAAACACATCTATTACTTGCTCATTGACCGCATGTCGAAAGACGATGAGTTGGAAGCCTCTCGTTTGGGAGATAGCGTAGATCTTGCGTTTTCATTGGGACACGGGCATTGTGCACTTTTCTTTCCAGACAAAAAGAAATATGAATTCTTCGCCAATCAATTGGAAGAAGACGGGGTTGTTTTCGAAGAACCTTCGTTGAATTTATTTTCCTTCAACAACCCCGTAGGTGCATGCAAAACATGCGAAGGATTTGGAAGCATTATAGGTATCGATTCGAAGCTGGTTATTCCGAATGAAAATCTTTCGATTTACCAAGATTGCATTGCTTGTTGGAAGGGTGATAAGTTAAGTGGTTGGAAAGACGATTTGATTCGCAATGCGAAGAAAGCCGACATTCCCATTCACACGCCTTACCGCGATATGTCTACCCTTCAGAAGAAAATTATTTGGGAAGGATGCACACATTTTCATGGAATAAACACCTTCTTCAAATACCTTGAAGCGGAGACGTATAAGATTCAAAATCGTGTTTTACTCTCTCGCTATCGCGGAAGAACGGCGTGTCCTGAATGTAACGGAACGCGCTTAAAAAAAGAAGCGAATTATGTGAAGATTGCAAACACTTCGGTGTCTGAATTAATGCTTCTTCCGTTGCATAAATCGTTGAACTTTTTCGAAACGCTTTCATTGAGCAAACACGACGAATCGGTTGCGAAAAGAATTCTTTTAGAAATAAAAAACAGACTTCGTTTTTTGTGCGAAGTTGGACTGGAATACCTCACCTTGAATCGCCTTTCAAATACGCTCAGTGGCGGTGAAGCACAACGCATACATCTCGCAACCAGCCTAGGAAGTGCGTTGGTAGGATCTATGTATATTCTTGACGAACCGAGCATTGGATTACACCCTCGAGACAGCAAACGTTTGCTCGAAGTTTTGAAGAATCTTCGCGACCAGGGAAACACCGTAATCGTGGTTGAACACGAAGAAGAAATTATTCGCAACGCCGATTACATCATTGATATTGGTCCGGAAGCGGGTGCCAAGGGAGGCGAAATTGTGTTCGAAGGATTGGCCAAAGATCTTGAGAAAAAAGGCAAGACATTAACCGCAGATTACTTGCGCGGAGATAAGAAAATTTACATTGAAAAAACGAAGAAGAAACTCAACGACTTCGTATCGTTGAAAGATGTGAATCTCCACAATTTAGGAAATGTGAGTATTGACATTCCACTTCACGCATTCAGCGTGATTACTGGAGTTAGCGGGTCTGGAAAAAGTACGTTAATCAAAAGTGTGCTCTACCCTTCCCTTCAAAATGCATTGAACGGAATTGCAGAAAACAGTTCAAATTACAGCGAACTTTCCGGGAGTATTTCTTCCATAAAAGCATTGGAATTTGTTGATCAAAATCCGATTGGAAAAAGTAGTCGTTCCAACCCTGCGACTTACTTAAAAATCTACGATGATATTCGTGCATTATTCACTTCACAACCGTTGGCAAAACAACGCAACATGAAGCCAGCTTTTTTCTCGTTCAACGTCACTGGAGGAAGATGTGACACCTGCGAGGGTGAAGGGATTCAGACGATTGAGATGCAGTTTATGGCCGATGTAGAATTGGTTTGTGAAACGTGTAAAGGAAAGCGATTTAAAGAAGAAGTTCTAGACGTTCAATACCGCGGAAAAAACATTGCTGATGTGCTGGATTTAACTGTTGATGAAGCCATTGAATTTTTCGGAGAGGACACTTCAACTTCTGCCAAACATATCGTTCAAAAACTAACGCCGCTTAAGGCTGTAGGCCTTGATTACGTTAAGCTTGGACAGAGCAACAGCACTCTTTCGGGTGGAGAAGCACAACGTATTAAATTGGCTTCTTTCCTTATTAAAGGGCCGAATCAACCGCATACACTTTTCATTTTTGATGAGCCTACTACAGGCTTGCATTTTCACGATGTACAGAAGTTGATGATTACGTTTCAAGCATTGCTTGCGCAAGGACATACTGTTATTGCGATTGAGCATCATACGGATGTTATGCGCTGTGCAGATTGGATTGTGGACATTGGTCCTGAAGGCGGAGAGAAAGGCGGAAACATTTTGTACTGCGGTCCTTTCGACGCATTCTTGAAAACAAAATCGTATACTGCTGACGCATTAAATTCTTGATACCTCAGAAAATAATTTTAGAAAAAACGTGTTGTTCAACCATGAGAAAATTAGTTTCGTTTAGCATTGCAGCAGTTATAAGTTTAGCGAGCTGTTCACAACAAAAACAAAATCAAAGCACCCCAAGTAGTATGGTCCCACAGGTAGTTAAAACTGAAGAAGAATGGAAGAAAGAACTCTCACCTGAGCAATTCCGTATTCTGCGCGAGAAGGGCACTGAGCGTGCGTTTACTGGTGAGTTTTGGGACCATCATGACATTGGAACATACAGCTGCGCAGCATGCGGACAAGAGTTGTTTCAATCCGATTCGAAATTCGACAGCGGATGTGGATGGCCGAGCTATTTCAAGCCAATTAATGAGTTGGTAATTTCAGAAGATAAAGACACCTCCTACGGCATGGTTAGAACGGAAGTTATGTGCAGTAAATGTGGTGGTCATTTGGGCCACGTTTTTCCTGACGGACCACCTCCTACCGGACTGCGTTATTGCATTAATTCAGGAGCGCTAATCTTTAAGCCGAATACCCCTTAACAGCGCTGTCAACACTACGAAGTAGCGTTTGCGCATCGCGTGGATTCAACTGCTTTCCAAAGCGAATTTTCGAACGATTGTAAACGAAGCCTAAGCGCTCTCCGCCCATAATCCAGAAGCTATCGTCCATAAAATAAAAGAATGAATTTTCGTCTTGCTTAACGGTGCCCAATTGCTTTATTTTTTCAAGATTAAACTTTTCTATTTTACCGCGATTTCCAAAGGCGTTTTGAAGTGTCATTTCACCTTTTTTAAATACCAATATTTCCCTTCCAGATTTTCTCCACATTAGCACTTTCAATGTGCGATAAAAGAAAAAGGACCACAAGGCCGTTGAGATTAAAAAGAAGATTTGCTCTCCGCCATTTGGTGAGGTGAATAACGAATAGATAAATACACCGCCGCAAAACGTCCAAGCCATGAGCCACGTGTAAAGCAGCGCTTCTTGCCATCGTTCTACACTTTGCGAAATGGTTATGGTAAGCTGCTCTTTTTCTCGCACAACCTGAATGCGCTTTCCTATGAATTGAGGGGCTGTCTTATTCATGACTTCAACACTTTATCGTATAGTTTTTCATACAAGGGAAGCACAGCCTCAAGTGAAAACGCACTGGCTCTTTCTCTTGCTTGATCTTTAAATTTCATTAAACGTTCTTCTTTTTCAATGAGGTAAAAGACTTGTTTCGCCATTTCATCTACATCGCCAACATTACTCATCAAACCAGAAACACCGTGTCTATTCAACTCGGGCAAACCTCCCGCATTGCTCGATACAACGGGCACTCCGCTTGCCATGGCTTCTAGTGCAGCCAAACCAAAACTTTCAGATTCAGATGGAAGAAGCATCACATCTGCCGCTGATAAAAGCTCCATTGGATTCTTCACATTTCCAACAAAAACAACATGGTTTAAGTGATTGTCTCGGGCAAATTGCTCTGCCTTTGAGCGATCCGGACCGTCTCCCACCATGATCAAAATGGAAGGCTTCAATTCATTCACTCGCTTGTAAATTTCCATAACATCCATCACACGTTTGACCGGACGGAAGTTCGAAATATGGATAAGCATTGGAGTTCCGTTTGGCGCGTATTCTTCACGAATTTCGCGCACAACATCTCCGTTTATTGGGGTGGGATTTAAGAAATTGGGAATGACTTCGATGTCTATGTTAATTCCAAAAAGTTTATAGGTATCTGTTCTCAAACTTTGCGAAACAGCAGTAACTGCGTCGCTTTCATTGATAGCGAAAGAGATTACGGGTTCGAAGGAAGCGTCTCTTCCCAACAAGGTTATATCGGTGCCGTGAAGTGTAGTGATAACTGGTAAATTGATGCCTTCTCTTTTCAATATTTGCTTCGCCATGTATGCGGCACTTGCATGCGGAATAGCGTAATGCACATGCAGAAGATCTAGTCCTTCGTGCTTCGCAACATCTACCATTTTACTTGCTAGAACTAGTTCGTAAGGTGGATATAAAAACAACGGGTAATCACTTACGTTAACTTCGTGATAGCGCACATTTTTCCTTAAAGATCCAAGACGAACGGGCTGCGAATAAGTGATGAAATGAATCTCATGTCCTTTTTCCGCAAGTGCCTTTCCCAACTCGGTTGCAACCACACCACTACCTCCGAATGTTGGGTAGCACACAATACCAATCTTCAATTTTTTTTCCATAGTGCAAGGGAGCAGAACTCCATTGCAAAAGTACTACGGTTTAACAGGAAACAACTTGTAAATTTCTTCTTGAATTCTAGGACGAATACGTAAGTCGTTAATCTTCCAGTTTTCAGAACTCGGGCAATTGCGATTGCTTAAGAAAACGAATACTGTTCCGTTTGCTGGGTCTGCCCAACAAAGCGTTCCTGTGAATCCGGAATGACCAAAGCTCTCGTCGCTTGCTGAAGGTCCTGTTGCTCCGCTCCATTTCGTGAATCCAGGTTTATCAAATCCCAAACCTCTTCTGTTGTCTTTGAAATGACGGGCTGTAAACAAATCCATGGTTTCATGGTGAAAGAATTCATTTGTTCCATATTGCCCGTCGTTCAAACACATTTGCATTAACGCAGCGCAGTCGTTGGCGTTGCCGAATAAACCTGCGTGCCCGGCAACTCCTCCCATTAGAGCCGCCCCTTGATCGTGCACATATCCACGAACCGCCTGACGTCTCCATTTTGAATCCGTTTCCGTTTCCGCAATCATCTTAACCGGCCAATTCGCTTGCGGATTGTAACCCATAGAACGCAACCCCATTGGCTTATAGAACGATTCTGAAACATAGAAATCCAAAGGCACTCCCGTAATTTTTTCGATCATTTTCTTGTAGTAGTAATAACCCAAATCACTGTACAAATAGCCTTGATCTGGATTCAACTTCACCTCTAGAATTTCATTGTAAATCGAATCGGTCATTTCCTTGGTTGTCCACATATCTGCACAAACCGGATTGCTACATTTATCGGTATGTTCCTTCGATAAGCAGTTGCCGTCCCACTCTCCTCCATTCACCGTTAAGTTGGTGAAATCCTTCCAAGCCGGAAGTCCGGCAGTATGCGACAACATGCGCTTCAGCTGCATCTTTGCATGCGGATGTCCTTCAGGAAAATCAATGTATTCGCCAATGGTTTTTTCCACATCTATCTTTCCTTCATCTACCAATTTCATCAATGCCATCGTCGTCGAAAGCATCTTTGTCACCGAAGCAAGGTCGTATATCGAGTTTTCAGACACTTTCTGTGTCTTCGCCTTGTCTAAGTATCCAAAACTCTTGTTGTAAAGAATAACGCCGTCTTTCGCGATTAAAACGCGGCATCCCGGGTAAGCACCTTGATCCAATCCTTCCTTTACAATCTCATCGACCTTCGAGAATAAATTTGTTTCTGTTCCTGAAACTTCCGTTGGGGCATTCGCCATCATGTCTTCCACATAAACACTGCTGTTCCCGTTTGTTTGAGCACTGCTCGTCACGAAACTGAACCATCCCGTTTGAGAAGGCTTCAAATAACGCATTCTTCCTGCGGTTTGAAAAACCTTGCCTTGCCCCTCTTTGAATTTCGTTCCAACAGAAACAGGTAATTTTCCTTGAAAAGAAATAACGCCACATATGGCATCTGCTGTTACTTGTTGCGTTAAATCGTCGGGCTGATAAGCGACAACGAAAGAATTCACACCCTTCCATTCCGATTTCTCTAAGGCATACGGACAAGCGAACATGACCACTGTTGTGTTGAAGTGCTCCGCAATTTTTTCCGCAGCATGCGTGCCGTTCGATGTAATTCCAAAATTGGTGTTTGCCTTGTTTGTTGTTCCCAAAAATGCAACAAGCACATCGGTGCAATTTTCTTTCATTTTTGAAATGACCGATTGTATTTCAGCATCGGTGCATTCTTTTCCTAACGAATAAATCTCTGCGGCTTTGTATTGATCTACGCTCTTTGCAAAGGCGCAATTCACATCGTCACCGATAACCACAACCCCCAAAGGCTTCTGCCATTTGTCTGAATCTTCGTAAGGTATTTTACTTTCGGAAATCACCGTAATTGAACTTTCAATGCATCGTCTGCGTAGGGCTGTAGCATAAGGCAAATTCAAATCACTCGAAATCCCTTTGATTGGAATTAACTTGAATTTGTGCGCCCCAACGCGCTCTTTCGCCTTCAAAACTTTCAGTGCTTTCGCTGTAATTTCTGCTTCTGTAATTCTTCCTTGTTGAATCGCTTCTTTCACTTTTTGAATAGCCAACGGCACATTCAGGGGAAACAAGACAACGTCGTTGCCTGCAATGAGGGCGCGCACATCGGCTTCCCCTGCCGGAAAATATTTAGCAACGCCTTCCATGTTCATCGCATCTGTAAGCACCAATCCTTCGAACTTCAAACTGTCGCGAAGCAACCCTGTGATAATGTTTTTTGAAAGTGTACTGGGAACGTGTGCTTCCTTTTCGAACTCAGGAAGCGAAAGATGCGCGACCATAACACTTGCCAATCCGTTTTCAAACATGGTTCTGTAAGGCTTGAATTCATTGAAAGAAAGCTGCGCGTAATTTTTATTTACAACAGGAAGTTCCTTGTGCGAATCGGCATCTGTATCCCCATGTCCGGGAAAATGTTTTGCATTTGCCAACACGCCATTGTCCTGCATGCCTTTCATGTAGGCCATTCCACAGGTCGTCACGCGATCGGCGTTTTCACCGAATGAACGATTCGAAATAACAGGATTCTTTGGATTGGAATTCACGTCAACAACTGGCGCGAAGTTCATGTGAACACCAATGCGCTTGCATTGACGAGCGACTTCCTTTCCGAATTCATAAATTAACTTTTCATCCATAGATGCTCCCAACGTCATTGCGCGTGGGAAAGAAATGGTACTGTCTAAGCGCATACCTAGTCCCCATTCAGCATCGATACCTATGAGCAAAGGAATTTTTGATTTGGACTGAAAACGATTGGTCAACTTCGCTTGACGAACGGGGCCTCCTTGAAAGAAAATAATTCCACCAATGCCATTGTTTTTGATAAGAGCATCGATTTGCGTTGGATTGTACGATTCTTTCTTCTCGTCGCTCCACGCGGCAACCATGAAGAGTTGACCAATTTTCTGATCGAGGGTTAAGGTCTTGATGAGGCTGTCGGACCAGGATTCTGTGAAAGATGCTGCGCAAGTTGCAATACAAGGTTCTGCGAAAGGAGCTTCGCTAGTTGCGGCAAATTTTGTTCGGAAGGAAAGAAGTAAAACTACTAAAGCAAGGACAGGCCATTTCAAAAATTTCTTCATGTGTTAAAGTTATTCGCACACATGAGGTAACTGAAAAAGTCTAAACGTATTTTACAACATTGAAATGTGAATGAATTACGCTATGGCTTTCGCCTCGATGGCCTTTTTTGCTTGAACCATAAGGAAAGAAAACTGCTCTTCCTCGGTTAAGTTCGAATTGTCTAAAACAATTGCGTCCGCTGCTTTACGAAGTGGATCTGCAGCACGTGTGGTATCTTGTAAGTCTCGCTGCGCAATGTTTTCGCGGACATCTTCGATGGCTATACTTACGCCGTTATTTTTCAATTGGAGGAATCTGCGTTGCGCTCTTACTTCAACGTCTGCAGTCATAAAGACTTTCAATTCTGCTTCTGGAAGCACAACGGTACCAATGTCTCTTCCATCCATAACAACGCCGCCATTCTCAGCCATGCGCTGTTGAATGCGCACCAACTTTTCACGAACGGCCTTGATTGCACTAATGGCAGAAACGTGAGAACTCACTTGCATACTTCTAATTTCCTTATCGACACAGGTCCCATTCAAAAACGTTTCTATTTCTTGTGTATCTGAGTTGTATTTGAATTGAATCAAAATCAAATGAAGCGATTCCACCAACATCTTCTCATCGATACTTCCATTATTTTGAACATATCCGTGCTCTAGGGCATAAAAAGCAACTGCTCTGTACATTGCGCCAGAATCGATATAGTTGTAATTCAAATTTTTTGCTATGGCCTTCGCCAATGTACTTTTTCCGCAAGAAGAATAGCCATCTATGGCAATGTTGATTTTGTTGGTCACTTGGTTAGGGAATTGAATGCACGAATTTACAATGCATCCGCGGAAAACCACAAGTTTAATTTTAAAATGTGGTAATATTGTGGACATGAAAATTTTGAGACGATTGACAGCATTAAATAAATTGAATCTTACAACATTTCTTGTTGGAATGCTTTCAATCATTGTCTTTCAGTCTTGCGACAACATTCCGTACTTCGGTCATCAGGAGGGAAAGATTATTTACGACGTCACCTTTCCTTACGAAACGAACGATATTAAGCTTGCCCTTTTTCCCAGTGAAATGACTTGTATTTTCGATGGTGACCATCAGCACACCAAGATTGAATCTGCCTATGGTATTGTGAAATCCGAGTTTATCATTGATCACGAAAAGAAAGAATTCAATCATTTGGTAGCGTGTTTCGGAAGTGATTATGTCATGCATTTGAAAGAGGGTGAGTTCAACGAATGGATCAAACAATTCCCTTCTGTTCGTCTAGAGCCTACTGAAGAAACCATGACCATTGCTGGTTACGAATGCAAAAAAACCATTGCTTATTTCAAAAGCGACTCACTTCCATCGGTTGAGTTGTATAGCACAACCAAGTTAGATTTAGACGGAAACAACTGGTGGAATACCTACGCCGGTGTTGAAGGAACGCTCTTAGGTTATGACATTGAGCAATACGGTAGACGCATGCAAGTGCGCGCACGTGAAGTCACATTTCAAAAAACTTCTCCGGAAGATTTTCAAGTTCCGACCTCCTACAGCCCAATAAGCGCGGGTGAAATGAAAGCGAAGCTCGACGAAATCGTTCGAGACTATCTCGATTGATGAACCATTTGGTTTCTTCCCTGTACAGCATAAAAAAATACAAGTTATGCTGGCTTCTTTTCTACGATTCTTTCAAAGCGACGGTAGACATTTTCAAATTGTCTCACAAACCATTTTCGTTTGCATCGGTGTTCTCTTCTTGCGTTGGGACTATTCCTTTACATCTATGCTGCTCACCTTTGGTGTAGCGCTTTCCACGCAGCTCATCGGTATTTATTTTTTGAAACTTCCGATGCATTCCATCAAGAGTGCATTGATCACAGCATTCGGACTAACACTGCTCTTCAAAAGCAACGAACCGTTGTTGTATGCATTGGCCGCTGCGATTGCCATTGGACAAAAATTCATCTTTAAAATTCGCGGGCAGCATCTTTTCAATCCGGCAAATGTTGGAATTATTGCAGTGATTCTTTTCACGCAAAAAGCATGGATCTCTCCAGCGCAATGGGGAAATAGTACGCTCATCGTTTTCGTTATTGGAACAGCAGGATTGGCGGTGCTTTCCCGCGTGAAGCGTATTGACACGGGAATCATTTTCATTGCAACTCTCTTCGCCCTTGAATACTACAGAACAATTGTTTACTTGGGTTGGAATTGGGAAGTGCTTTTCCACAAATTATCTTCCGGAAGTATCTGGTTATTTGCCCTGTTCATGATCACCGACCCCATGACCATTCCAACGAATCGTTTGGTTCGAATCCTATGGACAATGGCCGTTGCCTTCACTTCATTCTACCTTACAAATTTCTACTTCGTTACAGGAGCGCCGCTCTGGGCCTTGGTTTGCTTCACTCCATTGACGCCGTTGCTCAACAAGTTTTTTCCTAGCAAAACATTTAACTGGATTCATTCATCACAAAAACAATTCAACCATGACTCAAAGATTGCTTATTAAGGCAGCAGCACTGTTGGTGCTTCTCTCTAGCGTGAACGCTTATTCGTTCTGCGGATTTTATGTCGCGAAAGCCGACGCAACTCTCTTCAACAACAAAAGTGAAATTATCCTGGTTCGCGACGGAACGCGCACCTCCATTACCATGTCGAACGATTTCAAAGGCGACGTGCGCGATTTCGCTATGGTTGTGCCAGTGCCTGTTGTGCTTCAGGAAGGAGACATTAAAGTTGTGGATCGTAGAATTTTCGAAACGCTTGATGCCTACTCTTCTCCTCGATTGGTAGAGTATTACGACTCCAATCCTTGTTATCAAAACCCACCTATGGACGAAGCAAACTGGAGTGCAACGGTAACCTCTGCAGATGCGGGCGTTCGCATGATGTATGACATGGTTGAAACAAAATTCAATGTGACCATTGAAGCAGAATACACCGTTGGAGAATATGATATTGCTCTTCTTTCGGCGAAAGAAAGCACTGGGTTGAAAAACTATTTGATTCAGGAAGGATATAAGATTCCTTCAACCGCAGAGAGTGTGCTTGAACCTTACATCAAGAGCAACATGAAGTTCTTTGTTGTGAAGGTGAATCTCGACAAGCAAAAGAACACCGGATTCGATTATTTGCGTCCCATTCAAATCAACTTCGACCACCCGAAATTCATGTTGCCGATTCGCCTTGGGATGGCGAACAGCACAGGTGAGCAAGACATGATTGTCTATGCTTTCACGAAGGCTGGTCGCGTTGAATGCACCAACTACAGAACGGTTAAAGTGCCCACAGACCGCAACATTCCGTTGTACACGAAAGACATCTTTGGAGAGTTCTATAAAAATCTTTTCACGCGCGCTTATTCTCGCGAAGGAAAAAATGCTGTTATGTTGGAATATGCCTGGAACGTTACTCCGAGTTGGGGTGGAATGAAATGCGACCCTTGTGTGGGAAATCCGCCTATTTACAACGATTTCGCTGAAGCGGGCGTTTGGTGGGCCGGTTGGAATTCTGCTTCACCCGTGTTTTTTACGCGCTTGCATGTGCGCTACAGCAATGCGAAATTCCCGGCGGATTTAACTTTCCAGATTACACCGAATACTGAGAATTTTCAAGCGAGATACATCCTTACGCATCCTGCCGGAGGCCCCTTTGATTGCGATGAGTCGCAAGAGTATTTGGAGTCTTTGCGTTCTCGACGCAAAGTCGAAGTGGATGAATTGTATGCGCTAGCAGGCATTAAACCAAACGAACGAAGCGACAAATACATCAATGAATTTGTTTCATTCATGAAGGACAAGCCTTTGGATTCTATGTTGAAGGGCGAAGCGCTACCAACGGACAATTCGCCAATGGACCCGAATGAGATTCAGGTAGACGAAGCTTACATACATTCAGACATGGATCCAAATGAAGCGTTCATGCAAAACAAAGATTCAGACAAAAACAAAAAGCCTTGGGAGGTGCCTATTTTCCTGGGTTCCGTGGTTGGACTGGTCTTATTCGTTTCGCGGAAGCGCGCGAAGAAGTAGACACAAAAAAGGGCGGCCAATGGCCGCCCTTTTTACTTCAACATAAAATATTAATAGTACATGCTGCGACGAACTTTCGCAACGTACTTCGCTAAACGAATTACTTGTTTCGTGTAACCGAATTCGTTGTCGTACCATACGTAAAGCACAATACCTTTTCCGTCTTTAGAAACAATTGTTGCTTGGCTATCATAAACACTGCAGCAGTCGTTTCCAACGATATCGCTAGAAACCAATTCTTCGCTAATGCTATAGAAGATTTGATTTACTAAATCGCCTTCCAATGCAGCCTTGCGCACTGTTGCATTCACCTCTTCAATTGTGGTTGCTTTGTCGGTATAAACGTGAATGATTGCCAACGAACCGTTCGGCGTTGGGACGCGAACTGCGTTTGAAGTCAACTTGTCTGCCAAAGCAGGAATAACCTTTGTAACCGCTTTACCAGCGCCTGTTTCAGTGATTACCATGTTTACCGCAGCACTTCTTCCGCGACGGCTTTTCTTGTGCATGTTATCCAACAAGTTTTGGTCGTTGGTGTAAGCGTGAACCGTTTCAATGTGTCCCTTTTCAATTCCGAAAGAATCGAAAATGGTTTTCAAAATTGGAGAAATCGCATTAGTTGTGCAACTCGCTGCAGAGAAGATTGTTTCACTCTCAATGTCTAAATCGCGGTGATTGATTCCGTAAACAATGTTCGGAACTTCCTTACCTGGCGCAGTCAAAAGAACTTTGCTAATTCCTTTTGCTTTTAAGTGAACGCTCAGAGCTTCGCGATCTTTGAAAACACCGGTATTATCGATTAACAAAGCGTCATTGATTCCATATGTGGTGTAATCAACGGCGCTTGGATCTTTTGATGCGATCATGTAAATACGTTGACCGTTTACGATCAAACATTTGTTTTCATAATCAACATCAACTGTTCCTTTGAATCTTCCGTGAACCGAATCGTTTTCGAAAAGAGCAGCACGTTTTTTAATCGACAAATCGTCGTCTTCACGTGTAACAATAGCACGAAGACGAAGTTGTTGTCCGCTGCCTGCTTGACGCACCAATTCGCGTGCAGCAAGGCGTCCGATGCGACCGAAACCAAACAAGACTACGTCTCTTGGCTCCATGTCCTTTCCTTCTTCAGTAAAATTCTGAAGTTTATCTTCTAAAAACTCTCTTTGTGAATTGAAGTGTTCGCGAGAAATAGCCCACTCGCTTGCCAATTTACCAATATCTATTTTCGCTGGAGCAATGTCCATGTTGTACAATTCCGTGGCCAATTCAGCCGAATGAAAAACGCTGATTGGTTTACCCACTACTTCTGCTGCATACTTATGCAAGCGAAGGATTTCAGTGATGCGTGTATCTGCAAGGTGATTGCGGAAAAGCACCAATTCAATTGATTTTTCGAAAAGCAACTTTCCGACCATGTGAGCGAGGTCTACTGCTGCCTTTTCTTGGTTCACATACACCGCCAGTTCATTGCTGTAAGTGTCGTTTGACAAGGGTTTGTTTGACATAAAAATATTTTAAATGAGTTGATTTTTTATTCTTGAAAATCATTTTTTCAAGACGCCGCAAAGATAGTTCAAGCAAATGAACTTGAACAAAAAAATCAGCCCCGTTTTGAACTAACGGGGCTGATTTCAATCAATTAAATTCACTTATTAAATCCCGAAGCCATAGTAGGCTCTTGTTCCGTTGGGGTATACTCCTTCCAACAATATTCCACCAGATTTAGATTTCAATAAACTTTGAAGTTGTTCGGGCGACGTAACCTGTGTACCATCTATTTTGGTCACAATGAAACCTGTCTTCACACCGGCACTTCTGAGTTTTCCCGTTGAAAGAACTCCCACTTTCGCTCCACCTTGAATACGAAGCGCCTTGCACTCGCTCTCTGAAGGAGCTGTGAATTCTGCTCCGAGAGAGGATATGTTCTCAGCCGCAATTTCTTCGAAATTCTCCAATTCAGCCCTTCCCGATTTGTTCTTCAATTCCACCTCAATACTCTTCTCTTTTCCGCTTCTCCAAATAACAACATTCACTTTGTTACCGGGTCGAAACTTGCTGATTTGCTCTTGCAACTGAGGCACAGTGGAAACAGAATAATCAGCAACCTTCAAGATAATATCACCTGCTTCTAAACCCGCTGATTCAGCTGCACCCCCTGCTGTCACGTTATTGATATAAACTCCTGAAACTACAGGCAAATCGGTTTCTTTCGCTTGCTCCTCGGTAACCGCTGAAATTTGAACACCTAAAAATCCGCGCTGCACATTTCCGAATTCTATAATGTCTTGCGCAACTTTCTTTGCAATTGAAGCAGGAATTGCAAACGAATAACCAGCGTATGAACCCGTGCGCGAAGCAATTGCTGTATTTATTCCAATGAGTTCTCCATTGGTATTTACCAAGGCACCACCACTGTTTCCTGGATTCACGGCGGCATCTGTTTGAATAAACGATTCAACGGGAAGAACTTCAGCACCCTTTCCATCGCCAATGATATTGATGTTACGTCCCTTTGCGCTCACGATTCCGGCAGTGACGGTAGAGGTTAACTCAAAAGGATTTCCCACTGCGAGTACCCATTGACCAATGCGGACATCGTCGCTATTTCCCCATGAAATTGCAGGAAGATTTTGCTCGTCAATTTTCAAAACGGCAATGTCAGAACTTGGATCCCTTCCAACTAGAGTTGCCTCGTAATTTTTATTGTTGTTCAGTGTGACTGTCATTTTTTCAGCGCCTTCAATGACATGATTGTTCGTAATGATGTAGCCATCTGCTGAAATTATGACACCTGAACCGGATGCCATTTGTGTTTGAGGCTGCTGTTGGTACCCGAAGAAACCTCCCCACGGATCATATGAATTTGTTTTAATTTCTGTTTTTACGTGAACAACTGAATTTACAGTGCGTTCAGCCGCTGTGACAAAATCTCCTCCGGCTCCAGGTATACCCGAATAATTCGCCAAAGTAGAGGGAACGTTTGAATTCCAACCAAAAGAATTGGTTTTTGGCTGCACTACAAAATGGTATGCAGCCATGGCAATAAGACCGCCAGCAAAGGCTGCAGCGAAAGTGACTAGACTCTTTTTCATACTTTTTATTTTTTGAATTGCGAAAATAATTTGAATTGGATTTGAACAAAAACGACACCAAAATATTTTTATTGTCGGAATGAATTGATTGTAATTTCGCGTCTATGAAAAAACCGTTGGGAATTATCGGAGTTGTGGTTGCACTGGTTATGGTTCTTGTTGGTTGTGAAAAAGACATTACCATTGATTTACCGCAAGCCGAAACGAAAATTGTGGTTCAAGGAAGTATTGAACCTGGACAGCCGCCTATTGTAATTCTTACATATTCTTCGGGTTACTTCGACCCAGCCGATTTGAACGCCATTGCCAACTCATACGTTCAAGACGCAACCGTGAAAATGATTCATGGTACCGATACAATTCCATTGGACATGTATTGCACGGCGTCTTTAACGCCAGAACAATTATTATTGGCGTCTCAGCTTTTAGGCCTTCCACCCGAAGCGGTAGTTGCTCTTAACATTTGCCTTTACACCGCTCTTACTCCTCAAGCATTTGGTGTTGCTGGAGAGACCTATTCGCTGTTGGTTGACAAAGACGAACATCATTTGCAGGCGGTTACTAAAGTGAACTTCCCGATTCCGTTAGATAGTTTGTGGTTCGCATCTCCATCTGGTAATCCGCTCGATTCATTGGGATTTATCTATGGAAATATGACTGACCCTGACTCGTTAGGCAATGCTTATCGCTGGGCCGCAAAGCGCATTAGCCACTACCCACAATGGATTACAAAAGATATTTATTTGCGTGGACAGCAGAAGGATTTAGTATATACCAATCCACTACCAAGTGTTTTTGATGATGAGTTTTTCAACGGATTAACTTTTGAATTCTCTTATTACCGCGGACAGATTCCATTCAGTGATAAATTCGATGACAGAAAAGAAGAAAGAGGATTTTACAAACGCGGTGACACCGTTGTTGTTCGCGGTTGCAGTATAGACATGAACGTATACAAGTTCTTCAAATCATACGAAGACCAATTGGCTAACCAAGGTTCACCATTTGCTTTACCAAGTAACGTAAAGTCCAATGTTCAAGGAGGCCTTGGTGTTTGGGCCGGGTATGGCGCCTACTACGACACCTTGGTTTGTGAGTAATGTGACAGTCGTCACTTCACTTCTGATTCTCCGACCCTATCTTCGCGCCATGGCAACAGAAGTAAAAACAGCTTTGGGCAAAATCGTGAAGATGAAATGTCCACATTGTGGCAAAGGGCATTTATTCACAAACGAATCTGCGCTTTCCTTTAGTAATCTGGGACAAGTAAAATCGGAATGTTCTGAATGCGGAACCAACTTTAACCCAGAGCCCGGTTTTTACTTTGGAGCGGCCTATGTAAGTTGGGGCTTGACAGTAGCAATGTGGGTAGCAATTCTAGTCGCATTGAAAGTCTTCAATGCTATTGGTCTAATTGAATTCGGTTTTTTAACCCACCCAAAAACTTTCCTTTTAACTGGAATTGGGTTTACAGTAGTTCTCTTCCCTTTTCTATTCAAGCTATCACGCTCGATTTGGGCTTCATCATTTATTAAATAATCTGACCGTCGCTCATCACAATCTTACGATCTGCCTGAGACGCAAGTTCTTCATTGTGGGTTACAATAACGAAGCTGTGCTGGAATTCGTTTCTTAGTTCGAAGAACAAATTGTGCAACGCCACTGCGTTTGCCTTGTCTAGATTTCCTGAAGGCTCATCTGCAAAGACAACTTTCGGATTGTTCATGAGTGCTCTAGCCACTGCGACACGTTGCTGCTCTCCACCCGACATTTCCGAAGGTTTATGCTCTGCTCGGTGACTTAGCCCTAATCTTTCTAACCAAAAAGCAGCTTTCTTTTCTGCTTCTTTCTTTTCAACTCCGGCAATTAGCGCCGGAATGCAGACATTTTCAGTCGCATTAAATTCCGCAAGTAAATTGTGAAATTGAAAAACGAAACCCAAATGTAAATTCCGAAAACGCGCGAGCTCCCTTTGTTTCAGTTGGAAGGGATTCACGCCATCGATGCTCACCGTTCCTTTGTCTGGATTGTCCAATGTTCCAAGGATTTGCAAAAGCGTTGTTTTACCTGCTCCGCTCGCTCCTACGATAGAAACAATTTCGCTTTTTTGAATGTCTAACGAAACGTTATTCAACACTTGAACCTTTCCGTACCCCTTATAAATTCCCGATGCATGAATCATAGTACAAAGATGAGCAAAAACTTCGTCATTATTTAGTACATTCGCGTCGCAAATATTGAACTATGAACATTCACGAATACCAAGGAAAAAGTATCCTTCAACAATTTGGCGTAACTGTACAACACGGTTATGTAGCCTCTACACCTGAAGAAGCAACTGCGGTTGCAGAAAAATTGCAAGCTGAAACAGGAACCGGTTGGTTCGTTGTTAAAGCGCAAATTCACGCTGGTGGACGTGGTAAAGGAGAAGTAACTGAAACAGGCTCTCGCGGTGTTGTTTTAGCGAAAGGTCTTGGCGAAGTTGCTGAAAAAGCGAAAGGAATTTTAGGCGGACACCTTGTTACCCTTCAAACCAAAGCGGAAGGTAAATTGGTTCAAACCGTTTATGTTGCTGAAGACGTTTATTCTCCTGGAGCTTCTGAGCCTCGCGAGTTTTACATGAGTATTTTATTAGATCGCGCTGCGGGCAGAAACGTTATCGTTTACTCTCCGGATGGCGGAATGAATATTGAAGAAGTTGCTGAAAAGACGCCTGAGCGTATTTTCAAAGAAGTGGTTGATCCAATGACTGGCGTTACCGATTTCCAAGGAAGAAACATTGCTTTCAACCTAGGACTTTCTGGTGGTGCTTTCAAGGAAATGATTGCCTTCACAAAAAAATTATATAACGCTTACGTAGGTTGCGATGCATCTATGTTCGAAATTAATCCTGTTCTAAAAACTTCTGACGACCGCATTCTTGCTGTTGATGCGAAAGTTACTTTAGACGGAAACGGATTGTTCCGTCACCCCGATTACGCTGCTATGCGTGACACCACTGAAGAAGATCCAATTGAAGTTGAAGCTGGCGAAGCTGGTTTGAACTATGTAAACTTGGACGGAAACGTTGGCTGTATGGTTAACGGCGCTGGATTGGCAATGGCAACTATGGACATCATTAAGTTAAGCGGCGGTGAGCCTGCTAACTTCCTTGATGTTGGAGGTACAGCTGATGCAAAACGCGTTGAGACTGCATTCCGTATGATTCTTCGCGACACAACAGTGAAAGCAATTCTAGTAAACATTTTTGGTGGAATTGTTCGTTGCGACCGCGTTGCACAGGGTGTTGTAGATGCTTACAAAAACATTGGTGACATTCAAGTTCCAATCATTGTGCGTTTGCAAGGAACCAACGCTGTAGAAGCGAAGCAATTAATTGACGAATCTGGTTTAGCTGTTCACTCTGCAATTACGCTTCAAGAAGCTGCAGATCAAGTGAAAGCTGTATTGGCTGTATGATTCAACATGTCGAGCAAAGAAGAAAAAATAAATTCCTTCAACCCCAACAGTGCTGGTGTTGCAGATAGTCAGATGTTTGGGTTACCATTCACCATTGACGAAAGTGATATTGTTCTTCTTCCTGTTCCGTGGGAAGTTACCGTGAGCTACGGCGGCGGTGCTTCTGAAGGTCCTGAACATATTTTCGAATCGAGTCTTCAAGTTGACCTTCATCATCCTGAATTTCCTGAATTGTGGAAGAAAGGCATTGCCATGCTTGAGCAAAACGGTGCCCTTCATTCAAGAAGCAATTCATTGAAGGAAAAAGCTGAAGAAATTATTTCTGCTTGGGAAGAAGGTGAGAGCATTGAAGAGGACGATGAACTTCAAGACATTCTTCAAGAAATAAACGAAGGCTGTGCCGATATGGTGCAATACGTTTCAGATCAAACCAAGAAATGGCTCGATGCTGGTAAAACAGTTGGGCTTATTGGTGGTGACCATAGCACTCCTCTCGGATATCTTCAGACTTTGTCTGACCGTTATGACAACTTCGGAATTCTTCACGTAGATGCGCACATGGACTTACGTGAAGCCTACGAAGGGTTCACGTATTCGCACGCTTCTATCATGTACAACGCGCTTCAAATTCCACAAATAACCAAATTGGTTCAAGTTGGAATTCGTGATTTCTGTAAGGAAGAGAACGACCGTGTTGTTAATTCAAACGGAAGAATTATCGTTCATACCGATGCAGAAATTCAGCGTGCAGCGTTTGAAGGAGAGTTGTGGAAAGAACGCTGCAACGCGATTATTAATGCACTTCCTAACGACGTATACATTAGCTTCGACATCGACGGATTAGATCCCACCCTCTGTCCGAATACGGGAACACCTGTGCCGGGTGGACTAACTTTTCAACAAGCGTTGTATTTATTAAGTCAATTGAAAGCTAAGAAGAACATCATTGGTTTCGACTTAGTAGAAGTTGCTCCGGGCGAAGACGACTGGAACGGCAACGTAGGCGCGCGCTTGCTTTACCACATGTGTGGTGTTGCCGCTCACTAAACCCTTTAGGCCTTTCTAAGTTTGTTGTATTCCACCTGAATCTCTTGTGGTGGATTGAAGTACCCATAAGCCAAATGCGGGAACTCCTCTCTGATCTGATCTAAGACATTTCGAACACCCATGCCCTCTGGCAATTCGGTTACACCTATTTTTCCTAAATACCAATCGGGATCAATGTTGAAATTACGCCATTGAATCATGCTTATATCAGTATGCTTAATGAAATTGCGAAGTGCTTCAAACTCTTCCGGATGGTCTGTCATTCCTGGGAATGTAAAGTAGTTGATGCTCGCCCATCCGCCGTATTGACGAACAATACGCGCTGATTCAACAATGTCTTCGAACTTATAATTGTTCGGCAAATAATAGGCTTCGTAAATGTTTTTACGAAGCGAATTCGTGCTGACACGAATGCTATCTAATCCTACCTTCATTAACTCTTCAACCGCTTTAGGTTTGCTGCCGTTGGTGTTCAGGTTAATGATACCACGCGA
The DNA here is from genome assembly GCA_945881835.1 of Chryseobacterium gleum. Lineage (GTDB taxonomy): Bacteria > Bacteroidota > Bacteroidia > Flavobacteriales_D > Sanyastnellaceae > CAIZGX01. The sequence continues at coordinate 48,378 of CAMCVP010000003.1, read as the reverse complement.
AGTGTGCTTTCGCAATTCAATAATAACATCACGAATGGTCTGCCAAACCAACAACGGTTCGCCTTCACAACCTTGACCGAAGCTCACGATTGGACGCTCGGCATTCATCAAATGCGGAAGTGTATATTCAACAATTTCCGCAACGGTTGGAATGAAATCCAAGCGGTCTTGTGGTGACGTCAACTCATGTTCTTCTGGTTGAAATGAAATACATCCTAAGCAATTGCTGTTGCACGCAGGACTTACAGGAATAGGCGCTTCCCATCTTCCCATGAAAAAGTTACGCGCAGCCGGACAGCAGTATTTCAAACTGCAATTGTTTCCTAAATGCTGAACCAATCTGTTGTTCGGATGGTCTTCCAAACGCTTTCTTGTTACTTCCCAAATGTGCTCGCGATCGAAATTTTCTAAATCTTGACGCTCATCTGCATCAATGCGAACGGCCGTTGTATAAAACTTCCCATCATACCAACCCACTGCTGTGTATGCGTACAACGGAAGTGTGGGCGCATCTTGTTCGTCTGTTCCAAATGCAGCTGAATACAACTGCGTATAAGCAGGCGCGTTCAAACTTGCAACCGCTTGAATGTCTTCGTGACATTCCATTTCGCCGGTTTCAATGCTTAGTCCATATGGACGTCGGCCCGGCAACGTGAACAAATCACTTCCAAAAGGAAGTTCAATAAAATCCTCCGGAGTAAGCGGGTACACGTTGTATCCCGATCTTCCTACCACTTCATAATTCGTGTCTTCAAAAATGTTTCCTTCTGCATCGGCATAAACCATGAACGGAACTTCCTTCGGATGAATTGATTTTTTCATGTTGCAAAAGTACATTCTATCTTTGTGAAATATGCGCATAACATTTTTAGGAACAGGAACAAGTCAGGGAGTCCCCCTCATTTCTTGCAAATGTGCCGTTTGTACGTCCAACGACGAACGTGATAAACGCTTGAGAAGCGCTGTAGCATTGACCATTGACGGAAAATACATTGTTATTGATTCGGGACCAGACTTCAGACAACAAATGCTTCGCGACAATGCTACGCATCTAGACGCCATTGTTTTCACGCACGAGCATAAAGATCACATTGCTGGACTAGACGATGTTCGTGCGTTTAATTTCACCATGGGACAACCCATAAATGTTTATTGCACTGAACAAGTGGAAGAGGCATTGCGTAGAGAATTTCATTACGCGTTTTCTGAAAAGAAATATCCTGGAGTACCTGAAATTATTTTGAATCGTATTGAAAACGCACCTTTCAACATAAACGGAATAAACTTCACTCCTATTGAAGTCCTTCATTTCAAAATGAAAGTATTCGGTTATCGCATTGGAAATTTCACCTACATCACCGATGCAAATTTCATTTCGGAAGAAGAAATTGAAAAAGTCATTGGAAGCGAAATACTTGTGCTGAATGGACTTCGGAAAGAAGCCCATCCTTCTCACTTCACCTTCGACGAAGCGCTTGAACTAATTGCGCGGATTAAGCCCAAAAGAGCTTACCTCACACACATTAGCCACCAGCTCGGAAAGCATGCAGACGTTACGACTGAACTGCCTGTAAATGTTCATTTGGCTTATGATGGATTAACGATTGAATTGGATTAATCTCTATTACTTTTGCACTAAATATTTCAAAATGAAAAAACTTGCATTCTTATTTATAGCTTTTAGCCTGTTGAGCGTTTCTGCTGTTGCTCAAAAATCAGGTAAAAACAAAGTCAAATCATACGGCGAAGCATTCACCGTTGAAAATGTTATTTCGCTTTCAGAACTTCAAGAAAAAATGAAATCGGAAACGCGCTTCGCATGTGTGTTTGAAGGAAGCATTGTTCAAACTTGCCAGAAGGCAGGATGTTGGATGGAAGTAGCCATGCCTGTTGGCGATGGCATGACTGTCTTCATGAAAGACCACGCTTTTGCAGTTCCATTGGAGAAATGTGAAGGGAAGAAAACATTCGTTAAAGGCGAAGCGTATTTCAAAGAATTGACAGTTGCTTATTTGCAGCATTTGGCTGAAGATGCAGGAAAATCGAAAGAGGAAATTGCAAAAATTACCGAGCCTCAAAAGCAACTTGTATTCAACGCAAGCGGCGTGCAGATAGTAGAAGGTGGAAAAGGTGGAAAGAAAACCTTGAAGGGCGAAAACTGCGCACATTGAGTTTACTTCCAAACCCCGTTGTATTTACTTTATCGAACGGAATACGTGTGGTTCATCAGCCCATGGATCGCGACGTTGCGCACTGTGGCTTAATGATCGCAGCTGGAAGTCGCGATGAAGAAGAAGACGAACATGGTCTAGCACATTTTCTAGAGCACTGCTTTTTCAAAGGGACCAAAACGCGCAAGAATCATCATATCCTTTCGAGACTCGATGCTGTAGGCGGAGAACTCAATGCCTTCACTGCAAAAGAAGAAACATGGATTCATGCCTCTATGCTGAAGGAGCACTACGAACGAGCCATTGAACTCATAGCTGACATTACTTTTCACCCTTCTTTCCCTGCTGAAGAAATTGAAAAGGAAAAAGAGGTAATCATTGATGAACTGAACAGTTATTTCGACAGTCCGAGCGAAATGATTTTCGAGGAATTCGAAGAACATTTATTCGGCAAACATGCCATAGGCCGAAGTATTCTAGGAACAAAAGAAAGTATTAATGCCATGAAGCGTTCTCACCTTGAACGCTTCCGGAAACGTAATTTAACGGCAGAGCAATTGGTGTTTTCTTCAGCCGGAAATATTCCAATTGAAAAACTTCAATCGTTGTTGGAACAATACCTCGGCAAGCAAAAGCTCTCTCCTTTCACACAGAAAAGAACCAAGCCCACTTTAAAAGCCGGAAAGAAAATTCATCTTGAAAAAGAAATTCATCAAGTGAATTATCTAATAGGCGGAAAAGCCTATGCCTATCCGCACAAGCTTCGTCCTGCACTAACGCTTCTTACCAATGTGTTAGGAGGCCCTGCATTGAACAACAAACTCAGCATGGTCATTCGCGAGAAACACGGATTGGCTTATCATGTGGAATGTACTTACGCCCCCTTTAGCGATTGTGGAATTTTCAGTTTGTATTTGGGAACGGATAAAGAGAATCTCAAGAAAGCAACTGACCTCGCTGAAAAAACGTTGAGCTATTACAAAGACAACAAAATGAGCAGCCGTCAATTGCACGAAGCTAAAAAACAAATCATTGGACAAATGGCTTTGGCGCAAGACAGCGGCAGCGCGCTCATGTTCAACCTTGGAAAAAGTCTTCATCTTTTCAATCGCATTGACACCATGAAAGAGGTGTTTCTCAAATTGGAGGAAATAACTTCGGATCAAATTCAACAGGCAGCGAACGACACCTTTCATTTCGATAAAATGAATGTCTTGGCCTATGTCCCGAAAAAAAATTAGAACGGTGAAATCGAATGAATGTCGTTATTCCGACGTTCAATTTCATTTTTAACGAGGCAAATTCGTTGCGCAATAGCTGCCATATCTGGAAGATTCTTTTCCAACAACCACATCAAAGACTCTTCATTGTTGTCTGCGGCTCTGGCCATTTTTTCTAACACATCGTACTTGTTGTTCTTCAACCAAAGCAAGGCATTGGGATTTCCTTCAGCGCCATTGACAAGTGCCATGAGGTGCGGAAAATTGTTTTCCATTAGCCAGGTGCGCGCATCGTTTTGGTTGTTCAAAGCGTGAACGAATATTCCCAATTCAGGGTAACCGTTTGCCATGAGCCATTCGCGAATGGCAATGTTTCCGGAGATGGCCTCTCCCCAAGCAATTATAACCTTCGACGGATATCCTTCGGTATTCATAGTGCAATGTTAAATAAGTTTTAGAATGATTCTGATATGTGTTCAAAGAAAAATTAGTTTCGTAGCGTATGCGCAAAGTGTTGTTACTTCTATTATTATTTACGCCCCTGATTTCATGGGCGCAGCCCGCATTGAATCCCATTTCGCAAGAAGAAGGTTCCATGCGCACCCTTCATCCTATTCAAGATACGGGTTGGTATTTCAAACTGTCTTCAAGCATTAACACCACTCAAACTTATCTAAAGAATTGGGCGGCCGGTGGAAATAGTTCGTTCAACGTAACTGGAATTTTCAACTCCGTTGTTTTATATCGAAAAGACAAGCGTGCTTGGGACAATGCTGTGAACCTGTCTTATGGAAGAAGCATTGTTGACTTCTCTATCCCATCAATAAAAACAGATGACCGCTTTGATTTTTCAAGTAAATACGGCCAACAGGCTTCGAAAAATTGGTATTACTCTTTTCTACTTTCGGTTCGAAGTCAGGTTGCACCTGGTTACACCACCCTTCCTTCTGGACTTCCCGATTACTCAAAGGGAAAAGTCAGTGACTTGTTTTCTCCGGCTTATGTTGTAGGTGCGTTGGGAATGGATTACAAGCCCAAGAAAGGCGTTTCAGCATTCTTCGCCCCTTTCACTTACAGAGCAACATTTGTCATGAATAACGACCTTGCTAATGCTGGGCAGTTCGGCGTAACTCCAGCTGTTCGCGATGCGAATGGAAACATACTCGTTCCTGGAAAACACAGACGGAATGAAAACGGAGGATATATTCGATTGAACTACACGAACGTTATTTTGGAAAACGTGAACTGGACGAGTAAGTTGGAGTTGTTTTCGAACTATGCTAAGAATCCAGAGAATGTAGACGTGAACTGGGAGAACAACTTCAACATGAAGGTGAACAAATATTTATCTGTGACTATAACGGCTCAAATGATTTACGACGATGACATTCGCATTATTAAATCGCCTGAATTAACAGATGAGAATGGTGTGTTTCATCCTGCAGATATTGGTCCTGGTCTGCAATTCAAAGAGCTCATGGCTATCGGATTCACGTATTCCTTCAACACAAAATAAGAAATAAAAAAAGGGACCGAAGTCCCTTTTTCATTTTTATATCTATTCGAATTACTTCGTGAACTCAAGATCTGTTTTTGCTTTCTCACCTAAAGAACCGTCTTTTGCGATAGCTGAGCTTAAGTTTGAATCTTTACCAGCAGCATCGTTTGAACGAGCGCAGATGATAGCACGAAGGTAATCTGCTAAAGCAGATTTGTCTCCGCTAGCATCCAAGTCTGATTTCGCACCAGCATTGTCCCCGCTTAACATTTTCGCCAAGGCAGAGTTGAATGACTTCACATCTTTCATTGTTGAAACTGCACCCGCGTAGTCACCGTTAGCAATAAGGATAAGTCCTTTGTTGTATTTGCTTTCTGCTGAACCGCTTTCGTTGAACAATTTCATTGCTCCTTTGCGGTCACCACTTAAACGAACTGCAACACCGTGGTTGTTAGAAGTCTCTGCGTTCTTCTTCATTCCGTAAGCTTTTTCAAATTGCTTAGCAGCCTCAGAAGACTTGTTCATTCCGTAGTAAACAACACCCAAGTTGTTCGAAGCTCGGTAGTCACCGTTTGCCTTTCCTTCAGCCTCTTTGTAGATAGCAGCTTGAACGTTTGCATCTTCAATTAATGAACCTGCTTTCATCAACTCTTCGTAGTTCAATACAGAAGCGTTTGTCTTTCCTAAAGAAATCAATTCAGCATCTGTGTATCCGTTTTCTGTGTAATAGACACGGATAACACAACGACGAAGTGATGGGAAAATCAAATCTTTGATTTCAGTGTATGTCTTAGAGATGTTCTTGATTTCTGTTTCTCTTTCCGTTAAGTCTGTTGTTCTTTGAAGAATACGAACGATAATGTCACGGTCAGCGATTGCTGATTTATCCATTGCAGCCTTGAATCCGTCCCAGTCTTCACCTTTTGGATTCTCTTTTACCAATGCACCGTAAAGAACATCTAATTTAGAAGTCTTCAAAACATTCGTCATTACTTTACTTCCAGCCTTAGCACGCTCTACTGCTAGATCGTCGTTCAATAAAATTTCACCTTCTGGAGAAGCGTATGATTGCAATTCAATTTGAGTCACAACCATTTTAGGGTTTGTGCTGATTGAGGTTAACAAAGCTTGCAATTCAGCGATATCAGTATCTTTCATTTCAGCTGGCTTCAACACAGAAGAGTTCAAATCGAAGTTAACGACAGCTTCAAATGTCTTGTCCGTTGAACGAATTAATGCATCTTTAGAGCCAATAACCTTGTCATCGCTCTTCATTAAGTATGGAGTTGTGATTACACCCTTCGCAATTTCAACAGCAGGGAAAGAAGCTGTCTTGCTTCCCTTTGAACCTTTCAGGCGTAATTCTAATTTAGAAGATTCCATGCCTGCAGAGTAAGGAAGAGTTGCAGTGTATTTGAAGCTTTTTCCTGTTTTGAAAGGAATTACATCTCCGTTACCTGTTGCTTTCTCACCTTTGAATTCTTGAACCTTGTAAGTTGCTTCTCCACCGTTCCAAACAATAGCAGGAGTAGCTTGTGCAGAAACTGATTTAGCAAAATACTTTTCAGGGAATTTACCTGTGATAGTCACCTTTACAGAGTCACCGTGAACTTCCAATGGACTAGGTTCAACTTGGAAGTTAAGTTCTTCCATGTGTTCTTCCATGTGTTTTTGCATTGAGCCAAGACCGGCACAACCTTGAAAAAGAAGAGTAACTGCTGTTAGCGCAACTACTACCGACGATAATCCTTTTTTCATTTTTTCAGCTTATTTATAATGGGCACAAATTTACAATCAATTATTCAGTCTACAATGCTCAAATTCAAATTATTGTTGAACGACGCCCATTGCGCAGAATTTTTCAATTCGTTGCTGTGTGCGTTCTTCAACTCCAAGTTGCTCTAATTCGTTCAACGCATTCACGATGGCTTCCTTCAACAAGACAGCCGCAGCATCTGGATTATTGTGCGCTCCGCCTTGCGGTTCGCGAATAATTCCATCTACCAATTTATTCGCAAACATATCGTCTGCCGTGAGTTTCAGCGCAGATGCAGCCTCCATCTTATGGTCTGTATTTCTCCACAAAATAGTTGAACAAGACTCCGGAGAAATAACCGAATACCATGTGTTTTCCAACATTAAAACGCGATCTCCAATACCAATTCCCAATGCGCCACCGGAAGCACCTTCACCAATAATGATGCAAATAACCGGAACCTTCAAACGCATCATTTCAAATAAATTTCGCGCAATAGCCTCTCCTTGCCCGCGTTCTTCTGCTTCCAATCCTGGAAAAGCACCCGGAGTATCAATGAGCGTTACAATAGGTTTATTGAATTTCTCTGCCAATTTCATCAAGCGTAAAGCCTTGCGATATCCCTCAGGATTAGCCATACCGAAATTTCGGTAGCTACGCATTTTGGTATTTGCACCTTTCTGCTGACCGATGAACATAACACTTCTTCCATCGATAGAACCGAATCCACCAACCATGGCTTTATCGTCTTTTACCGTGCGGTCTCCGTGCTGTTCAACCCAAGTGCCTTCTGTCATCGTTTCAATGTATTGAAGGGTATATGGCCTTTCTGGATGACGGCTTACCAACACACGTTGCCATGGGGTAAGGTTCGAATAAATCTCGTTGGTCTTTTCAATAACAGCGCGCTCGAGGTCTTCGATTGCCGCGTGCACATCTACCCCATTCTTCTTCTCACTCTCTCTTAACTTCTCAATTTGTTGACGAAGCTCTTTTATCGGGGATTCAAATTCTAAATAAATTTCCATAGTTTCAGATTGGAAGGGCAAAAATACACATAAGTGTTAAGAGTTGTGCTTGATAAATTCGAGGAACTTTTTCAGGGCTTTTGCTCGGTGACTTAACAATTTCTTTTCTTCAATGCTCATTTGAGCGAAGGTGCGGGAATTGCCTTCCGGATGAAAGATTCCATCGTATCCAAAACCGTCTTCACCACGAATACCCACACCCAATTTCCCTCTCACTATTCCTTCAAAATAAAAAGTACCTGCTTCCGAGCAATAGCAAAAGACCGATCTGAATTGTGCATTCCGATTGGTCTGACTTTCCATTTCCTTCAACACCTTTTCAATATTCCGCTCATTTGAGCGAGGCTCCCCAGCATAAATTGCCGAATCCACTCCTGGCCTTCCGTTCAAAGCCTCTATTTCTAATCCGGTATCGTCAGAAAAACAGGCCAATCCCGTTTTCTCAAAAACGAATCGTGCCTTCTGTTCCGCGTTTCCTTCTAATGTTCCTGTTGTTTCCGGAATTTCTTCATTTACTCCAACATCGCGCATAGACACAACTTCAACTCCCAAAGGCAAAGCCGCTTGAATCTCTTGAAGCTTGTTTTTATTTCCTGATGCAAAAACTATTTTCATGATTTGCGAATGATTTTACCGCTAGCGGTTCGATTAAATTGATTTTCAAAAACAATATCTCTTGGCTTTCGCACTCCCAAATTCAACGCTTCAATTTTATGTTGAAGAGATGCGTCGGTTTCTCCTTCAACATAAAGTACCACTTTCCTTCCCAGTAATTCGTCGGGAACAGAACCAATGTAGAAAGGTTGATTGATTTGGTTGGAAAGGCTTCGTTCTATTTCTTCCGGAAAAAATTTCACTCCTCCAGAAATGATTACATGATCCAATCTACCCTTCACCACGAATCCTTCTTCCACAAATTCGATAACATCTGTTGTCTCTAACGCGGGCAAATTCAACCAAGTATCTTCAACGATTAAGTTACCATTTGCTCCTTGATTAATTTGAACTCCTTCTAAAGGAAGAAACCCTTCATTTAACTTCAAGTTACGAAGAGCAACATGGGTTAGGGTTTCGGTCATGCCATATCCTTCCCAAATAGATGATTCTATCTTGTTCGCGAATTGAAGTACTGTATCGGAAATTGGGCCTCCACCAAGTAAAACATGTTTGATCCGATTCAAAGAATTCGGATTGCTCTCTATTATTTGAATACACTGCTGTGAAGTGAAGGCCGCAAAATCGTAATGACCTGGAATATCAGGATGGGTCGAAGGCGTTTGCCAAGACAAGTTCCATTCATTGATTATTGCTCTCAAAGCCATCATTTTTCCCGCGACATAAATGGGAGGTAATGCACAAAACACCTCAGCATTCTTATTTAGGTTGAAGAAAGTTGCGGTTCTTTGGGCAGAGCGGATGACCTGCTCTTTCGTAAATGTGATCACCTTCGGAGTCCCTGTAGATCCTGATGTCTGGAAAGAAATAACTTCTGAATTGTTCCATTCATTTTCAAGAGCAGCGTAGGCTTCTTGCATATCTCTTCCAGATTGAATTTCATTGATCATACCTCAATAGGAATTAGAAATTCGCCTTTCACCTTCCACAATGATTCACTATTGTTTTTGAATAAACTGCCCGTGCCCAATCCTTGAACTCCTTCCAACTTCATCTTACACACCCAATTGGCCAGGTGGTTTAAGCCTACATTGCTTTCCAACGAAGACGTTACCCAAAAACCAATGCCGTGTTCATCGGCCCAGTTCTTCCAATGTTCAGCAGCGGTATAACCTCCGTGAAGTGAGGGCTTCACAACAAGGTAAGCGGGTTTACCCAAATGCAAAAACGGCTCGAAATTATTGGGGCAACTTCCAATCAATTCTTCATCGAAGGCAATTGGAACGGGCGATTCAGCGCACAACTTGAACATGGCCTCCAATTGACCCGCCTTAATGGGTTGCTCAATGCTGTGTAATCTGAATTCCGATAACTGCTGCAGTTTATCTAGCGCTTCTTCCGCGCGAAATGCGCCGTTGGCATCAACGCGAATGGTAAGTTCTTCTTCATTTCCCCACGATCGAATTTCACGAATCAAATTCAATTCATCGCTGAAATCCAATGCGCCAATTTTAAGTTTGATGCAACGGCTTCCTTCATCGAATTTCTTTCGAGCTGCTAGACGCATCTCTTCAATATCGTTCATCCAAATTAATCCGTTAATCGGAATTGAATGCAATACCGATTGGGGTATAAACGGAAAATCTTTTGTGTTGGAAGAATAACCAGCCAATGCCACATCTATGGCGCATTGAACAGAAGACACCTTAGATGATATGCTTTTGAAATTTTCCGAATCAACCAATCGATTCAATTCTGAAATCACCTCTTCTTTGGTTTCAAAGCTGAGTCCCCATAACGGAGCTACCTCGCCTTCTCCACTCACCCTTCCTTCACTATCTAGCAACTGCAATATCCAACTTTCGCGTTCTGTTAGAACATCGCGACTTGTTTTCGCGGGATTATTGAAGTAGAGGATTCGATGATCAAATTTCCATCTCATTTCCGAGAACCTGAAATGTTCTTGAGTAACCACTCAACCGGAGCCTTATCGGTTACTCTCTTTTTCCACCAAAGCACCAGGGCGAAGGATAGTCCTAACATTGCGAGAGAAGCCGGAATGAGAATGTAAATGGGCTTAAACCAATATATGCGTGCTTGATTGCCTCCTTTTACTAAAGCCCAAAGTATTCCTGTCTGAGCGCAAACAAAAAAGTACAACGTGTATTTCGATGACGAAAATCTGTCGATCAAACCAATGATTTTCGCTCCCGTTTCGGTTTGATTCCACTTCTTTCCAAAATAATTAATCGCATTCACCGCAAGTAGAATCGCTCCCGATTCGAAGAGCACAAACGAAAAACTATGGAAGCGAATTCCGAGCAAGTCATTCGAAAAAACATCTAAGCCTCCAATATCTCCGCTTAATTTATTCAAGAAGGGTTGTACTAAAATTCCAACGAGCATTAACACTGCACCTAAAATTGAAATGGGGGGAAACCAACCTTTCACGCGGACATGAGTCTTTCCGAAAATGATTCCTAAAATGAAAAATGAAATCCAAGGAAGTACAGAGTAATAGCCATTAAAAAACAAGAATCCAACGATATTCATTCCATTCGATTCAAGAATTTTTATACCCGAATAAGACGGGTAAATTGGGACTTCTAGATTTCCTAAAACTGTTGAAAGCAACAAAATGGAAAACAATAATATCTGAAGAACTAACGACTCCCAGCGAATAAACATGGGCGAAACAAAAAAACAAATTCCCGAAATTATGAGAATATTCGCTGGCCAAAAGCCGACAAACAATAAACCTAATGCCAATAGAACCAATCCTCTTCTGCTGTAGTGTCCCATTAATCGCCTTCTACTTTGTTTCTTCGCCTTAAAAGCGAGAGTCATCGTATAGCCATTCAAAAAAAGAAATAATGAAGGGAAGAAACCAAACCAAATGAAATAAATCTCTTGGGTGTTTCGATATGGAGGAATAGACTTCAGAACATGCACTATATCTTTTAACACGAACGTTTCATTGGATAGAATTGTTCCAACAATTGCAAGCAAATACGCTATGGCTATTCCTTTAATTTCTCTGTTTGAAGACATGCTCAAATATACAATTTGAACTTACACGTTGGGTAAAAAAATGAGCAATAGCAACGCCATTGCGAAAGTTGAAAGAGCAACTTTCTTCAATTCAGAATCGAGAAGCTGCGGATTCGTGCAGGAATAAACTTTTTTCGCATGAACCACAAGTATCACAAACGGAAGCAAATAGAATGCGTAATGCGCGGGGGTAATGAACACTTCAATAACAGCAGCCATGAAGGCAGTTCCTAACCAAACGAAATGCAGTTTCTTTCCTTTTTCAAAACCGAGCTTCACCACCAAGGTGTGCTTGCCGGCTTTCGCGTCGGAAACATGATCGCGAAGATTGTTCAAGTGAAGAACTGCCATACTCAGCATTCCCACGATAATGGTATTCAAAATAGCAATGACGCCAACATTTCCAGATAGAAAATAAGACATAGACACTACCGAAACCACTCCGAAAAATAAGAATACAAACAAATCTCCAAGCCCTTTGTATCCGTAAGGATTCTTTCCCGCGGTATATCTGAACGCCGCCCAAAGGGCTGAGATACCGACTCCCAAATAAATTCCGAATCCAAGCCAATCTTTCTTCACTACAAAAACATCATTCAACAACAAAACACCCAAAGCGAAAGCAATTGCGCCAGAGACATAAAGACCGCGCTTCATTTGCTCTGCGGTAATCTTTCCGCTTTGCACCATGCGTGCAGGGCCTACACGATCCTTGCTGTCTGCGCCATTTTGAAAATCACCGTAATCATTAGCTAAATTCGAAAAGATCTGCAAAGCCACAGCGGTCAGCAAAGCCAGCGTGAAAATAGAAGACGAAAATAGCTCCGGCTTCAAACCCGCGCTACCCGCAAGAATACCCGCAGCAGCTAAAGGAAGCGTTCGTAAGCGCATCGCTGTTATCCAATTCTTAAACATTATGGAAACTTCGGAAATTGTTGGAAGTCAGGGTCGCGTTTTTCTAGGAAGGCCTTCTTACCTTCTTGTGCTTCTTCAGTCAAATAATACAACAATGTTGCGTCACCGGCGAATTCCATTAATCCTCGCTGACCGTCGAGTTCAGCATTTAATCCGCGCTTGATCATTCGAATAGCCAACGGGCTTCTTTTCATAATAGTCTTGCACCATTGAATGGTTGTTGCCTCTAGCTCTTCCAACTTCACAACCTTATTCACCATACCCATGGCTTCCGCTTCTGCGGCGGTATATTGTTCACACAAGAACCAAATCTCACGCGCTTTCTTTTGACCTACTTGTCTAGCCAAGTAACTCGATCCAAATCCAGCATCGAAACTTCCCACTTTCGGACCTGTTTGCCCGAAACGTGCGTTATCTGAAGCAATGGTTAAATCGCATACTACGTGCAGCACGTGTCCGCCACCAATAGCATAACCATTGACCATTGCAATAACAGGCTTAGGCAGTTCGCGAATGCGCTTATGCAAATCCAATACATTCAAACGAGGCACTCCGCGCTCGTCAACGTATCCACCAACACCTTTCACATTCTGATCACCTCCACTACAAAACGCTTTGTCGCCTTCACCGGTTAAAACAACAACAGCAATGTCTTGACGCTCGCGACAAATGTCCATAGCGTCAATCATTTCCACATTCGTTTGTGGTCTGAACGCGTTGTATACTTGGGGTCTGTTAATTGTGATTTTCGCAATGCCTTCATAGAATTCAAATCGAATATCCTCGTAATCTTTAATGGATGTCCACTGTGCAATCATATCTTTTTTGTATGTTGAAAGAAGGCGTCTAATGCCTTCGGATTATCTTCTTTCGGTGTAAATATTTCCAACACAGAAACGTTGTTCTGATTGAAAAACAAAGGTAGTGTCTGATTCAATTCATCAATATTCGCTGCGCTGAAATAATTCAAATTATATAAATCTGCAATGCCTCTGATGGACTTGCTGCTGTGCGCGGTTTCGAAAAACTGTTCAAGATGAGCGGTGTCTTTCGACCCGTCTATGATTCGAAAAATACCCCCGCCACCGTTGTTGATCACAATCACCTTCAATTCGCTTGAAAGGTAATTGTTCCAAAAGGCGTTGCTGTCGTAGTGAAACGACAAGTCTCCAGAAATGAGTAAGGTTGGTTTCTTCGTCTTCCAAGCCGCGCCAATAGCAGTGCTTGTGGAACCGTCTATTCCCGCTACACCGCGGTTACCGAAATAGGTTAGCTTCTTATTCTGATTGAAAAGCTGAATGTATCGAACTACCGAACTGTTTCCCATTTGGACATTCATTCCATCTGGAATAAACTTCAACAACGTTGAAAAAACAGTTATGTCGGAAAAAGGAGCGCTGGGCAACCAGGCTTCCACTTGCTTGATCTGATTATCTTGAATGGAAAGCAGGTTGTTCTTCCAATCCGATTTGCTCTGAATTTCATTCAACGCATTGAAAAAATCTTGTGGAGAAACATTGCACTGCTCATGAAGGCAATCGAACGTATCCATAGCCTTTTCATTCAAGCCAACTTGAATGTGCTTGGGCTTTGCTGCTCTTAAAATCGCTTTGATTTTTCTTGAAATGATATTCGTTCCCACGGTAATCAGCACATCTGGAGCCAGCGCCCGCTCTGCCTCATCGCCCAACCCCATAATCATTCTATCGATGCACGGAAACGCATTTTCAATGTTCACATTGGCGTGGGTCTCAGTGAACACGACGACCTGTTGTAACGAATTGAATTGATCGATTTCTTTCGAAAAGTCCTGATAATCGTGCTGCCCAACAAGTACCATAATTCTTTCCGCTTGATGAAGGGTATCGATAACATTTCTCGAAATTTCAAATTGAAGGTTCGGTTTTTCAAAATTGAAAACGGGAAGTTCGTCGCAATCGATTAACCCATACAAAGGCTCTTGAAAGGGGACATTCAAATGAACAGGGCCGTTGTTCGAAAGCAAGTATTGAAAGGTCTTTTGAATTATTTCTCTATTCCGAATCGATGCTTCTTTCTCATCGGCAAACAAAGCAGCAGAATAATCTGCGTAATTCTGAAAGACATTGTTCTGACGAATGCTCTGCCCTTCTCCTCTATCGATCCACTCTTCGGGTCTGTCGGCTGAAATAACGAGCAATGGAATACGCTGATAATAGGCTTCTGCAATGGCTGGGGCATAATTCAACAAAGCCGTTCCACTGGTGCAAATGAGCACTGTGGGGTTCTTCGTTTGTTGTGAAAGACCCAATGCGAAAAATGCTGCAGAGCGTTCATCAACGATGGAGAACAATTGAAAAAAAGAATCGTTCGCCAGAGAAATACTGAAAGGCGCATTTCGAGAACCGGGTGTAATAATTACATCAGCTATGGATGCGCCTTTCAGGGCGCCCATAAGTTCTGACACAACTTTTTTCGAAGAGATTTTCATGCGGGCCACGAAGATAGAAACACCGCGATGAATGAATCGTTCAAAAATTAAAAAATTACCTCTGTGAGTGACTCCGCCTTCCAACGGGTTTCGCGTGCTTCCAATTCTGGAACGCTTGCATCTGTTATGCCTGCCCCAACGAATACGTCGATTCTGTTGGTGGAAAGTTTCATGCAACGTAAAATTACATAGACGTCGACGCTGCTTCCTTGTTCCATTCCAATTAAACCCGTGTAATATTCGCGATCGTGTTTTTCCAATTGCTGAATCAATCGCATAGCTTCTGCCCGCGGCAATCCGCATACTGCAGGGGTGGGATGCAAAGCCTTCATCACGTTCTTCCAGTCGCCACTATATTCAAATTGAATTTCCGTACACAAATGCTCTACCGAACCCGCACTGCGAGACTTCACTTCCCCCAAAACAATATTTTCAGCACCTACGTTTTCTAATTCTTGTTGAATGAAATCGGTCACCAAGCGTTGCTCCTCTCTCTCTTTTTCGCCCCAAGGTTTTTCACTTCCCGTCTTACGTGTTCCTGCTAAACTTATGGTCTGATAAACCTCTCCGCGTTTCCTAAAAAGCAATTCCGGCGATGCCCCTATCCATGACACTTCATGTTCGTCGATGAAGGCAAAAACAGCAGCACTCGGAAACTTTTCGTTCAACGCAGCGAAGATTGAACCGGCTGTCAGTCCTTGATGTGGAAAGGAAATGATTCTGCTTAAAACTATTTTCCTTGCTTCATCTTGCTTCAAAAGTGCAACACCTTGTGCAACAGACTCTGCATATTCTGAATCGGAACTACCCCGGTTCACTTCACCTCGAAAATCGCTTTTCAAAACAAATGAACGCGCAGCATCTGCGTTCTTCTCTATATCTTCTTGCGGAAGACGCAAGCGAATAATACTCATTGCGCGTATTTCACCATTACTGTTAGCCGCGCAATCGCGATTAGATTTCCAGCATGATCGCGAATCTTCACGTCCCACACTTGCGTGCTTCTGCCTATATGAATGGGTTCTCCCACGCCATAGACGAAATCGGTTTTGGCCGATTTGAGGTGATTAATATTCAGTTCTAGACCTACAGCTATTCCGCCTTCTTCTTTCACACTCTCATGCGCACCAATGCTTCCAATGGTTTCCGCTAACACTGCGCTAGCACCACCGTGCAACAAACCGAAGGGTTGAATGGTCCGTTTATCTACAGGCATTCTTGCTTCGACACGTCCTGGCTCAATCTTTAAAATTTCGATCCCCAGATGCGAGATCATATTTTCCGGATGGAATTTATGGTCCATAACTCAATTTTGCGTGCAAGGTAGCATAAATTTGCGGGGTGAAAAACACCCAAGACACATACCGATTGCTCATTGCAGAAGATGAGAATTCCATTTCAAAAACGTTAAAATTAAATTTTGAAATGGAAGGGTTCGATGTGTTCGTGGAGTCGAACGGTCTTGCTGCATTAAAAGCCGCTCAAGAAAAATTTTTCGATTTAATTATTCTCGATGTAATGCTTCCAGAGATGGATGGCGTATCCATTTGTGAAACACTGCGATTAGGAGGAAATCACACGCCAGTCCTTTTCCTTTCTGCAAAAGGTACAGGAAAGGACAAAGTGGAAGGATTAAAGGTTGGAGGAGACGATTACTTGGCCAAACCCTTCGAGTGGGAAGAACTTTTACTTCGAAGCAAAAAGTTAATTGTCCGCAAATCAGACGGACACAAGACCATCGAAGATTTAGAGACATTTAGTATTGGATCTTGCACAATACACTTCAACAAATATGAAGTACAAACCCCAGATGGTTTGGTTGCGATTACCAAGCGTGAGACCATGCTCCTGAAACTGCTTATTTCAAAACAGGGCGAGGCAGTAAGTCGCGAGGAGATACTTGAGAAAGTTTGGGGCTACGACACGGTGACGCACAATCGAACCATTGATAACTTCATACTCAACTTCAGGAAGATTTTCGAATCGCACCCAAGCGCAGTTAAACGGTTTCTTTCCATAAGAGGTGTTGGATATAAATTTCTTTAAAAAACTAAGGCAACCTTTCCGTTAACATTCCGTCTATTAATTGGTTACGCAGTTCCAAGCTGCGTGTTGGTTTCAAAATTCCCTTGCAGGTTTGCGAAAAAGGTCCCTTCCAGGGCCTTTTTTGTTTTAAGTAGAGGGCATTCTCATTAGAATTCCATCAATTACCCTAACTGAAAATATTCGCACAATGAAACAAGTTAAATTATTATTGGCTGTATTTGGAATGTCTTCATTCCTTATCTCCTGCAGCACTGCTGTTCAATCTGTTGAACATCAAGGAAAACACAACCCCTGCTTTTTCAGTGACAAAAAGGGAACTATTCGTCCGTACAAAACCAACGAAGAACGAGTAACAGAGCACTACCATTTCAGGAATGCTCTTGAGAAAGAATAATTATTGAGGAATGTAGACTAACTTCTTCGTTTCGAATAATTCTTGAGAGAAGTATTGCGATAAGTCGAAGACTTCCGCATGCTTCTTCAAGGATTTAAGCTCTTCTTTTAGGTCGCCACCTTTCAAGCAGATAAGTCCATTTGGAATTCCGTTCTGGTCTTCCTTTTTGTACTTACCTCTTGTCCACATTAACAGTTCTTCGGCAGGTGCAACAGCGCGACTCACCACAAAATCGAATTGACCTTTTACCGCTTCTACCCTTCCATGAACGGTTTTTACGTTTTTTAAGCCAATGAATTCAATGGCTTCATTAACGACCATAATTTTCTTACCAATGCTATCTACCAACAAAAACTCTGTTTCTGGATTGGCAATGGCTAAAGGCAGTCCTGGAAAGCCGCCACCGGTTCCCAAGTCCAAGACATTTGATTTTGGTGTGAAGGGAAGGAACTTAAAGATACTCAGACTATGCAGAACATGACGTTCTACAAATTCGCTGGTGTCTTTTCTTGAAACAACATTTACACGTTGATTCCAGTCTAAAATGACTTCCTCTAATTTTTGGAATTGTTCCCACTGCACTTCCGTAAACGTGAAGTAAGGAGATAGTTTTTCTCTTATTGACATTAAAAGTTACCCTTGGTAGTTTTCATTAAATCAAACATGAAATCGCGTGCACGGAAGAGTTGTGCTTTTACCGTTCCTAGGGGTAATTCTAAAATCTCAGAGATTTCCTCGTATGATTTTTCTTCAAAATATCTTAATTCAACCAATCGTTTGTAACGCGGTTTCAATTTCTCAACAACATCGCGCATACGTTGAATACGCTCATCTTTTTGCATAGCCTCTTCGGGGTCTAAGCTATCCTCCTTCACTGGGATAACGTATGATTCTCCGTCATCTTTTGAGAATCCTTGATCAATGGAAATTGCCTTAATTCTTTTCTTCCGGATAAAATCAATGGAATGATTAGAAGCTATTTTGAACAACCAGGTTGAAAAGGCAAATTGCGGCGAGTATTGGTCTAGACGTTTAAAAGCTTTGCTAAATGTTTCAATGGTTAAGTCCTCTGCATCATCGGAATTATTGACCATTTTGAGCAACATGAAGTAAACCGAATCTTTGTACCTGCCCATAATTTCAGTGTAGGCGCGCTGATCTTTGTCGTTCAGTGCTCGCATCACAAGCTGGTAGTCCTTTTTGGCTTTATCCGATAAGTGCTCTATCAATTCCATTTCTGAGGTTTACGCACGAGGTTATGCAGGTAAAGGACCGAATGTACTAAAAAAAGATGCTTCTCTAACAATGGGAACAGCCAAAGAATGTCCTTCGATAGTTTCAGTCTATTGCAAGACACATTTAAAACAATAAATTGTATGATATACCTTAAGAAAATTATTCCTCCTAAAACAGACCAGAGCATTGGGTTCTGATAAATGATTGACAATGTAATCGCCGAAATCCACAATGTAAAATATGTTGAAGGCCAAAGCATCAAAGAAAACTTCACACCAAATTTGTAAAGCGGGGCTGTTGTAAAATGACGTTTCTTCTGGAACGCCCATTTAGACCAGGTTTTGTGAGGCTCTGATATTGTCTGCGCGTCGTAATGAAATGCATTCTGAGTATTACGAGCGGAGGATGCTTCTTTTACGAACAAATCATCGTCACCCGATGCCAATTTGTAATGTGTTCTAAATCCTCCTATGCGAAAAAACGCAGTTTTTGTGTAGCACAGGTTTCTTCCAACACCCATGTACGGCTTGCCTGTTTTGGCAAACCCTAAGTAATTCAATCCCGCTATAAAAGCGTCGAATCGAATAAACTTATTCAAATAGCCCGGATACTTCTTGTAATTGCTGAATCCAAGTGTAATTTCCTTCCTTTCTCCTATTCCCCTGGTCATTTCAGAAATCCAATTCCGACTTGCGGGTCTACAGTCTGCGTCGGTTAGTAGCACAACATCATGAATAGCCGCCTTAATTCCAAGCGTCAATGCAAATTTCTTTCCCTGCATTAATTGCTTGTCTTCATTGATTTCAATGATGTGAATACTCGGATAAGAAACCTGAAGTGCTTTTAGTATATCTGCGGTATCGTCCCAGCTGCTATCGTTCACAACGATTAATTGAAACTTGGGAAAATCTTGTTCCATTATTATTGGAATAAGTTCCATCAAGTTCGCTTCTTCGTTTCGCGCGCAAACGATCACTGAAACGCCATCTGGTGAATCACCTTCTACTTTCTTTCCCTTTGTCGCTGATAAGAAATACTTCAAGTTGTAATAGACCTGAACAAGAAACGACAGTGCTACGATAGAAAGCAGCGTCAATTCAATTACTGAGAAGTTCCAAATCCAAATTGCGAATGTTTTTTCCATGAGTCTTGCGAAATTACTCTGCACTTCAGTTTGCAGCAATAAAAAAGGCCCGTTAGACGGGCCTTTTTATTCACAATAGAT
Source organism: Chryseobacterium gleum (assembly GCA_945881835.1). Classification (GTDB taxonomy): domain Bacteria; phylum Bacteroidota; class Bacteroidia; order Flavobacteriales_D; family Sanyastnellaceae; genus CAIZGX01. The sequence goes on along the minus strand of CAMCVP010000003.1, from coordinate 28,753 downwards.
GAGAATCTATTTACTTTTTAATGATTAACGGAAGAGAATCTACTTTTCCTGCAGAAACCAACTTCACGATATAATATCCATTTGCCAATGAAGATGTATCTACCTTAACATTTGCGCTCATTGTTTTGGTTGAAACAACTACATTTCCAGCAACATCGATTATGTACAAAGAAGAGTTTGCCAACGCACCAATCAATTGAATTTCGTTTTGAGCTGGGTTTGGATAAAGTGTAATCGTTGTTTCAATTATACCTTCAACACTACTTCCCGAAACACAGAAGTTGGTCGTTTCAGAATTTGTGAAAGTCCCGCCCGCCGCTAATGACGCACCCGTTGCGTCTGACACCTCGTAACTTCCGTTGCCGTATGTGCAACAAAGACCATCACCATAATCGTCACTAATTACAAAATCATAACATCCCGGAGCCAGACATACCGTTTCACTGATTGAAGTTCCTCCGGCAGGGTATAAGCCATTGGAAGAAGCCAATACGTTTCCATTTTGAATAATCTCCCAAGAAGTTTCTTCCGAATAATTATCGAAAGTGATATCTACGTTTACAGTCACTGTGGGGCCTACTATAGCGTTGCACGAGATCGAAACAGAGTTGTTGTTTGCGTTCTCATCGGTTGAACCGTTCGGATTCGCAACGGTAACAACAATGGTATTGGAACCGTTTGTAAGCGTTATAGCTGGAAGATTAACATTCGTAGAACCGTATTGCGCAATTGAACCCGTCCAGTTAATCGTTTGGACAGAACCGCCATTCACCGTGTACTGAATTGTGCATGATGTTAAAGTAGTTGCGCCATTGTTCATCAAAGAGAAAACAGGAGAGACTGAAGATCCGCAAATATTAGAAGGAACATTTGTAATGCTCGCTGCTGAGGCATCTATTTGTGCAACAACTGCCCCTGTTGGATAACCATCAACAATTTGCATTCCTGTATTACCTGGATCTAACCATTCCTTCAATCGTGAAGAAGCAGATGCCCCCGCGTCCCAACTTACTCCAAATCTTCCGTAAGAATCGCCTTGTCCGTTTTCATTTGCCCCATTACAAGCAGAACCGCCACCGAACAATTGTCCAATGATTCTATGGTTCTGGTCGAATAGCGGAGATCCCGAAGAACCTGGTTCTGTAATACCGTCATCCCACTGCTGAACATCCCATGTTTGCGCACCTGACCACGTCCCTTGCGGAACTGCATTGTTCTCAAATGAAATCTTTTTTAAGTCTCCTGAAGGATGATGAATGCAAGTAGCTGAGGTAACTGTTGCTGCATCGCTTGCGTCCCAACCAGCATACTGCACATTGTAATTTGCCGGAGGGGTTGAACTTAATTGAACCAGGCAAAAATCGCTTCCGGCATTCTTTGCTCTTAAAGTACATCCTGAAATCGTTTGATTTGTTGGACCTGTAGAACCTGTACATCCTGTCGTTTCGTGATTGAAAACAAACACCCAACTTGGAGTGGCACCCGCGGAATAGCAGTGGTTAGCCGTTAGGAAATAAGGTGTTCCGTCGTTAGCGGTGTTGTTCACCAAAGCACCTGTGCAGCTGGCACTTCCTCCGCTTAATATCAAACCTACCGACCTCTTCTCAACTTGCCAAGCCGCACCAACAGGGCAATTCACATTATTGTTGCAAGAACCACTTGTTCCATAAGGGCCGCGATCTTCATCGAAATCTGCAAAGTGGTTTATCAATACCGGACGGTATCCGTGCACAACCATTGAAATAACAAAAGACACTTGCTCTTTTACTGAATTCAAAGCTTGCACTTCAACAACAACCTTATCATGCTGTAAAATTGAAGTCGCTAAAACTCGATACTCTTGATTGTTTTTATGATTGAACGAACCCAAAAACTCTTCGCGATCAGCAGACCAAATGAACATCTCTGCGCCTTTTGGAAGATAAAAATCTTCGAAAATTAAATTGATTGTTCTTGCGCCAGCACATTCAATTCCGAATTGCCACATGCTTTTATCATTATCGATTGATCTCCATGAAGCTTGATTAATTCCGAATGCGGTTTCATGTTCGAAACCGAAGCGGTAAGGCGCTTCTTTGTATTGATCAACAACCGCATCCTCAGCGGCCAATGCCTCCAGATCAATGGCTGGCATTGTTGCGAAAGAAATTTGAGAACTCACGTGCTTATCTTCCCAATTAAAAGGGAATCCGCCGAAAGAAACTTGAGCCGTTGCTGCGAAAGCAAACGAAAACGCGAATACAGAAAGTAGTTTTTTTATCATATGATATTTGGTTTCAATCGTGAAGATAATTCAATCCAACGAAAACCAAATAACAAAATGCTATACGACTGAAATTCCTATTCTTGAGGAGCTACAAGGATTTTCCCCTCTGCATTTCCATTTAAAATAACCATCACATTATTGGGGGTATTCAAAAACAACTTACGTAAATCAATTGCCACTTCTTTCTCTATTCTAGCTCGGCAAGCATCGTCATTGTTTACATGCGTAAGCCGAACATTCACTTGAGGAGGCAAACTCTTCATGTACATTTCATCCCATGACGCTTCGAAAAAATGTTCATTGCAACCGCCGGAATAAGCAACTTTGACTATTAAGAAACCACCGTCTTGGTGAGTCTCTAAAACTTCAAAATTATCTGAAAGTCCTTTAAAATTAGTTTCCGAAGGAAGTTGTAAGGGTAAAATATTCTCAATGCTCGGAAATTCCTTTGCTGGAACCACTGCCACTTCCTTACTTCGCTTGCAAGAAGCAAAAATTACCACGAGGATTGTGGCTAAATAAACGACTAAGTGCTTTTTCATAATGGATTTGAATATAATTCTGTTAATCTTTCTTCCAAGGCCTTCATTTCGTCTCTGTATTCGGCTGCTTCCATGAATTCCAAATTCTCTGCCGCTTTTTCCATTTTGCGTCTAGCAGCAGACATTGCCTTTTGAATTTCTTTTTCTCCCCAGTTCGCCATTACTGGATCTGCGGCAATTGAAGGCTTGGCAAAATCGACTTCGGAATAAACACGCGGCTTCATTTCCATAATGTCGCTTGCCTGACGAAGTATAGATGTTTTATGCTTGAATATTTGCGTAGGCTCTATTCCATTCAATGTGTTAAACTCCATTTGCTTTTGCCTTCTACGTTCAGTTTCATCAATGGTTTGGGCCATACTTCCGGTTATTTTATCGGCGTAAAAAATAACCCTTCCGTGCACATTTCTTGCAGCTCTTCCCGCTGTCTGCGTGAGAGATCTTCTATTCCTTAAAAAACCTTCCTTATCCGCATCTAAAATAGCAACTAAGCTAACTTCCGGAAGATCTAAACCTTCCCTCAACAGATTCACTCCGATAAGTACATCAATCTCCCCTTCACGCAATTGCCCAAGAATATTTATCCGTTCAAGTGTGTCCACTTCACTGTGAATGTATCTGCACTTTACATTCATTCGGTCTAGGTATTTGTGAAGTTCTTCAGCCATGCGCTTGGTTAATGTTGTCACCAAAACACGCTCTCCAGCCTCAATTGTCTTCTGAATTTCATTCATCAAATCATCGACTTGATTCAACGAAGGGCGCACTTCAATAGGTGGATCGAGCAACCCTGTAGGACGAACGACTTGTTCAACAACAACACCTTCCGTTTTGCGTAATTCGAAATCGGCAGGAGTTGCAGAAACGAAGATGACCTGGTTCTGAATTGACTCGAATTCGTCGAAAGTCAAGGGGCGATTATCCATTGCTGAAATCAATCGAAATCCGTGTTCAATCAAGTTCACCTTTCGTGAACGATCTCCTCCAAACATAGCGCCTACCTGAGGAACCGAAACGTGGCTCTCATCAATAACCATTAAAAAATCATCTGGAAAATAATCGAGCAAACAGAAAGGGCGCTCACCTGGCTGTCTTCGATCAAAGTACCTACTGTAATTCTCAATACCCGAGCAATACCCGAGTTCCTTCATCATTTCAATATCGTAATTCACGCGCTCTTCCAATCGTTTCGCTTCGAGCGTTTTCCCTTCCTTGTTAAAGTTTGCTGTCTGCACCACCATGTCTTGTTGAATCTGCCAGATGGCATCATGCAACGTTTCCTTCGATGTAACAAATAAGTTCGCAGGAAAGATGGTTGTCTGGTCGAATGAGGTAGACGTTTTTCCTAAAACTGGATCCAACATTTTTATGCTTTCAATTTCATTCCCGAAAAACACTACACGTAAAGCATAATCGGCATAGGCCAAGAAAATATCTACTGTATCGCCTTTCACCCTAAACATTCCGCGTTCTAATTCCGCGTTAGTTCTGCTGTATAAAGACTCTACCAACTTATACAAAAAGGACTGTCTTCCCAACTTCATTCCCACGTGAATGGGAATAACGCTTTTATGAAATTCCTGCGGATTACCAATTCCGTATATGCACGAAATACTCGCAACGACAATTACATCGCGTCTTCCGCTCAATAATGCACTAGTCGCAGCAAGACGAAGCTTTTCAATTTCCTTATTTATGCTTAAGTCTTTTTCGATGTAAGTATTCGTAACAGGCAGATAGGCTTCTGGCTGATAGTAGTCGTAATAACTCACAAAATACTCGACCAAATTCTCTGGAAAGAACTGCTTGAACTCCGAGTATAATTGCGCCGCAAGAGTTTTATTATGACTTAGAATAAGCGTTGGCCGTTGTGTTTGCTGAATTACATTAGCAATAGTAAAAGTCTTACCACTTCCGGTAACACCGAGCAATGTTTGATATTTTTCATTGTCATTCACACCCTTAACCAAATCATGAATAGCCGTTGGCTGATCACCCCCTGGTGTGAAATCTGTTATCAATTTGAATTGCATACGAGCGAATTTAGATTAGAAAAACTGAGGTACAAAAAAAGGCCCTAAATCGGGCCTTTTCAAGAATAACTTATATGCTATTTATTCGCCTACTACATCGAAGTTGAAAGTAGCGCTAACTTCTTTGTGCAACTTTACACGAGCCTCGTATGTACCAAGGTTCTTGATGTGCTCTTCAGAGATACTAATGCTCTTTCTGTCTATTGCAAAACCTTCCTTCGCCAAAGCTTCAGAAAGTTGAATAGTGTTGATGCTACCGAAGATCTTTCCAGTATCAGAAGCCTTTGTAGTCAACTTAATGCTTACTGTAGCAATCTTCTCAGCAATTGCTTGCGCCTCAGCCAAAATTTTTGTTTCCTTATGAGCGCGTTGCTTCAAGTTTTCTGCGTGCATTTTCAATGCTGAATCTGTTGCAGGAACAGCATATCCTCTTGGGATTAGGTAGTTACGAGCGTAACCTGCTTTCACAGCTACAATCTCGTCCTTAGCACCTAATTTCTCAATGTTTTCTTTTAATATAATTTGCATGGCCTAGTCCTCCTTAAATTTATTTCAACATATCTGCTACGTATGGCATCAAGGCCAAATGACGAGCTTTCTTAATAGCTTGAGAAACTTTACGCTGGTATTTCAACGAAGTTCCTGTAAGACGACGAGGAAGAATTTTTCCTTGCTCGTTGCATAACTTCAATAAGAAGTCTCCGTCTTTGTAGTCAATATATTTGATACCTGATTTCTTGAAACGGCAATATTTTGCTTGTTTGGTTTCAATATCAATTGGATTGAGGTAGCGGATTTCTGAATTATCGCTCATGGGTTCAATGTTTTAAGGTTATGCCTCTTTAGTAGCGGCTTTCTTTTCTTTTAATTTGTTTCTGCGGCTTTCTGCATATTCCAAGTGGAATTTGTCCATTACCGTTGTTAAGAAGCGAATAACGCGCTCATCGCGACGGAATTCGGTTTCTAAAACACCAATAACATCTCCAGCAGCTTCAAATTCCATAAGGTAGTAGAAACCAGTTGATTTTTTCTGAATAGGGTAAGCCAACTTGCGTAAGCCCCAGTTCTCTTCGTGTTTAATTGAAGCGTCCTTTCCTTTCAGAAATTTTTTGAACTTTTCTACTGTTTCCGCCGCCTGATCATCAGACAGCACGGGAGTCAAAATGAAAACAGTTTCGTAACGATTCATGATATATTTATTTTAAAATGGACGGCAAAAGTACGAAAAACTTTCAAACTTCCAAGCTTTCAATGGAATAGCTTCGAAAAAAGTTAGTCTAACTCCCAAATTCTGTTCTTCTTTCGCAAACGAAATTCAGCGAGCGAATGCTTTTGCCAAAAGTGAAGTACCAAGTAGATGACTATGGGAGAACCAAACGTAAGGAAAGAGAGGTAAACGAATGACAGTCGAATTCGATTCGAATTCATATCCAGTTTCTTACCCAATAGTTCGCAAACCCCGAAGAATCGCAGTTCGCAAAAATCAAATAAGGACTTCATTAAATTCATTTCGCTTAAGTTTTTCGGCTCCTAGAGCGCAATTTAAGCATTTTCTCGACTCGCAATACATTCCATACAAATGAATCAGCCCTTGTGATTCCAACGCATTCTTTCCAACTACATCATGAATTTTCCATAAACGCGTTACACGATTGTCTTCCAAGGGAATTAATTCAAGAATTTCCAATGCTCTTTCCGCATAGGATTCATCCATTTTCCTTTCATGAAGAAAAAATAACAACGGGGCAAAAACATTCACCGCTAAATGCGCAAATAACGGATTGACCCTTCCCTTTCGATAAAACTCCGATTTCCATTCGCCAATTTCTGCTTTGTTAAAAATCATGTTCCACCAGCGAGATATGTGTGGAAGTTCATCTGCCAGTTGTTCCACCCGAACTTTGTTACTTCGGCGCGGACGAATTTTTCCCGTGTTCAGTGCTTGGGGCGTGAGTATTGCCCATTGATTGGCTTCAATAAGTGCCGTCGCTTGTTTCCAAACAACAACCTTCATCCGTGGCCTTTCAAACCCAAACAATTGAAGAAGGACAGACTTCATGAGTTCCGGCTCATCCATTAAACGCAATGCACTTCGAAAAGAAAACCGAGCGGCTACTTGCTCAAACAATTCACCGTTCAAACCAAAACCAAAGGCTCTAAAAAACTTTTCGTAAAAGAGTTGCAAGAGATCGCCATTCAGCTCCGTTGATCGACTTCTCCATTCAGACACTCGTCTTTCAAGGCGTTCAACGGCCATGCGATTGATCCAATTGGTTCGAACCACACTGCGCACATCTCCAAAATTTCCTCCGCATGGAATATGGTCTCGCATACTTTTCCATTGCTGAACGGTTTCCCATTGCCCCGGAATAATGTGATTTTTCAACTCAAGAACGGGAATGTTCGCGGGGACGTGATGATCCATTTCGTAAACCACATGCAGAATGACATTGTCGTAACGCGGGTCTCCGGTATGACCGTGAATGAGCCAGTCGGAAGACTTCAAATGAAGTTCTACCGGTCCGCACCAAAGAACTTCACCGATTTGAACCCGCGCATCCATAAAATCTGGCCCCGCATGGCGGTTCAAAAAACCCGGATATTCGACATGTACAACATTGCCATCTGTTGTTGTTAAAGGCAGTTGACTGAACGATTGTGTTCGCCAAACAAAGTGTAAGTAATCTTCTTTCATGAACCGAAATTCATGAGACTATTAGAGAAAGTCAAGAAATGCTTATGCCATAAAAACGCTGTTTACCCCGATTTTACTTATCTTTATAACGCATAAAATTTTCAAATGAGACACCTTTACCTACTTATTTTTCTTGGAATTTCTATTCATTCGTTCGCACAACCGGGTGATACTACTATTGTTCAAACCTATACCTTCGAGGCGCAAAACAATCCTGCGAACGCATACGATTCTCCAGGAAGAAGATGGTTTCAATTTCCGGCTTCAAATAACGGTGTGAATTACCAAAAGGTGTTGATGTATCACACGCTCAAATGTTTTAGCGACGGAACTGCCGGCGGATTAGGTTTTCCATGCGGAGAGTGGGACTACTTGTCATACAACTACCTTTTCGAACATACGGGAGCCCTTGACTCTACCCTTCAACAGCATCCGCATTATCTCATCAACAATCAGAATTTCACGACAGCGTCAATCCGGGCAACAGCACCATTCGATATTTTTCAATCAGAGCAAATCACTTCAACCATAACCAATCCAAGCGAAGCACTTTCCTATGGAATTGGGAACAACAATCAGACTTCGAATTCACCTTTTGGAAGTGATGCTAGTTCAAGAATTCAATGGCTCTATTCTGCCACAGAACTTGCTGCCTCTGGCGTGCAAGCCGGAAGCATCTGGCAAATCGGATTCGATCTAACGGGAAATGCCGGGAACTATCAAAACTTGCGAATTCGAATTAAACCAACAACTTCAACAACACTTACCGCTCTCGACAATGGATCTATGAGCACGTATTATTTGAGCAACACAACTGCAAATCAGAATGGCACTTTCTATTTAACGTTGAACTCCCCTTTCGCTTGGGACGGTGCAAGTAATATTCTTGTTGAAGTTTCATACGATGGAAGTCCTTCGGCACTGGGTGTTGCTGCTTTGGGCGAGGCATCTAACCTGAACGCGATTGCCTCAATTGGAAATAATAAGTTCGTTAGCTTCGATGGTAACGATGAGATTCGTATTCCAGGAACAGCCTTTGCATCTGTATCAACAGAAGTAACCGTTGCCTTTTGGCTAAGAGGAAATGCGAATGCACAACCCGAAAACGGAACCTGCTTCGAAGCAAGAAACGCCAATAACAATCGCGTATTGAATACGCACATCCCTTGGAGCAACAGCCGCGTTTATTGGGATGCAGGAAATTCAGGAGGAAGTTACGACCGTATCGACAAGGCCGCTAACGCTGCAGATTTCGAAGGCGCATGGAATCACTGGGCTTTCACAAAGAACAGTGTAACAGGTGAAATGAAGGCCTACCTTAACGGGGTGCTCTGGCATAGCGGAACGGGCAAAGTGTTCCCAATGAACAACATCACGCAATTCAGTATTGGTGCTGCTTCTACCTGGAGTAATTTCTATCGCGGAGATCTCGATGAGTTTTGTATTTTCGGAACGGCATTGTCTGACTTGGAAATTCAAAGTTTAGTGGCGAACGGACCAAGCGGATCTAACCTGCTTGTACATTACACGTTCAACAACGACAGCAATGGAACTGTGAATGATATTTCTGGAAACAACTTCAACGGATATACATTAGGCAATCCTAACTTCATTTCCTACAGCGGCTTCGAATTAACGCAGTCAGCTCAGGCGTTAGACTTCAGACCGAAAACTTATTTCACTCAAGGAAACAACTTAACGACTTCACAAGCGACTGAGACTATTATTACTGAAGTTTACGACGCGCCTATTTCCAAAATTGAATATGAGATTGTCAATCACGCGCCACAAATTTTGAACATTGCAACTACATACCTTTCTCGCTGGCAATTCACTTACAATTCGCTTGGAGTAAAGATCGACAGCACCTTCGCCGCTGCAGATGAAAATTTAATCAACGACACGCTCTTCTACTACAGTCAACCATTCGAGGTTGTTAATCGCTATGAATTAGGCCGATTCATTACTCCATATGGAATTCAATTGGATTTGGGCGAAGGTTGGACGTGGATTTACGACGTAACCGATTTTGCAAATTTGCTTCGTGACAGTGTTGAATTGGAAGCAGGAAATTGGCAGGAACTTTTAGATCTGAAATTTGTATTCATTGAAGGAACTCCCGCTCGCGATGTAAAGCGAATGGCTAATGTTTGGCAAGGCAACTGGGGCTTAGGCGGATTCAACAATGTTGTGAATGAAAAGACCTTTACCCTACAACCCAACGAGAGTGAATTAAAACTTCGCACCACATTAACTGGACATGGTTTTGGAAATGACGCGAATAATTGCGGAGAATTCTGTTACAACACACATTCGATTGATGTGAATGGAAACCCAACCTTCAGTTGGGAAATCATGCAGGACTGCGACAAGAACCCACTCTTTCCTCAAGGTGGAACTTGGATCTATGCTCGTGCCGGATGGTGTCCGGGAATGGAAGGAAGAACAGAAGAATTTGAACTCACTCCTTTCCTTCAAAACAACCAAGTAAGTGCTGAATACAATATCACTACTGACCCATACGGCAACTACGTTACCGAGAGTCAGATAGTTTATTACGGGCCAAAGAATCACGCACACGATCCTGAAATCGAACAAGTCTTAGCACCGAGCAATTGGGAGAATCATTCTCGCTGGAATCCAATTTGCGACAATCCAAAATTCGTTCTTCGTAACAAAGGATCTCAACCCTTGACTGAAGTAAAAATTTCTTATGGCGTTGTTGGTGGTGCAACTGAAATCTATACGTGGACAGGTAATCTTGCATTCATGGAAAGTGAAGTTGTTGAACTTACTTACTCTGACCCGATACTGTGGAACTCAACTTCTACTACTGGCAGATTCGTAATTGATTTAGGAGAAAGCGCAAACGGTGTGGATGAGAATCCGTCTAACAACCATGCAGAGTCAGCGTTTACTCGCCCTCCTGTTTACTCATACCTTCCAAACACCGACAACAACAAACTCATTATCATCTTCAGAACAAATGCTTCGCATTGGGAAAGCGCGTATACCCTTTTCGACATTAATGACAACCCTGTTTTCACGAGAACATTTACCCAAGCGAACACAACGCATCGCGATACGCTTGAATTGAATGCTGGTTGCTATCGTTTCAAAATCACCGATACAGGAGGAGACGGTCTTTCGTTCTTCGCGAACAACGATGGCAATGGTTATTGCAATTTAGACCGCGTTGCAGGAGCTTACTTCAAACAATTCGAAAACGACTTTGGCGCTGAAATCGAACAATACTTTTATTGGAATACCAACCTCGTGGGTGTTGAAGAAGAAGTTGCAAGCAACATGCAATTGTTTCTCATGCCAAACCCGGCGAAACAACAAGTGAAGTTAATTGCCAATGGATTCGACGAACGATTGACGTATACGCTGCACAATGCTCAAGGACAGATTTGCAAACAAGAACGCATTAACAGAACCGATAAAACAGCATCTATTGATATTGATCTGAATGGAATTGCCCCTGGAATTTATTTCGTGCAAGTCCAAGACAAAAACAACAGCTCAACTGTGAAGTTAATTGTTGAATAAGAAACTACACTTTATTACTTCTTGAAAGCAATGCCGCGTCTAAAAGAGTGATTGCGGCCATTGCTTCAACAACAGCTACGGCACGAGGAAGCACGCATGGATCGTGACGACCAGCTGCTTCAAGCTCCACTTCTTCATTGTTCGTATTTAAAGCCATTTGCTTTTTGCCTATCGTGCTCGTTGGCTTGAACGCTACTTTACAAACGATATCCTTTCCGTTTGAAATTCCTCCTTGTATGCCTCCATCGTGATTGGTCTGAACAGAATCGTTGTTCTCACTTCCTTTTCTTAATGTGGAAGAAAATCCGTCACCAATTTCAAAAGCTTTCACCGCATTAATTGAAAGCATCGCATGTCCCAATTGAGCATGCAGCTTATCGAATACAGGTTCTCCCCATCCGGCGGGAACGCCTGATGCTACACAAGTTATTATTCCACCTAAACTGTCTTTCTCTTCTTTTGCTTGACGAATGGCGGCTTCCATTCTAGCTGCGGTTTCCTCATGCGGACAGCGAATTGCTGAACTGTAAGTTCCTTCCAAATTCAATTTATCATACGTAACGGGCACCATAATTTTGTGCACGCTACTCACATACGCACTCACCCGAATGTTCATTCGGTTTAGTACCGACTTTGCAATTGCACCTGCAACTACGCGACAAGCCGTCTCTCTTGCCGAACTTCTTCCACCACCTCTGTGATCACGTATTCCAAATTTTTCATGCCATGTGTAATCGGCATGTCCTGGGCGGAACACATCTTTCAAGTTATCGTAATCGGCAGATTTCTGATCTTCATTTTGAATGATAAAACCAATGGGCGCACCTGTAGAAACTCCATTCAAAACTCCAGATAACAATTGAACACGATCTGACTCTTTTCGTGAAGTGGTTAAATCGCTTTGCCCTGGCTTACGTCGATCCAATTCCATTTGAATGAATACATCATCGATGATTACGCCCGCCGGGCAACCGTCAATTACACCGCCAATAGCGGGACCGTGTGATTCTCCAAAAGTGGTAACTCGAAATAATGTTCCAAATGTGTTTCCTGCCATGATGCGAAGTTAGTTAGCTTTTCCCTCTACAATTTTCCCTTCAACAATTACCTGATCAATGTTGTTTTCGCCGAAGTAATAGAACAATTCAGCCAATGAATTCAATGGTTTTGTTATGATGAGAGACGCCTTCTTTCCTACCGTAATGCTTCCTAAAACATCTTGCACATCCATCGCGAAAGCCCCATTCAGAGTTGATGCATTCATTACTTCATTGGGAAGCATGCGCTGTTGAATGCATGCGAGACTATTCACGAAATTCATGTTCCCTGAAGGAGAAGACCCTGGATTGAAGTCGGTTGCTAAAGCGATTGGCAAACCTGCATCAATTATTTTTCGAGCTGGCGTGTACGGAATTCTTAAGAAAAAAGAACATGCAGGAAGTGCCACGGGCATCGTGTTTCCATGACCAAGCGCTTCCACATCTTCATTCGAAAGTTCTTCTAAATGATCGACACTTCGCGCGTTTCTCTTCACCGCCGCTTCCACTCCACCGATTACATTGAATTGATTCACGTGCACTTTTGCAGGGATACCAACGGCTTGTGCAGATTCAATTAGTTGATTCATTTGATCAACAGAAAAATATCCTTCTTCACAAAATGCATCCACAAAATCGGCTAATCCTTCAGCCGCAACTTTTGGAAGGACTTGATTAATCATGAGCTGAACAAACTCTTCCTCACGACCTTTATAATCGGCCGGAATTGCATGCAAAGCAAGAAAGGTAGCCTTGATTTCCATTGGAAGCTCGGCTTTCAATCGTTGAATGACACGAAGCATTTTAAGTTCGTTCGCTTCATCTAAACCGTACCCACTTTTAATTTCAACCGCAACAGTCCCTTGTTGCATCATTCCATTCAATCGTTCAAATGCAGCGCTATAAAGTTCCTCTTCACTCATAGCCGAAAGTTTCTTCGCGCTATTCAAAATACCTCCACCTCTCTTTGCTATTTCTTCATAAGTCAAGCCGTTCAAACGATCTTCGAATTCGTCTGCACGCGAAGCCGCAAAAACCGTGTGTGTGTGACTGTCGCACCAACCGGGAAGAACAAACTTTCCCGCAGCATCAATAATTGTTAAGTCGCGCCAATCCTCTATCCCGTCAAACTCATCCATTGAGCCGAATGCCACAATGGTATCGTCTTCAATTGCCAACCAAGCGTTTTCGATGCTTGGAAGGACATTCATATCCGAACCTTTAACTAGAGCGACATCCTGAGAATGAGTGCCGTAGAGCGATTTTATGTTTTTTATGAATATTTTCATGTTGTACAAAGATGCATTATTCCTAAATTTGCCGACCCGCGCCTATAGCTCAGTCGGTTAGAGCAACAGACTCATAATCTGTGGGTCCCTGGTTCGAGCCCAGGTGGGCGCACAAAGTTAACCCCGCAATTGCGGGGTTTTTCATTTCATTATTCAACGATTATTTTCTTCGTTGAAATTGATTTTTCACCTGAAAGCTTCATCCAATAAACACCTGGGTTCAACTTTTCAGTTTCATTGAAAAAGCCTCGTTGTAAAATCACTTGTTTCATCACAAGCCTGCCCGCGGCATCAAATATCTCAATTGTATTGAAAATTTCATTCTTCCATTGAATTGAAAATGTTCCTTGATTGGGGTTCGGAAATACGCTAACAGCATTGTCTTCAGCGTCGTTTACATTTCCACATAACATGCATGCCGCAAGAAGATCAGCAGAAACAAACGAATGACTAAATACATAATCCGAGTATAGTTCTTCAACACATTCAGCATTCAAAAAGTATCGAAGCCAAGCTGTCATAAGCGTGAGATAAGCATCTTGTTGATCTGCTCTAGATAAGCTTCCTCCCAATGGTTCTCCGAAATCACACAAAGTACCCGAGTCAATGAAGCCGCAATGTGAACCTCCGGTGAGAGAAACAAATGTCTTGCAGCCTGCGCTTGTGCCATCATAAATGGGCTCGTGATTACTCGACGGAGGAGTAACAGCATCCTCACTACCAGAGAAAACCAAGGCATTGCAATTAACAGAAGCCGCTGCAGCAATAGCGCTTGGATTTGTTTCCGCAGGAGCAAGGCCGACAACTGCATCAATCAATGGGTCCGAAGCGGCAGCCAACCAAGCTGCACCTCCCCCCATGCTATGTCCTATTATCGCTTCCTTCTCTTGATTCACAACATTGTACAAGATTGAAGTTGAGTTTTGAGACTCTTGTTGAAGTGCGTGTGTAACAAAAGCCAAATCGAGTCCGAACTCTTGGTGGTTCGGGGCGAAGCCTGCTTCTGTATTGACCAGCGCAACTATAAATCCGAAAGGAATTAATTGTTCCGCTATTATATCATAGTTTGCTGCACCAATCACGAACCCATGTCCAACTGCAATTGCTGGAAACCCATTGAGTCCCAAAGACGCGGGATCTAAAGCAGTGGTATTGTCACCGGCTGAAGTCGCTGGATAATATACCTCGCAAGGAATTGAACGGTTGTTTCGCGTAGCATCCGTGAAGGTTAATGTGGTATGCCCAAGACCTTGTGCGAAAGAAAATTCAACAACGAAGAAAGCAAAAACAACAAGTAACGTTTTTCTCATTTTATTTTTTTTGAAGGGGAACTACTTGAATTCCTTCTGATGATTCAATGACGAAATAATATTGACCGACAGGCTGAGAAGTCAGATCAAGGTGATAAATAGCCCATGGCTCACTGTAGTTGTAATCCCATTTGTAATACTTAACAGATCTTCCACTGCTGTCATAGAGGTAATGGTAATTGTTTGTATCCGGAAAATTTCCTTCAACACGAATTTCGAACTGACCTTCTGAAGGTTGCGGAAAAACAAGAACCGAATGTTCATTCGGTTGACTGTATATCTGATTGGAAAGACTGACGAATGCCTTCCAAAAATCAGGAATACCATATCCCATCGAATCATTCGGATTTGAATATAAACTTGCGCTTTTTTCAATCGCATTGAAAATATCCATGTTCGTAGCTGTTGGAAATGCTTGCCAGAGAGTTGCCGCCATTCCCGCAATAATCGGAGAGCTGAAAGATGTACCGTTTCCTCTTGAAATTGTGCTATCCATTGCAGCGTATACGGTCTGTCTACCCATGGCCACAATATTTGGTTTCACATCATTTAATCCTGCAGGGTGATATCCAGAAAAAGAAGCGTGATTTCCGTTTAAATCAACCGCGCCTATGCACAACACGTGCTCTGCATCTGATGGGGCTGTAATGACGTGCCACAGATCATCGCCGCTGTTTCCAGCGCTGTTCACAATCAGTGTTCCCTTCAGCGCACAAATCTCGGCTGCTTGTGAAATTCTGGTTGTAGAACCATTCATATCGGAAGTCGAATAGTTCATGTAATCCTCATCGAATAGCGAATATCCCAGGCTCGAATTAATCACATCTATTCCAATGCTATCTGCCCATTCCGCCGCTTGAATCCACGTATCTTCTTCCAAACGAACTTCACGAAAAACATCTTCGGTTTGAAACAAATAATAATTTGCATCGACAGCGGTTCCGTATAGCGAATCTTTCATTATTCCAGCCATGTGACTTAAGACCATTGTGCCATGCGTTGAAGCGTCA
The DNA here is from genome assembly GCA_945881835.1 of Chryseobacterium gleum. Taxonomy (GTDB): domain Bacteria; phylum Bacteroidota; class Bacteroidia; order Flavobacteriales_D; family Sanyastnellaceae; genus CAIZGX01. The sequence goes on along the minus strand of CAMCVP010000003.1, from coordinate 13,019 downwards.
AACACTGCTGGAGAATTGTAATGAAGAAAATCGTGCGTTTCAATGATTCGTCCTTCTTCAAACAAATGAGACATCGCTGGAAGCAAATCTGCAAAGAGAAATCCCCCGTCAAAAACGGCAATGTCCATTCCCTGTCCGTTTAATCCCAATTGATGCAGCAAATGTCCGTTTAACATTTCTGTTTGTCTAAAACTAGGGCCGTAGAAATCGTCTGAAACCATTCCATCTTCTGACTGCGTCCCTTTGTGAATTGAGATTTTCTCCAACGGAACACTGGGCAAAGACTTCACTTGAAAAACACACGGAAGAGCTTCCACTTGTAATTTCCAAGCAGCTGCAATTGCAGTATCTAAAAGCTCCACTGTGATTGAATTGAACCATTTACTCTTCAGCAACAAATTTGAATTTCCTTGTTGAAGTACTTGCTGAATGTAGTTTGCATTCACCGGTATATCCAGCGAATCGAAACCCACTCCTGTTCGAATTCTTCTTTCAACGGACTTTATTGAAAGATACGCTGAGGGATTCGAAAGTGAAAATTGTGAATCTGCTTTATCTCGAAACTGAACGAAATAAGTATTGAATGATGATTGAGCAGAAAGTTCGACACCGAACAAAGTCGAAATCAGAATAAGAAAAAAGATATAATTATTTTTCATACTTCTATTTCGTTTCTTTCAATTTACCATTTTCATAAACCTCAGTCTTCTCCAACTCTCCAGAAATTTTGAAGTACAAAACTTCACCAGACAATTGACCGTTGACATACTTGCCCTTTTGCTTAACCTGCGTGCCTTTTAGTTGTTCGCGATAAGCAATGCCTTGCGCTAAATCTTCCGGCGAAGCAGGAATTTGCTCGTAAGAACCTTTGTCATAGTACTCAGCGAACGCGCCTTCTTTGTTGTAGTTTTTGTAGGTGTATTCAGATTGCGGGATTCCAGAATCGTAATAGGTCTGAAAAGTTCCATTGGCATAATGTTTCTTTTCAATTTTATCTGCCTTAAACCAAATGGTAAGCTCTGGCAAACCTGTTTCAAGATAAAAATTCCAAGATCCTTCGCGCAATCCATTCACAAACTTACCTTCCTCTTTCTTCTTTCCACTGTCATAATTCACCACAATGTTTCCGTCGTAAATCCCATTTTTGTATGTCCCCTTCTTACTAATCTTCCCTTCCACTGTATACTCTGTGAATGGTCCATTCATCTTATCGTTCAGGAATACCATTTCATGCGAGATCTGTCCATTTGCAAAATAAACTTTAGACTCGCCGTTCAGCAGGTTGTCTTTGTAGTTTTCAAATCGAATCAATCTTCCTTCCGCATCAAAGAATTCCCATAAGCCTTGCTTTTGTCGCTCCCAAGTCTTCCCCACCTTCTTCCCTACATATCTCCCCTTGCTGTTAACTGTTTTGCCATCGGCGTAGAAGTTTACCACATCATTGATTGTCGTGTCTTGAATGTGATTCACGGTAGATTTCAAGTATCCCTTTTCGTTGTAAAATTCAAACAACCCTGTTGGCACACCGTTTTTGAAGCTTCCTTTATAGTACATCACCTTAGGATTCGACTTGTAAACACGAATCCAAACACCCTCACGTTTATTGCTTGCGTTGAACAAATTATAATCAACACCGAACTCTCCCGATGGAAAAACCGTACCTGGCGCCTGAGCCATTGCGTTGAGCATATTCAAGCACATCAAAAACACAAAAAAAACACCTCTCAAATTCACATTCATAATCGAAAAATTAGATTTCTTTCACAACGGAAAATTAGGCCAAAACATTATATCTCCGTTTTAAATCAAAAATCATTTTCAACAGGAAATTAGATTCACTAATTTCGCAGTCTAAAATTTGAACCCATGAAAGTAACCGTTGTTGGAGCTGGTAATGTTGGCGCTACTTGTGCCGATGTATTAGCACATCGTGAAATTGCCAACGAAATTGTTTTGTTGGACATTAAACCAGGCTTTGCTGAAGGCAAGGCGCTTGACATTTGGCAGACTGCCCCTATTAACCTTTACGACAGCAGAACTGTTGGTAGCACCAATGATTATGCGGCTACTGCTAATTCAGATGTAGTTGTAATTACGAGTGGCCTACCTAGAAAACCAGGTATGAGCCGCGACGATTTGATCGCTACCAACGCTGGTATCGTAAAGAGCGTTACTGAAAATATTATTAAGTATTCTCCAGATGCGATTATCGTTATTGTATCGAATCCACTAGATGTTATGACTTATTGCGCATTCCTAGCGGCGAAAGTTGACAGCAAGAAAGTATTTGGAATGGCTGGTATCCTTGACACTGCGCGTTACCGTGCGTTCATTGCATCTGAATTGAACTGTTCTCCAAAAGACATTCAAGCAGTGTTAATGGGAGGACATGGTGACACAATGGTTCCACTTCCTCGTTATACTACTGTTGGTGGAATTCCGGTTACTGAATTAATTTCTGAAGAGAAATTGAACGCTATTGTTGATCGCACGAAAACAGGTGGCGGAGAAATCGTAAATCTTTTGGGAACTTCGGCGTGGTACGCTCCGGGAGCTGCTGCTGCGCAAATGGTTGAGGCCATTGTTCGTGACCAGAAACGTATTTTCCCAGTTTGCGCATTATTGAACGGCGAATACGGAATGAAAGATATCTATTTAGGTGTTCCAGTTAAATTAGGTAAAAACGGTATCGAACAGATTATCGAATTGCAATTGAACGACGCTGAAAAAGAATTATTGAACAACTCAGCAACTTCTGTTAAAGAAGTAATGGGTGTTTTGGATTCAATGAATCTATTCTAAATCATTTTTGATTGAAATTAAAACAGCACCAATTGGTGCTGTTTTTTTTTGCTTATTTCTTTCGATAAAGCCTTACATAAAAAGGCATGTCATTCAAAGGGCGATATTCCTTTTCTGGACGAAACTCTTTCAGAAACATCAATGTCGTATCTCTTTCCAACATCTCTATTGGTGTATTCTCTTCATTCGGACCGTAGTGACCGTCCCAAACAATCAGATCGCCCTTCTGAGCATATTTGAATGATCTGAGCTGATTCATTTTTGTGTAATCGAACGGATCTCTGTCCAACGCTAATGAAACATATGAATGTCCCGCAAACACACATCCTTCAGTTGTGACCCCTTCAGCTTTCATCCAACCTTTCATTTCGTTCAATACGGCTTCTTCAATTCCATATTCAACAGGGGCACCAACGGCGCCTAGAATAAGAGTATTCGTTCCGAATGCAGTTCCGCACAGAAGAACCACAATCACGTTAATCGTTTTCCAACTACCTATTAGGGGGCGGCTATCTAGAAACTTATTCAATTCAATTAAAGCAAGGAGAACCATTGGGACAGCGACAACGAACATCACCCGCAACAAACCCAAGCTTGCCCACATTCCTTGCCACCACAGAACTGTATGTGCCATAAAGTAACCCCAAAAAGAACCCAAGACTATCCAAAACATCACTTGGTGTTTTAAAATGAAATTCTTCGAGTCTTCCGCTACATTGAAACTTTTCCAGTCAATTGTTAATCTATTTGCAATTGTGTGAGCGTTCAACCACGTCGACTTCAACAAGAATAAAAAGCCTATTCCAAAAACAGGAATTGCCCAAATAAAGAAGTGGAAAAAACTACCGCTTCCATATGATGTGATTTCGGTGTTAACGTATGGATTCGAATCAAATATCCACAATGGAATTCCTGTGTACCAATAACCAATTAAGTCTAATATTACAGAACCCACCGCAAGAAGTGGTATAAACTTCCAACGACGAGTAAAGAAGAAAAACATAGCAGCCACACCCAAAATCACAAATCCTTCGCTTCGAGCAAAAGGCATAAAACTTAAAACCAGCGCCCCGAGAAAAAACTTTCCACGCAAACTCCAATGAATAAATAAAATGAGGAATAATGCACAGACAATTTCAGTCAAGGAAGAAACTGCATTGTCAAAGACGACAGGACAGGTCAAGAACAATAGAGGTGCCAACCAAGATCTTTTCAAATCAAGTTGATTGGCTATTTTCAAAACCAAAAATGCTTCGGAAAATATCAAAGCGAGATTCGTCCAAATAATAGCCTGCAATCCCAATTGAGCGATGGGAGAAAATAACACTGTAAATACGGGTTTTCCCCATTGATTCAAAAGTAGGTCGTGATGAATCCACGAATACCTTGACATTTGATAATGCGTGAATGTATCTGCACCACCGTTAACCCCATTCGCCAACAAAGCAAGCAAAACATAGATTACGCCTGCAATTGCAAATACTTTACCTTCCGGCTTACTCCAGATTCTAGAAAGCGTATTCATTAAGCCTTAACGCTTACTGATTTCACATTGGCGATAAAATCGTCGAATAAGTATCTTGAATCGTGCGGACCAGCACTTGCCTCCGGATGGTATTGAACAGAGAACACAGGCTTGGATTTCAATCGAATTCCAGCAACGGTATCGTCATTCAAGTGCACGTGCGTAATCTCAACATCTGCATTGTTTGAAATGCTTTCTCTTGAAATAACGAACCCATGGTTTTGACTGGTAATTTCGCCTTTACCAGTAATTAGATTCTTAATTGGGTGATTAACACCACGGTGTCCGTTGAACATTTTTACCGTTTTAAGCCCTTGACTTAATCCGATTAGTTGGTGACCCAAGCAAATTCCAAAGCAAGGAATACCTGTCTCAATAATCTTTGCGGTAAGTTCTATCGTATGTGGCATTGCTGAAGGATCTCCAGGACCGTTTGAGAACATCACACCGTCGGGATTCCAGGCCTGTAATTCTTCTAATGTAACATTCAACGGAAATACTTTTAAAAACGCTCCTCGGTCAGCTAAACAACGTAAGATATTTAATTTAACTCCGAAATCGAGCACGGCTATTTTCATTTCAGCGGCTGGATTGCCGAATTCAAATGCTTCCTTGCAAGCCACATGGGAAGCCAATTCAAGTCCATCCATATTTGGGGCATTGTCCAATGCTAGTCTAAGAGATTCAATATCGGCTGAATCGGTTGAAATAATACAATTCATTGCGCCGTTGGTGCGAATATGACGTACCAATGCCCGTGTATCAAGATCGCAAATACCCACGACGTTATCGCGAACCAAGTAATCCTGAAGTGTTCCAGCTCCGCCAACCCGACTGGCTACATCCGAAAATTTCTTAACAATAATTCCGGACACCTGGCATTTGGAAGATTCCACCTCATCTAAATGAACGCCATAATTCCCAATATGGGAAGTTGCCATTACCAAACATTGTCCAAAGTAAGAAGGGTCTGTAAAAACTTCTTGATAGCCTGTCATTGCTGTATTGAAAGCAATTTCTCCAGTTGTTGTGCCTTTTGCTCCGCAGCTTTGGCCATAAAAAACGGTACCGTCTTGAAGGAGCAGTACCGCAGGTATAGATTCTTGTCTCATTAAAGGACAAAGTTAAACTTTTTAAACAGAAAAATAAACTGAACTTTTCAACAAAACAAAAAAGGGAGCAACAACTTGCTCCCAATTTCATAATCGATTTATTAGGCTTACTCTGCTGAGGCAGAATCGTCCTTTTTCTTTCTTACTTTCTTCGGCTTAGCTTCTGTATCAACCTCTGTAGCTTCCACAACATCAGTGTTTGCTTCTATCGCAGTATCTTCTGTTTTCTTGGCAGCACCTCTACGAGTGCGTTTCTTAGCAGTTGCTTTTTCAACGTCGTTACCATAAATGGTATTGAAATCAACCAATTCCATCATACACATTTCGGCATTATCTCCTTGACGGTATCCAGTGCGAATGATTCGTGTATACCCACCTGGGCGAGTTGCTATTTGAGGAGCAACAGCGCGGAATAATTCGGTAACAGCTTCTTTATTTTTCAAATAACTGAAAACTGTTCTTCTATTGTGCGTACTGTCGGTCTTTGACTTGGTGAGAAGTGGTTCAACGTACTTGCGCAAAGCCTTAGCCTTAGCAAGAGTTGTGTTAATGCGCTTGTGCTCGATAAGTGAGTTAGCCATGTTAGCGAGCATTGCACGACGGTGCTCTGCCTTTCTACCTAAATGGTTATTCGTTTTTCCGTGTCTCATAATTGTACTTTCTTCTACTGCTAATTAGCAGGGGTTAATCTCTATCCAATTTATACTTTGCAACGTTCATTCCGAAGTGCAAACCTTTACTTTCTACCAATTCTTCTAATTCGGTAAGTGATTTCTTTCCGAAGTTACGGAATTTCAACAAGTCATTTTTATTAAACGATACTAAATCACCTAACGTTTCGATATCAGCTGCCTTCAAGCAATTCAAAGCACGAACGCTTAAGTCCATATCAACCAATTTGGTCTTCAACAATTGACGCATGTGCAATGAGCTCTCGTCGAATTCTTCCACTTCGCGCTTGATTTCTGTTTCAAGCGTAATACGCTCGTCACTAAACAACATGAAGTGATGAATTAAAATCTTTGCTGCTTCTTGAAGCGCATTTTTCGGAGTAATAGAACCATCACCTTGTATTTCCAAGATTAGTTTTTCGTAGTCTGTTTTTTGCTCGACACGGAAGTTTTCTACTGAAAATTTCACATTGCGAATAGGGGTAAAAATAGAATCGATGAAAACTGTTCCTACTGGAGCGCTAGATGTCTTGTTCTCTTCAGCTGGGCGGTAACCGCGACCCATGCCGATAGAAAGATCAATACGAAGTTTCACTTTTGGCTCCATGTTGCAGATAACCAAATCAGGGTTCAATACTTGAAACGCCGAAGTGAAATTACTGATATCACCGGCTTTGAATTGCTCTTGACCGTTGATGCTTATTGAAACTTTCTCGTAATCTGTACCTTCGATTTGACGTTTGAAGCGAACTTGCTTCAAATTAAGGATGATTTCAGTAACGTCTTCTACTACTCCTTTGATAGAAGAAAACTCGTGATCTACTCCTTCAATTTTAATTGAAGTGATAGCGAAACCTTCCAAGGAAGAAAGAAGGATACGACGTAATGCGTTTCCAATCGTTATTCCGAAGCCTGGTTCCAGAGGACGAAATTCGAAAGTACCTGTAAAGTCATTGCTTTCCAGCATTACGACTTTGTCCGGTTTTACGAAATCTAATATAGCCATTGAGTTGATTTTAAATTAAGGATTATTTAGAGTACAATTCGACGATTAACTGCTCGCGAATGTTTTCTGGGATCTGAACACGCTCAGGGTACTTCATAAATACACCTTCTTTGTTAGAATCGTTCCAAGCCAACCAATCGAAATTTTTGCGAGTAGCCAAAGCCATAGTGATAGCCTCTAAAGATTTAGATTTTTCACGAACAGAAACACGATCTCCTGGGCGTAATTGGTAAGATGGGATATTTACTACATTACCGTTTACTAAGATGTGGTTATGTGAAACCAATTGTCTAGCACCACTGCGTTTTGTAGCAATTCCTAAACGGAATACAGTGTTATCTAAACGTGATTCACACAATGCTAAAAGGATTTCTCCTGTTACACCTGGACGTGCCGAAGCTTTCTTGTACAAATTCGAGAACTGACGCTCAAGGATACCGTAAGTATACTTTGCCTTTTGCTTTTCAGTTAACTGAATTGAGTATTCGCTTTGTTTTGCGCGACGCTTATTAGGGCCGTGCTGTCCGGGTGGAAAATTGCGCTTCTCTAGTCCTTTATCAGGTCCGTAGATTGCTTCACGAAATCTACGCGCAATCTTTGTTTTTGGGCCAATGTATCTTGCCATTTCTTTTTCTTCTAAAAATTAGATTCTTCTTGCTTTTGGTGGGCGACAGCCGTTGTGAGGAAGTGGAGTCGTGTCTACGATTTCCAAAACTTCAATTCCAACCGTGTTTATGGTGCGGATTGCAGATTCTCTGCCTGCTCCTGGACCTTTAACGAACACCTTCACCTTTCTTAGACCAAGATCATGGGCTTCTTTACCGCACTGCTCTGCAGCCATTTGAGCGGCGTACGGAGTGTTCTTTTTAGAACCACGGAATCCCATTTTCCCTGCAGATGACCACGAGATCACTTGTCCAGAATTATTGGTTAAACTAATGATGATGTTGTTAAATGTGGACTGAATATGGGCTTGACCCATAGCTTCCACCACCACATTTTTCTTTTTCTTTTTTTCTACTTTGGCCATTTCTCTTGCCTTAGCTTATTGATTATTTAACTGCTTTCTTTTTATTCGCAACTGTCTTACGTTTTCCCTTACGGGTACGAGAGTTGTTTTTTGTGCTTTGACCACGAAGTGGCAATCCAGAACGGTGACGAACACCTCTGTAGCAACCGATGTCCATTAATCGCTTAATGTTCAATTGAGTTTCAGAACGTAAAGCGCCTTCTACTTTCAATTCCTCGGTGATGAAATTACGAATCAAACCTAATTCTTCATCGTTCCATTCTTGAACTTTCTTATCATAAGAAATTCCAGCCTGTTCCAAGATTTTACGTGACGTTGAACGTCCGATTCCGTAGATATAGGTGAGTCCGATTTCACCTCTTTTGTTACGCGGTAGATCTATACCTGCAATCCTTGCCATAGTTATTCTTTATTTTAAGGAATTATCCTTGTCTTTGTTTGAATTTCGGGTTTTTCTTGTTGATTACATAAAGCTTTCCTTTTCGGCTAACGATTTTGCAGTCAGCTGAACGCTTTTTAATTGAAGCACGTACTTTCATATCTCTTGTACTTTATTATTTATATCGAAAACAAATTCGACCTTTTGTTAAATCGTAAGGCGACATCTCCACTTTCACTTTATCACCTGGCAGAATTCGAATGTAGTGCATTCTCATTTTGCCGGAAATATGTGCTACGATGATGTGTCCATTTTCAAGCTCCACACGGAACATTGCATTTGACAATGCCTCAACAATTGTTCCGTCTAGTTCTATCGATGTCTGTTTCGCCATTCAGTTTTTTATTATTTTTTCGCAGCTAATGCTGCGTCTATCTCTTCAAATGAAGACAATTTCTCTGCACCACCTTTTCCAACTGCCACCGTGTGTTCGAAATGTGCACTAGGTTTTCCGTCTTGCGTTTCAATTGTCCAACCGTCTTTTAGTTGTCTTACGTTTTTCGTTCCAAGGTTAATCATTGGCTCAATTGCCAGGACCAAACCTTCTGTCATAACCAAGCCGTGCCCTCTTCTACCGTAATTAGGAACTTCTGGTGCTTCATGAAGTTGAATTCCAACCCCGTGACCTACCAACTCTCTAACCACTCCGTAGCCATTAGACTCTGCATAATTTTGAACGGCATAACCAATATCACCGATTCGTTTTCCTACAGCAGCTTGCTCTATTCCTAACTCTAAACACATTCTTGTAGCATCTAATAACTTCTGCAAATCATCAGATATTTTACCTACTGCAAATGTGAATGCAGAATCTCCCCAAAACCCTTCCCACAATACTCCAATATCGACAGAGACAATATCTCCTTCTTTCAATGGTTGTGTATTCGGAATTCCATGAACCACCGCTTGATTTACACTTGCGCAGATTGAATTGGGAAAGTCGTGATATCCAAGGAATCCAGGGTAAGCCCCATGATCTTTGATAAAACTTTCTGCAACACGATCTAGCTGCAAGGTTGTTACGCCTGGTTCAACGATTTTGGCTATTTCTGCCAACGTTTTTCCAACAAGTAAAGAACTCTTTCGGATGGCATTTATCTCATCCGGTGTTTTTATAACTACCTTTTTGCTCACAGTTTATACGGTGTACCCACTGCTGGCAACATTCCCACTATTTCTTCCTCTCACTCTTCCCGATTGCATAAGACCATCGTAGTGACGTGAAAGCAAATGACTTTCAACCTGTTGAAGTAAGTCTAAAATTACTCCTACAGTGATCAACATAGATGTTCCTCCAAAAAATTGTGCAAACATTTGTGCCTTTGTAAGTGACAATGACAACACAAGAGCAGGCAAGATTGCAATTAGGCCGACAAAGATACCACCTGGAAGGGTAATACTCGACAAAACGCGGTCAATAAATTCAGCAGTGTCCTTTCCAGGCTTAATTCCTGGTACAAAATTACCGTTTCTTTTCAAGTCGTCTGCAATCTGATTCGGGTTGGTAACGATTGCTGTGTAGAAGAAAGTGAACAAGATAATCATTATCATGAGAACAGCATTGTAACCGACTCCTTGGAAATTGGTCAATGAAGCCAAAACTTTATTGTTCTGAAGCATCTCTGTGTTATTCAATAACATAGGAACCATCATTATAGCTTGCGCAAAGATGATAGGCATCACGCCTGCTGCATTCACACGAAGTGGGATATAACTTCTAGCTCCTTCACCTTGAGGAAGGTGACTTCCACCAGCTGCCATTTTCGCCATTTGAACTGGGATTCTGCGCACCGCTTGAATAATTGCTACTGTAACCCCAATAATAACGACCATTACAGCTATCTCGATAAGGAAAAAGAAAGCCGTTTGCTGGCTAAATTCTTGGGCGAAAGCTCCTGGAATATCAGACAAAATACCTGTCATGATAATCAAAGAAGTACCATTACCAATTCCTTTATCTGTAATTTTCTCACCCAACCACATGACGAACAAGGTTGAGCTTGTTAGAATAACGATGGATGTAATCATCCACATTGGGCTGTTCACATGAGCGTCAGCTGGCACATACTGGGCTAAATAACCTGGTGCCTGCACCATCGCAATTCCAATTGTCAGGAAGCGTGTCCATTGATTGATTTTGCGGCGTCCGCTTTCTCCTTCGCGTTGCAACTTTTGAACTGTTGGAACAGCAAGTCCCAACAATTGAATAACAATACTCGCAGAGATGTATGGCATTACTCCCAGAGCAAAGATTGAAGCTCTGTTGAATGCTCCACCTGTGAAAAGGCCTAAAAACTCAGCGATCGAACCTGAACCGGCTGCATTAGGATCCTGCATTTTCACAGCATCTATGCCAGGAAGCAATACATAAGAACCAATTCTGTACACCAATAGGATACCTAAGGTGAAAAGAATTTTCTTACGAAGTTCTTCGTGATTCCAGATGTTTCTTATTGCTGTAAAGAACTTTTTCATATAACGTTCGCTGTTCCGCCCATTGTTTCAATAGCTGCTTTTGCAGTAGCCGTGAACGCATGTGCTGTCACATTTAACTTTCCTTTCAATTCACCACGTCCCATTACTTTCACAAGAGCCTTTTTGCTGCAAATTCCATTTGCCACAAGTGTCTCGAAAGTAACCTCTGTAATGTTATGTTTATCAACAAGCAATTGCAATGTGTCCAAGTTTATACCCTTGTACTCAACGCGATTTAAGCTCTTGAATCCAAATTTAGGCAAACGTCTTTGAAGAGGCATTTGACCACCTTCGAAACCAATTTTGCGCTTGTTACCAGAGCGTGATCCAGCACCTTTGTGTCCACGAGTAGAAGTTCCACCGTGTCCAGAACCCTCACCACGACCGATACGCTTTCTGTCCTTGATAGAACCTTCAGCTGGCTTTAAGTTATTTAATTTCATCTCTTCTAATCGTTATTTGTATTCGACTTTCAAAAGGTGATTCACAGCGCGAATCATACCTACAATGTTTGGTGTCAATTCCTTTTCTACTGACACATTTAATTTCTTAATTCCCAAAGCTTCGATTGTAGCTTTTTGACGTTTTGGACGATCAATAGCACTTTTAACTTGGGTGATAACAACTTTAGCCATAATGGTCTGGATTATCCGTTAAAAACTTTATCTAATTGTATTCCGCGAATACGCGCAACTTCTTGTGGAGTTCTAAGAGCAGCAAGTGCTTGAACAGTAGCTTTTACTACGTTGTGTGGGTTTGAAGAACCTTTTGACTTAGCCAATACATCCTTTACACCAGCAGATTCAAGCACCGCACGCATTGCGCCTCCAGCAATAACACCTGTTCCCAAAGAAGCTGGCTTCAAGAAAACACGAGCTCCACCGAATTTACCTGCAATCTCGTGAGGGATAGTTCCTCTGTGAATAGGAACGCGCACAAGACTTTTTTTAGCGTCTTCAATTGCCTTGGTCACAGCTTCAGCTACTTCTTTGGATTTACCCAAACCGTGGCCTACTACACCATTTTCATTACCAACAACAACGATCGCTGCGAAACCAAATGTTCTACCACCTTTGGTAACTTTAGTAACACGGTTTACGCTTACTAAACGATCTTTTAATTCTGTTTCGCTAGCGCGAACTACTTTTCCTTCTAGCATTTGTATTAAAATTTAAGTCCGGCTTCGCGAGCAGCTTCAGCCAATGATTTTACACGACCATGATACAAGTAACCACCGCGGTCAAAAACCACTTCTTCGATACCTGCTGCTTTCGCTCTTTCAGCAATTGTTTTACCTATAATTCGCGCTTGCTCAATCTTAGCAATATTTTGCGCCTCTTTCATAACGTTAGACGAAGCAGAAGCAAGAGTTACCCCCTGGTTGTCATCAATGATTTGAGCATAAATCTGTTTGTTACTGCGAAACACACTAAGACGTGGTTTTACATCAGTACCTTTCACTCTAGCACGTATGCGAGTGCGTATTTTTGCTCTACGAGAATCTTTTGAAAATGCCATTGTATTATCAATTATTTAGCTGCTGACTTACCCGCTTTCTTGCGAACAAATTCACCAACGTAACGAACACCTTTTCCTTTATATGGCTCCGGAGTACGAAGCGAACGAATTTTAGCTGCAACTTGACCAATCAGTTGTTTATCGTATGACTCTAGAGAAATTTGAGGATTCTCCCCTTTTTCCGCTTTCGCCGATACTTTTATTTCCGATGGAAGTTCAAAAACAATAGGGTGGCTATATCCTAATGTCAAGTTCAATTTTTGACCTTCAACATTTGCACGGTAACCAACACCGATCATTTCTAAATCTTTCTTCCAGCCCGTACTTACACCAACAATCATATTGTTGATGAGTGAGCGGTACAATCCGTGCTTTGCACGAACATCTTTATGGTCGCTAGAGCGAGTGCAAAGAATCTCAGTTTCGCCAATTTCAATCGTA
>CAMCVP010000002.1 GCA_945881835.1 Chryseobacterium gleum | reverse complement strand
TCGGTATTCGAAGTTACATAGCCTGTTGGTTGAGCACATGCATTGGTTGCAGCACCTGCACCATAGCCGTCGCCATCAACATCTGCGTAATAGTTTGTGAATGTTAGACCTTCATCAATCTGCGTATCGCAATCGTCATCGATGCTGTTACATACTTCTGTCGCACCTGGGTTGACAGCCGCATTATTGTTATTACAATCGGTATTCGAAGTTACATAGCCTGTTGGTTGAGCACATGCATTGGTTGCAGCACCTGCACCATAGCCGTCGCCGTCAACATCTGCGTAATAGTTTGTGAATGTTAGACCTTCATCAATCTGCGTATCGCAATCGTCATCTATGCTGTTACATACTTCCGTAGCACCTGGATTGACCGCAGCGTTATTGTTGTTACAATCGGTATTCGTTGATACGTATCCTGTTGGTTGAGCACATGCATTGGTTGCAGTGCCTGCACCATAGCCGTCGCCGTCGGTATCTACGTACCAAGCGGATGCATATGTGCATGAACCATCAGAAAGGGTTGCACTTGAATTATAATTACAAGCAGTAACATCTGTGCAACCGGGAACCGAGCAAATTAAATCGGAACCTGAGCAATCTTCATCTATTCCATTTCCACAAACCTCAATGCCTGTTGGGTTAACTGAAGCGTTGCTATCATTACAATCGGTGTTATTCAAAACATAACCGACAGGTTGAGTGCAGGCACTTGTTGCCGCACCCGCGCCATAACCATCTCCATCTCCATCTGCATAATAATTAGTTCCTGAAGATATCGTAAACGAATATGCGTTGCTTGCGCAACTAAATGTGCCCGCGTTGTAATCCGCAACGAGTAATGTATGATTTCCCACAGCAACAGATACAGGCAGCGTTGATGAGAAGTTTCCACCATCGATGCTGTAATATGGCGTGGCAAAAATATTTGAGTAAGAAACAGAGATAGCACTTGCACCGCAAGTAGTCGTAGGGGTAACAGAGTTAACTACAGCTTGTGTTGGAATCGTCAATACGATGTCCGCAGATGTAACGGCATTACCGCAACGATCAAGTGTTTGAACTCGATAGGTTCCTGAGGTTGAAATAGAGAATGTGCTACTTGTGGTAAAGTTCGAGAATGTTGAGCAACCCGCACCTGAGCACAAAGAGTAGGTAAACGGACCTCCATTTCCACCAGACCCAAAGGCTCCAATTACAGCATCCTGACCACAGAACAAAGCAGTACTTGTGGTTATTGTTGGGGTAAGTGTACTTGTTGCAACTGCAATTGCAGTTGAGTTTGCAATGGTTCCGCAGGCATCAGTTACACGAACAATGTATGATCCTGCTCCAACGTTTTCAAAAATATTTGAAGATTGGTTAGCTACTAAAACAGTGGCACCCGTTCCATCTAACAAAGCATATTGAACAGGTAGTGACCCTCCGGTATAACTCCCAGTTATTGTGCCTGTATTTCCGTTTCCGCAAGAGTTTGTTGCTGTGCCAGCAGCCGTTAATGCAGTAACCGTGCTTGTAACAGTTGCAGCAACGGTTCCAACTGTTCCGCACTGATCAACGATTCTTACTGTGTACGTTCCAGCAGCAAGAGATCCGAAAAATCCAATATTCGTTGGCCCAGATATTAAAGTAGTATTACCTGAATCATATAAAAAGAAAGAAAAACTTCCTGCAGCAGCATTCGCTCCAGTTCCAGGTGATGCAATAATTTTTCCAGTTGAAATTGAGCCGCAAGATGGCTGTGTTGTTGCTGTAACCGTAGGTGCAGCAGCTGCCGGGAATAACAATGGGGTTGTTGATGTTGTTGAAACACCACAAGCATCGGTTGCGCGGATGTAATAACCCGTGGCACTAGCAGGGACATTGTTGAACGTAGTTCCTGTCTGTGGACCCAGAACCACTAAACCTGAAGAAACATTTACCAATGAATAGAAAATTGGGGCTAATCCTCCAGAAGCCACCGTTGAAACCTTAACCACACCGGTACTTGAACTCGCGCAGGATAATGTAGTTGCGGTTATGTTTCCTGAAGTTAAAGCCGCAGGTGGATTAATTGTAACTGTTGTTGTTGAGGTCGCGCCACAAGCATCTGTTACCCGAATTGTATGAGTCGGAGTTCCGGTTAAAACAGGAACAATAAACATATTTGAAGTTTGAGAAGGGGCAATAACAGTTGTATTTGTCGCGTCATATATAGCATAAGTATAAGGGCCTCCTCCACTACCTGTTGGAATAGGACCACCTGGCGTGTAGTTTTGAGGGGTAGTCACAATAATCTGCCCGACATAACCTCCAGAACCATTGCAATCCACCACAGAACCACCGGCTGCAGGTGTAAATGCCCCAGCCGCTGCTATTGTGGTCGTCGCTGTTCCAGTAACTCCGCACTGATCGGTAATCTGCACGGTGTAAGCCCCAGCAGTTAGGCCAGTAAATATTGGAGAAACCTGATTAGGTAGCAATAAGGGACTTGGTGCAATTAAACTAAAATTATAGGTCCCACCACCTTGATTTGTTGTTGGAATACTACAAGTAATAGTACCTGTACCTGATGCTGTTGCACAAGAAGAAGTATTCGTAACAGTTACTGTCGGTGCTGTAGCTGCGGCTATTGTCAGTGCAGCTGCATTCGATACTACCGTACCACACGCATCTGTGATTTGAACAGTATATGAGCCGACCGGTAAATTATCAAATACACGACTCACCTGATTCGCCACTACAACAGGAGAAGGACTTATTATGGAGTAGGTATAAGGCGCCGAGCCTGTTGTCGGAATAGAGACAACAATTCTACCTGTTGAACTCGATGAACAAGAAGGTACTGTAGTAGATCCTGCTGGGAAAGCCAAAGCAGTTGGTGCTGCCAAGGTAACGCTGTTTGTAACTGGAACACCGCAAGCATCAGTCATCAATACAGTGTACGACCCTTGATTCAACTGAGTGAAAATACTGTTAAATGTATTTGCAACATTACTTCCTTGAGCAGGACGAATAGCAGCGCCAGGACTAATCAATTGGAAAGAAAAAGGACCTATACTCGTAGCCCCTGGAACAACAGTAATGGTTCCATTAGCCGAATTGGAACAACTGCTAACTAAGGTGGTTGTGAAGGAAGGTGCACTGGCTGCTGTGACAGTTGAGGTTGTGGTAACACTTGCGCCACAGATATCGGTTAGTTTTATTGTGTAAGAGCCAGCTGGCAATCCAGAAAATGCGTTGTTTGTCTGAGGCGATGAAACCATCGTAGATGGGGCAATCAACTGAAATGTGTATGGACTACCGCCACCTGCCCCGGTGAGCTGAGCTTCAATAGCCCCGGTAGAGCCATTTGGACAAGTAGGGACAATAAAAGAAGTTCCCAACGTTGGGTTTCCTGCCACGCCTATAGTGCTAGTTCCTGTGCCAATGTTTCCGCAAGCATCTTTAACCGCAACAGTGTACGTTCCAGGTGATAAATTTTCAAAAACCGAACTGCTCTGATAAGGTCTCACCATTGGAGATGGTGCAATGAGAGCATATTGAAAAGTGCCAGGTGAGCCATTGGCTGACAAACCGTTCGCAGCGGTTGCCGTAACAGTTATTGTTCCTGTTGGACTATTACTACAAGAAGCACTGTTAACAATATTTGTAGTTGGTGCTGTACTTACATTTACAGTAAAGGTTGCTCTTCTTACTTTTCCGCAGCCATCAACGACTTCTACCGTATATACGCCTGGCAACAAATTGGTAAACGTTCCGTAATATGTCGCTGTTACGTTGTCTCGCTGCACCGTTGATTGTGAGCCCGTTGTAACAGGTGAAGACTCAACCAACGACATGGTGTAAGGAGGACATGTTCCGTTCGCAAAAATTACAGCAGATCCAGTAGGCGTATCAGCACAAGCTCCTTGAGAGTTCTGAAGACCTACACCAATTGTAGTATTTGTGGCTGTTTGCGTGATATTTATTGTGACTACAGCAGATGAACCACAATAATCTGTTGCTCTTATAGTATAAGCTCCGGCCGGCAACCCAGTGAAATAATTCGATGACTGACCGGCAACCAAAACAGGAGAAGGACTCACCAATGAATAGGTATAGGGTTCAGTACCTCCACTTACACCAAGTGTTGTTGTTCCGATGGAATTAACAAATAAAGTTCCACTGTTAGAATCAGTGCACGACGGAGTAGCTAAAATACCTCCAGTAGCCATAGCAACTGCTCCATTGTTATATTGAACCCTTTTGGTAATGAAGGTAGAACAACCGTTCGCATTTGTAACACGCAACCTCACGTAGTAAACGCCTGCTGTAACATATTGTTTCGAAGGACTTTGAGAGGTTGAGGTTGTTCCGTCACCGAACTCCCATAAATAAGACGATGCACCCGAAACCGAAGTGGAAGTATTTGTGAAGTTGAATAAACCTGAGCAGTTAGCTGGAGCGAAAGTGAAATTAGGTTGGTCATTGAATATACCTGCAGATGAATTCAATCCTGCGAATTCAGGATTACCTGTGAACTGAACATTAAAAATCTGCGGAGTTGAATTGTTAAACTGATCCACCATCAACAAGTACCAAGAACCTGCTGTTACCTGAATACCAGGATTGAATTGTGATGCTGTATAATTCGGTGAGGCCAATCCAGTTCCACCAGGTATTCCAAATACGGTAGAACTGCCTGAATAATTACAGCTCAATTGAGTTTTCGCATCGCAAGATGAAGAACTTGGTGCACCAGGAATGGCGTATAAGGTCCAATCAAAGTCAACTGCCGCGGGAATACCCGCAAGTGTCATTGGGCGTATTACAAAATTCAATGTGCCATTGGCTTGGGCCTGAAAAGCAAACCAGGTACTGTTGTGCTCAATACCACCGCAAGCCAATTGCTCGAGCTCAGCTCCAACGCCACTCGGGTTATAAGTATTGGTATTTCCACAAATAATAACCGCACTAGAGCAATCCGCTTGGGCAAATAAAAATTGTTTGCTCATCAAAATTATTGCAAATAATAATAGATTCTTGATTTTCATCATGTTTTGGTTTAGTCTAGCGAAAATATATAAATTCAACCAATTTGCTCCAAATTGTCACATTAATAAATTATTAATTCGACAATTATTTTTGACAAAACAGGTCACATTTGTAGAAATAAAAAAGGGGCTTTCGCCCCTTTTTATATCGATGTAAAATAAATCTTACTTCTGAACCATCAAACGTTGCGTTTGAACTTCTCCGTTGAAGATGGCTTCAACAAAGTACAATCCGTTTGCAAGTGGACGCTCGAAGGTGATGTTCGTATTTAGAATACCGTCAACTGAATAACGGTTGCTCCATACTTGACGACCCATAGCATCTACTACACGAATTTGAACGTTCTCTGAAGTCACTCCAGAAAGATTAATGTTTACATCTGTTCCGTGTGTTGGATTCGGGTACAAGCTCATGTTCGCTTCGTTGGTTACCAACATATCGCGCGTTGAATTTTGAGCGGCATTGCTCGCCTCTTCTAACACCATTCCTGCTGAACCTACGATGCACATTGTTTGAACTGTTCCGTATGCACCTTCTCCGTAAGAGAATACAGGTGCTGTTCTCACAGCGTATGTTTTTCCATATTGAAGAGCAACAACAAGACCTAAGTTCAAATAATTACTTGCTGCACCGCGATAGTACACGATCGGAATTCCAACCGCATTTCCACCAGCATCCAGTTCAGTGAATTCCCACTTCCAATTGGTTACTCCACAAACCCATGGCAACGAAGCCACGATTGCTCCGCGGAACTTCGGTCCAGCCGAACAACGATCAGTCGCACGAAGTGCTGTTGCAGCTTCCTGCTCCATAGTAATTGAACAAGCAGACAAGGCTGGAACTTCAATTAGTTCAACCCCACCGGCTGCGTTTGTTAAGCTGTAAATGGTTGTTACGCTAACGTTGTATGTGCAACCTAAAGGAAGCGTTGGTACTACCGTTGAAAGCGTTAAATAGTCAGAACTTTGTGTCTTCACGTAAGTATTACCCAATGCAATTCCACTTGTTCCAACAAACGTGAATCGGTATTGAACACCAGAACCTGCCCACGTTGCTTTGAAGATTTTACACAAATTCAAAGTGCTTGACCATGTTGCGCTGGTTCCTGTATCGCAACCACCGCGCTTCAACATTTTCACACAGATGGTGTATGAACCAATACCCAAGGCACTGTTGTAGTTTCTTACTCCAACTTTATATACCTGTCCCGCTGTTAATCCAGAGAAGTTCAACACCTCTCCGCCTAATCCTGCTACTGCATTTTCAGTTGCAAGAAGAGCTCCTGCATTCGATTGCAATTCAACCAAAATATCATTGGCTGTTGAACCTACTACAATACTCACTGCTTCAGAAGTTGCAGTGAAATAGTGCCATTTGTCTTCACCGGTTAAGCAAACCGATTGCGAGAATGAAGAAGCTGCAAATCCAGAAAGTGTATGCGTCTGTGTTACACAACTTGGGAAGAAGTTTGTCCAAACATATTGTGCAGTAGCTGGACTTTCGCCAGCACCATTTTCTGAACCGCAGTTTTCATTTATTGTTCCGTTACAGTTATCGTCAATTGAATTCGAACATAATTCCGTTGCAGCAGTATTCACCGCTACGTTAGCATCGTCACAATCCGCATTGTTTGTTACGTATGGAGCTGAAAGAACAGAACATGTTGCTGTTCCTAATCCAGCACCGAATCCATCACCGTCTGCATCGTTGTAATATGTATTGATCGCAATTCCTTCATCTATTGAAGTATCGCAATCGTCGTCAATGCTGTTACAAATTTCAGTCGCACCCGGATTTACAGCAGCTAATGCATCATCACAGTCTGTGCTGTTCGCAACATAACCATATGGTTGTGTGCAGTAGCTTAACGTTGATGTAGAAAGTCCGTATCCATCCCCATCTGCGTCTGCATACCAAGTAGATGGCGTGCAAGGAGCAAAGGCTACTGAACGGAAAGCTTTGTTCGTTGTACTTAAAAGTGTTGAAATGGTATTCAATGTTGGCGTCGCTGTTCCGTTGTCATCGAAGTAAATCACTTGTGTTGAAGTTGAATTTGTCGCAACAACATACAAGCGTGGATTAGCTCCGGCATAAAAATCAACTACCACTCCTCTTGCTCCAGCAGATGCGCCAACACTTATGGTGTAAGACAATGTCCAAGTACCAGCGGTGTTTATCCATTTTTGAATTCCACCCGAACCATTTGTTCTATCATCTGCAACATAACAAACTGTTTCCGCTGTGTTGAATTGGTATGCGTATGGGCTACTTCCTGTTCCAGTAGGAATGATCAGCGTTGCTGTTTGTCCAGTTGTAGTTGGAAGTCCAGAGCCAATTTTGTGCACTCCTAAAGTTGTTGAACCTGTTGAGAAAAATAAACTTCCGTTTTGAGCGCTAACTACACGTGTGTTTCCAATAGTGCTGTATACGTTTCCAGAAGCGGCTGTTCCCAAGTAGCTAATTCCACCTGAAGAATTTCCTCCCCAATAATTGTTTCCATCACCGGTAGCACTTCTTAAATTACTTCCTGAAGTTAATGTTGAAGTTATTCTAGCGTAAGAACCGTAGCCGTTACCGAAGGTTCCCACCGAGCGGAAGACGTTCGCAGCACCTGAAAGGTTTGCTAATCCAGAAGCCGCGTCGTAACCCGGAATAACCAGTTTTGAAAAGTCTGACGTGCGAGAAATAAATCCTTCAGAAGTAGAAGAACCCGACATTACCAAGCGATTCGTTCCTGTAGTTGGAATTGTTATTGTTCCAACTAAACCAGTGGTGTTGTATTCTTCGATAAAGAAAGGAGTTGCTGCTGAACTCAAGGCTGCAGCACCATTACCAACGCGAGTAACAACAATGTTACCGGCTACAAAGTTTCCGTATGTACAAGTCGTGTTATCTGGACAAGTTACCGCAGCATTGTAGTTGTTCGCGTTTGGATCGAAACATCCTGAAACAGCTCCTTCGTCGATTCCCGCGGTACAGTTGTCATCGATACCGTTACATAAGTTTTCGGTAGCGCCTGGATTAACCGAAGCGTTTGAATCATCGCAATCGGCAGTTGGAAGAACGGTTGCTGAATATCCAGTTCCAGGATTTGTACAAGCCAATGTTGAAGAAGCAGCATAACCATCGCCGTCTGCATTCAAATACCATGTTGTTGCGTAGGTGCATGATCCGTCAGAGATATTCGCTAATGCATCATAGTTACACGCTGTGTTGTCTAGACAACCGTAATCTGCGCAAATGGCGTTTACGTTGGTGTTCAGATTAATATCGGTAGCGGTGTAATTCGTAACCGATTCTGTACCTACTAAAATAATAGCGTAATCTGAACCGCCTGTTGTTCCTGCTGGAAGAGTAACCGTAATAGAACCTGAAGTTCCAGTGATTCCGTTTGCCGTTCCTACAATATTGGCAGGTGAGTATGAAGTGCTGTTTGCTGCAGTTAAATAAGCAACAACATCATAAGCTTGTGTAAAGTTGGTTGAAGTGAAGGTTAAAGACCCAGAGTAAGATGGACAGAAATCTGAAGTGCTTCCGGTTAAGTTAATGGAAGGACATCCTTCATCAATTGAACCATCGCAGTCGTTGTCAATTCCATCGTTACAAATTTCAGCCGGACAAAGTGTTCCTGAAACGCTGAAGTTATCTACACGGCTTGTTCCGCCTGTTCCTACAATTCCATTCACTAGAGAAACAGTCGATGTATTTGTCATTCTGAAATAAACCATGGGCTGTCCGGCAATACCTGAAATTGATGAAAGATCAAATGACTTCGTGAACTCAGGTTTGTAAATCGTCGTTGACCAAGAAGCCGCATTCGAAACAGTATAAACTGAACCTACGTTTGTAAAATTCGTTCCGTCGGTACTATAGCTCAATTGAAAATCTCTTGGTCCGGTGTTACTTCCTGTTTGATCAAACGAAACGTAAATGGTGTTAAAACCATAAGTACTTGTTTGAAATTGGAAGTAATCGTTCGGTGCCCAGTAATTACCGCTCAAAGAAACCAATGAACCATTTCCACCTGAATTGCTCCAGTTCGATGTTGCACTCGCGTGATTACCGTTTACGCTGCTCCCCAATGCATTAGATCCGATGGTTGCCGCCGAACCTGTATAAGTCGTAGAAGTGGTTGAAAGAGTTCCTAACGATTCAAAATTCCATTTTGCAACACCCGATCTAACAAGAATAGAAACGGTCGTTGTTCCTGTTGCATGATTCGCATCTCCAGGATTGGTAACAGTAATGTCTGTTGTTCCTGGTCCAACAACCGTTAACGTACTTCCCGAAACAGTCGCTACTGCGGTGTTTGAAGAGGTGTACGTTGGAGTGAAGGGCGAAAAGTTCGAAGAAGATGTTAAGGTTTGCGCTGGCTCACCAGTTACCATTGGAGCCACCGTAAATGCAATCGTTTGAATTGCTGGAAGTATGTTTCCTGTCAACCCTGTAGGCTGAGTCAGAGCGTAATTTCCGGCTTGAGCGCCAATTAGCAATGAATTCGAAGTAACTGAAATTCCATTCGCAGCATTTGGATCTGCGAAAATTCCGGTGCCGGCTAGCGTAACTGCATCGTTATTAATTACACCAACCAAAGATCCTGTAATAGTAGCTCCCACGCCACTATCGTAATACTTGTCGGTTACTTGTGCATTCGCAACGGTAAGGTTTTTCGGGCTAACAACGATTGTTTGGGTCACAGAAGGCGCCGCAGCGAAGTTCACTAAATCACCTTGTTGATTTGCAATTATGTCTGCAGAACCGGTACCAACAATGGTAAGCGTATTTCCTGAGACTGTTGCCACCGCAGTATTTGATGATGTATAGGTTACAGGAAATCCTGATGTGGCTGTTGCCGTAAGCGTAATCGGAGTCTCGCCATAAGTAACAGGGGATGCCAAGCTAAAAGAAATCGATTGCGTTGGTAAAGTCGACGTGTTTACAATTCCCTGTAGATTGTTCGCACCTTGTCCGAGTATTGTCTGTGTGGTTGCATTCAAACTTGCTATTGAAATTGTGCCTGTTACAAAACCAACAGGAGCTGAACTTGCAATTCGTATTTCAACCAAGGCATTTGTCAATGATCCTGAAACAGGAGTTAAAGTCGCAGTTGATCCAAAACCGCTTCCACTCGAAACTTCCATTCCTGTTGGAGCAGTTACGGTAACATTACCTTGTAAGTTTGAACCTGTAACATAAATCGATTGAACTGCAGAAGGCACACCCTGATCCGTTGAGAACAAATCAAAAGGACTTGGAGTAGTTGTGTAAGACAAAACTGGCGCAACGTATACTGTTCCTGTAACCGAGACATCATCTACAGAAAAACTCGGACGACTTCCTGAACCAGAAACATCTTTAAACACCCAACGCAATTGAACTTCAGCCAAATTATCACATGCTGCAGGTAAATTCACTGAAATAGTACTTGGATTTATTGAACCTGTTCCTGTAAGATTAGAAACGGTATTTATGTTTTGGTAAGCCGTTCCTACATCCGTAAAAGTTCCCGAAGTTCCAATACGATATTGCAATCCAATAGCACCTACTCTATCCGTATTTTGAGTTCTTTGCGTTGCGGCAACATATGAAACTTGCACCGAAGTATAACCCGTTGTGCTAATTGAAAGACAAAAACTCTTTAAAGCACTAGCTGTATTTAAAAATCCAATTTTTCCATTGAAATCAAAAACTCCACTTGATGAAGTCCCGTTCGTTCCTCCGACCTGAGCCTGATTGTTATTGGGAGCAGCTGTTGGAAACGCAACTGATGAAGTAGAACCCGCAATGGTCCAACCCTGCCAACCTGCTAAATAGGTTGTAGTTGAACCTGTGTAGGTGCTAAAATCTTGCGTGTAAGGCATGCTCTGTGCCGTTGGATTGGTTTGACCAACTGCAACAGTTGATGAAATCAATGCGACAAAAACAATACTCAACAATTGTAAAAAGTTCGTAAAATGTTTTTTCATAAATGAATTTTAGGTAAGGATATTCGAATTCAAATGTAATTTGCTGAGAATGAACAAATGTGAAGTTAGCGTTAACAAATTACCACTGCGTGGATGACACCTCCGGTGATGACCACTTCGTGGATGACGCTGCGCGATGACGCTACGCGATGATGGCGAGTGAAAGAATATAATCGTTCATGAAATAGCCACCGCCAATATCGAAATCTTTTTCTTCCTTGATCTGGAAGCCTTGACTATTATAAAATTCAAGGAATTTGTTATTGCGGTTGACTGTAAGCTCAACGAATGGTTTCTTTGAATCTATTGCAAAGTCAATGGCAACAAGAAGCATCTTCTTTCCGAATCCCTGCCCTTGCATTTCCGGACGTAAATACAACTTGTGAAGGAAGATGCGTTCCTCTTTTTCTTCAAACGAAAGAAATCCCTGAGGAATTCCTTCCACTTCCAACACAACAAACTTCACCCCTTCCAACCACTGTTGTTTCAGGTGATGAATATCATACATAGTGGCAAGCATGTAACTGATCTGCTCTTGAGAAATCATATAATCATACACACGTGGCCAAATGTCATTCGCCAACGCTCTCACGACATTCAATTCATCATGCTCCAACAAGCGTAAGTCATACGTTGAGTTATTCATATTCCAAAAATAACAGGAAATACCCACAACTTCATTTTTGAATAGCTACCTTTCGGGAGAATATTATGGGAAAGAAAAAAAACAAATTCGGAAATTTTAAACGCGACCTTCGAAAAGAGGTGATTGACCTGTTCGAACGTGCTCCGGAAACCGCCGTGAATCACAAACAAGTGAGCGCAGCCCTTGGCATTTCAGATGCTGGCCTTCGCACACTTATCTACGAAATACTTTTAGAAGAAGCTGATAACGGAACCTTAAGAGAAGTTGAACGCGGAAAATATATTTTGAAAGACGCGCCGAAAAACCTTGTTCAAGGAACCATTGAAATCAATCGTTACGGAAAAGGATATGTTACCGTTCCGGGGATAGATGTAGATGTGGAAATAGAAAAAGGCAGTACCGGTTTCGCATTGAATGGCGACTTGGTAGAAATTCAACTCATTCCGCGCAAGCGAAGACCTTCGGGAAAAATTGTTCGCGTCGTCGAACGAAGAAAAAAACTTTATGTTGGAACAATTGAGCGCTACAAGGAACACGCCTTCTTCCTTCCTTCCGATAAAAAAATACATGTCGATTTCTTCATTCCGAAAGATGAATTGAACGGTGCTATTCAAAACGATAAAGTAGCGGTTGAAATGATCTCGTGGGACAACCCCGAGCACAAGCCAATCGGAAAAGTGACGCAAGTGCTCGGGCAACCAGGGTCACACTTGGTGGAAATGAACGCGATAATTTTAGAGTTCGACCTTCCAACTGAATTTCCTGAAAGTGTTCACTTGGAAGCTGAGGCCATTCCTTCAGAAATTACAAAAGAAGAAATTGCTAAGCGTCGCGACATGCGTGGCATTCCAACCTTCACCATTGACCCTTTCGATGCAAAAGATTTCGATGATGCACTTTCGTATCAAAAACTTCCAAACGGAAATTTAGAAGTCGGTGTGCACATTGCAGACGTGAGTCACTACGTGCAACCGAATTCACTCATTGACAAAGAAGCTACCCTGCGCGCTACCAGTATTTACTTGGTAGACCGAACCATTCCTATGCTTCCGGAAAAACTATCGAACTTCCTCTGCTCGCTTCGTCCGAATGAAGACAAACTTTGCTTCAGTGCAATTTTCGAAATGAATGATAACGGAGAAGTGTTGAATCGTTGGTTCGGACGAACTATTATTCATTCCGACAGAAGATTTACTTACGAAGAAGCGCAAGAGCGCATTGAAGGAAAAGGCGGAGATTTCGCAGATGAGATTCTTCACCTTGATGGAATTGCTAAAAAACTCCGCTCGAAGCGTTATGCAGCAGGAAGCATTGATTTCAATTCGGAAGAAGTGAAATTTCAACTCGATGAAAAAGGAAAACCGGTAGGTGTCTTTATCAAAAAAATGAAAGACTCCAATCAGTTGATTGAAGACTTCATGCTACTTGCAAACCGCGAAGTAGCCTATTTCATTGGCCATCCGAAAAACGGAATGATACTTCCGTTCGTTTATCGTATTCACGACGAACCGAGCCCTGAAAAAATTGCAACGTTGAAAACGTTTTTGAAACACCTCGGTTACAAACTTCCGAAAGTGAGCAGAGCCGAAGAGCAAAACGAAATTAAGTCGATCATTGAATTGGTAGACGGTCAACCCGAAGAATCTTCCGTGCGCACCATGGCGGTTCGAAGCATGGCTAAAGCCGAATACAGCACTCAGAACATTGGTCACTTCGGATTGGCGTTCGATTATTACACACACTTCACTTCACCCATTCGAAGATTTCCAGATGTGATGGTGCATCGATTGTTGCAACATTATCTCGACAATGGAACTGCGGTGAATGAAAATGAATACGCCCTTCACTGTCAACATTCTTCAGCCATGGAGAAACGCGCAGCAGAAGCGGAACGCGCAAGCATCAAGTACAAGCAAGTAGAGTACATGCTTGAACGTAAAGGTCAAATTTTCGAAGCCACTATTTCCGGTTTAGCGAATTGGGGCATTTACGCGGAAGTGAACGAGACGCGCTGCGAAGGGCTAATTCCATTGGATACCATGACAGGCGACCAATATACCTTCTCTGCTGAAGAGTATGTTGTTCGCGGACTGAAACGCAAGTATGAATTTAGATTGGGCGACCAAATTAAAATTCTTGTGGTAGATGGAAACATTGATCAACGAACCCTCGATTATATTTTAGTCGACAAATGAGTCACACCCTCTTTCCGTTAGAAGACGACGAACTTCCATTCTCTGAATTGAATTGGATTGATGTTCGAAGTGAAGGAGAGTACGCTGCTGGTCACATTCCTGGCGCTTTCAATATTCCAATACTGAACAACGAACACCGTGTTCTTGTTGGAACTTCATACAAGCAGGAAGGAAAAGACTCGGCTGTTGAGTTGGGATATAAATTGGTTTCACCACTTTTTGAAAGTCTTGTTGCGCAAGCAAAGACATTCGTCAAGGAAAATAAAATTGTTGTCTATTGCGCCCGTGGCGGAATGCGTAGTCAAATTTTCAGCGACCTTCTTTCGAAAGAAGGCATTGAAGTTTACCGATTAAAAGACGGCTACAAACGCTACCGAAATTGGTGTTTAGAGAAATTCAGCAGAGAACATTCTTCCATTGTTTTATCTGGAAAAACGGGTTCGCAAAAAACCGAACGTTTATTCGGTTTGAAAAATGAAGGCGAATCTGTTATCGATTTGGAAGGACTTGCTCATCACAAAGGATCTGCTTTCGGATCGCTTGGTTTGCCTGAACAACCTTCGCAAGAGCAGTTCGAAAACAATCTTGCTCACGCCCTTTATTTCGAATTGAAAAAGAACTTGCCAGTGTGGTACGAAAACGAAAGCCGTTTCATTGGGAAGATCCGAGTGCCCGATTCCATCTTCACTCGCATTGTGAAATCGCCTCGCATTGAAATTGAACCTTCCTTCGAAAATCGCTTTCAATTTTTAATGGAAAATTACGGTTGCTTTTCCAACGAAGACTTAATTGAAAAAACACAGCTGCTAACCAAACGAATGGGTTTAGAGGCAAATAAAAAAGCCATTGAAGCTATTGAAAATGGAGACAAAGATGAATGGCTGAATTTGCTTATGCATTACTACGACAAGGCTTACGACCTTGGTAGAATAAAGCTTTCCTTTCAACCCAAATTTGTAAATGTTCCTCTCGACGAATCATTAGGCTTACACGCAATTATAGCAGCTAAAGAAAAACTTCTTTCATGAATTATCCATTAACGCAATTCAGCAAAGCATCTGGATGCGGTTGTAAAATCGCTCCTTCAGAACTCACAAAAATTCTTTCGCATTGCGGCACTTCGCAAGTAGACCTTAACTTACTTATTGGAAACAGCAACAACGACGATGCGGCAGCCTATGCGTTGAATGAAACAGACGCGTTGCTTTCAACCACAGACTTCTTCATGCCCATGGTAGACGACGCTTACGACTTCGGTTGTATTGCGGCGGCCAATGCGCTTTCAGACATCTACGCCATGGGCGGAAAACCTATCATGGCTTTGGCTATTTTAGGATGGCCTTTGGAAAAACTTCCAGCAGAAGTTGCGGGAGAAGTTATGCGCGGTGCGAAGGAAACCTGCGCCAGCGTAGGCATTCAGATTGCAGGCGGACACAGTGTTGAAAGCCCAGAACCGTTTTTCGGATTGTCGGTGAACGGCATTGCACCCATTAAAAATTTAAGACAAAACAACGGCGCTAAAGCGGGTGATCTTGTTGCGATAACGAAACCCCTTGGTCTAGGAATCGCTTCCACTGCGGGAAAGCGCGGTATGTTGTCGGAAGAAGAAAAGGCAGAATTCATTCAACATATGAAACACGTCAATACCATTGGCGCTGAATTCGCGAAGGTTGAAGGCGTTCATGCAATGACAGACATTACAGGGTTCGGACTAGCGGGACACCTCATTGAAATGTGCGAAGCCAGCGGCTGCTCTTCGAAAATTGACTATCAAAATATCCCTGTTCTAGAATCCGCAAAACGTGCAGTGGCACAGTTTGTCTTTCCAGATATCACAACAAAAAACTTTCAAAACATTCAACCCAAGTCGAGCGCGCTCAGTGGCGAGCAGTTGTTGGTGCTTTGCGATCCGCAAACATCGGGCGGATTGCTTGTTGCGTTTCAAGCAGATGCGATAGAAGAATTGAAAAAGCTTTGTGAACTTCAAAACGAAAGTTTTACCGTTATTGGTTCGCTTCAAGAAGCCAAAGAAATTTATCTTGAAGTAATTTGAACAAGGTCACTTCAATCGGTATTAATTTGATATAACTTTGTCAAAAATTTAATTATGTATCCACCAGAATTAGTAGCGCCAATGCGCGCTGAATTAACCAATATCGGCTTCGAGGAAGCAACTTCAGCAGACCTAGTAACCAATGCCATTAACACGGAAGGAACCGTTCTTTTGGTATTGAATTCTGTATGCGGTTGCGCTGCAGGAAGCATGCGTCCGGGTGTAAAGAAAGCCATTCAAACCGAAGGAAAGAAACCAACGAAATTGGCTTCATCGTTTGCGGGTGTAGACAAAGACGCAGTTGATATGGCTAGAAAGTTCATGTTACCTTACCCTCCATCTTCGCCATGTATTGCGCTTTTCAAAGATGGAAAGTTACAACACATGATCGAGCGTCACCACATTGAAGGTCGCACAGCAGATATGATTGCGGCGCACTTGAACGGTATGTTCGAAGAGTTTTGTTAAGATTATTTTAGTTGAAGAAAGCCTCACTTCGGTGAGGCTTTTTTTATGCGAATATTTCTGAAAAGAGTTCCTCTACTTTTCCAACTTTAATAATTTCAATGGCTGCGCTCGATTGAATTTTATTGAAGGAAGAAACATAGATTTTTTCGAATCCCAATTTCGCTGCTTCTTGAATGCGTTGGTCTAAACGTGAGACCGGACGAATCTCTCCGCTAAGTCCTACTTCCCCGCAGAAGCAAGCCTTTCGGGTAATGGCAATGTCTTCGTTGCTGGAAAGAATGGCAGAGATCACGGCTAAATCCAAAGCAGGATCTTCAATCTTAATTCCACCTGCGATATTCAAAAAGACATCTTTCATTCCCAAACGGAATCCGCATCGCTTTTCCAACACAGCAAGCAACATATTCAATCTTCGCAAATCGAATCCTGTTGTGCTTCGCTGCGGCGTGCCGTAAACCGCTGTGCTCACAAGCGCCTGTATTTCCATCATCATGGGGCGTGCGCCTTCCATAGCGGCTGCAATGGCCGAACCACTGAGGTGCTCGGTGCTTGAATCGATAAGTATATCGCTCGGGTTTTCCACCGCCTTCAATCCTGAACCTAACATTTCATAGATACCCAATTCATGCGTTGAACCGAAGCGATTCTTGTGGCTTCGAAGAATGCGATAGATGTGATGACGATCGCCTTCAAATTGCAAAACAGTATCGACCATGTGTTCCAAGACCTTGGGTCCGGCAAGACTTCCTTCCTTAGTTATGTGTCCGATTAAGAAAATGGGTGTATGCGTTTCCTTTGCGTATTTCATCAATTGCAGGGTGCACTCACGCACTTGAGAAACGCTGCCTGGCGCGCTTTCCACGCTATCGCTTTGCAAGGTTTGAATGGAATCGATAACGACAAGGTTCGGTTTCACTTCATTCAAATGATGAAGAATCTGATCTACCGAAGTTTCCATAAGCACCATGCAGCGCGGATTATCGAACCCTAGGCGCTGCGCCCGCATTTGAATTTGTTCTTCGCTTTCTTCACCCGAAACATACAAAACCGTGAAGTTTAATTGTTGAAGGGCCATTTGCAAAAGCAAGGTAGACTTTCCAATACCCGGCTCACCGCCAAAGAGGATCAACGAACCTGGAACTATTCCTCCGCCCAATACTCGATTCAACTCACCGTCGATAAGCGGAAAACGCTTGCGTTCTTCGATTTCAATTTCTGAAATAGATTTCGGTTGGGCGTTGGGTTTGATGCGAATTTTCGAAGTGTTCGACTCGCGATTGACCACCTCTTCCACAAATGTGTTCCACTCGTTACAAGAAGGACATTTACCCAACCACTTGGGACTTTGCGCGCCACAACTTTGACAGAAAAATGAAGTTTTAGTCTTTGCCATTCCCCAAAAATGCGAAGAAGAATTGACAACAAGGGCCGATGTTTATAAGTCTCTTATTCGGCGAATATGCGAATAGCGCCTGTTTGAGATTTCAAATTGCCTTGACGGTCTTTGAATTCGATGAGCCAATAGTAATAAGCTGGCTGACATAATTCGCCATTCATGTTTTTTCCATCCCAGACTGATTGTCCACCTGATTGATAAACCTTTCTACCGTTGGCATCTGTAATTTCAAAATTGACAACCTCGCTTATGTTTCGACCGTTGTATAACACATCGAACACATCGTTCTTACCATCGAAGCCCGGAGCAAATGCGGTAACTGGAGAAAGTTTTGCAGGACGATAGACCTCAATGGTTTTTTCTTCAACCAATACTTCTTCACCTCTTGAAACCATGTACTTCACAGTGTAAGTTCCTTCTTCCGTGAATTCGTGTGCAATGGATTGTCCTTGTCCGTCAAAGCCATCGCCGAAATTCCAAACGTATGCGTCGGCATTTTCAGCAGCTCCAAAGAAGAAATACCTCAGACTCTCGGCATTCGAAACAACCGCGGTGAATGAATTGGCTAGTTCTTCTTTTTCTGCTAGAACCGTTACATGTCTGTTTTCCGAAGGGTTTGAAATGGGAGTATCGTCAATAGTTGCAACAATCTCTGAATTCCTCTTTATTGAGGCTTCAGCTGCCTTAGTCGAATCCGGTTCAGGAAATTCCCAAACATAACCCGAAATGATGTCGTCAGGAATTCCTCCAAATATGATCTGAGGAATAACTTCTGAAGAAGAATTCTCAACAGGTTGAGTATTGCTTGAAAGAGTATCTAATCCAACCTCTTCGCTCTTCTGCTCAGTTGTCTGAGCAATTGGTTGACGTGATTTCGGCGAGTTGAAATAAATGATTGCGGAAGTTGCAATTGCAGCAGTTCCAATGGCAGCAGTGGTCATCCAAGGCTTCCAGAAAGAAGAAGATGACTGAGGAATATTTTGTGAAATGTTATTCCACAAGTGATCCGCTGGA
The DNA here is from genome assembly GCA_945881835.1 of Chryseobacterium gleum. GTDB lineage: Bacteria > Bacteroidota > Bacteroidia > Flavobacteriales_D > Sanyastnellaceae > CAIZGX01. Next base: position 161,702 of record CAMCVP010000002.1, on the reverse strand, counting down.
ACCTCATGGGATTCAAGCTTTTCACGAATGATATTGTTCCACTTATTGCTCATTAATTCTTTTCACTAACCAGTTTTTCGCTTTTAAAAATTGTGTTTTTGAAGTACTCTCGGAAATTCCCATCAAGTCTCCAATTTCTTTGTGTCCGTATCCTTCCACAACAAACAAGTTAAATACCGTCTTATACCCATCGGGCATTTGCGCAATTAACTTCATCAGATCGGCAGCCTGCAAGGCTTGCAATTGATCTTCTCCGTTATCTGAAAGAGCTACGGCTTCATCAATGTTCTTGTCGAGTCGGAATTTCTTGTTGTTTTTAATGCGGGTTAACGCGGTATTCACGACAATGGTTCTTATCCAACCCCCCAGAGGACCTTCGCCCTTCCATTGATTCAGCTTTTCAAAAACTTTAATGAAGCTTTCTTGCAACACCTCCTCTGCTTCCATGGTGCTTCCCATGTAGCGTAGACTAACTGCGAACATTTTTCCTGAATGCAATTGAAAGAGGGTCCTTTGTGCGGACGATTTTCCCTTGAGACATTCTGAAACCAATTCGCTATCGCTCATACTTCATCGTTTGATTGATAACAATTGGTTTCAGAAAGTTGCCTGAGGCATTTAAATTATCTTATCACTGTGACAAAACCTGTATACACTTTCAGGCTTCGGTCTTCCAGCGGCTGAACTTCAAGTCTCCATACATATGATCCATCGGCAGCGAAAGCATTTCCATTGCGAACATCGCCAATCCACGGTTCGCCTATTTCAAATGACTCGAAAACAACAGTACCCCATCGATCAAAAATGGTGAAGTGGTAGGTATCTGGATTAGCTCCTTTAATTACAGGAAGGAATATTTCGTTCAGACCGTCTTGCTCAGGAGTAAATGCATTGGGCACCCAAACTTGCAGAACACTATTTAAACGAACCGTTCTACAAATGGTATCCTCACAGCCAAAACTGTTTTCAACGGTAAGGCAAACTGGGTATTCCGCTAAATCTTCATCAGGGAAAGTGAATACTGGATTTGCCAAATCACTTGCACCAAGATAAGCGAATTCCCACAGATAATTCACGGCATCAACAGAAGTATCTGTAAAATATACTGTTGGCTGCGTCACATCAGCGGGCTGAGGCGACCACGTGAAGTCGGCAACCGGGTAACCATGAACAACGATTGGTGCCGCCAGCGAATAGGTCGTGGAACACCCTTCTGGTGAAATCACATAAAGAGTTGGAGAATAGGTTCCCTCTTCGGTATAGGTAAATACTTGATCTCCGCAGTCTGCGAATGTTGTACCACCATCGTCCATCGTCCACAAGCAATTCCCATTAAAAGTTGGGGTTGTATTGTTGGTGAAAGAGACCGTTAATGGGAAACAACCGTCTTGTGTATTTACTGAGAAGCTAACCGTTGGGAATGATTGAACCACAATATTCAACGTGTCGTAATCTGGAACTGCACAACCGTCGTCAGCAAAAACAAATACAGAAGTTGAAGTTGTTGGACAAATGGTGTTGTTCGTTCCATCAGGTCCTATGGTAGCGCCACCTACAGCCGTTGGAAGTTCATACCATTCGATGTTAATCGGATTGTTCCCACCGGTTGCAACGGCGCTCATGTTTACACAATCGCCTTCGCAAATGGTAACATCTGATATTCCATTTTGAAGATTGACTTGAACAGGATTCGCTAAATTCAGAGCAATGGACTGAATGGTACTGGCGCATCCTGTTGCATCTGTTGCTTGCGCATACAATGTAACATCTGAAGTAAGGGTGTAATTGTAAGGATTACCAGAACCCAATATACAATTCGTTACGGTATTGCAACTTCCCCACGTTACAGTGATTGCACCGCCGTCTCCACCGCCCGCGTTCGCCGTTAATGGAACCACTTGGTTGAAGCATAGAACAGGTGCCTGAGCATTTAAGGTCAATGTTATTTGAGCAGATTGAGCAACGACAGAAAAATTCAAGCTGTCATAAACACATCCCAAAGCATCGTTGTAAATGATGTTGTAATTACCCGCTCCGATTGTCCCGAACAAACCGCCTGGTTGAGTCGCTATGGTTGCATTCGTTGCTGCGTTTACCAATTGGAATGAAACTGCGTTGGCGTCTTGAAACTCAATACTACCGTTGTTGTATCCAAAACAAGTTGGCTGAGTAATGATCACATTATCCAACGGATTGTTCGGCAATGCAGCAATATTCACGGTGTTTTGGAATGTACAACTGAGGTTGTCTGTTACCGTGTAGGTATAGTCTCCAGCGCATAAGTTCAGAGGATTTAGTCCCGTCACACCTAGTGTATTCCAAGCCACTGTATAACTAGAACCACTGCCAGTTGGTGTTAAAGCTATTGCTCCGGTACACGTTTGATAACAAATATTCGTCGTGATGTTTTCTTGAACGTTGAGTTGGGTTGCGGCCACAACAGTCGCTGTTGCCGTATTCACACAACCGAAGGTATCTGTTCCTTCAACAGTGTATGATACACTGTCAACTGGGGCCACGGTTACAATAGCCACATTGGTTGGCGACGTAATCGTAGGATTCGCTGTCCATACATATGTTGAAGCACCGTTCGCCACTACATCTGTTGTAGTTCCGAAACAAATTGAATTGTCAAGAGGAGTGGCTGTTACATTTGGAAGGGCACGAACTGTAACGGCAGAGAAATTCGAAGTTGCAGCGTTGCATCCATTTCCTGAAAGCGTTGCTACCATATAGTAGTACGTTACTCCAGCTGGAGTATTGGCTGGTGTTAGCGTATTGGTGTTCGCTCCAGGTAAAATAGTTCCAGGAGTCGTTTGCGTTGAATTGCTATACCACGCATAACTTATAGTTCCTAATCCACCACTTACAGCCGCGTTTATTGCAGTTGAAGGTGAGTTCAAACACACATCTTGAGATGCAGTCGGTTGGGTTGAAATGATTGGATCAGCAACATTCACGACCTCACTTACCGCAGAACTCAATACATCGCAACCAGCGCCTGAAAGGGTAATCTGTGCGTAATAATACTGACTTCCTGCAGTAGCAGAAGGTGGTGGTGAGTATGTATTTAAACCTGCTCCAACAATAGCGGTTCCACCAACATTTGAATTCGTGGTATTGCTATACCATTGATATGTAGATGTACCCGTGCCTCCTGTTGCAGCAACGTTCAACGCATTTGGTGTTCCTCCAACACACATCGAATCTGTTGCAAGCGGTTGGGTTGAAACAGTTGGATCTTCAACAACAATAATTTGAGATGTATTTGTGGTTACTGTTCCGCAGCTTGTTCCAGCGAAAGTCGTTGTAAGATAATAGTATGTTGAACCAACAGCGGTTGCCGCAGGCGTGTATGTAATATTAGTCGCTCCAGCAATTACAGTTCCTCCTGTATTACTATTTGTTGAATTGGAATACCATTGGTAGGAAGCAGTTCCTGTTCCACCTACTACTGTTGGAGACAAGGTTGTAGGGGTTCCTTCTAAACACACTGTTTCGTTCAGATTTGGCTGAATGGAAACGGTTGGCGCAGCAACAACAATTATTTCTGCGGTCGCGCTGGTTGAAACCGCGCATCCCGCACCTGTCAGCGTTACCATGCAATAGTAGTATTGCGTTCCAACAGTGGCTGTATTCGCAGATAGTGTTGAATTATTCTGGGTTGGAATTGCAGTACCTCCTGTTGTTGCATTTGTGCTGTTCGAATACCATTGATAAGAAGGTGTTCCAACTCCATTGGTGTAGGCTACTTGCAATGCCGCTGGCAAACCATTCACACAGACACTTTGAGTGGTCAATGGTTGAGTAGAAATGGTTGGATCCGTTGCCACGGTAACTTGTGATGAAGCAGACGAAACAGTTCCACATCCAGCCCCACTCAAAGTCACTACAGCATAGTAATAGTAGTTTCCAGCAACGTTTTGAATCGGAATGTTATATTGACTTGCAGTTGCTCCAGGAAGCAGAGCTCCTCCTGTTGTTGCATTCGAACTGTTGCTGTACCATTGATACGATGCTGTGCCCGTTCCACCTGTATAGTCTACCGCAATTTGGTTCGGGGTTCCGCCTTCGCAGATGTCTTGCAATGCGGTCGGTTGGGCAGTTATTGTTGGAAGTGCAACAATTGTAATAGCAGATGCTTGGGTTGTTACCGTTCCGCAACCGCTTCCACTTAACGTGGCAACGCAGTAGTAGTAGAGGGTTCCAACCGTATTGGTTGGTGGAGCGAAAGAAAAATTCGTCTCTCCAGCCAAAACAGATCCACCTGTTGTGCTAGAAGCGGCATTCACATACCACTGATAAGAGGGAGTGCCCGTGCCATTAGAATAGGTAAACGTTAATGGAGTGGCAACGCCGTTTTGACAAACCGTTTGTGCTGCCAAAGGTTGAGTTGCAACTGTAGGAATAGGCACAACAACTACCGCTGAAGTAGTGGATGCTACAGCGGTGCAACCCGCCCCTGATGTATTCACCACGCAATAAACATATCCCGTTCCTACTACGGCAGTAATTGGTGTTAATGTAGACGCATTTCCCGATGCAACACCACCTGTATTCGAATTAATAATGTTGGTGTACCATTGATACGTTGTTGTACCTGTGCCACCAGTAACGGTAACACTTAATGGTGTTGGAATCCCATTTTGACAAACAGTCTGTGTCGTTAAAGGTTGAACAGAAATGGTTGGATCTGCAACAACAATAACCTCAGCTGAACCTGAAGTAGCACTGCCACATCCAGATCCATTCAACGTTACAATTCCATAATAAAAATAACCACCCGCTGTATTCAAAACAGGAGGAGTAAAGTTCGCTGCAGTAGCACCAACAATAGCAGCACCCCCTGTTGTAGCGTTGGTTGTATTGCTGTACCATTGATAAGATGCAGTTCCTGTTCCACCATCATATGTCATTGACAATTGGCTCGGTGTTCCTCCTACACAAATAATTTGTGTAGCTGTTGGTTGTGTTGCAATTGAAGGAAGTCCAACAACAATAACTGCAGCTGGCACAGTTGTTACGGTTCCACATCCACTTCCACCCAAACTTAAAGTAGAAATACAATAGAAATAAGTAGTTCCTACTGTTGAAGAAACAGGCGTGTAATTTACAGTAGTCGCGCCCGCGATAGCAGTTCCTCCAGTCGTTGAATTCAGAGTGTTGCTATACCACTGATAGGTGGTCGTTCCTGAGCTGTTCGCCACATCAAATGTAAGCGGTGTTGTTACTCCATTCTGACAGATGGTCTGAGTGGCTAAAGGTTGCGCGGTGATTGTTGGAATTGGAGATACTATAACCTCAGCAATTGCTGAAGTTACTGCCGTACATCCCGACCCAGTCGTATTCACAACACAATAAACATATGCAGTTCCCACCACAGCGGTAAGAGGAGTAAGCGTAGCCCCATTGCCTGAAGCTACTCCGCCTACGGTTGAGTTAACAGTGTTGGTGAACCATTGGTAAGTTGTAGTCCCTGTACCACCTGAAATGGTAACCGTTAATGGCGTTGAAATTCCATTTTGACAATTCGTTTGCGTTGTTAAAGGTTGTGCCAAGATTGTAGGGTCGGCCACAACAACAACAACGGAAGAGGCCGTTGTTGCAGTACCGCAACCACTGCCTGTTAACGAAATCGTTCCGTAATAATAATAGCTTCCTGCGGTATTTAGAGCTGTTGGAGTGTATGTTGAATTTGTTGCACCTCCAATTAGTGTTCCGCCAGTTGTCGCATTGGTGGTATTGCTATACCATTGATACGTCGGCGTGCCTATTCCATTTGCATAAACAAAACTTAAAGGGCTTGCTGTTCCGCCTGCACAAATAGTTTGTGTTGCAGTGGGCTGGGTGCTAATCGTTGGATCGGCCACAGCAATTACAGTGGCAATGTTTGAGGTTATTGTTCCACACGCAGAACCAGACAATGTAATTGCACCATAATAATAGTAGGTCCCCGCTGCCAGTCCGGTTGGTGTGTAGGTTGAAGTGGTTGCGCCTGCAATAAGCGTCCCACCTGTGTTTGAAGCTGTCGTGTTGCTAAACCATTGGTAACTCGCTGTTCCTACTCCACCTGTGTATGCAACCGTTAACGCAGTTGCTGTTCCACCATCGCAAATGGTTTGCGTTACTGTTGGTTGTGTGCTCACAGTTGGTTGAGAAACCACGATTGCGCCAGTCGCAGATGTTGCTGTTCCGCAACCGCTTCCGCTTAAGGTTGCTACTCCGTAATAGTATATCGTTCCAACCGCTACGGCAGTTGGTGTGTAAGATGCATTCGTTGCACCGGCAAGAAGTGTTCCGCCTGTTGTAGAATTGGTCGTATTTGAGAACCACTGATAAGTTGTGGTACCAGTACCACCACCAGCTACAAGGGTAAGAGCGGTTGGGGTTCCGTTCGGACAAACCGTTTGAGTAACTAAAGGCTGTGTGGTTATTGTAGGGTCGGCAATAACTACTGCTACAGCTGAAGCCGATGTTGCAGTTCCGCAACCGCTTCCGCTTAGTGTGGCTATTCCGTAATAATAATAACTTCCTGCGGTATTGATTGCAGCTGGAGTGTAACTCGCATTTGTGGCTCCTGCTATGAGTGTTCCGCCAGTTGTTGCATTCGTTGTGTTGCTATACCATTGGTATGTAGGAGTACCTGTTCCGTTCGAATAAGCTAAGGTTAATGCACTCGGAGTTCCACCTACACAAATCGTTTGTGTTGCGGTTGGCTGTGTTGTAATCGTTGGATCCGCTACTGCTATCACCGTTGCAATGTTCGAGGAAGTTGAACCACATGAAGAACCTGAAAGTGTTATAACGCAATAGTAATAATACGTTCCTGCTGCGAGTCCAGTTGGGGTGTATGTTGAAGTGGTTGCGCCTGCAATAAGCGTCCCGCCTGCGTTTGAAGCTGTGGTGTTACTAAACCATTGGTAACTTGCTGTTCCTGTTCCTCCGGTGTATGCAACCGTTAACGCAGTTGCTGTTCCGCCATCGCAAATGGTTTGAATTACGGTTGGTTGAGTACTCACTGTTGGAAGTGCAACTACAATGACTGCTCCCGTTGAAGAAGTTGCCGTTCCGCATCCGCTTCCGCTTAAGGTTGCTGCTCCGTAATAGTATATCGTTCCAACCGCAACAACAGTTGGTGTGTAAGATGCATTCGTTGCACCGGCAAGAAGCGTTCCGCCCGTTGTAGAATTGGTCGTGTTCGAGAACCACTGATAAGTTGTTGTTCCCGTTCCTCCGCTGGCTGCAATGCTCAGCGCCGTTGGGGTTCCATTCGGACAAACCGTTTGAGTGGTTAAAGGCTGTGTGGTTATTGTAGGATCGGCAATAACTACTGATACGGCTGAAGTTGATGTTGCGGTTCCGCAGCCGCTTCCGCTTAGAGTAACTATTCCGTAATAATAAAAACTGCCCGCTGTGTTCAAAACAGGTGGAGTATAACTCGCTGAAGTAGCCCCTGCGACTGGCGTTCCGCCAGTTGTTGCATTCGTTGTGTTACTGTACCATTGGTATGTCGCTGTACCTGTTCCGTCTGAGTAAGCCAAGGTTAATGCACTCGGAGTTCCTCCCACACAAATCGTTTGTGTTGCGGTTGGCTGAGTGGTAATTGTTGGGTCGGCTACTGCAATGACCGTTGCCGTGTTTGAAGTGGTTGTTCCGCAAGCAGATCCTGAAAGTGTGATAACACAGTAGTAATAATAAGTCCCTGTTGCAAGTCCAGTTGGAGTGTAGGTTGAAGCGGTTGCGCCTGCAATAAGCGTCCCACCTGTGTTTGAAACTGTGGTGTTGCTATACCATTGGTAACTCGCTGTTCCTGTTCCTCCGGTGTATGCCACCGTTAATGCTGATGCTGTTCCGCCGTTGCAGATGGTTTGAGTAACCGTTGGTTGTGTGCTCACAGTGGGTGGAGCAACTACAACAACTGCTCCCGGTGAGGAGGCTGCGGTGCCACAACCATTCCCGGTAGCAGAAACTTCGCAATAGTAATAAATTGTTCCAAGCGCGGCACTTGGCGGAGTGTAAGTGGTGGTGGTAGCTCCTGCTATCGCCGTTCCGCCAGTTGAACTGTTGTTGGTGTTAGAAAACCACTGGTAAGAAAACGTTCCTGTTCCGCCTGCAGCTGTAACCGATAATAAAGTAGTTGTGCCACCGAGACAAACCGTTTGGGTTCCGAGTGGTTGAGCTGAAAAAGAAGGGTCATCTACAACATTCACATTCGCTGCAGCAGAAGTAACTGTTCCACATCCAGAACCTGAGAGAGTCACAGCACCGTAGTAAAAATAATTCCCTGCTGTATTGATAGCAGCGGGTGTGAAACTTGCGCCAGTTGCACCAACTACAGCAGTCCCACCCGTTGTAGCGTTTGTGGTATTGCTGAACCATTGGTAACTCGCTGTGCCTGTTCCACCTGAATAAGCTGTGATAAGGGAGCTTGGGATTCCACCCACGCACATTGTTTGAGAAGCCGTTGGCTCAGTTGTAATCACAGGATCTGCAATGACATTCAGCGTGGCCACGTTGGTTGCAACACTTCCGCAACCCAATCCGGTTAAAGTAACTACACCGTAATAATAATAAGTACCCACTGCTGCGCCAGGCGCTGTGTATGAATTCGTTGTTGCTCCGGTTATTGCTGTTCCACCAGTGTTGCTGCTGGTAGTATTGCTATACCACTGGTAACTCGCTGTTCCAGTTCCCCCGGTATAAGACATGGTTAATGGGTTTGACGTTCCGCCTATACAGATACTCTGCGTTGCAGTGGGTTGTGTGTTAATGGTTGGAGGCGCCACTACAATAATAGCACCGGGAGCAGAAGTAACGACAAAAACAACTCCGCAAGTTGTACTGAATACATTCACCCTACAATAGTAATATCTTGTTCCGGTCACATTTGTCGGAGGAATAAACGTTGAAGAAGTTGCACCAGGTAAAGCAGACCCAGAGAAATTATTATTGGCGGTAGTACAGTACCATTGATAGGTAATTGTTCCCAAACCATTATTTACAGTTACGGTAAGCGCATTCGGAGTGCCGTTGAGACAGACAGTTTGCGATGACTGAGGTTGCGTGGCAATCGTAGCATCTGCGACCACAATTACTTGTGAAGTTGCCGAGGTAATGACATTACATCCTGAACCGCTTAAAGTAATTACACAATAATAGTAATAAGTCCCAGGGGTATTCATTGCTGAAAATGTATACGTCGCTGAATTCGCTCCGGGTATTATGGTTCCTGTTGTTGTGCTTGTCGTAGTGTTTGAGTACCACTGATAGGTTGGCGTTCCCGATCCATTGGTATAGGCCACAGAGATGGGGGCAGGAATACCACTTACGCAGATAGACTGAGTAGGGGTTGGCTGTGTTGAAATTGTAGGGTCCACTCCCACAATAACTTGCGCTAGAGTTGATACGGCTGTTCCACAACCCGAACCGCTTAAAGTAACCACACAGTAATAATTGCGTGTACCAACTGTGTTTAACACAATAGTCGTGTAAGATGCGCTCGTTGCACCTGCTATAACAGATCCGCCAGTAGTGCTTGCAGTTGTATTTGAATACCATTGATACGTTGCATTTCCGATTCCATCTGAATAAACGACATTTAAAGTAGCTGTTCCACCAATACAAATATTTTGAGTGACCATTGGCTGTGTTGTAATGGTTGGATCTGCGACAACAATAACTTCTGCAGGATCTGTTGTAATATTAGGACAACTGCTTGAAGGAATAGTTACTACACAATAGTAATAAACTGTTCCTGCCGTCGCGCTTGAAGGTGCATATGTTGCACTGGTTGCACCTACAATTGCTGTTCCTCCTGTGTTTGCATTTGTTGCGCTGCTATACCATTGGTAGGTTAATGCTCCCGAAGTTCCTGTAAGAGTAAAGCTTAGAGGTGAAATTACTCCTCCTACACAAACGCTCTGAGTCGTTAAAGGTTGAGCTGTGAACAATGGTACCGTTACAGTTAACGTATCCGTAGCATTACACTGAGCAGGAACACCAGGCATTGAAACCAAAATCACTGTATTACTCGAAATACTTTCAAGCACTTGAACAGCTCCGTTTCCATCAAATCCTGGAGTTGCATCACCACTTAAAACAGACCATGTATATGTTGTGCCGCCTGATGCAGTTGTTGTAACCGCTGCGTTATTGCAAATTGTGGCCGTAGTTGGGTTAAGTGTAACGCTCGGGAAAACGTTTACTGTAACCACTTGAGTGTCCGATTGTGGAGCGGTACAGGCATTATCTACTGCATTAAAATTTATTGTATGTGCTACCCCAACCATTGAAGGCAGCGCCGTAAAACAGAAGGTGGCTGCAGCAGGGTTATAATTTACTGTACTCTGCGTAAAAACAGGAGTGCCGGCATTTAAGCCTGCGCTCCAAGTCGATGTTATTGTAATTGCTCTGTACAAATTAGGGTTCGACGCCGATACTGTAAAACAAACACTATCTCCAGAACAAGCGTTGATTGTAGCAGGACCCGCCTGATTGGCAGGAATATTTATCGATTGAATTTCTGGTGTTGCGAAAGTTGTTGGCGTAATTGCACAATCGCGAATAACAAAAACCATGTTCTCATAAAACGTACCTACCGCATTACCTCCCTGTGATAAAGTAATTTGAACCGTAACGATATAGTTCCCAACTGGAATACCTGCTGTATTTATGCTTACCGCACCGGTAGTGGCATTCACAGAAGCTCCTAACGTATTGACATAGCCAGGAACATTGATTCCGCCGTCCAAAGTTGCGCCTGTCGTTTGTGGGGTTGAAAGGGTATATGAGGCCGTTACTCCCGCAGGAAGTGTAAACGTAGGCGTGTGAACAAAAGTCCCGTTATTCCTGCAAACGTATGGCACTTGCATGGAAGTAATAACTGGAGAATCCGCACAATAATTCGTATTGATAATTGCATTTAGGTATGCATCCGGAAGTGTACTATAATTAATGTTGTTGAAATAATTCCAATCCCCTTCGTTCCAAATAACCTCCCACGTGCAACCTGGAGTAAGGGTTACCGTAGCCTGATAAGTTAACATCTGAGTTCCCGGAGATAAGCCCCCATTACATGAACTGCTTGGTAATTCGCTAGCGCACAGATCTGAAATTTCCGTCGTGCTAATTAGATTCAGTGTAATATTCTGTGGATTCAGTGTACACCCTGTTGGAAAAACAAATAAGTTCTCAGTAGATAAAGCCGGACTAGCACCGAAACAATCTTTATAGATTCTAAGTGTTATCGTGTATTGATTTCCACCCAAACAATCCCATGTAAGATTTCCACCTAGAACATGATTCGCCTTGGCGGAATATCCCAATAAAAAAAGTGCAGCAAAAGCCACTAATCGAACAATGAATCGCATCGTATTATTTTTCAGTACTATAAAGGTGCAATTTACTAAATAACCTTTTACACAATAAGCATTTCCGTAAGAAGAAAAATGAAATTGTTAAAGGGCTAAGGTTAGTAAATAGCTTTACTATACCAAAGACCAATAAAAGCCTTAAAAGGGTGCATCATCATTTAACATTCATTTCACATTAGACTTTCAAAAACAGGAGATTGTGGAATACATTTGCGTCTAACAAACTTGCTATGAAAAAAATTTTACTTCTCTCTTTTTGTTTAGTTTCTGCGTTCATCTCAAACGCACAATGTACTGGAATTTTCATTTCAGAAGTTGTGGAAGGATGGAGCAACAACAAAGCAGTTGAAATCTATAATCCTACTTCTAATACCGTAAACCTTAACGGAATCGGATTGGTTCGTTTTTCAAACGGAAGTACTTCTTATGGAAGCATTGCATTACTTGATGGATATTCAATCCCAGCGCACGATGTTATTGTCGTTGTTCTTGACAAACAAGATCAATTGGGAACTGGACTTGAAGCTCCAGTATGGGATGAGTTAGCTGCTGCTGCAGATGTATTCATGAATCCAACTTATGACAACGGCGTTTGGCCAATGTATTTCAACGGTAACGACGCTATTGCAATTGTTTCTAACAACGGACAGACGCTTCTTGATCTTTACGGCAGAATTGGTGAGGGTACTGGTTTCGGTGGTTGGAGTTCATACGGCACTGATCCTACAAGCGGAGCTACTCTCTACGCTTCCACGGATCATACTCAAATCAGAAAATCTACTGTAACTTCTGGGGTTACTTTGAATCCATCAACATTCGATGTTTTCGCGCAATACGATACGCTTCCAGCTAACACATTCACCTTCTTGGGTGCACACACATGTGACTGCAACGTTGGTGTTAATGAGAATGTAGAGCGTGCTATTTCAATCTATCCTAATCCAGTAACTGGAGATATCTTGAATGTTGTTTCTCCAAGCATTATTCGTTCAATTCGTATCTATGACAACACCGGTCGTGTAGTATTTGCGAATGGAACAATCTTCGATCGCATGACTCGCGTTCAAACAGCGAATTTATCTAAAGGAGCTTACACCGTTGAAGTGATTTCCGAAAACGGAACAATCAATCGTCAAAACTTCATCAAGTAATATTTTTTGAAATTCAATAAAAAGGGGCTCACTTCGGTAAAGCCCCTTTTTTATCGGCAATTGTTTAACCTTAGCTTCAATCTAATGAGAATTTTAAAATCATTCTTTTTACTTCTTCCACTTCTTTCATTGAGTCTTATTTCTAGTGCTCAAGAAGGAATTTTAAGTGGAACCGTTCGTGACGGACTTTCTGGAGAAACTCTTCCTTCCGCTTTCGTCTTGTGGGCAAATAAAGAGAAGGGAACATCGGTTGATCCTTCAGGAAAATTCAACATTAAACTTCCCTACGGAGAATATGAATTCATCATTACCGCCGTTGGATATGAAGAGGTGAAGAAGAATATTTCCATCACGAAAAAAGAGTATTCCATCGATTTTGATCTCATTCAAACCCTACAAAAAGAAATCGTTATTTCATCCGATTTAGCCGTTGGAAGAACTGTTCCTGTTGCATTTTCAAACATTGGATTAAAACGAATTGAAGAGGAATTGGCTGGAAGAGAAATGGCCACTTTAGCGAATACAACTCCGGGTACCTACGCGACACGCGCTGGCGGTGGAGACGGTGATGCACGCGTTACTATTCGCGGATTTTCCGGAAGTAATGTTGCTGTAATGTTGGATGGTGTTCCTGTGAATGACATGGAAAACGGAACTGTATATTGGAGCAATTGGTTCGGTTTAGATCTAGCCACTCAAACCACCCAAATTCAACGTGGATTAGGCGCTTCAAAGCTTGTGATTCCTGCTGTTGGTGGTACTATGAATATTATTACGCGTGGAATCGATGCGAAGAGAAGTGTTCGTCTGCGTCAAGAATACGCATACGGTGCTTTCGCAAGAACGTCATTCGCATACAACTCTGGAAAAACAAAAAACGGATGGGCCTTTTCGATGGCTGCATCTTTTAAAACCGGCAGCGGATGGGTTGACGGAACCTTCACAAAAGGGTTTTTCTATTATGGGAAAATTGAAAAAATAACTGGCAATCACCACCTGAGCTTGTACGGATTAGGCGCACCTCAGGAGCATGGACAACGTTTGAGATCAGAAGCTATCGCTTTGTATAGTGTGGAAACAGCGCTAGATGTTGGGGCTCCTAATACCTACGCCCCCAACGCAACTACAGAACGTCCTATTTTTAATGGTGGCATAAACTACAATCCCGATGTTGGATATTTGACACGTTACGATTTCGTAAACGGACAACGTACTAACATTCAAGCGGAGGAACAATTCAATGGTCGTGTGAACTTCTACCACAAACCGCAATTCTCCATAAAAGATGTTTGGACTTTAGATGAAAAAACTTTTATCAGTACTGTCGCTTACGCATCATTCGGAAGAGGTGGCGGAACACGCTGGAACAACAACATTACAGCGAACGATTATTTAGCAGATGGAACTGTAAATATGCAGGCCTTCTACGACGCGAATGTGGGTGCAAAAATCCCATTATTCTCAGGCCCTGACTACAATATTAATCCCCAAGTAAGTTCTACTCAACGTTATGCCGTTTCTAACTATATCGAAGCTGGGATGAACGAACATTCTTGGTATGGAATATTGAGTACTTACAATAAAAAATTCAACGATAAATGGAATTTTGCGGGGGGCGTTGACTTAAGATCGTACAAAGGTTCTCATTACCGTAAAATTATTGATTTGATGGGTGCTGATTATACCATAATTAGTGACCCAAGATATATTAATTACAATAATCCTGACCTCGTAAAAAGAGAAGGTGACATAGTTGATTACAACAATGACGCATTCATACGCTGGGGTGGCTTGTTCGGACAAGTTGAATACCAAGACGATAAAATATCTGCATTCGTGAGCGCATCTGCCGCAACTACGGGATACAATCGAGTTGATTATTTCCGTCCGAAAGTATACACCGTCGATGGTATCCAAGTACCAGTTGGATACTCGTTTATGAGCAATTCAACCACACTCATTTCAGACACTACGATTTATAACGGGCAAACTTTAACAAGTAACATGAGTGGTTCGGAATTTCAAAGTACAGGTTGGTATTACAGACCAACAGCTACAGTGAAAGCTGGATTGAAGTACAACATTTCTCGCGATTTAGCTGTGTTTTTTAATTCTGGATATCTTAACAAGGCTCCGATGTTCAATCAAGTTTACACAACAGCTAATGAACGATTTAACTCAATCGAAAATGAGGTAATTTCAAGTTTTGAAAACGGATGGAACTACAAGTCGAAGAAGTTTTCTTTCAACGTAAACTTGTACTACACCACTTGGAAAAACAAGCCATATGGCGGTGGTCTTCAAGTACCAGACCCTCAAGACCCAACTTCCAACATTACAGTAAACATTCGCGGAATGAATGCACGTCACCAAGGTGCTGAATTCGATTTCGCATACAAAATCAATGATCGAATCACGTTTGAAGGACTCGCTTCATTCGGTGATTGGATTTGGACGTCCTCCGATACAATATATATTTTCGATGACGCGGGAAATCCAGTTCCAGAAGAAGCTGGAAACCCAAACAGCTCTCAACTTTATGTTACTTACGATGCTAACGGGGTTCATGTTAGCGATGCTGCTCAAACACAATTGGGTGCCATGTTGCGATATGAGTGGAAGAGCGGCGCTTATGCAAAAACAAGATATACTTGGTTCGATCGATATTTCGCGGACATGAATCCATTTGAACTAAAAGGAGAAAACGCTGGAAGAGATTCATGGAAGATTCCGTCATACGGAACACTTGAATTACACGCCGGCTATGGCAAAGAAATTCGCGGTGTTCGCTATGACCTTCGTGGAAGTGTCTTCAATGTATTGAATAGCGTGTTCATTACAGATGCAAAAAATAATGATATCTATGCTCTTTACAATAATAAAGCATTCAATTTCGATGCGTCTTCTGCTGGGGTTTTCTTTGGTCAAGGAAGATGGTTCAACGTATCTTTATCTGCTACCTTTTAAAAACCTTAAATTTTAAACTGAAAAAATAATCCAATGAAGTACTTTTTATCTTTTTTACTCGTAGCACTATGCGGAAGCTTGAGCGCTCAAACTATTGCAGACGCAAGAGCAGCAGCTATTGGAGCAAGCGTTACAATAACTGGTGTGGTTACAAACGGCACTGAAATTGGAAGTTCTGTGCGTTATGTGCAAGATGCTACTGCAGGAATTGCTGTTTATCCTGGTGCACAATGGACTTCGTTTACAGCCCCAAATATTGGAGAAAACATTACAGTAACTGGTGTACTATCACAATACAACGGTTTATTGGAATTGGGACCTACATTAACCTCGATTACCGTTAACTCAACTGGAAATACTTTACCAACGCCACAAACAACAACACCAAACTCAATCAACGAATCTTTCGAAGGGGAACTGGTTTCAGTGAACAACGTTGTGTTTGATTTAGCGGGGTCAGTAATAACTGGAAATTCAACTTATACCTATAACGCAAACGGACAATCTGGAGTTGTTTACATACGCACAGGAAGTGTGTTAGTAGGAACAAATTTGCCTGCAAGCGCTATTACCCTTGTGGGAATTGTTTCTCAATTCGATGCTACTGCTCCATTCGATGGCGGATATCAAGTTCTTCCACGCGATGCAAATGACTTCATTCTTCCTGCAGGAGTTGCCATTATTGGTACTGTTACTCAAACAAACATTTCAACCACTTCATTCGATTTAACCTGGGGCACCAATAACAACAGCGACAGCCAAATCAATTACGGATTAACTCCTGCTTTGGGACAAACTGTTTACGTAAACGAAAGCGTAACCAACCACGTAGTGAGCATTCCAGGTCTTCAGCCAGGTACTATTTATTATGCTTCAGTAACTTCTTCCAACGTTGATGGTTCTAGCACAAGCACTGTTCGTCCATACGCAACCAAAAGCTTAAGTTCCGGTGAAATAAGAACCTATTTCACAAGACAAGTGGATAACAGCTACGCTACTATTGAAAACGCAGTATCTCTTGGAAGCGCTACTAATGATACGATTGCGGCATATATTTTACGCGCTCAACAATCCGTTGATATTGCAATTTATAACTTCACAGACGATGCGACTATTGCCAATGCAATTAACAACAGATACAACGCGGGAGTGCAAGTGAGAATTATTTCCGATGGCTCAACTGCTCAAATGGGATTGGCTATACTGAATCCAAACATACCTATTGTGGAGAGAGTTAACGCTTCTGGAACGGGTATCATGCACAATAAGTTTATTGTTGTTGATGCAGACTCAGCAGCAAATTCATGGGTGTTTACAGGATCTACGAACTGGACAGACAACAACATGTCTGCCGATTTCAACAATATCATCATTTTCCAAGATCAAAGTATCGCCCGCGGTTACCGATTAGAATTCGAGGAAATGTGGGGTGGATCTGGTGCACAGCCAGGAAATCCGAATGGTGTATTTGGCGCAAGCAAAACGAACAATACTCCACTGCAATATGTCATGGGTCCGGACGATATTAAAGTAGAGAGTTACTTCTCTCCTACCGACAACACCAACGGTGCTATTATTAAAACCATGCAAACAACTGATGCAAATTTAGATTACGCGATTCTCGCTTTTACTCGCGCTGACATTGCTGACGCTATCATTGCTGAAGATGATTTATTCTTGGTATTGGTTCGTGGTATGATGGAGCAAACTTCTGATCCAGCTTCTGAATTTGCATACTTACAAGCAGCTGGTCAAGACATTCGTTCACACGAAGGAATTGCTAATGACCTTCACCACAAGTATTGCATTGTCGATCACAGCACATTGGATTCTGATCCAACGGTTCTTACCGGAAGTCACAACTGGAGCAGCGCTGCGCAAACAACCAACGACGAAAACACTGTTGTTGTTCACGACGCGCGCGTTGCAAACCTTTTCTTACAAGAATTCATGGCAACATGGAGCTTGGTTGGTGTTGAAGATGAAATAAACAACGACATGAGTGTTTATCCGAACCCAGCTTCTTACAACTTGTGGGTAGGTGTTCCGGTTCAATCTGGAAAATCAATTTTGAATATTTACAGTGCACAAGGACAATTGGTTCATACTGAAAATTTGAACGCAGGAATGAATCAAGTTTCATTGCCTTCATTGGCTGTTGGAACTTATGTATGCAAAGTTTCAAACGATACTAACCTTTGGACGAAGACGATCATTATCAAATAATTTTCTTCTGATTTAGATACTTAGAGGGCGGATCATTCCGCCCTCTTATCTTTGCATCCTATGGAAACCTTTCGAATTGTTGGACTCATGAGCGGAACCAGTCTTGACGGACTTGACATTGCGCTATGTGATCTTTCCTTCAACGCAGGGAAATGGGAATATGAAATTGTTGCCGCAGAGACAGTGGTTTACGACGCCTCGTGGCGCGATATTTTTAGAAGAGCTCACAAAATGTCCGCGCTCGAATTGGCACAGTTAAATGTTGACTTTGGAATTTATTCAGGAAAACAAGTCAAACGTTTTTTAGAGGAAAGAAACTTGAAAGCCGATGCAATTGCTTCACACGGGCATACCATATTTCATCAGCCCAATGAATCGCTTACCGTTCAAATCGGAAGCGGCGCGCACATTGCTGCGCACACAGGAATTAAAACCATTTGCGATTTCAGAACAACAGACGTAGCGCACGGTGGACAGGGAGCACCGCTTGTTCCAATAGGAGACCGATTGCTCTTTAACGACTTCGATTTTTGTTTGAACATTGGCGGAATTGCCAACGTTTCCTACACACTCATGGGCGAGCTGAATGCCTTCGATATTTGTGTCGCAAACATGGCGTTGAATTTATTGGCTGAACAAACCGGACATCCGTTCGATGCCAACGGTGAAATGGCCAGACGCGGTGTCGTAAATATTGACCTACTTGAAAAACTAAATTCTCTTGCTTACTACTCGCAAGAACTTCCTAAGTCGTTAGGAAAAGAATGGTTCGAACACCACTTCCTTCCATTGCTCGGCTCGTCGCAATTAACCATTCGTGATTTATTAGCGACATGCACGGAACACATGGCGGTTCAAATTGCAAAAATTTTCGAAGGCTGGACGGGTAGTGTTTTAGTCACAGGCGGAGGAGCTTTCAATTCTTTCCTTATTGAATCGATTCAAGCTAAAACAGATTTGGCGGTAGTTGTTCCAGACAATGATACCATTCAATATAAAGAGGCGCTCATTTTCGCTCTATTAGGTGCACTTCGACTCTCTGAGCAGACGACAGCATTCTCTGAAGTTACTGGTGCCTCTCAAGACACCTGTGGCGGTTGTATCTATTTGTAATTGGAAAGAACTTCCTTGAATTGATTCATAGATTCTACCGTGTGCAAACTGTCTGGTTGATGAATCCAGAAATAACATTTCTTCAAACCAACTTTTTCCCAATCCCGAAGCTGCCTAGCCCACTGATTCATGCGCACTTCATCGCTTACATGCAAATCGTTTCCACCAAAACGAATGACTAACTCATCACTGGTTAATCGCATGTGTACAGCATCTCTTCTTCCGGCAGTGTCGCACACGATTAATCCCACATTCAACTTTTTTAATTCCTTCGCATACTCTTCCAAGACATTTCCAACAAACCAATCGGGGTGACGCAATTCAACAGAATAGCGAATGTCTTTCGGAAGTTTTTCCAAATAACGTAATAGAGGTTCAGCCTTAGAACGACTGTAATGCGGGGGCAGCTGAATGAATGTCGTCCCTAGATTATTTCCGAAAGCAAACAGCGCTTCCATAAATAAATCGGTCTCACGCTCGCAATTTTGAAACTGTCGCCAATGCGAAATACTTTGTGGAAACTTCGGACAAAATAAAAACTCTGAAGGAACTTGCTCTACCCACTTCACTACCTGAGCAACAGGAGGAATGCGGTAATGCGAACCGTTGAATTCGATACACGGAAACAACCGCGAATAGTAATGAAGAAATTCTGAAGGCTTGGCGTTCGTTGGAAAATGTGTTCCTTTCCATTGCGGAACACCCCAAACCGTTCCTCCGATAATTATTTCCAACCCACCCGAACGTTCATTCGGTAGAAAAAAATAATCTTGCGTTGGAACTTCAAACGAAAAAGAAAGATGATCTACGTTATCTAACTTCCCGAATTTCACTCGACAATATTTCTATGTGGAGCTAACATGGCTGCTGCTTGTCGCTCGCGCTTCACGTGTCCGATAGCATAGATAGGAGTCCAAATAAATCCATACAAACCAAACACACCAATAATCGAAGCAGTAGCCCACCAATTGGTTACAAAAAACTCATCCTTCCAAATATAATTGTAGAAGGAAGTAATGATGTCTCCCTTCTGCGAATCGTGCATAGGAATGAAATTGAAAAGCATAGATGCTAAAACGATCAATGCCACCAATGCCGTTGAACCGATAGATGCCGAATAATTCGGATCACTTCCAGAACCTTTCGAAAAATTCCAATAGCCAACCATGTAATTGTACTTATCGCAAACCACCGCTACCTCATCGTCCCACTGCGCGTGGTACAGGCCATCGCTAACACGCATGATTACTTGATCGTTAACTTTCACCCAACGCTGCGCGCCTTTGTCTTCTTGTCCGTCTAAATGAGAGGTCCCGCTTTCAATAAGTTTTCCGTTTACAATGCGTAACTCGCGGTTTGGAAATAGTTTTTCAAACATGATTTTTCTTGTTGTTAATGCGAAGATAATGGAATCGCTTCAAGCTCTACGCGACGTCCCTTTTCTCCGAGTTCGTTAATTCCTATGATTTTGACTTTTATATTTTTTTCAGATATGCCTTCATCCAACAGCAATTGTTTTGCAGCTTGAATTCTCGCATTGGCCAATTCGCGATTTCGTTTTACACTTCCGTCTGAACTTGCAAATCCACTAATGGTAAAAGTTGAATTGGTTAGATCTTTCATCCAATTCCGAAGATCAATTCTCTGAATTTCACTCAATGCACTTTCATTCACTGGGAAAAAGTACTTTTTGGTCGAAACGCCTGATTGAACAGGAACTTCAACCTTTGAAACATTCAATTTACTTCGATCTATTTCTTCCAACAACGTCAAATTCGTATAGACAAAATCGAGCAATTCAAATTGGAAATTACCATTGGCATCGAACTTAAACACGCGAATGATATTTCCAAATTCATCGATCAGTTCTGCTTTGTATCCCTTTCCATTGCCAGTGGCCTTTAAAACTTCCCAATCCTTTTCTTGAATACTCACCTTGTATTTCGTTTCCAAAGTCAAACTGAAGAGAGCAGTTAATCCTTCGGTGTTGGACTTCAATTCTGAGTGTTCTCCACTTCCAACAGAAACAACAGATAAACCAATGTTTTGCAACACGCGGGTTCCTTCCTTCAATCTAAATTGAACTTGCTTGTTTTTCTTAGGAAGAATTAAGTGTTCGATTTGATTCCCGCGCGAAACATAGGCTTCATTATTTGAGACGAATACGACTTTCCACGCGTCTCCATTTTCGTTGTTGAAAGGAGCAAGCAGCTTCGTTGCATTATGAAAAGCTTCTTTTTGCAAAGCCGAATACAGAGTCATTTTCAAATTATCTTGCAAATCCATTCTTGAAAAATAAAGAGTGCCTTGAAAGAGTGTCGCACCCAATTCATTGTCAGGCGTATTTACACCCGGTCCTAAATTGAAAACAGGACCCCAACCTTTTTCCAAGCGATAACAACCATACAAATCATGTGCACCATATCCGCCTGGACGATTGCTTGAAAACACCAGAAATTTCTCAATCGGGTCGTATGTGGGGTTAATATTATCGAAACCACCTTCACCTTTATTACCAGCCATTTCAACCGGTGCTCCTACACTTTTAAATGTTAGTGTTGAATCCCAAAGAAAAATTTTATACGATTTCGAAAGTGTACCGCGTTCATCTAATTCAGTTTGAAAAAACAACTCATTTTTGTCTTTTCCAAAGCATGATACGCCTTCATCGAAATTCCAGTCTTTCGGAAAAAATGTTTCTTCGCGCTCAGTATACAAATCAACCTTATGCAATCGATTGATGCGTGTGGTTTGCATGGTGCCCTGTCCGTAAGATTGCTTTAATCGTGCACTCACCACAAGCGCGGTTCCTTCTCTGAAATCGGTAACGACATCACCGTCTTCAGTATTGAAAACACAATTGACCTTTACCCACTCTTGCGAAAAAACGGGAGCGACAAATAAGAATAGAAAAAAAAGAATTATGCTTCTCTTTGTGCTTTCCATGCCCGGTAGTGTTCGTCTAATTCTTGAAAATACGCTTCACCAAACTTTGTTGTAATTGCATCTTTTAGAAATCTGTACACTGGCACTTGCAATTTCGATCCGCACTCGCAAGCTGGCGCGCAAATGGGCCAGCGGTGATAATTCAAACCGACATAGTCAGCCAACTTCGTCAATCGAATGGGATACAAATGACACGAAATAGGTTTTCTGAATTTCGACTCGCCCGCTTTCCATGCTGTTTCTAGCGCACACAACGCCGTTCCATCTTCACCATAGTGAACAAATGAACATGCACCTTTGTCTGACACCAGCGTTGTAACAATATCACCGTCTTCATCTACTTGGTAGAGTCCGTCTCTTTCAATAGCATCAATACCTTCAGGAACCATATACGGTTTTGCCTTTTCCCATTCCTGTTCCAAAATTGGAATTTCGTCTTCCTCAACAGGCGCACCGCTGTCTCCTTCGACGCAACAAATTCCTTTGCACGCTGAAAGATCACAAACAAAATGTTCTTCGAATAAATCCTCGCTTACGAGGGTGTTTTCAATGATAATCATGAATTGCTCTTGCGCTCTTTAACGTGGTGCAATCGAATGTTCAACATCTCAACCGTAAGTGCGAAAGCAAACGCGACATAGGAATACATTTTCACGTTCACGTATTCTGGAATGTGAATCAACTGTGCGCTTTCGCAAGCCTCAGCTACAAGATTCAATCCGATAACAATTAAGAAAACAAGCGCCAACATTTTTAATGTTGGGTATTTTTCAATGAACGCGCTCACATATGGAGCGAATGCCAACATAACGAACATGGCTATGATAACGGCCACAACCATGATTGGAACGTGCTCCACTAAACCAACAGCAGTGATGATTGAATCGAAAGAAAAAACTATGTCAATGATTGTGATTTGAATAATGGCTTGAAACAAATTGATCTTTCTCGATTTCTCAGACTCTTCGTTGTCTGCGATTCGGAATTTATGCCTAATTTCATTGAAGGTCTTAATGATTAAAAACAATCCGCCCGCCAACAATACCAATCCTCTTCCTGAAACAGGATAGCCACCCAAAATGAAAAACGGCTCTTGCAGGTGAGCCAAATAAGAAAGTGTAAATAACAATCCAATTCTGAAAATAAGCGCGAAGGACAGTCCTAATCTGCGCGCTTTGGTTTGATCTGATTTCGATGATAAAAATCCGGTGACAATAGCAATGAAAATAATGTTGTCTATTCCCAAGACAATCTCCATTATTATCAATGTCAAAAGGTCTATCCAACCTTGTACGGTCGTAAATGCAGAGAAAAATGATTCCATATTACAAATGTAAGGTTTTGAATACGAAAAGCGCCGCCAATGAGCGCACGATATTCACTTTGAAATTTTAATACTTAGTGTTGAATGTGTATTTCGAACTGAAATACTTCTGCCAATTCTTGAAGAAGAATTCGTTTCACTTCATCCATGTCCATTTCACGTCCCAATTCCTTCGATAAACTCGTCACCGTTTTATCGGTAATTCCACAAGGGACAATGTAGTTGAAGTAATTCAAATCAGTATTCACGTTGAAGGCGAATCCGTGCATGGTCAACCAACGGCTACACTTCACGCCGAGCGCAGCAATTTTTCGAGATTTCTTCGGGTCATCTACATCGAGCCACACACCCGTAAGCCCATCAATTCTTCCTCCCACAATCCCGTAATGTGCAATGGTTCGAATGATTGCCTCTTCGAGGTAACGCATGTATTTGTGAATGTCGGTGAAGAAATGTTCGAGGTCTAAAAGCGGATAGCCGACTATTTGTCCAGGACCGTGATAGGTAATGTCTCCGCCTCGATTGATTGGATAATACGTTGCTCCAATTTCCTTGAGTTTCTCTTCAGAAACAAGCAAATGAAAAGCGTCTCCACTTTTTCCCAAGGTATATACATGAGGATGCTCAACGAAGAGAAGAACATCTTCTGTTCTCTCTCCGTCGGCTTTCCCTTCTGATCTGTTTTGAAGTTTTCGTTGAACATTTCGTTCAAACAATTCTTCCTGAAAATCCCATGTTTCCTTGTAAGGCGCATGGCCTAAATCTCTGAAGGAAACAACGGGTTTACTCATATTTTCGAAAGCTCGTTTTTCAAGAAAATAATCGCTGGAATAGCTGTAGCATCTTCGTTACGCAATTCAGCAAGATCAATGCTTAACCAGTCACCCAAGTGAATCAAGTAATAAGCTCTTTCAAGTCTGCTTGAACCATTCGCAAAGATTTCAATGATGGTATCACACTTCTCACCCATTAATTTTTTACATATTTCCATACGAATTTGTGAACGCTGGTGATCATCTTCCGTGCGCAGCATTAGTACCGCAACGCGGTTGTCTCCACCTGTCCAACCCACCAATTCATTGTGGTTCATCTCTGGGAAAACATGGTGCCAGCAAAGCATCTTTGAATTCTCGTTGATTTGTTGTCTCCAACGAATGGCAACGCCTTCGTAGCTGGCTTCGCTATACAATACTGGAATACGAGAAACAATTTTCTCCGCGATTGATTTAGTTTCTGTACGGATGTTCGCGATTTCAGCATGAATCAAATCGATTGAATTACTGATTTCCGCTTCGAAATTTCCATTGTACAATCCGTATGCTTTCAACGTGAACAACACTTGAACCGAGCTGTAACCAAACATACTTCTTGGAGGTTTTCCACCAGGAATGATAATGCAGTTGTATCCGTCTGCTGCCGCTGCTGCTGCAATCTTTCCACCACTAGTGATGCACGAAATGGTTGCACCTTTTGCTTTCGCTTCGTTGTATGCTGCAACAGTCTCTTCTGTTTCGCCGCTGTAGCTAGAAATAATAACCAATGTCTTAGGACCTACGAAAGCAGGAAGAACATAGTCGTTCGTGCAAAGAATAGGCAAGCAGCAATCGTCTGCTACCAACTGAGAAACGATCTTTCCACCGATACCTGAACCTCCTAAACCAGAGATAACAATGTTCTCAAATTGTTTGTCGGTGTTTGTGAATGTAGCGCTTTGACCAATTGTCAAGGCTTCTTTCAAATGTGTTGGAAAAGCTTCTACTAATGATTTCATTTTAAAAAATTTAAGATGCAAATGTACAATTCAAACGGGTTACTTCCTTCTAAGAACACCCTTCTCTTCGCAAAGTTTAGCCAAAGGGGCAAAATAAAACATAGCAGTACCTTTTTTTTCAGCTATGCTTAACAAATCGTGTTCACCGTCTGACCAATTGATGAGGTGCATCATGTTGTGAATCATTTGTCGCTGGTCAGTGTTCGGCATGTTCGAAGTCGGATACAATCCGCGCTTACCCAATTGCGGTTCTCCGTATTGAACCACCGCTTCGTATGTCTCGTTAATTTCAAGCGCCAACACCATTTGAAATAAAATTTCAACACCTTCTTCCATAGCTGGAATGGAAATGAAATCGCGATTGTCTAATGAGGTGTGGTATTGCGGATAACGTTGGTAAGGCGTGCGCATGAACGAACCCACAGGCAAGTTGTAGCCGGGAGAACAGAATTGGCGCTCGTCACTTCCACCCACAGAGAATTCTAAATCGTTCCACTCCAGTGGAAGCTGCTTCAAAATGTGTTTGCTAATGCGGTCGACTAGTGCATTGCCTTGACGCGAATTCTTGTAATGGATCTTTCCAGCATCGCCGCAGCACGTAAGCACCCATCCGGCGTGCAATCTATCTTTCAGTGCTTGTCCGTTTTTCGATAAGTATGCAATGGAGCCAATGGTCTCGGGCGCAAGGACAAATCGATAGGTGTATTTTCTTTGTGGAAGGGCAGCGAGCTTCTCATAGAGCATGGCTAAGACCAATGGACCGCTGAGTTCGTTGTTCGCCATACTTGGATGACACAAGTACGAATAGAATAAAATCTCTTTTTCTGAATCGCCTTTTAGAATCGCTTCACCATAAGTAAGGCTTCCTTCTTTTAATTCCGATTGAATAACCACTCGATACATTCCATCCTTTGGAAGCGAAAGCCATTCGTTGTGCGCCAAACAGAATCCCCATTTCTCTTCGTAATACGAAGTCACATAAGGTATGGCTGTTGACTGTTCTGGAAGTGTGAAGATTTGTTTCGAAAGTTCTTCGTGTGTGACTTCCATGTCCACCGGACTGGAATAATTCAACACGTGTAAATTATTCAATTTGAAATCGGCAACTTTCCTTCCATCTGGAGTAAGAATGAATGCGTCTTGAATGTTCCATTCTTTCGGAATTTCCCAATCGTGGACTTGCGTTCCGGTAGGAACTTCAGTTAATTCAAACGGAACAATTTCTTGCAGAATGCGGAACGATTCACGCAGTCCGTTTCCAGTGATGCTTCGGCAGATGGGCCAAAGTCTTTCAAAATATGTTGCTAGTTTTTCCTGCATATCACCAAACGGTCCAACCGCCTTCAACCTTCATGTTATCTCCGGTAACATACGAGGAAGCATCGCTGAGTAAATAGATGAGCGCGCTTGCCACTTCGTGATTGTAACTCAATCTTTCCATTGGAGAGAAGCGCGCGAAATTTTCTTCGAATTGCACTTCATGATTGTTCCACACGCCGTGTGGAGTGATCATGTTTACACGCACTTTCTTTGTTGCCCAGTAAGAAGCCAAGTATCTGGAAAGTGCGTCGATACCGCCTTTCGAGGCGCTATAAGCGGCGGGACAACCCAGGGAAGTTCCCTTGTATAAATTCTGATTCGGGGCAACAACGCTGTAGGTGGAAGGAATGTTTACGACACTTCCGCCGCCGTTCTCTGCCATGTGGCAGCCAATAATTTGACACATTAAAAACGTGCCTTTCAAATTCACATCAACTACAGTGTCCCAATTTTCATCGGACACGTTTTCGAACGGTTCGAATTTCAAATGCGTTTTATTCTGATGGGCATTCACCAATCCGTCTATTCTTCCGAAGGTAGAAAGAACACTTTCTTTCAATGCTTCAACGGAAGCTCTATTGGCTACATCAAGAACAAATCCCAATGCTTTCGAATTGTTACGTATAGCCAATTCATTTGCAAATTGAACGGGATTCGCTAATTCAATATCTGCCGCAACAACTATTCCTCCGAATTGTGCAACGGCTTCGCAGAAGGCTCTTCCAACCAATCCGCAAGCACCTGTAATGACAATAACTTTATCGGTTAAATCGAATTTTTTTCTGAAATCGATTTGCGTTGCGTCTGTTGTGCGAAGTGGTTCCATCTTAATTTATTTTTCGGAAAACAGGCTTAATTTCTTCACCCACCAAATACTTTTCCACGCCGTCTTCTAACGCTCTTTCAAACACTTCACAACTTTCATCGAAAGCAGCAAGCATGAAATCTATATCGTCTTGGGTGTGCGAGAAACACGGAGAAAGAATTCCCTGATAAAGCACTCCACGTTGAATCATTTCCTGCATGAATAGGGTTCTGTAGAACATGCACGGTTCTTTCTTCTGATTCTTCACCACCAATCCTACACACCAGTTGAATCCGGTAAACTCGAAATAATCTTCCAATTTTCTTCGAGATAAAATTCCTTTCGCTCCATTCAAAAAGTAATCTCCAATGGCGTGGTTGTGTTGAATAACCGGATTGTTTTCAAACACATTAATTGTGGCTAACGCAGCAGCAATACCGTGTGTTTCACCGCCATGTGTAGTGCTTACTAAAAATACTTTAGGCTCGCCTTTTCTGCGAATGCCGCCGTACTCCATAATCTCCTTTTTGCCCGTAAGCGCGCAGAAAGAAAATCCGTTTGCAATGCCTTTTCCCCACGTGCAGAAATCGGGCTCTGCATTGAATTTTTTTATTGAACCTGGAAAATCAGATTTGAATCCTGTAATCATTTCATCCATGATCCACAACGCACCATGCGCATGGGCAAGGTCAATGGCCTTCTTGTAAAAATCGGGCTCCAATACATTCCATTTTTCTGGTTCGGAAATTACACAAGCAATCTGTCCCGGATATTCGTTGAACAAGCGTTCTAAATCTTCTATTGAATCTTGCTTGTATGTAACAGTGAATTGTTTTATTTCTTTCGGTATACCGAAATCGCAAGCGGTTGAGCCAATGAACCAATCGTCATAACTGTAGAAAGGATGTTCAGCAGGACGCGCGATTAAATGTTTTCCGGTGTATGCGCGAGAAAGTTTAATTGCAGCAGTAGTTGCCACAGAACCGTTCTTCGCGAACTTAATCATGTCGTGTTGCGGAACAAGCGAAAGAAACTTCTCTGCCATTTCCATTTCAATAACGCTTGGACGAGTGAAATTCACTCCCTTCTCCAATTGTTTTCTCACTGCTTCCAAGACAGGCTCATACGCATGTCCCAAAGAAACAGAGTACAATCCCATAAGCGTATCCAAGAACTTGTTTCCATCTAAATCCCAACAATACACACCTTTCGCATGAGTAATCGCAGCGGGGGATTTGATGGGGAATTGATCATCTCCCTTCGAGTACGTATGCGCACCTCCAGGAATTAAATCGTGGATTTTTTTTCTGTATTCGTCGCTCTTCGCGAAGTTCGTTATGTGTGGAAGTGACATCGTTTTCATTTCACAATTTTATCTTCTCTTAATGATTTTGCGTATCCAGCATTGATAATGCTTTCTTCATTCAACTTCAATAATTCCGGTTTCGATTCTAACAAATGTACAACATCGTTTATGTTGAAATCACGAGTTCCAAATTCGGCAAAAAGTGCTTCAACAAAAGCAAAATCTGAAGGTGTGTCGACAGATAATTTGAAGTTACAGTTGTCGTTCATCTTTCGAAAACCCAGCGTGAACTTCTTTGAATTTTTTACATAGGGAATGACATGTTCGCGTTCACTGTGGAGTTTCGCATTTTGAAAGGCGTATTCCAAAACGGAAAACTTCACCGCTTCCACATCGAATCCGTCTTCCAAAAAATTTGGGTCTTCGTTGCTGTTCGAAAACAGATCGACTCCGAATTTCACGAATTGCTCATACACCCAATCGACGGTGCTTCCGTGATGCGTAGGACAATCGCTGGTTAAGCGAATGATGTTGTCGCCTTCCTTCGCATCAAAAAATTTCGCAGCAGAATAGAATCGATCTAGTACATCCCAATCTGAGCCGCGAAAGACTAAAATATTATTTTCGTAGCAATACTTTTCTAACGCATCGTCTTCCGAATTGGTTGAAGTAACAACGGCTAATTTATCTATGCACTTCGCATGCGAAACGCGATTGATTAAGGTTTGAATGACTGGAATTCCATTCAACTCTTTTAGGACTTTTCCCGGCAATCGGGTGGAGCCCATGCGGGCTTGCAGCAGCGCTAGATTCATTATTTCTTCGGATTGAATAATGAAAGATAAATCTTATCCCACAATCGACCTTCTTTAAAAACATGCTTCACAAATCTTCCTTCCACTTTAAAGCCTAATTTTTCATATAATTTCAACGCCCCCGGATTGTTTTCAAAAACAGCCAAGGTTATTTTATTCAAATTTAACTCTTCGAAAATATATTGAATCACGAGGTTCATGGTTTCAAATCCTATACCTCTTCCACGTGCAGATGATTCCCCAATGATTAAACCGATTTCACAGGTTTGCGCTACCCAATCTATGCGATCTACTTTCACATTACCGATATGTAGATTGCTTTCTTTTTCGCACAATGCAAAGAAAACTGTGTTCGGATCTCTCAGCGCACCGTTTACATAATAAATAAGTTCTTGCTGCGTAGTGGGAAAATAACCTGAAGCCAACCCACGTGTTACATGGGCATCATTCAGCCATTTCAAATAAATATCGCTAGCATCTTCAATAGTAAGCGGACGCAAATAGACCTGATTTCCCTCTAAAAATTTAATCATTTGTTGTGCTTCTGATTTAATTTCAATTGAGAATCAGACATTTTCTGATCATCTTTCGTGAGGTTATTATCATGCATTCGATATCTGTACAATGGAACTGGAATGTGATAAATGCCATAGCCTGCTTGCTCCCATCTAATTCGTAAATCTTCTTCTTCCCGTGCCTTGAAATCTTCATCGTAAAGTCCAATGTTGAACAGGTAGTCTTTTCTAAACATAATTCCGCAAGCTATTGGCTTTTCGCTAGCAGAAATGTGTTGAATGTGCTGCCCTCTTTCGTTCACAACATAATAATCTATTGCAACAGCATCGAATGCATTGTTCTCGTTGAGAAATAAATTTTGTACACGAAGCGACTCAGAATGCAAGTAATCGTCGGCATCTAAAAATGCCACAAACTGTCCGCGAGCCTTGCGAATTCCATAATTCCTAGCTCCAGATAATCCAAGATTTTCCTTGAGATTAAAAACCCTAACAACATCTAAATAATTCTCCAAAATTGCTTCAGTAGCATCGGTGGAAGCGTCGTTGACAACGATTACTTCGAAATCGGATTTCGATAAAGACTGATCTAAACCACTGCGTATGGCTCGTTCAATAAATTCGGCGTAATTGTAGGTTGTAATAATGAGCGATACCATGCTTTACACTATTACTTTCAATTTTTCTTCTTACCCTTTCCTTCTTCACCGTAACCGCCATAGCCATATCCGTAACCATAGCCGTATCCATAACCATATCCATATCCGTATCCATAACCATAGCGATAAGCGTACTTACCGTAATAGTACCTCCAGCGTTTTTGCTTAATGTTATTCAACAGGATACTCGTGTTTGAAAGACTGTTCTGAGTAAGCACATCTTCCAAATAATTTACCCCTTGCTTTGTGGCTTTTAGGGTATTCATTACAAGAATACCTCGGTCTACTTTGGCCAATAGAACCAAACTATCTGTAATAAGCATGATTGGCGGAGTATCAATAATTACATAATCGTAATGCTTCAATGCTTCGGCAATGAGTTCGTCTACTCGCCCATTCAATATTAACTCAGACGCATTCGGAGGAACTGGTCCGGATAGAATAATATCTAGATTTTCAATATCGGATTGAAAGACAACCTCTTCAAAGCTTGCCTTCCCAATAAGATACGTGCTCACCCCTTGTGTGTTCGTTGTTCGGAACATTTTGTGAACCTTAGGCTTGTGCAAGTCAAAGTCTAATAAAAGTACTTTTTTTGAAGCCTTTGCCAAAGTTGCTGCCAAGTTGGTTGAAATAAACGTCTTTCCTTCTCCAGGATGCAACGAAGATATCAAAATCAAACTGTGCCCGCTATCGGGAAGGAGGTATTGCAAATTTGTCCGAAGTGTTCGGAAAGCTTCACTCACGTTTCCTCTCGGATTAGCATGAATGGCTATTGGGTCTTGTTCAATTTCCTCGTAATGCGGAATACCGCTAATTACTGGAAGTTTCGTCAATTGTTTCAGTTCACGCAAATGCTCAATGTGTTCGAAGAATAACATTCTAACGAGTCCAATCAGGAGAGAAATTAATATTCCAACTCCAATCCACAGATAAATAATACTCTGGCGATCTGGGCCAACAACTCCCATATTACGGGCGGCTTCAATGACGCTTGTTTGAGGAATGATTGCTGCGCGGGCAATTACAGTGTTCGCTTTCTTTTCCAACAAGAAGGTATAGAGCTCTTCGTTAACTTTCAGCTTTCGTTCAATAGACATTAAATCTCTTTCACTTTTTGGAATGTTCGCAAGCTCAGCCTCCAAATCAACCATTTGCAACTTCAAATCTGCAATACGCTGGTCGATTGCAACTTTGGTATCTCGTGTGTATTTAAAAATACTATTCCGAATAGTTTGAAGGGTAGAGTCTACGCGCTGAATACGCTTATCAGGCGCTTTCACATCTACCAACAACGAACTTCGTTTTTGTTTTAGTTGGAAGAGATCCTTCACCAATTCGGTTAGTGTTCCGTCTTCTTCACGCAGGTAGTTCATTGGAGGAATAACAGCTCGGTCGGGTTCCTTCAACAAGAAATTTTCCAACCCTTGAATGGACTCTCTTCTCAATTCCAAATCACGCAGTGAGATGTCGGAATTCGTAAGCGCTTCAAATGCAGCATCCTGCTCTTTGCTCAAATCAAGAATGTCGCGTGCATCTTTAAAGGTCTCCATGGCCAACTCCAAAGAATCAATAATCTTAACGATTTTATTGATTTGAATGTCAATGTAGGCCTGGGTGTTCTCGTTAATGGCAATCTCGTTGTACAAAGTGTAATCGATATAGACTTTTGCCAACGTATCTAGAAAAATCTTCGCGCGTGTCGGAAGTTCATCCTGACACGTTAACGTCAAAATACTCGTGTATTCCACATTCTCAATAGCAAGCGCGCCCATGTATTTGTCGACCAATTGCTTCATTGGTCTAACACGAATTTGGAAACTTTGATCAGTTACTGTTGAAAGTCGCGACTCATCTACATGAGAAGCTAGATCTAACTGTATGGTGAACAACTGCTCCATGTACTCCTTGTTGAATTCATAGGTCGCGGAAGTGAGTTTCCCAGCATACTCATAACTCAGTTCATAATGACCAATATCTAGAACCTTAATGTTAATGGGAATGTTATACATCCCCGAGGACATTTTCTTCCAATCACAATTCACCTTGAACGCGTCGAACTCATCTACTTGCAAGGTTTTCACCCTTCCAACCAAATAATAAGAAATGGTATAATCTAACTTCTCAAGACTTTTTTCAACGATGTCATAAGATGCTATAATTCGCTTTTGATTGGTAACATCCTGCATGAGCGAGATGTAACCCAATTCGCTATACATACTTTTTTGGTAATCGTATGTTTCAGAAGAACGCAAAAGAATCTCAGTTTTCGCAGCGTATATGCTCGGAAGTCTGTGTGTGTAAAAATAAGCAGCAACAAAAGCAATAAGCGCACAACCTACTATCCAGAACCAACTTTTATTCAAGAACCGTAATATGGGCCTTAGGTCGTCTGCGTCTAGGAAATTTGATTTAGTTTCAGCCATGGGTTCACTCGAGAGTGACAAATATAAAGGAAGCTAGTCAATATTAAAGATTTTAGCCCAATCAGAGGTGGAAATAATTTAAAGTCTATTATATTTGTGACATGAACCGATATAGAAAACTAATCGCTTTGTCAATTTTCCTTTTCTGTGTTACAGCAATCGGATTCTGTCAAGCTCCGCCAACTCCGCCTAGCGGAGGTGCAGCTCCTTGTGGTGGTCCGTTTGGAACAGTTTGTCCAATCGATGGCGGTGTTAGCTTGCTAATCGCAGCAGGTGCTGCATTAGGCGGAAAAAAAGCCTTCGATCTAAAAAAGAAAAAAGCTTCTTAAATACTCAGTGAAAAATCCACTCATTCGATTTTTTGTCATTGGTACCATCCTCTATTTCGGATGGTATTTTTTTTACGAGTTGTATTTACTTCCTTCGACTGCAATTGATGAGATGTTAGTTGACGTTCTCGTTAAAGGAGCGGAAGGCCTGCTCAAACTCTTCAATTTTTCTATTCGCGTTTTCGATGACGGACTATACCGCAATCACATTGCCATTGACGGAACTGCAGGTGTAACGGTGGGCGCTCCATGCGATGGAATGATACTTATGGCCTTGTTCATCATTTTTGTTGTGGCCTATCCCGGAACAAACAAAAATAGACTTTGGTTCATTCCGTTGGGTCTATTCGTGATTCAATTCATGAATGTTCTTCGCATTATGGCCTTGGCATTCATTGTTTATTGGAACGAAGATTATTTAGCCTTCAATCACGATTACACATTTACCGCTCTTGTTTACGCCGTTGTGTTTGCGTTCTGGTGGTGGTGGTCGAAGTTGTATGTCCCTGCAAATGGCAATTCCGAAGAAAAATAAGTTCATACTTGTTGCGATAGCCGTCGTAATGATCGCCATGGGCTTCTACCAAGAACAAGCCAAGGTGAACGTAAATTTTATTCTTGAAAAAGGAGCACAAATTCCCGGATTCTTCAACCAGAACACTGAAACAAAAATTGCTTTGCTCACTGCGGAAAAAAGCAAATCGAACTTCGATTATTACTACAGTCACGAAACCATTGAGGTGCTCTACTCATTCAACCAAGGGGAGCTTACAAAATTGAAGTGGGTCATTACCTTCGCTTCCATTGCTTCATTCACCTTGCTGAATATTCTCGCGCTGTACTTTCTTCAATTCAATAAAAAAGAAATGCAATTGTTTTTATTGGTGGAAGGGGTCTGTCTGATTCTCGCTGTACTGGCGTTCATTCTTGGGAAGATCACCCATCAGAATGAAGCTGTATATCCGGCAGTTCGCGGAATCATGGGTATTCTGCAATCGCCTGTGCTCGTGCTCATTTTCATACCAGCAAAAAAATTATTTAATCGCACTTTCTAATTATGGAAATTCAACTTGCTCCTCACGCTAGACTTTGGGTCTTCACTTCAAACAAATTACTTTCTTCAGAGCAATGCAGTTTCATTGAATCTGAATTGAAACAATTTCTTGAAGGATGGAACAACCATGGAAGGGCAATGGCTGGACAAGCTTGGATTGAAATGAACCGTATTCTGGTTGTTGCGGCTGATGAAAATATTATGCTCGCTTCCGGATGCAGCATAGATAAATTGAACAGAGAAGTGCTTCGCATTGGAGATATACTTAGCGTGAATTTATTCGATCGATTAACTGTGTTGTTCCAAGAGAATGACGAAATTCAAACGGAAGGAATTGCACAGTTCTGGGCGCTTCGCAAAGCGAATAGACTTACCGATGAAACACTTGTTCTTGATACAACCGTTGCCACAGTAGGCGATTGGACCACTTCTAAATGGAAGCCATTCGCGAATACTTGGCACAAAGACATGTACGGCAGATAATTATTTCTGCGGTGTTTCTTTCTGAACTTTCTGATCAATGAAGTAAACCAGCGAAGCCATTGACGCTGCGCCCAATTCCAATTCGCGTTTGTTTACGTTTTCGAAACGGTCATTGTCTGTGTGATGAAAATCGAAGTAACGTTGTCCGTCTACCATTAACGCGAAGAGCATAGTGCTTCCGTTTTTCAACGGACCAATGTCTACTCCGCTCCATCCTCTTTTGAAGGAATACAAGTTGTATGGTTCAAAGAACGGCATGAGTGATTTCGCCCATTCCACTTGACCATCTTGCGCATCGCAACTAAAGCCTTTCGGGGTGAATCCACCTCCGTCGCTTTCAATGGCAGCCACGTGTTCCCATCCTTTTTCTTTCGCAACTTTCGCATAGGTCTCTCCACCGTCGTTACCGAACTCTTCGTTTATATAAAGCACCGCGCGAATGGTGCATGCAGGCTTGTATCCTGTTGCCTTCATAATGCGCAACACTTCCATGCTCTGCACAATACCGGTTCCATCGTCGTGTGCGCCTTCACCCACATCCCACGAATCGAGGTGTCCGCCCACGACAATAATTTTTTCAGGATACACACTTCCTTTGATTTCTCCGATTACGTTCGATTGCATGACGCTGTCGAAACGCTCGCATTCCATGCGCATTTCGAAAAGGATTTTTTTATTAGATTGAAGGGCCTCGTGCAGGAAATGTGCATCGAGGCTGCTCAATGCAGCCGCTGGAATCTTTGTCACATCTTCCTTGTAGCGCATGGCTCCAGTGTGTGGAAACTTATCGTCTGCTGAAGTCAATGAACGAATGATGCAACCAACTGCTCCGTATTTCGCGGCTTCAGAAGCACCGTTGGTTCTAATCGGCGAAGTGTTTCCGTATGCAGAACCGGTGTTGATGATCGCTGGATCGAAGGCTTTGTTGATGAATACTATTTTCCCTTTTACTTGATCGCATTTCGCTTTCAGGTCATCGAAGTCTTTCACTTCAACCACCTCTGCTTTAAGGGTGCCGTTTGTTCCTACGGAACCTCCCAAAGCACGCACGGGGATTTCGGTTTTCTTTTTACCCACGTATATCGCAGCGTATTCTTTCTTCCCGCGCTTCCATTTCGGAACCTTTACGGGCATAAGGAAAACGTTGTCTGCAGGAATTGATTTCAAAACGGAATCACCCCATAGAATGGCCTTGTCTGCCGCCTCTGAACCCGCAATGCGATGTCCAATTTTCTTACACAAGTAGTACAAGTCGTTGTAGGCTTGCGCCGTTGAAAGTGCCTCTGAATAGAAGCCTTTCACCACAGAAGAATCTTGCTTGGTGAATTGCGCGTTAGTCTTTGAACCAAGAATAACAAGTGCTAAAGTGAGTAATGAAATCTTCTTCATTGCATGTGGGCTCCGTTGTTAATGTCGAGTGCTTGTCCGGTTATTGAATTTTGTTTTCCTGAAAAAAGAAACGCTACAAAATTTCCTAACTCTTCGGGTTGCGCCATTCTTCCGGTGGGTACGTAGTTCATTTGCTCGTTGTATGCTGCTTCGTATGACGTCTCGCTTCTGTTTGCTAATCGTTGAATGCTGTCTTTCGACATTTGCGTTTCTACCCATCCGGGTGTAATGGCGTTGACTAAAATTTGTTCTCGCGCCCATTCAACGGCCCATGCGCGTGTGAGTCCGAGTACCGCTGTTTTTGAAGCGATGTACGCGCTGTGATTCGGCACACCGAAACGCGCTAGGATGGAGCTTGTGAGTAGAATGTGTTTGTAGGTTGCCGTTGATTTTCTGAGGTACGGCAGGCATTCCATGATAGTGACGTATGTTCCGGTAAGGTTGATTGAAACAATTTCGTCCCAACGATCTTCTACGCCGTAGGCGTTTTCTCCGCCGACCCCAGCGTTAGCGAAAACGCATTCTAGGCTGTCGTCGCCTAAAATATTTTTGAGTCCATCGCGAAATGCGGAAGCATTTCGCACGTCGGCGGCAAGCACGCAGTGATTCTCTGAATGCATTAATCCTGCTAATACTTCATTCAGTTTTTCTTCGTTCCTTCCCACTAAAATTAGGCGGTTGTTTCCTTCTTCTGCAAGAGAATGTGCCGCTGCGGCACCAATTCCGCTGCCTGCTCCTGTTATGAGTATTGTTTTCATGATTAAGTTTGAACAAAAATAGCGGAACACGATTCATAACAAGACATGAAATTCAATCTGAGCGAAATAAGCGGACTCATTCAGAGTCGAAGAACCATTACCCCTGAGCATTACACTGCACGAAAAGTGCATAAAGAGCAGATTGAAAAGATGCTTCAAAACGCCGTGTGGGCGCCGAATCACAAGCTTACGCAGCCTTGGCGTTTTCATGTTTATCTGGAAGAGGGTATGGATATTTTGCGTGAAAATCTTCCTTCGTTAATGCCGGAAGATCAACCTGTGAAAAGAGAACGCATCGCTTCCCGATTGAATAACACAACAGCGGTCATTGCTGTATGTGTTGAAGCTTCTGAGAAAGCTGCCCTTCATGAAGAGGAATACGCCGTTGCTTGTGCAATACAGAACATCATGCTCACGGCTACTGCCTACGGCATCGGAAGTTTCTGGGCGACACCTGGATTTATTAGAACTGAAAAATTCAATGAAATGTTGAATCTGCCTGGACAACAACATTGCATGGGGCTCGTTTATTTGGGATACGTGGAAGGCGAATGGCCAAGCAACCATCGCAAACCGCTTGAATACGTTACAGAATGGAATTCAGCAAAAAAATAGTTTACTTCCTTTTTTTACTTGTTTTATCTGGAAATGTATTCGGACAAAAATCGAATGCCAACGAATTCTTATTTGGATTTCAATTGAGACCTATTGTGCCCAATGCCTATTTGAATACGGATATTGAATCTGCGAGTCTTCCCAACTTCTCCTACACGGCGAAATCGAATGTTGGAATAAGTTTCGGTTCAATCATTCGTAAACCCGTTGGCAAATTTTGGAATTTAGAAACCGGATTGAATTTCGTTAAGCGAAGCTATTCGTTGGGTTTCAATTTGAACGACAGTGTGCAAGTCAATTCTAAACAGAACATGACATTCATTGCTTATGAAATTCCTATTCAGGCATTAATCTATGTTCGGCTTGGAAAGGCTTGGTATATGAATGCAAGTGCGGGTATTTCTCTTGATTTCTTTCCGAGTGAAACAGAAACTTTCAGTTCTGAAAAAGTAGATTCAACTTATTACGATTTCAGTCAGAAAACCTTTCGAATAAGATGGAGTGCACTTGCTGCGCAATCTAATTTAGGATTTGAATACCGAACTGAAAAACAAGGGTACTACTACTTAGGCGCTTCATTCCACAGACCTTTTGGAAGAATTGCCGGAACTCAGGCCCTTGTAGAATCTACTTCAGGTTCAGATCGCTTGTGGTTAAGTCTTTCCGGAAGTTATTTCTCGGTTGACTTGAAATATTTCCTTTACGACAAGTACAAAACAAAAAAGGCCGTCAATCAATGACGACCTTTTCTGACCTTAACTAAAACTAGACTTACTTCTTCAAGTCACCAACTAACTTCACGTTTAAAGTGAAGATGTTGTCGATTGCCTTGTCTCCTAGATTATCGAAAAATGCAGTTGAACCGTATCTCACGTCGAATTGTGAACGGTCTACCGCAACACTTCCTTCAACAAAAATTTGATTTCCGCCACCTGTGATTTTCGCAGGGAATGAAAGCGACTTGGTAATTCCTTTGATGGTCATGTTACCGTTCACATTGTGTGTAGTTCCGTTGTTTCCTTTCGCAACTTGAACACTTGTTACTTCAAACATAGCATCTGGGAAAGCTACTGTGTTGAAGAAATCTGGGCTTTTCAAGTGGTTCAAGAAGTTTGCGTTAGTACCTGCATCAGTAATATCGGTAATAACCATAGCGTTCATATCAATTTTCACTTTTCCAGTAATGCCTGCATTTCCTTTTACGTAAACAACACCACTTGAAACACGAACGGTTCCTGTGTGTCCGCTACCCGTTACCTTTTTCGCACTCCAAACGATTGAACTTTTGTTGAAGTCTAAGATGTACTTACCATCTGCTAATTGTGCCTGAACACCGGCAACTGATGCGATTGCCACGAATAATGCTAAAATTGCTTTTTTCATTTGATTGTTTTTTTATTGATTGTTTATTTCTGATTTCTAATTTGGTCGAGTGCGAAATTCATCGCCTCTGCGTCTTTTGAAGACAATTGTTTCGACATAATTGTTTTAAAGCTTGGAACTTTTTCATCTAAATCTTCTAAAAGCGCTGTGCCTTTTTCTGTAATTATGACGTCAACCTGTCTCCGATCTTTATCGCAGACACTTCTTAAAACAAGTTTTCGCGCTTCAAGTTTATCTACAATACGTGAAGCGTTGCTGCTCTTGTCTATCATGCGTTCACAAAGCCCAGCCACCGACATGGGGTTGCCTTTCTGTCCGCGTAAAATTCTGAGAACGTTGTACTGAGGCAATGAAATATCACTATCCTTCAAGGCCAATCTATTCATCTCTCCAAACCAAGCGGCAGTGAACAGAATGTTAATGCCTAGCTTTTGATAGACATCACTGAATTCCGATTGTTGTATTTCTTCTCCGATTGATTTCACGTTGCAAATATATGTACCTACATTTAATGTACCTACATCTTTTTGCTTTTTTTTTCATGAAACTTTTCGTTGTACATTCACGTAACAAGCCTGTATGAAAAATTTGCTCTCCCTTTTTCTTTTCTTTGCTCTAGGCACAGTTGTTTCAGCACAAACCTTTGGGAAGTCGAAAGTTATTCTACAAGGAAAAGTCACTGAGCTTTTCTTGGCAGACAGCACCGAAAAGCATTTGGACAAAGTGTCAATTCAAATCTGGTCTGATAAAAAATTGATTTCTGAGATCAAGTCTGCTCATCGAGGAAGGTATCGCTTAGAAGCGCCATACAAGGAAATGTATAGCATCAAATACGTTCAAGACGGTTACGTTACGAAAACTGTAGAGCTGGAAATGAAGTCGGTTAAGCGCGAAGAGTCGGCTATTCGGGTTATGCTAACGATAGACATTTCCATGTTTAAAGAGAATACAGCCTGTGATTTTTCATTTTTAAGTGAAATGCCTGTTGCTAAAGCAAAAGTTCTGCGACGAAAAGACAATATTTCGTGGGACGTCGATTACAACCACACCATGCAAGAGCGCATCCGAAAAGAAATAATCAAAGCGAGAGCTGCTAACTAAGTGTTGTAAAAGGTTAAAGCGCTGTAAATTCGCCGAAAGATTCAAAGGTGAAAGAAAGCGCTACTCCTCCAAAAAAGAAAATTTCAAAAGCTACAATCTCCAGTGCATTGGGACTGTTCCGTTATTTACGCCCCTATGCATTCTCCTTTTTCATAGGAATGTTATTGTTAGTTATCTCAGGGCTATTGGTGATTGTGATTACCGCGTTGCTCGGTTTCTTATTAACTCCGAATGCACAAGCTGCTCTTCCAGGAGGCGCATTAACCAAATCACTGCTTGCCGCTATTCACTGGGAAGGTGAAGGAATGACCTCGAAAACATTGGTCGCCTTGGTTGGGTTGCTCATCATTCAAGGAGTGTTCTCCTTCTTCCGCGTTTACTTGTTTTCGTACGTTTCAGAAAACGCAATGCTCGCCTTACGCAAAGACACTTATTCGCGTATTATTCGAATGCCCATTCAGTTTTATAATGAGCGAAGAGTGGGTGATTTAAGCAGTCGAATTACTTCTGACATTACTGCCATTCAGGAGACATTAACAACAACGCTTGCTGAATTCCTTCGTCAGTCTGTAATCATTTTCGTGGGTGTGGGTTGGCTCGTATCATATTCCCCTTACCTAACATTGGTTATGCTGGGCACACTTCCGGTTATCATTGTAGTCATGGTCTTTTTCGGCAGATACATTAAAAAATTAAGCAAGGAGACCCAAGACAAAGTTGCTGAATCGGGAGTGGTTTTGAATGAAACGTTCACCGGGGTGGTAAGCGTGAAGAGCTATAGTAACGAACCCTTTGAGATTGCAAGGTATTACAAACGCATTTTAGATGTTCGCAAGAACGCAATGAAGAGCGCCATTTGGCGGGGTATGTTCGGAACGTTTATTATCATTTTTTTATTCGGAACATTAGGACTTGTCATCGGTGTTGGCGCCCATTTGCAACAAACCGGACAATTGCCTGTTGAAGTGCTTCCGCAATTCATTATGCTAACCGGATTAATTGCAGGTTCAATTGGCGGACTTGCAGCGCAAATGGGTTCACTTCAACGTAGCTTAGGAATTATTGATTCCGTGATGGAAATATTGGCAATGGATCCTGAAAATATTCCAGAGGAAGAAACCGAA
This sequence comes from Chryseobacterium gleum, assembly GCA_945881835.1. GTDB lineage: Bacteria > Bacteroidota > Bacteroidia > Flavobacteriales_D > Sanyastnellaceae > CAIZGX01. Next base: position 120,750 of record CAMCVP010000002.1, on the reverse strand, counting down.
GTAGAAAAAATTTACCAAGGAACTTTTGAATTTAAAAACGTCTCCTTCAACTATGCCAGTCGCGCTGAAATGGCCGTGTTAAAAGACGTCTCTTTTCAAGTGAAAGAAGGAGAGCAAATTGCGCTAGTGGGTTCGTCTGGCTCAGGTAAATCGACTATTGCAAATCTTCTTCTTCGCTTCTACGAAGCCACTGAAGGAGAGATTATTTTCGATGGAATTCCATCTGACCAATGGAAGCTTCACGACATTCGGAAAAGCATGGCCTATGTGCCACAAGAAGTGTTGTTGTTTGGTGGAAGTATTCGTGAAAACATTGCCTATGGCAAACCGTCTGCAACCGATGAGGAAATTAAATCCGCCGCAGTCCGCGCCAACGCTTGGGAATTCATAGAGCACTTCACCGAAGGCTGGGACACAATTGTTGGTGACCGCGGAATTCAACTTTCGGGCGGACAACGCCAGCGCATTGCCATTGCACGTGCTATTCTAAAGGACCCTAAGCTGCTAATTCTTGACGAAGCCACATCGGCGCTCGATACAGAGAATGAAAGAGCGGTTCAGCTTGCACTTGATGAGCTCATGAAAAACAGAACGTCTTTAGTTATTGCACACCGTCTTTCTACCATTCGCAACGCAACTCGAATTATTGTGTTAGATGGTGGGCGTATTGTTGAAACTGGCACCCACGAGGAACTCATGTCAAAAGACAGTGCTTATTTGAGGATGGTAGAATTGCAAGAACGGTCAAAATAAAGTTATCTTCGTTTCTTTTCATTTATGCGCATATCTTATCTGTACCAATTTTTTAGATTCATTTTGGTGTTCGGGCTTCGCCTCTTTCATCGAAAATTTAGAGTTGTCGGTTACGAAAATTTAAAGGGAAGTGAAATTCCAACCATTGTTGTTGGAAATCATCAGAACGCCCTTTTGGATCCAATTCTTTGCTGTTCTGTTATTACTCAAGAACTTCATTGGCTAACACGTTCAGACGTTTTTAAACCAGGGCTTATCTCTACTTTTTTGAGGAAAGCCAATATGCTTCCGGTTTACCGAGAAAAAGACAACGTGGGCGATATGCGCGATCGTAACGAAGCGATTTTTCAAGAGTGTTATAAGCGTTTGAATCGTGGATGTTGGATTAGTCTTTTCCCTGAAGGCATGCACAAAGGAAAAAAAGCGTTGAACACACCTTTGAAAAAAGGTGTCGGCAGACTCATCATTGGAACCTTCGAAGCGAATCCGGACTTACAAAAAATTAGAATTTTACCATTGGGACTCGAGTATTCAGAGTTCTTTGAAAAAGACGGTAATTTCATGTTGCGAATTGGAAAGCCCATTGTGCTCTCCAAAGAAGATTATACCACAGCGAATAAGGCGATTTGGGCAAATGAGCTCGTTGCTGAAATAAGCAAACACTTGCAAGCTGTCATAACAGACATTCGCAACGACCATTATTACGAAGAGTACCTCACAATTCAAGATTTAATGCATTTCGTTTTCCCTAACAACGATTGGCATGAGAACGTTCTGATATTTCAAGACCTGGTCAATGACCAGCGATTTGAAAACCCAAAATTCCTTCAAGAATTGAAAGATTTTAATGCGTTGACGAAAGAGTTAAGCTTTTCAAATAAAACAGAACTCGAAGCCCAGCAATGGCGCATAGGAAATACGCTGCGTGTCCTAATAACATATCCTCTTTCGCTAATTGGTAAGATTATTTTCTTTCCAATTTCCAATTTCACAGAGAATTTCGTTCGGACAAAAGTTAAAGACCCGTTGTTCAGAAACTCGATTCGTATTACGTTCAAACTGTTTTTCAGCATTCCATATACTTTTCTGCTCGCGGCAGTCTTTCCTCTTTTCGGAATCAGCTATTTGTTCGGTGTAATTATGCTTGTGATCATCGGAGTTTTTGAAGTGCGCGCGCGCATGCGCTCAGACATATTCAGGAAAATAAATCAGTATAAAAAAGATTGTTCGAAAAGAGATTTAGATTATTTAAAGTGGAAAAGTGAGCAATTGAAGTGCATTGATCGTCTTAAAAACATTTGCCATGAACAGAATTAATAGTATGCAACACATAGGTGTTGCCGTTCAAGATATGGATGCTTCTTTGAAATATTTCCGAAAGATTTTTGGAATGAATATTCCATTTTTCGACAGTGTTCAAGCCGCTCCATTGATGGATTGTTACACGCATGAAAAGACCATAACCAAACGTGCGAGTATGATTATGAACTTACAAGGCGGTTGCGCCATGGAAGTTATTCGCCCGACTACCTTCGAACCACGCAAAGCAGACTTTCAAATTAAAATTGGTGACCTGCATATCTTTCAAGTTCACATGAAAGCTCGGAACGTGAAGCACATGCACGAACATTGTAAAAACAACGGAGCACGGGATGTTAGCGAAATTCAATTGAATCCAGCCCAGCAAAACGTATTTGATTTGACAGATTTAGATGGCAATTTCTTTCGGGTTGAACCTACAACAGAATGCTACCGCGAAATGGGACATCCGAGTAACGGGGTTGCAGGTTGCAGCATTGGTGTTACGAACATGGAAGATGCCTTGAACTTGTATTCGAACCTTTTGGGATACAATGAAGTAGTTTTCGATCGAACCGGAACATTTAACGACTGGGGACATTTGCCCGGTGGAAAAGAGCAATACCGCCGGGTGCGATTGATACAATCGGCTCCAACAGGCGGTGGATTTGCTCGTGTAATGGGTGTGACATTTATTGAATTGGTTCAAGCATTAGATCGTGTTTCAGCCAGAACTTTCAAAGGAAGAATTTGGGGTGACTCTGGCTTCGTGCATCTTGGTCTCGATGTGAAAGGAATGAAAAAATTAGGCGAGAATCTTGCTGCTCAAGGATTCCCATTCAGATGCGACAGCAACGATGCGTTAAGCATGGGCCAAACGAAAGTACACTGCACCTACATAGACGATAAGGACGGAACATTGATTGAATTGATTGAAGTTTACAAGGTTCCCATCGTTGAGAAATGGGGGATTTTTCTGAATGTTGAAAAACGTGACCCTCTGAAACCTCTTCCGAATTTTATGTTGAACGCTCTTCGCTTTTCACGCATCAAGGACTAACGCGCAGCTGTTTTCTTTAATATTTTTCTGAAGAGTTTCGGGAAGTACCTGTGCAAAAAAAGTGCTCGTAATTCCTTCCCTCCGACACCAAATTCAATTTTTTCGGCGGCAATTCCCGCGAGTATTTGACGCGCACACTCGTCCGATGAAATACCATTGGCTTGGTTGCTGTCCATTTCACCCGTTGCCATTCCGGTTTTGTCAATGGCATGTTTCGAGATTTCTGTAGCAATGAATCCTGGAGTAATTAGTGTCACGCGAATACCCTTGTCTTCGACTTCCATGCGAAGCGAATCGAAAAACCCATGCAGCGCATGCTTGGATGCAGCATAAGCCGAACGTAAGTAAAATCCCCATTTTCCTGTTAGACTCGTAATAACCACAATCTTACCCTTTCCTCTTTTAAGCATTTGTGGCAAAACCGCCTTCGTCATTTGCACATGACCAAAATAATTTACTTCGAATATTTTCCTATCTGTTTCTATTGAAGTTTCAGCGGTTAAAGAGCGCTGACTTATACCGCCGTTGTTGAACAAAATATCTACTTGAAATTTAGATAAAACGTCGTTCGATACTTCTTGAATCGATTCAGAACGTGATAAATCTAATGGAAAAACGAAAACCTTTTCTGGATGCATGCATGCGCCTTTAACTCGCTCCAATTCTTCAGCTCTTCGAGATGAGATGATTACAGTAGCTCCGGCTTGATTAAAAGACTTCGCAACAGCCTCTCCGATACCACTGCTTGCACCCGTTATCCAAATAACTTTATCTTGAAACATTGAATTTACTTATTTGAAAATGTTGTATAAAAATTTAACTTTAGGTTAACCTTAAAACACGCGGCTTAAAAAGAAAACCCGCATACCTTCGTACATAATATATTCCTTTCAAAGATTGCAATAGAATGGCAAAAAAACCAAAAATACTTTGTGTAGATGATGAGCAAGACATTCTTGACTTGCTCACGTTTAATTTGGAGAAAGAAGGATACGATGTCTGCACAGCGCCTAACGGAAAAAAAGGACTTGAAGTAGCCAAGCGCGAACTTCCCGATTTGATTATACTTGATGTTATGATGCCTGAAATGGACGGCATGGAAACGTGTCGCGAAATACGCGAAATTCCAGCACTTCGTCACGCAGTAATTACATTCTTAACAGCACGAAATGAGGACTACAGTCAGATTGCAGGATTTGAAGCAGGTGCAGATGATTTTATTACTAAACCAATAAGACAAAGACTGCTTATTTCGAAAATCAAAGCACTTCTTCGTAGATCTGGTCCTGCTGAAAACAGCAAAGAGGTGAGTATCGGAGGAATTGAAATCGATCGTGAAAAATATTTGGTGACTAAAGACGGCGTTCAAATTCAACTTCCGAAAAAAGAATTTGAATTGTTAGTTCTTCTGTCAAGTGCGCCAGGCCGTGTTTTTACCAGAGAAAACATATTGAATTCCATTTGGGGAAATGATGTGATTGTTGGAGACAGAACCATTGACGTTCACATTCGAAAACTCAGAGAAAAATTAGGTGACGAATATTTCAAAACTATTAAAGGGGTTGGTTATAAATTCGAGGCTTGATTGTTATAAATTCGAAGCGTGAATGTTAGAACTCCAACTCAAGTCGCGCTAGCCTCTGCCGTCTTCGTCGTATTGCCATTGGCGACGGTCTATTTCCTTATTGCTTATTTCCTTGAACGCGACTACGAAATTGAATTGATTTTGTTATTTGTTGGTTTGGGAATGACCATAACCTATTTCGTGGTATCCCTTTTTATTGAACGGTTTATTTACAGTAAAGTAAAAGTGATTTATAAAACGATTCACTCGTTTAAAACTCATGCCGAAAAAAAGCGCCTGGAGATGAGCGTAGATATTCTCGCTGATGTCAATCAAGACGTTGCTCATTGGGCGAAAGAAAAAATTGACGAAATCAAAGAACTTCAGCACGCAGATAATTTCAGAAAAGAATTCGTAGGGAATCTAGCACATGAGCTGAAAACACCTATTTTCAATATTCAGGGTTATTTAGATACGTTGGCCGAAAACGAAGATATGTCCAGTGAAATGAGACAGAAGTTCCTAGAGCGAGCAATAACGAGCTGCGAGCGTCTTGAAAATTTGGTCTCTGATCTCGATGAAATTTCTAGATTAGAAAGCGGAGCAGTCCCTCTTAAAATCGTTCGATTCGACATTCTCCAATTGGCACATCAGGTCTGCGATTCGCTTGATACGATTGCCGCTGAGAAGAACGTTACCCTTTTTGTAAAAAACGGACCGTTTAATGAGTTATGGGTACAAGCAGATAGAAATAAAATAGAACAAGTGCTTACAAATCTCATTGTTAATAGCATTAACTATGGTGTTGACGGTGGTGAAACAAGGGTGCGTTTTTACGACATGAATGACAACGTACTTGTGGAAGTTGCAGACAATGGTATAGGCATTGCCAAAGAACATCTCTCCCGTCTATTCGAACGTTTTTATCGCGTAGATAAAAGTAGATCTCGTCATGAAGGAGGTTCTGGACTTGGGTTAGCTATATGCAAACACATTGTAGAAAATCATCAGCAAACAATGAGTGTTCGAAGCACGGAAGAAGTTGGAAGTACATTCGGCTTTACCATTAAAAAAGCGAATTAACTTTTTGAAGCGCTGTGCATCCTTTACTTTTGTTGAAACAAAATTCCCCGAGAAATCAATCTTGGGGTTTACTCGTTTGATTAAGAACCTATGAAACCACGATTTTCCATTTGGGAAAAAGAAATAACTTCTGTTGAAAGTAAAATTGCTGAAGACAAAAGCAAGATTCACTTGAAAGGACTTGCGGGAAGCGCAGCCGCGTTTATTTGCAGTGCATTTTATTCTTCTTCTCCCGTTACACAATTGGTGGTCCTGGACGACAAGGAAAAAGCCGCTTACTTCATGAATGATCTCGAAGCGATTTTGGAAATTGGTTCCGATGAAAAAGAACAAGAAAAAACTCCTGTCCTCTTTTTTCCCAGAACTGCTCGACTGGCTTACGATGTAGAGACTACGCAGAACGCAAACATTGCCATTCGTACCGAAGTGCTTAACAAACTTCAGAAAAACAGAAAGAACTATATTCTAGTCTCCTATCCGGAAGCACTTTTTGAAAAAGTAGTCACACACCACGAACTTGAAAAAAACACCTTCAGTATCGATGTGGGACAATCGTACTCCATGGATTTTATTGATGAAGTATTCATTGAATTTCAATTTGAAAAAGTAGATTACGTATACGAACCCGGACAGTTCGCAGTGCGCGGAGGTATTGTCGATGTTTTCTCTTTCAGTTATGAATATCCCTACCGCATCGAATTTTTCGATGAAGAAGTTGAAAGCATTCGAAACTTCGATCCAGCTACACAATTGTCCGTGAACAAAATGACGAAAGCTATTATTGTTCCGAATACCCATTCTAAACATTCAGAAGAAGTGCGCATTGGTTTGTTGGATTTCCTTCCAACGAATACTGTCGTTTGGATGAGTAACACCGAATCTTCACTCGCGCAATTTCAGACTGAAATGGAGAAAGCAGAGGAGCGATTCAACAAGCTTTCCGAAAACCTTTCACACGAAAAACCCGAAGCGCTCTTCACTTCAAAGCATGAATGGTTGAAGCAATTGGAAAACAAGCGCGTGATTGAATTTGGAAGTAAAAGACATTTTTTTGGAGAAACCGAAGAGTTCCATTGCACGCCCCAACCTTCCTTCAACAAGAATTTTGAATTGCTTGCAGAGCATCTGGAGAATCTTATTCAACAAGGATACAAAGCGCACATTGTGGCAGGACAGTCGAAGCAATTGGAACGACTCGATCAAATATTTCAAGACAAAAGAAAAGACATTGCATACGTTCAAGAGATACTTGAGATTAGCGAGGGGTTCATGGATCAGAATAAAAAAATTCTGTATTACACCGACCACCAAATCTTTCAAAGATACCATCGCTTCAAACTGAAAGAAGGTTTCAAAAAAAACAAAGAAGCGCTTACGCTGAAAGAAATTCTTGCATTGCAACCGGGAGATTATGTAGTGCACATAGATCACGGAATAGGCCAATTCAGCGGCTTGCAGAAGATTGATGTAAATGGAAAAGAACAAGAAGCCATTCGCTTGACTTACAAAGGCGGTGATATTTTGTACGTAAGTATTCACTCACTGCATCGCATTAGCAAGTTTACTGGTAAGGAAGGAACTGCCCCTTCCATGGACAAACTTGGAAGCAACGCTTGGCAAAACTTAAAGCGTAAAACGAAAACGAAGGTGAAAGAAATTGCCTTCGATCTAATTAAGCTTTACGCGAAACGAAAGTCAACAAAGGGATTCGCCTTTCAACCCGACACGTACATGCAAACTGAATTGGAAGCGTCTTTCATGTACGAAGACACCCCCGATCAATACAAGGCTTCTGTTGCGGTGAAAGAAGATATGGAAGCGGCCTTCCCTATGGATCGTTTGGTTTGCGGAGACGTTGGATTCGGAAAAACAGAGATTGCCATTCGCGCTGCTTGCAAAGCTGTGGCAGACGGAAAGCAAGTCGCAGTGCTTGTTCCAACAACCATTCTTTCCATTCAACATTACAAGAGTTTCAGATCGCGCCTAAAAGATTTTCCAGTAACCATCGAATACATCAATCGTTTCAAAACAGCGAAGCAAAATTCAGAGACATTGGAACGTGTTAAAAATGGCAAAGTTGACATCCTAATTGGTACCCACGCAATACTCGGAAAACGTGTGGTCTTCAATGATCTTGGATTGATGATTATTGACGAAGAACAAAAGTTCGGAGTCGCAGCAAAAGACAAACTGAAAACCTTGCGCGCTAACGTAGATGCGCTAACGCTTACTGCCACGCCCATTCCAAGAACGTTACAGTTCTCGCTCATGGGCGCGCGCGACTTGAGTATTATTCAAACTCCTCCACCGAATCGCGTTCCTATTCGAACTGAATTAATTCCATTTGGAGAAGAGATTGTTCGCGATGCGATCAGTTACGAAGTGCAACGAGGAGGTCAAGTTTTCTTCGTGCACAATCGCGTACAAAACTTGCGCGAAATGGCCGGATTGATTCAACGCGTTTGTCCGGATGTTCGCATTGGCATTGGCCACGGACAATTGAGCGGTGAAGACTTGGAAGAAGTGATGAACAAATTTATTGAAGGGGAATTCGACGTGCTCGTTTCCACTTCCATTGTTGAAAGTGGAATTGATATTCCGAATGCAAATACGATTATCATTAACGATGCGCATCATTTCGGAATGAGTGATCTTCACCAATTGCGCGGACGCGTAGGACGAAACAACAAGCAAGCGTTTTGTTATTTGTTAAGTCCGCCAACACACATGCTAACGGACGATGCGAAAAAGCGCTTGACTGCCATTGAGCAATTCTCTGATCTTGGATCGGGAATGCACATTGCCATGCGCGACCTAGATATTCGCGGAGCAGGAAATTTGTTGGGCGGTGAACAAAGTGGATTCATCAATGAATTGGGATTCGAAACCTATCAGAAAATTTTAGACGAAGCCCTTCAAGAATTGAAGCAAGAACATTTTCAAGAATTGTACGAAGAGGAAATGAAGAAGAATGCTACGTTCGTGAAAGACACTGTGCTTGAAACCGACTTCGAATTGCTTATTCCGGATGAGTATGTTGGAAATATTTCTGAACGTATAGCGCTATACAAAGCGCTAGACGATATGGAACATGAAGAAGAAATTCAGAAGTTCTCGCAAGACCTAGAAGACAGATTTGGTCCTATTCCGAAGCCTGTTATTCAATTGATAGACACCATGCGTTTGCGTTGGAAAGCGAGAGAGATTGGATTCGAAAAGTTGGTATTGAAAAGTGGAAAGATGATTGGTTATTTCATTTCGAAACAAGACTCACCGTTCTATCAAAGCGAAGCCTTCACCCGTGTTCTGAATTTCATTAAGTTGAATCCGGTAGCTGGAAAAATGTATGAGAAAGACGACACCCTTCGCATCGCATTTCCAGATGTAACAAACATGGATAAAGCCAATCGCCTACTTAACGCGCTAACGGAAGGTTCTAAATTGTAATCAAGCCCACTATTATCGTAAATTTGCACACTTTCAAAAACTATTATGACATCACCAAGAGTTCGTGTTCGTTTTGCTCCTAGCCCCACAGGCCCTTTGCACATGGGTGGAGTTCGTACTGCTTTATACAACTACCTCTTCGCTAAAAAACACGGCGGAGATTTTTTAATTCGAATTGAAGACACCGACCAAACACGTTATGTTCCGGGTGCTGAGCAATACATATTAGATTCTTTGAAGTGGTGCGGCATCGAGCCTACCGAAGGTGTTGGTTACGGCGGAAAGCACGAGCCTTACCGTCAGAGCGAGAGAAAGCCTATGTACAAAGCGTATGCTTTGGAGTTGATTGAAAAAGGCTGGGCATACTACGCATTCGATACCCCTGAAGAATTAGATAACATTCGCAAGCAAGCCGAATTGGCGAAGATGCCTAACTGGCAATACAACAGCATTTCGCGCATGACCATGAAGAACTCATTGACCCTTCCGGCAGACGAAGTCGCTGCTCGATTGGAAAAAGGGGATCCTTTTGTTGTGCGTTTCAAAATGCCACGCAACGAAGAAGTAAGATTTCAAGATATTATCCGCGGATGGGTGGTGTTCTCAACGAACGAACTCGACGACAAAGTTTTGTATAAGTCAGACGGAATGCCAACCTATCACTTGGCCAATATCGTAGACGACCACACCATGGAAATTAGCCACGTTATTCGTGGTGAAGAGTGGTTGCCTTCAGCGCCATTGCACGTGATGATGTACAGAGCATTTGAATGGGAGGCCCCGTTGTTCGCGCATTTGCCGTTGATCTTAAAACCAGATGGTAACGGAAAATTGAGCAAGCGTGATGGAGATCGTTTAGGATTCCCTGTCTTCCCATTGCAGTGGACCGATCCAGAAACAGGAAATATTTCTAGCGGATACCGCGAAAGCGGATACCTTCCGAAAGCCTTCATTAACATGTTGCTTTTGTTGGGATGGGCACCAAGCAACAACCAGGAGATTTTCACTTTGGATGAAATGGTTGAAGCCTTCACCATAGAACGTGTAGGAAAATCAGGTTCGAAATTCGATCCAGAAAAAACGAAGTGGTTCAACCAACAATACATGCGCAACACGCCACGTGCTGAGCTTGCAGACATGATTATGCCCTCGGTTAATGAAAAAGGATACGACGTTGACAAGGCATACGTTGAAGGCGTTATTGAACTTATGCTTGAGCGTGCAATCTTCCCGAAAGACTTATTAGACGGTGAATACTTATTCCTTGATCCAACTTCTTACGATGAAGATGCGGTTGCGAAGAAATGGAAAGTGGGAGAATCTGCAGCCATTCTTCAAAAATGGTCGGCAGTACTCGAAACACTTGAGCCATTCACGGTTGAATCCATTGATGCTGCTATGAAGCAATTCCTTGCAGATAACAATTTTGGAATGGGTGCTGTAATGCCATTGTTCCGTATTGCGCTAACAGGAGTGCTTACAGGGCCTGGCGCTTCACATGTTGCTGCGTTGGTTGGAAAAGAATTCGTTTTGCCACGCATTCAAAAATGTATTGAAACCCTAGGCTAAAATGAAAATTCAATTGAACAACATTCAGGTTCGTGCACACCACGGATGCTGGAAAGAGGAGGAAGTTATTGGTGGCGATTACCGCGTGGATGTTTGGATTGAAGGGGCTTTCGAAGTGTCGGCTGTAACAGACGACCTAGAAAAAACCATAGACTACGTTGCCGTAAAGGAATTGGTTTATTCAGAAATGAAGGTAAGAGCCAAGCTCATTGAAACGGTTTTGGTTCGCATGCATAAGGCTATGAAACTTCGTTTCCCGAATGCTCATTCGGTTGGAATTCGATTGACGAAAATTAACGCACCTATGGGACACCAAGTGGAAAGCGTTAGTGTAGAAATGGAAGGTTAAACCAGTTTGTTCGCTACCAAGTATTCTGCAATCTGAACTGCATTTGTAGCAGCCCCTTTGCGAAGATTATCGCTCACTATCCAACAATTCAAGGTGTTCGCTTGCGACTCGTCTAAACGAATACGTCCAACAAATACTTGATCACTTTCCGCTGCGTGAATCAACGGCATTGGATATAACTTTTGTTCAATATCGTCTACTACTTCTACTCCAGGAAACGCGCTCAATACTTCTTTGACCTTCGCTAAATCTGGAGTTCTTTCAAATTCAATGTTCACCGATTCTGAATGTCCGCCCATTACCGGAACACGCACTGCTGTAGCGGTTAATGCAATGGAATTATCTTCCATAATCTTCTTGGTTTCGAGAATCATCTTCATCTCTTCCTTCGTGTATCCGTTCGATTGAAACACATCGATCTGAGGAATGAGGTTCATATCTATCGTGTGCGCATATGCCTTCTCACCTTCCTTTCCAATACGCTCGTTCATCAATTGATCCACTGCAACTTTTCCTGTTCCAGTAACACTTTGATAGGTTGAAACCACTACTCGCTTGATCTTGTATAAGTCGTGAAGGGGCTTCAAGACCATTACCATTTGAATGGTGCTGCAGTTTGGATTCGCGATAATCTTGTTATGCGCATTTATGCTGTTTGCGTTAATCTCTGGCACTACCAAAGGAATACCCTCAGCCATTCGCCATGCACTGCTATTGTCTATGACTACACATCCTTTTGCTGCGAATTTCGGAGCCCACTCTAAACTCGTTTCTCCTCCGGCAGAAAACAAAGCAATATCGGGAGAAGCAGCAACTGCGGTAGCTAGAGAAACTACCGACCACTCTTTTCCACAACAAGAAACGGTTTGTCCAACACTCTTTTCAGACGCAACAGGTATGATTTCATCGAATGGAAATTTACGCTCTTCAAGAATTTGAAGCATCTTTTTTCCAACCAATCCGGTAGCACCTACAACTGCAATTCGCATACATATGTTTTTCACGAAATTACTACTTGTGCTTTTTAGTTTCGAAAGAATAATAACAAAACATTTAGCATGCGTTACAAAAAATTAATCCCCCTTGTTTTTGCACTTTCTTCGTGCACGCCAATACCCGCTCAAATCAATGATACCTTCAGTGATGGCGACTTCACTATAAATCCCACATGGATTGGATCTTCAGACGTGTTCATCGTGAATTCGAGTCAAGAATTACAATTGAACAATGTAATCTCCGGGCAGAGTTATTTATCAACTCCAACAAATTCAAATTCACTTTCAATCAAAGAATGGCGCATTAATGTGAAGCAAACTTTTGCGGGAAGCGACAACAATCACTCTAGAATCTATTTGGTAGCGAATAGTTCTGACCTCTCGTTTGCCAATGCAATATCGGGGTCTAGCAGTACAGGTTATTTTCTGAAACTCGGTGAAGCCGGTTCTACAGACGCTATCAAGTTTTTCCGAGACGACGGTCCTCTTGGTATTGTTGAGGTAGGCGCAGGATCTCTCGCCGCCATTGCTTCTTCCTTCAACATTAACATCCAAGTTCTTCGCGATGCAGTGGGGAATTGGAGTGTGAATGTTGACTACTCTGGCGGAACAAACTTTCAACAAGAATTCAGTGTTTTTGACAATACTTACAGCATCGGAGCTTTCTTCGGCATGAGCTGTATTTACACTTCATCCAACGCTACGAAATTCTATTTCGACAATATTTACTTCGGAAATGAAATTCCACCGGCTGTTATAAATACACCGAACGTTCGTTCGGTTGTTATTAATGAAATCTACGCAGACCCAACCCCGTCGAATGGAATGCCCGACGCCGAGTACATCGAACTCTACAATGCAGACAGTCTTTCGTATGAATTATCTGGGTGGAAGTTGGTGAATTCAACCACTGAAAAAATATTACCTCCCTTTCTCTTAAATCCGAATGAATACGTGATTATCTGCGATGCGAACAACTCTTCACTACTTCCGAATTCCATTGGTATTGGATCGCTGACAGCTCTTACGAATTCGGGCGATAGCCTCACCTTGCTCGACTTCAACAACAATGTCATTGACATAGTATCCTACACCGACGACTGGTACAACAGCAGTGAAAAATCTGAGGGTGGATGGAGTTTAGAGCAAATCAATCCTTATAAAATCTGCAGTGGGAAATTGAATTGGTCCGCATCGAACAATCCCATTGGAGGAACTCCGGGAATACAGAACTGCATTCTCAACAACTCTCCAGATACTGAAGGCCCGCAATTAATCAGCTGGAATTTAAACCTAGCCAATCAGGTTACGCTCATCTTCAATGAAAACGTGGCGCCAACGCTTTCGGGTAATTTCACTTGCAGCAATGCTATAATTTCCAATGTTTCCTTTTCAGAAGGAAACTCCATAGCAACTATCACTTTCGATTTCAACCTTCAACCCGAAACATTCTACACACTCAGCCAATCAACACTTTCAGATTGTGAAGGAAACGTTTCAAGTTTTTCAATAGAGATCTATCAAGGAAAAACTCCTGAATTCGGCGATCTCATTTTCACAGAAATTCTGGCAGATCCCGACCCTGTTGTTCAAGGCATTCCATCAGAGTTTATTGAACTCTTCAACAAGAGTTCACACACACTCGAACTGCATGGTCTATCGATAAACAGCTGTGTCTTTGAAGGAAGTCACTTGCTTCCTCCGAATGAATATTTAGTGCTTGGAGATGTTACTGAAAGTCTTTCGTTTCTCTCAGTAACGAACAAACTTCTTATTCCGTCTTTCCCAACACTAACTAATTCAGGAATGCTCTTAGAATTAAGCATGAACGGAATGCATCTCGACAGCATTCGCTATAGCATTGATTGGTTCTACAATTCTTTCAAAGCTAACGGCGGTTGGTCGCTTGAACTGATGAATCCAAATTTACCGTGCAGCAATTCCAACAATTGGAAAGCTTGCGAAAACGAAACTGGAAATACGCCGGGAATACAGAACGCTGTTTACTCTCTTTCACCAGATACTCGCGCTCCTGAATTGCTCTACATAACCGCTGAAGACAGCACTGCAGTTCTTCATTTCAATGAACCCGTAACGCTGAGCGGAGATCTATTTCAAGAAGAAATTTTAGTTGGAAACTTCACTCTTGAAAATTCTTCAACACAAATTATTCTGAATACTTCTGAGTTGCTCAACTCTGAAATATTCACATACACCCTTCAAGGAATTTCAGATTGTAGTGGGAACAGCACTTCTATTTCGTTCGAATGGGGATATCCCGTTGATGCGTCATCTGAAAATTTAGTCATCAATGAAATTCTTTTCAATCCGTTCGTTGGCGGTTCGGACTTTGTTGAACTTCTCAACTACAGTTCATACGCCATTTGCATTCGCGATTTATCCATTGCAAATGGATATTTGAATTCGGGAGCAGACCATGAAATTGGCACTACGGAAGGACGAATTCTTCTTCCAAACGAATTCATTGTGTTCACGGAAGACGGAAGAGATCTCATTGACTTGTATCCTTCGGTTCAAACTAAAAATATCATTCAAGTGAATACGCTTCCATCATTCAACAATTCAGATGGAACATGCATTATTTACTCCAATCAAAATGAAATTATTGATGAATTGCATTATTCCGAATCGATGCATTTTCAGTTACTCACTTCCTTCGAAGGAATTTCTCTGGAGCGTCTATCTGCAGAATTGCCAACATTGCAAATCAGCAATTGGCACAGCGCGTCTGAAGCATCTGGATTTGCAACACCTGGAGTTGCCAACTCACAATCGCTAACCATAGAAAATATAAATGGTGCATTCGAACTTTCCACCTCTATTTTCTCTCCGAATAACGACGGCTTCGACGATGTGATTCAATTTCATTTTTCCAATTTGAAATCGGGGTGTGTTGGAAATTTAACCCTTTACAATGAGCGCGGAATAAGGGTTCGGCGTTTGGTGCGAAACGAATACTTAAGTTCCGAAGGAAACTATATTTGGGATGGGCTATCGGATAACGGGGAACAACTTGCAATAGGCATATACATTGTTATCTTTGAGGCATTCAACGAAGATGGAATTCAAGTCAATTACAAACGTGATTTTATTTTAGCCCGGAAACTATGAGCCTATACTTCGTTCGCACACCGCGTATTCTTCAGAATCTCTTTAAAAATGTTACGTGGCGAATTGAAAAGTCAGACGCTATTTATTTGACCTTCGACGATGGCCCAAATCCAGAAGTTACTATTCAATTGCTCGAATTGCTAAAGGCTAATAATGCACTTGCAACTTTTTTTCTGTTGGGAAAAAATGCAGCATTGTATCCTGAATTGGTTGCTCGCATTCAAGAAGAACATCACACCATTGGCTTTCACGGAAACGAGCATTTGAATTCTCGGAAATTGAATCGAATTGGACTCCTAAAAAATTTTAGATGTCAAGCTGCATTTCCAAAATCTAAACTCTACCGTCCACCTTTCGGTAAATTGAAATACTGGCAATATCAATATTTACAAAAGAAATTTCAGCTAGTTGGTTGGACTTTAATGCCAGGCGATTTCGACTCGAAAAAAAATATTAAACATCAACTTCGTGATTTACAAAAAGCAAAAAGCGGAGACATTGTTGTGCTGCACGAACTGCCAAAAACAATTCAACTGCTTGACGCTTATTTCAAACAAACGCCGAATCGATTGTTCGAGAAATTGTAAGGGTGTATCTTTTTAAGAAGTATTTCTTATTATTGCTTTATGAACCTTAAGCAAAACCTCCTGACCCTTTTGGGGTTATTGTTGTGCCTTACAACTTGGGCGCAAGCTGGAACTGTAAAATTTTCAGGTAAAGTCATCGATGCACAATCGCAGAAACCGCTAGGTGCTGTATTGGTGTATTTCGAAAACACTTCTTATGGAATGAGTTCCACTCCCGATGGCACCTTCAGCATTGAAGCTCCTGTTGGGAATTACACCCTCATTGCAGCATACTTAACCCATCAGACCTTCAAGAAAGAAATTAGTTTAACGGGCAACCAAGAGTTCAATTTTGAATTAAATTCCAATGAAGGACAAATGAATTTGGTTGTTATTTCTGCAGGAAGATATGAGCAGAACATTGGCGAAGTAACGGTGAGTATGGAGGTTATTCAACCGAAATTGATTCAAGATAAAAACGCGGTAAACATTGACGAGATTTTGCAGCAAACTCCAGGTGTTGCAATTGTTGATGACGAACCACAAATTCGCAGCGGAAGTGGTTACAGCTTTGGCGCAGGAAGTCGTGTGCAAGTATTGGTAGACAACATTCCGATTCTTAGCGGCGATGCTGGAAAACCGAGCTGGGGTTTCCTTCCAACCGAAAATGTATCTCAAGTTGAAATTATCAAAGGTGCGAGCAGCGTGTTATACGGAAGTTCGGCATTGAGTGGCGTTATAAATTTCAGAACAGCCTATCCAACATCAAAACCAAAAACAAAAATTTCTGTTTACCACGGATTTTATTCAAAGCCACAAACCGACTCCGCGGTATACTGGAACCGACAAGGAATGAAAAGCGGAATTAATTTTCTTCATTCTGAAAAATTCGGCAAACTTGATTTTGTGATTGCATCGAGTATGCAATACGATGACGGACATTTAGGCCCGATTAAAGACACAGCAGACGGAAGTTTTTCAAACGGAAATTACAACCCACTGAATGTTGATCGATACAATGCTGGAAATCGTGCCCGCCTTAACCTGAATCTTCGCTATCGTTTAACCGACAGACTGTACATTGGCCTAGCTGGAATTTATTCTACGAGTAATTCATTGGCTACATTAATTTGGGGGAATAGCACAACAGGATTGTATAGCGCTTATGCAGGCAGTGCAACACGCACCATTCAACAATTGTATACCGTTGACCCTTCCATTCAATACACCAGTAAAAAAGGTGCTGTTCACACGCTAAAATCGAGATGGCAATCGCTCGACAACAACAACGATAACAATCAAGGAAATTTTTCGGATGTTTTTTATTCGGAATATCAAGTGCAAAAGAACTGGGAACTTCATAAGATTAAAAACTTAACCACCACCGCAGGTATTGTGAACACAAAGACCGATGCTCGGGGTGAATTATTTGTGGGAGGAAACCCAAACGGACACAACGAAGCGAGAAATACTGCTGCCTATTTTCAAGTAGACAAAAAAGTGGGAGAAAGACTTAACCTCTCCGGCGGTGTGCGTTACGAGCAATTTGTTTTGAATAAAGAAAAAAATGGAAAGCCTGTCTTTCGTGCAGGGGCGAATTACAAATTTGGACAAGCCTCTTATTTGCGTGCCTCATACGGACAAGGGTACCGCTTCCCAAGCATTGCAGAGAAGTTCATTGTAACTGGACTTGGCGCGATTCAAGTATTTGCAAATCCAGAGCTGAAACCTGAGACTTCATACAATGCAGAAATTGGAATTAAGCAAGGGTTCAAAATTGGAGAGTTCAAGGGTTTCATTGACGTGGCTGTTTTCCAACAAGAATTTAAAAATTTCATTGAATTCACTTTCGGGCAGTGGTCTCCTGTTCCCGTTTCGGATTTAACGGCACTTACTCAGGCCATTGGTTTCAAGAGCTTGAACACAGGGGGCGCGAAAGTGCAAGGTGCAGAGGTGAGTGTTCTTGGTACAGGGACAATTCGCAAAATTCGATTTGATGTATTAGCGGGCTATACCTATACCAAGCCTGTTAGCACAACACCTGATTATGTTTATGCTCAAACCATTCAAACACCAGGAACTATAGTTATTGGCGAATTTGCACAAGCTTCCTATCAAACCACGGGCGAAAATATTTCAAGCAATATTTTAAAATATCGCATGCAGCATTTGATTCGTATCGATGTTGGCGCAACAATAGGGAATTTTAATTCTGGAATCAGTTTCCGAGCGAATTCTCACATGCAGAATATTGACAAAGCCTTTTCTCAATTAGAAAACTATTTTCCTACTGAATTCAATCCTGGAATTAATTCTTGGCGAGCAGATCACACGAAGGGTGACTATGTTTTTGATGCGCGAATTGGTTATACATTTTCTGAAAAACACAAAATTGCCTTTATCGTAAACAACGTACTTAATCGCGAATACGCTATTCGTCCGTTGGCTATCGAAGAACCTCGCGTGACCATGCTGCAATACACCTTAAGTTTGTAGCATGAAAGGACTTGGAATTATTCCCGCTCGATATGGAAGCACGCGCTTTCCCGGGAAGCCACTTGTTGAAATTAATGGGAAATCGATGATTCGCAGAGTTATTGACCAAGCCAAAAAATGTCAGTCGCTGCAAGACGTATGGGTTGCAACAGATGACGAACGAATTTTCAAACATGTGGAAGAATACGGTTGCAAAGCGTTTTACACTTCTGAACTATGCAACAGTGGAACCGAGCGCATCTGTGAACTGCTTCCGCACATTGAAAATGACTTCGATTTTGTTTTGAATATCCAAGGCGATGAACCCTTTGTTCATGTTGAATCGTTGGAAGAACTTTCCAACGCCCTTATTGCATCGAAATCTGATATAGCAACCTTGGCCGTTCAACTAGAGAATCGCGTTGAGGCCAATGATTCGAACCGTGTAAAGGTCGTTTTCAGCAATTCTGGAAGGGCTTTGTACTTCTCCAGATCAACCATTCCGTTTGCTCGAAACGGTGAGCCCGATTACTTCAAGCACCTCGGGGTTTATGCATACACGACGAATGCCCTTCAGCAAATAAAAAATCTGCAAGCTTCCGCATTGGAGTTAACCGAATCCCTCGAGCAACTTCGTTGGTTAGAGCATGACTTAACTATTTCTGTAGTAGTGACTTCACATGACTCAACAGGAATAGACTCTCCAGAAGATCTACTGAAATATCAGGCCTAGGCTTGAAAGACAAATAAAAATCCGTATTTTCGCATTATGCAGTTCGAAAACCTAATCAAAGATTTATTGTATTCCAACGATTGCGTGGTTCTTCCTGGTTTGGGCGGATTCATTGCAAAGTATAAGAGTGCATCTTTGAATTCGAACCTTCATACCATTTATCCACCACAAAAGAATATCGGTTTTAATCCGCAGATTAAAGAAAACGATGGGTTATTGGTTTCTGCGCTGTGCGCGTTGAATAATTGCTCTTATGCTGAAGGGAAAATTGAACTAGATTCTTGGGTGAAAGAACAATCCAATACATTACTTCGCGGTGAAAAAATCTCTTGGAAAGGTATCGGAATTCTATTCCAAGACCGTCTAGGGAAAATTCAATTCATTCCAGATAGTAAAAGTAATTTTTCGCTTGATGCTTTCGGGCTTGAAAAGATAATTCTTGTTCCTGTTGAACGAGAAGTAGAGGAGCCAATGGCACCTGAAATTTCTGTGCTTGAAAAGCGCGCAGAGCAAGGGTCTAAATGGATTTGGAAAGCCGCAGCTGTTTTAGCGCTACCTATTTTGGGTGTTGGAATCTTCGCTCTTTCTCATAAAATTGAATCAACGGACTGGCAATACGCTTCATTCAAATTGTTCGGAACGAAAAGTCGCATCGCTGAATTTACTCCAGCTATTGATCGTGTTATTCCAACTTATACCCTTCCCGAAGAAAGTCAGTCAGTTGAAACTACAGAAGTTATTCAACCCGAAGTTATTCAACCTGAAAAAGTATCCGCTGTTGAAATAACACAGCCTGCAACACTTGCCAAGTACGAAATCATCGTTGGTGCATTCGCTGTTTCTGAAAACGCAAACCGAATGGTCGCTGAACTGAAGAAAAAAGGATTCAACGCCTCTTTGTCGGGTAAAAAAGGAAATCTTCAAATGGTAGCTGCAGCGAGCGACTCAAATTACGCTTCAATTCTTCAAGCCCTCGATAAAATAAAGTTGGAAGTAAATGCTTCTGCTTGGCTCAAAGAAAATTAACACTTCATTTAGATTCGCTTTCAGCATTTTGTTCTTGATTTGGACTCCAATCAAAACCGAATTATGCGCATAGGAGAACGTATTAAAAACAGAGCTAAAGATTTGCGTCTTGGACCAACAGAATTGGCCAAGATCATCAACACATCTAAGCAAAACGTTTATGGAATATACAGAAGAGATTCTGTCGATTCTAAGCTTTTATTTGATTTGTCAAAAGCCCTAGACACTGACTTCTTTTCACTCTACTCGAAAATTCTTTCAAACGGTTCTTCTCTCGAAGAATCCAACGAATTACGTCCAGAAAGTTTAGAAAACGATATCGTAGCTGTTAAAAAAGAGTTGACCGACCTTCGCGAAAAGTATGCCTTACTTCGTGCATTGTTCGAAGCAAAAACAGGAGAAAAAATCCCTGAATTCTGATCTTGACTTACCTTTGGCTTCATGAACTATGAAGCAGTAATATTTGACTTCGGCGGAGTCTTTTTTGAAATAGATTATAACGCTCCTGTAAGAGCTTTCGAAGCACTAGGCATGGACTCCTTTGCTGCGGCATATTCACAGGCACAACAAAACGAAATATTCGATTTGCTTGAAACAGGTAAAATCCCTGGAGAAGAGTTCTACACCTGGATTGCCAGCTATCTTCCGAACGCAACCCGTCAAGAATTGGTAGACGCTTGGAATAGCATTTTACTTTATTTACATCCCGAAAGAGTCGATCACGTTCATCAGCTCAAAGCAAAAGGTATCCGCACCTTTTTGTTCAGCAACACAAACATGATTCATGTTGAAGTTTTTGAGCGAATGGTTGATGAATCTTACGGATTAGAAAAATTCAAATCTGCTTTCGAATTCGTTCACTACAGCAATGTACTGGGTATGCGTAAACCAGACCCAGCGTCTTTTTTAGAAATTTGTCGCATTCATGGTCTTACGCCCGAAAAAACAATCTTTATCGATGATTCTATTCAACACGTTGAAGGTTCAATTAAAGCTGGATTGAAGGGATTGCACCTTCTTCCTCACCAAACTCCAGCAGAATTAATAGACCCTTTAATTTAATTTGAAGGCCTTTTTACTGATGGGTTTCGTGAACGACAGCGGCACCATTTTCTTCACGCCTAATCCCTTCGCCTGAACATAACCCGAAGCTTGAAGCTCTATTTCATCTTTGAACATAAGGCTCAAAGCGTTGCCCAACAACCCTTCCACATCGGTAATATTCGTATAGACCTTTACATCGTAGACTTTTGAAGATTTAGGCGCAAGGACAACCGGCTCTGCTAATGCAAGTGACCCCGCTAGATTACCGTCGATGCGCAATTCCAAATCAGATTCGAACAATGTAATCTTGTATGGATTAGGGTTTTCTAACCCAATGCGTAAAACAGCACTTACATTGCTGTTCGTTAATTCATACAGATCAATATCTTCAACGCGCTTAACTTTAACATCCTTGTAAATTTCACAAGAAGTAAGTCCAACTATTAAAAATAGAAGACACGCCAATTGAATTGAAATAACTTTTGCTTTCATAACACACTCACTTATTTAATTCAACCCTGAACGAAAATTACTTCGAGAAATTATCGAAGAAATACGGAATCGTCTCAATACCCTTGTAGTAGTTGAACAACCCGTAGTGCTCATTTGGAGAGTGCAACGCGTCTGTATCTAATCCAAAGCCCATTAAAACAGACTTCAAGTTCAATTCAGATTCGAACATCGCAACAATTGGAATAGACCCGCCACCTCTGGTTGGAATTGGCTTCTTACCATATGTCTTCTCCATTGCATCAGATGCTGCAATGTATGCTTTGCTATCTGTTGGTGTAACAACCGGCTCACCACCGTGGTGCGGACGAACTTCAACGCGAACACCCGCAGGTGCAATAGCCTTGAAGTGATTCGAAAACATTTCAGTGATCTGATCAGTAGTTTGATGAGGTACTAAACGCATTGAAATTT
This sequence comes from Chryseobacterium gleum, assembly GCA_945881835.1. Taxonomy (GTDB): domain Bacteria; phylum Bacteroidota; class Bacteroidia; order Flavobacteriales_D; family Sanyastnellaceae; genus CAIZGX01. Next base: position 98,731 of record CAMCVP010000002.1, on the reverse strand, counting down.
TCGCAAATGCCTTCGATGGAAGAACGGTCTTCGATCCTTCGCCTATGTATCCGCCCCAAATACCGTTGCAATCTAATGTTGGACGAACGCCTGTACGCTCAATGGTGGTGTATCCTTTTTCACCATATACAGCATCGATATCTAAATCTTTCTTGTAAGCCTCTTCATCAAAAGGAGCTGCATTCAATGCCGCGCGCTCCGCTTCTGACAATTCCTGAACGCTGTCGTAGAATCCAGGAATGGTAATGTGGTTGTTTTCATCGTGAAGTGAAGCAATCATCTTCGCCAAAACGTTGATCGGATTCGCTACACCACCGCCGTATACACCGCTGTGTAAGTCGCGATTCGAACCGGTAACTTCTACTTCAACATAACTTAAACCTCTTAAGCCACAGTCGATACTTGGAACATCGTTCGCCAATACGCTGGTATCTGAAATCAATACCACATCTGCTTTCAATCTTTCTTTATTCGCAATACAGAAAGGACCTAGGTTCGTTGAACCTGCTTCCTCTTCTCCTTCAATCATAAACTTCACGTTACATGGAAGCGAATTCGTTTTCCACATAGCTTCAAACGCCTTCACGTGCATGAACATTTGTCCTTTATCATCGCAAGATCCACGAGCGAAGATTGCACCTTCAGGATGAATCTCTGTTTTCTTAATCGTAGGCTCGAACGGAGGCGTGTGCCACAACTCAATCGGATCAGCAGGTTGAACATCGTAATGTCCGTATACCAATACCGTTGGCTTGCTCGGGTCAATTAATTTCTCTCCGTATACAATTGGGTGTCCTTCCGTAACACACACTTCTACATTATCTGCTCCTGCGTCGCGAAGATGCTTCGCCACCAAATCTGCGCATTTTGCCACTTCTTCCTTGTAGGCCATATCGGCGCTAATGCTTGGAATACGTAGTAGTTCGAACAACTCGTTTAAGAAACGATCTTTATTTTCGTTGATAAAATCTTGTGCTGCTTTCATGACATTTAATTTGTGGCCGAAAGATACGATGGAACGAAATAAAATCAGAATGAAAAACCAACGAACACGAATATCTTTGCAACAATGAGTAGCGTAAATTTCGAAAATACCGCGGTAGCGTTTCAACATAAAAACAATGGCCAACTGAAGCGTTCATTCTGGCTCTTCAAGTTAATAGCCTCTCCTTCTTTGGTAAAGGTTGGGGGCGCATTGACGAACTTGGCCGTTGGACTGGGAATTCCGATTGGATGGGCGATTAAGAAAAATATATTCTCTCAATTTTGTGGGGGAGTAAATATTTCCGAAAGTAAAAAAGCCGCTCATCACCTTGCAAAAAGTGGCATTGGATCTATTCTCGATTACAGTGTTGAAGGAAAAGAGAACGAAAAGGATTTCGACTTCACTGCAGATGAAATCAAGCGCACCATAGATGCAGCCGAGAATAATAATGACATTCCTTTCAGCGTATTTAAAGTAACGGGTATCTGTAGATTTTCTTTGTTGGAAAAAGTAAATGCGAAGCAAGCGCTTTCGGCAAATGAAGAAGCCGAGTGGGAACGCGCTGTAGGAAGGGTTTTCAGCATTTGCGAACACGCATTTAAGAAAAATGTATCGTTGTTTATTGATGCTGAAGATTCATGGATTCAAGATGCCATTGATGAGCTTACGGAAAACATGATGGTACAATTCAACCAGAAAGATTTCATTGTTTACAACACCGTTCAATTGTATCGTCACGATCGCCTGGCATATTTGAAAGCCATGCATGCTCGCCTGAAAGAAAATGGAGCCAAGACCGCAGTGAAATTGGTTCGTGGGGCCTATATGGAAAAAGAGCGCAAACGTGCGGCTGAAATGGGCTACGTTGATCCTATTCAACCGAACAAAGAAAGCACAGACCGTGACTTCAATTTGGCGGTAGATTATTGTTTAGATCATATTGAAGATGTTGCCATTTGCTGCGGTTCGCACAACGAAGAAAGTTCTGCCATGTTGGTTGAAAAAATGAATGCACGTGGAATTGCAAGCAACGACAAGCGAATTTATTTCGCACAACTTTTCGGAATGAGTGATCACATTAGCTACAACCTCAGCCACGCGAAATACAACGTAGCGAAATACCTTCCCTACGGGCCAATTAAAGAAGTCATGCCTTACTTGCTAAGAAGAGCACAGGAAAACACTTCAGTAAAAGGACAAACGGGAAGAGAGTTGTCGTTGATTGAAAAAGAAATTCAAAGAAGAAAAAAAGCTTAATTACAGCTTCCATATTTTAGTGAGCGGCGAAAATAAAAAGTCGCTTCCGGTTTTCACTTCCTTGCATAAAATGCGTTGACGACGTTTGTTCAAGCGAACGAATTCGCGCTTGTCTTTACCATATAAAAATTTCGCCCCGTCAGGCAGATCATCGACCATAATAATGTTTTCGTGACTCGCGCGATCATATTGCGCTAAGGTTTTTGAAAGATCCACATCGCTACAAGTCGCAGCAGCCGGATTGTTTAAGTAGCGCTGAATTGCCTTTTCTAAATCGAGTGGAAACAAATTCACATTCACAAAAGGGGCAAGTGTTTCCTTGAAACATTGTTTCCATTCTGCACCATGAGGTTTAACGAAATGTCCGTGTCGCACATGACAAATCAAATGTGCCAACTCGTGCATGAGTGTGATTAAAAAAGCGTAACGATTGAGGTTGTGATTCACCGTGATTTTGTAGCGTTCGCCTGGTGCATAGCGGAAATCACCATGCTTTGTGCTACGCCCTTTGGTGATGACCAAGTCGTGCGGATAAGCACGCAACATTTCACACACCTTCACAACTGAACCACCGGGTAAGAATGGAGTTAAAGCCGTTTCTAAATCATTGGATTTAGCCATGCCTTAATACACTTAATCCCAAGTAGGACAATTGCAATTTTTGTGAGCGCGTTTCATGGCGCGTTTTGGGTTGTTGCATGAAGCAACACCAACAACTATAATCGCTGCAACGAACAAATAGAGTAATTTCTTCATGCCTCGAAAATACAGAATATCAAGCAAGAATAGCTATCCCTTGAAAAATTATTACACTCAAAAAAAATAAACTACCTTCGGCCTAAGTTTAAATCATGACAGGAATCTTAGGAAATTTCGGACGCTATTTTTTGCTCATGCGAAAAGTATTTTTACGCGCTGAAAAAAAGAATGTGTACAGACCTTTGATTACTGACGAAATGATAAAAATAGGCGTGCAATCCGTTGGAATTGTGGCGCTACTATCATTCTTCATGGGCGCCGTTGTGACGCTTCAAACAGCAGTAAATATTGAAAGCGGATGGATCCCAAAATGGACTGTTGGCTACACCACCCGACAAACCATGATTTATGAATTCTCTTCAACCATTGTAGCACTTGTTCTTGCGGGTAAAGTAGGAAGTAACATTGCTTCTGAAATAGGTACTATGCGTATTTCAGAGCAGATAGACGCACTGGACATTATGGGCGTGAATTCTGCGAGTTATTTAATTCTTCCCAAATTAATTGCGTCTACTGTTATGTTCCCCTTCTTGGTTTTAATGGCCATGAGCGTCGGCATTTGCTCCGGTGCGTTGGTAGGCACTATGACCAAGGCCGTTTCACTGAATGATTTTATTTACGGTATTCAATATGATTTCGACAGCTATGGAATTGTATACTCCCTGATTAAGACCGTCTTTTTCGCATTTATTCTTTCTACAATACCCGCCTACCATGGCTATTATGCAAGTGGCGGCGCATTGGAAGTTGGAAAGTCGAGTACCAAAGGAGTTGTCTATAGCATGGTCGCTGTAATGGTTGCGAACTATTTGCTTACTCAAATTTTACTGCTGTGATTCAAGTTCAAAACATATCGAAAGCATTCAAAGATGTTCAGGTACTCACAGACATTAACATTGATTTCCTTCCCGGTAAAATAAATTTTATTATTGGAAGAAGTGGTCAAGGGAAAAGTGTCTTGCTTAAGTGCATGGTTGGACTCCTTGAACCGAATGAAGGAAGCGTATTGTATGACAGTGTAGATTTTTTGAATATGGATGAAGACCAGCACAAAGCCATTCGTCAAGAAGTGGGTATGTTGTTTCAGGGCTCTGCTCTTTTCGATTCCATGACCGTAGAGGAAAACGTAATGTTTCCGCTTACGATGTACAGCACATTAAGCTTCGAAGAAAAATTAATTCGCGTGAATGAATGTCTCGAGCGTGTAAATCTCGTTGGCAAAAACAAATTATACCCTGCAGAACTTTCTGGGGGAATGAAAAAACGAACTGGAATTGCTCGCGCGATTATCATGAATCCGAAATTTTTGTTTGTCGATGAGCCCAACTCAGGTTTAGATCCTGAAACATCTATTGTTATTGATAACCTCATTCGCTCCATTACGTATGAACTTGGCTCAACAACAATCGTTGTTAGTCACGATATGAATTCCGTCATGGAAATTGGCGATAACATTAATTTCATTAGCGGTGGCCGATTGGAATGGAAGGGCAATAAACACGAGTTGCTAAAATCAGACAACACAGCTTTGAACAACTTCGTCTTCGCCTCTGAATTCATGCAAGAAATCAAAGAAAATCTTAGGGGCAAATAATCATTTGCCCTAATTACCGATTATTCGCCCCGAAGTTTCTCTATCTCACCCAGAACTTCTCTGTAACCGTTTGCTCTTGTGTTCTAAACGACACCATATACAATCCGGAAGCAACATTCGAAGGCAATGGAAGTTGTATCACCTGATCTAAAGATTCAATGAAGACATCCTTTGAAAAAAGCATTTGTCCATTCATTCCAACCAATTGAATCAGACCTATTCCTAATGCGCGTTCGTCTGTAATTCGAACCGTTGCCATCTTCTCTTCAATTCCTTGGAAGGAAATAACCGCAACATTTCCTTGCGTATCTATTTCCATAATATCTGCTGCATTCCTTTCAACATGAATTTCATCATTCATAACGTCCATTGAACTCGGATCGTTCGGCGCCATCGCCGCTCCAATAGTCACCACACAAAACGGACCGTAGTCTCCTTCTTGCGGAGAATTGCATGAAATAAGTTTAGGCTTCGCAGCAATGCGATATGAATTTCCAGTTACCAATCCGAATTGATTCAACATTAACACTTCAGTTGTTGTGGTAGCAACGATAGCCGGCGCAATAGGCGTTTGTGGCGCAGATGGATTCACTTGCGCAATTTGCCAAATGTATTGTCCTGCGCCCTGAGTAAACTGGGAGTAAACAATGCTGTATGGTGAAATCGTGGTTCCACAAATATTGGCATATGCCGGCGGTGGACCTGTTACAGTCAAATATGGAATTGGTGCTGTAATTAAGCAATAAGGCGCACTCCAAAGACCCCAAACGTTGCAGTAATTCATACGAATGCGCACCGAATAAATTCTGTTGTATCGAAGACATGATAAAGCCGGAATATTCATATTCAAAGTGGTAATTCCTGGGGCAGACTGTGTTGTCACAATCACATTTCCAGCCAACGTGAATTCCCATTCCGTAATTGCCGTTGGGCCTAGATAGGTAGAATTCAAAACACCACCGAGTAACGTCACAGTAGCACAAGGCGCATTGCTTATGGTATTGTTCGGATAAGCTTCCAAAGCCATAGTTCGAACGGGGCCTTCACCACACCAAATTCCGTCCATTTGAATTTCAATGTATACGTCATACGTTTTTCCGTAACAGATGCAAGGAAAACTATATAAATACATTTGATCCACACTTGAAGCTCCTGTATTTCCTGTGCAAGGTGTGCCTGTCGGATCAGCCTGATCTACAAAACGATATCGAGTAGAAGTAACTAAGTTATTCTGTGCGGCAAACGTTGGGTTGTTGCGTTTTGCAAAGTTGTTGGTGCGATAACCTACCAATCCGGCATCTGGAGAAGGGTTTGGAGATGAAAGCAATTGCGCAGTTGGATAGTATTCCACTTTCACTGTAAAGCAAGATGCGGCAGTACTATTTGAACCAACACGGAAATAATATTCCGTTCCTGGATTAACAGGATTGTTTGCCCAGGTTGTTTTTAATGTCTCAGTTGCACCAGATCCACCAGCATTAACGCATTCCTTGTATATCGGGGCTGCAGCAGTCCCAGCATAAAAATCAATTGACGCATCAAATCCCGTAGGAACTACTGTTACTTTAACAGCAGCCGAAAGGGTGCCGGCGGGTACGGTAAACTTAAACCAACAGGCTCTTGTTGGGGCTGCTGCTGTGCATGCAGTTGTTGTCTGAGCTGTGGTTGTAACCAAACATTGACTAGTTGCAGTTATGGGCGTATATCCGACTGCATTTAACAAATAGTTTCCTGGGGTAATAGCTAATGCAGTAGCCGAAGTAGCCTGAGCAGATGCAGAAGTTACAAATGCTGCTAAAAGAACTAAGAGTAAGAGTCTTTTCATAAAATGAAGGATATAAACAAATGTAACGAATGAGAGACAAACAAATTCAACCTATCGCCATTAAAAATACATCATTCGAGGTTGAAAAGGCGCAAAAACGTTTTCTCTTGTCAAATTATCTATTTGAGCTGATGACCTTTCAAATTTCGAAATAACATCTTCCGATTGTTTCAAAGATTCAGCAACTCCCAAGGTCACCATTTCAGATGCATAATCCCCTGAAAATCCAATATCAGTTAATGAAAAATTCTTGACCTGCATTCCCAAAGCATCGAAAAATGTTGTGCTATATATACTTACTTGAATTTTCGCTCGCTTCAGTTCTTCATGGAGAGAAGCTGAAATCGGAAGCACTTCAACACCTTCACCTGCCTCAGCATTGTACTTCTCTATCTGAGATTCCAATGGATGCAGCTTCACAATTAACCTCCATTCCGGATGCAGGGGAAGAACTTCTTTCTTCATAAAACGAATCCATTCAATGTATGGCTGCGACAAGTTCTTCTGCGCACAAAGCAGCACCCGATTCTCCTTCGCCGTAGCTCCAGATTTTACAGCTGCGTCTGTTGTAAAATTTCCAATTACAATTGGCTTCATTCTTTCTGACTCTGCACCTTGCTCCAACACCTGCTTCCAGAAATTTCCAAACAACCAAATCTCATTTGGAAACATACCCTTTGAAACAGCCTCGAGGTATTGTTTCGGGTAAACATAATAAAGGTCATGCTTAGAAATTAATCCATGTTGAAGCTCAATTGTTTTTATGCCAAGCAATTTCGCTGCAGCCAAACAACCTTCATTGTGATAATGTGTGATGCCTAACAAAGTCTTTGGTGCTGCGATTGTTAAAAGCGCATGCCATCTTCTGAACGATTCATAAAAAACAAAGAATGCACTTTCCACGTATTGAAATTCGAGTTTTGAAAGCACTCCTGCTTTCTTAATTTGCCACAGTACACCTTTCAACTCAAAATAAATTTCATTTTGAATTTCATTGGTGCGTGGAAACCAACTCGATAGATCTTTCAATGAGAAATCCGTTTCGTTCTCGAATGCACCTGTAGTGTCCCACCAAGAATATTCAGTGCTTAAAATAGATTCCCGAATCAGGTGGGTTATCGGTGAAATTTCTTCTCCCGTTGGAAGTTTCAATTTCCTTCTTCCTTCAACAATAAGTATTTTCTTACTTTTTGGCGGCGAGAATTTAACCTTTGTTCGCTTTGAATTAATCCAAGATTTAAGCTTGAAGCTAAACCAACTTCCAAATAAATTATTCTTCAAAAGTTTTTCGTCTGAATTCGTCATGGAATATGAAAATCCATGCTGCACCAGCTTTATGTAATTGAAATTCTTTCCTTCGAACAATTTTCCATTCGGAAATCTTTGCTCGAATTCAGTTTGAATAATATTGAAATCAATGGGACGAAAGGCCATGACGCAAGTTATTCAATTCATTCCATATTTTTCTTCCTTTGGTACGAAGCCAAATAACCATTCCAATAAGCAAAAAGCTCGTTGCCAAAAGTCTCCAAATCCATGAGAAATCACGCAATGAAAAAACAGCGACTCCTACAAGAATGATTGTTCCAATGAGTTCAAATGGACGAATCAGCGTTCGAAAGGCTCCGCTGTTTTTTATTAAAAAATATCCAGCTACGCCCATAACGAAATAAGCAATTATGGTGTTCATAGTTGCTGCCCATGTTTCGTAATAGCCAATGAAAATTAGATTAAGAAGCACGTTCGAAAGTGCAGCAACAACAGTAATTCTCAAAACTTCCATGGTTCGTTTATCGAAAATTGCTTTATCAACGACTGCAACATAAATGGGTCGATAACAAAATCCGAAAATGAGAACGATCGCCATCGGATAGGCGGCACTTAATTCGGCTTTTCGGTAAAGCAACCTGAAAATATCCGGAATCCACAAACCTAGCACGGCAGCCATAAGCAAAGAAATATAGAACCAAGCACGTATAAGTTTCCCCACAGTTTGCATGGCCAATTCTGTTCCGTCTTTGTACAAATCGAACACAATCGGTGTTAATACCTGATTGGCTTGCGCCTGAATATTTTCAAAGTATGAAGCAAAGGAGTAGGCGATGCTATACTGACCTATTCTATTCTGTGAAACGCCAAATCGGTCGAGTAAAACACGATCAGACGAATTCAACAAATAGGTCGCATACTCTTTCGGAATAAGCGGCGTTGCAATTTTCAAATCAGAAATAATTTCATTCTTCTCGAAATGAAACGACGGACGAATGTTTTCTTTCACGTAAAGAAAGTACCCGAAATAGGCCGCTAACAAAGCCGAAGAAATAGCTTGAGAATAAAGCCAAGCCATGTATCCCAAATTGAAATATCTTACGCCAACGAAGCTTATAAATGCAGAAAGAACTCCAACACCAATGGTAACAGAGTACACCCGTTGATGTTCATGTCGAAATTGCAACAACCGCGTTGCAATGGACTTCGTTAAATCGAAAAACAAGAGCGGAACAATGACCAAAACCAACACAAGTGTCAAACGCTCAGCCTGAATTTTATTTCGGAGTGAAAAGTACAAAAGCCCAGCGACCAAAGCCGCGTAGATGAATTTGTATAACCATTGAAATCCAAGAAGTCGAGACCATTTCGATTTGAAATCTGCTCCCAATTCGAAATAACTCTGTTGAAAAAGCACGATATATCCCAAACTACTGAACGCACCGACTAATCCGGCATAGCTAAGAATTAGACCATAGATCGCGTAATCACTTGCAGAAAGAAATGGTGTTAAAAAAGGAAGTAGGAAAAGATTGATCAGTGCAGGAGACTGATTGGCAAACGAATAAAAGAAGGTGTGAGAGACTATTTTCTTAAGCATTCTCGGTTAAGGCTTAAGACAAATATAGGCTTTAGCCGTTCAACGCTTCAGCACCAGCGACAATTTCTAGGATCTCTCCTGTAATAGAAGCCTGACGAGCTTTGTTATAAGTTAATTTAAGCTCCTTCACCATCTCTCCTGCGTTGTCTGTTGCTTTGTGCATAGAAGTCATACGAGCACCATGCTCTGCAGCGTTGCTATCTAACAGAGCTTTAAAAAGCTGAACTTTCAAGGTGCGTGGGATTAACTCTTCAAGAATCTGAGTTTTCTCTGGCTCATAGATGTAATCTACACTTGATTGTGCTTCCGCATTTACTGGAGGAAGAACAGGAAGGAATTGCTCGTTCTCAATAATCTGAACTGCAGCGTTCTTAAAACGATTGTAAACCAAAATTACTTTATCGTATTTACCACTTGCGAATTGATCCATAATGGTGTTCGCTATAGCACTTACGTTGGTGAACGTTAGTTTGTCGAAGATTTCATAAGGCGTTTCACCAAAACCTTCAGTAGTGTGCATGGTCGTTTTCTTGTAATTGTCGAAGGCTTTCTTACCTAGAGACAATACATGCACATTTGGATTGGTTTTAACGATACTGCGGATTTCCTTGATAACGTTATTGTTGAATCCACCGCACAAACCACGATTTGAAGTAATAGCAACCACCAGCGTGCTTTTAACGTCACGCTGCTGGCTGAATGTTGAATTCGATTCAGAGGAACTTACGTTCGAAAGAATTTCCTGAAGCTTTTGAGCATACGGACGCATTTTAGTGATTGCGTCTTGTGCTCTTCTCAATTTTGCCGCAGACACCATTTTCATGGCAGAAGTGATTTGCATGGTAGAGTTTACCGATACAATACGCATTCTGATTTCTTTCAAATTAGCCATGTCCTTCTTTTCGCTTTACAATTAGTTGTATCTCGCTGAAATATCTTTCGCTACTGCTTCTAATACTGTTGTAACAGCATCGTCGATCTTACCGTTACGAATAGCAGTTAAGGTATCGTTGTGGTTCATTTCAAGACTATTCAAATAATCGTCTTGGAACTCACGAATTTTCTCAACTGGAATGCCTGACAACAACCCTTTCGTTCCGCAGTAGATAATAGCTACTTGCTTCTCTACAGTCATTGGATTGTTTTGTCCTTGCTTCAAAATCTCAACGTTACGCTTACCTTTTTCAAGTACAGACTTCGTTACTTCATCTAAGTCAGATCCGAATTTCGAGAATGCCTCAAGTTCACGGTATTGCGCTTGGTCAAGCTTCAATGTTCCAGCTACTTTCTTCATAGACTTAATCTGTGCGGATCCACCTACGCGGCTTACAGAGATACCTACGTTAATTGCAGGACGCACACCTGAGTTGAACAAGTTCGACTCGAGGAAGATTTGACCATCTGTAATCGAAATTACGTTGGTTGGAATATAGGCCGAAACGTCACCCGCTTGTGTTTCAATAATTGGAAGTGCTGTTAATGAACCACCACCTTTTACAATGCTCTTCAAGCTTGCTGGTAAATCGTTCATGTTTTCAGCTACACTTTGAGTCGCGTTTACTTTCGCAGCACGCTCAAGAAGACGGCTATGCAAATAGAAAACGTCTCCAGGATATGCTTCACGTCCTGGTGGGCGACGAAGCAACAATGACACCTCACGGTATGCTACTGCTTGTTTTGACAAATCATCATAAACGATCAATGCAGGACGACCGGTATCACGGAAATACTCTCCAATAGCGCAACCTGAGAACGGAGCGTAGAATTGAAGTGGTGATGGATCAGAAGCCGTTGCTGCAACAACTACTGTATATGCCATAGCACCTGCGTCTTGCAATGTTTTTACAGTACCTGCGATGGTAGAACCTTTTTGTCCGCAAGCAACATAGATACAAAATACAGGCTCCCCTTTGTCGTAAAACTCTTTTTGGTTGATAATGGTGTCAATTGCAACAGTTGTTTTTCCTGTTTGACGGTCACCAATGATCAACTCACGTTGTCCACGTCCAATTGGAATCATCGCGTCAATCGCTTTGATACCTGTTTGAAGTGGCTCGTTTACTGGCTGACGGTAGATAACACCTGGAGCTTTACGCTCAAGTGGCATTTCATACAATTCACCGGTAATAGGACCATTTCCATCGATAGGCTCACCTAGTGTGTTTACAACACGACCTAGCATACCTTCTCCAGCCTTGATAGAAGCGATAGTTCCTGTACGTTTAACGCTAGCGCCTTCTTTCAATTCTCCAGAAGGACCTAACAATACAGCACCTACGTTATCTTCTTCAAGGTTTAGGGCAATACCTTGAACGCCATTTTCAAACTCAATCAACTCACCTGATTGAACATTTGAAAGACCGTAAATACGCGCAATACCATCTCCAACTTGAAGAACGGTACCCACCTCTTGCAATTCAGTCTCGGTCTTTAAACCAGCTAACTGTTCTCTAAGGATTGCTGAAATCTCCGCAGGTTTAATGTCTGCCATAACAAATAGTTTTTAATCCCATTATAACGCTGGGACGTACGGGTTTTTTGAAAAATCTTTTTTAACTTTTTTCAGTTTACCTGAAACCGATGCATTGTATTCCATTCCGTTTACACGAAGGATAAATCCACCTATTAAATCTGAGTCAATTTTTTCAGTGATTTCAACCTCTCCTCCACAAATGCTTTTAGCAACTTTCGTTACTTCGGCGCGAAGCGCGTCATCTGCAGGAATTGCTGAAATTAATTCTACATCGAAAATATTTCTTCCGGTCTTCACTTGCTGAACAAATGACTGAGCGATTTCACCCAACTCACCTTCACGACCTTTGCTAACTATTAACTCTAAGAAAACGTGTGTCGTTTTGTTCAATTCAGGAAATACCGCAAACAATACTTTCAGCTTTTGGTCTCCGTTAATTACAGGACTGGCTAACATCACTTGCAAGTCTTTGCTCGAGCGTATACTGCCCGCGATTTGCAGCATGTCTTTCAATAAGACATCTGTCTCTCCTCGCTCTGAAGCAAGGGTAATCAATGATTTCGCGTAACGCGATGACAGGCGAATGTTTGACATATTAGTTCGATCCGAATTCCTTAATTAGCGAATGATTCAAAGCCTTCTGCTTTTGCTCTTCTGTTAAAGAATCTTTCAAAAGCACCTCAGCCAATTGAACTGAAAGGTCGGCAACCTGATTTTTCAAATCGGTAATTGCGGCTTGCTTTTGAGATTCAATCTCAGTTTGAGCTTTAGCGATGATGCGATTAGCCTCTTCTTGCGAACGTCCAACAGCATCGCTACGCATCTTGTCTGACATAGACTTTGCCTCTGTTAAGATACGATCACGTTCGTTGCGCGCTTCACGAAGAAGATCTTCGTTGCTCGCCTGCAAACGGCTCATTTCTTCCTTAGCAAGATCTGCCTGACGCAATGCGTTAGCAATCCCTTCCTCACGGTCCTTTAACGAACTCATGATGGGGCCCCATGCCATTCTTTTCATTATGACAAGCACGCACAAGAAAGCAACCGAGGCCCAAAATACGGTACCTACGGATACACTAAGTAATCCTTCCATGGATATATGTGTGTTTAGCGCTAAGCGCCTATGATTAACCTAAAGCTACTAACAAGCAAACGATAACCGCGAAAAGAGCTACTCCTTCCACCAACGCTGCTGCTACGATCATGTTTGAACGCATGTCACCAGCTGCTTCTGGTTGACGAGCCATTCCTTCAAGAGCTGAACCACCAATTCTACCTACACCGATACCAGCTCCGATTGCTGCGATACCTGCACCGATTCCGGCCAAACCTTGGCCCATTTCTGCTGCCATTAAGAGATTTAAAAATTCCATGTTGTTTATTTTTTGAGTTGAGAATTTACAATTTAGTGTGCGTGTTGCATTTCATGGTCATGTTCGTGGTCATGCTCATGGTGGTGTTCTTGTGTCGCATCGCCGAAATACAACGCTGCTAACAAAGTGAAAACATACGCTTGAAGAAATGCAACCAATAATTCCAAGCAATACATAAATGCCATAAATAATACTGAACCTACTCCAACTCCGTAACCCGCAATTGGACTTTGCTGTCCAAACATAAGCGCTAAACCAACGAAAGCAAGAATAATAATGTGTCCAGCAGTAATATTGGCCGTTAAACGAATCATCAATACACAAGGCTTAATGAAGATGCTCATAAACTCGATTGGAACAAGAATAACTTTTACGAACCCTGGTACTCCTGGAGGCCAAAAGATGTGACCCCAGTAATGTTTGTTTCCGCTAACGCTTGTAATAATGAATACAATTGCAGCTAACACCAAAGTAATGCTTAAGGTACCTGTTATGTTGAATCCACCAAGGAAAGGAACAAGTCCCAAAATGTTACACATCCAAATAAAGAAGAACACAGTCAATAAAAACGGCGTGTACAAAGCTGCTTTTTTCTTTCCAAGACTTGGTAATGCAATATCGTCACGCACAAATAAGATAAACGGCTCAATCATGTTTTGGAATCCAGATGGCGCCTTACCTACATTGCGCTTGTATTTGTTGGCTACAGAACGGAATAAAATAATCATGAATACGATCACGAGCATCATTCCAAAAACTGATTTCGTAATTGAAAAATCTAGAACCTTGTGACCATGAGCTTCGTGCGGAGCATTCTCACCAACAAATTCAATCATTTCGTGGTGATTGCGGTAACCCTTGTAGTCACAGTAATCCAATTCTCCGTGGTCATTAACAGAATAGAAATTGCTTGAAGAGAAAACGTCTATGTGACCTTCGTGTAAAATGATGACAGGAAGTGGGATGTACAAACTTCCACCCAAATGAATCTGATGCGCATCTGAAATGTGATGCATGATCATCTCACCAATTTTAAATCCTTCTTCAGCGTGAGCAGTATCATGTCCAGCATGTGCCAACGAGTCTGCATGAGCGTGACCATTTGCGTCAGCGTGAACGGTTTGTTCATGCGCTGTTTCAGCATGAGCTGTTGGCTCAGAAGAATGCATTTCATGTTGCGCAACTGCAACAGATGTCATTCCTAAGAATGCTATAATTAAAAGAAATTGAAATAGTCTCACCATCACATACCCGTTTTTGGCGGTGCAAAAGTAATCAACACAAAGCACGTACGAAATTATTTCTACAAAAACTTTTCGAATACTCATTTTATTTTCAGCAAAGCCTTGGAAAGAATGACCGTAACTCCAATGTAAATGAAGAAAGTTCCAAGTGCTAAAGGTGCTTTCGACGCGGGGTAGAGCACTATAAGCACTGCAACAACTGCCGCGGTGAAGAGCAATTTAACGGTAACCGTGGCCATAAACGCATTGACAAATCTCATGGGCGATTTTTCTACCGCTCCTTTAACCCATTTGTACATGATCACATTTAAAATTGCAAAGACTACAGGAATAACCATAAAAGTCAATGGAATTGTCCATTTCAAACTAGAAAAATAGATAGTGCTCATGCAAAGCAGAGCAAAAACAACATTAGGAAGAATAAATCGATTCATTTTTTTGATACGCTACGAATGACAACATAAAGTGAGACAACAAGACCCAAAACAGAAAAAACCAATGTTAGCATTGGTTTTTCATTTTGAAAATAAATATCTAGTTTTCTACCTCCCCAAACGCCCAAACCAATAGTGAGCGCCATTTGCGTCGCTAGGGATGAATATTTTAAGATAGACGGATTAATACGAATTATTTTGAATTCAAACCAGATGGAGTTCCTGGCGCACCCGGTGTTGCAGGTTTAGGAGCATCTTTTTGCTTCTGTCCCATTGAACATGCACCTGAAAAAGCTGCTCCTGGTTCAATGGCCAATTTATCAGTAAAGATGTCTCCTTCAACTCGTGCTGTGCTTTTTAATGAAAGCAGTTGCTGAACATTCAATTTTCCTTTAACAAACCCTTCAATTTCTGCATTTTGACAGATTACGTTTCCGTCTATTTTCCCTGTAGGACCAATAACCAAACGTCCCTTGGTTCCAATGTTTCCTGTAAAAACGCCATCAATACGAATATTGCTTTCACAACGGATTTCCCCTTCAATGACAGTTCCTTCAACAATACGATTAATTGCATTCTCAGACGCTGAGTCCGAAGGTCTTGCAGATGTGTTTCCTTTTGATAACATAGTTCAATAGTTTTTAGTAAAGAACTCTAAATACCCCTTGAAGTCTTTAGAGCGAAATAATTCAAGATAGTTCTGTTTAGTGATAATGAACTTGTCTGTTTCAACAATATTCAATTCGCTAATCAAATCATTATCACTAACAAAAGTAGTAAAATAATCTTGCGCATCTTTCAAATTAGCAAATGACTTAACCAATATGAGCGTAGTTTCTTCATCAAACATGGTGTTACTCACTTTGTAATCAAAGCCTGAAAAATATGTTTTTGTGAAGTCTGAAAGCGCCGCCTTGACTCTATTCAAATTTGTGTTTTTTGAATTTAATACGGTCACCACATAGTGTTCTGATTCGTCTAGCTTAATATAATTTGAATTGTTGGATGAACTCGCGGCCTTGGGTGATCCGCCAGATGTTAGTTGCTTCAACATTTCTGTCGCTTGAGTAGCCATGTCCGTGTTCGGACATCCTGCTACCACTGCTTTCAACTCGACTTCGCAATTCTCTCTCACTCCAAATGCAACCTCTGTCTTGCCCAAGCAAGTAGCCTTCAGCATATGGTATTGGCAAATCAAGTGATTCGTAGGACGCTCGGTTATTGCCTTTGTGCATGTGGTAACCGCATCGTAAGGGTGGTTTGTTGCATATTGATTGTAGGCCTTGGTGTAGTTCTTCTCCTCTTCCTCTTTACGCATTTGTTCCGCATTCATGTAGTTCGGATTGTCGACAAGCAAGGCCCAATCTGAATTTGGATATTTCGATTTAATCTGATTTCCCCAAAAGATTGAACTACATGATGAACAAAATGGATTCGCAGTATATCCCTCTTCCTTTTCTTTCGACAACCAACCTCGGAACATTTGATAATAAGCCAAAGGATGAAAACCACCTTCTTCACATTTTGAAATCATCTTTTCCCATGAGCTCATGGCATTGTCCATATCTTCTAGCTTCTCTTTGTAAACCAAACCCGCCAAGTAATAAGCTTCCGCCAAATCACTTTTCATTTCGGTAATAGCTTGGTTATTTCCACAAGGTAACTTCGAACGAAGCTCTTCAATGGTCGGTATTCTATATTTCGGATCCTCAGCACCCGCGCTATCTACCGCAGCAACTTCAACAATACTCTCATCTTTTTCGCCAATCATCATGGCCAATAAACTTTGGTTTCTCCAATTGTCTTTCAAAGGCCTGCCGGACCAAGTATCATCGAAAATATTCTTTCCTCTTTTCAATAATTCCTGATTGTAAATCCAAAACGTTCCGTTTATTTCTTGACCTTTCAAAGCGGCCAAACGATCTTCTTCGTCCTGGCGCTTTTTCTCGTTCATTTCAACCTGCAGCTGCTCATGAACCGCCATTAAGGTTTTCTCAATTTCGGAAGAAGGTTTTCCGCACAAAGAAATTAAACTGTCCTTTTCAGTAATGGTATTGAGGTAGCCAACCAACTCATTCAAACTTAATGCGCGCGCTTTAATTTCCTTGTATCGCAAATGATCTATAGCCAAATTATGGTAGGCACTGTCATAATTCACCTGAGCTTGCGGGTATTGCTTTTGAACGAAATACAAATCACCCAAAGTCATAAAAATTTTCAAGCGCTTACTCTTGTTGCTTTTGTTGAATTTCAATGCCTTTTCAAAATACTCTACTGCTTCTTTTTGCTTTTCCAATTCAAGTGTTACAGTTCCCAATGCATAATAAATAACATCCTTGTAAGATTCATTCTTCAGGTCGTCTAGCATGACCAACAAAGCCTTTTGAGCATCATTATAATTTCTAGAAATCTTCGTGTCGGTCAGAAGCATCTGAAGTTTTGATTGAAACTCGAGCTCATACGGAGGCTTCAACTTGATTACTTTTTGAAAGGCTACCTTAGCATCTCCGGACTTTTCCATGCGGTCGTACAATTGACCAAGAACAAACTGAGGAACAATTCTGTCTGGCTTTTTAGTAATGAGCGCCAACCCTTTCTCGAGTGGTCCAATGGCTTCACCATATTCACCTTGAACAATAAAAAATTCCGCTTTCACCAAATTCAAATCACGATCAATGTCCTTCGGTAAATCTTCATATCCATCGGCCTTTTGCAACAATTGCTTTGCCTTCGAAAAATCTCCTTCTAAAAAATAAGCTCGAGCTCCCCAGATATAAGCTCGCAATTGAACCGCTTCCGATGAATACTTATTCGAAATGAAATTGAATGTCTCTTGCGCTTTGTAATATTCACCCTTGTACAAATTCGCTTGGCCAATAACATGGTAATTATCGTCCATCCACTTATTGTATTCCGGCCACTTCATGTCCTTCTTACCTTCTGCTACTAACGTATGACGCTTAACCACTTTACCGCACTTCTTAATGGCCTTATCTAAATCAGGAATTAGTTCTTTTTTCTGAGAATCTGTCCCGTAGCTATATAGTGGAATCACTTCGTCGTAGTCATCTTTCCTGCCAGTTGACAAGGTGACTTGCGATTTTTTAACCAATTCATTCGCATTGAAATAACCGTTGTACTTACCAAGTGTGTTGTGATATATCCGATATGCCACACCGTCTTCCTTGGTAGAGCAACTCACCATAATCACAGAGATCATTAAGAATGAAATGAAGTATAAAAACACACCCGAAACACCTCTGTTATTTGAAGCGTTTTCTTTTTGGTTGAAATTGATTTTTCTGAGCATGTGGATTATCTAACGACAGGAAGCGAATTTATTGCATTTCCCTTTACTTTCATTCATTCTTCTTACTTTTATGCCCGCGATGGAAAGGAAAAGAAAAAGAAAGAAAATTCTCAAAAAGCTGAAGAAACCCTTCCGCCTTATTGTTCTGAATGAAAATTCTTTTGAAGAACGATTTTCCTACAGCCTCACGCCCATGAACCTAATCGTTATGTTCGGCGGATTCTTAGTCGTATTCTCGTTGCTCTTCTATTCACTCATTGCATTTACTCCCCTTCGCACCATTCTTATTCCAGATTTCACTTCGTATGAATCACGCGCCGATGCCCGAAAGGCAAGGCTCATGGCCGATTCGTTGAATTCTGTTATGAAAAGCCAAGAACATTATTTCGCTGATTTAAAGATTATTTTATCTGGAGGGAAACCGGTTTCTTCCATTCCTGACAGCGTTCCGAAAGGTTCTGAAAGTGTTGATCTTAGTTATGCCATAAGCGACGTAGATCAAGCCATTCGCGAAGAACTTGACCATGCAAATACCGTATTCGTTACACAATTAGGAAAAATTCCTGAAGCTGGATACCTGCTATTTCCTCCTGTTGCAGGAAGTATAAGTTCGATCTTCGAACCGCAATTCGGAAAGAAGGGTGTGTATTGGACTTCCGTAAAAAATGAAGCTGTGAAATCTGTTTTAGATGGAACTATTATTTCTTCAAGCTATACCGTTAGCGACGGAAACACCATGCTCATCCAACATCCGAACAACATGGTTTCGGCTTATAAGAATTTAGCTGTGCTATTCAAGCAAAACGGTGAATCGGTGAAAGCCGGAGAAGGAATTGGTTGGGTTGGCGAAAACGCAAACGGACAAGGGCAATTCTATTTTGAAATTTGGAAAAACAGTGTTCCAGTAGATCCGAAGACCTACTACGCGAATTAAACGCGAACCATTTCTCCAAACACCTTTACACGTGCATTCAATTGCTCTTCAGTAACTTTCAACAAGGCATCCGGACCGAAGTCTTCACATGTGAATGATGCCATTGCAGAACCTGTCACGATTGCCTTTTTCATTGCTGTAAAGCTAGTGTCATTCATCTTCGCCAAGTATCCAATGAATCCGCCTGCGAATGAATCGCCTGCTCCTGTCGGATCAACAACATCGTCTAACAACATGGCCGGAGCAAAGAACACTTCATCCTGACTGAACAACAAAGCACCGTGCTCACCTTTCTTAATGATCAATGCCTTTGGACCTAAAGTCAAGATTTTCGCCGCAGCTTTCTTTAATGAACGCTCACCTGTATACTGACGAGCCTCTTCGTCGTTGATTGTAACCACATCAACCATTCCGAAAACTTTATCTAAATCTTCACGCGCAACGTCCATCCAGAAATTCATAGTGTCCAACACCACTAATTTCGGACGCTTGTTCATTTGGTTCAAAACTGCTATTTGCACCGCGGGAACCAAATTTCCCAACATCACGAATTCCGCATCTCTGTAGTTTTCCGGAAGATTCGGTTCGAAGGTCGCTAACACATTAAGATCTGTAGCCAATGTATCGCGTGAGTTCATGTCCAAGTGGTACTTGCCTGACCAATGAAATGATTTCTCACCCTCTTTAATTTGAAGTCCTGCTAAATCAACGCCTCTCGATTTCAATTCGTTCATGAATGCCTCTGGAAAATCATCTCCAACTACACTCACAACACCGCAATCGCCATTCAAATATGCCGCAGCCATTGAGATGTAGGTAGCAGCGCCACCAATAACCTTTTCGCGAGATTCAAATGGAGTAGCAATGCTATCAAAGGCAACAGTTCCAACAGTAATTAACTTCATAATTCAATTTTTTATTTCAAAAAAAAAACCGCCCAAAAATACATTTGAGCGGTTGTTCAATATGGTGAACGCTATTATAAGCGAACGATTCCTTTGTGACGACGTTCGTCAGAAACGGTCAATTTCTTACGTCCTTTTCTTCTACGTGATGAAAGAACCAAACGGCCCTTTGCGGTAGACATTCTTTTGCGGAAACCGTGTTTGTTTCTGCGCTTTGTATTCGATGGTTGATAAGTACGTTTCATAATTTCTTGTTGTTAAATTTCCAACGGGAGACAAATATACAAATAATTTTTAGTTCTCCAACTTTTTTACAACAATTGATAGTTCATTAAGTTGATCATCGCTAATTGTTGAAGGCGCATCAATCATTACATCGCGCCCACTGTTGTTTTTTGGGAAGGCAATGAAGTCACGAATTCCTTCGCTGCCGCCAAATAGCGAGCACAAACGATCGAATCCGAAAGCCAATCCTCCGTGCGGTGGGGCACCGTATTCAAAGGCATTCAATAAGAATCCAAATTGCGCTTGAGCTTCTTCTTTTGTGAATCCGAGCAAGTCAAACATGCGTGCTTGGACATTTCTGTCGTGAATACGAATAGATCCTCCGCCAATTTCAACCCCATTCAACACGAAATCGTATGCATTCGCATTCACTGCTCCTGGATCTGTGTCTAACAAATGAATTTGATCTGGCTTTGGAGATGTGAACGGATGGTGCATTGCGAAATATCTTCCTTCCTCTTCGTTGAATTCCAACAACGGGAAATCCATTACCCATAGCGGTGCAAATACCTCTGGATTGCGCAATCCCAATCTTCCACCCATTAACAAACGAAGTTCATTCAATTGCTTGCGGGTAGTATTCAGGTCGCCGGATAACACCAGAATCAAATCACCAGGCTTCGTTTCGCAACGCTCGCCCCATGCGGCTAAGGCCTCTCCGTCGAAGAATTTATCTACGGAAGATTTGAAGCTTCCGTCTTCGTTGCAACGAACGTAAATCAATCCCTTTGCTCCAATTTGCGGACGCTTCATCCATTCAGTAAGTTCGTCTAATTGCGCACGTGTGTAACTCGCACAACCTGGGACATTAATCGCAAGCACTGCTTCCGCACTGTCGAACACGCCGAATCCTTTTCCTTGGCCCAAATCTGTAAGGTCCTTGAACGTCATGCCGAAACGAATATCAGGCTTATCACTTCCATACAAACGCATAGCCTCTGAATACAGCATGCGCGGAACTTCAGGAATATCAACGTTCTTCACCGCTTTGAATAAATGACGAATCAATCCTTCAAACGTATTCAAAATATCTTCTTGCTCTACAAACGCCATTTCACAGTCGATCTGCGTAAACTCAGGCTGACGATCGGCGCGTAAATCTTCATCGCGGAAACAACGCACAATCTGATAATAGCGATCGTAACCACTCACCATTAACAACTGTTTAAACGTTTGTGGCGATTGTGGCAATGCGTAAAATTGTCCAGGATTCATGCGGCTTGGAACCACGAAGTCACGCGCACCTTCAGGAGTAGACTTAATTAAATAAGGCGTTTCAATTTCTAAAAATTCAAGACTATCTAAATACTTACGCGTTTCTATTCCGAGCTTGTGACGAAGCATTAAATTCTGCTTCAACGGGTTTCTTCTTAAGTCTAAGAAACGCCATTGCATGCGTAAATCATCTCCTCCATCGCTATCGTCTTCTATGGTGAAAGGTGGAGTTAACGAGGCATTCAAGACTTTACATCCAGTCGCTTCAATCTCAATTTCACCCGTAAGCATGTTCGTGTTTTTCGAATAACGCTCAACCACTTTTCCTTCCACCTGAACAACAAATTCTCTTCCCCACTTGCGCGCTTCTTCGCACAAAGTTGCATTGGTATCCATGTTGAAAGCCAACTGCGTAAGACCGTAACGATCGCGCAAATCCACGAATGTCATTCCACCTAAATCACGTGAGCGTTGCACCCAACCTGCCAAAACAACTTCCTTTCCTACATCTGAAATTCTTAATTCACCACAGGTTGCTGAACGATACATAAGATTTATTTTTTTGCAAAGATACTAATTTGAAAAGGTCTCAATAACCCATTTGTTAAAGGCTTTTGGGTTCTGCATGTTCATGACATGACCGGTGTTTTCATACACCACAAAACGATCATCTGGAATCTGATAATATTCCTTCAAACACATAGCGGTTTTGAAAGGAATAATCTTATCGTTCCTTCCCCATAATATATAGACCGGAGCGCTCCATTGAAAGCGATGGGCATTTAATTCCGCTTCATGCTCATTCAAAAAGTTGAGCAAAGCAATTTTATGCTCTCGTCCCACCGAAAAGTGCTGCTCAGCAACTTGATTCAAAACAAAACTTGGAATGTGAATGGGATTTTCTAAAGACGCTAATTTTTTCAATTCCTTTCCTGTTGTTGGGTTCAGCAGTGCCACAGCATCCTTCGCACCAACTGAATTTGCAATACTGTCTGTAAAGGCTTTGTTGAAACATCCAGTTAGTCCATCATAACTCACATACGCACTTACTTTTTCCGCATACTTCTCTGCAAAACGAGCACCCACGAGACCTCCATAAGAACTTCCAATGACAATTAAGTTTTCATTCGACCAATTTTCTTTGTTGAATTGAAGCATTTCATTCACCAAATCAACTTGCATTTCAATGCTATAATCTGAACTGAAATACGTTCTTCCGTGACAGTTCAAATCAGGAGCTATGATGTTAAAATGTTTTGAAAGCTCTTCAACGTTGGGGCTCCATTGCGCAATGGCTCCGCCCTGATAACCGTGAATGAGCAGAAGTGTTTTCTTCTTTGAATCGAAATGCTCCTGGTTTGTCATGTATACGACTTTGAAGCCGATGTAAATATCTTCAAGCCCCTCACCGAATCTATCTTCAGCTTTTTCGTATCGCTTCATCCCAGCTTCTTCAAAATTTTTAGCTTGTTTCTTTACATACACTGAATAGTAATTACACGAAGCGAAGATTGAAGAGAGAGCAAGCCAAAGAAGAAGTTTTTTCATGCGCTCAAAGGTACTGAATACTAAAATTGTTTTGATAAGCCCAACGAATGAATTACTTTCGTTTCACAAATTTTGATATGAACAAATTATCGTTTCCATTTACGAAAATCAATGCCTACATCATTCTTGGCGGATTGACTGTTGTGCTTTTCGGATATATCTTAATGAGCGGCGGTGGTTCTGCTGACCCAAACACGTTCAACGCGGAAGAACTTTTTAGCGCACGTCGTATTACTGTTGCGCCAATCGTTGTGCTTCTAGGTTACATCACCATTGGTGTTGGAATTATGTATCGCGCGAAGAAAAATCAAACTTCAGAGATCGAGAAACATTGAGTATTCTTCAAACCATAATACTCGCCATTGTTGAAGGATTAACCGAATTCCTTCCGATTTCGAGCACTGGACACATGATGATCGTTCAGAAAATCATGAATGTTCCTTCTTCAGATTTCACCAAAGCTTTTATCGTTTGCATTCAACTCGGAGCCATTCTGAGTGTGGTTGTTTTGTACTGGAAGAGATTCTTTCAATCGTTTGAATTCTATTACAAATTGTTAGTTGCATTCATTCCGGCAGCTGTTTTCGGATTTCTCTTCTCAGACAAAATCGACGCCCTTTTGGAAAACGTTTTGAACGTTGGAATTGCATTGTTGATTGGCGGGATTATCTTTTTGTTTATTGAAAAACTTATTCGCGAACGCCCTTTGCGTGAACCCATTTACAAGAGCGCTTTCGTTATTGGTTTGTTCCAGTGCATTGCTATGATACCAGGTGTGTCAAGGTCTGCAGCAACGGTGATTGGCGGATTGACACAAGGTTTGAATAAAAAAGCAGCTGCTGAATTTTCATTTTTCTTAGCGGTTCCAACCATGCTCGGAGCAACAGTTTTCAAATTGAAGGATGCCTACGAAGAGGTACCTGATTTTTTCAATTCAGAAAACATAAAACTTCTTGCAATCGGAAATGTAGTCGCATTTATTGTGGGATTGATTGCTATTAAAACCTTTGTTGCTCTGTTAACCAAATACGGATTGAAGCCTTTTGGTTATTACCGGATTGTTCTAGGCGCAGCAATCATTGCGCTCTACTTTGGAGGGGTGTCTTTGACACTTTAAGACAGCAACGACTTTAGATCTTTCGCAATTTCTTTTTGATCCCACGAGGATACTAAGTGAATGTTTCGCACACCAGCATCTTGCAAGGCTTTAGCAGTTGCTGTTCCGTAAGCAACGCAGTTCAGTTTTGACAAATCATTTTTCTCTTTCGCAGCAAAGACATTGGAAGGAGATGAAAACAAGAATACCCGCGCTTCAGGAAGAGCTGTTGCCAAACGTGTTTTTCTATATGTTGAAATAATTTCGATCTGATCTTTATTGAAAAAACTTGCAGCTGAATTCAAGCTGTCTTGCGCCGAAGGAAATAAGACACGCTCGCTTCCGGCTAAATGAAAAAACATACGCGCAATCTCTTCTGTGTTTGTTCCTTCACCCACAAAATCGCATTCAAACGGAACCGCATTCGCAGTTGCAGTGCCTATGGCAGCGTATTTCGCATGCGCATTGGTGGTGTGTTCAAAGAATGAACGGGCACCATTAGAAGAAGAAAAAAACACCCAATCGAAGTCTTTCTGAATTTGAAAAGGAAGGTGTTCAATTGAAATTAGAGATTGACAAAAAGATGTGCAATTCGACAATGAAAGTTCCGCAACCAATTCCGCTGCGTCTTCTTCATTTCGACTTACAAAAACATCTATCATGTGGTTTGAATAAGACCTAAAAGATGATCAATGATTTGTTGTGGCTCTTCGTTTCTCATGCTGAAATAAGATACTTGGTCGTTTACTGTTTTCGCAAAAGCCAAATGACATACAAACGTTTCTCCTTCCTTCACCGCATGGGCTCCTAAAGGCAATTGACATCCGCCATTCATACGACGTAATATCTCACGTTCAATGTGAACACACTCTAACGTTTGTTGGTGGTTTAAATGATTCAAGATGGTAAGAATCTCTTCGTCTCCTTCTCTGCATTGCAGCGCTAAAGCGCCTTGTGCGGGGGCAGGAACAAATTGTTGCGCAGGTAAAATTTCAACATGAAATTCAGAAAGATCTATTTCTAAACGCTCTACTCCAGCACGAGCAAGAAGAATCGCATCGTATTGTTTCTCGCGCAATTTCTGAATACGTGTTGGGACGTTTCCCCGTAAATCTTTCACTTCGGTATGCGGACAGTGAAAAGCGAGTTGAACTTTTCTTCTTACTGAAGAAGTTCCAACTACAGCATTTTCCTTCAAACCGAACGTTCGTTCGGTATTTACTGATTCTTTGTTTATTAAGAGAATGTCTTCAACGTTCGCTCGAATGGGAACGCTAGCGATGACTAGTCCTTCAGGAGGAGTTGTTTCTAAATCTTTGTGTGAATGAACGGCTAAATCTACGCTTTTCGATAGCAAGGCTTCTTCAATTTCTTTTGTGAAGAATCCCTTTCCTTCCATCTTATCGAAACTCAAATGCTGTATTTGATCTCCGCGAGTTTTAATGATTTTCAATTCAACTTTGAAACCTAAATTTTCTAAAGCCGACTGGGTGTAATTCGCTTGCCAAAGCGCAAGATCGCTTCCACGCGTTCCAATTACGATCGTTCTATTCAAGGGGTTTAATGTTTTTGTACTTCTTCCAAAAGTACTGATTTCGCTAGCTTCATAGGAACTGATATATATTTCTTTTCCATGTAACTAATAATCTTGTCAACCAATTCGCGATCGTGTTCAGAAAGTTGTGCGAGTTCTTTTGAAAAAACACTTTCAACTGCAGTCTGACGAATTTCCTTAATGGTATGTGGTATCTCGCTCATAGCACGCTCGATGGAGCGCTCTTGAAAGAGCTTCTTAAATTCATTCTTTCCTTTCTCAATAATTGCTATGCAATCGTTCAGCGCTTCTTCACGATAAGAAATATTCTTTTGAACTTCGCGCTGCACTGCAAGCATATCAATGAAAGCAACATCAGTGGATTGAGAAATTTCAACATCAACATTCGCTGGCAATGCCAAATCAATAACCGTTCTGTGCTTTTTCGAAACACACATTTCGGCATACATTTCATTGGATACTACAACTTCTGTAGAACCTGTGCAAACCACTATTGTGTCGAAATCTGACTGATGGTTTTTTAACTCTGAAAGAGGAAGAGCTACCGTATTGAATGACTTCGCAATTTCTTGCGCATTCTCTAGCGTTCGGTTGTAAACACTTACATTCTTGTATCCATTTTCAGCAAGAAATTTCGCGAAGTTTGTGATGATCTGCCCAGCGCCGACTAAAACAATTTTAGTGTTTAAATCGGGATGTTTCTCTTGAAATAATTTCCATGCAATGGACACAATAGAAACGGGCTTCTTCGAGAGGTTGGTGTGCGTATAGACGTCCTTCGCAATGCGAATCGCATGCTGATTAAGCAATCTCAAAGAGTCTCCAGTCAACTTCATGCCTTCGCATTGCTCGTATGCGTTTCTGAGCTGGGTAATAATTTCTCGTTCTCCAATAATCAAAGAATCGAGACTTGCTGCAACACGGAAAACGTGATCAGCAGTTTCTTCTCCATTGAACCGTTGTGCCTTCTGAGCAACACCCTTAATGAAACTTTTGTCATGTTCAGGGAACATGAAAGACAACAACTGTTGTGTAAAACCGGAACAAACAAAGTGAGGAACATCGAAGACCACTTCAACGCGATTGCAAGTTCCCAGATACATGAGTTCATTCATTTGAAACTCTTCCTTCGCCGCATCTAATCGAGCTTTCAATTCCTCATTCGGAATTGCAAATGAACCAATCGTTTCCAGAGGAAAATGATGGTGGTTCAAGGATATAGCGCGGAGATTATTCACAGGATGCGAAGTTCGAACAAGTGAGACGCTGCAATGTCATTTATTTGTCATTATGCAAGGCAAGATTCCACGAAAGATGTAACACAAGATACGTCGTAAGATACTTCGTAAGATGCGCTGCAAAGTCCTTCGGAAGGCCTTTCGTAGAATCTTGCGAAGCATCTTGCTCCGCATCTTTCCTTCGGAATCTTACTTCGTAATAGCAGCAACCCCCGGCAACTCAATACCCTCCAGCGATTCCAACATAGCACCGCCGCCGGTGCTGACGTATGAGACGTCGTTGGCTAAGCCAAACTGATTAATAGCGGCTACTGAATCGCCGCCGCCGACAAGGGTGAATGATCCGTTCTTGGTGGCTTCAACCAAGGCATTCGCAACGGCAATAGTGCCAGCAGCAAAGGCCTCCATTTCAAACACACCCATTGGGCCGTTCCACAATACTGTTTTCGATTGCGCAATAATCGCAGCGAAATGCTCGCGCGATTTCACACCAATATCCAATCCCATCCAACCGGCTGGAATGTTCGCTATGCTGCACTCCTTGTGATTCGCATCGGCCGCAAAGGCGTCTGCAATAATCGCGTCGGTAGGCAAATACAAATTCACATTCTTGTTGCGCGCCATTTCCATTAACTCCAACGCCAAGTCTAACTTATCGTCT
Source organism: Chryseobacterium gleum (assembly GCA_945881835.1). Taxonomy (GTDB): domain Bacteria; phylum Bacteroidota; class Bacteroidia; order Flavobacteriales_D; family Sanyastnellaceae; genus CAIZGX01. The sequence continues at coordinate 71,171 of CAMCVP010000002.1, read as the reverse complement.
TCCACCAATGAACTTCCCACCTTACCCTGTTGCGCTTTAATAAACGTAAACGCCATGCCACCACCAATGATGATGTTGTCAACGGCATTCATTAAATTTTCTAAAATCGCAATCTTACTACTGACCTTGCTTCCGCCTATGATAGCAGTAACCGGAGAAGCATTGCCGTTCAATACACGATCAATACTCTTCACTTCGTCTTCCATTAAATAACCGAAGTATTTATCGGTTGGAAAGAACTTCGCAATCACAGCGGTTGAAGCGTGCGCACGATGTGCCGTTCCGAATGCATCGTTCACATACACATCTCCCAACTCGGCCAACTGACCCGCGAAGAATTCATCTCCGCCTTCCTCTTCCTTATAAAACCGTAGGTTTTCCAACAACAGAATTTCTCCTGCTTTCATTTTCTCTACCGCATGCTTGGCTTCTTCACCAACACAATTTCCCGCAAATGCAACAGCCTTGCCCAATACACTCGCTACTTCCTGTTGAATGTGCTTCAACGAAAATTTATCTTCTGGACCTCCCTTCGGACGGCCCAGGTGCGACATCAAAATCACCTTCGCTCCGTCTGAAGACAACTTCAAAATGGTCTTCGCTGCTGCGCGAATACGCGTGTTATCTGTAACCTCGAATTTTTCATTCAAAGGAACGTTGAAGTCTACGCGCACAAGCACCGCTTTGTTCGCGAAAGTGTGTTGGTCTAATTGATACATGCTTATTTCTTAACGCGATCGTGATAATGTCCGGTTGAAGTGTCAATGCGAATCTTGTCGCCCACTTCAATAAACAAGGGAACACGCACTTCAACATTCACATCCAGTGTTGCTGGCTTCATTGCATTTGTTGCCGTGTCTCCGCGCAAACCTGGCTCTGTGTAGGTCACTTCATATTCAACCAATGTTGGAAGGTCACAAGACATAGGCGCTTCGTCTTCCGCGTTGAACATAACCATACACACCATTCCTTCTTTCAAGAATTTCGGTGCATTAATCATGGTTTCTGGAATAGTTATCTGTTCGAAGTCTTCCGAGTTCATGAAGTTGTACTGATCGTCTTGGAACAAGAACTGATACTCGCGTGTTTCAATTCGAACCACATCCATTTTTACTCCAGAATTGAACGTGTGATCAACGATTTTTCCGTTGTTCAAATTTTTGATTTTCGTTCTAACGAAAGCCGGACCTTTTCCTGGTTTAACGTGTAAGAATTCAATGATTTTCCAGATGTGCGAATCCATTCTGAAACACATTCCGTTGTGAATGTCTGCGGTAGTTGCTGCCATTTTTATACTATTATAAATTCAAAAATATATTATTCTTTTTTCTTGCCTCCACTTTGTGGTCATCCAATTTTAATTGGTCATCACAACTTGTTGTGTCATCCGCTTCGCGGTTAGTAAGCCCACTTCACATAGATCGCTCCCCACGTGAATCCACCGCCAAATGCAGCAAGCACGAGGTTATCTCCTTTTTTCAATTGAGATTCCCAATCGCAAAGACAAAGTGGAATGGTCGCGCTAGTGGTGTTTCCGTATTTGTGAATGTTAATCATGACCTTCTCGCTTCCTACTCCCATGCGGCGTGCAGTAGCGTCGATAATTCTCAAGTTCGCTTGGTGAGGAACCAACCAGGCTACATCGTCTGAAGTGAGGTTGTTCTTTTCCATGATTTCAGCCGATACGTCAGCCATACCTACAACCGCTGCTTTGAATACCGGTTGTCCATCTTGAAACACAAAGTGTTCGCGGTTTGCAACGGTTTCAGCTGTTGGCGGATAAACAGATCCACCTGCTTTCTGATATAAGTAATGTCTTCCGTTTCCGTCAGTCTTCAAGATGCTATCCATTACACCGTTGTCTTCTTCTGTTGGCTCAAGAAGCACAGCTCCCGCGCCATCTCCGAAAAGAACACATGTTGCCCGATCGGTGTAATCTACGATACTAGACATCTTGTCCGCACCAACTACAACAACCTTCTTACATTTTCCTGTTTCAATGAATTGTGAGCCTGTTGCTACTGCGAAAAGAAATCCTGAACACGCAGCGCCCAAGTCATATCCCCATGCGTTTTTCGCACCAAGCTTATCGCAAATAATATTTGCTGTTGCTGGAAACACGTGGTCTGGAGTAACGGTTGCGCAAATTAAAAGATCAATATCCATGGGTGAAATGCCGCGCTTTTCGCAAAGCACTTTCACTGCCTCAACAGCCATGTCGCTCGTGCCTAAACCTTCACCTTTTAGAATGTGACGCTCTGAAATACCTGTGCGCGAGCGAATCCACTCGTCGTTGGTATCTACCATTTTCTCTAAATCTGCGTTTGTCAGTAGGTCTGGTGGAAGGTAACCGCCTATTGCGGTAATGGCTGCTCTCATATGGTTTTAGATTGAAGATGCGAAGATAGGCAATTCTGCGAAAGATGCTTCGCAAGACACTTCGTGAGATGCTTCGCAAGATTTCTTCGAAAAGAAATTAGAAAAACACAAAAACCTCCGAATAGAATTACCTCTATAAAAAGGCAATCTACCGAAGGTTCTATGAAATTCTACGGAACGTTCTACGAAGTTCTACGTTCGCTTTCGAACGTTAGGCTTCTTTCTCAGCGAGAACTTTTCCTTTGTAGTACAACTTTCCTTCGTACCAGTGTGCGTGGTGGAAAAGGTGTGGTTGACCAGTAGTAGGACAAGTAGAAACGTTAGGAGTTTCTAATTTGTAGTGCGTTCTGCGCTTCGCTTGACGCGTTTGGGAAATCCTGTGTTTGGGATGTGCCATGGGTTCTTATTTAAAAAGTTATTCTTCCTCGTCGGAAGGATCAAATTCATCGGTATCAAAATCTTTTAAGTCTTTCCAGATGCTGTCTGCGTTTTCTTCAACTCGGTAAGTATTCAGAGCGCCAAGGACAACTGGATTACAGTCGGCTTCTTTGCTGTGTACTCTTCTTATCGGAAGGGCAAGCAGCGCCAATTCATAAATACGTCGCTTAATCTCCAATTGGTGTTCACTTGGTCCCAATATCCAAACATCGTCTTCGTCGGTGTTTGTCTGGTCTCCAAATTTCACTAAAAGGTGATCAACGTTTTCAACATGAATCCAAGTGTCTTCAGCACATCGGTCGCAAGGCAGTAAGACTTCTCCTTCAACTTGCAAATCAAGGATAAGCATGTTTTGTTTTTTGTCTAAAGTGCCCGTGACATTCAGTTTTGATTCTTGAATTTCACTGTCGGGAAAGTCTGCAAAGAACGTTTTATCCAGTTGGAACTCTAGCTCATGCACTCCCAATTTCCAGCCTGAAAAGTTCAGGGTATAAAGTGAATCTTGCATAGATAGATTTTCAAAAGGACGGCAAATATACATCGGTTTTTGGGAAAAACAATCTTTTTACACACTTTGTGTGATGACGGCGCAGCCGATGACCGCGGAGCGGATGACCTTTTGCGAAGGATGACGCAACTAGTTGCGATGACGGCAAAGCCGATGACCGCAGAGCGGACGTCACAAAGTGTCATCGCGAAGCGTCATTCCGAACGGTCATCACGTAGTGTCATCCCAACGGGTCATCAAAAAAACTCGTTTTTTTGTCGGTTTGACATATATTTGCCCTCAATTCTAACGAAAAATTCAAAAAACGATGAATATTACTCAAATTCAAGATTTAATCAAGTTCGTTGCAAAAAGTGGCGTAAGTGAAGTGGAAATCGAGCAAAAAGATTTCAAAATCACCATAAAGACCCCAGGAAAAGGAAAACAAGAATTCGTTCAAGTTGCTGCTGCTCCAATGATGGCTGCGCCTGCTCCAATGGCTATGCCTGCTGCTGCGCCTGCACCTGTTGCCGCTGAGGCTCCTGCCGCTGCTGCTCCGGTTGCTTCAAATCTTATTGAGATCAAGAGCCCAATGATTGGTACATTCTACCGTTCTTCTGCTCCAGACAAGCCTGCATTTATTGAGGTGGGTTCTGAAATTAAAGTTGGAGATAAAGTATGTATTGTTGAAGCCATGAAATTATTTAACGAAATCGAATCTGAAGTTTCAGGTAGAGTCGTGAAAATTTTAGTGAACGACATGTCTCCAATTGAATTTGACCAACCTTTATTCTTGGTTGAACCCGCTTAATCGCACTTAAACACTACTTCCATGTTTAACAAAATATTGATTGCCAATCGTGGCGAAATTGCGCTACGTGTTATTCGCACGTGCAAAGAAATGGGTATTAAAACGGTTGCTGTTTATTCAACAGCTGACCGCGATAGCCTTCATGTGCGTTTCGCAGATGAAGCTGTTTGTATTGGCCCGCCTTCTAGTAAAGACTCTTACTTAAAGATTCCAAACATTATTGCCGCTGCAGAGATTACCAATGCAGATGCTATTCACCCAGGATATGGTTTCCTTTCTGAAAATGCTACCTTCTCTAAGGTGTGTAAAGAAAACGGAATCAAATTCATTGGTGCTTCTCCGGAAATGATCGACTCTATGGGCGACAAATCTTCGGCAAAGCAAACCATGAAAAACGCTGGTGTTCCTACCATTCCAGGTAGCGACGGATTAATTGAAAGCCTTGAACACGCAAAAGAATTAGCTGTTGGAATTGTTTATCCAGTTATCTTGAAAGCTACCGCAGGTGGTGGTGGAAAAGGTATGCGTGTGGTAAACAGCGAAGACGAAATGGAAAGCGCTTGGGAAATGGTGAAACGCGAAGCTGGCGCTGCCTTCGGAAACGACGGTATCTACATGGAAAAATTCGTTGTTGAACCACGTCACATCGAGATTCAAATTGCCGGAGACCAATACGGAAAAGCTTGTCACCTTTCAGAACGCGATTGTTCTATTCAAAGAAGACATCAGAAATTAGTTGAAGAAACTCCTTCTCCTTACATGACACCCGAGTTGCGCGAGCGCATGGGTGAGGCTGCTATCAAAGCTGCTCTTGCTGTTGGATACGAAGGCGTTGGTACCGTAGAGTTCTTGGTCGACAAAGACCGTAATTTCTACTTCATGGAAATGAATACCCGTATTCAAGTAGAGCACACCATTACCGAAGAAGTTATCGATTACGACTTAGTGAAGGAGCAAATTAAACTTGCTGCAGGTGAGCCTATTTCAGGAAGAAATTACTACCCAACCATGCACGCAATTCAGTGTCGAATTAACGCTGAAGACCCATATAAGAACTTCATTCCCTCTCCAGGAAGAATTACAGACTATCATTGTCCGGGCGGACACGGTGTTCGTATAGATGCTCACGCCTATGCTGGATACGTGATTCCTCCGTTCTACGATTCAATGATTTCGAAGTTGATCACTGTTGCTCAAACACGTGAAGAAGCCATTGCTAAAATGCAACGCGCGTTAGACGAGTATATCATTGAAGGCGTTAAAACAACGATTCCTTTCCACCAAAAACTTATGAAAGACGAGAAGTTCCGTTCAGGAAATTTCACGACGAAGTTTTTGGAAGATTGGACGATGTAAAATCAGACGAAGTCTGATCAATCCTTCGGATCAATCTTTCAGATCAATCAGTCTTCGACTGATCAATCACTTCGTGATTTTTCCGTTAGGATTAATCCGAGGGATTGATCACGAAGTGATAGCTTGCTCCGCAATTGATCCACAGGATTGATCACAAAGTGATTGATTACGTAGTAATTGATCCGAAGGATTGATCAGTCGAAGACTGATTGATCACGAAGTGATTGATTCTGCTTGCAGAAGTTTAGCTATTCAACTTCAACACCGCCAAAAACGCTGCTTGTGGAACTTCTACAGATCCAACTTGACGCATGCGTTTCTTTCCTTCTTTTTGCTTTTCAAGAAGTTTGCGTTTACGCGAAATGTCACCACCGTAACATTTTGCAGTTACGTCTTTACGCAAGGCGTTAATGGTTTCGCGAGCAATGATCTTCGCACCAATAGCGGCTTGTAGAGCGATTAAGAATTGTTGTCTTGGGATAAGTTCACGCAATTTCAAACAGATCTTCTTACCTAATTCGTAAGCGTGATCTTTGTGAATAAGCGCACTCAAGGCATCTACCTGGTCTCCATTTAGAAGAATATCCAATTTCACCAATTGGCTTTCTTGGTATCCAATTCTGAAGTAATCGAAAGAAGCGTATCCTTTTGAAATCGTTTTCAATCGATCGTAAAAATCGAATACGATTTCAGCCAATGGCATTTCAAACGTTAACTCAATTCGGTCTGTTGTTAGATACAACTGATTGGTAAGCATGCCTCGTTTTTCAATACAAAGGGTCATGATAGCACCGATGAATTCAGTCTTAGTGATGATTTGAGCTTTAATAAAAGGTTCTTCAACGTGCTCAATTAAGTTCTGCTCTGGAAGTTCAGAAGGATTGTTAATCTCCAACTTTTCACCTTTTGTGGTGTAGCAGAAATAACTAACGTTCGGAACGGTGGTAATAACAGTCATGTTGAACTCGCGTTCCAAGCGTTCTTGAATAATTTCCATGTGCAACATTCCTAAGAATCCGCAACGGAAACCGAATCCAAGCGCCGCAGAACTCTCGGGTTCGAAAACCAGAGAAGCGTCGTTCAATTGCAATTTCTCCATACTCGCACGAAGCTCTTCGTACTCGTCTGTATCTACAGGATAAATACCCGCGAATACCATCGGCTTCACATCTTCAAAACCTTGAAGGGCTTCTGGACATGGGTTAGCAAGAGTGGTAATGGTATCACCAACTTTTACTTCTGTGGCTGTTTTAATTCCAGAAATAATATATCCTACATCGCCAGCGGCAACAAAGTCGCGGGGCTTCAAGTCCATTCCCAAAACACCTACTTCATCTGCATAGTACTCTTTTCCTGTGCTCATGAACTTCACTTTGTCTCCTTTGCGAAGAACACCGTTTTTGATACGGAAGTATGCAATAATTCCGCGGAACGAATTGAATACCGAATCGAAAACCATTGCCTGCAAAGGTGCGTCTACCGTTCCAACCGGAGCAGGAATGCGCGCACAAATAGCATCTAAAATTTCTAGAACACCTTCACCCGTCTTTCCGCTTGCGGCTAAAATTTCATCGCGCTCGCATCCGATTAAATCTACAATCTGATCCTTCACCAACTCAGGGTCGGCATTCGGAAGATCTATTTTATTCAAAATTGGAATGATTGTCAAATCATTTTCCAACGCTAAGTACAAGTTTGAAATCGTTTGCGCTTGAATTCCTTGTGAAGCGTCTACGATAAGAATGGCGCCTTCGCACGAAGCAATGGCGCGAGAAACTTCATAAGAAAAGTCAACGTGACCAGGAGTGTCGATCAAATTCAAAACGAATTGCTCGTTACCCACTTTGTGCAACATTTGAATCGCGTGCGCCTTAATGGTAATTCCCTTCTCGCGCTCAAGATCCATATCGTCGAGCGCTTGCGCAACCATCTTGCGATCTTCAATGGTTTTGGTTATTTGCAACATTCTGTCTGCAAGGGTAGATTTCCCGTGATCGATGTGTGCAATGATGCAAAAATTCCTTATGTTTTTCATGTTCTTTTTAAGCGGTGCAAAGGTACGTCTAAAGCTAAGAACAAAACAATGAAAAGAAATTACTCAAAAACAAAAATTGTTATAGCCCACATTCCATTATTTTTGTTCACCATGAAAATTTTGAAATCCATTTTTATTGCAATACTTGGACTTGTTGCAACAGGCGTTTTCGCGCAAGGCGAGCATTTGTATTGCGGTGAGCGCGAAAACCGCGTGCGCATGTTCGGGATGCATCCAGAAGCCGAAGGCATAGCTCGTCGCGCTGGCGAAGCCCTCGAATCCTACACCGAAAATTTCGTTGACAATGCGCCAGAGCGTGGCTCACAAACCATTTACACCATTCCGGTTGTCTTTCACGTGATTCACAACAACGGTTCCGAAAACATTTCAGACGAGCAAATTTTGAATGGGCTATCGATTTTGAATCGTGATTTCGCCATGCTAAACACGGATATAAGCCTTGTCGTTTCAGCATTTGAAACCATTACTGCAGATATTGGAATTGAATTCGCATTAGCAACGAAAGATCCAAATGGAAACTGTACCAGAGGGATTAATCGTGTTGTCTCTACACTTACATCAGCAGGTGACCAAAGCATGAAAGACCTAATCATGTGGCCGCGTAACAAATATTTAAATATTTGGATTTGCTTAGATGCTGCGGGTGCTGCGGGTTATACAAATTTACCGGCTGACGTTGCGGGTAACTGGGGTGCAAACTCTGACGGAATTGTTGTTCGTTCAGATTATGTTGGAGCAATTGGAACCAGCACCAATCAACGCAGCAGAACATTAACACACGAAGTTGGACACTGGCTCAATCTCTACCACACCTGGGGACCCGGAAATTCTCCAGGAGTTGCTTCGAATTGCAATCAAGACGACAACGTAACTGATACGCCAAACACAATTGGTTGGACGAGCTGCTCGCTTACAGGAAGTTCTTGCGGAAATACGGTAGACAACGTTCAGAACTACATGGAATATTCCTACTGTTCACGCATGTTTACGCAAGGACAACGCACACGCATGCGCGCTGCAATCACAAGCAGTGTGGCTTCACGCAGCAGTCTGATCACCGCGTCAAATCTCTTAGCCACTGGCGTAACAAATCCTGCCCTTTGCGTAGCCGATTTCGAATTCAACAAAAACATCTTGTGTGCCGGAGACAGTGTCGCTTTCTCAGACATTTCCTACCATGGAATTACATCTTGGAATTGGAATTTCGGTGACGGAATAACGCTTGTGGGTAGCGACCCCGCAGTACATCAGAATCCAACGCACACATACAGCACTCCGGGTACATTCACAGTAACTCTTACCGTTAGTAACGGCGCTGATGAACTTTCAAAAACCTATTCAAACGTTATCACTGTTCTTGGCGGCGCTAGCATGAATACGCCGGTAATGGAAGGATTCGAAGGTACATGGCCCGGAACCAATTGGTTTGTGAACAACCCAGACCTCGATGAAACTTGGCAAGTCGTTAACGCGAATTATAGCGGTGCAAAAGGATTAAAGCTTTCCAATTTCACCAGCGAATCTGGGCACGTAGATGAATTCATTTCGAACACATTCGACATGAGTGCGGTAGATACGATTTTTGTAAGTTACAAGTGGGCATACGCCAACAGAGTAACAACAACCGACGACCGATTGAGAATTAGCGCATCAGGCGACTGTGGCGCAGCTTGGACACTTGCACGCATTCGAAAAGGAACAACAAATCTTCCAACAGGAAATGCCACTAATTTGGCATTCACTCCAAGTTCTACTGCGCAATGGAGTGGAGAAACCTTGACGCTTACCAATTCGAGTTACATGACGGATCATTTCCAACTGAAATATGAATTCATTAGTTATGGTGGAAATAATTTGTACCTCGACGACATAAATATTACCGTAGTAGACACACTCGGAAACTTCATTGAAATCACCGAATCACCATTGGAAATTTCACTTTATCCGAATCCAACCAACGACGCGGCAACCCTCGTGCTTGGCAGCGCTGCTCACAAGAAAACAAGCGTTGTTTTGTTCAACAGTGCAGGAGAAATTGTGGAGCAGATTTACAACGGAAACCTAAGTGTTGGAACACATACTTTCGGAATTTCAAAGCAAGCAGCTGGATTCTACATTGTTCAAATTCAAAGTGGAAATGTAGTGACGCATCGAAAACTTGTATTCGAGTAAGTTTCCTTGAACAAACTTGGCTTGTAGTTGTTAACTTTGTTTAATATGTCGACATTCATTCCAGGCCCTTTACTCGCTCAATTCGATAATCCAATTGCCCTTCGCAACGGATTAAAAGAAGATCAGTTAAAACAATTGTGCACCGAGCTGCGCCAGTACATTGTTGACATTGTTTCTGAAAAAGGTGGGCACTTCGGCGCTAGCTTGGGTGTGGTTGAATTGACCGTTGCCCTTCACTACGTTTTCGAAACGCCCTACGATCAATTGATTTGGGACGTTGGACACCAAGCTTACGGACATAAAATCTTATCTGGAAGACGCGACGTTTTCCACACAAATAGAATTTACAAAGGCATTTCTGGCTTCCCAAAAAGAAGCGAAAGCGAATACGATACCTTCGGTGTTGGACACAGTTCTACTTCAATTTCTGCTGCCATCGGAATGGCCGTTGCGAGCAAAGTAAAAGAAGAAAAAGACCGTCAAGTTATTGCTGTCATTGGAGATGGTGCCATGACCGCAGGTTTGGCTTTCGAAGGCTTGAATCACGGGTCTACAGCAGATTGCAACGTACTTGTTGTGTTGAACGACAATTGCATGAGCATTGATCCGAATGTGGGTGCGTTGAAGGAATACTTAACTGATATTACCACTTCACACACCTACAACAAAGTGAAAGACGATGTGTGGCAATTGCTTGGAAAGGTTTCGAAATTCGGACCGAACGCCCAACACATTGCACACAAAATTTCTGAAGCGCTCAAAGGCACGTTAATCAAAGAAAGTAATTATTTCGAATCGTTGAAGTGGAGATACTTCGGTCCTATTGACGGGCACGATGTGGATTATATGGTGAAGGTGATGCGCGATTTGAAAGACATCCCTGGCCCGAAAATTTTGCACTGCGTTACAAAGAAAGGAAAAGGCTACGCTCCAGCTGAGGCGGGCTCTCCAACAAAGTGGCATGCGCCAGGACTCTTCAACAAAGAGACCGGAGAAATTGTAAAAGTGGTTCCGAAAAATCCACAACCGCCGTTGTATCAAGATGTATTCGGACATACCATTATTGAATTAGCAGAGAAGAACGAAAAGATTGTGGGTGTTACTCCGGCAATGCCTAGCGGATGTTCATTGAAATTGATGATGGAGGCTATGCCTAAGCGCGCCTTCGACGTTGGAATTGCTGAACAACACGCGGTTACATTTTCTGCTGGAATGGCAACACAAGGATTGGTGCCTTTCTGTAACATATACTCGAGCTTCATGCAGCGCGCTTATGACCAAGTCATTCACGACGTTGCCATTCAAAAATTAAATGTCGTTTTCTGTTTAGATCGCGGCGGATTAGTTGGTGCCGACGGTCCTACACACCACGGTTCATATGACTTAGCCTACATGCGCTGCATTCCTCACATGGTTGTTTCAAGCCCAATGAATGAAAGTGAATTGCGCGACTTAATGTACACCGGACAGCTTCCAGATCAAGGTCCGTTCAGCATTCGCTATCCAAGAGGTAACGGAGTTATGACAGACTGGAAAACACCTATGAAAGAAATTAAAGTAGGTACTGGAAGGAAGATTAAATCTGGAGATGACGTGGCTATTTTAACCATTGGTCCAATTGGAAATTACGCCGTGAAGGCATGCGAAGCACTAGCAGAGCAAAGCATTTCTGCTGCACATTACGACATGCGTTTTGCGAAACCGATTGATGAATTAATGCTTCATGAAGTATTCGGTAAATTCAAGCATGTGATTACGGTGGAAGACGGATGTGTTCAAGGTGGAATGGGAAGTGCTGTGATTGAATTCATGGCAGACAACGGTTACACGGCTCAAGTGAAGCGTTTGGGAATTCCAGACCAATACATTGAGCACGGAACACAAGACCAGTTGTATGCTGAATGTGGATACGACGTTGCGGGCATGGTACGCACAGCAGTTGAAATGGTTGGAAAGCAAGCTGCACAATCTTTAGGCGCGTGATAAATTCTGCTAACGGACAAATTCTTCACTATTCCATTTTCAATCACGACAGTTCGAATGAATGGGTAACCTTTATTCACGGGGCTGGTGGTAGCAGTGCCATTTGGTTCAAACAGATTCGTGCGTTTCAAAAACACTTCAATGTCTTGCTCATTGATTTGCGCGGACACGGTCAATCGAAAAATGTTCGTCCGCTTAAAAAAGAGAAATACAACTTCGAAGAAATAGGCAACGAAGTCATTGAAGTATTGGAACATTTGAAAATCAAATGCACCCACTTCGTTGGCATTTCCATGGGAACCATTGTCATTCGAGACATTAGCGAACGCGCTTCTTCATTGGTGAAATCAATGGTCCTAGCGGGTGCCACAATGAAGCTGAATGTGCGCGGACAATTCCTCATGAGATTTGGGCAAACCTTTAAGTCACTGATTCCGTATCTCATTCTTTACAGACTTTTCGCGTTCATCATTATGCCTAAGAAAAGTAATTCGGAAGCGCGAAACCTATTCATTCAAGAAGCGAAAAAACTCGAGCAAACCGAATTCAAAAAGTGGTTTGGCTTGGTCACTCAAGTGAATCCGCTGCTCTCTTCCTTCCGCAAAAAAGAAACCACCGCAAAGACACTCTACGTCATGGGCGCAGAAGATCACATGTTTCTTCCTTCCATAAAAAAGCTCGCTATGCGTTTCTCTTCCTCTGAACTCATTGTAGTTCCCGACAGCGGACACGTGGTGAATATTGAGAAGCCGGTGGAGTTTAATGAGATTTGTATAGAGTTCCTCAACGCTTCGCGATAACCCATAACCGCTTCGCGGATGACCGTTCCGGATGACCACTGCGTGGATGACCGTTCCGGATGACCACTGCGTGGATGACCCTGCGGGATGACCCTGCGGGATGACCGTTCCGGATGACCGCTTCGCGGAGCGTCATCGATTGAAAATCGTCATCAACGAAGTTGTCATCACAACGTGTTGTGTCATCGGCTCCGCCGTTTTGATTATCTTTGAAAAATGCGTTTCCGCCTTATCATTCTCTTAACAATTCTTGCGACTTCGCTTTCAGCGCAGACCTTAAAAGTTCGCATTTTCGATGAAACTTCTCGCGAGCCTTTGCCCGGTGCAATGCTCTTCTCGAAAGGTGTGACCATTGGTGTCACAGATTTATCGGGAACTTCCAAATTGAATAAAAAAGATATCCTCGATTCAATAACCATTCGTCACCTTGGACATGCCGACAGCACCATGGCCATTTCAAATGATATGTTTGAAAAGGGATTAAGTATCTTTTTGAAAGTACAAAGCTCTTCTACAGGAACTGTTGTTATTGGCTCTTCGAAATATTTGCAAGCGCTCGAATTGCAAACGTTGAGTATCGATGTTATTAAAGCCACCGAACTTATTCAACGCATTACTCCCGATCTGGCGAAAGCCGCAGAGCGACTTCCTGGTCTTACGATTATAGATGGACAAGCGAGTATTCGCGGGGGAAGCGGATATGCTTTCGGAGCGGGAACGCGTGTGTTGCTTATCGTAGACAATCAGCCATTAATTACTGCAGATCGCAACGATATTAAATGGAACTATGTTCCGCTAGAATTGGCAGAGCAAATTGAAGTCGTGAAAGGCGCGTCGTCTGTGCAATACGGAAGTGCGGCATTGAACGGAGTTATTCATGTCCGCACTGCTTATCCGGGTAAAGAACCCGAGACTTTTGTTTCAACGTTTGGAACCACCTACGATAAACCGCGCGATGCATCTATGGCTTGGTGGACCGGCAATCGCATTCCTTATCAGAGTGGTCTTCAATTCCGTCACAAAGAGCGTTTAAAGAACGGAATTGATTTCGTTTTAGGTGGAAATGTATTGCGCAGCGTGGGTTGGTTGAATGGCGAATACGAAGACCGTGAGCGTATCTCTTTTCGGACAAGAAAAATTTGGAAAAACGGAAGAAGAAGTGCGGGAATAGATGGAAACATCATGCATCAAAAACAAGGATTCTTTTTTATGTGGAAAGGAACCGGTGGTGATTCTTACTTGCCTTACAGCACAACAACTTTATTGAACTTAAACGACCTGTGGGCGAACATTGATCCGTGGTTCACGGCCTTCGATAAAAACGCAAATAAGCACACCGTTCGGGGAAGGTATTATTACACCTTACAAGTGGGAGGAAAAGATTGGTATCCCGCCACCAATCTCATCAGCAGCGAATACCAATTTCAACACAGCACGAAGTCGAAAGGGACTTTGGTTGCCGGATTAAGTGGCACGCAATTCTTTTTCGACGATGGCGGTTTAGGTGGAAGACATGCGGGAAATTTCGCAGGAACTTATGTCCAGTTCGATCAACCTTGGAAGAAGTTTCAATTCAGTGCAGGTGCTCGTATGGAAATGTTCCGTTTGGATCAAATGGTTGTCCGCTCGATTCCTGTAGGAAGAGCGGGTGTTAACTACGAAGCTGGAAAGAACACTTTTCTTCGTGCTTCCATTGGACAAGGATTCCGTTTCCCTTCGCCAGCTGAGCGTTTTGTAAACACCAACCTCGATATCATTCGCATTTATCCAAATCCAGATCTTCGTCCAGAACAAGGCTGGGGCGCTGAAATTGGCGTGAAGCAAAAAATAAAAATTGGTGAATGGGATGCATCTGCCGACGCTGCTTTCTTCCTCACTCGATATAAAAACTTATTGGAGTTTTCGTTTGATCAGTGGGGCGCTCCTTCTGATCCGCTTTTCGGATTTGGATTCAAGAGCATAAACATTACCGATGCACAAATTGGTGGGGTTGAACTTGCATTGAATGGTGACAGTTACATTGGAGATTGGAAGGTGAATTTGAACGGAGGATACACGTATATCTGTCCGATTGACATGAACACTTTTCCGGAATTAAAATCATTCGCACCTTATGTTAAATACGCCATTCAATCTTTCGCAACCGACGAACGCGGCGCAGGAACGCCAATCTTGAAGTATCGTTACCGCCACATGGGTAAGTTCAACATTGATGGGCAATCGCCGGAAGGATTCACCATTGGAGCAGGAATTCGAGTTTATAGTTACATGGAAAAAGTAGATTCCATTTTCGAATTGTTTGTTCCCGGTTTAGCGCAATTCAGAAAAGACTTCAGCGGACCTTCAGCGATCATTGATATTCGTGGTGGATACATAAAGAACGGTCATCGCTTTACCCTTCAAATTACCAATATCACAAATGCCTTTGTCACCATTCGTCCGGCTAAGCCAGAGGCGCCGAGAGGGTTTATGATTCAATACGCTTTAACGATTAATAGGAAGAAGTCTAAATCTGAGATTCGCACTTAAGCGTTAGATGCTTCACAAGATACCGATGGCAAGATGTGGGACAAGATACTTCGTAAGATTCTGCGAAAGAAGCTTCGCTAGAGTATATCTTGCTGAAGGCGTCTTTTGAAAAATCTTGCTTGCATCTTGTGTAACATCTTGTAAAACATCTTTTGAAAAATCTTACAAAGTATCTTGTGAAACATCTTTCGCAGAACAGTATCTTTGAATCCCATGTTCCTAGAAAACACAGTAAATAGAGGAAGAAGCGCCGGCTGGATTGAAGTCGTGTGCGGATCTATGTTTTCTGGAAAAACGGAAGAGTTGATTCGACGTTTAAAGCGCGCGGAATTCGCAAAGATGAACGTTGAAATTTTCAAACCGAAATTCGATATTCGCTACAGTGAAGAAGAAGTAGTGAGTCATGTGGGGACGAGCATTCGCTCTACTCCTGTTGAACATTCCTCTCAAATATTATTGCTTGCTTCGACAGCAGAAGTGATTGGCATTGATGAAGCGCAATTCTTCGACGATGGACTTCCAGAAGTTTGCAATCAGTTGGCAAACATGGGTGTTCGCGTTATTGTTGCGGGATTAGACATGGACTACACGGGGAAGCCTTTCGGACCTATGCCGCATTTGTTAGCCATTGCTGAATACGTGACTAAGGTTCACGCCATCTGCGTTGAAACAGGACAGTTAGCGCATTACTCGCACAGAATAATTGAAGGCGATAAACAAGTTCAATTGGGTGAAAAGGAATCGTATGTTCCGCTTTCACGAGAAGCGTTTGTTAAGAAGCAGAAATAAAATCATTTGCCAATTGCAAAGCCGTCGGCAATCCTGACTCATCGCTTCCTCCGGCAGTTGCGAAGAACGGCTGTCCGCCCCCGCCGCCTTTAATGGCTTTCGCCCATTCACGCACAAGCTGACCGGCATTCCATTTCTTATCGTTAACCAACGAATCGCTTAATGCCAATGATATAGTTGGCTTTCCGCCTTGCACATTCGCCAATAAAATAAATGCATTTGGAATTTCTGATTTCAATTGGAAACAAATATCCTTGATCGCATTCGCGTCTAAATCTACTTGATCAATCAAGACACTCATTCCATTTTTCTCTTCGAACTTCTCTTTCAACACGCCTTTCATTTGCATGGCTTTCTCGTGCTTCAAAGCGTCCAATTCTTTTTCCAACAAAGAAAATTTGCTTAGCAAATCTTCCACTGCTTTGCTCGCGTTTTTGTTTTTCACCAACGAACGAACCGCTTCCAATTCGTTGCGCTCTTCTTCCAACAACGCATCTACCGCATCGGCTGTAATGGCTTCAATTCTTCGAATACCTGCAGCAACCGCCGCTTCCGATGTTATCTGGAATGAACGAATATCGCTGGTCTTTTGAACGTGCGTTCCTCCGCACAATTCAACGCTGTTTCCGAATTGAATTACACGAACCGTTGATCCGTATTTTTCACCAAACAACATCATGGCACCTTGAGCTTTCGCTTCGTCCATGGTTGCGTTTCTATTTTCATTCAATGGGAAAGCTGCGCGAATGCGGCTGTTCACCAATTGCTCTACTTGCTTCAATTCTTCGTCGGTCATTTTCGCGAAATGCGAAAAGTCGAAACGCAAATAATCTGCATTCACCAACGATCCTTTTTGCTCTACGTGCGTTCCCAACACTTCACGCAATGCCTCGTGCAACAAGTGCGTTACGCTGTGATTGCGTTGTGAGCTTTCACGCTTCGTGCGATCTACAACCGCAGTAAAAGTTGCGTTCACATTCTCTGGAAGTTGTTCTACAAAGTGAACACTCAAGTTGTTTTCTTTCTTGGTGTCTATGACAGCAATGCTCTCGTTAATGGTTTTCAAAACACCGGTATCTCCAACCTGTCCGCCACCTTCCGCATAGAAAGGCGTGTTGCTCAACACCAATTGAAAACTCTCTTTTCCTTTCGCTTTAATCTTTCTGTATTTCAGAATTTTCGTTTCGCATACCAACGAATCGTATCCAACAAATGTTGGATCTCCTGCTTGCAATTCAACCCAGTCGTCGGTCTCTAATTTCGTAGCACTTCGACTGCGTTCTTTTTGCTTCGCCAATTCTTCTTCGAATCCTGCAGCATCCACGCCCACGCCCTTTTCAGAAGCAATTAACGACGTTAAGTCGAAAGGAAATCCGAAGGTGTCATACAATTCGAATACAGTCTTTCCATCTAACACTGAAGCGCCTTTGCTCAAGTGATCGTCTAACAATTGAATGCCTTTGTCGAGTGTGCGCAAGAAGCTTTCTTCTTCCTCACGAATCACTCGCTTCACCAAATCTTTGTTGGAAACAATCTCTGGGAAGAATGCACCCATCTCTGCTGCAAGGACATCTACCAATTCAAAAATGAATGGATCTTTTCTGTTCAAGAAACTGTATCCGTAACGAATGGCTCTACGCAAGATTCTTCGAATCACATATCCCGCTCCACCGCTTGCAGGAAGTTGTCCGTCTGCAATGGTAAACGACACCGCGCGAACGTGGTCTGCAATGACGCGAATGGCAATGTCTTGCTTCGAATCGGTGCGTGTATAAGCCACTCCAGATATTTTCGAAATGCGCTCAATCAACGGCGAGAACACATCGGTGTCGTAGTTCGATTGTTTGCCTTGAAGGGCAACACACAAACGTTCGAAGCCCATTCCGGTATCTACGTGTTTGTTTGGAAGGGGCTCTAACTCTCCGCTTGATTTGCGATTGAATTGCATGAACACGTTGTTCCAAATTTCAATCACTTGCGGATGGCTATCGTTCACCAATATTTTTCCATCGACTTTCGCACGCTCTTCGCCGGTACGAATGTCAATGTGAATTTCGCTACACGGACCGCAAGGACCCGTTTCGCCCATTTCCCAAAAATTGTCTTTTTTATTTCCTTTTAAAATTCTGTCTTCCGCAATGCAGCGTTTCCAGATGTCGAAAGCCTCTTGATCGAATTCCAATCCTTCCTTTTCATCGCCTTCAAAAACGGTTACGTACAATCTGTCTTTTGGAAGTTTGTACACTTCAGTCAATAACTCCCATGCCCACGTGATGGCCTCTTCCTTGAAGTAATCGCCGAACGACCAGTTGCCCAACATTTCAAACATGGTGTGGTGGTAGGTATCTACGCCCACTTCTTCCAAGTCGTTGTGCTTTCCGCTCACGCGAAGACACTTCTGAGAGTTCGCAATGCGCTTGTGCTCTATGGTGCCGTGGCCAAGAAATAAATCTTTGAACTGATTCATTCCCGCGTTGGTGAACATGAGTGTTGGATCTCCCTTCACCACAATGGGTGCCGACGAAACAATGTGGTGACCTTTCGATTTGAAAAAGTCTAAAAAAGTTTGGCGAATCTCTTGAGCTGTCATCATGCGCGCAAATTTACATCTCACAAGGGAAGAAGCGATTAAAAAAAGTGACGTAAATTCGCAAGGCATGAAGAAATTTAAGTACAAATACATCTTCAATCCGAATACCCTCAATTACGAGGCTATAACGTACACCATTCGCGACTACGCATGGATCGTGACGCGTTATGTGCTTGCGGGGGTTGTTTTAGGTGGAATTGGTATTGTGCTTTACGCGTCTTTCTTCAAGGATCCCGAGACCGAGCAATTGGAAAAGAAGATTAATTATCTGGAAACGCAGATCGAAACATTCAATCGTAAGATTGATACGTTGGAATTGTTTGCAACAGACCTTGAGCGTAGAGATGAAAACGTGTACCGCTCTATCTTCGGAGCAGAGCCATACGCGCGAAAGTTTTCTGGACTTTCATCGAAAACACACAATGACTTTGCGACCGACAAAGACGTTGAAGAAACGTTGTTCCGCATTCGCAAATTGCAAGAGATGTTTGTGAGTCAGAGCAAATCGTACGAAGAGATTTATTCGTTGGCGCGCGGACAAGACGCCATGTTGCAAAGTATTCCTGCCATTCAACCTATTTCGAACAAAGACTTGGAGCGAATTTCTTCCGGATTCGGATATCGCATACATCCGATTTACAAGGTGGCTAAACTTCACACTGGATTGGATTTCACAGCCGACATTGGGACTGAAATTTATGCCACCGGAGACGGCGTTGTTGAAAAAATCGAAAGTATCTATACGGGGTATGGAAATAACGCTGTAATCCAGCATGGATACGGGTATCAGACACTTTATGCTCACATGAGCAAAATTCTCGTTCGTCAGGGCGAAAAAGTCAAAAGAGGCCAATTGATAGGGCTTGTAGGCAATACGGGGGCATCTACGGGTCCGCACTTGCATTATGAAGTTATTAGAAACGGTGAAAAAGTAGATCCGGCGTTTTACTTTTACAACGACATTACGCCAGAGCAGTACGAAGAGGTATTGCAGCGTGCTGCCAATGCCAACCAAAGTTTCGACTAATTATGTCTAAGACCTTCGAAATAGAAAAGATTTACTTCAGCATTTCTGAAGTTGCCGAGATGTTTGATGTGAACGCTTCTCTTCTACGTTTTTGGGAAAAGGAATTTCCGCAATTGCAACCGCGCAAGAACAGCAAGGGCAATCGCATGTATTCGAAGAAAGACATTGAGTTGTTCAAGAAGATTCACGAGTTGGTGCGTGTGCAAGGATTCACGCTGGAAGGCGCGAAGAACGCGCTTCGTCAGAAAGTAAACGAGACCGATGGCGCCGCTATTCAAGCGCGTTTAATTCGCGTTCGTTCTGAATTAGTGAGCATTTTAAGCAGTTTGTAAAAACAAACGAACGCGTGGCTTGTTTCTAAGTCATGTTATCTGAAACAGACATTGATCGAATCATTGAAATGGCGTGGGAAGACCGCACGCCATTCGACGCTATTACCGCACAGTTCGGCGTTAGCGAAGCTGAAGTAATTGCGCTCATGCGCAAAGAAATGAAGGCCACCTCTTTCCGCATGTGGCGCGCCCGTGTGCAAGGAAGAGCCACGAAGCATGTGATGCTTCGCACAGAGTCGCTGAACGACGACAGTCGCTTTAAGTGCACCCGTCAGCGAAGCGTTTCCAACAATAAAATTTCCAAAAGGAAATGAAGATAGGCTTGGTCTTTCCGCACCAACTGTTCGAAGAGCACGAACTCTTCCGTTCGTGCGATTGTCTTTTGCTCATTGAAGAACCCCTGTTCTTTTCCCAATACCCCTTCCACAAGAAAAAAATAATCTTGCATCGCGCAAGCATGAAAGCCTTTCTGGAAGAGCAATCCAAAACTTCTTCTAACTGGAAATATCTTTCACACGACGAAGCCTCTTCCCTTCAAATTGAAAATGAATTGAAGACTATGGGGGCAAAGGAATTGTTGTGGATCGACACGGTTGATTTCAACCTAGAAAAAAAAATAAACAAGTGGGCGCAACGATTAAGTCTTGCGACGAAGCGATTCGATTCGCCGAATTTTTACAACACAGAAGAAGAGTTGAAGGCGTACTTCAACAAGAAAAAATTCTTCTTGAATGACTTTTACATTCACGAAAGAAAGAAGCGAAAAATTCTGTTGGAAGCGAACGAAGAACCCGTTGGTGGCAAGTGGACTTTTGATACCGAGAACCGCGCGAAAGCCCCGAAGGGCATGCAGTTTCCAGAGCCATTCTCTTCAACACAAAATGAATTTGTAGTTGAAGCAACAACTTACGTAGAAGCGCATTTCGCAAAGCATGTGGGTACTTCCGAAAATTTCATTTACGCCGTTACAAGAGACGAAGCGAAAGCGGCTTTGCGCTATTTCATTCAACATAAAATAAATGAATACGGCACGTACCAAGATGCGATAGTTCCGCAAGAATCGTGGCTGTTTCATTCTGTCATTTCTCCGTATTTGAATATTGGCTTGCTCACTCCGCAAGAGTGCGTTCAAGCGGCGTTAGATTCGAATGCCGGGATGAATAATGTGGAAGGATTCGTGCGTCAGATCTTGGGTTGGCGCGAGTTCATTCGTGCGGTTTATGTGTTGAAGGGTGTGGAAGAACGTACTTCGAATTTCTTTCAACACGATCGAAAATTACCGAATGGATTTTGGGAAGGAGAAACCGGTATTCGTCCCATTGACGACTGCTTGAAAGGCTTGCGCGAAAACGCGTATTCGCATCACATTGAGCGATTGATGTTGTTGGGCAATTTCATGTTGTTGAGCGAAGTTCATCCGCATGAAGTGTATGAATGGTTCATGACGTATTACATAGACGCTTACGACTGGGTTATGGTTCCGAATGTATACGGTATGTCGCAGTTTGCAGACGGCGGGCTCATGAGCACGAAGCCTTACATGAGCGGTTCAAATTACATTTATAAAATGAGCAACTACAAAAAGGGCGAGCCGTGGGAGAAGATTTGGGACGCGCTGTTTTGGAATTTCATTGAACGCAATACCCCTTTCCTTGCGCGGAATTATCGGTTGAGTATGATGGTGGCTTTGCTGAACAAAATGGAAGGGCAAAAAAAACAAGGGCACCTGGCCCTTGCTCAATCTTTTCTGAATAAAGAGAATTAAGATCCGCAGTAAAGACAGCCTTCGTCTGCGTCTTCCATTTCTCCTGATCCGTGCACCAGGCGCTTCACTTCGTTTTCTACATCTGCTTCAGACCAGGTAGGGTTTACGGCCTTAATGCGTGCTTTTAAAAATAGGTATTCGTTCGATTCCATAGGATGTTGTTTTTGGTAAAAGGAAGTTACAAAGGTGAATATGAAGCCTGTGTTAAGTCGAATTGACTTACTAACACAGCTCGGTTCACGGACATCTAACTGCTGATTATCAGGGAAAAGACCCGTGGATAATCCGTAATGGAAATGAAATATCTTCCGTTTGGCAAGTCTGAAATGTCGAGGTCTGTTTCGTGTCGAATTCTTGCCTTCTTTACGAGTTTTCCCTCGCTGTTCCTGACTTCTAGGCATAGCGACTTTTTTGGAACTTGAATGTGAACGATGTCTTTCGCTGGGTTCGGAAAAATTCGGATATCGGCAGATTCAGAGAACACGTTATTTCCAGAAAGGTAGTCTCCGAGTACCGGAGTCAAATCGAATTTGTGCAATTTCTGTTGGGTGGTAATAATGCTCTGACTGAAGTACTCATTGGTCAGATAGACATCTATTCCGTTGGTGGTAGACACCCCTTCCACCTGGTGAAAATTCAGTGTGGGATTTATTTTCTGTTGGAAGGAAGAGAAGAAATCGGTTCCTTCAAAATCGAATAAGAGATACATGAACGGTTGCAGCAACGAAGAATATCCGGAAAGGATAACGAGTCTTTTGTTTGGAAGATAGGTTGCTCCTGTAATGAGTCCGTTTACATCTGAAGAATCCTTTCGTTGCGCTAAATAATTGCCTGGAACTTTCGGCACACTGTAACACACGGTAGAAAGGTCATTCCAATTCTTGGTGAAAAGAAACAAGCTGTCTGTTCCCGCAATAAACGCCTCGCAATCGAAGGCTGTATTTTGGTTGGAAGGAGTGAAATCTATTTGATCTTCGTAACCAAAAGCAATGGTATCTATTGCAGGCGTGCCTTCAAGAAGAGAAGATTTTTCAATTCGAAGAATATGCAGGTCTGTTCTGTTTCCGGCGTTGTTTCCAAAATCTCCGACATAGAGATACAAGCTGTCTTGGGTAATTTCTTCCCAATCGAAATTGGAAGTTCCGTTCAATGAAAAAGTCTGAAGAATGGCTCCATTCAACGTGTCTATCACATAGAGCTGCTCATCTGAATTGTCGTTGTGTGTAACAAGTCCTTGCTGAAAACGAGTGATACCAGAGGTTTCGAGCAGTTCAGCTGGCAACTGCACAGAATACACCGGCGCCAATGTTACAGTTGGAAGGTTGGGTTGGGCGATAGCTGCCTCACAAATACTTTGCAAAAAAAAGATAACAAAAATTCTTGCGAGAGACTTCATAAATCAAAGTTAAGTTAAAAGCAATGATGTAACTTGTAACTTCAAATCAGACAGCCATGAAACGAATTGAATCGTTTGAAGAATATAAATCGGTGTACGCCGAAAGCATTGCTAATCCAGATAAATTCTGGGGTGAAGTAGCTGAATCTTTTGCTTGGAAAAAGAAATGGGACACGGTGCTTTCGGGAACTTTTGCCGATGCCAAAAACCATTGGTTCGACGGTGGTGAATTGAACATTACTGAAAACTTACTCGACAGACATTTGGCTGAACGAGGCAATCAGGTAGCACTTATTTGGGAACCGAATGATCATTCGGTTCAGTACAGGAAATTCACGTACACCGAACTTCACAACGAGGTTTGTATTGCCGCTGAAATGCTTCGCGCGATGGGTGTAAACAAAGGAGATCGCGTTTGCATCTACATGAGCATGGTGCCTGAATTGGTGTTCAGCGTTTTGGCCTGTGCGCGCATTGGCGCGGTGCACTCTGTTATCTTCGGAGGCTTCAGTGCAAAGAGCATTGCAGATCGCGTAGACGATGCCGAAGCAGACTTCGTGATAACCATGGACGGTGGACTTCGCGGTAACAAGACCATTCCATTGAAATCGGTAGTTGACGAAGCATTGACTTCAACAAGAAAAATAAAAAATGTTTTGGTCTTCAACTACCTCAACCTTCCAACCGAAAAAAAAGAAATTGATATCGATTGGAATGAATTGAAAGGACGTGTTCTTTCCACCAATAATTACATGAAGCCCGGAGAGACGCTTCAGTCCGAAGATCCGTTGTTCATCCTGTACACGAGCGGTTCCACAGGTAAACCGAAAGGCGTTGTGCACAGCACCGCGGGATACATGGTGTGGACAGCCTATACTTTTTTAAATGTGTTTCAGTACCAAGAAGGAGACGTTCATTTCTGCACAGCCGATATTGGTTGGATAACCGGACACAGCTATTTAATTTACGGACCACTCTTGAATGGCGCGACTTCATTGATGTTTGAAGGCATACCTACTTATCCGGATGCCGGAAGATTTTGGGACATTGTAGCGAAACACAAAGTGAATATTTTTTACACCGCACCTACAGCCATTCGCAGTTTAATGTCGGCCGGAGATGAATTTTTAGAAGGAAAGGATTTGTCTTCGTTGCGCATACTCGGAAGCGTTGGCGAACCCATTAACGAAGAAGCTTGGAATTGGTACAACGAAAAAATTGGCAAAGGAAATTGTCCGATTGTCGATACGTTCTGGCAAACGGAAACAGGCGGGGTAATGATTTCAAGCTTAGCTGGAGTAACACCTTCAAAACCCGTGTTTGCAACCTTGCCTATGCCAGGAGTTCTCCCCGTTTTGTTAGACGATAAAGGCAATGAAATTCTTGAAAACGATTTAACCGGAAACCTTTGTTTCAAGCAGTCGTGGCCATCTATGATTCGCACCACGTATGGCGATCACGAACGTTGCATTTTGAATTACTTCAGCACGTATAAAAGTTATTACTTCACCGGTGACGGCGCATACCGCGACGAGAACGGAATGTATCGTTTAGCAGGAAGGGTTGACGATGTGTTGAATGTAAGCGGACATCGAATAGGAACTGCGGAAGTAGAGAATGCCATTAATCATACGCACGGAGTTATTGAAAGCGCGGTGGTGGGGTATCCGCATGACATCAAAGGGCAAGGGATTTTTGCGTTTGTTATTTGTGCAGAGCAAGGTGGTGAACAAGGTGCGATGCAAGGTCCTGCGGAAGGTGGTGAACAAGGTGCGATGCAAGGTCCTGCGGAAGGTGGTGAAAAAGGTGCGATGCAAGGTCCTGCGGAAGGTTCTTCGAAAGGGTTTGAGCAGGAGATGATTTATTCCATTACTAAAACCGTGAGTGAGCAAATTGGAGCGATAGCAAAGCCGGATAAAATCGTTCTTGTGAGTGGCTTACCGAAAACAAGAAGTGGAAAGATTATGCGTCGCATTTTGAGAAAGATTGCGGAAGGAGAATTCGATGCGATTGGGGATACGACTACATTACTTGATACGAGTGTGGTGCAGGAAATTATAGCGAAGGCGAGGTAGTTTGAAGCAATGAAATCTACCAATAGCCAACCGTCCATCCAAAATGATGTTTTACTTCCCCGTGGATTACGGGCGCTAAATACCGTTGCGTATGAATTGTGAGGGCAACTGGCTTTGCGAGGGCGATTTCATCGCGAGAGTCCTTCGGATGAGGGTTTAACAACGAAGGTCCAATTACGCAGTAGGAACAACGTAGTTCAAACAACGTAGTTCAAACAACGAAGTTTATCATCGAATCTAATAGGCTCATTTGTCTCACAGGGATTTTCCAATGAAATAAACAAAGTGTTGCAATAGAGTTGGTTACGTTTGCCTTAGGCGGAAGTTGGATTTTGCAAACAAATAAGTATCAGGTCCAAAATGGCACGTATGAAGCAAACTTTTTTGATGAGCTTTCAGGGTCTGATGCTTTTATTAAACCCGCCTCAAGCGTGTCGGAAATTATTTTTGAAGCAAACGACACGTTGTTTTTGGCAATGTTAAAACGCTTTCGAACCGATTGATTATTTACGGGCTGATTGTTTACATATTGCAAACAAGTGTGTTGATAGCAAGCTCGAATTCTATCGTCAATGTTCATTCGGGTCAAAGGTGCAGGAGCGAACATAATTACTCTTGTATAATCATCACCTCTGATGAATTTAGGTGCAGGTAATTGATGTACTTCAATCGATTCAATAGCCCGATCTATTCCGCTACCTCGTTCTTCACAAATATTCAATCTTCTCATTAGCGAAGCTAAATTTTCGTTTCTTGATTTTGGAGCAGTATCTATGAAACGGTTCGTATCAACTAGAGGGACACCAGGATTTGTTATTTCGATTCGATCTGTAAAGATTTCAATCATTACGCCAGCCCCAGAAACAGACAAGTCTTGATGGATTAGTGCATTTGCAACAAACTCGCGAATAGCTATTTCGGGGTATACTTTTACTTTTTTACGTAAAGCACTTTCAATTATTTCGTTTGATGTTAATTGATCCATTATGTAATTAACCAATCCTTCAAAACCGGAGGCATAACCTCTGCCGCCTTCTTGTTCCTTCAAGGCATTGATGCGGCTCGTTTCTTTATACACAATCACGCGAATTGCCTTGCGTTTGAGATTTTTGAAATCTTTGATGTTTTTTGAAAAAAGTATTGCACCAAGATTCAAAATGTCCCAGCCATTTTGAGTTTGTCTTATTAAATCATCGATTGCCAAGGTCTGCAAAATACTCTGTTTGGTATCTGGTAGGCGCTTTTCTTGTAAGGTGAAGTAACTGTCGAAATCTAGGAATTTCATTACATCATCATCACTAACTTCATGCATCGCTGTTTGAGCTTCAAAATCGAATCCAGATGAAATAGCAATTAGCTGTTTTACTTCGTGTCGTGATAATTTTACAGTCTGTCCCGCACTGCGGGTGTAACTTTCAAAAACCTCGCTTCCTCTCATGTGAATAGGCTTATCGGAATGTTCAGGAATATGCACCAACAAAACAGGATTCCCGCTGTAATTGACCACGGCATGACTAATTCCAATTGGCTGAGATAGATTATTTCTTGCAATGTTTCCCAATTTTTGAACGATTGCATCCATTTCAGTTTTTTCTATTGGTTTTGATTTGCCATTATTATCAAATCCAAAAGCTAAATACCCGCCATTGGCTTGATTAGCAAACGCAGAAAGATGTTGCGCCAAACGTTCTTTTTTCGGTGACAAATCGCTTTTCCAATCTAATTCATTTAGTTCTAGAGGAACTGGATGCAGGCTTTTGGTTAGTAATTGTATAGCAGTTTCTTCCCATTGATTCATTTTGTAAATTTCGTGTATTTTGGTCTATGTTGTTTATGATTAAACATTTAGATTATTCCAATTGTAATGGTTCTTTGAATTTTTAGTTGAATTTCTCAAAGCTGCCTCTTTATGTTTTTCAGATACCTCCGGTTTCACTCATGACCTGAAGGTATTAATTGTAAGAATATCCTTTTTGAAATTTAGTTCTATACCAATTCCAATTGTAAATAAGGTAAGAATGCGCGACGCGCGAATGTTGCGGAGCAACTAATGTTGCGGAGCAACTAATGTTACGAAGTAACGAGTGTCCGAAGGACGAGGGCAACTTTGTTGCTAGGGTCTTTGACGAGGGTTCTGCGAACGAGTGTCTTCGACGATTTAGTAACGAAGTTCCACTTATGAAATAGGAATTATGCAATAGGAATAAAACCTTCGGTTTTCCAATAACGTAGTTCCTTGTTCCTCATTCAACCACCAGCTTCTCACTCACCTCTTCTCCATTCTCGAATCTTGCTCGTACCGTATAAATGCCTTTCGCGTATTCGGAGACATTCATTTGCATTTGCATTCTACCTAAAACTTTTTCGGTGTGCATGAGCTGTCCGGTTGCGTTCAAGATTTGAATGGTTTGTGGAATGTGAGTGGATTCGAATTGTAATGAGGTTTGATTGTTGGCGGGGCTGGGGAAAAGTTTGAAGGATTTAGAGGTTGTTTCCTCAACAGAAATAATTGGGCAGCAACTATTCGTCACCCCTGAGAATTCACTAGACCAGTCGTTGTGATAAATAAGTAATCCGTTTTTATCATAAAAACATTGAAAAAGAGGCTTATTCTCTGAATGCGCCATTTCAAGCCCCCAAATACTTGAGCCAATTCCTTCAATGTAATTCATTTCTTCACCGTGCCAAAGCATAGGATTTCCGTTATAAGCCATATGATATAACCTTCTTGGAACAAAATCGGAGTATTCAACAGTATCAATTGCTGCAACCGACATATAATCATCCCACCAAGCAAAAAAAATAGAATCTCCTACCATTAAATCCCAATCGAAAAATAAAAAACCATCCCGATACCATTTATTATCGCTTTCATAAAATAGAAAGTTCGATGAGTAATAAGTCAAAGCATTATCACAACTGGGAATCTGACAAACTGAATTTTCCCATGACAAATCGCCATCTGGCTCAATCGTTTGATTCAGTTTGTATGCCCAATTTGTGCTCCAAGGTGAATATAAATTATACGCAACCCAAACGCTTCCATCAGTTGGTAGCGGCAAAGCTGGTGTTGTTTGGGCGTTCATTATCTGGTAACAGCCCAGAAAAAAAATCATCAAGTATACTCTCATTTCGCTAAATTATTAATGCTTTACAACAATTGATTTAGACTCCACCACTTTACCGTTCACAATCAAATCTAGGATATACAAACCCGATTGCCAATTACGAGCGTTTAGGTAATGAATGCCATTGTCTTTCGATAAGTCTATTTGATTGATTAACTGACCTTGACTGTTGTAAATGCTTAAGGCTGAATTTTGTTGATCGCTTGGAAGGACAAAACCCACCGTGAAGTCTTCACTTACCGGATTTGGATATACTTCTAACAGTGAAATACGGTTGGGTTCTTCATCCATTCGATTTACTTTCGATTTAGGAATTTCTGGGTAAACAAATTCACATTCAAACGGTTCCTTGGTAATTAATTCTAACGCCGATTTTACTTGCATTCGAATTGATTCCTCCGAATTCAATAAAGATTGAAGCGCTTGTAGTTGACTTGAATCGGCAAAGGCATAACCCCCGTTATTCGAGATCTCGAAAATAATGTCATTCAATGCATTCTCTTCAGCAGAAAGGGTGTCTCGTAAATAACCTTCATAGACCGTAGAAGCTTCTTCAAATTTTCCTTGCGCGCGGTATATTTCGTAGAGCATGGCAGATTCAGACAAATCATTGTTCGCTTCAAAAAGTGCCTCCATTTCAGAATAGTTTCTAACCAAGGTGTCATTCGAAAGTTCTAACTCCAATAACTTACTAAATGCTCTGTTTTTGTTAATGTTCGCAGCCTTAATTGCAGTTTCTTTTTGCAATCGTTCATTACCTCCATCTTGATACTCGTTAATTAAACCAAGAAAATAACTCGGTAAAGCAATCTCGTTGTTAATTCGTTTCAATAAAACTGGATCCAAAGGAGAACATGCAATGAGCAATTCCGATAAATGCCATGGATTCATGGAGGCTGTTCGATCCAATAATGTATCCAATGCAGTTACGCTTAAATAAGGACACAACGGAAGTAAGTTCTCCCGAATTAGTGCACTTGAATTAGCGAGATTCGAAATAAACGAAACAACAGCTCCAGTTTGACCACCATCTATCAATTGGTAGTATTGCGCTTTCTCTACATTAATTATTGAATCATTCAATTCTACCAACTCTACCAAAAGCGATTTCTCAGGTAACAAAGCGTGTTCAACCGGACAAGCATTCCATCTGGAAGTAAAGGGAATATTGTTTTCATCTACCAGTACATTGCTTGTGATGTTATCGGGTACCACAGCACTATTGGAATTAGAATCGTGTGCGTGATACTTTATAATTGTGCACCCCATGCAATTGAAGTAATCTGAAAAAGGGCTTGCTGAAGTTGATGCATTCGCAAACAAGTTTCCAGCTAAATCGGAACTTGCGGTAATTTGCGGGTAAGTCTGATGGCCTTGATCTACCGCAATTTCAGCAAATGATTCGCCAGAATGAGGCACGACAGAGTTGCTCCAAGTTACATTGCTGTATTTTCCGCACAAAAGCTGCAAACCACCAAGGACGGGTGTGTTTTCCGCTTGATCGCCTTCCGCAATTATGCCGTACTTCAGATGGTCGAAGTCGTTCAAATAAATTTCGTTGGCATTTTCTGGACTGTCTTTCACGTAAACACCCACTGAATTGTATTGCAAATTTGCTTCACCCGCAAAAGCATTTCGAGACACATTGTAATGGTTGCATTTCCCCAGAAATACACCTGCGCAATGATCGTGATTTTGGATTTCAGGAATAATAAATTTGTTTCTGTAAATGGTAGTCGCATTTTGTGAACCCACCCAAATGCCATATTGGTTGTCTTGAAATACCGAGTTTCGAATAACAGGATTTTGAATGCCCCCATCACCAGAGAGACGAATACCGTATTTAAAATTACGAAACAGCGAAGGGTGCGAGTAATCGCTGCTTGTTGTAAATAAAGTTTGGGCCGTAATGTCTGATGGGTTTCCTTCATTAAATGCATTAAGAGGACAGTTGCATGTACTGCTTACTATAGGACTTGATGCCAACGAATAAATTCCACTTCCTGCAATGTTCTGTGAATAGGGTGAGGTTTGTGCAATTTCAAATTCACTGTTCGTGAAATGCACGCCATCAACTTCAAATAAAGAAACTCTGCAGTTCAAACTTGAAATGCCCGCAAGTTCCTCATCTACTAAAAAGCGACAACCTGAAAATTTTGAAACGTTGTTGTTGTGAATATTGTTATAGGATAGAAACTCCACATCCTTAATGTTGTTGAGAAACATGGAATTGTCGCATTTTATTATGCCTCCAGTTGAATTCCAATTGTATTCCCAAGAATCTTCACCAATTAGTACTTCAGCGGTTCGAATGCCACATTTCGCGTGATTGATTCGCGCATTGTTCTTCAGTTCCACTACTCCTTGGTTCGCTGGTGTTTGGCTTAAATTGGAGTGCCCACGCACTTCTACACCTTCCCAAAAAGCGTTGGAACAACCGTTGGTTAATGTTCCGCCGTTCACAACCAATTTCCCTCCGGGCTCTACGATTAACCTCGCATTTTCAACAAAGGAAAGCGTAGAGGTTACAGTAAAAACAACTCCGGGCTCCACAACAATAGAATGGTTGGCCAATGTTGGAATCGAAATTTGTGAATCTTCTGTAATATGTAAATCGACCATTGGTTCGCAAGACATGGCAGATTTCCAGTATCCTCGACCGAAAGTTGAAATATAAATTTCGTTGTGAAAAACGTCGAATTCAATGTCGGTGATTACGCATGTTGGAAGGCCTGGATTAACATTCACCCAAACAGGGGTTGAACCTGTGAGGTCACAATAGAATAAGCCTATATCAGTTGCGGCCAATAGATCTTTTCCCAAAGTAGGGGCAAATTGCAAATCGTTAATCGGTAAACGCGGCAAACCCGATGATAAATTGATTACAATCGCGTTGTCTATCATGTCCTGATCATTCAAACTAAGATTTAAATTCAACTCGAAAAATCGTTTGATTGTATTCACCGAAGTGTCCTCGGTGCCGTTGAGTCCAATGTATATTTTACCGGGATTTTGAGGGTCAATTTCTAAAGCGTTAATGCCGTAGTATTGCAAGAGTGAATCAACTGCTGATGAACTGTTAAATGCTGCAGTAATGTCTAGCCATGTTAAACCGCCGTTGCGCGTAATATATAATTTTTTCTCTGAGGGACTGTTCCAATATGCCCCTTCGTTGGCCACAACCATGACGTTCGGATTCGATTTCGACACCTTTAAGGCCCGAATGGGTGAAGAGGCTAACGAATCAACTAACAATTCCGAAAATAATGGGATAGGCGTAAACTGTAGTTTTCCCACTTTTCCTTCACCACCCACAAAAGCAAAATTGGGGTCTTGCCAATTGCGATCGAAGGGTGCGTTCCAGCGGGCTTTGAATGTGTCCATTAAAGCAGGATTACTTGCATAGGCAATTGAATTGGAGATATTCAGGTCCACTTGATTAACATCCAAACTGTATTGGCTGTTACTTCCTTGATCTTTCGTAAATAAAAAATCCGGATTAATTGTATAGTGCAAAACACCGTCGTATCTGTCCCCTGTAAGAGCGTTATGAAAGTTATTGCTCTTAAGGTAAACCACGTTATTGTCTTGAGTACCCCCTGTAAGAAAAGGTATGTTAGGCTGATAAATGTCAAAACCATAGATTTGTGTAATATCTAAACCAGCGCCATTAAAATTATAAACAGCAATGTTTTGGCTTGAACTGATTATTTTAGAGACTCCACCATCTTCACATGCGAAAACTAAGTCCTCCGAAAGGTCTTCATTTGGTAAGACTTGGATGTTTCTTATATCCACATGAAGCTGATAACCAGCGGTGGCAGGAAAACCTGCATACTGATTAGTTTGAATGTTATATCTTTTTAAATAGGTACCACCTAAGTAAATATAATTTCCAATGTTGGGCGAACATTCAAATTCTAATTTCCATTGACTAACATCTGCTCCAGAAATCAAGTTCGAAAGTAAATTCCAGGTGTTTCCTTCTTTTTTGTGGATTTTAGTTAGTGTACTATCGAATTTTTTTTCCACTGAATAAAAGACTCCTTCGTTAAATATTGAAAAACTAACATTCACAATTTCGCTCACTGAACTGTTCGAAGGACTTGAGTCTGCAAGTTGCGAGACAAAATCCCAATTGACCGTGTTGGAATTGGACGCATGTGCATTAGAACTGTGCCAAACTTCGGCCGGATGATATTTATAAAGATTCAAACCATTATTGCTGGGTAAAGAGTAAGATTGCTGACCCGCGGAACAAATAATCACTTCGTTCCAATTGTTTAAGTTCACATCTAAGTCTACCAAAATCTTTTTCTTGTAGGCACACGATTGGGTTAAATGGGAAGTGAGCGCACTTTGGGTAGAGGTGTTCACAGACTGGTCTAAAGCGTCGATAGTGGAAAGGGCATTCACCCCAAAAATTATTTCGTATGTATTCCAAGCATCATTTGTTCGGAAAACCTGAAAATTCGAAATAGCATATTGTTGATTCGAGTTGTTGGGGTTTATTTCAATTTTCCATATGTTGTCGTTCCAAACCTGGGTCCCAAAATTTAAGCCAGTGGGTTGCCAAGAACTCCCACCATCAGTACTTTTATAAATACCTAATCCGTAATAAGCAATGTCGTGAATATTTTCCATGCCACCGTTCAAACCTATCGATGCATAAATGATGTTGTCATTGGTAGGATCTACAACTATGTCTTGACAACCTACCGCCATAGGGATTTGTCCATCTGTAACGTTATTCCAATTTGCTCCCGAATCTGTTGTTCTCCATATACCCGAAGTAGGAGAACCTGCATAGCAAATTACCCCAGGGTTAGAAGAAGTCGTAGCAAAACAATCAATCCGGCCTTGGTGATGCGTATAGCCACTAGTTAAATTCGTTGGGCCTAAAAATTCCCAATCGAAATTGGTGTTTAGCGAACGGTAAGGGTGAATGCTTTCACTTTCTTCTTTCAACACTTTGAAATATTGCACAGGATCTAAACCGTGATTCGTGTGCATGCGGTCAAACATGTACTCGTAGGATTTCCCCGCCTGTCCACTTTCACTTTCACCAGTCTCGCCTTCTTGCTCGGAAGAAGAAAAATCGTGAATGTGCTTACCATAGTTCAAATAATAATTGGTGAAATCCAATTGTTGTCCGTTCGTTGTGGCAACAAATAAAATGGCAATTAGATTGGATAAAAAAAGTTTCATCAGAAAGTTAATTTGATTAGAAATAATTGGAGAATAATTTTCAGCTAAACAAAACCTTTAGATAAAAGCTAGCAATACGCAATACCACGTACTTTATCTCAGTCCCATTTCACGAATCGAAATCAGTATTTCCCAAAAAAATCAGGTGTTTTGAATTTTTCACATACGTACTTATACGTATTTTTCGGAAGTGTTAGAAAACCTGTTCGTAGAACAAATCGCTGTTTTTCAGTGTGCTAATCGAAATTGCAATTCGCATGTTAACGTGAAATAATCTCAAGAAAACTTTTATTGTTGAACTCCTTCCCTATTTTTGAGAAAACCATTAAAACAAAACTACCATGACATTCACTGGAAACGAAGGAGCTATCATTACACTTGCCGAAGGATCTGAAATGACCGCGAATTATCGTGAAACCATTAACATCGGTGAAACCATTGGGCACGCCATTGGGAAGAATTTAGTGAACGCAATATTAAATCAAACTGGTTGCATGGGGATTCGATTGTACTATGCCATCAACAACAAAGGGGAAAATCAAATGGTTGCTGTGGGAGTAGATGCTAATGGAGACGATATGTACCAAGGGGTTATCGTTGACGAAACGGCGAATTGTCCGCCAATTTGCGGCAAACATAATCCCTTAAACTCTAATTATTAATGCAGGTTGTCGTTTATTCAGTTGTAGCTTACCGCTTGTTTCCTTTTTCAATCTTTCTTTTTTATCTAAGAATTTTAAAATTCAATAAAGTTTGTTTATTAATTGCTGCAATTGTTATTTCATCATTTCTTGGAGATTTCATTGGACTCTCCCTAGCTAATTCGAGATTGCCCACAGCTCCTGTATCAAATATCTACCAAATTATTGAACGAACAATTTGTACATTCATTCTGACTTCTGTCTACCCAATCTCTCAAAAATCTAAGCTGTTTCTGAGAGGAATTAGCTTGTTTATTTCAATTCTTCAATTTGTTTACTGCTTTAAAAGTCATTTTCAATTACAAAATGACTATATTAAACTACTGTCAGGTCTGTTTATTTGCTTTCTAGCCTTGCATACTCTTTTCTTTTTAATTTACAAGTCTCCTTATAACTCACCGAAAATAAACATTAATGCATGGCCAATAATTGCGATATTTTTTTATACAACATCTATGTTGGTACCACAGATGATCACTAACATTGATGATTCGATAGAGTTTCCCGAGTGCTTTCATAAAATCCGACTCGGAGTGACACTTGGCAGCAATTTCATTCGCGACTCTCTATTCGCCTTCTTCTTTTTCCAAGCAAAACAAATGGATTATGATACAGGTAAATGAAATTTACGTCTTTGCTTCTATTTTTTCATTTTTGATAAGCATCCTTCTAGTTGCTGTTATTTGGATACTCGCGAAATTGTATATTTCCAAAATTAAAATGCAAAACGAATTTCAAGCAACTATGCAACGCGCCATAGTTGAATCGCAAGAAAAAGAGCGCGAGGTGCTTTCTGACAATCTACATGACGATTTCGGTCCGCAATTGGGAATTTTGTTGAAACAACTGGAGACTGCAGAAAAGCGCGAGGAGTCTTATTCCTTCTCACGAAATCAATTGGAAAAAATAACACTCAAAATTGAAGAGCTCGCTGAAGACATTCGGAAATACTCCAGTGAAATCTTTCCTACCCAATTCAAAAAATTAGGTTTAATCCAATCACTCGAGAATAATTTCTTCGATTTGGAATCGGAAAATAAAATCATAGAATTTCGATGCGACGTTCAACAAAAACTTCACTTCAGCCTTATCGATGAGCTGGCCCTATACCGCACCGTAAATGAAGCGGTTTCTAACATCACGAAACATTCACGTCCGACCGCGTTAGAATGTATCATTGAAATTGTAAAACATAAATTAAGCATTGGTCTTACACACAACGGACTACATTTTAGTCAGGCCGAATTTATGGAAGAAGCGCAAAATGGTGCAGGCAAAGGCTGTTCTTCCATACTGAACCGAACGCTCATGCTTGGGGGCACTGTTACCATTGAGAGAGTATTCAATGAATTAACTTATATAGAATTTATAATACCCCTACCGCGCCATGTCGAAACCCATTGAAGTTGCCATTGTAGACGACCACACTGTTCTTCGCGAAGGATTGCGCAAACTTTTTGTCGAAGATCCGAAAAAACGATTCGAACTGATTGGTGACTTCGGAAATGGATCTGATTTTTTAGACTACCTGAAAAAAAAATCGTGCGCTGTCGTGGTCATGGACATTCACATGCCCATTCGCGGGGGTGAGTCTACGGTTGAATTGATTCATAAAAAATTTCCGGATGTTTCTGTAGTGATTTTAACCATGAATACGCGAAACTACATGATGGAATTTATGGTGAAGCTTGGTGTCTATGCCTACTTGCCAAAAGAATCGGGATCAGAAGAAATTAAGAATGCCGTTTTGTCTGCGCGCGATAAAAAAATGTTTTTCAATAGGCTACTAACGGCTGAAAAATATAAACTCATTAAAAACGGAAGAAAAGAACCCTCTGGGCTTACGCTTCGTGAGCAGTTTATTACAAGTCTTGTCGCATCAGGTTTAAATACAGCTGAAATCGCTGAAAAAATAAACCTTAGTCCGGCCACAGTAAGTAAGCACAGAGAGAACATTATGAAGAAAACGCAATGTTCTAACATTGCCGAGCTCGTCACCTTCGCGTATCAGCATCAAATTCTTGAACTCACCCCGCGGTGAGTTTCAGTTTTCAAGTTCAGATTTTTCTTTTTACTACACGCGATTTTTAAAGTGCTTCGGCACTTTTTTCTTTGAGCGAATCATTCGAAAAGTACGAGGAAGTGCGTATTGTCCAAGAAGTAACAACGGAGTTTCTTTGAAAGAAAAAATATTAATTCGTAAAATTCTTACAGATTTAAATAGTCATATCCAGTGTTGAGTTTTAATAACTTTTCGAGTGTACTCAATGGCGAAACACTTAAAAATCCGGACGAAAGATATGTTTGACATCACTAAGAAAATGTTTTAAAAGCCAACCGTAAAACACAAGAAATAAGAACAACAGAAAATATGAGTATTGCAATTAAAACTTTCTCGCTCACTTGCAACAAATGCTGTAAGCAACACGACTTTACAGCAGACGATGCCGATTTCGACATTACTTCGGTTGTCGAAAGACAAATGGGACCTGAACACGGTTACACTTGGGAACATACATTCAATTGTGACGTCTGTGCCTATGAAATAGAAATAGTTTATGAAGTTTGGGAATATCCTGTTGGTGCATTTAACAATGACCGGGTTGAAATTAAACGAGGCACTGAGATACTTCGCTATTTCTATGACTTTCATGACACCCGAGAAGAAGAAGATTAATATTTGAATTAGATATAGTGCTAAGGGCATTTAATACAATAGAAAAGGTTCTTGCATCCTGAATAGGTAAGATTATAGACAGTTTGAGTTCGAAATGGTGTTCAGTGCTGGTAGTTCTTTATTGCAGATATTCCCTATTATTCCATTCTATTTGAAGAACTCGGTTAAAGATAATTTCAACATGTAAAATCAAATAGAATATCCTTCAAGCTCTCAGGAATTTTTCGTCTTCGCAATCCAAAGAATACGCATATATACTTATCGTTCGTGACAAGATTAATTGTTTTCTTTGACTCAAAGGATTTCGTTGAATTTCGTTTAGAACATAATGGTATTGATTGAATGCTTCTTGAGCTATTTCGCACTTACCTGAACATAAAGTTAAAGTGTTTTTCTACACCTAATCCTGGATTTTAATTTAAAGAAATAACTTAAAGAGGTGTATGACTAAACATTTTTTGACAATGCTAGCATGTTCGGTGCTAATTACTTCAAGTGCCCAAGAACTTGATTTCACCAATTACTATTTAAACTATCGTTCAAATCTAGAAACTTATTTTTCACAGGAACCTGAGGGTGCTATCGGTGAAAGCGAATTAAGTCAGGCAGCAAATTCTGAAGAATATTTATTCGACAGAATGCATTCAAATCACGGATTGGATGCATTACAGTATTTTAAAGTGCTTAAGCAGGAAAGTGAGGCTATCCCGGCCTTTCACAGCATGAATACGAATTTCAATTGGAATTTTCTTGGACCAACGAGCTTAGTGAAAGACACTCATTTTCAAGGCAGGATAGAGTGTTTTGCAACATCACAAGTTAATCCGGGTGTTGTATGCTACGCGGGGGCACCTACTAGCGGAATTTGGAAAACGACAGACAGCGGTGCGCATTGGACGAACATTTCTGATGGGCAAATTCCTATGGCAGTAGGCTGCCAAGAAATAGTAATGGACCCTTTAGATGAGAACACCCTATACGCTTCCATTGGACTAAGTACTAGTTTAGAGAATATTCATGGACTCGAGTACTATGGCCTAGGTATTTATGTAACACATGATGCAGGTGCAACCTGGAATCCAACGGGGGTGAATTTTGATGGCTACACTTGGCATGACAATGTTTGGAAAATTGTTGTAAATCAAACAAGTCCCTTGAAACAGTATGCTATCACAAATTTTCAAGTGCTACGCACAGATAATGGCTGGCAAACTTATGAGGTGATTTTCGGAGTTGCACCAGTAGGCATTGAAACCGATCAAGCCATTTCTTTGACTCCTCAATTGGCGGCAAACGCGCATATAACTCAATCATGCTGCTATAAAAAAAAGGTACTGATAGATCTAGATGTAAACCCCGTTAATTGGAATGATGTAATAATTTGCTCGAATGGTGCATCTGCATATTCATTTGATCCATCCAATGGATGCTACAATCAGTATCTCTATCACCCTGCCGAAGTTTGGCGAAGCACAAATGCAAGCAACCTTAATCCAAATAAT
Source organism: Chryseobacterium gleum (assembly GCA_945881835.1). Lineage (GTDB taxonomy): Bacteria > Bacteroidota > Bacteroidia > Flavobacteriales_D > Sanyastnellaceae > CAIZGX01. The sequence goes on along the minus strand of CAMCVP010000002.1, from coordinate 32,970 downwards.
GTACAATGGATATTTCAATCGCAATTAACGAGTAACACACCTTCAGTTTTATCTAATCTGCCGCGCATTATTAATACTTCTTTTTCCAATTTAGGTACCCACGAACTCTTTGCACTAGGGGCAAAATTTAATTCCACTGCTTTTTTATTTAAAGATGAGATAGGTTGGCAACTTGTGTCTAGTAATATTTCAAACCCTATATTAAATGAATGGAAAGAGGAATTTACATGCTCTAATTCAGATGATAATATATTGTATTATGGTGGTAGAACAATGAAGATTTTAAAAATCGACGATTTATCATACGGCAGTTTCTACAATACAACTTTTCAAATTCACGATGATATTCGTGATATTTCAGTGTATCAAGTTGGTCAAAATAGTAATGAACACGTCTTCGTTTGTGAAGATGGCGGCATAACAAAACTCGTTCGCGCAGGAAATAACTTTACTCCTTACAATTTTAATGGACAGGGTTTGGACGTAACGCAAATTTATGGAATGGATGTTTATGCTGAAAATTATAATTTCTTTACAGGTGGTGCTCAAGATAATTGGGAAATATTTTCAAAAAACAATGAGTTCTCTGTCGATTTACCTGGTGATAGATATGACGGGATATTGAAGCATTCTAATCCCACTGATTATTACTTTACGAAATACCAGGGTCCATTAAATTCCTATACGGGAAGTGGCGTGTTTCCATTGAATTTAATAAATACTAATGTTTTTTCAACTCAAATTTCTGTTAATGGTTTAAGTAGTTTTCAATCACGATGGAATGCACCCTTTGATAGAAATTGGCAGAACCCTGATTTCGCCTTTATAGGCGGTACAAGCAGTATCGGAAAGGTCGATTTCACACCTACACCTAGTTTTAGTCAACTACAAGTCACCGCGAATCCGGGCACCCGCATCCGAGCTTTAAAAGTATCAAAATCCAATCCTCAAGTCATGGTAGTGGCTTATGAAAGTGCCTGTTGGAATGGAAACTTCATTAAAAAACTTTTTATAACAAAAGACGGCGGCGCAACATGGATAGATTTGACAACTTCTATTAATTTAAATCCTGTTATTGACGGATATATGCTCTATTATGGTATTAATTCAATTGAAATCGACCCTCAAAACCCAGGACATATCTATATTGGGTTCAATGGGTCAGAAAATTCAACACAAGAGCATTTAAGAGTTGTAGAAATTCAGTTGGATTTAAGTCTACCAATATTTGGCATATTGAATTCAATGCAAGTAATTAACAGATCACAGGGCTTTCCTCGTCTTCCCGTGAACGATATGCAATTTGCACCAACCACAGGTAAGGATTTGATTGCCGCAACTGACATCGGGGTATTTTACTGTGATATGAACGCAAGCAGTCCACAATGGGCCAATGTCACTAACAATTTACCGATTTGCGTGGTCTCTGATATTGAATTTGATCCGTTTCATAATGAAATATTCCTTTCCACCTTCGGTAGAGGTTATTGGAAATCGCCTATGAGTTGCGAAGCCTTTGGTGAGCAGCACATAAGCGGTTCTAGCAATTTAGTAAACATACCTTCCGTTGCAACACAAACATTAATTGTCGATCCAGGTGCTACTCTTACCGTGACTTCAACACTCTCATTCGTTGAAAATGCCAAATTGATAGTGAGGCCTGGAGGTAAATTAGTAGTAAACGGAGGAACCCTAACGAACGCTTGTGAAAATTCATTCTGGCAGGGCGTTGAGGTTCAAGGACAGTCAACTGAAATTCAATCATCGATTGTACAAGGCACTGTGGAACTCTTCAATAACGCTGTAATTTCAAATGCCCGTTGCGGAATTCGCATTTGCGGAATGATATCAATGGATCCTTGGGTCTATAATTTTTCCTCCTCGGGTGGGATAGTAAAGGCGACCAACTCATTATTTTTAAATAATAGAAAAGATATCGAATTTATGTCCTACACCTCTCATCCCAGTCTATCACAGTTTATCAATTGTCGTTTTTTGGTTGACGAATATTTGCCTACAGAAGCATCATTGAGCTCCCGTGTTTCACTTTACGAAATATCCGGTGTTGAATTCATTGATTGTCATTTTGAAATTTTACCAACCTCAAATTATGAGGCTTTGTCAGCAGGATGCGGCATTCTTTCTATGTTATCTAGTCCAATAATCAAAAGCTCATGGTCAAATGAGACTACTGAGCCTAACCCTGATGATATTACTGCAAGTACATTGTATACATCCGTTAGTGAATTAGCTGATCCAAGTACGTTTAAGAATTTTAAATATGGGATACGAATGCTTGGCGATGGAAGTCTTTTCAATGCTCAAGTGAAAAATTCTGTTTTCATTGAAAACAAGTTTGGCATATCAATAGAAAACCAATCAAGTACATTGATCTATCGCAATAAGTTTATTTATCCTCATGATTCTTATTACCAGAGGGTAGGATTGTATCTCGATCGTTGCAATCAGTATAAAGTAGAACGTAATTATTTTCAGGGAAATGAAGACGCTTTGGTTGGTTCATATGGGATATATGTTAAACGCAGTGCGCCTGTCGCCAATGAAATATACTTAAATGATTTTAATATGTTAGATGTCGGAATTGCTGCAGAAGGTGATCAAGCAGATAACGTGGGCATAAATGGTGGTTTACAAATTTTATGTGATGCCTTCTACAAATCGAAATTTAATATTGCAGTTTTAGCTCCTGCACTTGGCAATATGAGTGAAATCGCGAAATCACAGGGTGTTCCTGTGGGTATTTCTTTGAATGATCCTAATAATGGAGCTGATAATTTTTTTGGTCAAGATGCTACCTATTCTCTGGAGTCTGACTTTTACAATTGTTCAAGCTGCACCCCAATTAAATATTTCAGACACCCTTCCCCGCCTAATACTCTCAAACCTTTGTATATTTCAAACAACATCAGTACTATTCAAAGTACCGTTAGCTTTGTTGATAGGTGGACCAATTGTCCGATTGACCACGATTTAAATTTAAATAGTTTAGGGTTAGTCCAGACAGTGAATATTAATCAATTAATTATTGACGTTGAAAAGGTGCAGTATCTTCAATTGATGGATGGAGGGTATCCTGAAGAACTGCTATCTTTTGTTTCCAATTTGAATATTTCATCTTCAGAAATTCGAAATGCTTTAATACCAATATCCCCATACTTGAGCGACGTCATACTCGATACTCTTATAGACCGGTCCTCAACATTAAATCCATGGCATTTAACTGAAATTTTAATTGCTTGTTCACCTTTAGATCCAATAATCATGAAGTGTTTGGATATTTTGCCCTCGTACATGTTTGATCTTGTAAGTGCCTATCAGACAGGTGAGAATACCAAATTACTTCAAGAATTCAGAATGAAGAGTGCAACAACCAATAAATTAAGAGGTCTAGCCAAGTTAATCGAAGTGACGGTGGATGCTGATTCTTTACTTCGTGATTTTACACCTGTCAAAAACTTACTAGCCGACAATTCTGATTTTGTGGAATCTAGAATGCTTTACGATATTTATTTAGCAGAACATAACTATGTCGCCGCTCAAACACAGTACACGAATTTCTTGACAAATTACTACGACATTAATGAAAACCAACTGAATTTACTTATTCTTGAAATTAATTCCAATGGAGGTTTTAGTCGAGCTGATTCAACTTATAAGTCAGAAATTCAAAATTATGTAGCTCTTGGCGGTAATATAGGGGATTACGCAAAATCATTACTTGAATTACTTGGAGATTCAGCACAAGAGCCTGTATTACAATATCCAAATTTGCTCCGAAGTACTCGCGAAACAGAAAATTCAGAGCCAAAAAAGATTCAATTATTGCATGTGTTTCCGAATCCAGTAAAAGATGAATTTTCAGTTGGATTTATTTTGCCTTCTGAAAATAACCAGTCCTACCTTAATGTTTACAATGAAACTGGAAGCTTGGTAATGCGAATAGATATCTCCAAGTCCAATGGGGTGCAATATGTAAATGCAACATCTTGGTCAAATGGACTGTATGTTGTCGAGCTATCCGTTAATGGTGGTATTGCAGAATCCAAGAAAATTATTGTTAAACATTAAATTAGATTGTAATGAAATACTTCTTAATTAAAGTGTTAGTCTTAATTTGTTATTTACCCATCTTTGGTCAATTTAAACCATCGTTACCACTACCTTACAACGGTAAATGGGTATACCATACTGTTACACTTGGAAGTTTTTGGAAGGATGAGTTTCCAGATGCTCAACCATTATTAAATGATAGCGTTGATTCATTTCACTTCGTTGGATTACCATCGGTCTGTCCGGGAATGGATTTAGCCTTGGATATGTGGTTGGGTGATAAATGGTTGACACAAATAGGAAATAGTTGGTATTTGAATTCTGAAGAATACGTGAATTGGGACATGCAAGAAGGTGATACCATTTACTTTCCTTTTCCAAATATGGGTGGAGATTATTTGGTGAATAATATAGATACCATTGTTACACTCGATAATATTCAAAGAAGGACGTATCATTTGTTGGTAATTGGTTCTTCTCAATCTCAACCTTACGTACCTGTTTTTTTTGGCGTTGAATTTTATTTTATTGAGGGAATTGGTGCAACGGTTTTTGGTTTGGAAACATGGTACCATGAGGATCTTAATATTTTAACTTGCTTCTACGACGAAAATGGACTTGAGATTTATCATCAAGACTACACCGAATTAGGTGTTTATGATTGTTGTAATTACGTCGGAATTGAGGAACAAGAAACTTTGAGCATTCGGCTATATCCATCCCCAGCGTGTGAACAAGTGAATCTGCAATTCGAGGCCGCTCACATTCCGCATTCCATTCAAATATTCAACGTAACCGGACAGCTGATGCACACCGAAAAAATTATAGGTAGAATGCAAATGCAAGTGAATGTCTTCGATTTTGCTACGGGTATTTACACTGTTCGTGCATCATTTGAAAATGGAGAAGAGGTGTGTGAGAAGCTGGTGGTGGAGTAAATCAGAAGTGATAGATTTAAAATTAATGATGACAATTGACCTAAAATGAAACTGGAAATATTAATGAGTGTCCGTTTATAGATTTTTGAGATTTGTCAAGTTAGTTACTCTACAAGGGCATACATTCAAAAGATCGGTTGAACTGGCGTTGCTGATTTCTATTGTTTGGTTCAAAACTCTTGTCTATTGAAGGGACAAGATTCGGGAGAGGTGTTGAGAGGGAGAGTAGTTGATTGTTGTGCTTTAATATCAATCGAAATAATTATTCTATTGTTTTGATTAATTTCAAGTGGCTATCATAAAAATGATTTTACACCTACCGACTTTGTTTTAACATAATTAACGAATAATCAAAACCTATATTCAGAACTTGGGCGCAAGTCTTGAAAGACAATTGAAAACAATATCATTGAAAAATAGAAAATATGGGAGCGAAATTTGGAGAAATTGACATAAGTCAAATACTTGAAAATGAATTCAGAATTGGTGTTTTAGAAACCGTCTTTGACTTGTTAATGCAAAAAAACCCTACCCTGACAGGTATTACTCAACAGGAAATTGAGGGAATCCGAGAACAAGTTGCAAATAAACTAAAACACAAATACCCAAACTCAGGTATTGAATATAAAAAACCAGCGTAATGGAAACAACACTATCAGGACACAATAATCCATCTAGTACGCTATTCCAACAGACTGGACTGCTAACAACAAAAGAACAACGAGCAGGTAAAAGAGAATCGGTAAGAAGTCAAATCGCCCTTTATTACATTGTTGGTTTTTTCTTAATAATTGTACTCGGACTAATTATAGGTTGGTGTAGAAATTTTGAAATCAAAGACTATAAGGACATGATGATTTCTATTTCGGGAATATTATCTGGACCACTTGGTTTTATTATCGGTTTCTATTTCAAAGACAGCAGCGACAATTAAATCAGACGCCCAAAACGGGTTTTACTTTAGTGGGCAGACAGTGGTACTAGAAACATTCGAGCAATTAATAAACTTTGGTGCTGAAAGACAAGTTACGGTTTCAAAAACCCAACAACACAAAGCTCGAAAACGTTAGCAGCATTAACAGACAATCTGGATAACAAAAACAAATTATGGCGACACCAAGAATATTTGTAAGTTCAACTTGTTACGACCTTCAAGAAATTCGTTTTCAATTACGAAACTTTATTAGCGATTTCGGTTATGATGCAGTAATGAGTGAATTTGATGACATTTTTTACGGGTATGATAAACATGTTCAAGATTCCTGTTTAGACGAAATAAGCAAGTGCCAATTATTCGTACTTGTAATTGGAAACAACTACGGCAGTTTCTATCATCAAGAAAAACAAGAAGCAAAAATTCCTGACAGTGTAACTTTAAGAGAATTTAGAAAAGCATTAGAAACAAAAATACCTAAGCACATTTTTGTAAATAAGTATGTAGACTATGACTACAAAAACTACAAGCGAGCATTAGATAAAGAAACTTTAATACACTTTCGCCAAAATAATGTACCTGACGATAAAACAGGAGAAGTTAAGGCTCAAATTAAAAAGGACTTTGATAAAACATTCTTTTTCCCTTTTGAATCTTACAAGTATATCTTTTACTTTTTAGAAATAGTTTATGAGCTAAAAGAAAACAACGCAATAAATACTTTTGAAACATTCATTGATGTGAAAGATTCGCTACGTAAACAATGGGCAGGGTTCATGTATGAATCACTAACGAGAAGAGATAAAAATGTTTCGTCAGTAATTCAACCATTAGATGTGAAAATTGACAAAATTGAAAAAAGCCTTTCAAAGCTAATAGATAGCAAGACCGTTGACAACGAAAACAAATTGAGTTTTGACCTGAAAACTTTGTCAAGAGAAAATAATCTCGATAATTTAGAATCTCTTCAAAACAAGATAAATCAACTCCTTTACGACGTAATCAAATATGACTTTTGGACTGATGGAGGTGATAATGCTGTCGGTCAAAGGGTTTATTTTGACAAGCGTTTTACTAGTGAAACAGCAAAATCCTGGCTTGACTCCTTACAATTGCTGACACAAAGTTTTAAGTGGTCAAAATCAATACACTGCGAAACGGTATTTAAAGGTTATCCATTGACTAAATTTAACCGTTGGCATTTTGAAATTCCCTACAAGACCCTATTTGAACTTTACACGATATATAATTCGTTGACTGAAGAAGACAAGAATGTTCTAACAAATACTGTAATTCAGGAATTGAATAAAAATTACGAAAAACCACCAATACCTAAAACTGATATATTAGCCAATGATTTACCTTTCTAAAAACACTTCTGATAAAACAGGTTTTGCGTCAGGCGGGATGGCGTGCAAACTTGGAGCTTTGTACTCTAAAATCTCACACAACAACAAACGTCAACACGATATTTTCAGCCTTACAAATAATGTCTAGATTGATTTTTCTCAAGATGTTGAGACAAGGTTTATAAACCGATCAAATATTGTTCATGCATTCTAAATACTAATAAAAAGACCACTTAGTTATAGCTCATTGTTATTCTAGGTAAACATCGGCAACAAGTCTGTTATAAATGTCTCTGTGTCGCACGTGGCAACTTACTCTAAAACCAAATTTCCTTAATTGGTTTAAACTATAACCCGAATTGTTTGTAGCAACAGAGACAGTCTCGAAAGTGTTGTATCGAAATTTATTATATATTCCGATATGGGTAACACTCATCTGGAATGTTTCACCATCAAAAACATTTATTAATGGACCAATAGCTGTGTCTAACATATTATTTATTTCTCTTTTTAGGAGCAGATTTCAAAATTATCTCTTGCTCCTTTTGTTCTAATTTTTTTATTGTGGAACCAATTTCGTCAGCTGTCCCTGCAATTCTATTCAAGCTCGTTAATGAATCGTCAAAAGGAGTTGCTGAGTAATTTTTATACGTATACCGTATTTTATGATCAATCTCGCTCCAGCCTTCTTCAAAAATCGTTCGTACTTGAATTTCAGCATAATAATTCTCTTTTGTCAGGCTAGTGGCAATAATGTAATGAATTGATCTATATCCCTTCTTATGTTTTTCCTGTTTATACCCAATTCCTTTGCAAAGGGTAATAAATGTTTCTTCGTCTCCTTCTCTGTAGTAATGAACTGGAGTTTCTCCTTCTTTTAAAGTAAAAGTGTTTATTACGAAGTTGTGTATGCCATAAATGTCTGTTTTGAAAATGTGCAACGCTCGAATGCCAATTAAGTCAGTTATTTCACTACGATAATTCTGAAGTGTAATTTTCCTTTTTGGATTCTGTAGCTTTTTTCGAATAATTTTTTCTATGAGGCCGTTAGAATCTTTAACGCGATACCTAACTGAATGAATGCCTATTTCTCGAGCTTCCTCTGAGAACAGAATTTCAACTATAGCTTTTGCAGAGTGCTGCAATTTTGATTTAATAGAAGAATAATGATTGTAAATTTTTACTAAATCGTCCCACACCAATCCAGTCTTTTCAAAGTCTGCTCGTTTTATTTTAAGCTGCGAAAGAAATTGGGGTTTGGGCAGCAAAGCGCCGGCTGAAAAAACAGGTAACTGCGTTTTCTTAATAATCTTTTTTCCGTTTTTTTTCTCTGCAGTTGTTGTCATTTCACATATTCAATCTTAATTAATCTATTTTACTGTGCTGATGGGAGCTAGCTAACGCTTTACCGTTTTGAGTTAAGACGGACATTTTTCTACTAATGTTCAGCTGAAGTAACAACTTCCAACCACCTTAAAACTGTCTCCGGAGAACTAGCCTAAACTGATGGAAACCTCGTTTTTCGTTGGTTTTTATATTAGAGCTATGATTGAGACTCCCTAAATTCTATAGTAAAATCATTAATAGCATAACCATCTCTTCCGATGGTGGCTAATATTTCAACCCCTGGCAGAGCACCAATTCTTCCTGGGTCTTCTGGATTAACTTCAATTGTTTTGAAAAACTTCCAATTTCCGCCTTGACAAGAAGTAGCGGGTAAATTACCACCCGATCTGTCTGGTGTGAGCCCTGCGCGTGTTTGACGCGTTGAACAAGTAAAAATGTGCACAGTCATAAGTAGCTTGTTATTTAGTAATACTTAAAATTAAATTTCGGATTTTAGATCATTATAAATTCTATTGATTTGGTCGAAGCTTTCTTTTGTCAACCAAAGAGCAGAAACATTTATATCCTCAAACTGAAAATCAACCCAAGTTTCAATTTTTACTGTTTGTGTGTTTGAAGGATTAGGGAGTTGTGTATTAGGATTAACGGGAACTCCTCCGATGAATACTCCCGGTCCAAAAGTCACGGCAGAAGGATCCCAATTCACTGAGCCGCCTTCATGAATATTCACATTAACTCTTTGTGTTTCCATTCTTTTCTGCACTACAAGCCTGTCATGTTTGTTTTCATTGTTGAGCTTGTTGAAGTGTGACAACCATTTGTTCTCTTCCGATTTAAAGGGTTGTATACTTTCCAAGATGTCGTAAACTCTTTTGCAATTTGTAATTAAGTCTGGGTATGACAGAGCCATTTCTTTAGCAAATGCGTTGAGGTCTGTTCGAATTGGGAAGTACAGTTTGTTTTTCGGATTTGCTCGCGGACAATATTTGTCAACAATATCCTTAGCAATGTAGTCAAGCGCTGAGCGAAGATTACCAAAATAGTCCTTTATGTCAATACGCAGATCTGCCGATACTGTTTTTCTTTCAATCGACTTCTCGTATTCACTACTAATTCTTTGTAATGTCGCCTCAGCTCTTTTTAATAATGCTTCGATGTCGGCTTTTCTACTCATATTATTATAGTTTCTTCTACGTCTGCTGCTTTAATTATTTCTATTGGCTTGTAGAGGATGGAGGGGAGATATAAAAGTGCAGAACTGCGCGCCTGAGCTTCAAAAGAACAGCAAAGTTCTACGCAATGAATTTATCCTGCTAGCCGCCAACTCTGTATTGAGAAAATTAACTTTTATTCTTGTGCTTTTGCTGTTGAGCTTTTAATAATTTCAATGATCCTATTTGGCGAGTCACTTTCTCCGTCATGGTTCAAATAACCTGTTTGCTGATTTGAAAAAATTGTATGGGTGGCCTCAAGTAATACAGCGTTCTTTGTTTGTGTGTCTGTTCCTGCAGCTTTTGAAAATGTTTCAAAAGTATTTAGTGCATTCTGTCTATGCCTATTCAATATTGAATTGTGTTTGTGAGCTTTGTAATTTCTTGTGCAGATTGCAAGCGCATAAAACATAACAGTCAATATAACTATTTTGGTTATTGTAAAATGAATCAGAAAGTGAGTCCCTTCTTCAGAAGGTTTAATGAAGAGCAACCCTATTCCGACTAATGATATAGCAACTAGAACCCGAATAGTCCATCTGAGCCAATTTTCAGAAAGTTTCTTGTGTTCATTTGCCTCATCTCTAAAAATCATGTTGTGTTGGGCTACACCCACTTCCACAGCAGCTTGTCTAGCATTTTCAAGAATATCTTTTATCTCTGATAAATATTTCTCTGATTCTCTCTTGGTTCTATCTTTTTCTAACTCCAATTCCGCTAATGCCGCATTAAGTTTTGTTCGTTCTATTGAAAGGTCATTTGAGTTTAATAAACCTGTTGTCAATATTGGAATTGCAGTAGAGTAATATGATTCATACTGGTTTTCAAGTTGTGCAATTAAGCTGTTCCGCTGATCCAAGGGGTTGTTTATTGCGGGATTAAAAGATTTTACTTGATCAAAGACACTTATTGCATGATCAAGTTGGCCGTTAAAACCATTTATAATGTTGTAAGGGACATCTAAAAGCTCAATTCCATCAACTCTTTTGAACAGTCCAATAATTTTGACAAACAACTCTTCTGCATCTTTAAAGCTTAACTGTTGTCCAAGTTGAGGCTCTCTTGTAAGTTGTTCAACTGGTATGGATAAACACTGTTGAAGTTTGTTCTTTACCTGCTCTACGAGTTGATTTTGTTGTTCTATTGTTGCCATGTTGTCTTTTTTATTATTGTTCGTGTCGCATTGTCTCTTTTTGTTTAGGTCGGGGTTCGGAGTGCAAAATTGTTAACCCGTATTGAAGTTATATAGAAGCAAAAGCCTATAGAAAACCACGTATTTAGTGCCCGTATTTTTTATCTGCATGTTAACTTTTTCTTATACAAGAATTCGATTTTTTCATTTGTAACAATAAGAGTGTCTATTTCACCACCAACAGTTGGTACAGCTGGTTCAAATCTCATTTGGTCGATTGTTGTTCTAATTAAATGTCTTGAAAAATCAATCCCGTCTTGTAAATTCATTGCTTGAAAAATTGGCAATCTTTGAGGGTTGTATAGAAGTCTGTCTATTACGTCAGTGTCCCCACCACGCACTATTCCATAATCCAATCTAGCCTGGGTTTGAATAAAATTAGACCTTTGTATTGCATTATTTAGGATATCAACTCCGAATACAAATGGTTCATTTTCGTCATACCCAGCAACAATAAAACCTGTTTGTGGTATTGGACTAAATTTCCTGAAATAATTTAATAACTCGGTTACAAAGTCATTAGTTGTTTGAGGTGGGCTTGCTAGATTATTTATTTCAAATTGTTCTATATAATGAGCGATTGGCAAGTTATCAATTTGCGCATCTCCAAAAGTGCCCACTCCATATTTATCAAAGAGTTTAAAAACTTTCAAAGTTGCATCAGACATTGTTATCATTGTCTGAACATTAATTTGTTGTTGAGGGTTTTGTGGATTAGGAATAGTCCCATTCAATGCTCCTGTCGTCCTACTATCACCGGAAATTACGATTCCTGTAGGTGTGTAAACTGCGATAATTACTGACATCATTTTGTTTTTTATTCGCTCCAATTCATTGCTGACTAATTAGACGCAAATTCTTATCGATCTTAAGAAATAGAAGCTTTGGCACAAAAACTTTTGTCTTAATCAGAAAATAATAAAACGAATACCCAAGATAATCCTTATTCAGAAATTTATGAGACCCTACACAAGTGCCGGTGAGCGGTGGAATGCTTCAATTGAATTGTTCAAACCGACTTGCTATTCAAGCACAACAAAGGTTGTAGGTATGGAGATTAGAAATTCATTCAATTGATTTTCCAACAGTAAATACGTATTTATACGTAGTAGATTATTGCGCGTTGCAATGAGAGTGGCTGAGCGAGTTGGCGGAAAGACTTCATTCCTCTATAAGAACAAACGAAGCATCTTCCTTTATCATTTCAGTCACATTCAATGCAGGAACGATAAATTTTGAAAATTGCGTTGATTCGGTTTTTGCAAACAATACTCCTCTCGATGTGCCTGTCGTTAGCATTGCCAAGTGAGCCAAAAACGCTTTGGGGATTGTTACACTCTTCTTTTTAATAAATGTATTCCAAGAAGCTTCGTCTATCTTGAAATGACAACTGACTTGAATTTTGAGAAATATTTTCTTTCCTTGCATAAATTCAAAGCCAAGAAAAACAGCAATGAGTTTGTTCGTTTGGTCTAGTTTGAATTGCAATTCAGAACCTAAACCAGTTTCCTTCTTTGAAACATAATTCTCCTCAAAAATGGCAAACTGCTCGGTTTTAATTCCTTTGAGTGTAAAACCAACTTTTGTGTTTTGTTTTTTCATTGTATTGCTTCTGCTTGATAATTTTCAAGTGAATAATCGGCTCTTACAAGTTTCAAGACTTTTGTTGCTTGGAAATTATTACTGTTCTCCAATACTTGAGGCTCTATTTTCTCAACACTTTTTTCAATGGTAAAAACCCATTGATTCTTTTCAGTCATTTTGTTTTCGTAATAACTTGCCAATACCGGAATATCCAAGATGTTCTGTAATTTAATCTGGGTTTCAATAGTTAAGTTCTCTTTCCCACTTACAATTTTGGTAATTTGTTGCGGCGTAACTGCCATTGATTTGGCAAGGTCCTTTTGCGACCAGCCCAATTCGTCCAATTTCATTAACACTTTCAGTGCAATTTGCTGCGACTCGCGCAACATTGATCGGTTTCGGATTCGATCTCTATTGCGCTCCAAAGTTCCTGAATCTTTCTCAGAAACGAGCGCTAAGAATTTTTCTTTGTTCGTCATTGTAGTTCAATTAATAGTTCAAAAAAAGAATCTTCATTTAATACACCGTTTGCATTTAAATAAGCTCTTGCATTTCCCAATTTCGTTAACTCGTAAGCTGTGTCGGGATGTTCTTGCATTGTTTGACTCATCTTTATGGCACCTCCGGTTATTGCAAAACAATTGTCATCTATCTTAATTGCATAGTAGCGCAATCTGTTTCTCTTAATTTTCCCCTTTTGAAAAGCCAGTATTTTAGTTCTCTCCGAGTTTTGTAAAGGTTCAAAATAAATTCCAAACGGTTCTTTACTCTGATTGATATCCCCCAAAAAGTCTTGAATTTGCTCTGCATTCTCCAATATCTCGCCGACAAATTTTATGACATCGGTAATTTTGTTTTCATCAGCATAAGCTTTTAAAGCGGCAACGTCCGTCCATAATTCCATTAATCTGTCATACTCATTATCCACTTCTCCATCGTAATGAAAAGCGAATAATTGGTCTGCAAAGATAGGAACTATATTCATAAAATCAACTTATAGGTTTATTTTCACCTCTTTCCTTTGTGTTTTTCTTTTATTGAGCAATGGTCTTTTAAGTTTGAATCTGCACATGAAGCTTACTTCAAGCAGTCAAAGTTAGAAACGATAGAAAATAATTTCTGTTTCTGTTATGCGCCTTTATGCCATCTGGAAGAGGGGGCGTTCACTTACCGATAAACCTGCTGATATTGATAACAGTCTAAGACAATAAAAAAGACCAACTGTCTTACTTGTTGGTCTTAATTCCAGCGGAGAGAGAGGGATTAGCTTCGCTGTTCCCGCCAATAAAATTCATCTGCTAACAAATTTGCGGAAGGGGCGGGATTCGAACCCTCGGTAAAGTTCAGTATTCAAGTTCAGATTTTTCTTTTTACTACACTCGATTTTTAAAGTTCTTTGGCACTTTTTCTTTGAACAGATCATTCGAAAAGTACGAGGAAGTGCGTATTGTACAAATTGATTATCCAAAACAATTTTGCTAATATGAGTTTGAAGTAGATAACTCTAAAATAGTACTCGCTTTCTACTAAAAAAATCAGAGAAAAAACCGAATCAAAATAATCTAGTCATGAATAAAAAAATGCCAGACAACATCATTTTCGACTTAAAAACGAAAACGTTAATCTTAGTAATTACAATATTCTTTTCCTATATCAACATTGCTTCGGCGCAATTCTGTGGCACCCCAAATGAACCGCAGATATTAATGATGGGCGGCGGCGGTGGTGGTCTTGGCATTTCGGATTGTCAGAATTACTTGAACTATAAGCCAGATTCTTATTCACCCATTCTCTATGTAAAAGTGAACTTTCACTTCATGTTAAAAGAGGATATGTTCAACCCAAATAATTTTACCGAGACATGGGACGGCATTGACAATGACAATTCGTTGAATGGTCAACAGTGGGCAGAAGGGTTGGTTAACATGATGAATAACGTTCAGCTGAACAACAATCAACAAATGAATCTGCCTCCAAATAACGCTACCTCTGTTTTACCTTATAACTTTCGATTAAATCTAATGGGTGTGTATTTTCATGAAGATAATGGTCTTTATAATGCATGCAATTACGAATTGCCAAGTTTATTAAATACTCATGGTGTTAATACTTCGAATGAAATAAATGTCTTTTTTTGCGCAACAGGTGCAGCAGGTAACGATTGCGGTGCTGGAGGTGCTGCCGGTGCACATGTAATAATTAAAGGAGCTTGGCAAGCATACAATGTCATGTTAAGTAATTTCCCAAATACCGCTTTGGCAGATTCTTATTGGTCAAATGGTCGCCTGTTACTGCATGAAATTGGTCACTGCCTCTCATTGGGTCACACGATAAATTCTAATATTGGTGGCTCACCTTATTGCGGTGATACTAATGACTTATGCACGGATACACCTTCGTATACTGAATTGGTTAATATTTATAACATTCAAAACCCGTGTTGCTATTCGAATTGGCCTACAACCTGCGACCCAGCAGTTGGGTGCACCAACAATCTGATGGATTATAATTGCGGCTATGCGCTCACTCCGGAACAATTGGGGCGGATATTCAAAACACTTCTCAACAATAAAATCAACTATGTCTATGAAGATTATTGCACCTACAATCCCAACTTGACTACAACGGTTGCTAGTGGACAAAATTTACTGTGGAATCAAGTTCGAATTTTTAAAGGAGATGTAATTATTGAACCGCAGAGTACAGTTCGCATTACATGCACAGTTTACATGCCAGAAGGAGCGAAATTTATAGTAAAACCAGGCGGTAAATTAATACTTGATGGTGGCACAATTACACATAGATGTTCCGGTCTGTGGCAAGGGATAGAAGTTTGGGGAAATCATAATTTGAATCAGTCTGCTGAAGCCAACCAAGGTGTGGTTGAGATTATAAACAACGGAACAATTGAGTGGGCAAAAATTGGAATAAATACGATACGTGTTTTGCCAGATGGTTCTTACGATTGGTCAAAAACAGGTGGTATGATATTCTGCCGCGATGCGAATTTCATTAATAATTCAAAATCTGTTTCTTTCATGGCATACCATAATTTTAATTCTACGGGCCAAATTGCAAACAGATCCTCATTCAGAAACACACACTTTGAAATTACCGATGTTTCTCGATTTAAAAACCAATCGCACGAATGTTTCATTTCAATGTGGGATGTAAATGGCGTTAAAATTTATGGTTGTGACTTTAAAAATTCAGCCCCAGGTATTTCGCTAACTCAGAGGGGAAATGGACTGTTTACAATTTGGTCGACCTACAAGGTTGGTGATTACTGCAATTCAAATATTCCATACGGTGTCGATTGTCCGACGAATGAAATAGTTAGAAGTAGATTTGAAAATTTAAATTATGCCATCCGCTCGGCAGGCTTAATGAAGTCGTTCCTTCTGTCGGTTGAGCATGCGCAATTTTTTAACAACAAAGGAGGTGTTTTCTTATCCGGTTTTGGTCAATCACAAATTATTAGAAACGATTTTGATTGGAATGAAATTGTAGAATTGGATCAAGAGCAGACTTTCGGGGTTTATTTACAAGAATGTAATGGATACGAAGTTGAAGAAAACTTCTTCGATGCGCATGATGGTGAAGAAACTTACGGCATTGCTGTTAATAATTCCGGGGAATATGCAACATTGATATATCGTAATATATTTCATAGATGCAAAGCGGCTTCAATGGTATATGGTCTGAATAGAATTTTGGAAGGTAATGAAGATGACCATCCCGGACTTGAATGGAGTTGCAATATCTACGGAGAAGAAGGAGACGATTCCAACATGAACTATTACGGCATTGGACTGTGGAACAATGCTTCTCATTCAAGCTATCAAGGAGTATTAACTGAAATAGGCGCAGCTGGAAATTTATTTTACCCTGATTGTGCACCAATGAGCGCTGGTTATTCATCAGAACGCGAATTAAAACTTATGGAACAGGAGACTCCTTCTTATTACGACTATATACACAACAATAATGAACAAGCCGAACCTCTTTGCAGAACTTTTGGTGTTGGGCTATTAAATACTAATCAAAACCCTTTGAACTTCGGATTACAAACTTGTATTAAATCAATTAGCACAGAAAAGTTGCCAATCTATCATCAAAATCTCGTTTCATTCAATAATGAAATATACAATCAACTTAAATTAACTTACGATGGTTATGCAAACAATGGTTCAGGCTCTCAACTTAAAAACTTGATAAATAATCCAAATACAACAAGTGTTGAAGTACGCAATGCCCTCATAGATGCCTCACCAAGCGTGTCTGACGAATTACTCATTGCTGCGCTTAATAGAACTCCTCAACTCGATGGTTGGCATATGGCTGAGGGGCTTCTTGCAAATTCACCACTGAAAGAAGCCGTTATGGCAGAATTAGAAAATTCGAGTTATCTAGATTTTTATAAAGCACTTGTTTCAAACAACCAGCCAAATGGGTTTTCCCCTCGCACACTTATGGCAATGGATGCAACCCACTACAAATCTGAGCAGGACAATGCTAAATCTGATTTGATACGATGCTTTTCCGGTGATTTTGAAAACGACAAGCCGTGGTTAGAATTAATTGAGCAACTTAACGAATTTTCTTATTGCATAGACCCATGGGAAAAAGCGGCTGTGTTCTTGGAAAAAGGAGATTACGCTTCAACCAATACGACTTTGAATGAGACAAGCAAAGATCCAGCACGTTGCGAATTATTGAAAATAGCCCTTGACATCCAACAAAATGGCTTGGTTGCAAATGGCCTTTCTCCTTCACAGCATTCAAATCTAATTAGCATATCCACAAATTCATCGAATCTTCTGAGCGCCACTGCTACACTTATGTTAGAATACTGGGGCGGTCCGATATACCAAGAATTCTTGGCACTTCCAGAAGGCGGACAAACGAAGGCCAAAAGCATGACTAATAATCTAGATGCCCCTCAGGTTAGTCTCATTTCGGTCTTTCCAAATCCGGCAAATAACTACATCAAATTAAGTAGCAGTTTGCCCAAAGACGCAAAAAATGTATCAATTGCTATTTTCAATTCTGAAGGAAAAATAATAGAATCGCGAAATTTGAATGATGGATTTAAGTATATTGAACTAAAAACTAATAACTGGCCTTCAGGATTTTATATTGCGGAACTTAGTGTGAATGGAATCAAATTGGGCACAAGTACTATTGCCATATTTCATTAAAATAATTTAAATGCAACAAAAATTTTTAATATTAATTTTTTTAGCTTTTATTTTGTCTCCAAAAGCCCAAGAATTTCAAAGGCTATACGACTTTGATGATTTCGCGAATGAAGGAGGGAGCATACTTGACTTTAATAATAACTTTTTCACAACACATTCAGGGATTGATTTGACAAACGGGAAATTCACCGTTCTATTAGCTAGTTTTAATAATGTTGGTGAATTACTTTGGGACACGTCGTTAACAAATTCACAAAAAGAGTTTTCGGTAGCTGGCCCTTATATTAATGCTGTAAACACACTCAACGAAAATGAAAAATGGGTGCTCGGCAATTGCAATAACAGTTTGAACGATACAAGGTCCCCATTTCTTTTAAAGTTTACCCCTCCTAATGATGTAGTCCAAATTACATTATTCGATACACT
This sequence comes from Chryseobacterium gleum, assembly GCA_945881835.1. Taxonomy (GTDB): domain Bacteria; phylum Bacteroidota; class Bacteroidia; order Flavobacteriales_D; family Sanyastnellaceae; genus CAIZGX01. Next base: position 14,717 of record CAMCVP010000002.1, on the reverse strand, counting down.
CTATCAAGTCATTCCTAATTTATCTAACCCAAGTGTTTATAGCGGAGTGTATGCCAATGAGGGTGTTTATTTAATTGGTCAATTCGTATCGAATTCACTCAAATTTTTCACAATTATAAAGAGTAATTCAAATGGGCAATATATGTGGCACAGGTCATTCCTTACATCATGGACGATTACACCGCAATGTATAATGGATAGTGGGAATGGGTTAATTGTAGGGGCAAAAAAAAATGATCCGTCAAACTCAGGTGAAAGTCTTAGATACATATCTAAATTCGATTATGATGGAAATTTAATTTGGACTAACGAATACTTTGTCACTGAACAGCCTAGTTTGGGTGTAGTGTCCTTATCCAAGTTGGCTAATGGGAATTTTATCTTTGCCAGTAATAAATATTGTAACTATCCCACAACAAGCATTCAACCTTTAATTGGTGAATTAGATGCTACAACGGGTGATACACTTTGGACAAGACTTTACTTCGATCCTTATCTTGGTTATGACCCAAATAATCTTGTTAACTACAATTCTCAAAATAGACTCCATGGCTTTAAAAAATTAGAATCAGGCGGTTACATTGGTGTTGGAGAATGCAGACACGACATCATGCCTGATTCTGCCATGGGGCCTCTGGACAATGCTGCCTTTATTATGAAGTTAGATGAAAATTTCAATCTGTTATGGAAACGAATTTATGTTCCTGAGGGCTACGATGAATTGGATATGTCGGCAGCAGTTTGTCGATTGAATGATTTCGTTGAAAATGCCGATGGCTCCATCACAGCGCTTGGTATGGTTTATATGTACACAGGAGCCGGTCCACAGGGTGGATACATCCAAGACAGTTATATGATTCGAGTGGATAGTCTCGGGTGTTTAATTCCGGGTTGTTCTATAGGTGTCACAGAGTTCGAGGATTTGGTTGACCTTTTGGTATACCCCAACCCAACTTCTTCCAACCTCACCATTCAACTTCCAACCAACGACAACTGGACCGTTCGACTTTACAACATGAATGGACAATTGGTTTCAACAGAAAAAATAAACGGTAACAATCGCCTTGATCTGAATCTTCAAAATTTCACATCTGGTTTATACACCGTTCAGGCCATGAATGATAATGGGAAGGTTTATACGGAGGTGGTGGTGAAGGAGTAGGAACTGCGTTATTGGAAAATCGGAGATTTTATTCCTACTACATACATGGAACTTCGTTTTTATTGGGCTCTGTTTGCGGCTTAGGTATTCGCTTATGCGTTGTCCAAATAACCGAGGTTGGTTTGTGAGTGAACTGTTCTGTCTAACAAACACATTTTTTTAAGGACAGACCTCAATTAAATTCTCGGTTGCCACTTGTGTGCTTTTCGATTTGTATGAGATTATTTTTTTAAGTCCTTTACCATTTCGAGAACACTATTTAAAGCTTCTAAAATCGGCCCCTTATCTCCATGATTTTTGCTCTCCAGGGTATCGCTTGGATTGTAAGAAACAGTTTGCACAACAATTGAAAGAATCTGTTCATTGAGTTTTTGTCCCAATTCGGAATCTCTTAATTCTTCTATTTCTTGTTTCAGACCGTAATAAATTTTTGCTACGTCCTCTTTAAACGCATATTCTTGTTGGAGTCTTACGTTTTGACTTCTTTGTCGACTAGCATAAATAGCTAGCCAAATTGCTCCACCTAAGAACGGTAAATTACCTAATGTGTATTTCCACATTTCAGAAAGGTCGTATTTTGAACTTACAAATGCAATAATAGACAAAGTCATCATTGAAGCAATTGAAATAATAAATGTGAAAACCCATAGAATGTTTGAACGGTTGAAAGATTCTTTGTGTTTATTAAAAGCTTCCGCCAAAGCTACCGTACTTGCACCCTTAAGCAATCCTTCAATCTTTTCAAAAAGTTGTTCTTGTCTTTCTTGATTTGATGCATATAACGTGTTAAGATTTTTTACAGTTTCTTCAACTTTTTGTTTTACGCCAAGTGTCTGAGTGCCATCTTCATTTTTAACTCCTAACAAATTGTTATAAAAGCCAAGTATGTCGTTTTGAATTCCGATTATTTCACTCTTCCTTTTTTCAAAACTCTCCTTAAATTCTTTAATTGCATCGTTAAGCGTTTGTCCGTTTGCATCTTCTTCGAAGATAGCTGCGTGAATGGTTTGAATGCTTTCTTTAATACTTGCTAATTCCGTTTCAGTTGTTCTAAATTTCTCAATTAAGGATGGCTCACCTTCTTTGCCAGCTATTAAATTTGCTCTCAATTCTTCAATGGAATTCAACGCATTTTCAGCATCTTCCTTAAATTGATTGACAACTCTTTGCAAATATGCCTTGTGTCCTTTTTTAAGTTCTTTTTCTTCGTCTTCCATTTTCGTGATGTTTTACTGATCCCATAACGTTTTCGTGCTTTGTATTGATGACCTTTTGAAGCTGTATACTGTTTACCCGCACCTTACTTTTTTAGATGCAAATGGTTCCATGCTTGGCTGTCGATCAGAATGACAAAAAAACCGTACTATGCCGAGTTATTTTTGTTCTTCGTCTGGTTTGTCAAATGATTTTTCTATTTCTGTCATTTCTGTTAGGACGTCATTAGTCGAATAAGTTATCATTTCTTTTTGCTTAACATCAAGAATTAAAAGTCCGGAACCAGCTATAAATGAAACGAAAAAAATCACCCAAGTTGCAGGCATAACCCAGGAGTCTAACTTTTCTGCTGTTTGAAAACCAATCAATGCAAAAATTGCAGAAGCGAAAATACCAAAGGAGATCGATGATAGAATTTGAAAAAGTCTTTTATTTGGTATTATTCCTTTTACAAGTCTTTTGAGTCTGGTCCAATCCGTTTCCTTAATTGGATAAACTCCTTCCTTTTTTGCTTTATAGACTACATATTCCTGGCTAAACTTAAAATCACTCATTGCTGTCTCCTTCCTCTGGCATCACCCCTTCTGGATTTTTCGGGTCTACAAGTTCCATCTGAATAGCATTCATCATTTTAGTATTTCCGCATGAGGTGCAGGAGATCGTTATTAATGGCTTTATTGCACCACTGCCTAAAACTGTCCGACCACCATGAAATTCTCTTAACTCAAAGAGGGTGTCATCAATCATCCAATTCTGATGTTCACAAACTTCACAAGTATTTTTTTTCCAAACTTGGTTAAGCTTCGCAATTAGTTTATCCTGCTGTTGTTTATTCAGTTTCATTTATTGTCTGTTTGTTGTGTTTTTATTTTGTTTAAATAGAGTATATCGTTTTGTAGCCGCAAGAAGTTTGCTTGATCGGAGCGCAGAACTGTCGGCCACCGCTGGACTTAATAGAACCACATAGGTTATTTCAACCTTTAAACTGCAACTTTGGGAAAGGTGCCACTCAGCCATTAGAGTTTTTTTACTTGCATCTCAGTTCAACTTAAATACTTCAAATTATTCAACTTAGCCATTATATATCCTATGTCAACAGCAAAGAGAGTTTGTTTTATTTGATTGTCCGCGGGTAGGCCCATTGACATAAGTCCAATAATTTCGTTTGACTCTTTGTCAATGAGCGGTCCGCCAGACATACCCTGTATTCCACCATAAGATGTTTCAAAAGCATGAATATTCTGCATTTTCAGGTCTGCCGAGTTTACGTTTAATGTCTTAATTGATTTAATATAACCAATACCATTTGCGCTGGTGTTGTTATAGTTACAACCCTTAATAATTAGTCCTTTTGAACCCCAACTTGCAATTACCTCTGGCATTTGACCACCACTGAATCCCTCGCTAAGGCAAGGTTGTCCTGCTTGACTTAAAGTAGTTGCAATTTTCCTAATGGAGATATTGAATTTTCGATCAAATTTAATTGCCGTTGAATCAATTTCAGGAAATTCTATTAGATCTTGCCTGTTTAATTCAATCGCTATGTCAGGTTCTACAATCAACCAATATTGGCAGTTTAAATAACCATCATTAGGTTTAAAATCGTTGGTGTTTAATACATGGTGCGCGGTCGCAGCTAAATTTTCTCTGATGAAAAAAAAGCTTCCGCAAATCCCACCTACTGGTGTTTCACCAATATAATTGTAAGAAAGTTTAAGTACAAGTCCTGTCATAATATATTATCGTTTCTAAGGGTCTGTCTTTAGGATATAGCTTTTAGTCATGCTATACCTAGCATAACAAAGTCCAGCACAATGGGAATCAAAGCGAAAGTTCTTTACGTTTATTTCACTTGTTATAAATCCAATACCCAAGATAATCCTTATTTAGAAATTTATGATACCCTACACAAGCACCGGTGAGCGTTGAAATGCTCCAATTTAATTGTTCAAAGCGACTTGAAATTCAAGCGCAAAAAGGGTTGTAGGTATGGAGACTAGAAATTCATTCACTTGATTTTCCAACAGTAAATACGTATTTATACGTAGTAGAATAATGCGCGTTGCAATGAGAGTGGCTGAGCGAGTTGGTGGAAAGATTTCAAGTGACTTTTGTGGTTACCCCTTCGAAATCCATTCGTTAAATTCTCCTTCGAACTTTTCAGCAAACAACATCAATTCATCGAACGATGGAATGCCGTTGTAAATCATTATTGCAGTTCTGCTATAATCAGAGCGCCAATCTATTTGTTCATCAGCCGTTGGTATTGTTCGAACACCATTAGTTAAAATTGATCCGTAATTCATAGCATTGTATCTGAAAAATATTTGACGGTGTTCAACGACAATTTTCAGCAAATTAGGATTGGTCTTAATGTTCTCAAAAACACCTGCATGATAAAGCTTGAATAAATCATAATAGTGTCTGCTCTTCCGCTCACTTCCCTTGTTAAATCCTTCCAACGTTTCATGAATGAATAGTAGTTTTTCCAAAAACGTACGCTCTGGAGCTAGGGTAGAAATAGTGAAGGACCCCTTCCCTAAAATATCTGGAAACACCTCATAAATAATCGGGGTAATTTCTCGCTCTTCATTAGGAACTTCATCTGCTCTAGGAACTAACTCAATTAATACAACCGGCAACAATGCGCCCAATTCGTTTTTCAATGTTCCTGGATACTCAAATTCAATGTTAACTTCATTTCCCTTTTGAATGGGTTTAAGTGTGAAAGGCTCTGTAAGGTGTTCCGATATTTTCTTTTCGAGTTTAGGCAGTATAACCTCACGAATGAACGAAGCGCTTTTTTCTTCTAATTCTTCCAAACGTATTTTTCGCTGACGATTGGTTGGTGCATCTTCTGGACCAAAAGGCGGTTCCTGCCCGAATACTTTTCGGCTTATTGCTATATCAATGTCTTCCGAGAATCTTTCAATTAAACCCCATGCTTTAGACAATGAAGTTCCTCCCTTGAATGTTATACTTCCGTTTAATTCTGGAATCTCATTGAGTATCTGAAGAGTCCAACACACCCAAAAATCTTTTTCAATGACGGCAGCTGGCAAAGAAATGTCTAACCTTTCCGATGCCTGTCTGCAATAGAGATTACGATCCTCTGGTGTTAATTCTAGAAATTCATTCATCGTGTTACTCTTCATTGATTAGCTCTCTTAAAATCTTTGCAATCCATGCCGGGGCATATAGTGCTTGCTTCTTAATTTGCTTCAAATCTTTTTCTTCTAACTGCTTTCTAATATGCATCTTCATCTCTTCCGATACATTCTCTTTTCCAATTTGTCTGAGTGCATGTAAAATTAATCCGGCTTTAGTTCCAGCTCCAACCATGTTCTTGGGAGTCGTTGGCTTCAAAAGTATTTCCTGCTTCCCAAATCGCACAACCTTCTTTGGCCCGTTGGTATACAATTCTATGCGCATAGGTATTTGTGTAGACAGCCCCAATAAATTGGCAGCATAGGCACCCGTTGGCTGAACCTCGATCGCCTCAGCCGTCTTAATGGCTTCTATGACACTTTCAACACTGGGCATTACTTTTCCTAACTTCGGATGTACAACAGGTAAATCATAAAGACCATGAGCCAATCTGCGAATAGCACCTTTTTGTACGAGCCTCGTCAACGCCGTACGTACACTTCGAGAATCATCGGTTAACGAGGTAAATAGCTTTGCACTAAATACAAAACCTTTACCACGCGCTCTTATTCTTGCAATAAGCTGTTTTTCTGATATTTCCACGTTTTTTTTTGAATTTCTCGTAACAAATATACTATATAAATTGTTACGACGTTAAGTCGGAAAATGAAGTGCTTCAAAACAAAAAACCCGTCAGACAATTGTTCGACGGGCTTTTGCATTTCGTTGCGATTTTGTTCGCAAGTGTTTCAGCGGAGAGAGAGGGATTCGAACCATTACTAAAAACCCTTTGTTTTCAAGTGTTTCAGAAGACCCTTAATCCCTGACGCTCCGATTACGCTCGTCTTTTCATTTTCAATTAAGACGAAGGTAATACAAATTTTAAAAAGTAAAAAAGAAATACTCTGCTACGATTTCACCAATCCCTGATAATTAAAAATTCCCATTTCGAGTGAATATGTGAGGAGATGTGCTGAACGCTTGCAATTGGTTTTTCTTAGAATATTCTCGCGATGTTTTTTAACGGTGCCACTTGCAATATTCAATTTGGCGGAAATTTCTTTGTTGCTAAATCCATGAATAATTAAGTCAATAATAATCTTTTCCTGGATTGAAAGTTCACTGGGCATTCTCTTTTTCTCTTTGAAGTAGTTTAACTTCTGTGCAGTAACCAGCGAATTGAAGAATATCTTTTTCTCATGAGCGCTGATCAAAGCCTTTATTATCTGACCAGAGTCGGCTTCTTTGGGCAGGTAACCCAATGCCCCAACAGATATGGCTCTGTCTATCATGTAATCATTTGTAATCATGCTCAGGACAATCGCCGAAACTTTGGGGTACTTTTGTTTAATTACTTCAATGGTGCTGTCTCCAGATTTACCGGGCATATTTATGTCCATAAGGACCACGTCGCAGGTTTCTTCTTTCAAAAAATCTAAAAACGATTGTCCGTCTGGAAAATCACCCACCACATGAAAGCGTTCAGCCCTGTCTTGGTTTAAAATTCTCTTTATGCCTTCGCGAGTTATGGTGTGATCATCGACCAGCGCAACTTTAATTGGAACTATCATTTTAAAGGAAGTTGAAGTTTAGTGCATGCGTACTGATCTAAGATACGATAAAATTCTATAGTCCCTTCCAATTGAAGGGTTCTATTTAAAATGGAAGAGCAACCCCTACCTTCATTGTTTCGGGCTGTTTCTAAGAATTCTATTTGACTAAATGGCGCACCGTCGTGGGTAAAGACCACTTGAAATTTATCTTCATCGTTGTTTAGCTCGCACTCAATGAATGTGGGTTTTCCATGCCGAATAATATTATTCAAGATTTCGTTGGTAATTCTATAGATAGCCAGTTGTTTGGATTTATCAAAATTCAAATCATAGATCAATCGATTGAAAAAGTTAATTCGAATGTTAAATCCTAATTCGATAAGGTTTTGTTCGATTGCATTGATTAGGCCTAATTCAGCTAATTGTTTGGGGAAAATTTGTGACGAATAATTCCGAACATCAGCAATTAATAAATCTAACTTCTTGTATATATTTTCCCTATCCGAAGCTGAGAGCATAATGGAAGAACTACTATCGACTTCCTTTTGTAAATGACGATACAGCATACCTAATTGTGGTCCGAAATCGTCATGAAGATTGTCTGCTAGTGCTTCTCGCTCGGATTCCTGTGTTTGAATTATGGTTTCTCGAATCATTTGCTTGTGTAGCTCTTTCTCCTTTATCGATTTCGCTACTTTTCTTACCAACAGAAATGTTAGCACCACAACAAATAGCGTAAAAACACCAAGGGCAATAATAGAATATGTAACTACAATGCTTGTGCTGCTCAATTAATTCTCAAATTACTAAACTATTTGAAACTCGTTCCTTTTTATGAATCCTATTATCCAATATGAAATACAAAGAGAAAAGAACATTTCTTACTATGCTTCCAACGACAATAACATGATTGTAAAATTCCGATAAGTACCTTTTTTCTTCGGAACTCAATTCCAAGTTAATTGTAGAAATAGGAATTAAACACGAAGTTTCGAAAACAAAAAATCCAAGTACCGCAATTAATCGGTACTTGAATCTATTGAAATACTCTGATTCTAACCACAAAATGTTTAGGGTCGCGATAATTGAATACACACAGACAATCATTGACATAATAAATGACAATGTGGTGGAATAAACTTCAAAGCCATTTTGCCAATTGAAAACAGCATGCATTAACCAAAACGTAAATAATACTATAGCTGTAACAAACCAATAAATCTTTTTTAAATTAGTAACAGTGATGAGAAAAAATAATTCCAATAAAATTGAAATGTAATCGTAAATGTTTACCACAAAAAGATTGTTCCTATTGTTCAAGTAACAATATAGATTGTATGAATCTACTGAAACTGAAACTATCACAAATGCTACAATAAAATAAGTAAAATAGTTTTGCTTAGAAATCTTAAAAGCAAATATTGAGATTGAAATAATTCCAGAAATGAGGGAAATAAAAAACTCAATATTCATTTAGGTAAACTTTAAGAATTTAGGGGGTTCTTTTGAGAACAGGTCGGTGGGCAAAGATATGCCTTGTCAACAATTACCCCCGCTGTCATATCATCTCCGTTTGCATCTACTCCAACCAAAACCAGTTGTTTATTCTCATCTTTGTCTAAGGCGAAATACATACGAATTCCCATGCATCCTGTTTGTCCGAGAATTGAGTTAACCAAGTTCTTTCCTACTGCTAGCGCAATGGTATCTCCAGTAGAGATGTTAGCGCGGTAAGCGGCTGTCATTTTTGATCCTTCTGCTAGTGTGATCACTGCACCTTCGTTTCCTGTGAATGTCATATTATTAAATTTTATTGATTTCAGCTAAAATAGGAAAGTTCCAAACTGAACTGGTCCTATCTTGATGAAAAGACACGGGAAATAGAATTAATGGTTAACAGGTATTTCAAAATCAGGAAACAAGGGTTATTGATTTAGCGGTATTCATTGAAAGAGAATACGCTAAAAGACGTATGACAATTATGCCGTTTTGGCTTGAATAATTGACAACTCAATACGATTGGCGTTATAATAAGTGGGAACTTTCATTTGTACATTTTTAGAGCTTGTTGGAGGAAAATATTCGTAAAAAGTTCGATCTTCCGTGGCCAGCACGGAATTGGTTTTGGTAAAATAGGTAATACGAATTGTAACGTCTTTTTATTGCGCAATAGTAGCAAGGTTGTTTAAACTGATGAGACTAGAGCCTACTTTGGTTAATAAATTCATTCTCCGAATTTATTCTATCTTCACTTCCTGCAAAACGCTTTCTTCAGACGCACAAAGCATAGTTATTCTTGTAAAATACATGGTCTTAAGATTTAGCAAACTCCTTCAATTTTTCACTACTAAATGCACTCTTCAATGACTCCGCAACTTCTTCCTGTGGTGATTTGAGATTAAGAAATTTATCAATAGATTTTGAGGGATTCACATTCAATTGATCTTTTAGTGAGTTAAAAAGCTCCATATATTCTTTGTCTTCATGATCCAATTCATAAAGCTGTCTATATCCTGTCATAGCCTCAGCTATTGCAGCTTTATGGTGATATTCTTCAGCTAATTTTTTCGCTATTTTTTGATTTCTATTAAACATCCAAATTGCAAAAATCAAAGCTCCCGCGATACTAAATTGATATATCAAAATATGGTAATTGAACTCCTTGTCAAAGAAAATTAGACAGCACTGAATTATTCCAAACACAACAGTATCAATTATAATAGCCCAAGTTAATTTATGAGTCAAATTTTCAAGTCGTTCAAATTCCATAGTATATTGGACGGCTCTTTTCGCAAACGCGCTATGGAGAGAGCTATCTGTGAGAGCAAAGAGCTTCTCTGTAGCCTCCTTAATTAACTTATCTAATCTCAGCTTTTGGTTGTTTATAGAGCCAATTAGAGACTGCTTCAACACGTTACCTTTTTCATTTACCTGATCCTCGAATATATTCGAGTAAAAATCCTCAAGTTGTTGAATCTTGTCATTCGCTATCGAAAATCGTCCTTCCATCGATTTCAACAAATCATCAAACTGAGAATTTAAAGAATTATCTTTCTCATCCCCAACGAATAATTTGTTATAAAAATCATCTATTGATTTAGTTATTGATTCTCCCTGTTCGTTTTCAACCAACAGTCTAATATAGTAATCACTGACTTCTGAAGATTGAGAAATAAATTTTTCAAATTCCTTTTTGATACTTTCAAGAATTCTATCTATTTCAGTCTTGGCTGATTTTGAGGAGTCACAATTCTCCAAAAACTCATCATGAAAGCCCTCTATTCTCGACTTAAAGGATATTTGCGAATCCGTACCTTCGAAAATTTTAATATAGAAATCTCTTATTTTATCTAACTTTTGCTTTTCTTCATTTTGATTAATTTCTAATAAGTTCCATAAAAACTCAATTTCCTCCTTAATAGATTTACTCCCCTCATTTCCTTGAAATAGTCTAGTATGAAATTCCTGAATTTCATTCATTTGATTTTGGTTTTCCTGCTCCATTTGTTATCCATTATTTTTTATCTAAATTCTTCTGTCACTTTCAAATGAAATTTTCAAGAATTTCCATAAATAATTTTACATGCTAGCAAAATTCCATAATACATTATCAATAGTCAATAAGCCAAAAGACGTATATTTCAAATCCTTGCTATAGGAAAATTCGAGAAATGAAATAGGTTAAAACAAGCAATCCAAATTGTTAATCAATTTCTAAGTTATAATATTTGAATTAATGTCATTTATTGAAGCATTTTCAAATGCTATCATATTAAAAGCAATAATTTCCGACTTATAATTTGAGGAAATTGCCTTTGAAAAATAACGAAATAATTTCCTTGAACCATAACCCTTTCTTAAAATTATTGAGGAATCCTTCATTTCATTTATGGAATGTCTTCCGATCTAACAATAACATAATTTCTTTCATTAACTAACAAGCTAAAATATTAAAGAAGTTCACAACACAAATAATTACATTCTCTATTTTAGATCTAAAAGAGAGTCCCGTGATGTTAAATGACGTTGAATGGGGTGATTGTTTTTCAAATGAGAGCTATCTGATTTCCCCTTATTCACAATTCCAATCGAGAAATAAAACGCAAAAGAAATTACGACCGAGAATAAAACATACCCCCACATTAAACGTCCATTTCTCTTCCTTTCTAAATCAGATTCTTTTTCAAAAGTCTCAAAGAGCTTTTTATATTTCGAACCAAATACAAATACCACATAATTAACCAGAGCACTAAGTAATAAAAAAATGATTGCGTTTTCTTTTCTATTAATAATCATATGTTCTTTATTGATAAAAAACAGTATAAACAAATCAATTAGCACAGTGATGTTTAGAAACAAGAGCAGTGTAATACGTAAAAATGCTGAGTACAATGGGCTATCACTAGTGCCATTCTTCTTTAGATAATTTCGATACGAACGATAAAACGTATAGCCAATAATTTTGTATATCATTTTGTCAAAGTGTAAGTTGGTAATTTAACATTGGTATTATCACGCGGAAAAATGTTTGTTGGCACAACGGGATTCGTAATATTATTTCTATCAAATGCTCCAGCGTAATCCATGATAAAATAACAACCTCCTATCACCCAACCTGGAGGCCCACATTCCGCTGCAATAATGGCTACAGTAATATCCGCAGCTGGCTTAACTGCCTCGCTATAATTTCCGTTATTAACAGCTTTGTAAATTTCATACGTGGAAATTCCCACCTGTAAAACAAGTACAGTTTTTCCTGTATTCTTAACTATTTTAAAATAACCCAATTCATTAAGTTCTGGACTTAAATTGGCTGCGTGTTTTAACATATTTTCTTTAGCACCATGGGCTACATCAAATGCTCCAACGATATTCTTCGTTTTTTTCAAATTAATCTCCTTTGATTGAGGATTTTTAACCTTTTGCTCACTGCTTTCAATTTTCGCATTTAAATCACCGACTTCAAATGGAATATTTGTCATTATTTGTTCATTCCAAGCCTTGTTTTGCTTTTGCTGCTGGTTTTGCGTTATTTCGTTTATTGACATTGGAATATTCAAAGTTTCGCCAGGGTAAATTGTGCTACCTCTATCCATCCAATTAATAGTTGGATTTGCATTTTTTATTGCTTGTACAGTTGTATTATATTTTTTTGCAATACCCCATAAACAATCTCCAGACTGAACTTTTATCGGATCTTTAGCGTCATCTCCTCTTGGATCTGATAATTGAATTGGGTTATTGTTTAATGTGGCATAGCCACTTTCCCAAATTTTCACAACAGGATCCAACTGCCACCTTCTTCCCAGTCTTGCATCGTATTCCCAGAACATTGCTGTTGTATGACCTGGGGCTATTTCAGGAACTTTTTCTTGTGTGTTAAACCCACTCCGATACTCTTCAATACTCCATGTTCTGCTTGCTAGCTCAACCCCGAACGGTGAGTAGTCACTGACGCTGATGATGTATGCCGTGAAGTAGTCGATTACCCCGTCGTTGTTGCTGTCTGCTGCAGCCTTGCCGTCGCCAATGGTCGTAAGCACATTGCCCAGGTGATTGCTGAGGCTGTACTGACGGTGGTTGAGCTGCCTTGCGTGGTAATACGTCGCCTGCGTTAATGCTCCGGCTGAGCTTGTAATATTTAAATCGACCGTGTCCTTACAAATACCCACCTGAGCACTGCCGTAAATGTTTCTTTCGATGAGCTTGTACTCCATTACCGCATTCTCGGCGTCCATCTTGTGCTCATACACCCCCATGACATTTCCTTGCGCATCGCGAACGTAATACGTGCTCGACTCAAGCACACTGCCTGCATACACGTGCTTAGCAACCCTGTTACCCATGGCGTCGTACTCGAACTTTAAGTTCTTCTTCGAAGAGCCACTCGTGCGCGTAATCTCCGATATCTTACTGTCTACCCGCCATTGTATCTCAGAGATCTCTTCTTGGTTGTCTGACTTCAACTCACCAATCTGCGTGTACTTGTAATTGTTACTCGCATTAGGCGACGCATTGTTGTACAGCGGCATGTCCTCCATATCCGTAGCCGATAACGAGGCTACCGTTACCGCATCATCTACGCTATACAATCGGTTGCTTAACAAGTCTCCTGTGCTGTTGGTTGCATACTGATAACTGAGGTTGTCTACTAACGTGCTTCCTTCATAACGCTGCTGCGTTAGAATATTGCCGTTAGCATCAAAGGTAAAGAAATTGTTGTGCTCGCATGCGGCTCCGCTCGAGGCCGCCCACGTGTTGGTAGACGGCGTGAATTGCGTAAACCCTTTGGCCTGCTTCAGTCGGTTCAACTGATCGTACTTGTACGCCATTCCCAAATTACTCGCAGCAAGTGCGCCCGACCCGTTGTTTTCCATCAACGTTGTTTGCATAATGCGGATGTTGCCGTTGTATAAATTACGACTCTCGGCCTCTAAATCACTGCCCACCACACCGCTAAACGCTCCTGTAGAAGCCACACTGCTAAAGTCGCCTTCGTAATAACTTAAACTAAAACTAGCCACATCGCGACCAAAGCGTCCGTTCAGTCCCGTGCCTGAGCCGTCGTGACCCATGTCTTTTGTGGCGTCTAACGCGTTGCTGTTGATGCCTTTTATCCACCCCTGCAAGGTATAGGCGTAGTCAACGCCTTGCACCTGGTTGCTACCCAACTCCTGTCGCATAAGCGGACCATGCGCGTAATAAAAATACTTGCTATCCTGCTCCCACAGCGCACTCACCACCGTTGGATCGGTGATTGTGGTTCCGGCCATGGCTATTGGGTCGGGATGTGTTGAGGTGTACACCTGCGTAATGCGGTTATCTGCATCATACTCATACCAATGGTGCCACGCATCGCGCGCTCCTCGCTGGTAACTCACCCTGTTGACCTTTCCCGAGATTAAATCATAGTCGTACTCCAGGCGCTTGTAACGCTGATCGGACAAGCTACTCGTTACGGCCATCTCGGGGTTGTCTTGCACCAGTTCATTCACATTGCCGTGAATGTCATAGCTGTAATGCGTGGCGTGCGCATACCCCTGCGATGCATTGCTGTGATACACCTTCTGATACACAACAGTACTCACGCGCTTGCGCAAGTTGTTTTGCGTAAAAGATGGAATACCACTTACCAGCGGTGCATCGTAGGTTGTACGTGTTACCTCGGTGCGCGTGGTGTTAACACCTGTGCTGGTGTTTGCGCCCTGCGTTATCCATTGCATAAACGGCGAAGCACTGCTGCTTCCACTGCTTGAACTAACTTCTATGGCCAGCGGATTAAACGCCCCACCCACATCGGCGCCCTGAACATCGCTCATGTGCAAGCCCGTCGTGCTCGTGTTTTCTTGTTTTACGCCTGCCTCTTCTACGCGACCCTGCGCATCGTATAAACTGTAACTGTACGTGCCGTTGTCATGCTGCTTCGTGTTCTGACTTAGCACAATGCGGCCCAGCTTATCGTACCAAAAACGCTGCGAGTAAACCCCTGCATAGTTGGTTAAAAAACGAACGTAATGCGCGCCCGCTCCTACCACCACGCCTTCGTGGTTGTTGCGCATGGCAATGCTGTTTATCTTGGCTGTTGTGCCACTGCCTCCACTTACAGCATTGGACCACTGCCAATCGGTGCTCGTTAACGA
>CAMCVP010000001.1 GCA_945881835.1 Chryseobacterium gleum | reverse complement strand
AATTATAATACTCCTACTTATCAACTTGAACTCAAACCTAGAAATCCTACACAACCAAGAAATAAAACTTTAAATTTGTCTAATTAACCATGAGGATGATAGTAAAAGTGACAACCTAAATCAGGCAAGGACACTTCGTAATTCCTATTGCATAATTCCTACTTCGCAATTAAAAACGTCGAAGACATTCGCCCGCAGGGCATTCGTTACAATGTAACATTCGTGCTTGCACATCAGTTGCTGTGCAACATTCGCCTCCGGCATCGGAAGAACCGTAATTATTCCAATTATTTCGAAATTTTAATTCAATCTTAAAAGTTAAATTCGTTTCAAATAATTCGAGTATGAAAATTCAATACGCATTTACCTTTTTAATTGGCTTAACCGCAAACTTCGCTTTCGGACAAACCACGCCCAACTATGCAACGTTGAATACAAACAATGTCAAACTAGTGGTTTCGGCAAATGGCATCATTGGATATCACCCAACTTTTGAAAAAGGTAGCTGGATGCCCGCAAACGATAGCGCTGGAACCATCTTCGCAGCATGCCCGTGGATCTGCGGAACCAACGACCAAGGCGAACTGCTTCTTACCTCGCAATACTTCTTCTCTGATGTTCATTCTTGGTTCTACGGGCCACTCACCCAAAACACCGCAGCAGACTCAACCTACAGCGAGTCGTTCAACTACGTCTGGAACATTAAACAAAATGAAATAAATACGCACGTTGCCTATTTCGAGTCACTTCAAAACGGAACAACCGCAACACTCTTCCCAAACGGATATACCATTCCGGCAGACTTCCTAACCTGGCCGGCACACGGAGATGTGACACTCGGCTATGACTTCAACCTCGCTCCTTTTCATGATTACAACGGCGATAATCTTTACAATCCGCAAGACGGAGACTATCCGACCATTTGTGGAGACGAATGTCTTTACTTAATCATTAACGACATTGGAAATTCTCCCATTCCGAAAATGGGTAATCAGGTTGAAATGTGGGTCTACGCCTTCGACACTCCTAACATACCCGCCGTTAACAACACCTTCTTTACGAAATTCAAATTCACCAACAAATCGAATCAAACCTATTATAACACGCGCATTTCACAAATGAATGACTTGGACATCGGGAATGCATTCAACGACTACAGTGCTACAGACGTGGCCTATGGCGCTGTGTATGCATACACCGGGACTGCTTCTGATTATTCTCTAAGCGGTGCTCCTTCATACGGAGATATTCCAACCATTGAAAGCATGCTACTTCTTCGCGGTCCATTGCTCGATGCAGATTTAATCGACAACGCCAATTACAACAATGTGCTTGCCGAAGCGCTCAATGGTTATGGTGAAAGAGGATTTGGATTCGGTGACGGAATAGTAGATAACGAACGTTCGGGCTTAGCTGGTAGCGTAAACTACATTAACAGTTCAAATCCAATCTTGGGAGAACCAAGCGGAGGCTACCCCACCACATACTACAACCTCATGCTTGGAAAACACATCGACGGTTCAGATGTCCTTCATCCGACCACCGGAAACCCTGTGACGTATTGGGCCCCTGGAACCTCTGACATTTATAACGAAATGGTTTCGACGTCAGAACAATTCACACACAGCGATAACGGCCCTCCTCCAAGCGACATGAGACAATTGGGCACCACGCTTCCTTTCACCTATGAACCCGGAGAAAGCAATTTTCTTGATTTAGCGTATGTGTTCGCGCAAGCTGAACCTGGCTCTGACACTTCTGTAGAAACCGTAAATGTGACATACATGAATACCGTGAAGCAATTCTTCAACGAAGATTTAGCCGACTGCCAAGTTCTTGAAATGCCTACTGCCGTGGAAACTCTTTCACCGTCAATTTCACTTTCCATTTATCCAAATCCCGCTTCAAATCAATTAAACATCACCGTTTCAGAAGCACTCATTGGTGAAAACTATTCGCTATACAACAACGTTGGACAATTGGTTCTGACGAATAAAATTCAATCGACACAAACAGCCATTGACGTTTCTGAATTGTCGCAAGGAACCTATGCGCTTGTTCTTAAGGGGGCGAGGACGCTTGTCGTTGTAACTTTGTAATTGGAAAACCTTCGGTTTTATTCCTACTGCGTAATTCCTATTGCATAATTCCTACTTCGTAATTGGAACTGCGTTATGGGAAAACCGAAGGTTTTATTCCTCCCGATAGGTATCGAGATGCGTAATTCCTAGGTTGTAATTAGAAAATCATTATGGTTATAAACAATAGTAAGACCTAATAAGTAAAAATGCTTCCTGTAAACATCTTACCCATTTTAGCTTGAAAAAAACAATGTATCGTTTAATTACTTTCCTCTTTACAGTTTTAATAATTGCTAACGTACAAGCTCAAGCAGGAAAAACTGCGCTAATTGATGGCTGAGCTGCGCTCGTTGCTGAATTTGCAGCTTATGCATCTGTAGAACTTAACGGAGAGGCTTTGATTTAATTGAAAAAAGTACTACTAAAGTGCTACTTAACTTTTCTGATTGTCTTAAATTTCTCGACCACTTTGTGCCCTACCAAAGACTTCATTTGCATAATTGCGACCTTATTTAATTGTATCAACCGATCAGTTTGAGCCTGTCCTTGATGGATTAACAAAGCATTTATACTTTCCATGTTACTTAAAACCACCAATTGCTCCAATGTGGCATGGTCTCTAATATTTCCAGACTTAGTTGTCTGAGA
This sequence comes from Chryseobacterium gleum, assembly GCA_945881835.1. Lineage (GTDB taxonomy): Bacteria > Bacteroidota > Bacteroidia > Flavobacteriales_D > Sanyastnellaceae > CAIZGX01. The sequence continues at coordinate 662,031 of CAMCVP010000001.1, read as the reverse complement.
ATCTCGCCAATCTTTTGCAGTTATTCCAAAAAGAGCCACATTTAACAAATCAGCCTCGTTGGCATATACAGATGAAGCTTCTGCCCTAGTCAGAAGTTTAGGAACTAAATTATCTTTTATCGCGTCGGTATGAATGCGATAATTAATTTTAGTTATCGTTCTTTGCACACCCCATTCCAACTCAAGACTCTTGTTTTCTTCTCGTTTAAGTCGCTTGAATTCGGTGATCAAATACAACTTAAACTCAGACGAAATCCATGAAGCAAACTCGAATGCAATATCTTCGTGAGCAAAGGTTCCGCCATAACGTCCCGATTTTGAAATAATACCTTTGGCATTGGTACTTTCAATCCATCTTTGAGGAGATAACACGAAATAATTACTTCCAGCCTCTGATCTAAACCTCTCGAATTCGATAGGTTTAAAATTCGAATTATTTAATTTCTCCCACAACCCGACAAACTCAATAGTGCTTCTACTCCTTAACCAATTATTTATTACCGAAAATGGCTCATTCGGGTTTTTATACTTTGCAATATCTGTAAGCGAAAAAAAATCACTACCATCTCTGCGAATTACACTCACTTCTGAATGTTGAACTTTAATTTTAGATTGTGCCTCAGTCATATAAATATTTTTGATCTTTTTAGGAGTATCCTATTATCCCAAATCGAAATTATACCTAATAAAGTGACAATCTAAAATATGGTTATGCGTAAATTTCTGAAAATCGCATCGAAAAGCATATAACCATTGACTTTCGAAAGGAATAAACACATTACATGCGATAAGCACAGTCAATAGAAAAATCAATGAGTGTATTCTAACTACGTTGTTTGAACTTCGTTATATAAAATCAGTCGAAGACATTCGCGAAGCATTCGCCAAAGGCATTCGTGGCAAAGCCACATTCGTTGCTACGCAACATTCGTGCTTCGCACTTTATTTCTGACGGAAGTAAAGCCTCACCGGAACCCCCGTTAAACGGAAGTTTTCGCGGAGCTTGTTTTCTAAGAAACGCTGGTATGACGAAACGACGTTCTGTGGCGTGTTGCAGAAAAATGCAATAGCCGGACTCTTCGTTGGAAGTTGCGTGATGTATTTAATTTTCACTTCCTTACCTTTCACAACCGGTGGCGGATAAGCTTGAATAATTGGCAACATGATGTCGTTCAACTTAGAAGTAGAGAAATGCTGTAGACGATTTTCATAAACCTCCATAGCCGCTTCCAATGCTTTTAGAATACGTTGCTTGGTAATGTTCGAAGTGAAGAGAATTGGAACGTCGGTGAACGGTGCAATACGCTTCTTAATTTCTTCGGTCATGACATCCACACTCTTGTGATCTTTCTCTACCATGTCCCACTTGTTCACCAAAATAACAATACCTCTGTTGGCTTCTGTAATCTCACCAAAGATGGTTAAATCTTGCTTAGTAATTCCTTCAACCGCATCGATCAACAACATACAAACGTCTGCGTTGCGAATAGATTTTATGGTACGAATAGCACTGAAGAATTCAATATCATCTTCAATCTGCTTACGCTTACGTAAACCCGCTGTATCAATCAACATCAATTCTTTGTTGAAGGCCTTGAAGTGCGTGTGAACAGCGTCACGTGTGGTTCCTGCAACATCGGAAACAATACTTCTGTCGTTACCCAACAAGGTGTTCAACAACGAAGACTTCCCTACGTTCGGTCTTCCAACAATGGCAATCTTCGGCAAGTCTGGCATTTCCGACTCGTCGATCTCAGGCATTTCCTGCAACAACTCGTCGAGCAAATCTCCAGAACCGTAACCGTTGTTTGCACTAATGCTGAACAACTTCTCTCCGAATCCCAACGCGTAAAATTCTGTTGCTAATATTTCTTTGTCTGAAGTATCTACTTTGTTACAAACCAAAAGAACTGGCTTGTTCGCTCTGCGAAGCATATCTGCAATTTCTTCGTCCCACTCGGTCATTCCTTCTTTCGCATCTACCATGAATAGAATGCGATCAGCTTCGGCAATGGCTAAGCGCACTTGACTGTTAATGTCTTGTTCGAACGCGTCATCGCTGTTCGTAACAACTCCACCGGTATCTACTACAATAAATTCTTTTCCGCCCCACTGGCCTGTTCCGTACTTACGATCACGGGTAACTCCGGCTGTTGGTTCTACAATAGCGTCTGACGTTTCTGTAAGACGATTAAATAACGTTGACTTCCCTACATTCGGTCTACCTACAATAACAATAGTATAACTCATTCGGCAAAGATACGCACGAATGAAGCGTTTCAGCAATTCACAAGCCTACAAAGGCTTGTTGTTCCGCATCCAACAGTAGATTTTCTTGATTTGAACGTCTGTTAATTTGGTACCGTTCTGCGGCATTGCGCTGTAACCGGCATCGTGTTCCACTGACCCGAGAATAGCGTCGTTATTCGCGGCTGCCGCTCCACCGTATGTGCTTAAATCAATTCCTGAAGAATGATATTGCGAATTGTGACATCCCGATGTCGCACAATTCGCATCATAAATTGCTTTAATATCGTTGTTGTAAGTCGGAATGTTTCCGGTGCAGTCATACCCCTTTTGGTACTTGTCGCAACTCACGAATACTATCATTCCAACAAATAAAACCACTATTGAAGAAACAAACTTTTTCATAAAACACATTTTTACTTATCTAGACGAATCCTTCACGGTAAAGGTAAAAAAAAGAGCTGTCTATTGACAGCTCTTTTCTTCGTAAATGAATAATCAACCTATTCTTTTACGAATGAAACGCGTTGAAGTTGATTGCCATTTTGAAGTGACAAGAAATAATATCCATTGCTCAATTCAGAAACATTCAATTGGAAAGTGTTGTTAGCCGCTCCGCTACCGAAGTTGTTCGCAAACACTTCTTTTCCATCGATTGAATAGATGCGAACGATTGTATTCTCGCTTGGGTTCAATTGTGAAGCCTTCACAGCAACATTTCCTGAAGTTGGATTCGGGAACATGTTTACTGAAGTTTGAGTTGAAGTCAATTCGTTCACATTGTTCGGATAGGTACCCGTTGTGTTCAACCAGAATCCATTCATTTGCGCGCCGCCAGGACCAGAAACTCCGTTTGCATCCATGGTGAAGGTTACGCAACTCGAAGCTGTACATCCATTCGTAAAGTAAACTTCCAAACACACACTGTAAGTTCCAACAGAATCATAGAAATATACCGGGTAAAAATCTGTCGAAGTCATTCCGTTTCCGAAATCCCAGAAAACAGAGCTTATGTTAGATAAATCTTCATTCCAGTATATCATTACGGCATTTTCCATTTCAACCATTGAATCTGGCATTAACTCAATTAGAGTCGAACAAGTCGTTGTGTCAACAAAACACTCAGAGTTGATTCCAAAAATAACAGCTTCATAATTTCCAGACTCAAGATCTTCAGTAACCAAATCTGAACCATTCACATTAATCGTAATTCCTGAGGTGGCACCACCGTCCCATCCGTCTCCGAATGAATCATACATATACAGCGTGTAACAGTTGTCTGACAGACATCCGTAGGCCATGTTGTTTGTATTCGCCATGTTCACATAGCTTTGTAAAACAGTTGTTCCAAATTCATCATTAATGGTGTACAACGATTCATTCGCGAACGTTCCCGGATTGAAGGAAACAACAACCGTATTGCCTGTTTCACATCCTGTGAAGCAAGAACCATCGTCTACAACCGCTGCTGCGTCATAGTTCAAGGCTGTCGAATCTGTACATCCGAATGACAAAATACATGAACCGTCATCTATTGTTGCGGCAGAATTGTAGTTGGAAGCTAAAATATTTGTACATCCGAAAACATCTCCGCATGTTCCGTCTACACTGAATAAAACTGATTGGGACGTTTGATTGCTTTCCAGCCCAGTATGAATCACTTGACCTTGTCCGTTGTTTATCCAGAAATATCCGTTATTCCAACCGGTGAAACCCGCTGAATTCGACATCACGGCAGTGTAACATTCACCTGCTTGAAGACAAAGAGATGTGTTGAAAATGGCTACATTTCCTAAAATTGGTGAAGTCCAAATTGTGTCTCCAGCAGAATTCAAAATAGATAAAGCAACTTGCGCTCCGTTCGAAAACGTGCAGATATAGAGAGAAGCGTTAACGCTCCCAACTCCGTTGCAATAGGTGCAAGAACCGTTGTCTACATTTGCGTTTGAATTAAAATTAGTCGCTGTTGGATCTGTACAGCCTTCGTAAAGACAACCGACATTGATGTTGGCAATAGGGTTGTAATTAGAAGCCGATGGGTCTGTGCACCCTTCAACTGCCGCTATTCCGCAATTTCCTACTCCAACACCAAACATAAATGTTCCTTGATTTCCTAGTGAAAACGTCCCGGTATAAGAAGTTTCTCCCATTACAAATATGTTTAAAGAACCTCCATTCCATCCGTCTCCGTATGAATCGAACATATTCACGCCGTAGCATCCTACTGGTAGACACCATACGCCGCTCGGGGTTGTGCCTGTTCCTGTAGCAACAACAGAGCCTGTCGTCGTATTAACAACAGTGTAGGACATTTCATTTGGATAAAACCCTGGAGTTACAGAGTACGACACTTGCGTACAAGTGGAATCTGCCTGCGCTTTCGCAACAACACCTGTCGCGATGAACAAAGCAATTAAAACTAAACGTAAAATTTGTTTCATAGTTTTGGATTAGAGATACGAATATATATTGACTCGCTGTTAATCAGACTTTAGTAAAAGGAAAAAAGTTGCTCATTCTTGGAAATGTTGAAATTCCTTTTAGATAACCACCTTGAAAAATTGCACTTGACCATTGTTTCGCTTAAACCTAATAATGTAGGCGTTAGCGGTTGTAAAAACATACGATTGAGCCTGTTCTTCGGCGATTAGTTGTCCGAGAAGATTGTAAATAGTGAGCTTGCCTTCTTCTGAGAAATTTACAGTTGAACCGTTAACATTAATTGTCAGCAAAGCTTCATCATTAACAAACAAGGGGATATTCCAATTCCAAGAATCTTCGCATCCGTTTGCATCAATGACTTCCAAAGTCACGGAACTTGAGGAGAAGAACTCACAAAAACTCGTAGAACAATTGGACGACCAATTATACACCAGGGGCAGCGCGGCGTTCTCAACAGTGCTTTCTAATGTAATTGGAAAACTGCCCTCCCATGCTAACGTGTCAACGGTCAGCAATAATTCATTTGGGTTGTTCAACTCAATTTCGTGCAGCACTTTACAACCATTTTGATCTATACCTTGTAACGAATATACTCCTCCCGGAAGATTTGTAAATTCACCCGAATTCGAATACTGAATTGTATCATTGCCCTGAAATAGATAATAGAATAAAAACTCATCTTCCGAGAATAAAACAACATGTCCAGAGCTATCATCGTGGCACAATGGGTGAAAAACATTTTCTTGAAAATCCACTTCAGTTGGAGAGTTAATTTCAACAGTTGACGAGAAGTTGCATCCTAAATTGTTTAAACAACTCAGAAAGTAGCTTCCCGGTGACAATGAATCAAAAGCTCCTGTATAATTTGAATCAAGAATTAAGTCGTTCTGGAATAATTGGTAAAGCACAGAATCTTGCAATTCCACTTCAATATTGCCAAAACTACCTTCATTGTTGCAAAGCGGATCTGTTGTATTCACATCCAAGTCAAATATTTCAGGCATTAGTATTTCAAAACTGATCTCTGATTGGCACCAACCTAAATTCGCTACCAAGAAATTCAATCCGAGCGGTAGTGAATCTAAAAACTGTTCCCCTGAAAAATTCCAACCATCATTTACCTGAATTGAACTCACATATTCATTCAGGCAACTTGGTTGAACAACAACAACCTCAGGATCTTCAAAAGTGACTTGAGGAACGATTAAAGAAACAACTTCAAAACACCCTCCGTTACTTACTTCTAAATTGTTTATTCCTGATTGAAGATTATTTAAACATTGATTATTATTCTGAACAAAAAAAACATCTAACCCTTCAAGGCAGACTTCCCCGGTTTGTTCACCACTGCAGAGAGGGGGTGTAATGGTGTAGGAAACTGAATCGGTTTGAATCAAATCAACTTGAACAGAGTCTGTAAACCAAAAGATATTCCGACTATCCTGAAACAATCCATAATAGACCTCCCCACCTTCGGCTGTAATTGAATTCGAGATCACGCCTGTGTTCCAAACTACAGGTTCATTGTTGACCGTAGCAACGGTTGTACTGTCACCTGAACAAACCTCAAGGTCGGCAGCTTGGATTTGAATTGGGGAGGTATCATCTTCTTTTAAGTGATAGTGCTTGTTCGATTGAAAATTAAAATACTTATCAATCACACCAGAAGGCCAAATCAGAATAAGACTATCAACCCAAGTGCTTGAGCCTGTCGGAAGAATCAGATGCTGGCTGTTCTGCGACAGATATTGTTCTCCACTTCTTAATTGGGTCACTCGCTTTCCACCATTGATATAATATGTCAATCGCGTTCCGTACCCCTCTTTATTACTCAAGGTACCTTCTAATTCAACCTTGAATGAATTATTGCCTTCTAGATTATTCTTGTAAAGTCGATTGTAACCGCCATCCTCAACATTCAAATAAAAATCTGAATATCCATCTCGATTGCAATCTCCTTTGGCGATTGAATAGTTAGAACTCGGAACAAACTTTAGAAGCGAGGGGGTTACATCTTGAAAAGACGTTCCGTTCCCTTTGAGCAAATAAACTGACGATTCTCCATTATTAAGCTGACTTGCAACGGCAATATCTAAATTCATATCATTGTTGTAATCTAGCCAAGCGGCTCCCCAAGTCCAAGCTGAGATGCTTGCATTCGCTGAAGTGGTTGCATTAGAAAAAATGGCTCCACCGTTATTTTTATAAAAATACGAACCGTTGCCTGGCGTATTCGTTAAAAACAAGTCGAAGTCTCCATCGTTATCGAAATCTCCCGGAGAAGATGTCATGTTATTCACCGAAAAATTCAAACCACAAGTATTCGACACATTGGTAAAACCACCTTGACTATTCCCCAAAAACAGCCTATCTGACGGTCCAAAATCGACACAAACAAAAAGATCGTTGTAATTATCTTGATTGGCATGAAAAAAAGTTGGCATAAAAGGAAAGGTTCCTCCGCCTTGCAATCCAAGCACGGCTGCCTCATCGCTGAACGTTCCATTACCATTGTTTCGCAATAGTCTATTAAAAGCAGACATGGACCCATCATAATTAACAACAAAAATATCTGGCCACCCATCCTTGTTGTAATCGTCCCAGGTTGCACCCCATGTTGCAACCAACGGAAAACCAAGGATTCCTGCCTCTTCAGAAACATCGGAAAATATCCAATTACCATCGTTTCTGTACAGCCTCATTTCTTCAAAACGATAAGTAACAAACACATCCAAGTCATTGTCACGATCGTAATCTGCATAAACAGCACATTTCGCATTTCCGTTATTTGGAACAATTGTTCTTCGTACCCAACTGCTGCCCGTATTTTCATATACTACAACACCACTTGAAAATGTACAGCACGTTACATCATCCCACCCGTCCTTGTTTACATCAACGAAACAAACTCCGTGACCGTAAAAAGGATCGTCAGTAAACGTTGGAGTCCCCATCTCAATGGTCGCGTCATCGAATTGTGCAGCTGCTTTCTGACTCGCAAAAAGGGCTAGGAAAAGCATTAGAATTAACCTGTTATTCATAAATTGCCCCGCTTCCAATTAATTCCTCTCCAATATAAAAAGCGGCGAACTGGCCCTTGGCCACGCCGAATTGCGTTTCGTGAAAAATTACGTAGGTGAATTCATTTCCAACCGAGACATTTGCCTTGAAAAGTGGCTGTCTGTATCTTATTCGACAGGCGACTTCTAAAACCTGACCTTGATTCGGTTTTAAGTTTTCTTGAATCCAATGTGCCTCTTCATTGCGAATGGCTAGACCTCTTCTTGCTAGAGCTGGGTGGGTTTCCCCTTGAGCCGAGTACACTACATTCTTTTCCACATCAATAGCAACCACAAACAATGGAATAGCTTGTCCGCCAATTCCCAACCCTCTTCTCTGACCAACAGTATAATAATGTGCTCCGTTGTGTTCTCCAACATCGTCGCACATTTCGGGAGTAAACACTTGTGGACGAGAAAGTGCTTTAGGATCCAATGATGTTTCTTCAACTAACTCGTTCAATTGTGGAAGGAACTCGTCTTTTAAACGCAAGACTCTTCCTTTTTTTGGAGCTAATTGTTGCTGAAGGAAAACGGGAAGTTTTACTTTCCCAATGAAACATAAACCTTGAGAATCTTTTTTATCCGCGTTCGGAAGTTGGAGTTCGGCTGCAATAAGGCGCACCTCAGGCTTCGTTAATTCTCCGATTGGAAAAAGAGCTTTGCTTAATTGGGTTTGATTCAACTGACACAAGAAATAGCTTTGGTCTTTGTTTGCGTCGGCCCCTGCAAGCAAATGGTAATGAGTAACCCCATTCTCAACTGTTTCAGATTTGCGAACGTAATGTCCGGTTGCTACGAAATCTGCCTTGAGTTGTTCAGCTGCCTTAAGAAACACATCGAATTTGATCTCTCTGTTACACAAGACATCTGGATTAGGAGTTCTTCCCAACTCGTATTCATGAAACATATACTCAACAATACGCTCGCGATATTCAACGCTGAGGTCTAATACGTGAAAGGGAATTCCCAGGTGCTCTGCAACGAGCATGGCATCGTTCGAATCGGTAATCCAAGGGCATTCATTATTAATAACGACTGTCTCATCGTGCCAATTCCGCATAAAAACTGCAATTACCTCATAGCCTTGCTCAATAAGCAAGTGCGCGGTAACCGCAGAATCTACCCCGCCCGATAAACCAACCACTACCCTTTTCATGTTGCAAAATTAGGCGAGACAAAACGAAATAGGTTCAACAAAACAAAAAGAAAGAATTACATTTGACTAAAGTCCTTCGAGGCAACCCTTGAACTTAATCTCGTCTTAACACAAATTATTGGTGTCAACAGAACGCTCCCAACAAGAACTGATTGACGGCTGCCTTAAAGGAGACAGCCGAAGCCAACATGCTGTATATAAAATGTATTATGGGAAAATGAAAGCTGTTTGCTTGCGCTATGCAAGTTCTACAGATGAGGCGAAAGACATGGTGCAGGACGGTTTCATTAAAGTTTTTTCTAGCTTGGAAAAATTCGAGGGAAATGGTTCCCTGGAGGGATGGATAAGGCGAATCATGGTGAATTTATCAATTGACCAATATCGAAAGAAGAAGCACCACGTGGACCTTGACTTAGAAAATTCTAAGCACTTTGTTGAAGAAAGTGCAGATGAGGAAGATGAGCAGGAATCAGACATTTACGACTTTCAACCCCACCACATCGTTGAAGCCATGCAACATTTGACACCTGTCTATCGTACAGTTTTCAACTTGTATGTCTTCGAAAATTTTTCTCACCAAGAAATTAGTGAGAAACTGGGCATTAGTTTAGGGACTTCAAAAAGTAACTACGCCAAGGCCAAGAAGAACATGAAAAAGATATTATTAAAAAATAAAATTAACGCGGCGAATGAATCGTAACCCGTTGGACAAATTTGAGCAAGGAATACAAGACGCTTATAAGAATTATGAGTTGCCTTATAGTTCTTCGGAGTGGACGCAAGTTAGTCGACGCATTTTGCGCAAGCGATTAATTGCAAGTTTAGCATTCTGGGGTGGTGTTGCAGCCGTGACCGTAATTGTAGGTGTTTCAGGATACTTGGTTATCTCTAACGAGAATAAAGTTGCTTTAAATTCAACACCAAATGCAACTGAAGTTGCCAATAACGTAGCTATTCCGCGTGCAACAGATGTAGATGCTAACAGAGAATCTGGTATTTCTGATATCATTACTGAATTCAATAATGATGTGATCAACTCCTCCTCAGCTTCATTAAAAAGTGAATCCGAAAACAAGAATTCAAACTCAAAAGAAGTTTCAGACGCGCGTTCATCCAATTCTGAGGTAATTGAGAACAGCCCCGAAACTGCTGAGCGTGTTGAGATTAAAAACAAATCGTTATTTATTGAGCCAAGCATACGCACAGCGTGCGCTGGAACAGAAGTGAACTTCACTGCCAAGAACAGCCCGAAAAACGGCAGTTACTTGTGGAATTTCGGTGATGGAAGTTTCTCGAATCAAGAGAATCCCGTTCACATTTACAAGAAAGCTGGAACGTTTGATGTGTCGTTGTCTGTAACGAATCCGAACGACGGACAAATCTCAACCATTGCAATGCGCGATTTGATTACCATCAATCCTAAGCCTGAAGCGGATTTCGAGTGGTCTTACACAAATAGCCCTGTTGGAGAACCAACTGCGAAATTTGTTAACACAAGTGTTAACGCAAATAGTTTTGTTTGGAGATTCACTGAAAACCGAAGTTCAACTGAAGTTTCTCCTAGCGTAATATACAACTCAAAGGGGAAACAACCTGTAATTCTTGAAGTGCAAAATGCATTCGGATGTAAAGACGAACAAGTCAAAATAGTTCAGGTGAACGCAGACTTCAACCTAGGGGCAGTTTTAAAAATGAGCGAACAAGAAATTACCTTCATGCCAGACGCACTAAAAAAAGGGGGTAACAGATTCAAACTTTCTATTTATGATGGTGAGAACATTATATTTGAATCAACCTCGAAAGCGAAAGTTTGGAAAGGTGAAATGAAGGCTGGAAAAAAAGCAACCGCTGGACAACAATTTCCTTGGATCGTTTTGATCTATGGTGAAGATGGAAATGACGCTCGTTATTATAGTGGAACACTTACAATTGTACCTTAACCAAAACCTCAAATACCTAACATCAGGGCCTTTTCGAAGGCCCTTTTGTTTGTGCTATTTCTTGTAAAAAGTAGGCCAATATTTTGTTAATTTCGCGTCGCTGTATTTTATGACAATTCCGTGCAACCATTTGTTGTGCAAATGCGTCAATAAACTAAATCAACTTCAAGAATGAATAAATTCTTATCCGTAGCTTTCCTTTTTGTCATTTCGTCATCGGCTTTTGCTCAATTAGATTGCGGCGTTCCTGGCAACTACTGCATGAGCACGACTACGATTTCAACTTGCTCAGGATCATTGTTCGATGCGGGTGGTGGAAATCCTTATCCCGACGCCAACTACACAATGACCATTTGCCCAGATACCCCAGGCGATGTTATTCAACTTGACTTTTCTGCATTTGCCTTGCAGACTTCTCCTAACGGAAACAACAGTGACTACTTCACTATTTTCGATGGACCGAACACGAGTGCTGCCCAATTAGGAAGCTACACCGGAAACACCTTACAGGGTCTCCAAGTTACCGGAACAGTAAACAACCCTTCAGGATGTTTAACGGTTGTTTTTTCTGACAATGGAAATGCCAACGCAACTTCTCCTGGATTCGAAGCTGCAATTTCTTGTACTACCCCTTGCGCTCCACCAACACAAAACTCAGTTATTTCGAATCCTTCTCCTGTTGGGCCGGAACAGTCTGTCTCAATATGCATTGGTGATGAAATTGATTTCAGTGGTGTAGGATCTTTCGCCGAACCTGGTTTTACGCTTGAACAGTACTTCTGGAATTTCGACGATGGCTCTATTGATAGTTTATCGGGACAATTAACTTCACATACGTTCAATGAGCCCGGGGAATACGTTGTGACACTTACTGTTGAGGATAACAACGGTTGCCAAAGTTTGAACACAACACCGCTTCAAGTATTGGTTTCAACCATTCCTACTTTCCCTGAATTGAATAATATTACCGAGACAACATGTTTTGGTGAGCAAGTTATTTTACAAGGTTCTTCTCAGAGTACCCAGTGGACGGCTCTTCCTCCTCAAGTAGTTGCTGGAACGACTTATTTGGCGGATGGTGCAGGATTCTCGTACTCAACATCTTTGAATTTCGATTTCTTCGAGGCTGGGGCTACCCTTGCAACATGCGCCGATTTGTACAGCGTTATGGTAAATATGGAACATAGCTATATGGGGGATCTAGGTATCTCAATCACTTGTCCAGATGGAACAACCGTTGACTTGGTAACATGGGGAACCAATGGCGGAGGTGGAACATTCCTTGGAGAAGCTATTGATGACGGATCTACAAATCCTGGCGTTGGTTCAGATTATTACTGGGCACCAACTTCAACCACAGGAACGTGGGGACAAGCTTCTGCAGGTGGATTAACCACTCCTACGGGTGGACCGACTCCCGGAAATTCTCTAACTCCTGGGACATATTCAGCCGCAGGAAACATGTGCGACTTAGTTGGCTGTCCGCTAAACGGGGCTTGGACATTTACCGTAACAGATAATCTTGCCATTGACAACGGATACATCTTCTATTGGGGAATTAATTTTAATCCAGCTCTATTCCCTGGAATCACAACGTTCACTCCATCCATTGGTATTGACTCTGACTCTTCATACTGGACGGGTCCGAATATCGTTGTTATTGATGCCGACGCTGATATCGCAACCATTGATCCACCAGGACCAGGAACGTATGATTACACCTACCATGTAGTAAACAACTTCGGCTGTTCTTTCGACTCAACCATTCAAATAACATTCACGGAGCCACTTACCATTACCGCTGGTCCTGATTTGGTTTATTCTTGTGGAGACTTGACCCTTCAAGGGGGATTCCAAGGTATACCAACACCGAGTTGTGCCACTGATGGAGGTGTCTTTAATTATTGTTACAACAACGGAGAAAACTTTACCTGGACCTTCTGCCCCGACGTTCAGAATGATGGTGTTTCCTTTATGACTTTTGATTTTATTTCTGGGCAAATGGAAGGATTCTTTGAGACATTCAATGTCTATGATGGACCTGACGCCACTTATCCGCAAATTGGCAACTGGAATACGGGAGATGCAACTGGACAATCATGGACAGCGACTAATCCAACTGGATGTATTACGGTGACCTTTACGGCTGATGGTTCGGTGGCTTGCTCAAGCGGTTCTTACCAACCTTGGACATATGACGTTAACTGCACCAACGGCGGCCCTCAATACACATGGGAATGGACACCTTCTGCAAATTTGAACAATCCAAATATTCCACAACCAACCATGAGTTCGTTGGATCAGCAAACCACTTACACCTTAGTGGGTTATCCTGTTGGTCACCCCGATTGCGCTAGCACCGATCAAGCTATTGTTAGCATTGACCCTGTTGGTGATCCTGGAATAGACAACTCAATAAACATTTGTTCTACAGACCCTGCGTTCGACATGCTTACTCAATTGGGTGGCACGCCTGTAACCACCGGAGTCTGGACCAACCCAAGCAATGCGTCTGTTCCTTTTGGCATTTTCGATCCATTGACGATGCCTTCTGGAAACTATACCTATACGGTGACGCTTGGATCATGTTCATTGTTCTCGACATTAAACATTGCATTCGCTGGTCCTACAACTATGACCATTGCAAACGACACTGCCATTTGTTACATGGGCGATTTGAACTTGGATCAATTGACTCAAGCTTCCGGACAGGCTCCGTTTACTTATGAGTGGACTTACAATGGAACCGTTGTGGCGAACACTCCAGATGCATTGATTAATCCAACTGTGAGTGGGCAAGCTTGTTTAACCGTGGTTGACGACTGCGGATATACAATTACTCAATGCTTTAACGTAGATGTTGCTCCTGATGTAACCGTTACATTTACTTCACCCGACCCATCGAATTGTTGGCCGGAGACGCTAACCTTAATAAACACGACCGATCCGACTACCTATCAAAATATGGCGTGGGAAATTAGTGATGGAACCTACCAATTAAATCAAGATCAACTTGATCTAAACTTTGCTACACCTGGAGTCTATGATGTGACTCTGTCTGTTGTAACAAGTATTGGCTGTACATACAGTACTACTATTCCTAACTTCTTGACATCCTTCGATCCACCAGTGGCAGGATACATTGCAGATCCGCAGCCCACAGACGCGAACAACACTGTTATCAACTTCACCGACCAATCGCTTGGCAACATTGTGACTTACGACTGGATCTTCAACATCGGAGCACCGCTAGGAACTTCTTCAGCACAAAATCCAACTTTCACCTTTCCGCAAGGTACAGGTGGAGAATATCCAATTCGTTTAACTGTTACAGATGTGAACGGATGCACTGATTTCATTGAAGGCGAAATTATTATTCGAAACATCTTCCAATATTATCTTCCTAATACATTCACTCCGAATAACGACGGATTGAACGACGTGGTAATGATGCTTGGCAGCGATATTGATGAAACGCGCTTCAAATTGGAAGTATTCAATCGCTGGGGAGACATTGTTTTTAGCACAACTGATCCAGAATCTGCTTGGACAGGAAATACATACAACGGCGCTTACTATTGTCCGGAAGGAGTATACAACTGGACGGCTATTGTTGTTTCGAAAACGACAGGTGAACGCTTTGAAATTCAAGGACACTTGAATTTGATTCGCTAACAAAAATCTTTTTACAGCAATGCCCTCTAGAATTATCTTAGAGGGCATTTTTGTTTGAAGCAAAAGGAGACTATGGCGGGAAATACAGTATTCGGATGGGTAATCAAGAAGCGACTTCACCAAATGGAGTTGTTCAAGCAATACCCTATAGAAGTGCAAGAGGAAATTCGTCAAAAACTCATTGACGAAGCCGCACTAACTGCATTCGGGAAAGAACACAAATTCGAAAATATTCACTCCATTGAAGACTTTCGTAACGCTATTCCCATTCGCTCTTATGAAGAACATTTTCCGTATATCGAAAAAATGATTCAGGGAGAAGGGAATGTGCTTTGGCCCGGAAAGACAAGGTGGTTTGCGAAAAGTTCGGGAACCACAAACAGTCGAAGTAAATTCATTCCGATTTCAAATGAAAATTTAGAAGAAGGACATTACAAGGGTGGGAAAGATCTGCTCGCCATATTCTACCAATTGCGTGAAAACGCCGATTTGTTTTCCGGAAAAACACTGATTGTTGGAGGAAGCACGAAAATGAGTGAGGAGGAAGAAAACACCATTGGCGACTTAAGCGGAATTATTATTTCAAATTTACCTTTCTGGGTGGAAATGAAACGCGTTCCTCAGCGAGAGATTTCGCTTATGGACAATTGGGAAGAGAAACTCGATGCAATGGCGCTGAACACCATGAATGAAGACGTGCGCGTGCTTTCGGGAGTGCCAAGTTGGACGCTACTCCTACTTCGACGAATTTTAGAGTTGAAGAAAGCTAATCACATACATGAAGTATGGCCGAACCTTCAGATGTACATGCATGGAGGAATAAGCTTCGCGCCTTATCGCGAACAGTTCAACGCAATTCTTCCCAATGGCACAACAGATTTTTTCGAAACGTATAATGCCAGTGAAGGATTCTTCGGGATTCAAGATCAATTGAATTCAAATGAAATGCTTTTGATGTTGGATTATGGTGTGTATTACGAATTCATTCCGCTCGAAGAATTGAGTAGCGAAAAACCTAAAGCCCTTTCTCTTGAAGAAGTAGAACTCAATCGCGTTTATGCGCTTGTCATTACAACCAATACCGGTCTCTGGAGATATCTAATAGGTGACACCATTCGCTTTACACACCTCTACCCTTTCCGATTTCGTATTGTTGGCAGGACGAAGCAGTTCATTAACCTCACCGGCGAAGAACTCATGGTTGAAAATGCGGAGAGTGCTTTGCGCAGGACCTGCGCGCACATGAACATACATGTAGTAGAATTTACCGTTGCTCCTTCCTTCCCGAAAGAAAATGAAACCGCAGCGCATGAATGGTTTATTGAATTTGAGAACAATGATTTCGATTTTGACCGTTTTAGTTTTTTGTTAGATGAAAACCTACGCGATGAAAATTCAGATTATGACGCGAAGCGAAACACAAATTTGAATTTGGGATTTCCCATTGTACATAGGGGGAAGAAAGATGTGTTTTATACTTGGTTGAAGCAACGAAACAAGTTAGGCGGACAGCATAAAATACCTAGATTAGCAACGGATCGCGTGTGGTTGGAAGAATTAATTGAATTGAATAAATGAAAACGTGCTTTGTAATTTCAACGTGCCTATTTGCGCTTGTATTCGGCATACAAGCGCAACATCGCGTGCAGTGTGATGCGCTTGGAAACACTTACGAAATTTATTCCGACCACATAACAAAGCACAGTTCAAACTTCAACCTAGACTATAGACTGAGCACCCTACAATACGGGACATCTGCTCAATTAGATTTAACAAATCCCTTGGTCCCTTTTCTTTTCTTTGAGGATCAAGGTTCACTCGTTTTTTTAGATAACACGCTCAACGTGCTGGAAGAACCTGTTTTTTTGAACGAACGCTTTCAAGGGCAAATCACGTGTGTTGCGGGGTCGAAAGGAGACGCATTGTGGATGTATGACGCTAATTTAAGCACGCTCATTCGAACAAATAGGCAGTTTGAAGTGCTGAGTAGGTCAGCGTATCTTTCCTACTTGACGAAGTCTACACTTCAACCCAAACAAATTATTGAAAGTGGTCAGCGTGTTTATTTCATTGATTCTGAAAAAGGAATTTTATTGTTTTCACTTTTTGGAACACTCGAGTCACAAAGCCAATTCAATACCAGTGACCCTGTGTATCTGTGGAATGACTGTATTTATTTCCGAATGGAAAACATATTGTACGAATGGAAAAACAGCGAGGCTGCTCCGCGCATATTGAGTTATTTCGATTTGACCAATTTAAACGACAAAAACACGTGGCTGATATGCAATGGTGAATTGTTCTACATTCAGCGTGAAACGGGCGAAATGCGAAAAATGTCTGTTCTTGAAAACTTAGAGAAATAAGGCTTCGGAAATCCATATTTTTTCTCTACTTTCGAAACTGATTATTACCTCTACGAATTATGCATATAGCTATTGCCGGAAACATCGGTTCAGGAAAAACTACGCTTACAACTTTAATTGCTAAGCATTATAAATACACCGCTCATTTTGAAGAAGTCGACAACAATCCTTATTTAAGTGACTTCTACAAAGACATGCAGCGTTGGTCTTTCAACCTACAAGTATTTTTCTTAAGAAGTCGTTTCAGACAATTGATCGATATAAAAAAGAAATCTAAGAAAATTGTGCAAGACCGCACTATATACGAAGACGCCTACATATTCGCTCCGAACCTACACGCAATGGGTCTTATGACTACGCGCGATTTCGAAAACTATTCTGATTTGTTTGGTGTAATGGATGAATTCATTACTCCTCCAGATTTATTAATTTACTTGAGAGCATCAGTTCCGACCTTGGTTCAAAACATTCAGAAGCGTGGACGTGACTACGAAGAGGCTATTCGCCTTGACTATTTAACGCGCTTAAACGAGCGTTACGAAGCTTGGGTAACCACCTATACTAAAGGGAAGATGTTAATTATAGATATCGACAACAATCGCTTCCATGAGAATCCAGAAGATTTAGGAACGATCATCAGTGGTATAGAAGCCCAATTAAACGGCTTGTTCTGATTTAGCGAACGAACACCAGCGTTTTGCCGTTGCTTAATTTTTCATTGAAAGAATACCCATCTTCACTGAACATTTTAAGCGATTCTACCGACTTGGCATTTGATTCTATAACGAATCTCGCCATGCTTCCTCTTGCCTGTTTTGAAAATGTTGGAATGCTTTTCAATTCTTTTCCCTTCGTTTGAAAGAACTTGAAATGAAGAATTTCACGATTGAAATTTTTCAAGTCAATTAACTTGAAATACTCGTCAGACGATAAGTTGAGTAGATAACCTTTGGGGGCTATTTCGTTTTCAAGGTACTTCGTCACCCCTTCGCTCCAATAAGAATAAAGGGTTTTACCGGCAGCTGTTTTGTAAGGAGTCCCAACCATTAATCGATATGGCAGAACAGTGTTTGTTGGCTTTAGAACTCCGTAAAAACCGCTGAGTATTCTCAGTGATTGCTCAGCTGTTCTCCAATTTGACTTTGAAAATGATTTCGCGTCGAGCGATTTAAATGCTTCGCCGCTGAAAAGTAATGCAGCAGGAATACCCTTCGATAAATCCTTCTTGTTCCATTTTTGAAAACGCGATTGAGTATTCATTGCGATTTCATCGGTTATCTTCATTTTTTGCTTCCACTCATCTACTGAAACTTTTTTCAATTCGGCACAGAGCATTTCGGTTTCTTTCGTGAACAAAGGCAAAGAGGCCTCTCCTTTAAACTCTTGAAATGTCTCGTTCATGAGTTTCGAGGGTGAGAGAATAGCTAGTAAAAACGATGGCATTAGAAGTTTGGTTTTAGCAAATACTGCGAATAGAATTTATCGATTTCTTCAACCGCTTCATCGGCGGTATCTACCACCGAGAAAAGCATCATATCTTCTTCGTTGATGTTGTTTTCTGTTTCTAGCAAAACTTTTTGAATCCAATCGACTAATCCTTCCCAAAAAGATTTCCCTACAAGTATAATTGGAAAACGACCAATCTTATACGTTTGTATAAGCGTCAACGCTTCGAAAAACTCGTCAAGTGTACCAAATCCACCAGGCATAACGACAAAACCTTGGCTGTATTTAACAAACATAACTTTTCGAACAAAGAAATAATCGAAATTGATGCTCTTGTCGTAATCGATATAAGGGTTCGGATATTGTTCGAACGGTAGCTTAATATTTAATCCAACACTTGCACCTTGTCCATCTTTCGCACCGATATTACCAGCTTCCATAATACCAGGGCCTCCGCCAGTTATAACACCGTAGCCCTTCTGTGTAAGTTTGAACGCAATTTCTTTTGCCGTTGAATAATACTTATTGTCTGGCTTTGTGCGAGCCGAACCGAAAATTGAAACACAAGGACCAATGGCCGCCATGCGCTCGTATCCTTCCACAAACTCTGACAATATTTTAAAAATACTCCAACTATCATTCGACTTTAACTCGTTCCACGAGCGAGGTGTGAATTTCCTTCTTACGCGATCATCTTTATCCATCTTCTTGCTCTAATTATTGATTATTCTTCAACTACGAATTGGAATCCTACTCCGTGCAAATTTATGATTTGAATACGGCTATCTTCAGAAAAGAATTTTCGCAGTTTTGCAATGTAAACATCCATGGTGCGAGCGACAAAATAAGACTCTTCACCCCAAACGAGATTGGCTAAATTCTCACGTGTCATAACATTTCCCTTTCCCTCACAAAACGCTTTGAGGAGACTTGCCTCCTTGTTTGTCAAATGCTGTCTCATTCCGCTTGGCCAGATGAGGTAGTTATTGATGTTATCAAATGAATAGCTTCCGATGTTATACAATTCCGTGAGGGGTTTGACCTCGATTTTACCTGATCTACGAAGGATATTTTGAATTCGAAGATTTAATTCCTGAATTACAAAAGGTTTTGTAATGTAGTCGTCTGCGCCAATCGAAAGTCCTTTAAGTCGGTCAGATAATTGCTGTTTAGCAGTTAGAAAAACGAAAGGTATTTCTGGAAAAAGTTTCTTAATATCTTCTGCCATCGCAAAACCACTTTTAACAGGCATCATAACATCGAGTAGACAAAGATCTACCATTTCCCTTCCCAGAGCCAACAAGCCTTCTCGCGCAGATCTGCAACGAATAACCTCATGACCTAAATCGGTCAATTGATCTTGAATTACGAAACCCAAGTTCTCATCGTCTTCAACCAAAAGAATTTTACTCATTGTTTTTAGATGCCAAGGGAATTTTCAGTGTTACCGTTGTGCCTTCATTTTCTTTACTCGTCACGAATATAGATGAATTATGTGCATCCATCAACTGCTTCACAAGGTATAGGCCAAGACCGAAACCTTTTATGTGATGAGTCTCGCCTAATGGAACGCGAAAGAATCTGTGAAAAAGTTCAGCATGATAAACTGTTTCAATGCCAATTCCATTGTCTGTTACACGAATAACCATATGATCATCTGCTGCTTTCACCCCAATAACAATAGAGGGTTCCGCAATATTATACTTCAAGGCGTTATCAATGAGGTTTGTCAGGATTAATTCAAACGATTTCTTGTCAAACAAAATTTCCGAATTGCCGGCATCCCAAATTATCTCAGAGGCGCCATTGTAATTTTTAAACTGGAGCCTCATTCGCTCGACTATTGTATATAAGAGTTCTTTTGGAGAAAATAATTCTTTATTCAGGTGCGTTCCTATATTGGACATTCGCGAGACATCAAGCACTCTGTCCAGCTCTTCACGGAGTTTCTCACCTTCATTCCGAATGATTGAAATGTATTGATCTCGGCGAAAAGGTTTGTTTTGAATGTTTTCCTCAACCAAAACTTCTGCAGCCATCAAAATCGTGGATAGTGGCGTTTTTATTTCATGAGTAACATTATTCACAAACTCTTGTTGCATAAGAGTCATGCGCCGCTCATTGTAAAATGTGTTTAATATAACTAGAACCACTACTGTATAAATAATGAGCTGGATAATAAAAAAAAACCAAAATGCGCTAGCTTGTAAGACCTCATAAAGCGCCCAAGAATATGACAAACCGGTCCCAAAATAGGTCATTACAAACCAAGCACCTGAAAATAGATATGCAAAAAAAAGAAACACGAAAGCCGCAGATAATAAGACAACCACCTTTGCTTTGTGATATGTGTACATGGATTTATCCATACTTCTCGGAGAATAATTGACCTTGATGTTTTTTTCGGAAGG
This sequence comes from Chryseobacterium gleum, assembly GCA_945881835.1. Taxonomy (GTDB): domain Bacteria; phylum Bacteroidota; class Bacteroidia; order Flavobacteriales_D; family Sanyastnellaceae; genus CAIZGX01. The sequence goes on along the minus strand of CAMCVP010000001.1, from coordinate 641,286 downwards.
AAGAAGATTTACTTACTTTCGTATCAAATTTACTACAATAATGAAAGCATACGTTTTTCCTGGACAAGGTTCTCAATTTCCTGGCATGGGAAAAGACCTTTATGAAAGTTCTGCGGTAGCAAAAGAGTTGATGGATTCTGCCAATGAAATTTTAGGATTTCGACTTACAGATGTGATGTTCAGCGGAACTGAAGAAGAGTTAAAGCAAACCAATATTACGCAACCCGCCATTTTTTTGCACAGCGTTGCGATGGCTAAAGCTATGGGTGATTCATTTCAACCTTCAATGGTTGCAGGACACAGTTTGGGTGAGTTCAGCGCTTTGGTTGCTAACGGGACTCTTGAATTTGCAGATGCTTTGAAATTGGTATACGCTCGTGCTGTGGCTATGCAGAAAGCATGCGAAGCTAACCCTTCGACCATGGCTGCAATTTTGAATTTGGAAGATGACGTGGTTGAAAATGTTTGTGCCGAAACTCCTGGAGTAGTGGTTGCAGCAAATTACAACTGCCCGGGGCAGTTAGTTATATCTGGAGAGAACGAGGCTATCGACAAAGCCTGCGAAGCGCTTCTTGCTGCAGGTGCAAAGCGTGCATTGAAACTTCCCGTTGGCGGCGCGTTTCACAGCCCGCTTATGGAGCCTGCTCGTGTTGAATTGGAAGCGGCTATTGCTGCTACTCCGTTCCACACACCTATTTGTCCTGTCTACCAGAACGTAACAGCATCCGCGGTTTCAGACCCTGAAGAAATTAAGAAGAATTTAATTGTGCAATTGACAGCGCCAGTGCGTTGGACGCAAACCATGAACGCCATGATTGCAGATCATTGCAGCGAAGTTGTTGAGGTAGGTCCAGGCAAAGTTTTGCAAGGACTATTTAGAAAAGTGAGTCGCGATTTACCACTTAGCAGTGGCGCCATTTCATAATTAGAAGAATTTATTTCTTCCAACCAAAATGCTCTTCCGCCATTTGTAGAATATCTCCACCAATGGCCAAGCATGCGGTTGCCGCAGGAGAAGGGGCATTCAGAACATGAATGCTCCTTTTTGTATACTCAATTCTGAAGTCGTCGCGTGTATCTCCGTCTTCACGAAGCAACAAGGCACGAACACCTGCTCTTCCTGGTTCAATGTCTTCCATGGTTAAAGATGGAAGCAAACGCTGAAGGGTTTTCAAGAATAATTTCTTACTAAATGCTCTTCTGTATTCATCGATTCCGAATTTCATATTCGAAAAGAAAAGCTTCCATGTTCCTTTGTATGTTAAAGCATCCCAAGTATCTCGGAAGCTGAAATCAGTTTTACCGTATCCTTCACGCTTGAAGGTGAACACGGCATTGGGCCCGCATTCTACAGAACCGTCTACCATGCGCGTGAAGTGAACGCCAAGGAATGGGAAATCAGGATTCGGAACAGGGTATATAAGGTTTTTAACTTTGTGCTTTGCGTTTTCAGTCAGCTCGTAATAATCGCCACGGAAGCCGACAACTTGTTCTTTCAAATCAATACCGTCTTTTCTTGCTAGACGATCGGCTTGCAATCCACCACACACAATTAAATTCGCTCCTTCATACTTTCCTTTGTTGGTGATAACAACTGTTGAATTGGGCTTGTGCTCAAAACTCAACGCCTCTTCTGAAGTATGAACTTCTGAATGGGTATTCGTTTTCAATGACAATTCAGCCAATTTGTTTGTAGTTCCACGAAAATCTATGATGCCTGTACATCCAATAAACAAACCGTCTATTCCAATACAATGCGGTTCTATTTGTCGAATTTCTTCCGGGGTAACGCGACGCATGTCTTCAATACCATTCTCTACGCCGTGTTGTTCAATCTTGTTCAAGAAGGGAAGTTCAGATTCATCTACAGCCACAATCAACTTTCCACAAACGTCATGATCTATGTTGTGCTCTTTAGCGAAAGCCACGAGCTCTCTTCTTCCATTCACACAATTCACTGCTTTTTTCGAACCAGGCTTATAGTAAATTCCCGAATGAATTACACCACTGTTGTTTCCTGTTTGGTGATCGGCAAGGCCGCTCTCTTTTTCCAACAACAAAATCTTCTTGTTTGGATAAGCCATTTGTATTTTGTACATGGTGGCTGCACCAACAATTCCTCCTCCAACAATAATCACATCGAATGAATTCTTCACGGCTCTTTTGATTTGGTTGCAAAAATAAACCTCGGAACTAGCCGAGGTTTAAAAAATTTTCAATTAATAAGGAATTATTTCTCACCTGCTTTTTTGCAGCAGTCTTTCTTCTCTCCCTCTTTGCATCCCTCTTTCTGCTCGCCTTTTGTAGCAGCATCTTTAGAGCAACACTCTTTTCCTTTTTTCTTACCTTTCTTAGCGTCAGCTGCTGCGCTCTTGCTGCAACACTCTGATTTGCCTTCTGCTTTCGTAGCAGAACACTCTTTCTTTTCAGCGCTTTGAGTAGCGGCAGACTTGCTGCAACACTCTTTAGATTTTGTGCACTCCGTTTTCTTTTCTGAAGTGGTTGTTGTATTTTCAACTTGAGCCGATGCTACTCCTGCGAAGAAGATAGACAATGCTACGAACGCAATTAGTTTTTTCATTTTACTTATAATTTGAATCAAATATAGTGAAGCAAGGAATTAACGCAATAGAAAATAATAAAAGTCTTATTTTCGTTGCAGAAACATGATAAAACTTCACCCCAAACAATCGAACACCTGGACTTCGTCTATTCTCATAGGCGTTTTGGGTTATGCATTCGTGATGTTGTTTGGGTATTTCATTAGCTCTACTCCGGATAAACTGATTGTAAAGCCCATTGTTCCTGTGGTTCAAGAGATGGAAGTTGAGTTGGAAGCCCCTCCAGAGGAGGCTGGCGGTGGCGATGATGCGGGTAATTCAAAAATGAGTGAGTCTGTGCGCAACCTTATTGCTTCAACGGAATCAGCAAGAGTTAACGAAGAGGTGAATTATACTGGGAATGAAAATCGTTCTGGTAATGCGGGTGCACAAGGTTCTCAAAGTGCCTTGAATTACGCGAAGCAGATGAGTGATCAACTGTTGACCAATCATACCGATCATTCCGCTGGAGTTGCTAATCCTACCGACCGTTCTACTTCCAACAACAACAATAACGCTACTGAGCAAGGTGGGAACACCAGTTATTCAGGTCCTGTTACGGCTACATTTTCTTTGAGTGGAAGAAGCATTAAGCAAGCGCCGAAACCCACGTATAAATGCAAAGGCGCAGGAACGGTTGTGATAAATATTACCGTTGATGAATGGGGAAAAGTTGTGAGTGCGAAGATGGACGACGGGCGATCATCGAAAGATGCATGTTTATCTTCAGAATCTTTAGCTTATGCGCAACGCTGGTTGTTCAGCGGTTCTTCAAGCAAAGCACAGTCGGGAACTATTTCCTTTACCTTCAGCGCGCAGTAGCCACGTAGTCTGTGAGGTATTCGAAATGAGGAGTTAACTTTCCTTCCAAAGTCGTTTCAGTTCCCTTCCACAAAATTCCATCGGCATCGCTATTCAACAAAGCGGGCAAAATGCTTTTCATGATTTCATTTCCGAAATCTTCACTTGCATCTTTTGGAAGTTCACACGGAAGGTTGTCAATAGACATAACTGCCACTGCGTTTTCATTTCGAAAATCAACTTCTGTCCCTGTTGTTGGGTCATAGCCAAAAACAGAATCGCTCACTTTGCTCGCTTTAATGGTGCAGGCAATGGGACCGTTCAAATCGCACGACACATCGGCCACTACTTTGCATCGCGTGTTTAGTTGGAAGAAGGACTGGTCTAGTAATATTGGATTCTTCGCGTTCCAGAGGTGACAAGCGAAGTAGATGTCTGCGTGCTTCACGTATTCTCCGAGCGCGCTTGTATACAAATTCGGATTCGCGTAGAAATCTGATTTATTGAAAGGCGTTCCGTCTGTGCGCGCGTACATCTCGGGAGTGTCTATGTGTGTGTAGACTCCGTTCTCGTTTGGGTTTTGAAGGAACTCTTCAGGAGAAACTCTTTTCAGGTTAAGAAGTTCCATCATTTCTTGCGCGCCATTCCCTACTCTACCCCAACCCGTTAGCACGGCGCGAATATTTCCGAGATCGGCACTTTTCAAAATAGCATCGAACTCTTCCCTTCCACTTAAAGTGATTGGTGAAGGAATGTTGAAGCAGTTGTGTTTCAATCCGAATGTTCTTACTCCTTCGTAAACACCAACTATTCCAGCGTAACGGCCGAAACCGATGATTCTTTTTCCGTCGGCACCTTTAAGCGCCTCGTAATCTACCAACGAAATTTTCTTTTCAAGAATAGTTGAAAGAAGTTTGGCGTTGTAGGGTTGTTTCTTCAGTGTATGTGAAAAGAAGAAATATTTTTTATTTGGAATTAATGCATCTGCAGGCACTTCCTTCACACCGAATAAAACATCACAATGTAAGACATCGCTTGAAATGGAAATTCCTTGCTGAATATATTTTACATCTGTAAAGCACCGGTGTGGGCTTGATTCAACGGTTATATCAATTTGCGGAAACTGTTCCATGACTTGCTTGCATTGCGATGGAGTCAGTGGCACTCTGAAATCGGGTGGTGATTTCCGCTCTTGAATAATACCAATTTTTATTTTCGTCATTTCATTGAAAATGGGATTGCGAAGATAAGTTGCAAGTTCCTTGCTATCGCCTTTGAAATAGACTAATTTTGCAGTGCAATTCTGTGGTACTGTTTAGGGCCCGACCTTGGATTTGACAGCAAGAAGAAGCAATTTGTAAGCATGCAGAGCGCTTGGTATTCTCGCTCTTAAATCTCGGGGTATCAGTCATAACTGACAACAATTCATACGCACTTGCTGCCTAATCACTGTATGTGATTACGCTTAATCTAGCTCAAGGAGTTAGACAAGTAAGTCTCGCCAACGACCCCGCTCCTGGTAGTTGGTAATGAGGCTTCGCCGAAGGGAGATCGCCAAAGACAAATTCTGTAGTCGGAGGTTAAAAACACAGGATAAGCAAGATTTTGGATGTTATTAACCTGCGTCTTGTCGAAAACCACTAAATAACTAAGCATGTAGAAACCCTTTTGATTCCTTGTTTGGACGCGGGTTCGAACCCCGCCGGGTCCACAAAGAAAAGCCTCGAGAGATCGAGGCTTTTTCTTTTACCTATTTCGCGAATTCGACCTTCTTGAGTTTATTCCAACTTCCTCTAGTGAAGTCTGGAATTTCAACTGGAGCGGAATTGTTGTTCAATGAAATTTCAGTGAGTGGGCCTAAACATGACCATTCTGCTAAATCGTAAACGTCCATGTCCAAAGGCAATCCGTTGTGAAGGCAATAGATCAATCTGTAATCCATGATGTAGTCCATTCCGCCATGTCCGCCAACTTCTTTCGCTTTCTCTTCAATGTCAATGACAATCGGATGCTTGTACTTCAACATAATTGAATCTCTCATTCCATCTGAAACATAATCATGCGCAGTAAATTTTAGATGACGCGGATTCAAATCTTCGGCAAGCATTTTCGAATCGAGTGCATACCCTTCAACCGGATATTTATTTGCGAATCCTTTTGTTCCGGTGAGTTGATACATGCGTGTGTATGGGCGTGGCGTTGCAACGTTGTGCTGTATCTCGATGGTCTTTCCCATCTCGGTGCGAATCATGGTTGTGGTGTGATCACCGTTCTTGAAATCGATCAATTCTGTGTTTGTTGTTTGCTTAATGTGGGCAGGAATATTCACCACTTTCGTGTCCATGGAAACGAGGTAATTCATTTTATCTCCGCGATGAATGTTTAAGGCGAAGCAAGCCGGCCCCATGCCGTGTGTTGGATAAATGTCTCCTCTGTGATGTTGGTTGTAATCCAATCGCCAATTGTTCCAATAGTATTTCCAGAACGGTTCAAGGTTGTGAATGTATGAACCTTCCGCATGAAGAATTTCTCCAAAGAGCCCTTGCTGAGCCATGTTCAACGATGTTAATTCGAAGAAGTCGTAAACACAGTTCTCGAGCATCATGCAGTGTTTACGCGTTTGCTCGGAAGTGTTGATCAACTCCCAAATTTCATTCATGGTTAATGCGCCAGGAACTTCCACAACCACATGCTTTCCATCTTTCATGGCTTGAACACTCATCTTGGCGTGGTTTAGCCAATCGGTACAGATGTATATTAAATCTACGTTCGGCAAAGCCGTTACTTTCTTCCAAGCATCTTCACCAATAAATTCTTGCGCTGCAGGAAAACCTCGTTCTTTCAAGGTCTCATTGCACTCCCTCGCATTTTTTTCAACCATATCGCACAACGCAACGATTTCAACTCCGTCTATGTAAGTCATACGACTTACCGCTTCCGAACCTCGCATGCCAAGGCCTATAAAAGCAACGCGCACTTTAGGAATTGCAGGACAAGCGAGACGAATGACATCTTGCTGTCCTTTCGGGCGTTTGGGGGTTTTGGTTTTTATTGTTTGCGAGGACGCATGCAATGAAGCGCTTGTAAATAGGACAAACAAGGCAAGTGTTCTAATGATATTGAATGACGATAGAGTAAAAGATTTCATTCGACTAGGTATGAATTGGTTTTGGTTGAAGGCGATTAAAAGTAAGAAAAATTCTTAATTCTTGGCTGATTAAGGAATGTTAATAGCCTTACACAAAAGTTCTTTTACAGAACATTAAAATGTTTTGTATTTGCACCTTATAGCGAAACATTAAATCATAATGGAATTCAATCCTAACAACAAACACATTGGCATTCGCCTATCTCAAGCTCGCAAAAGCAAAGGAATGACGCAGGAGCTACTTGCTCATCATATGGGCCTATCGCGATCTGCACTTGTGAAAATTGAAAGTGGTCAGAGAGGACTCTCTGCAAGCGAGCTGTTCAATATTTCCGAGATCTTAGAAGTGCCAATGGATTACTTCTTCTTATCGACGTATGATGAAACATCCATTCAAAGTATGGTCAATGAGCGAGAAGCGGAATATGGGACCGCACGTATTTCTGAGCCCATTCTTAAACAACAAAAACAAATCGCATTGCTTCTATACTTACTTCAGCAGACCGCGGGGAATATGAACATTACAGAAAAAGAAATCCCTAAGCTTATGTACTTCTGTGATTTCAATTATTATGAAATCTACGAAGAGCAATTGAGTGGTTCCAGCTATTTCAAAATGAACAATAACGTTCGAATTGAAAATTTCCAACAGGTAATATCTGCGCTCATTAAAAACAAGAATCTCATTCGAATTGAAATTCAAAAAGATCAGAAAAAAGAAAAAAAAACTTCTTGCACTTTCTTCCTTGAATCTGAAATGCCTCAATGCTGCAGAACTCGAAATTACTCAGCAGGTCGTAAGTTCATTCCAAGGATGGTCTGCTCAGAAAATCTCTGAATACCTCATGGGTGACATTCCGCTTAAGGTCACCGAAACCGGAAATCTCATAAGTTACAATCTAGCCTTCTATCGTAGGGATTTTCATTCCGTAAGAACTTATACAGATGATAAAGAAGATTGAGATTCTCGTATATGCTTGGCACCCTGAAAAACGATCAATAACCTTGATTGAGCTCTATCATAAAAACGAAAAGGAAGTAGAGGACCGGCAGCGAATCCTGAAGAATTTCATGGATTAAAACAAATAAATCAATCGTCGTGATTGACATTCGTTTGCCAATAGAAATTGCTCTTCCTCTTATTTAATTATTTTTCTTGAACAAAACATTCCGCTTTGATCTGTTATAGTAATGACATAGGTTCCCTCTGCAAGAAAGTCTGAGTCTATATTAAAAATGCTGCTCATGTAATTCGTCTCGTATACACAGGTTCCGTCTACAGCATAGATTCTCACTATTCCTGAATTAGAAGGCGCGTTGAAATTGATTATGTCGTTAACTGGATTAGGCCAAACATTCACTTCGTTGAATAATTCGCTGATAAAGACAGGGCATTCTATTGTAACCGTTGTGGTTCTCGGCTCGGCTGGGCAGCCATTTCCTCCTTGCGCAAGCGATTGATTATTTAATCTAACAACACTGATTGTATAGACACCCGGCTCATTCCATTGATTCCAATACATATCTAGCGTTGGTGATTGTGTTGTATTGCCTGCGACTGTCCATTCATTAGTCCCTTGGAAGCTCGCAGCTACTCCGTATACTCTGTGTACTGAATCTCCTTCACACACTTCAAGCGTTTCACCGTTCGGCAGGTATGATTGTGACAAATTCTGAACAACGATATTACTAATTTCTTGAAATGAATAAACCAAGACATTTGGTAGATATGTTGAAAAAGAACAACCGCTTTGAGTATAGGTGTAGTGGACAACATTATTGTATGGCAGTAATGAAAACGTATTTGTTTGCTGCGGACAAAATTGATTTCCTGTAACACCATCACCGCTGAATACACCGCCAGCTGGCGTTGCTTCTAAGGTAACGCATTCACCTTGCACACATAAAGGTCCTATTGGTGTTATCGTTGGAAATGTGTAAAATATAGTTATATCAAATGAAGCCTGTGGACTAACGCTTCCATTCGGATCTATGGCAATGACACTAACCGCGTTCGGAACGAAACCGCTCGGAGCCGTTGGGTTATTTGTCCAATCTACATAAATAGTGTCGTTTCCTTGAGCAGATATTATATTTCCTGCTGATTGCCATTGGTAGCTCCACCCTTCTCCCAAGTCAGGGACTGAATAAATTTCAGGAGGAATAACATTTGGCCAAATAATATTGTAGCATACTGTATCTGAACCGATAATAGGCCCCACCGCCGGAACTGGTGGGTTAGTTAAGTTTTGCGAAGTGGCTTGCAATGAACCACATGCCAATAGTAAAAACAATACAACTATTCTGATGATGCGGAAACACTGAAAAATAAGAAGATTCATTCGCTAATAATTATTAACTGGTTGTGATTTAAGAAGATTAAAAGTACGGGATTTTGAAATCATCGAGATGGAACATCAGTTCCTTTTTTCCCTACTTTCACCAAATAATTACATTCCTATGAAATTAAAAGCGACTCTTTTAACGGTTAGTGCACTTGTTTTTTCTCTTTCAAGCTGCAGCGTTTATTATACAACTTCTGAAGTAGATTCAAGTTTAAAATCTACTGTTGATCAAGTAAATGCCACCATTCAAAAGCTCGACGGCCAAGTGGCAACAATGGAAAAGGAATTCAACGAAATTCAGTGCGACCAAAAATCTCCTGACTTCATTCGAGCCTATGAGATGCTAACAGGTATTAATGCTGAAATGAAAGCCATTGGTGAAAAGCGAATGTTTGTAAATCAGATTTACGTTCAGTTTAAAGATTATACGAAAGGAAAAGATAAAATTCAATCTGGAACTCCTGAATGGGAGAAGGTAAAAGACGCTAAAGTTGCGTTGAAATCCACCCTCGAGAATATTCAAAACGATGGAAACGCTGTTGTGGAAAATGCAACTGCTTTCAATGCGTTTGTGACTAAGAGTATTGTTCCGACGATTCAACTTTGCGATGTCGCACAATACACAACACAATTCGAAAAAGCCATTTCAGATTTGACTGTAAATCAAAAGGAAGTCGGAAATCAACTCACGCAATATCAAAAACAAGTTGCAGAATTGATTGCGAAATACTCAACGACTAAACCCGCGCTATGCAAAGAATTAAGCACTGACCTTCAAAAGATCAATACCGATGTTACACAAATCAGTCGCATTAAAATGAATCTTCAAATGGCTGTATCTGCATTTAAAACCGGCACACAAGGCAAGACGAAAATTTATTCGTGCAGCAACGATTGGAAAGTTGTAACCGATACAGAGACTGCTGTTAAGGCACAGCAGAAAGAAGCAAATGCGTTGCAACAATCTATTCAGACTACTGCAACGCATTTGCAAAGTGTTGTTCAAGCCCTAGGGCAATAAACAGTATTAATGTTTCACTAAGAAGCTTACGCTTCCTACTTTTCCAGCCTTTTCAGATTTCAACGTATAAACTCCTTCCGCGTAATTTTTCACGTTTAGAGTCACCACCTCTCTGTTTACTTTCGAACTGTAAACGAGTTTTCCTGTAGCGTCGAACAACTGAATAGGTGCACCTAACTCAAGTCCTTTAAACGAAATGTTTTCGTTTGCGGGAGAAGGATAAGCCACAACCATTGACAAACTGTTCTCTTCTACTCCACCGCATATTTGAACAACAACAGTTACCGTGCTAGTTGTTGCACATCCGTTTACATCGTAGGTGTAAGTAATGTCATAAACTCCGTCTCCGATAGTTGCTGAATTAACTTCTCCGGTTGCACTCGCTGGCGCACCGAACACACCACCCGCAGGTGTTCCCGTCAATTGAGCAATATCCAAAAAGTTTGAACACAATGTATCTGCAGAGGATGTCAAGGTAACATTAGGATAAGGAATCACTTCTAAAAGCGTTGTCACCGTGCTATCACATCCGTTTGCTGAAACCAAAACATCGGTATAAAAACCTGGAGTTGTGTAGGTATTACTTCCCACCACTACGAACTCTCCATCACACAAGATGATGTTCTGTTGCGTGGTAACTCCGTTCGCATCGTCGATTAATCCATTGCAATTATCATCTATGTTGTTGTTACACAATTCAACAGCATTCGTATTCACCGATGCTGAATTATCCGCGCAGTCTGTGTTGTTTGAAATGTAACCTACTGGTTGAGCGCAATTGCTAACTGATGAATTCGGATTACCGAAGCCATCGCCGTCTATATCTGCGTAGTACACATTGGTAGCAATTCCTTCATCGATTAAAGCATTGCAGTTTTCATCGGCCGCATTGCAAATCTCAGTTGCACCAGGATTAATTCCAGCCGCAGCATCATTACAGTCTGTATTCAAGGCAACATATCCCGCTGGAGCAACGCATCCGGTTTGAGTAACTGCACTGTTACCAAATCCGTCGCCATCTGCATCTGCGTAATAGGTCACTGCTGCTTGAATAACCACTGTAGATGTGGTGGTATTATTTCCAGCCGCATTCGTCACCGTTAATGTTACAGTGAAAGAACCTGATGTTGCATACGTATGCGTTGGGTTCGCCAAGTTCGAAGTTTGACCGTCACCGAAATTCCACAAGTACGTTGTTGGAGTTCCAGTTGAAGTATTCGTGAAAGACACCGTTGTGTTCACACAAGCTGAAGTTGGAGCGGTAAAGCTCGCAACTGGTGCAACCGGTGCAGAATTGTAAATACCCATACCGAATCCAGAGAATCCATTGGTGTAGGTTGAAGTGAACGTTACATCGGTTCCGAATGCACCAAGTGTAGCAGGCACATCAGTGATAATATACGTACCGAAGTTCGCTGGAGTAACAGCTGCAATACTGCTTGCGTTACCGTTTACTTTAATCATTTCAATGTTGTTGCGGCTGTTACCCGTAGCGGTTTCCCAAGCAGCAACTTCATTCTCTTTGTAGTAAAGTGTTATGGTGTAGTTACCCATTGCTGAATTGTTAGTTGGAACAACTTTGAATGTCTTCGACATTAAATAATCAGCAGTGTTGTTGGTGGTGAAAGCTGCAGTTGTTGGAGTGGTTCCCTGACGATCTACCATTACGTCTACACAACCATAATCAAATGAAGAGTTGTTTTGAATCTTCATCATCACTTTCGCAGTCGTCGGATCAAAGAAGTATACTGCTCCGTTTGGACCTAAATACGCTTGATCTGGAGCTGCAGTATTTACAGCAGTTTGAATTCCCGCTGCTGCTTGTCCGGTAACAACAACGTTGTCAATTGAACAACCGTAGAGGTAACCTCCTCCATCACCGTAATTAAATGCAACCATAACGTTTGCGTTTCCAGCATATGGAGTTAAGTCAACGGTATAGGGTGCCCAAGCAGTGTTACCGGGTAGCGTGAAGATATTTGTGAATGTCGTTCCGCCATTGGTTGAAATTTTCACGCTAGCAGATTCAGTAACGTTCTGATATGTATTCCCCAAGAAGAATGCATCGAATGTTAAGGATGCTCCTGTGTATCCCACCAAACTAAACACTGCAGATTTCAAATCAACGTTCGCTTGCGTGCAGTTGCAAGCGTCGTCGTTAATCCATGCAAACTGTGTTGTGTTCGTAGTTGGGACAGTATAAGGTCCTGTTGAAGCTGCAGCTGTCAATCCTACTTGCCACGGGGTATTTCCAGACGGATTTACTGTGGTGAAAGGAGCCAAACCTGTGTTGAAGTTTTGTGTGAACACTGTTGTTGGAACGGTTACTCCTGAAGGCGCTGCGTCATCGTCATTGATGGTAACAACAACTGTTTGATTCAATGTACCTGCTTGTGCATTTCCTCCGTTTGCATTTAATGTGTAACCCAACGTGATTGTCTCGTTTCCTTCAATGTAATCATCGTTGTAAACATGAATAACAATGTTTCCAGTAGTTGTGGTTGAGTTGAAAGTTACCAATGGAGTGGCCACTACATAGTCAACGTTATTGGTAGCCGTGCCTCCTGTAATGTTAACTGTTGCTGTTGTTGTTTGAGTTGGAGTAACACCTATTGAAATTGGAATGTTCAATACGGTATAGTCCAAGCAATTGTTGTTCACGTTCGCAGCACTTTCATTTACTGAGGCTGTGTTATTTGAAAACTGAACAGTCGCTGCGCAACCTGGAATGGTGAATGCTGCGATACGTGTAGACCAGTTCGCGGCTGGATTGTACATACCCGTAAACCAGAAGGTCTCACCATCTACAGGATCCAATCCCATTGCATTGTAATCGCCGTAACGATTGCTGTTGTTTGAAGCAGTGCCTGCAACAATTACTGTTTCTGGTTCTGTCATAGTATTCAACGGATCACAAGCTCTGCGTCCAGTATAACGCAACGAAGGAAAAACAGTAGAACTTGAAACGTTGTATGCCAATCCTATATTTCCTGAAGCCGAAATTCCGATTGAAGCCATCCAGCGGTGGTTGGCATCTGGAGAATAAGTCGCTTGTTGATAGATAGACCATGTGCCTGCGGTTCCGCCCGTTCTGCGCAGTTCATACCAACGAATACCGGCTTTATCATTTCCGTCGACGTCAGCAGCATGACAACACACAATACTCTCATGCGTTCCGAAATTTCTGTAATGAATACGGTTCATCAACACTTCGCGAAGGGGATCCAAAGTCGTTGCTGAATTGGGCTGCGGCACGCAAGCAAAAGAAGTGTAACCGCAAAGTGAAGAATTAAATGCAGCAATCGGAAGTGTCGCCACTTGTGTTAGCGTTGTGTTTGCCGGTGTTGTCCAGTTAATGTTGAATGCCCACATTTCTAGCGCATCTGATGTTGCTCCCCATGAGTCATCACGCATGCGCATGACGTATGCTGGAGTTCCTGTTGGAGGAAGTGTTGTTCCGTTCAAACTAACTGGAGTGGCTGCTTGGAATCCGATGGTACCGAAAGAGTTCAAGGTAAAACGTTGAGCAGTTGTTGAAGTTCCTCCCGCTAACATGGTAGTGCGATCGATTGCATAAACGGCTGGACTGTTTTCGTTCGACGTAATAATGTATGCGTTGTTCCAAACAGCATATTTCGGATAATCAGGAAAATTCGGTGCCGTAAATGTGTATTTGTACCAAGTGCCTAAAGGATCTGGCGTAGAGGAAACAACTATTGAAAATTTATTTCCAGTTGCCGTAAACTCACTCATGAACCAACGGTTAGCAATTTCATCATACATCACAATAGGGTCTCCTGCACCACCTGGCTGACCAAAAAATGTATCGAAATAATTTTGAGCTTGAACCTGTGTCCCTAGTTTATTCCAAATTTTGAAATAAGCTCCAGAACCACCGTTGATCATTTGAATCACATGATTCGGTCCAACATCTACCGATGGATCGGCTGGACTTACATTCGTATTTCCAATACCGTTGAACGAAAGGGTAAGCCCACGATCATCGGTTGCCGGATGTGGATACTCACTCTGAAGAGCGGGATCCATTCCCTTTGGCAATGCATTCGGATTAATTTCCAGATAAAGTGACCAGCGCTTTTTCGGATGATATCCAATTTTATTTTCCTTGGTTATTTCATTCGGAAAATTAGGGTCCGCTACAAAGTCGCGAAGCGCAACAGTTTCACCTAAATATTCCACTTGAATAACATCTGGATTCAGCTTAATTGATAGTTGCTTTTCCTGCGCATTCATTCCAAGGAATGCCGAAAATAAAAACGCAGTGGTGTATAGTTTCCTCACGCAATAAAAATTTTCGACAAGATAATTCAGAAGCATACGAACCAACAAAAAAATAGTCGTCCTATCTTTGAACTCTAAGCCATTTTAAACAAAACAGGACAACAATTGTCTTTTGCACTATGAACTTCGAACATCATATTCAATCCATAGAAAAATCACTTGCCAAATGGGAGATTCCTCAAGAGTCACTGAACTTGGTTGAACCCATTCGCTATTTATTGTCTTTAGGTGGAAAACGCATACGTCCTGTTCTTACCCTTTTGGGACATGAGGTGTTTAGTGGGAATCCTGAAGAAGTTCTATCACAAGCCCTTGCCGTGGAAGTCTTTCACAACTTCACACTTATGCACGACGACATTATGGACAACGCTCCCCTTCGTCGCGGAAAGCAAACTGTACATGAAAAATGGAATGTGAATACAGCGGTGTTAAGTGGAGACGGCATGATGATTCAGTCGTATGACCTACTTCTAAAAAATCAAGAAGATAAGTTTGTTGAATTGTTCCGCTGCTTCAATCAGACCGCTTGGGAAGTGTGTGTTGGACAGCAGATGGACATGGACTTTGAAAAGCGCGAAGATGTTAGCCTTGATGAATATCTTGAAATGATTCGCTTAAAAACAGCGGTGCTGTTAGGATGTGCATTGAGACTCGGCGCTATTGCAGCCAACGCTTCTGCTGAAGATCAAGAGCATTTGCGATTGTTCGGAGAGCATCTTGGACTTTCGTTCCAACTTCGCGACGATTATTTAGACGCTTATGGAGATCCTGAAAAATTTGGAAAGCAAGTGGGCGGAGATATTCTTTCAGACAAGAAAACGTATTTGTATTTGCACACCGCCAATCACGAAGACGAGAGCATTCCTGCTGAATTGAAATCATTGCATGGCAACTCAGACAATCCGCACGCGAAAATCACTTCCACCCTTCACCTCTTTTCTAAATCGAAGGCAGACGAAGTGACCTTGGCAAAGAGCGAAGCGTATTACACGAGTGCGTTAGATCACTTGAACGCCATTGCAGTTCCGGAAGAAAAGAAATTGGCGCTGCGCAAATTGGCGTCTTACCTGCTTGAGCGCGAGTCGTGAATCTTCCTTCCAAACAAATAACGGAAGATGTTTTTCTTCAAATGCTGAAAGACCTGACCCTGGCGGGATATCAGATGAATGATGCGCCAGGATTTGAAAACGGATATGACTATCTATTTAACTTCTTTCAAGTACAATTGAAATTGGCTCCTTCCAATTTGAGAAGGTTTCTCTATACAGCAGACATTACCGAAAGCACGATTGCGAATAATGTGACTTCGTACGTTCCCGCAGAAGCTGCTGCGCAATTACTTGCGCTTGCGCTTGAACGTATGCAAATAAAAATTGACCTTCGAAAGAAATACAGTTAGTTGATTTCTCCGGTGATGTATATTTCCAACATTCCCCATACAATCTGGGTGAAGAAAGCCACCAATAAAAATACGGTGTAGAATGAAAGAATGGTGCGCTTTGGCTTTTTGATTTTATCGTATTTCACAATGTGATCTACCGTAATGGATGCGACTCCCAAGAAATTTAAAAACATGAATAACGCCCAGTGTGCGCGTATTTCAGCGTATGCATTCAACCAAAACGTACTTGTTTCGCTTAAGAATTTCGAAACGTAAAAGTAGATGTTGAAGAATGTGCAAGCGAGAAATGCAAACGGAATTAATACTTTACCTGGAATGTCGTTCATGGCGCTAAATTAATCACGCAGAGAAGAACAAAGCAATAAAACTTTCAGCTGCGCGATGGGCCGACAATTCTTTTGAAATCACGCTATTCAATGTCGATTCGTAGTTCTCTTTGAAGTTCGGTTTATTTTGAAGTTGATGAAAAAGCACATTCTGAATTTGCTCTTCGAAACTGCTTATCAATTGACGCTTCCGATTCTCTTCCTTCCATCCGTTTGAAATACTCCAGCGATTGAACTTATCTATTTCCTTCCACACAACATCAATCCCCTTTGCTTCCAATGAAGACGTTGTAAAGACTTGCGGCATCCAATTGTTTTCGCGTTGCGGAAACAAATGCAAAGCGGAAGTGTATTCCCCTTTGGCCCGGTCTGCCTTCAGTTCATTTCCACCATCGGCCTTGGTAATTACCATGGCATCTGTCAATTCCATTATGCCGCGCTTAATTCCTTGCAACTGATCTCCAGCGCCGGCCAACATGAGCAACAAAAAGAAATCGGTCATAGCGTGCACCGCTGTTTCGCTTTGTCCCACTCCTACCGTTTCGACCAACACAATGTTGTATCCCGCGGCTTCGCAAAGCAAGATACTCTCACGTGTGCTTCTGTTCACGCCGCCGAGGTGTGAACTTGATGGTGAGGGACGAACAAAAGCATTCGGATGCAATGACAATTCGTTCATGCGGGTTTTGTCGCCCAGAATGCTTCCTTTGGAAATGGGACTTGAAGGATCTATGGAAAGAACGGCTAACTTATTTTCTTTATTTTGAAAAACTTCGCGCGCTAGCGCTTCAATGAAGGTTGACTTACCCACTCCAGGAACGCCGGTAATTCCAATGCGCAGAGAGTTTCCAGTGAATGGAAGAATCTTTTCAATGACTTCGTCCATAAGCTGCATGTGTTCGGCCTTGTTGCTTTCCAACAATGTTAAAGCAGATGCCAATGCCAAACGGTCGTGCGCCAAAATTCCGCGAACCAACTCTTCCGATTGAAAAGATGCTTGACGATCTCTTAATCGATTTTTATATTGAAGTTGTGCGTTGTTCTTGGCGTTCATGAGCGCTTCAAAGAAAAGAAAAAATATGCAGACGAAGAATATTATTTTTGTGGAATGGAATACGTTTTCATATTACTCATTGCAACACTCGGATCTGGACTGAGCTTCTTCAGTGGATTCGGTTTTGGGACTATGCTCCTTCCGGTTATGGCGTTGTTCTTCGACCTGCAAACAGCAGTGTTCGCCACGGCCATCGTTCACTTCCTGAACAATGTTTTCAAGTTGACGCTAGTTGGAAAATATGCGCATTGGAAAACCGTAATTCAATTTGGAATTCCTTCCGCGGTTGGTGCATTCCTTGGAGCTGAAGCGCTGAATTATTTGGCGCATTTGCAACAGCCTTTACATGTTGAATTCTGGATTATTGAAACGAACACAACTTTCCTTGGCGTGACGATGGGATTCGTTCTCATTCTTCTTGCTGCTATGGAATACTCGAATGCCCTCGTTCGTGTGAACAAGGCTCCGCGCATACTTTGGCTCGGTGGCGTGTTCAGTGGATTCTTCGGCGGACTAAGTGGACAGCAAGGCGCGATTCGAAGCGCGTTCCTCATGAATCATTTCGAAGACAAGCAAGTGTTTATTGGAACGCGCGCAGCATTGGCCTTCATTGTAGATGCTGTTCGCATATTTACATACGCGGCATCCTTCCAGTTATTCCTTCAACATGAAATATATCTACCCATGGCCGTAGCACTGTTGGGTGGAATGAGCGGTGCGTTGATTGGAAATAAATTCCTGAAGAAAACCAGTATCGAATGGATTCGCAAATCGGTTATGGTGTTCCTATTCATAATGGGAACACTTATGATTGCTGGATTGGTATAAATCAAAAAAACGCCCGAAGCTCGGGCGTTTGAGTATTTCTAGGTCGAATGAAATTATCCGTTCAACATAACTGGCATAACCAACATTAAGATGTCTTCATTTTCGAAAGACTTCTCTACTTCGGTAATGATACCCGCTCTGTTCGGAGCGCTCATTTCAACGTGAACGTTGTTCGCGTCTAAGTTGTTTAACATGTCTTGCAAGAAGCGTGAGTTGAAACCAATCTCCATATTATCTCCAACAAATGTACAAGCCAATTGCTCGTGCGCTTCGTTCGCGAAGTCTAAGTCTTCAGCAGACAATTGAATTTCACTTCCGGTTAATTTCAAACGCACTTGATTCGTAGAGCGGTTTGCGAAGATGCTCACACGCTTAATAGAATTCAAGAAGTCTAGACGATCGATCGTTAGTTTGAATGGGTTTTCTTTTGGAATAACTGCTTCGTAGTTCGGGTATTTTCCTTCAATTAAACGACACATCAATGTTACGTTTTCGAAGGTGAACATCGCGTTGTTCTCTGTGTACTGCATGTTCACTTCAGACTTCAAAGAAGAAAGAGCGCCTTTCAATAAGTTCAACGGCTTGCGCGGAACGATGAATGCTGCTGACTCACCACCAATGTCTGAGCGTGTCATGCGAACCAATTTGTGTGCATCAGTTGCAACGAAGCGAACGCTTTCAGGTTCGATTTCGAAGAACACACCTGACATGATCGGGCGCATATCGTCGTTACCTGCAGCGAAGATGGTTTTAGAGATTGCTCTGTTCAACACATCTGCACCAATTAACAATGCTTTTGAAGTTCCCATTGCAGGAGCCTTTGGAAACTCATCGCCATTTTGTCCGGTTAGTTTGTACTTACCGTTGTCACTGGTGATTTCAATTCCGAAAGTTTTTCCATCTACATCGAAAGTCAACGGTTGGTCTGGAAGACTCTTCAAGATATCTAATAACAATTTCGCTGGCACAGCGATCATTCCCTCTTCCTTACATTGAATAGCCATACGCGTGGTCATGCTTGTTTCCAAGTCAGACGCTGAAAGCGTAAGTTCGTCTTGTTTCATTTCGAACAAGAAGTTATCGAGAATAGGAAGGGTATTGTTCGAGTTCAATACGCCGTTTAACAATTGTAATTGTTTTAAAAGGCCAATGCTGTTGACAATGAATTTCATGTGTTGTCTTAATTCTAGTTTACCTTACAAATATAAAGCAGTCCGATTCGAAATAAATTAGGGGTTGAAGATGAACTTATTCACTATTCGCATCTGATAAGGTCGGCTTTTGTTCTTTTTCTTGAATTGTTTCCAACCAAAACGGGTCGTCATCGCTGAGCTCTGGCTCTACTTCGTGTCGATACACAGGCTCTGGCGGACCTTGCTTCCGGAAGTACCACGCGAGCATAATTCCGCATAGGAATCCGCTTATGTGTCCTTCCCACGAAACCTGTTCTTCAATGGGGAACATATACCAAACGGTATATCCGTATACAAATCCGACCGCCATAGAGATTCGCTTTGTATTCAGGTTTCTTCGGAAAATTCCGCTGAAAAAGAGAAAAGCGAATTCAGCATAGATGAGCACGCTTGCGCCGACATGGACGTTATCTCTTCCAATTACAAAAAGAATAATTGGAGATAACAGCCACATGATTAAGAATACGGGTATGGCAATTTCGTAGTAGAAGAAAAAGATAGTCGTTGTTAAAATGAAGAAGGCTAACACGTTATTCCAAAGGTGCTCGGGTGAAGCGTGAACGAAAAGCATGGTTGGCATATTCAGAAGACCTTTCCATGTGCGGGGCTCAACGCCCAGGTTTGAAAGCGACATGTTCAGGTAGCGTGAACCGTAAAACGCAATGATAAAAAGTAGAATGAAAATGCTAGACCACAAGAGTGCATCTAATAATTTTTGTTTGTCTTGTGGTAAAATCATGCGCTCATATTAACAACAGCTATTCCATTACGAAGATTCACGAATTATAGAGACAAGCTGTCAGTCCCTTCCCCACTTACTAAAAATTCAGTGTGAATAAAGACTTAAAACGGCTGTGCAAAAGCGCTGAGTGTAAAATAGATTTGGCCTTGTTAATTAAACACCCAACATGAGTCGAACAGACATTCACGCTTTGATACAATTGCTCGAGGATCCGGATGAAGTTATCTTCAACACGGTTCGCGACGCCATTACTGAGAAGGGCGAGGAAGTATTGCACACATTAGAAGACCACTTCATTATTGGAAGCGGTGACCCGTTGGCGCTTCAGCGCTTATCGGAGATCATTGCGAACATCCAGTATAAGTCTACTTACGTTGCAATTAAGGAATGGCAAAACGGTGAGCAGGAGTTGTTGGAAGGCATGTTGATTTTGAACAAGTATTATCAGCGAAATGTCTCGAGTGAAGAGATTACATATTTGTTCTCGAGATTGCGTCAGGATATTTGGTTGGAATTAAACGAGCGATTGACAGCACTGGAAACAGTGAATGTGGTGAATCATATCTTATTCAAGCTTTGTGGTTACACCAGTGTATCCGGAGAAATTCAAAATGCTCCGCATTCGTTGTTCGATGTATTGAACACGAAGACTGGAACATCGTTAAGCATAGGCACGTTGTATTTGTTGTTGGCTCGTAGTTTAGACTTGCCTATTTACGGTGTGAATTTACCAGGACATTTCTTGTTGTGTTATGTTGAGCAAATGCCTGAATGGTTATTACCAGAAGGCGAAACCAACACGGAAGAAATTTTATTTTATATCAATCCAGCTGCCGGCGGATCTATCCTCGACCGAGAAGAAATTGAGCAGTTTATTTCCAGTCAGCATTTACCATTGGATCAACGTTTCTTCGATCCATGTTCGAACTCCGATGTTGTTACTCGCAACATCAACGCGCTCAGTCACCATTACATCTCTCAGAATAACGCCGATAAGGTTAGGGAGTTGCAGGTTCTTTTAAGCGTTCTGTTGGAAATTGAGTAGGAACTTCGTAATGGGAAAACCTCCGGTTTTATTCCTACGTTGTAATTGGAAAATCGAAGATTTTATTCCTATTTCATAATTGGAACTTTGTTGTTGGATAATTACGTTGTAGGAATTACGCAGTAGGAATAAAATCTTCGATTTTCCAATTACGTAGTTCAAAGATAAAACTCTTTGGCAAAAACAGAATATTCGAATGTCCGCGTTCCATCTTCATTCATAAGGACAAGAGATGTTTCTTCCACCGGTTGTTCAATTCGATAAAATTCTAAGATGTATCGAATAGCGGGTTTGTCGGTGCGAGAAAAGACTTCGCATTTCTTCACCAAGAAAAAATTAGACAATTCACTTTCGCGTTTCCATTCGTCGAAGACTTCAACAGGGATAATCACGTTCACCCTTCCGGTTAGCTTGTGTGCGCGTTCCCAAAAACGTTTCACCCAATCGTTTAAGGCATGACGCGCAGTATTGCGTGCTTCGTCGGGTGCTTGTAAACTGTTTTGAAAAAAAGGCGGATTCGATACAATGCGATCAAATTTCACCGGTGCCTGTAGCTTGAAAAAATCTATCTCGTCGGCAATCAACAACGGTGCGAAAACCGATTTGCTAAAATTCTGCTGCGCTTCTTCAACCGATGGAGCATGAATGTCAATGGCCAAAACACGATTTCCTTTTTGAGCCAGCATAAGCGCTACAACACCACACCCCGTTCCTACTTCTAAAATTTTTTCTTGTTTTTCTGTTTGAATGAATGTACCCAACAACACCGCGTCGGTTCCCACTTTCATGGAAGACGATTCATGCGATACAGAAAATTGCTTGAACTGAAAACTCATGACTTCCGCTCGTGCCAAGCTTCGTAGCTCCTTGTGTCTTGAACCTTTCGGTCTGCTGGAATTTCGCGAAGCGGTTCAACCGCGCGCAAGGTGTTGCGACATTCTTCCGGAAGACGCTGATACCATCCCGTTCCTTCCGTCTTCCACTCGAGCATTTGATCGCTCACTTCCTTCACCTTCTTGGCCGGATTTCCAACCATAACACTTCTTCTTTCCACAACCGTCTTCGCAGGAACAAAACACAAGGCGCCAATGATGCAATCTTCTTCCACAACAACATCGTCCATTAAAACAGCATTCATTCCCACCAACGTGTTCGCACCTATCTGCGCGCCGTGCACAATAGCGCCGTGACCAATGTGAGCGTTCTCGCCCAAGACAACAGTGGTTCCGGGAAACATGTGAATGGTGCAATTCTCTTGAACATTGCATCCGTCTGAAATAATGATCTGTCCCCAGTCGCCGCGAATAGCAGCGCCAGGGCCAATGTATACGTTCTTTCCAATAATCACATTGCCCGTTACCGTTGCATTCGGATGAATGAATGCCGACTCGTGAATGACCGGAATGTATCCGTTGAATTCAAAAATATTCGCCATGCTTATACGCGCTCTAAAACAACTGCATATCCTTGTCCTACTCCAATGCACATGGTGCACAACGCGTACTTCTTGTTTGAACGAGCCAACTGCATAGAGGCCGTTTGAACCAAACGAGCACCACTCATTCCGAGCGGATGACCCAACGCAATGGCGCCCCCTTGCGGATTGATACGCGTGTCGTTGTCTTCCAATCCAAGTTGACGTGTGCAAGCCAAAACTTGCGCCGCGAAAGCTTCATTCAATTCTAAAATATCCATTTGATCCAACGTCAATCCAGCACGCTTCAACGCCAACTTCGAAGCTTCAACCGGACCAATGCCCATGATGCGTGGCTCTACTCCGCTTACTGCAGAAGAAACCACTCGCGTCAACGGAGTAAGTCCGTGCGTTTGCAATCCGTTCTCACTAGCCATCAACAACGCTGCAGCACCGTCGTTAAGTCCTGAAGCGTTGCCCGCTGTAACGGTTCCTCCGTTTCTGAATGAAGCACGCAATTTTGCAAGACCTTCCAAAGTCGTTCCTGCTTTCGCGAATTCATCTGTATTAAAAATTATTGGATCTCCTTTTTTTGTTGGAATGGAAACATTCACAATTTCTTCCTTCAACAAATCAATGGAAGCTGCTGCTTTTTGCTGAGACCAAAGTGCAAAAGCGTCCTGGTCATCGCGAGAAATATTGAACATCTCAGCTAAGTTCTCTGCTGTTTCCCCCATGGCATCTACGCCATACATTTCCTTCATTTTCGGATTCACAAAACGCCATCCGAATGAAGAATCAAACATCTGCGCATCTCTTCCGAATGCCGAACTGGTTTTCGAAATCACCCACGGACCGCGAGTCATGTGCTCTACCCCACCTGCTATAAACACATCGCCTTCGTTAGCATGCGCTGCACGAGCAGCCGTAGCAACAGCGCTCATACCCGAAGCACACAAGCGATTCAAGGTTTCAGCTGGAACGGTATGCGGAAGTCCGGCCAACAACACCGCCATACGCGCTACGTTGCGATTGTCTTCACCCGCCTGATTCGCGCATCCCATGAAAACGTCTGAGATTACAGCCGGATCAAGGCTTGGGAATTTCTTCATCAATTCAGCCAACACAACTGCCGCTAAATCATCGGCTCTCACTGGACCAAGTGTTCCGCCAAAACTTCCAATTGCAGTGCGAACACCACCTACTACGAATGCATTCATATGTTTATAAATCTTGGGCAAAGATGAAGAAATATTCACGAACCTGAGGAAAGTGTAGTTACTTTTCAAGCTTATGTTTGCAGTATGGATTCAGAACCTTTGATTTTAGTTGTGAACGACGATGGCATTACTGCCAAGGGTATTCGTTCGTTGGTGGAAGTTGCGAAGAAATTCGGAAAAGTAGTTGTGGTTGCTCCAGACAAAGCACAAAGCGGAATGGGACACGCCGTTACCATTAACGGTATCATTCGTGCTCAAGAACAAAACATTTTTGGTGAAGGGGTTCAGGCCTATTCATGCACGGGCACTCCAGCCGATTGCGTGAAGTTCGGCATTTCACAAATCATAAAGAAAAAGCCTGATCTAATTCTGAGTGGTGTGAATCACGGAAGCAACTCCGCGACGAACGTCCTATACAGCGGAACCATGTCGGCTGCATTGGAAGGTGCCATGGAAGGAGTTACTTCAATTGGATTCTCTCTTCAAGATTACGCAGCAGAGGCAGACTTCGGCGCGTCTATGCATTACGCGGAAATTATCGTTCGCAATGTTTTGAACGACGATAAACTTCCTGAAAATTTCTGTTTGAATGTTAACATTCCGAAAGGAAGCATTGAAGAAATAAAAGGCATTCGCTTCGGTCGTCAGGCTGAAGCCTTCTGGGACGACTGGTTCGAACACCGCCAAGATCCTGGAGGAAAAGATTATTTCTGGTTAACGGGAACCTTCCATAACCACGACAAAGGAGAAGACACCGACGAATATGCATTAGCCAACATGTATGTCTCTGCTGTTCCTGTTCAATACGATTTAACCGCTTATCACACGCTTAAACATTTGCAACAATGGCCGCAGTAAAAAAGGGAAAACTAGATACATTCGCCTATGGCGTTGCCGCTGGAATACTTGGAGCAGCTGTTGGATTCGTGGTCTTCGGATTTTTAATTGCTCAGATCAACGGACAAACATTCTCAAGGTTTATTGAAACATTGGTTCAAGGAAGCGACATCTTTCACGATAAATTGGTAACGGTTAGTATTCTCTTCGACGTGATTTTGTTCTTCGTTATGATTCGTCAAGAATATTACAACTTCTGCAAAGGACTCTTAGCCGTTGTAATCGTGAGCGTTCCTGTAGCAATCTATTTGTACTGATGCAAGCGGGAAAGAAATTCTTTTTCATTGCCGGAGAAGCATCTGGCGATTTGCATGCAAGTAATTTGGCCATGTCCTTGTTGAAGCAAGACCCTTCGCTTCAACTTGTGGGATGGGGCGGAGATTTAATGCAGCGCGAAGGCGTGAAAATTTCAACGCACTTCAAAGATTTAGCCTTCATGGGTTTTTGGGAAGTGTTGAAAAACATTCGTACCATTTTCAAAAACATACAGCGCTGCAAAGATGAAATCCTAAGTGAAAAACCAGATGCACTCATCTTAATTGACTACCCCGGTTTCAACTTACGCATTGCGGCATGGGCCAAGCAGCAAGGCATTCCTGTATATTATTACATTGCTCCGCAGATTTGGGCGTGGAAAGAAAATCGTGTACACAAGATTAAACGCGACGTTACCGAACTCTACGCCGTTCTTCCTTTCGAAAAAGATTTTTACGCGAAGAAAGGAATGGATGTTCAATTTGTGGGTCATCCGTTGCTCGATGAAGTGAACAAACGCAAACGCGTTTCTCCGGAAGAATTTCGGAAAAAATATTTCTTGGATGGGCGTCCTATCATTGCATTGCTCCCCGGAAGCCGCAAACAAGAAGTCACGCGCATGTTGAATGTGATGTTGGAAATGAAATACAAATTCCCTGAGCATCAGTTTATCATTGCAGGTGCTCCTTCCCTTCCAGAAAATCTTTACAAAGAAATTATTGGAAAGCACAAAGTGAGTTTGTTTTACAACGTTACCTATGATTTGCTGGAAGCCAGCGAAGCGGCTTTGGTGACAAGCGGAACGGCAACGCTTGAAACAGCCTTATTGAATACCCCTCAAGTGGTTTGTTACAAAGCGAACGCCATTTCTTTCGCCATTGCAAAACGCTTGGTGAAAATCAAATTCATTTCTTTAGTGAATTTATTGTTGAATCGTGAAGCCGTTCGCGAACTAATTCAAGACGACTGGAATGTATCGCAAGCGGAAGAAGAATTACGCGCCGTTCTCGTTGGAGGAAGCAAACGCGAATCTGTTTTGAAATCTTATGCTGAATTGAAAGAGTCGCTTGGAAACGGTGGAGCTTCAGAGTTAACGGCAAGCTTGCTGTTGAAAAATATTGAAGGTCGATCAAAAGCCTAATTCTTCTGAACGTAGTTTAGCACTTGTGAAAACGAGCGTTCTATTTTTCTGTACAATACTCTTGTCTCTGCATCTGCACGGACAAGTTGTTCGTTTGGAAGTGCTTTCGCAAAAACAATGGACCTATCTCTATGTGCAAAGCACCGACAGCTTCCACATACAATGCGACACCATTGACCTTCACATTCCCAGCGAACACACTGTTGTATTTATGTTGAATGGAAGCAACATTCAGATTAAGACCGATCCGTATAAAGCGATACAAACATCACGCGCGCAATTTCATTCATTGAAGACAGATGCCTTGTTCGCTCTCATGCAGAATTCAAAGTCTTTCAATTACAAATACGAAGGCGCTTTCAACCTTCTTTCGTCAAACGGCAAAATACAAGTGATTAACACCTTACCTCTTGAAGAGTATGTTGCCGGTGTGGTTGAAGCCGAAGGCGGTGCGAATAAGCCATTGGAATATTATAAAGTGCAATCAATTCTTAGTCGAACCTACGCACTGCGCAATCATGAACGGCACGTTGGATATGATGTCTGCGACGGAACGCATTGTCAGGTTTATCATGGAATTTCAAAAAAAGACCTCGATATTTTCACTGCGGCTAAAGCAACTGAAAGTTTAGTTATTGTAGACAGTACAGCTCAATTAATCACTGCCTTTTTCCATAGTAATTGTGGCGGACAAACATGCAGTGCTCAAGATGTTTGGAAAGCAAATTTGTCTTATTGTGTGGGAAAGAAAGACCCCTACTGCGCGGGCATGTCGAACAGCACCTGGGAAAAACGCATCAATGCAAACGACTGGACGACCTACTTAAAAACAAAGAACATTTCTGTTAGCGATTCTGAAGCATGTATCGCCGGAAGCATGAATTGTAGCGCGAATAAACGACCACTCTATTACGTGCACAAAAACACTTCGCTTGCAACCAAAGACATGCGCACCGACTTAAAATTAAAGTCGGCCTATTTTCACATTGAAGAATTAGACAACGAAATTGTTCTACATGGAAGAGGCTTCGGACATGGGGTTGGACTTTGCCAAGAGGGCGCCATGAACATGGCGAAGAAAGGAAAAACTGCGGAAGAGATTCTTCATTTCTATTTCAGCGGCGTGCACATTGTGCCGTTCGACAACCAATGGATTTTCAAGGAAACCATGCAGACGGCTCCTTAGATTTTCTTTGCATTCATTGATGTTAATCGAAGATCTTTCAAGACGCTTAGCAGTTGTGCTTCCATTTCTTCTTTGATGGAAATTTCAATGGTGAAATCCATTTCAACACGTGTATTCAATTTTCGAAATGAAAGTCTATTTAGCGCATTCATGAGCGCGGGTGTTTCTTCGTGACTTACCGTCAGCGCGTATTGAACTTCCACTTCGCATTCCTCTACTTCACTGGCCTCCAAGGAAAGCTTCGCGGCATTTTTGTATGCGTCTATTAAACCGGATACACCCAACTTCGTTCCTCCGTAATACCGAATAACAGCAACCAAGACTTCTGTTAATTTCGCAGATTTTATTTGATTCAGGATTGGTTTTCCGGCAGTACCACCGGGCTCTCCGCCGTCTGAACTTCGTTCCAACTTTTCATAAACCGTTAAGACATAAGCAAAGCAAATGTGCGTGGCTTGCGGATGTTCTTCCCAAAGATTTTGAATGATTTGTTTGGCTTCCTTTTCTGAATGAACACGAAAGGTTCTTCCAATGTGTTTGCTTCCGCTTACTTTGTATAATGAATCGGCCGATGAAGAAACGGTGCGGAAACTCGCCATGATTCTTAGTTGTCGAGCAACGAAAACTCTGAGTTGTTGCTCTTGAATTCAGGAACAATCTCTTTCATGACACGAACCATTTCTTGGTTGTTTTGAAGATTCATTTGCTCTTCCAAACGAGACAACTTCTCTTTCAATTCGGAAGCTTCCACGTTGCGCACTTTCGCCGAAAGAATTTTCTCGTTGTGCGTAGGAACTGTATTTTCTTCCGTTGCAAGAACTTCTTCATACAACTTCTCTCCCGGACGAAGACCGGTGTAATGAATTTCTATATCTTCTCCAGGCTCTAATCCGCTCAAGCGAATCATCTGCTCCGCTAAATCAGAAATACGCACCTGTTGCCCCATATCGAAAGCGAAGATGTCGTTCCCTTTCCCCATAGCGCCTGCTTCTAAAACCAACTGAACCGCTTCTGGAATGGTCATGAAGAATCGTGTGATATCGCGGTGCGTTACAGTCACAGGTCCGCCCTCTTCAATTTGTTTTCTGAATACAGGAATAACAGAACCGTTACTTCCCAATACATTTCCAAAACGCGTGGTTACGCATATGAGCGAAGTGTCTTTAGACTGCACAATCATTTCAGCAATGCGTTTGCTTGCACCCATCACATTGGTAGGATTCACAGCCTTGTCGGTGCTTACCATAACGAAACGTTCAGCGCCAAATTCTGCTGCTATTTCTAACACCTTCATTGAACCGAACACATTCGTTGCAACGGCCTCTGCCGGATTGTCTTCCATCAGCGGCACATGCTTATAAGCAGCAGCATGAAAAACTATTTTTGGTTGGAAGGCTTCAAACATGCGTCGCATGCGCAATTCGTTGCGCACGTCGCCAATGACCATTTCCAACTTTCCTTCATCGATGTATTTCGACAATTCATTTCCCAATAAAAACATGGGAGTCTCTGCAACATCGCAAGCAATGACTTTCGCAGGATTCAACAACAAACATTGACGAACCAGCTCGCTACCAATGCTTCCGGCTGCGCCTGTTACAAGAACAACTTTGTTTTGAATAATGTCTTTCACCTCGTTCGAACTCATTTGAATCACGTCTCTTCCAAGAAGATCTTCAAACTTTACTTCACGCAATTGCTTCGCGCTAAGTTCTCCGTTTATCCAATTGTTCGCATGCGGAAGGTGCTTCAAAGCCACCTTGTATTTCAATGCTAAATCAACCAATTGACGCTTGCGAGCAATGGCTATTTCAGGAACGGAAATAATAAGTTCTTCAATGGGATTGGAAGCCAAGAAGTCGTCGAGTTTTTTCGAACTTAAAATTTCCACGCCTTCCAACTTCTTTCCAAATTTTTGTTGGTTGTCGTCGAAGAAAGCCACAACTTCCAAAGCTGAATTGCGATCGCGATCGAGCGTTCTTTTCAACAATAGTCCTCCTTCACCCGCGCCGAACACCACAACTTTCGTTTTGCTCCCTTTTGGATTTTTCAATTCCATATAAAGGAATTTTATTGAAAGTCGGAAGAAAACGAGCAACGCTGCGCTTACGAGAAATTCAAGAATAACAATTGAAATCGGAACGAGATACGCTCCGTTGATTCCTTTCCGAATGAAATTAATAAGTATGAAAGCAAGGCTTCCTTGCAACAAAACAAAACCCAAGCGTATAGCGTCTTGGGTGCTTGTAAAACGAATAATCCCTGAATACGATTTTCCAACATAGAACAACACGGCTCTCACCACAAAATAAAATGGAGCGAAGAGCAGCAATAGATCTAGTTCATTTTTCGGAATAGAAAATTCGAATCGAATAAGATAAGCCGCAATGAAAGCAAACGCACACAGCGCAAGGTCTATCGTGAAGATAAGCCAGCGCGGTGTGATCTGCTTTGGAAATACTAATTTCATTTATTTCAGTTATAGGGCTTCAACAACAACAGCGCTTGCGCCACCGCCACCGTTACAAATACCGGCACCACCTAATTTCTGATTGCGATTTTTCAAAGCGTGAACCAACGACACAACAATACGTGCACCGCTGCATCCGAGTGGGTGACCCAATGAAACAGCACCGCCGTTCACGTTCACCTTCGCTGGATCTAAGTTCATTTTTTGTGTATTCACAATTCCAACAACACTGAACGCTTCATTCAATTCAATTAAGTCTAAATCTTCCAATTTCACGCCTGCCTTTGCAGCAGCTTTGGGTAAAGCCAATGAAGGAGTTGTGGTGAACCACTCTGGCGCTTGCTCTGCATCTGCGTAGCCTGTAAGCTTTGCCAATGGCGTAAGACCTAACGCTTCCATTTTCTCTCTGCTCATTAAGATCAATGCCGCAGCACCGTCGTTCATGGTTGAAGCATTCGCAGCGGTAACCGTACCGTCTTTCGCGAATACCGGACGAAGTCCAGGAATTTTATCGAAACTTACGTTTTTGTATTCTTCGTCTTCAGCGAAAAGAACTACATCGCCTTTTCTTCCAACTACTTCAACTGGAACAATTTCATTTGCGTACTGTCCAGATGCCCAAGCAGCAGCAGAACGCTTATATGATTCAATAGCGAATTCGTCTTGTGCTTCGCGAGAAATGTTGCACTCTTTCGCGCAAAGCTCAGCTGCATTTCCCATTGGATAATTGTGATATACGTCGGTTAGTCCGTCTTTCGCCAAACCGTCGATCATAGTCACATTTCCGTATTTATTTCCCCAACGTAAATTCTCTGAATAGAACGGAACGCGGCTCATGCTTTCCATACCACCTGCAACCACCACATCTGCATCTCCGCATTGAATGCTTTGCGCAGCCATCATGATTGCTTTCATTCCTGAAGCACATACTTTATTCACAGTGGTGCATTGCACGCTATCTGAAAGTCCAGCAAATTTCGCAGCCTGACGTGCAGGTGCTTGACCAAGGTTGGCTTGTAGAACCGAACCCATAATTACTTCTTGAACCTCTTCAGGATTCAAGTTAATTTTATTCAGTGCTCCTTTTATAGCAGTAGCACCCAATTGTGTAGCAGAAACGCTAGCTAATGATCCGCCGAAACTTCCCATTGGAGTGCGCACGGCTGAAACGATAAATACCTCTTTGTTCATTGCAAAAGTGATTAGGCCGCAAAGGTACGAAGTCTTCTACGAATTTGGCACGATAATCAGGAGTGGCTTTGTTGAAAATATGCGCCTTTTTCGAACCGTTCAGAAAATGATTCGTCGGAAAAATGCGTTAACCTTGTAATGGAACTAGACCTGCGACAATGAAGAAATTAATTTTCCTGTTTTTCACGTTATTGATAAGCCTTGTTGTTTCTGCTCAAAAGGGCGAGAAACTGCCTGAAGAAGATGAAAAAATGCTTGGTTATCTCACTAAGCTTTTTGAAGACCAACGCAAAGATTACGGAAAGGATCAGATTGAAAAGAAACTGTCTAAGATGTGGTTAGAGGAAAACGTCTATTCTGAAGCACAGAAGAAACAATTCCGCGAAACCTTGAACTTGTTCATTGATATTAAAGCGAAGGTTTTCCCCGACTATGACAACTACATTCAGTCCTTTATCAACTTCCCGAATTCTGGAAAAAGCGAACCAGAATTGAAGGAATGGAACGACATGGTCGTTAAACTTTATTCCGACAAAAAATTAAAGAAATACGGAGCTGAATTTGTTGAGTCGAGTTTGGGGCTTTTCAGGGACCTTACATTTTTCAAGAATGAATCGCTTAAATGGAAGACGAATAACAATTCTTATCACTTCCTCTTCGATTCATTACCGCACATTTCCTTCGATGAAACGGATATAAAATGCTTCAGTCGCGGAGATAGTTCAGTGATTTACAAAACCACGGGCAATTACTTCCCAACACTTGAAAAGTTTTATGGAAATGAGGGACGTGTAACTTGGCAGCGCGCGGGCTACGACCCTGAAAAAACCTACGTCTCATTCAATCACTACAACATCAAAATCAAGGAGACGCGTTACGTTATAGACAGCGTTATGTTCTACAATGAATTCTTCGACAAGCCGCTTTCTGGAAAGTTGACAGAAAAGATTATTGGAAACAAAACTGAAGAGACAGCCTCTTATCCGATGTTCGAATCTTATTTTCAGCGACTGCAGATTAAAAACATTGTACCTAACGTGGACTACGAAGGTGGTTTCACGATGTCAGGAAAAAAACTGGAGGGAACAGGAACTGAAGAAACACCGGCCAGTCTTATTTTCTACCGCGAGAAGAAGGCCTTTGTCATTGCTCAAAGTTTACTTTTCGAAATTCGTCCAGATCGCATTCAAAGCAGTAATACTTCCATTAAAATGCGTTTAGATTCCGATAGCATTTATCACCCTGACTTATTTTTCATGTTCACGAAAAAGACAAGGAATCTTGAATTGTCTCGAACTGAAAATGGAGTTTCCCCTTCTCCCTTTCAAAATACCTTCCACGAAGTGGAAATGTATTTTGAAAGCGTCCAATGGAATATTGATGCGCCCTACATGAACTTCGGAACATTTGGTTCTGTGCCTGGTGGTAACGCGGATTTCGAATCGGTTGATTACTTCAAAGAAAAAAGATTTTCTACCCTAGCGGGGATTTCGAATGACCATCCCGTTTACATTTTGTATCGAACAGGAAAAGCAGTTCAGTCTGATACGTTCAACGCTATTGAATTCGCACGACAAGCACACACGGGTGTTGAGCAGTGGGTGCCGATTCTTATTGATTTAACGAACAAAGGATATATTCAATACGATATAGAAACAAGAAACATTGTGTTGCTTCAGAAATTATACAGGCACATTGAAAACAATCGTGGAAATGCCGATTACGATGTGATACAAATTATTTCTGAAGTGGATCGTTCCGAAAATGCGCGGTTTAGCCTGCTTACGCGCGATCTCATTATTAAAGGTGTGAATAGTGTTTTACTTAGCGATTCCCAAAAAGTAATGATCTATCCAACAGGTGGAGAAATTATCTTACACAAGGATCGTGACTTTAGCTTTAGCGGAAGAGTGAACACGGGTAATTTCGAATTAATGGGTGCGAAATACAATTTCATTTACGATCAATTCAAATTTGAAATGGCTGAAATTGATTCAGCAGTTATTTACGTCGATGATTACACCCGCGCACCGGACAATTTTGGAAACTACCCGAAAACACGCGTTAAAAATGTCCTCTCAGGTCTCTCAGGATCTTTAGAGATTGACCATCCGACGAACAAAAGCGGTTATCATTCGAAAGATTATCCGCAATATCCCATATTAACCTGTAACAAAACTTCCAATGTGTTTTACGATTCATATTCCATTCAAAAAGGAAAATACAAGCGTGATGGGTTTTACTTTGAAGTGGAACCGTTTCAAATTGACTCGCTCGACAACTTCAATAAGAAAAATTTGAAGTTTCAAGGAACGTTGGTTAGCGGTGGAATATTTCCAGACATTAAAGAACCGCTTGTGTTAATGGAAGACAACAGTTTAGGATTTCAGATTAACACAACCGATTCGGGCTTCCAAGCATATGGTGGCAAAGCGAAAGTAACTGGAGATTTAACCTTGAACTTTTCCGGATTGAAAGGAAAGGGAAAACTCGATTACTTAACCTCTACCTCTCTTTCCAACTCTTTCACCTATGTTCCTGAAGAGGTATTTGGATTGGCCAATTCTTTCACTAATAAGAGTGATAAAAAAGCGAATGTACCCGACGCGCAAGCCAGTAAAATGGATTTGCAATACTTCCCAAAGAAAGATAAATTGGAAGTCACCACGAACGACGATCTAGTTGAGTGTTTCAACCAAGAAGCAAAATTCAAGGGAACTATGCGTCTTGAACCAACAGGTATGACAGGCAACGGGGCGGCAGAATTTGTGGGAGCAAAGCTTACAGCGAAACTATTCAAATTCCGAAACAGAAAAATTCTGTCAGACACAGCAGCGTTTGAATTAAAATCTAATCCTGAAGATCCTGGCTTAGCATTCAAAACAGATAACGTAAGTGCCGATGTGGATTTTGATTCGCGAAAAGGTCAATTCAAAAGTAACAGTGGTGAGACAAAAATCGAATTTCCAACCAACCTCTATGTTTGTTTCATGGATCAATTCACATGGTACATGGACAAATCCGAGATGGAACTTACTTCATCTCGAAAAGCAGACAACGACTTTGTTATTGACACCGATGCTGAAAAGAAGCGGAGTAATTTTTATTCCATTGATCCGAATCAGGATAGCCTGAATTTCCTTTCTCCATTTGCGAAATATGACGTGAAAAACAATCGACTCACTTGCAAAAAAATCGAATACATCATTGTTGCCGATTCCAAAGTACAGCCGGATAGTAACTACGTTATTATTGACAAGTGGGCAAACATGCGTCAGCTAGAGCGTGCCCAAGTTATTAGCAACTTCGTTACCCAGTACCACAAGATTTTCAATGCAAGT
The DNA here is from genome assembly GCA_945881835.1 of Chryseobacterium gleum. Taxonomy (GTDB): domain Bacteria; phylum Bacteroidota; class Bacteroidia; order Flavobacteriales_D; family Sanyastnellaceae; genus CAIZGX01. The sequence continues at coordinate 607,364 of CAMCVP010000001.1, read as the reverse complement.
TTGAAAATTGAGGGACGTAAGAAATACGAGGGAAGTGGCGACATAATATACAAGGACGAGAACAAGAAAGAGCAGAAGATTCATATCAATACTTTCCGACTCGACTCCACTTATCAAACGGTTGCCTTCGGAGATATTAAAGAGACTGATCAATTCTTCTTATCTCCCGCTTTTGAATATTACGGAAAGTTCGAAATACATGCCAGCAATCCGAATTTAACTTTTACAGGAGGCGTTCGTATTCTTCACAATTGCAGTAGCATTGCGCGCACGTTCTTCAAATTCAAGTCGGAAATAAACCCGCTTGAAATCTATATTCCTGTTGATAGCACTTTGCGCGACATGACCATGTCGAAATTGGGAGTTGGCGTTATTGTAAAAGATGAACCTCCTATGAAAATCTATCCTGGATTCTTGAGTGCAAAACCAAATAAGAAAGATCATGGACTGATCGAATCAACGGGCTATTTGTATTTCGATAAGGGAAAGAAAACATACTACATCGGATCGAAAGAGAAAATTCGCCAACCGAAATTACCTGGACAACTACTTGGATTAAATACGTCAACCTGCGAACTAACCGGGGATGGTGTGATGGACTTCAATGTCGATTACGGCATGATGACCATGAAGTCGGTCGGCACCGTGCAGTTTCAGACGAATGATTCTGTTTTGAATGCACAAAGCACAACATTGTTAAATTTCCCATTCGATGAAGGAGCCCAAAAATATTTGGCAGAGAAGTTTATCAATGCCGGAAATTTAGATCCTATTGATCTAACAAAAACACAATTCGAAAAAAGTCTCGTGGAGTTTTTAGGAACAGCGAAATCCGATAAAATAATCGCCGACATGGCTTTGGATGGTGAATTGAAAAAACTTCCAGAAGAACTTCAACAATTCATTTATTTCGGAGATTTGAAATGGGTCTGGCACGAAGACTTAGAGACCTTCACAACAAGTGGTCCTCTCGGAGTTGCTTCCATGGGCAAGAAACAAATATTCAAATACACGAAAGGATTGATTGAGATTGAAAAGCGCCGTAGTGGCGATATTTTCAGACTTTATATTGAAATAGATGGAGCGACTTGGTTTATGTTTGAATACAAATTGAACATACTTACAGTTATAAGCTCTGATGCGGCTTTCTTAGAAATATTAACGGCTGTGAAAGATGAAAACAGAAGGTATGAAGATGGCAAGAAGAAATTCTCTTGGTCCATGCTAGCCTCTAAGAAAAAGCGCGATGACCTGCTGGATCGTTATCCTGAATTAAATCAATAATTAAAAAGGGCCTTTCGGCCCTTTTTAAACTTTAAGATTAACTTATCTCAATATACTTTTTCCAGGATAGTAAGCCATCTTTCCTAACTCTTCTTCAATGCGCAACAACTGATTGTATTTTGCAATACGGTCTGAGCGAGAAGCTGATCCTGTTTTTATTTGTCCAGTATTAAGAGCTACCGCAAGGTCTGCAATAGTTGTGTCTTCAGTCTCTCCGCTTCGGTGTGACATTACCGATGTATAACCAGCGCGATGAGCCATGTTCACAGCATCAATCGTTTCAGTCAACGAACCAATTTGATTCACTTTAACCAAAATACTATTTGCAATTCCCTCTTCAATTCCTCGAGAAAGTCGATTCACATTTGTAACGAATAAATCGTCTCCAACCAATTGAGTGGTGTCTCCTAATTTCTCTGTCATCAACTTCCAACCGTCCCAATCGTCTTCAGAACATCCGTCTTCAATGGATACAATCGGATAACGCTTCGTCCAGTCTGCCCAATAGTCTACCATTTGTGCGCTGGTCAAATGCTCCCCTGTAGATTCTAAGTGATACAATTTTGTTTCTGGGTTGTAGAATTCCGTTGAAGCACAATCCAATCCCAACACAATGTCTTCTCCTGCTTTATATCCAGAAGCTTCAATTGCTTGCATAATGGTTTGAAGGGCCTCTTCGTTGCTGTTGAAGTTCGGAGCGAATCCACCTTCATCACCCACGTTGGTCATGTGACCTTGCTTCTTTAAAACTGCTTTCAAGTGATGAAACACTTCAGCTCCCATGCGTAAAGCTTGGCTGAAGGATTCTGCTCCTACCGGTAAGATCATGAATTCTTGAACATCAACTTTATTGTCGGCATGAGCGCCTCCATTAATAATGTTCATCATAGGAACGGGAAGTGTGTTCGCACTCACTCCTCCGATATATCTGTATAGACTTAATCCTGATGTTTCTGCCGCAGCTTTCGCTACCGCTAAAGAAACACCTAAAATTGCGTTCGCACCTAACACGCTTTTATTGTCTGTCCCGTCAATTCCGCACATCGCCATATCTATCATGTTCTGATCGAATATTGACGCTCCTTCCAATTCTTTGTTTAATACTTCATTCACATTTTGAACAGCGCGCATCACACCTTTTCCAAGGTATTGTGATTGATCACCATCGCGAAGCTCAACTGCCTCGTGCATGCCGGTGCTAGCTCCTGAAGGAACAGCAGCGCGACCAACAGTACCTTGATCTGTAATTACATCGACTTCAATTGTTGGATTACCTCTCGAGTCGAGGATTTGTCTTGCATGAATGTGAGCAATGTTTGCCATGGGAAATTGTATTTCCAGCAAAGATAAACAAGTCGAATGAATTACTTAGTGTAATTTTTACACTAAGTTCTATCTGCCGGTTCTTTTAGCACCTCCGCGACTGCTTTTCCCTGAATTTCCGCGACTGCTACTTCCTTTGCTCGGTCCGTTACGAAACGTTCGTTCACCCGGCTTAGCGTGCGATTTACTACCCGCTTTAAATCTTGGTTTTGATGACGACGGTGAAGAAGCTGAAGAACCCGTTCTCGGTTTTGACCTTGGCTTCGGCTTGGGTTTGGGCTTATCGTCAGTGCTCACAACTTTTTTCTCTGGAGCTTCTGATTTCGATTTTTCCAAATACTTATTCAACAGCCTCATCTCATCTTCCTCTAAAGGTCTGAACTCACCCAGCTGCAGCCCTTGCAAACCAATGTGCATGATTCGACAACGTTCCAACTTTGTTACGTTATATCCAAAGTGCTCACACATTCTTCGAATCTGTCTGTTCAGTCCTTGTATAAGTGTAATTCGAAATACGTACGGCGTTTCAACAACAACTTTGCAGCGGCGAGTTTGAACACCAAGAATAGGCACACCTTGACTCATCTTCTCTGCGAAATCTGCAAACAACGGGCGATCTACACTTACGATATATTCTTTTTCATTCTTGTTTCCTGCTCGAAGAATCTTGTTCACCAAGTCGCCATTATTCGTCAAGAGAATAAGTCCTTGAGAATCTTTATCTAATCTTCCAATCGGAAAAATCCGTTCGCTGTAGCTTATGTAATCTATGATGTTGTTCTTCTCAACTTTATCTGTCGTAGAAACAACACCCATAGGCTTGTTGAAAGCCAATACCAAATCTTGCTTCTCTTCTCGGTTGAGACCGCGACCGTTCACTTTCACTACGTCTCTTGGTCCAACTTCGGCACCCAGTCCTACCTTCTTTCCATTAATAGTAACAAGACCGCGTTCAATAAACTTGTCCGCTTCTCTTCGGCTACAAAGTCCTGATTCGCTAATGAATTTGTTTACACGCATGGGTTCTGATTAGTATGCGAAGTTAGTTATGGCATAAACAAATTCGCTGCTTTCCTTTTCTTTTCTTATTTTTAGCCTCTTAGAACCTAACCTATGCCAGCATTAAGCGAAAGAAAGATTGTAGAAGTTTGCTACGCCCCAAGTCATTTCCCGTTATACGATAATGGGTTCGATATTGTGGTTGTTATTGATGTGCTTCGCGCCACAAGCGCAATTACCACAGGTCTTCATTGTGGGATTAAAGAAATCATTCCAATCAATTCGGTTGAAAAAGCCGTTGATTATAAATCGAAAGGATACATTACCGCTGCAGAAAGAGACGGAAAAGTGGTGGAAGGTTTCGACTTCGGAAACTCTCCCTACGCATTTATGAATCCTGATTTAGTTGGAAAAACAGTGGTGCTTACGACCACCAACGGGACTAACGCAATTGAAGTCGCCAAAGAAAAAAGCACTGTTGTAATTGGTTGTTTGAACAACCTAACTTACCTCAGTAATTGGTTGGTTACCCAAAACAAAAACGTTCTCATTCTTGCATCGGGTTGGAAGGAAAAAATGAATTTGGAAGATACCATCTGCGCCGGAGCCATTGCCGACATTCTTTTAGAAAGTCGCAAATTCGTATCGAACGAAGACAGCACCATCTCGGCTAAGTTTTTATATCGTTCTGCTCGCGATAACTTCTACAGTTTCCTTCGCGCTAGTTCTCATCGCAAGCGACTGATGAAATTGAAAATTCAAAAGGACGTGAAGTACTGCCTCACGTTAGACACCGTGCCTTGCATTCCGATTCTTCGCGATGGAAAATTGGTGAAGCTGGAAATAGACAACGTGTAATACCCGCAAAATGAAAACAAAGACACTAATCTTATTGGTACTTTGTTTACCCTTGTCTCTTTTTTCTAAAGAACCGGAACCGCATCTCTGTTTAGATTGGGGATTCTTCGGACACAAGAAAATAAACGAACTCGCTATATACACTCTTCCACCCGAGCTTTTCGGATTCTACAAATACAACATGAACTACTTAATAGATCACAGTGTAGATCCCGACAAAAGAAGATACAGTGTGAAGGGCGAAGCGGAATGTCACTTCCTCGATGTTGATCGATACGTTACTTCTCCGAATTCTTCTCCCTTTGAAAATCTTCCCGAACGTTGGTCAGAGGCCGTTACGAAATACAGCGAAGACAGTCTGCGCGCACATGGCATTGTTCCGTGGAATTTGTACTTCGTTTATTCCAGATTGGTAAAAGCCTTCCAAGAAAAAGACGTGAACAAAGTCCTTCGCCTCTCCGCTGAAATGGGACATTACGTGGGCGATGTTCACGTACCTCTTCACTCTACTTCCAACTACAACGGACAAAAAACAAATCAGAAAGGCATTCATGGATTTTGGGAAAGTCGTGTGCCTGAAATTCAATTTCCACAATACGACTTTTTCGTTGGACAGGCTGAATACATTTCAGCTCCGCAGCATTTCATTTGGGAAAGACTGAAAGAAAGTTATGCCGCAGTAGATTCAGTGTTGACGTTTGAAAAGCGATTAACAGAACAATTTCCTTCCGACAAAAAATATTCATTTGAAGTACGAAACAATATTGAAGTGCGAACCTATTCGCGCGAATTCTCAGAGGCGTATAGCAAACTTTTAAATGGACAGGTTGAACGAAGAATGCGCTCCGCTGTTTATTCTCTTGGAAGCCTCTGGTTAAGCGCTTGGGCCGATGCTGGACAGCCCGACTTAAAAGGTTGGTACATGAAGGAAGAGGAAAACAACGACGAGCCAACAGAACACGAAACGAAAAAGATTCGAGAACACGAATAACAAATGACTATGTTGAATTTAGAAACCTTCGAGCAGCAAAAGAAACATGCATTACTATTTAAAAACAGTAAAGCTTCCGAAAGAATTGATGTGCTGAATAGATTTGAAAAGGGGGTACATAAACATGAACAAGCATTAACCAATGCCCTCAAATCTGACTTGAATAAACATTCGTTCGAGTCTTCCATTATGGAATTCTCGCTCATATTCGCAGAATTAAAAGCCGTAAGACAGGAACTTCGCGAATGGATGAGAATTACTTATCCTGGCATGTACCTCGCCAATCCATTAGCATCCAATAAAATTCATGTGGAGTCGAAAGGTGTATGCCTCATTCTTTCTCCGTGGAACTATCCCGTTCAACTTACACTTACTCCGCTTGTCTCTTGCTTAGCCGCAGGAAATACCGCTGTTATCAAACCTTCCGAACTCACTCCAACGGTTAGTCAAGCCCTGAAAGATTTCGTTGAAGACACGTTCCTTCCGAAAGAAGTTTGTGTTGTGCTTGGCGATGGAAGTGTTGCAGCGCAATTGACAGAACTTCCCTTCAATCATATTTTCTTCACTGGATCTCCAAGTGTCGGAAAATTAGTCATGGGAGCCGCTGCAAAAAATCTAACCAGCGTAACACTTGAACTAGGTGGGAAGTCGCCGGTTGTGGTTGGACAGAATTACGATTTGGAAGATGCTGCGAAGAAAATTCTTTGGGGAAAATATACCAATGCAGGACAAACATGCATAGCTACCGATTATGTTCTTCTTCCAAAAGGAAAATCAACGGAATTCGTGGAACATTTAAAAACGTATTATCATTCCAAATACACCATAGATGAGAAATTGAATTCAGACGAAGTGGTACGTATTGTTTCAGAAAAACACTATTCACGACTTACCGAAATGGTTGAGGAAGTGCGAAATACGGGAGGAACAATTCTTTTTGAAGGGCAACATAAACCAAACGAGCGTTTGTTCGGCTTAACCATTGTCGGAAATGTATCGAAAGAAGCGAGAGCTTTTAAAGAAGAAATATTCGGACCAATACTGCCCATCTTCGAATACGAAACAATAGAAGAAGCGGTAGATTTCATTCGAAACAACGAGAAGCCTTTGGCGTTGTATGTGTTTTCACACAACAGAAACGAACGAAAGTTCATCACACAAAACACTTGGGCCGGTGGTGTAACCATTAACGATGTGTTCTTGCACCTTAATGATATACGAATGCCTTTCGGTGGAAGTAATTTTTCTGGAATGGGCTATTCACATGGCTACCATGGATTCCTTGAATTTTGCCACTTAAAATCGGAAGTTCACGTTAGCCGAATTTTCAACTCAACGTCATTGGTTCATCCGCCCTATAAAGGCAAAGAATGGTTGGCGAAAATACTTAGGCGTATTATTTAATTACTGAATTTCCAGCAAGTGAATGTCATAGACAACCGCTGCGTTCATGGGAATTTTTCCTTCTCCAGTTAAACCAAAAGCGCGATAAGAAGGTAAAACGAATTTAGCACGATCTCCTTTTTTAAGAAGTAACATAGCCTCGTGCAATCCGCTTTCCACATTATCGTGACCTATTTTCACAGGAACTTTTTCGTTTGGTTTGCTCTTGTATATTACAGTTCCATCTAACAATGAAACTTCATATTCAACCATTGCAATTTGCTCGAACTTTACGGTTTCTCCCATGCCTTGTTGGTAAATCCAATAATGAATGCCCGTTCCTGAAATTGTCGTTGGCCATTGCTTGTCGGACACAAATTTTTGAATTCGCTCTTTTTCTTGCGAATGAAAATTTCTGTTTTGCGCAATAAGCATTGAATCAATTTGTGCCTGCGTCATTTGCTGAACAGTCTTCTTGTCTTGCGAACAACTGTCACAACTCATCAATATTGCAGCAAAAGCAAAAAGCAGATATGCGTATTTCATTAGATCTCTCCTTTGTGAAGTAACTCTTGAAATTGATTAACGCAAAAACTCAACGATTCGTGTAAACGAGCACCCGCTGCATTTTTGTGTCCTCCACCGTTGAAATGAGCGCGTGCCATTTGATTCACATCGCGTGTTCCTTTGCTTCTAAAACTAATTCGGACACATCCTTCATCCTCTCTAAAAAAAGCAGCAATGGTTATTCCTTCAATGCTTAGTGCCATGTTCACGAGTCCCTCGGTATCGCCAGATTGCGGATTGAAACGGTCTAGCTCTGTCTTCGTAATGGCAATATAAGCAGCTTTGTATTCAGGTAGAATGGTCATACATTCTGAAAGAGCAAAGCCTGTTAATCTTAATCTATCTGGACGCTGCGAGTCCAAAACGTTTTCATGCACAACATGTGGCTTCAATCCTTTGCGCATTAGAAATGCAACAATATCGTGTGTCTCGGCGGTTACGCTCGGAAATCTGAAAGACATCGTATCGGTCATCATTCCACAATAAATTGCTTGTGCCGTTGGAATATCAATAAGCTCCAACCAATCCATTGCCCCTGCGAAATGAAACACCATTTCACATGTGCTGCAAATACTTGTGTCTGAATAAACCACTTTTGGGAAGGTGGCAGGTTGTTCGTGGTGATCAATAAGAAGGAAAGGTTTCTTATTTAGTTGCTCTTCCAACATTCGCTTCACGTGTTCCCCAATTCTTCCTAAATGATTGTAGTCTAAAATAACAATAGCATCCGCTTCATCTATGCGCTTTGCGGTCTCCTCTTGATCATTCTTGCACACAACTACATATTGATTTCCTTCTATCCATTTCAGGTATGCAGGTGCTTCATCTGGAAGAACAATGGTAACTTCTTTGCCTAACTTCACCAGCATTTGAGCCATCGCACAAGAGGATCCGATGGCATCACCATCTGGTGACATGTGAGTTGAAATAACTATCTTTTTCGACGATTCGATAATAGATTTCACTTCGGAAATCTTACTTGTATTCAATGTGCATTTTAACATGCGGCAAAGGTAAGGTTTAAAGTATAAATCATCGTATTTTGGCGAAATGAAACCGATTGTATTGTCTTGCTTTGCCTTTTTCACGTTATATTTACAAGCATCTGCGCCTATTTACCATAAATTCTATTTGAGTAACACGAGCATTGAGTTCAATGCACAAAATGGCGCTTTAGAAATTACTTCCAAAATATTTACAGACGACTTAGAGCATGCAATCGAGGCGCAATGTTACCGATACAATTCGTTGAATCCACAAACACCTGAAGTCTTCGAATTGGTAAAAAAATACATCGGAGAAAATTTAAGTCTTCAGGTTGGAGGAAGAAATGTTGTTCTTCATTTTCTGGGGTACAGCGTGGAAAATGATATGACAACCTTGTTCTTAGAAGGTGGATATGTCGAACCGAGATTAGTTATTGTAAACAATACAATTTTACTCGATCTTTACAGCGATCAACAAAACATTGTAGAGGTGCGTTGGAACGGTCAATCAAAAAGAGAGTATTTAACAAAAGACAAAACACAGTATCAATTCATACCTTAATGAAAAAAAAAGAGGCGGCGGATTTTGTGCGAGTGGAATTAGAAAAGCTTTATCCGGAAACACCCATTCCGCTTGACCATTCCGATGCTTTCACCTTATTGATTGCAGTTCTTCTTTCTGCGCAGTGCACGGACGGACGCGTGAACATCATTACACCTCACTTATTCAAACGTGCGAGCAATCCGTTCGACATGATAAAGTTGAGCATTGAAGAGATTCGAGAAATAATAAAACCCTGTGGGCTATCTCCTGCGAAGAGCAAAGCAATTTTCAACCTTTCACACATTCTCATTAACGAACACAGCGGAGAGGTTCCCGCTTCATTCGAAGCTTTGGAAGCTTTACCTGGTGTAGGACACAAGACTGCTAGTGTGGTTATGTCACAAGCTTTCGGCGTACCCGCATTCCCTGTGGATACTCACATTCATAGACTAATGACGCGTTGGAAATTAACGAACGGAAAATCTGTTGAGCAAACCGAACGCGATGCAAAGAAATTATTTCCTGAAGAAAGCTGGAACAAACTTCACCTTCAAATTATTTTTTACGGAAGGGAATATTCTCCTGCACGCGGAACTCTTCAAAAAGACTACATCACACAAACTATAAATCCTAAATTATTCAATTCATGGGATTAAGAAATAAATACAGACAAACAATGCCGCTTTTCGAAGTCATTGTGAAAGATGTCTCTTGTCTCATTCGTGAGGGATTTTACTTTCTGAAAAATGGCGGTAGGTTGCCTATATGGATAGCTGCACCTACTTATCCTAGCAAGAAAACCACACTTTCGAAGATCGCTCGCATGAATGGTGTTCGACTCACCAATAAGTTGGTGAGCAATCCAGACGTTATCGTTTATTTCGAAAATGCAACCTACGGAAGCGCAAGCGCACTAAGAAGAAAATACCCTAAAACGAGAATCATTAATGTGAACTGTCCTGACATTTCGAAAGAACGTGTACACGCTGTTCATCTCGAAGCTCTTGGATATTCCATGAACCTCAATCCAAAGACATACATTGGGGTTGCCGTTGAAAAAAGTGACGAGAATGCGGTTCACGATGGACAAGAGGTTGTTTGTCCTGTTGAATTTCCGAAGACAAATGCTGTTTATCAGAAAGTACTCGACAATACCAACGATGCCGGAGAGTATGTAGACATTCGCGTTCCTGTTATTGGAGGAAAAATCCCATTGGTGTATTTGAAATTCAAAACGTTAAAAAACCGCTTTACAAATAAGGCCCATCGCGCAACCCTTCACAAACCGGAAGATGTGTTTTCTGGAGAAGAAATCGAACAGATAGAAAAGTACGCCGCTGCTATGAAAGTAGACTTCTGTGAGTTCGATGTGTTGCGTCACAAGGGCAACCAGAAAATCTACATCATTGATGTAAATAAAACGCCCTACGGTCCGCCAGATCCGTTGAACAGAAAAGACAAAGCAATTGCATTGAAAAAACTTTCGGATGCGTTCATAAAGATGGTGTAAGGACCTTTCCGTCAAGTTGGAAGTGGCTATTGTATATTTTCCTTATTTTTACGAAAATCAAAATACAATTATAATGAAAAACTTACTTTCCACTTTGGTGTTGTTTTTCGCAATAAGCTCCGTTGCATTTGCTCAACCGAGTAGCGATTTAAAAATCATTAAAATGACAAATGGTGTCGAACACATTGGCACAATCATTTCCGACGACGGCAGAGAAATGCTCTTCGAATCTACAACTGTAGGGAAGATTTATATTAAGAAAACCCTGATTAAGTCTATTTCAAACTACAGCAAAGAAGACTTCTCAATCGTGAACGATGAAATTGTTCCTGCCAACCCTTTTAGCACAAGATATTCTTTCACAACAAACGCGCTTCCTATTAAAAAGAAGGATAATTACTACATGCTTAATCTGTGGGGACCTGAATTCCATGTCGCCGTTGCAGACAACTTCAATGTTGGAGTTATGACCACTTGGATAGGCAGCCCTTTAGCGTTGGCCGCGAAGTATAGCATAACAACCAAAAATCCTAAACTGAATTTTTCAGTTGGTGAAATCATTGGCAATGGTGGTTACATAGACCCTTCAGCTTTTATCTCCCTATCCTTTGGAAACGTTACATTCGGTGATCGTGACAAGAATTTGACGCTAGGTGTTGGATATGGCTATTTTGATTTTAATCAAACGGAAAAAATTCCTGGCATATACTCTTTCACTCAGAATATTCCTTCCAGAGCTAAGCCTGCCACAAAAGGAGTATTGGGATCAGTTGCAGCTAGCCTGAGAATTAATGATAAAACGAGCTTTGTTTTTGATTCTATGTTCGGAATGCTGAGCACAGGCGGAACTAATTCTGAATATTACTATTTCGGAAATGGCTCGGGGTATACAACCATTACAGCTAAACAGCCCAACACACCATTCTTAGTTTTAATGCCAGCAATTCGCAGAACTCAAGGAAATGGAAATGGGAAGTCGGTTCAATTTACCCTTGCAGGAATAAATACGAGTGACAGATCTATTCCTATTCCATTTGTAACTTGGTATAGAGCTTTATAATTCTACCATACTCGTTTCATTCGAAACGCACTGACTTGCGGGTTTTCGCACTTTGATATAATTCGGTGTGAAACCCGCAATCATGTTTTCATCATCTACGTTTTCCCACAACACTGGCATAGTTTGACCAATAAACGACGCATCAAAAGCAGCACGCTTCTTTGCACTTAACAAGCGTAGGATTTTATTTCGTTCGTTACGAACTTCCATAGGCACAATATCTTCAATGCGAAGTGCTGTTGTATTCGCTCGTTCACTGTAAGTGAATACATGCAAATAAGAAACGCCCAGGTCCTTTAAAAACTCTACCGTCTCATTGAAGCGCTCATTGGTCTCTCCAGGAAATCCAACAATCACGTCTACACCAATACATGCATGAGGCATCGCAGATTTAATCGACGTAATTCTTTCACGATATAAATCAGTTCTATATCTGCGGCGCATACCCTTCAATATTTCATCGCTTCCACTTTGCAAGGGAATGTGAAAATGCGGCATGAAATGTTTTGAAGTGGATACGAATGAAATGATTTCATTCGTCAATAAATTCGGTTCAATGCTACTGATGCGATAACGCTCAATTCCTTCCAACTCATCGAGCTTCTGAATTAAATCTAACAACGTTTCGTTGTGAGCCGTTCCAAAATCACCAATGTTTACTCCGGTTAAAACGATCTCCTTCGCACCTCCGGCAATGGCTTTCTTCGCTTCTTCAATCGTTGCTGCAACATTCGCACTGCGAGATCTTCCTCGCGCTAAAGGAATGGTGCAGAACGCGCAGAAATAATTACACCCATCTTGAACCTTCAAAAAGGTTCGTGTTCGATCACCCGATGAAAAGGATGGAATGAATTCCTTCACATCTTTAATTTCTCCTGCAAATATTTTCCCTTCCGATTCGTCGTAGGCTTTAATGCGATCTATCAAATTGAATTTTTCATTCGCCCCCAACACAACATTCACTCCTTCAATCTTTGAAATCTCTTCTGGCTTTAACTGAGCATAGCAACCGATTACCGCAATGAAGACATTCGGATTCGAGCGCTTTGCTCTTCGAACGGTATAGCGACATTTCTGGTCTGCTTCATCGGTAACGCTGCAAGTGTTAATCACCAAGACATCTGGACCTTCCTCCAACTCTACTCTGCCGTAACCTTGCTCTTGAAAATCGCGCGCCAAGGTGCTCGATTCCGAGAAGTTCAGTTTGCATCCGAGTGTATGAAATGAAAATGTCTTAAAGTCTCTCATGATTTCTTTTTCTTCGGAACCGCACGCAAACGAAACTCCATTATTCCCAACAACACTTCCACAGGATGATTAAACGAAATCTCATAGGTATAAACACCGTGATCTTCGAATTGCTTATTCGAATCTAACTCACGTTCTATGTCGCCAATATCTCCGCTAATGTCTCCAACAAATCCGTTTTGATTTTTAATTTCTATCGTCACATCACGCGGAACAACAACACCTTGTTCTGAAATTTCCTTGATGTGCAATTGCAATTTATCGAAAGGAAAAAGTGTGGTGTAACGCACATCGAGATACAACTCGCAAGGCTCGGCATTTTCGCGAATATCTAATTTCAACGAAACAGGCTCGCTCTTTTTCCATTGAAGGCTTTCATCGAATTCGAAGTTGGCTTCAGCAATGGGCGTTGGCTTACAACCTGCCATTCCAAATGCAACAAGTAAAACGAAGAAAAATACCTTTCTGAACATGTTGCAAATTTACAAGAAGATTCGCAGTGTTATTCCTGAATAAAAATTTCTTCTCGCCATGGGATTGAAAAACTTTCCACCAACACCATTCAATTGATAGAAAGTGGAATAATCGGTATTCAAGACATTGTTCGCTCCGGCATTGATGTTAACTGAACCTAAAGAACGAACTCGAGTAACTAGATCATAATCTCCGGCAACTTCGTCACGTCGAATAAATGCATGTGTGTAGGTGAATTCAGAATTTAAAACGTTTCTCGCTGCAGACCATTCGGTTTGAGTGGAATTCAACGGCGCCTTGTCTGTCCATTGATTGGTTGCTCCTATTCCGAATCCTTTATCAATTTTGAAATTGACACCCCCGTTGCACTGCGCCATGGGCATACCCGGCATACGACCTGTTCCGCTTTCACCTTCCAATTGATAGTTCGTCCAAGAACCACTGGTCCAAGCATCTAAAGTGGACCTTTCAAAATTCCAAGTCCTTCTTGCCGTTACTTCCAATCCTTGCTGAACCAATTTTCCTGCGTTGATGTAGGTTGCGTAATAGCCATTAAATAAGGCTGCCTTCGGAACAATCGCATCTGTAATTTGCTGGTCGTACAAACTCATTTCAACGAACCATAATTTTCCTGCTCCCTTCACTCCGAATTCAACGTTACGCGCAAACTCATTTTTCAACTGTGTATTTAAAAGTTGATTTGAATAATCGTATTGCTCGAACACAGTTGGCGCGCTGCTTCCTGTGCTGTAATTTCCGAAGACATTCCAATTACCTGATTTTTCATTTCTTGAAAGCGAATAACTCATTCCTACATTCGGATAAAGCCTTGCTTGCGGATTCGCGTTTGTGTATGCCTCTATCACCACCAATTGCTGGGCAGCATCTTTCGATGTTCCTGAAATGCGCGCTTGCGTGTTGTTCAAACCCACAGAAGCCGTTGCGAACAGACGTTTCGCTACCTCCGCTTCAACCTGATAGAAAAAATTCGATGTGATATAATCCACATTGAAATTGTATTTCGAAACACCGTTCGATTCACCATTCAACAATCCGAATTCATTCAACTGGAAATTTTCGAACTGAACTTCTTCCCCAATTGAAGATTTCAACTTGATTGGAAAATTTCCATTTTTATTTAATTCGAAGGCTTTCGACAACACCGCGCGTTGTCCCTTACCAACAGCAGACTCATCTTTATATCCGCTAGAAGCAGCTGAGGTTCCGTAAGGATTTATTTTTTCGGTTTGAAAGAGATTCGCTGAAAGCTCAAGAAGAAAATTTTTCTTCGAAATAAACTCGCCAGAATACCCAACCATATCTCTTGAACGATCTACGTGCGCGTTATTGGCCATACTGAAGGCATTTGCCTGACGTGGATTCACGGCAATCTGCGCTGCAGATATGGCACCGGGCAATTCCCAATATCCTTTGTAGCGCATGGCCATGACGTAGTGCTTCCAACGTTTCGTGTTGACTGAAAACTCAAGCAAGGTTTGCTCCTTGTTATTCGCCTCTTGATCGCGATAGCCGGTGGTTTCCTGCTTAATCTGGCTCACCATTAAACTGAACCCATTCTTACTCACACCCGCTTGATAAACAGATTTCCTGTAGCCAAATTCGCCTTGCTCGTATTGCGCCTTTGCATACACCGACTGGTTCAATGAAAAAGGCGTAAACAAAACAACTCCACCTGTTCCATTGCCCCAAACACCGCTGCCCGGCCCTTTCAGAATATTTGCGTTGGCAACGTTTGAAGGATCAACTATTTCTAAAGGCGTTTGTCCGTCTGCGCTCGTCAATGCAATACCCTTCCAATACATCTTCACATTTCGAATGGTGGTGGGTGCTCTATAAAAACTTCCCCGAATATTCAAGCGTGTACTTCCGCCATATCCGCGAGAATCATAAGACACTCCGCTCACAGAATTGAACGCGTTTTGGAGCGAAGAACCGTCGCCGTAGTGCTGCCCAATTTTCGCAATGCCCACACTTGCTGGAGTACTCAAGTTGTTTCGCTTATTGCTGTATCCCACAACCGTCAATGCTTCCATCTGTTTCGAAATGGGGTACATATCTAAACGAAAAACTTTGTTCTTCGTTGCCATTTCCTCTTCACCGAAATAAAAACCTCTATTGTAAAATCCTTCCGCTGTAAAATCAACTGACT
Organism: Chryseobacterium gleum; assembly: GCA_945881835.1. GTDB lineage: Bacteria > Bacteroidota > Bacteroidia > Flavobacteriales_D > Sanyastnellaceae > CAIZGX01. The sequence continues at coordinate 591,967 of CAMCVP010000001.1, read as the reverse complement.
CACGGCTCCTGCAGTAAACTGAAACCCTTCCTAGTTCATTACAACGAAAACTGAAAGTCCCCCGCTTTCCATAGGCTTGAATAGGATATCCGGTGTAACTGTCATAAACTTCAATGGTCACCATTACCGAATCCTCGAGGACTTCCAAATGCTCTGAACGTGGAACTATTTGAGAAAATAATTCAGTACTCACTAAAAAAAAACAGCAAAGTGAAACCCACTTTGCTGTCTTCCAAATAAAGATATATTTCATTTATTATTGAACGATAAACGTCTTGGAAGTTGTTCCGATTGAAGATTCAGAAACCACGAAGTAATTTCCTTTCGACCATTCAGAAACATTCAATTCGTTTTTCAAAGTTGCAATCTTTCCTTCAGCCATTAATGCTCCTGAGAATGAGTACACCGAATAATTTCCACCCAATTGATTCGAAGAGAACTCAACTGTTACTCTTTCTGAAGCCGGATTTGGATAAACATTTAAGTTCTGAGAAACACCTTCGTTTTGAATTCCTGCCCAAACCAAGTTCTGGAATTTCTTAATGGTGTTTGGTCCAGATCCTGGGTACTGCGCGCCGTTTAGAGCGACATATACCGAACCGTCATGTGGATTCACACAGATATCACGCAAACGTTTGTTAAAGCTTTGGAAAAACGCATCTGTGTTTGTACTTGAGCCACTCACATCAGCTGTTGTTAAAGATTGTCCATCTGCGCTCAAATGCAAAACCGTCATACGCTCATAAGAACTGTTCAATCCGCCCAACACTGCCATTAAAATACAGTTGTTCCATTCAGGAATTGAAGGGTGGTTGTAATACTCGATACCGTTTACAGCGCGACAAGGAGACCACTCAATCAACGGCTCTTTCACGTTGTTCGCTGTGCAATAATTAATTTCATTGGTTGTGTTGCAAGCACCTTGAACAGTTGGCCAACCGTAGTTTCTTCCAGCTTCAATAATGTTGAACTCATCGCTGTTGTTTTGACCGTGCTCAGATGCGTAGATAATTCCAGTTGGACCAACAGCCAAACCTTGACAGTTGCGGTGTCCGAAAGAATAAACGTATGATGCTGGATCTGGATTATCTGACGGAATAGAACCGTCTAAGTTGATTCGAAGAATTTTACCATTAAGAGAAGTCATATCTTGAGAACTAACTCCGCCGTCTCCGGTATCTCCTGTTGACATGATAATCTTTTGATCTTGGCTAATCACCAAACGAGAACCGTTGTGAATTGAATTTCCTCCAATCGCGTTAATCAATTGAACTTCGTTCACCAAAGCTGTTCCGTCCCAATCGAACATAGACAAACGCTCTTTCACATTGTTCCCTTGTGTGTAATTGTACACTACATAAACCTTCGGAATATTCAAAAAATCGGGATGTAAAGCCATTCCCAACATTCCAGGCTCACTGCTTCCGCTGTATGGTATTACAGAAGTTTTATCTAAAACCGAAGTGTATGTTCCTGTTGAAGGATCTATGCGTAAAACCTTACCTACACGAGTTGTGCACCAAATGAAATCGTCTGGACCCCAAACCATTTCCCATGGTAGGCTTAATCCTGTTACTAAATCACTTTCAGTAAGTGTTGTATTTCCAACTTGCCACGTTTGCGCATTCATTTGAAGGGCGCAAATAAGAGAGAAGAACAATGCTATTTTTTTCATAGCCACGAATATAATAACTACAACGTTAACAATCCGCGTTTTTGCGTCAAGGTTTTCTGGCGGAAACCGCGCGGAGCTTTAATGGTATATCCCAATGTGAATTCGTGAGAACTAAAACCCAAGGATTTTCCAATGCCTGTATTCATTTCATAAGCATACCAAAGCGAATATCCTTCGAACTTCCATCCGAACATAGCCGCCCAAGCCGCGGCTGGGCGATAGGTTAAGCCCAAGCACAAATCACGATTGTAATTCAACATAACATTCATGTCTACCTGCATAGGCGTGGCCTCTGTGAATCTCGTAAAAACGTTGGTTGAAAGTCCCCAATCCTTGGACAATGAAAATTCATAAGAACCCATCAATTGATAGTGTCGAATCACACGCTCATTCAAATAACCATTTCCGAAATTCAATTTTGGTTGAAGGATATACGGAATGCTTACTCCGAAAAAATAATTCTGACCGTAGAGCATCATTCCAGCATTCGCGTTGAAGGCGAATGCCGATTGCTTCACCCCTCCGCCCAAAGCAATATCATTAGGATCTTGAACTACTGCATTGCTTAAATCGAAAGCATACTGCGTAGCTATTCCACTTAATCCGAAAGCTATGGATTGCTTGCGGTTTACTGCAATGTGCGAGGCACCCGAAAACTCAAAGGACGTTGTTGAATAAGCACCGGTCTTATCCTGAAACAACACTCCTCCAATTCCGAATCCGTTGGGCAATTGTTTGTTCGCTGTCAAATAAAATGTCTTCGGATGATTGTTCATCCCGTTCCATTGCGAACGATACGTTGTATACAAGGGAATGTCTCTGTTCACTCCGGCTGCTGCGGGATTCACAGCGTACGGATTAACCATGAATAGCGTACGACGAGGATACTGCTGTGCTTGGGACACCAATGCGAATAGCAGAAGCACAAAAATCAAAGTTCTTGTGAAATACCTTTCGAAGAACCTTTCGAAGAATCTTGCCTTTAGGGTATTTAACTTGAGGTTATTCATACTTAATGGAAACAACGCCGGTTAAGGGTTCTTTGCTTTTGTCGTAACTCACCACGTAATAATAATCGGCAGGAGGCAATGGCTCATTGTTCAATGTTCCTTGCCAAGGGTTGGTGTACCCGAAAGAATCGAATACAATTTGTCCATAACGATTCACTACCTGCACGTGTGCATCTGCGTATCCATCTAATCCACCAATTACCCACATATCATTCGAACCATCTCCGTTTGGCGTAATCGCATTTGCAATGAATATACATCCGTCTTTCAATGGAACAAAAACACTTCTTTCATAAACACAATTATTCACATCGGTCACTTCCACCCGATAATTTCTATTGCCAACAAGTCCAGTTGCGAGAGGAGTTTGCTGCGCTTGTGTATCGTTCCATAAAAAACTAAACGGTCCATTTCCACCCTGAAGAAGCACCTCGGCGGTTCCGTCTAAATTATTGAAGCACGACTCTTCCGTTGATGTGGTATTCAAATTCAGGTTGGAAGGAAAAACAGATTCAACCGAAATGACTTCATCTATTGAACAGCCTAAATCATCTTCCACATGAATAGAAATTGTTCCAACCCCGAGGTTGGCTAATTGATATTCAACAACCGATTGCGGAAGGACTTCGAAATTTCCCTTTCCAATGTTTATCAGCAAAGAACCTGTACCCCCTGTGAAAAGTAAATTCGCGAAACCGTCATTGTATTCGTAACACGTTGGCTCAACAACAGCGCTTTGAATTTGCAGCGAATCGGGATAATTCAATTCGAATGGTAGTTGAAACACGCAGCCGTTTCCATCTGAAACAACAAGCGTATCTGCTCCCCCGCATAAATTCGTCAAGACTCCAGAAGCCTCACCTGATGAGCCGTTCGACACAAGTTCAAAGGTGTAGCTACCAACTCCTCCACTTATAGAATGCGCAATTGCTCCAGTGCATTGTGTGGCGCAGACGAGATCTGTTTGCTCGGTAAGTGATGCTTCCAGTGCAGTCGGTTCTTCCAATAAAACGCTGTTCGATGCTAGGCACCCATTTTCATCAATCACCTGCACATTCAACACTCCTGCACTTAAATTCAAAATTGAAAAGGGAAGTTGTGAAAGTGAAACCAATTCAGTTAAAACTCCTGTCCCTCCGCTTCCACTTACATCAACACTTCCCGAGGAGTCTTCGAAACACAATAAATTATGTCCAACCAATTGAATGCTCGGCGGAATAAATTCTAAAACTGAAATGGTATTGGTGGTATCTCGGCATCCGAAATTATCGGTTGAATGAATTTGAAAAGAACCCGCGCTTGGCGCATTGAAGGAACAAGTTCCATCCAACGACAATGTTGAAGAAACTATCGCATTTAACGCTGTGTCCCACAATTCATAAGTCACAGGAACATTTCCACCTACACTTAAATTTATTAATTGAGCATCCGTTGTGCATCCAGTTTGTGTAACCGTTGCGGTCTGTGCAATCGGATTCGAAAGACACGGATTGTTAAAACACCCTTCCAACACTTCGTTTTGAAATGGAGAGCCTGGCCCTAAATAATTTTCAAAATACTGAACACCCAACTTCACGCACAAATTTCCACACGTCGTAAATCTTCCAACTAAAATTTTATTTTCACTATTTAACAAAACCGAACCATCGTTCGGCATGCGGAAAAACAACGTGTTCGACAAAGACAATGCTGAACTTCCCGCTTCCCATGCATTCAATAAATTGTTTTCGGAAGTGACTTGATACAAATGCGTACCCGCATTGTTGCAGCTGCTACCTATAGCAAAACGACTGTCCCATTCCAATGCTGGATTCGAAGAATAATCGGAACAGTTTATTCCTTCCGAAAAATAACTTCCATTGACATGCTGAAAGAAATTACAATCGGAAGAAAGTTGAACGTTGAAATTCGGATTGCTCTGCAAACCTCCTCCTATTGCAGTTAATCTGTAATTCGAATTCGGAAAAGAAATATAAACATCGTAAGTGACATACCCTGTAAGGTCTGTCCCTTCAACAATACCGTAATGCGCGGTATAATCGGCAACCAGCGAAACCTGTGCACTTGAAGCACAAGTCACAAGAGCAAGCACGAACACTTGCGCGACTTGAAACAAATTCCACCGCCTATTCATTAGCGATAAAATTAGAACATGAAAACTTAATAAGAAAGGACTTTATCCAATGTTGTTCTCAATCGATTGTTAGCCATGAAATTGATTTCAAGACCCGCATTGAAAGGAATAGGAGTATCTAAACTCGCGCAGCGCGTTACAGGGGCGTCGAGGTATTCGAAGCATTCTTCCGTAATACGCGAAGCCAACTCCCCACCTATTCCGCCCGTTAGCGAATCTTCATGCAATACAACTACACGTCCTGTCTTCTTTACAGAAGTCATTACGGTTTCGTAATCCAGAGGAGCCAAGGTGCGCAAGTCTATCAATTCGATTCCCGCATAATTCTCTTCCTTCAACACTTCCATTCCCCAATGAACACCGAGGCCATAAGTAACTAAAGTAAGCTTATCTCCGGCAGTAACAATTCTCGCCTTTCCGAAAGGAAGTGTAAAGTATCCTTCAGAAACTTCTTCTTCTATGCTTCTGTAAAGCATCTTGTGTTCGAAGAACAAGACTGGATTCGGATCTTCGAAAGCTTGACACAACAATCCTTTTGCATCTGAAGGAAAAGCAGGATATGCGATTTTTAGCCCTGGTGTATGGAAGAACCAAGCCTCGTTGCTTTGACTGTGGAAAGGTCCTGCAGCAGCGCCGCCACCTGTTGGCATGCGAACTACAACGTCTGCGTTTTCAGCCCAACGGTAATGAAGCTTCGCAAGATTATTTACAATTTGATTGAAACCGCAAGTCACGAAATCTGCGAATTGCATTTCAACCATGGCCTTGTGTCCTTTCATGCTAAGTCCCAATCCTGCGCCCACAATTGCAGACTCACACAACGGCGTATTTCGCACCCGACCTTTTCCGAATTCTTCAACGAATCCTTCAGTCACTTTGAACACACCACCATATTCGGCAATGTCTTGTCCCATAAGAACCAAACGATCGTGCTTGCGCATACTTTCGCGAAGACCATCTTGAATGGCATCTATAAAGCGCATTTTCTTTTTGGTTGAAGACGCTGGAATTTCCGCGTTTGAAAACGGTGCGAACAAATCTTCAAACTCCTCTTCCGTATTTACTTCAATATCGGGTTCTGCGTAGGCTGCTTTTAAATTCGTGTTGATTTTTTCCTTCAACTTTAAATTCATTGTTTCGACATCACCAGAAGTAATTATTTTTTCTTCCAAAAGATAAGCTTCATACAAAGCAACAGGATCTTTCTTCGACCATTCGTCGATCATTCCTTCCGGATAATATTTCGTTCCGCTCGCTTCTTCATGTCCGCGAACACGAAAGGTCATACATTCTAAAATAATTGGACGTGGGTTTTTGCGAATGCTCGCAGCTATCTCTTTTACCGTTGCATAAACTTCAAGAATGTTATTTCCGTCTATTTGAATGGCGTCTTCTTTCGGCATTCCATAACCAATAGCCTTATCTATAAATTGCTTACAACGGAATTGTTCACGGCTTGGCGTAGACAATCCCCATGCATTGTTCTCGATACAAAATATAACGGGAAGATCCCACACTGTTGCAACGTTTAAAGCCTCGTGAAAATCACCTTCGCTCGCTCCACCGTCACCACTGAAAACAATTGTTGCCTTTGGAGAACCCTCCAATTTATTGGCCAATGCAATTCCGTCTGCTATTCCCAATTGAGGACCTAAGTGTGAAATCATTCCAACGACATGATGCTTCTTCGTTCCGAAATGGAACGAACGATCACGACCTTTTGTGAATCCGTCCTTCTTTCCTTGGAATTGAAGAAACAATTGTTTCAAATCTAGATTTCTTGAAGTGAATATCCCGAGGTTTCTGTGCATTGGCAGAATAAACTCATCTTCTTGCATCCCCATTCCAACACCTACAGAAATTGCTTCTTGTCCGTAAGACGAAAACCATTTCGAGATCATTCCCAATCGCAGTTGGCTCAACATCTTGTCCTCAATAAGACGAGGAAGTTTTATTCCTTCGTACAACGCCAACAACTCTTCCTTCGAAACACCGTTTTTATTAAACTTCATAATGCTAAAATTGATGCGCTAAAGTAATCCGAATGAAGTTCTCTAAAAATTTTCTTTACATTTTTTAACATTGTGTTAGGAATTAAAATTAAATTTGCGTGACATTTTCGCCTATTGTATTAAATAAAATCAAGACTTTTATGAAATTATTAAACGAAATTAAACAAGAGATAGCGCGTCGCGAGAAGGAATTAAACTCTTTGGTAGACGCTGCAAATTTAATCGCTACTTTGCAAACAGGCCGCGGCCGCAAGGTTAAGATCACCGCTAAAATTGCTTCTATTTTAGGCAAGACCAATAGCCCTAAATCGTCCGGTGGTTCTGAAAGAAGAGGCCGTCCAAAGGGTTCGAAAAATAAACCTGGCGCAAAGAAGACTGGACCTAAGAAAGAATTAACATCAGTTCCACCTGTTGCTCCCGTTGCTTCTGCTCCTGCACCTCCGAGCAAACGCGGAAGAAAGCCAGGTACAGTAAAGGCAAGAACTGTAAGATCTGTAAAATCTGTAAAAGCGGCTAAAGCATAATTTATTCATTTCATAACTTTTGGTTGAATAGACCAACGACATGAACACGATTGAACTTCAAGTAAGTCCTGCTCAATCTGCAGACTTAAATTATTTAGAGGAGAAAATTCAAATTAGTTTGAATTTATCTCCTCTTTCTTTTAAATGGCGCATTGATAAAAAATCAATAGATGCTCGAAAAAGAAATGCAATTGTCATCCTCCGCATTTCCGTCATTGGAATTAACGAAGCATTCCCGACAGTGCAACAGAGGCAATTCAATCATGAATTAAAGACATCTGCTATTATAATAGGTGCAGGTCCGGCCGGACTCTTCGCGGCATTGCGCATGCTAGAGCTTGGAATTAAACCCATTATCTTAGAGCGAGGAAAAGACGTTCGGGCCAGAAGGCGCGATCTGGTGAAGATTACGCGAAACGGAGAAGTTCATGAAGATTCTAATTATTGCTATGGCGAAGGCGGTGCTGGAACATACAGCGACGGCAAGCTATACACGCGCAGCACAAAAAAAGGTAGCGTTGTTCGAATTCTTGAAACGCTAGTTCAGCTCGGAGCAAGCGAAAACATTCTTACTGAAAGCCATCCGCACGTTGGAACCAACAAGCTTCCCCAAATCATTTCTTCCATGCGCGAGTCTATTCTTGCTCATGGAGGGGAGATTCATTTTGAAGAAAGAGTCATTGACTTCATTCTAAAGAGTAAGGATAGCATTCACGAAGTAGAAACTTCCAAAGGAAATAAATTCAAAGCGAATGCTATTTTGCTTGCAACAGGACATAGTGCCAGAGACATCTTCGAAGTGCTGCATTCAAAAAATATTGCCATTGAAGCCAAGCCCTTTGCAATAGGTGTGCGTATTGAGCACGACCAACGAGCAATAGATAAGCTTCAGTACAAATGCGACGATCGCGGAGAATTTCTTCCACCGGCGAGTTACTCAATCGTGACTCAAGTTAATGATCGTGGTGTCTATTCATTCTGCATGTGCCCTGGTGGAATTGTTGCACCTTGTGCCACTTCTCAAGAAGAAATTGTAACCAACGGTTGGTCTCCAAGCAAGCGCAATAACCCTTGGGCAAACTCAGGAATTGTGGTGGAGGTTAAACTTTCCGATTTAGAAAATCTGAATTATACCGGCCCACTTGCGGGAATGCATCTTCAGCAAGACATTGAATACAAGGCTTATGTTCTCGGCGGGAAAAATCAATTCGCACCGGCTCAGCGGGCGAGCGATTTTATAATCAACAAAAAAAGCAATTCACTTCCTGAATCGTCATACAGCCCTGGAATAACATCTATAAATCTTCGCGATTTATTTCCAAAATTTATTTCAGAAAGTTTAATTGGCGCGCTACAACATTTCAATTCGAAAATGCCTCAATTCGCTGGACCGAATGCCTTGCTCATTGCGCCTGAAACACGTACCTCCTCGCCAGTGAGAATTCCTCGCGACAAAGAATTGTTGAATCATCCTGAAATTAAAAACCTCTTCCCATGCGGTGAAGGCGCTGGCTATGCCGGTGGAATTGTTTCTGCAGCAATAGACGGAGAGCGCTGCGCAGAAGCTATTGCAGTGTTTCTTTTGGAAGAGAAGAGTGCATAAGAGCAGCTAATTCTTCGCCAATTAGCGAACCTATTGCAACTCCAATTCCACCTAAACGAACGCCAATGAATACGCAATCTGTTATTTGTTTCACTACTGCGCGTTCGTCTTTTCCTACTCCAAGAATTCCACTCCAAGCGATATCCACTTCAACAACACTCGAAGTATGAATTTTAGTTTGAATAAAACTCAAAAGTGCACTTTTCAACTCATAGGTATTTCCTTGAGCACTTGTCGTCTCTGTATTTGGAAATAAATGGCGCATACCTCCCATTAAAATTCTGCCGTTAATATTCCTGAAATAATTGAATCCTTCTTGGTGATGAAAAGTCCCATTCAACTTCAAGTTGTCTATGGGTCTTGTTACAATGACTTGATTGCGTTTTGAATTCAATTCCACCGAATGAAATAAATTAGAGTGAAATGCACTGGTGCAAAAAGCTACTTGCTTCGCCTTCCAACATCCAACGGAAGAATGAATCTGCACTCCATTTTCAGAGGATGTGTAACCTTCAACCTCTACTCCATTAAAAACATGAATACCATCTTCAAGGCAACGTGCGCGCATTGCGCGTAACATAGCGCCTGTGTTTAAACCTCCTTCGTATCGATTCGAAATAACTCCAACTAAATTTTCAATGCCTTGAAAAGAATTTACATGTTGAACGACATACGGACGAACACCGATAGCTGAATAATAGGCGTCATTAATTTTTTCACACTGCTTGCAACAATCATTGAAACTGATTTCATCTTCCTGAAAAAAAACTTCATGTCCACCGTTCCATTCCAACTCAAGAATGTCGCTTGAATATTCCTTCACTAATTTTTGTGTTCCGTTGTAACGTCGAACTCCTAATTGAACAACCTCATCAAACGACATGTCTTTAAGATCGTCTAAAAATTCTGAAACACTTCCAAAGCAAGCAAATCCGGCGTTTTTAGAACTCGCGCCATCGCTAAGCCAACTTCTCTCGAGTACTGCAATATTTCGACGACTATCTTGCTTTTTCAATTCAATCGCTGTGCTCAAACCCGCGATTCCGCTGCCTACAATTAGCACTTCGAATCCTTCTAAAAACGATTCTCTTTCCCAGTAACTCGTATTCATAAAAACAAATCTGCAAAAAAAATCGTCGTTCACACAATAAAAAAATATTTACTGAAACGCAATTAAAAAAAAATAAATGTCGTTACGAATAAAGAACCTCTAAACTCCAACGCTATGAAAAAATTAATTCTGCTTCTCTTGTGCGCTGGTTATTACTTTCCATCAGCAGCCAACACAGTCATTAATCTCGAATTTGAAAAAGGAACTGATAAATTTACAGAAGGTACACTTCGAGATTTATCGTACCACGCTGAAAGTCTTTACTTAGCGAAAGGCATTAAGGTTACCCTTCAAGAACCTAACAGAAATGCCGATGTGAAGAAGCAAGCGCTCTTCTACAAACGCGAAAAGGAACTTCGTGAATTTTTCAAGGAAGAACATTTGAATTTCGGAAGTATCTCGTTCACCTACGAACAAGAGACTAATAAAGGAACCAAGCCTGTAATCTCAATTGAAATTGTCCCCCATGCGGTTGTTGCAGATGTCATTCGCCCAGACAGCACATTTACAAACAAAAATGAACTACAAATTACCTGTCAATACAACGATCTTGATATTGCGAATGAACTAAAAGTTGAAAAGCTCTCCTCTCAAGAAGAGCTATACAATTCAAATGTTTCATCGTTCTTCGACAATAAAATCATCTTCATTCGTGAATTGCTGAAGATCGAATTCCCTTCAGGAAAAATACCGAACAAACCGGTTACGGCCATGCTCGCTCAAAACGCCGATCTCGCCAAGAAACAATTCATCTTATTACAATGGAACAACATCAATAAAGAGTGGACCAAGATTGGAACTTCGAAGAAACCAACGAAAGTGGCCAATGCCTATTACTACGCAGCTGTTTTCGAAGAGTCTGGAATTTACGCCCTTGTGGAAAGCAAATCGACCAGCGTTACTCCCGTTGCTGTTCAAGCACCAAAGAACAAAGCGATGACCTATGTTGAATTAATCTCTACCGAGCCATTCATTCGAATTGAAGGGGAAGTTTCAAACAACCAGCGAGAAGCTAAATTCAAAGCACCACGAGACGTTGAGAATTACCTCATTCGTGCGGTGTGCAAGGATGCTCAGGGCAAAGAATGGATTGAAGAAACGACCGTTTCAAAAAAGAATATTCTAAGTGCTTTCAGAAACAGAAATAAAGTTAATGCCTACTTCATCAACAAATAATAGCCATGAAAAAGATCTCCACCACCCTACTACTGTTTGGCTTATTGCTGGGAGCAAAAGCCACAGACTCACCAGATATCCGCTACTTGAAATTTGAGGAACTCGCAGCAAATTTCAATACGGTAAATTCGAAAGGACAAATGCTACAATGTCATTCTGCATTTGATGTTTTTCTACCGGAAGGAAAATTTTCCGAGGAAGGAATTGACATTCTCGTTCCGGAAACTCCGAATGTTCGCGGCGAAAAACTTCTCTTTTTGAAATGGAGTTATACTGAAAAAAAATGGACTTCGATCAAAGGCAAAAAAGTGAGCACCAAGACCATCAACAGTAAGAAATATCATCTGGTACATGTGAATGAAACAGGGGTCTTCGGAATGTTTAATGACGATCGCGCAACGGGAGAAATAAAACTCATTCTGTCACCTTCGCTGAGGTTCTCTCGAATTGAATTTTCACAAGAGAATGTTCAAGTGAATTTCGAAAAGCATATGAATAACAAAACGCGAACAGCAGAAATTCCTTTCGGAGATGTTTCAATTCTAGCTAAAATTTCGATGGATGTTTATTCGAAACGTGAAAACAAAACCTCAACCTACAACTATCGTCTGGGTGAAATTCCGAATATTCGCAGAAGAACAAACAACAACAATCGCACGGTAGTCTTCGTTACGAAAAAAGATTTAGCTCGCATCAATCGCTCATCAACCCCTCAAACCCCAACACCATGAAAAATAAAATTTTAATCATCGGACTTTTGTTTCTCGGATTTGAAACAATTGCACAAAGCGAAATCCAAAGATGTAATTTCGAAAAGGCGAAGAAAGAAAAGAAAATCTCTTTCAGAGGAATTGTTAATCACATTCGCAACCACGGTTATTTTCAACTTACCGTAAAAAACACCACTAAAGATTCACTGGCACTTCATGTAGAAACGGGACGTGTTTTTTATACCGCCACGAATGACTATCAACCTTTCGTTGTTCTGCGTTCAAGAGAAATATACTTAGCACCTGGTGAGGAAAAAACGACACTACTCAATACCGCATGCGGGAACGCAACGGCAAAATCAACGGGCGAAGGATTTCAAGATTTAGGAAAAACTGAAATGGCATCGCCCGCGCTCGTGGCTGCGCTCGAAGAAGCTGAAGCAAAAAGGTTGGGCAATTGCACCAGCATTCAACAGTTCGTTTGGTCCTTTACCAATGATCACAGCTTGGCCTCAATTGTCACGCACGAAAATGGCAAGATGGTACCGAGTCCTCTTCAAGCCATTGCCGCAAAGCACAAGCAAATGGCCGTTCCAAAATACCAAGTAGATTATGAATCAACGGATGGAAGTGATGGCCTCGCTTTTTCAGGCAAGCCCAATCGCGTTGAAAGCAATCTTCAATTTATTCTGGAAGATCAAGACGATGTTCGTGTCGTGTTGCGAAATGAACAAGGTGAAATTGTAAAATTCGTGGAGCTTATTCATGGACAAAAAGCAGGACAGTTGAATCTACCCATAGCCCTCGACGTGTCTGGATTTGGACAAGGGAATTATTCTCTAACGGCCGAGAATAGCGCTGGAAAATGCTTAAATCAAATGGTTATTCAAATCTAACTCCCTTCGGGGAGTTATTTTTCTTTCTATTCTTCACTTTTCGAAGTATCTTTACTTGTGATTTAGGAATCTTATTTTTTCAATTATGAATACTATTCGTATCCTTTTGCTTTGGGCATCGTTCCTCGGTATTGTTGCTTCTACCAACAATCTTTTGGCGCAGAATGAAGTTATTCGAATCAAAAGTGAGGGGTCTATCATTGACAAAGACTCCGATAAAAAGTTGGAAGGAGTTCAAGTCATTGTCTTCAAAAATGGAGCGCAAGAAAACGTTTTCGATGCCGGAACTTCAGGAAAATTCGACTTCACCTTGCCTTTAGGTTATTCATATGACCTGAAGTTTTCTAAAGCTGATTACGTGACGAAAATTATTCGTGTCGACACTCGGAACATTCCCGCTGAAGATCGCGCTGGTGGTTTTTTGATGGAATTTGAAGCCTCTTTGTTTAAGTATGTCGACGGTTTCAATACCGATATTTTGAAAGAGCCAATGGGTAAAGCTGGATTCGATTCACAAACCAACTATGTTACGTTTGATTTCGAATATACCGGTCAAATGAACAAGAAGATTGAAGAAGAATTCAAACGACTTGCCGACATCGCTAAGAACGGCGATAAACTTCGAAAAGAATACGAAAAACTTGTTTTGGAAGGAGACGACCGTGTAGCTGCGACTAAATATGAAGAGGCAATGGCCAAGTATAAAGCGGCTCTTGGATTATTCCCTACAGACAAACCTGCCAAGGACAAATATGACGAAGCTGAAAGAAAATTCAAAGAACAGCAAGCAAATAAAAACAGTGAGGCGCGCTATACGCAATTGATTAAGGATGCCGATGCCTTGTTTAAGACTCAATCTTGGGAAGCTGCGAAAACAACGTACACTGAAGCGCTTGCCATAAAAAACAATGAGCCCTATCCGAAAGGGCAATTAGATGAAATAAAAAAGAAACTCGACGCAGCAGAAAACGAAAAACAATACCGTGCGCTTATTGCACAAGCAGACGCTGAATTTAACGAGGAGAATTTTGCAACATGCATAAGCACCTACAAAGAGGCGCTTAAATTGAAAGGAGAAGAAATTTACCCTAAAAAACAAATCGACCTTGCTCAAGCGGCTTTAGAAGCCATCGCCAATGACAAGAATAAACAAGAAGAAATTGAAAAGCGATACAAGGCTTTGATTGCTTCAGCAGATGACTTGTTTGCGAAAAAGCAATATTTAGAATCAATAGATAAATACGAAAGTGCTTCTGACGTGAAACCGGAAGAAAACTATCCGATTAGTCAAATCGACAAAGCTCGAAAAGCCATAGATGCTGCCAACACAGTGGTACGTAACACCACTCCGACCGAAGACACGCAATTAAAGGAGTACAAGCGATTGATTGCTGAGGGAGACAAACTTTTCGAAGAGAGTTCTCTCTCCGACGAGCAGAAAATGACCGATGCCAAAGCGAAATATCAAGCTGCGATATCTGTCAAAACCGGCGAACGTTATCCTGAAAAACAAATAGAAATTATAGATGCAGCCATTTTGGATTTGCATAACACAGATAATCAAGCCGATATCGATTGGAGAGAAAAAAGAATTAAGCAAGAGCAAGAATTCGAGGAGATTCGTCGTCAAAAAGAAAAAGAAGCTGAAGAAAATAGAATCGCACGCATCCGTGAAAACGACGAGGCCAATGCAAAACTATTGGAAGAAGAAGAAAACAAAAGACGCAATCGAGCGAGAAATAGAAAGAGCGATGTAGATGCCGAAGCAGAAAAAGCGGTTGACGATTTTTATCGCGATGCTCAGAAAAAAGCTGAAAAACGTAAGATGCTCGATGTCTTCCAGGAAAAATCACAGGACAGTACAGATCAAGCTGCATTCCGTGCCAATCATGGCGAGCAGATTGAATCCGCCGAATCTGAAATTGAAATTAAGCAAAACCAGCTGATGGAAATTATGCGCAAATCGGAGCCTTATTTAACAGCGAATGTGACAGCGATTGACTCTTCTAGAAATGATATTGACGCACGTAAAGAGAATTACACACGTCGCCAAAGAAGACAAATTGAAAAGGCTTCTGAATTCAGTGATGGAGATAAAACTCAGATTTCGGAGTTCTCTAAAAACGACCGAGAGCGTAAGAGAAATGAGCGCGAAATAAACACTTTTAACGAAGAGCGGAACACACAAACGTCTGAATACACAGAACGTTCAAAGCGCAGTCGAAATAAAAACGGAAATCGAATTGAAGAACAAAAAGAATTGAATTCCGAATTGGTAGATAAAGGAAACGATGATCTTACAGCGGAAATAGCAGAGGTTCAGAGCGAAAAATACCGCTTTGCTGACGTTGATCAAAGCATTAAAACGGCGGGACAAGCCGGAATTGTGATTCATGAAAAAGAGATTGAAAAAAGCAAAATTGTTCAAGAGGAAATAAACGACCATAGTCCTAATCTGCTGGAAAAACAGCGTATGGAAGTGAATGCGAATGCTCATGTTCTGGAGACTAAAATTTTAGACGATAAGGAGAAGTCCGAAAAAATAAGAAATGGGGCAACAAAAATACGTCCCGAATACCCTACTGGACCGAAAGATCCTTCGCTGCTCAATCCAAAGCCCGGAACCGAAACACTTGCTGAAGGTGTGACTGAAAAATCTTACGAAACAAGTCGTCCTAGTCAAAAGGTTATTGAGCGCACTGTGAAAATCGGAGCGAAAGTAGACATCTACCAAAAGGTAATTTCAAAAACAGGTACGTATTTCTTCAAGAATGATATTAGCATTACTGAAGATCAGTGGTCTTTAGATACTACAATAAAAAAGTAATGCGCATCCTCATTTTAAACGGTCCGAATCTGAATTTACTCGGAAAACGGGAACCTGAGATTTACGGATATAAAAATCTCGAGAGCCTCATGCATGCGCTGATTGAAAAGTTTCCTGCTGTTTCATTTTCACATATTCAATCGAATCATGAAGGTGTTCTCATCGATGCTATTCAAGATAAGAATAGTTACGATGCTATTGTTTTGAATGCTGGTGGTTACACGCACACGAGTGTTGCTATTGCTGACGCATTAGCCGCTGTGAAACCGCGAGTAATTGAAGTGCATTTAAGTAATGTTATGGCAAGAGAAAAGGAGCGACATACATCGCTCCTTGCACAACATTGTTTGGGGACAATCTCAGGGTTTGGTTTTGATTCATACGCACTCGCTGTTGAACAGCTAATACGATAAGTACTACCCCCCTACTTCCGCCAATTTCACTTTTAATCCGTCGAAGTTTGCCGCAATGTGCAACTGACATCCCAATCTACTATTTCCTTTTACGAAGAACGCTTGGTCTAACATCGCTTCTTCATCGTCATTTCTTTCACCTAAGTCGTGATCAGAAAGAATATACATGTGACAACTTGCACACATAGCCATTCCTCCACACGTGCCCTCAACAGGTAATTCATATGACTTGCAAAGCTCCATCATATTCATACCCATATCTGTTGGAGCATCTAATACGTGCTCCTTATCTTCTCTATCGACTACTGTAATCTGTACTGTATTTTCCATACTTAAAATCCGTTTACTCCATTAACTGTGGTGTACTTCAGAACATAATTCTTATCGGGATAAATACGCTTGAAGGCACTTTGGACCATCAGAGTTGTCTCATGGAATCCGCAAAGAATTAATTTCAATTTACCAGGATACGTATTGATATCACCAACAGCATAAAGCCCCGGAACGTTGGTTTGATAATCGAAGGTATTCACTTCAATGCTGTTCTTGTCAATGTTCAATCCCCATTCAGACAAAGGCCCCAACTTTGGACTTAATCCAAATAATGGCAACCAATGATCTGTCGTCAACACGGTTCTTGTTTCATCGTTATGCTGAAGGGTAATGTTTCGAAGAGCATCGTCCCCGGCAACTTCAACAACTTCTGCATCTGTGTGCAAATTAATTTTTCCTGAAGCTGCCATATCCAATACTTTCTGAACCGAATCTGGATGTCCACGGAAACTCTTACTTCTATGAACCAAAGTAACTTCCTTCGCAACACCGTTGGCCAAAAACACAGCCCAATCTAAAGCTGAATCTCCACCTCCACTGATGATTACTGATTTCCCTCTATAGAATTCTGGATCACGAACAATGTATTCAATTCCTTTATCTTCAAAATCTGAAATGTTTGAAATAGGTGGTTTACGTGGCTCGAAACAACCAAGTCCACCTGCAATAGCAACAACAGGTGCGATATGTTTCGTTCCGCGTGATGTCGTTACAATGAACTTTCCGTCTTCGGTTTTTTCAAAAGACTCGGCACGTTCTCCCAATGTAAAACCTGGTTTAAACGGTTCGGCCTGTTTCATCAAATTTTCAATCAACTCACCCGCCAATACTTCCGGAAAACCCGGAATGTCATAGATCGGTTTCTTGGGATAAATTTCAGTCAACTGTCCGCCCGCTTGCGGCAAGGCATCGATTAAGTGACAACGTAACTTTAGAAGTCCAGCTTCAAATACGGTGAACAGTCCGCATGGTCCTGCTCCAATAACAAGGATATCAGTTTCTATCATAATTGTGAAGTCGAGCAAAATTAAACCTTTCAACAGACATACCGCTCAATCTTATAAAAATCATTAACATTTGAAGGGGAATAATGTTTTTTTTAAGGATTGAAAAAGAATAAATCATAAATTAGAAATACCTAAAACCTTCCAAATGAAAAAAATCTTATCTCTTTTTGCAGTTATTGTCAGCTTAAATACCATGGCTCAATGCGATGGGAACAGATATTTGAATTATATCTTCAACGAAGTTCAAGTTACTTCTAACGTCGAATACGGCCAGAATATTAAATTCGACGGAACTCCTCAAACACTTTTGTGCGACATTTATGAGCCTGTTGGTGACAATGTAACTAACCGAGCTGCAGTTATTGTAGCTCACGGAGGATTTTTCCTTTCTGGTTCGAAGACAGGCGCCGATGTGGTTCCCATTTGCGAGCGACTTGCAAAAATGGGCTATGTCGCCATTTCAATTGAATACAGACTCGGAATAAACATAACCGCAAACTTAGCGGGGCCTATGACAGAAGCGGTTATGCGTGGGGTTCAAGACGGAAAAGCAGCAGTACGCTTTCTTCGTAAGTCGGTTGCCGCAGATGGAAATCCGTATAAGATTGACGCCAACGAAATCTACATTGCAGGCTCTAGTGCAGGTGGATACATTGCCTTACACATGGCCTATTTAGATGATATGGCTGAACTTCCGTCATACGTGAACACGAGCAACCCCGGTCTTACCGGAGCGTTGGAAGGGGAAAGTGGAAATCCCGGATATCCTTCAGATGTAAAAGCAATCGTGAACATTTGTGGCGCCATTGGCGACACCGCTTGGATTCATGCTGGAGATGAACCTGCTTTATTGTTTCATGGAACGAACGACCAAACGGTTCCTTATGCTTCAGCAATGCAATACGCATTCGGAATTGCGCCGGTTGTAGAAGTGGATGGCAGCTTCAGCATAAACGAAAAAATGAATCAAGTTGGATTGGAGCATTGCTTTGAAATTTATGAAGGAATGGATCACGTTCCTCATATGACGAACGCTGCAATTTTGGATACTACCATGAGCATCATGTCGAATTTCCTTACACATCACATTTGCTCTGTTCCGCTCAATTGTAGTTATCGCACAATATCTGTTGGAACAGAAGAGTTAATCGTTGAAGAGGACAACTTGTTGGTTTACCCGAATCCGGCTAACGCAACTTTATTCATTGCAAGCAACGATTTAAAGCAGATTGAAGTCTATAACATGACGGGAGAATTGGTGTCTGCAGAATTCAATACAAATCGCATGGAAGTATCCAATCTTCCGAATGGATTGTACGTATTCCGACTAACCACTTCAACCGGAAAAACCAACAAAACCGTGCTAATTCAACATTAAAATGAAACGCTTTTTCAGACTCTCCTATTTACTTCTTGCCCTATTAGGAACAGCTACCGTTGTTACCACCCAAACTTCTTGTTCAAGTCCGAAGAAAGGATTTAACTATTCTTCGCATAACAAGCGGAATAAAAAGAACCAACGATTTGTAAACTCCCGCGTTAAGAAAACGAAAGGAGATCACACCAAAGTGAAATGCAAACCTCACTAAAGTAAAAAAGCCCCTCGGGGCTTTTTTTATGCGTCTAATTCACTCGTGAAGTGAAAGGTAAGTTCAGGATAATTCTGCTTCTCCATGTCAAGCATAAACTGACTTGGCGCCAGGAACACATCGCGATCTTCTTTGTCTTTCACAATGTTATTTCCTTTAATTCGCAAGAACTCAGTAAGCTTCGCAGGATCGGTAGTGGTAATCCAACATGCCTTGTAATATGACTTCGGTTCGAAAATACATTTCGCTCCGTATTCGTTTTCTAAACGGTATTTAATTACTTCAAATTGAAGTTCACCCACGGTTCCAACAATCTTACGTGAGCCAGGCTCTTGGAAGAATACTTGTGCAACGCCTTCTTCGGTAAGTTGACGAATACCTTTGTCCAATTGCTTCGTCTTCATTGGATCACGATTCACCAATTCTTTGAATATCTCTGGAGAGAAACTCGGAATTCCTTTGAACATCATGTTCTCGCCTTCTGTTAGCGTATCGCCAATCTTGAAATTTCCAGTGTCATATAATCCTACCACATCGCCCGGATAAGCTTCATCAATGGTCGACTTTGCTTGCGCCATGAACGTTACCGGATTCGGATACTTGAACTCTTTCGCCAAACGAACATGCTTGTAGAATTTGTTCCGTTCAAACTTTCCACTGCACACACGCAAGAACGCAATGCGATCGCGGTGACGTGGATCAATGTTCGCGTGAATCTTAAACACAAAACCGCTGAACTTCGGCTCCACTGGCTCAACTTCTCTTGTCTCTGTTTCGCGAGGACGTGGCGTTGGCGCAATCTCAATAAATTTCTCTAACAACTCGCGAACCCCGAAATTATTCATGGCCGAACCGAAAAACACGGGAGCCAATTGTCCTGCCTTGTATGCTTCCACATCGAACGGATCGTATACACTGCTAATGAGTTCAACATCGTGACGCAATTCATTCGCGTATTGTCCTGCCAACTCATCGAGAATCGGATCATTCAAATCTTCAATGTGAACGATATTTTCTTCCACCTTCGTTTTGTTCGAAGCGAAAAGATTGATGCTCTTGTCGTAAAGTTTGTAAACTCCTTTGAAACTAAATCCTTTCGAAATAGGCCAAGAAAGTGGTTGAACTTTAATTGACAGTTTCGATTCCAATTCGTCTAGAATATCGAAACCTTCGCGTCCTTCCAAATCCATCTTGTTTACAAACACAATCACCGGTGTGTCGCGCATGCGACAGACTTCCATCAAACGTTCCGTCTGTGTTTCAACACCCTTCACACTATCAACAACGAGAATTACACTGTCTACTGCTGTAAGCGTGCGGTAGGTATCTTCAGCGAAATCTTTGTGACCGGGAGTATCGAGCAAATTAATTTGCTTGCCTTGGTATTCAAAGACCATCACCGACGTTGCAACAGAGATCCCTCTCTGTCTTTCAATTTCCATGAAATCGGAAGCCGCTGTCTTCGTAATCTTATTGCTCTTAACAGCTCCCGCTGTTTGAATAGCACCTCCAAAAAGCAAAAGCTTCTCCGTTAATGTTGTTTTACCCGCATCAGGGTGAGAGATAATCGCAAACGTTCTTCTTCTACCTATTTCTTCTTGCGCACTGGCCATGTTCTTCCTTTGTTATTTCGCTGCCGACGGTTCTACGTAGGCCTTAATTTTAATGACTGTCTTTAAATCGGGTTCTGTGTTAGCCGTAATCGTAACTGACTTCTCCTGATCTTTTTCTTTCTTCGTACTATCGAATTTCACTTTAATTGCCGCTGACTGTCCTGGTTTAATCGGATCCTTCGGCCATTCCGGAACGGTGCATCCGCAAGAACCTTTGCAATCTTCAATAATCAAATCTTCTTTGCCTGTATTCGTGAATTCAAAATCATGCTCACGCTTCTCCCCTTCTTTCAATCTTCCGAAATCGTGCAACATCTTCTTGAATTTCATTTTCGTCTTTGGACGCAATTGAGATTCTTCACCTGAACCAGGCTTTGGCACTTCCTTAGGAACAACTACCGGAGCAGGCTGACTAGGAATTACTTCAGCGTTATTAGAGGTCGAAGTGGAACAACTTGCAAAAACAACAAGCGCACTTCCGAATAGAAAAGCTAGCTTTTTCATTTTTTTATTTTTTCGGTTTTGATTTCACCATTTTGTATTCATCGAATGCCAAAGGAATTTTTTCAAACTCACCGTTGACCAAGATTTCCATTCCGCGTTTGAATGCTGGATTTAATTCATTGATGATTTCGTAGAACGATTCGTTCTCGTAAATGCCTCTTCCAACCAAGGCCTTCATGCGAATCAGAATTACCTGCCTTGAACGAGCAAATTCTACCTCGTTGAATTTAACGTCTTTCTTCTCGGCTGCTTGAATGAAATTCGCGATTTCATCTTGACTGAATGTAAACTGAGTAATGAACTCTTTCGAAGTTGGATACTTTTTCTTCAACTCATCGCGATGTGCATCTACATACTCCATTGTCCAATCGTTGGTAATACCAATGCGTAACAAATCAGAAAAATACTTGCTGTTCTCAGAAGTGTCTAGCGGCACGAAGATGTCCGGCATAATTCCACCACCGCCATAAACAGTGCGTTTCGTTAGACGAGTTTCATACTTATCCTTTTCAGAAAACTTAATGCTATCGGCGTGGAAGAACTCACCATTCTTCAAACGCTTCAAGTAATCCATCTCGTAATCTTCCAATCCTTTTTCGTAAGGCTTCTGTATGCATCTTCCAGCAGGAGTGTAATACTTCTGAACGGTTAGGCGAACCATCGAACCGTCTGGCAATGGAATAGGACGTTGAACCAATCCTTTCCCGAAAGACCTTCTTCCTACAACAACTCCGCGATCCCAATCTTGAATGGCACCACTAACAATTTCACTTGCACTTGCAGAAGACTCGTCAATTAACACCACCAATCTTCCTTCCTCAAATCTTCCTTTCACACGTGGCTTCGCATTTGTTTTCTCTTCAGGAAATGCTCTTCCTTTTGTGAATACAATCAATTTGTCTTTGTCCAAGAACTCGTCGCACATATCAATCGCAGCGCTTAACATTCCACCACCGTTGTCTTGAAGGTCGAGCACTAAATCGCGCATTCCTTTTTTCTTCAAATCATCTAACGCTTTGCGCAATTCTTCAGTGGTTGTTTTCGCGAAACGAGATACTTTGATGTATCCAATTCCTTCTGCAGCCATATATGCCGCGTCAATAGAATAGATTGGAATTTTATCGCGAATAATTTCATATGTGGAAATTCCTTTCACGCCTTTGCGCAAAATTCCCACTTTCACTTTTGTTCCGCGAGGTCCGCGAAGCTTCTTGAACACGTCGTTGTTCTTGATTCCAATTCCAGCAACGTTCACTCCGTCTACGCTTACAATTTTATCTCCACCACGAATGCCCAATTTTTCAGAGGGTCCGCCTTGAATAGGCTCAACAACCATAATGGTGTCATGAAGTATGTTGAATTGAACACCTATGCCATCGAAGCTTCCTTCCAAAGGCTCATTGGCCTCTTGTAATTCTTCAGCGCTGATATAAGTTGAATGAGGATCTAATTCTTCGAGCAGCGAAATAATCGCCTTCTCGGTTAGCTCTTTTGAATTCACCGAGTCTACGTACATGTACTCGATGTAGTTCAACAACGATGCGAATTTATCTGTTGTTGTTTTCGGATCTGGTTGTGCCCAAGCTGTTGCTGTAAGAAGCGATTGCACAACTAAAAACAGGACGATTTTCTTTTTCATAAGTTCGGGATAAAGGTACAACGCACTTCCGTTGTACCAATGTCCCTAACTAAAAAACCGTACCACTATTGCACGTGGAAGAACTACCATGACCCTCCTGCACCGCCGCCGCCGAAGCTTCCGCCGCCAAATCCGCCGAAGCCTCCTCCGCCTCCAGAACTTCCTCCACCCCATCCGCCGAAGCCTCCGCTTCCGCCACGGAATGAGTTGTAATAGCCCGAGTGACGTGTGTTCATAGATGCCAGTAAAGCCCATGCAGCCCAGAAGCCCAGGTTGTTTGAGCGTGCATATTGACGAGTGCTTTTCACTTTGAATAACAAGAACACACCTGCAATGATTAAAAAGAAAATGACTGCTCCGAGTATTCCGCCTTTGTTGCTTTTCTTTTCAGGAGCGTATTCGCTTGCTGGATATTTTCCGCGCGATAAATCAGATAATATCTGAACGCTCTTCGCAATTCCTTCAAAATACTTTTTCTGTTTTGCTAAAGGAATAAATTCATTCTCCACAATAGTATATGACACCGCATCTGGAATGGTTCCGTGCAATCCTCTTCCTACTGCGATGAACGCTTCTCCTTTGGAGGAGGCCTGTTTGGGTTTAATGAGGAAGACAATTCCGTTGTCTTGCTTTGCTTGTCCAACACCCCATTGCTCTCCAAGTTTTGTTGCGAAAGCGTATGGCTCGAAACCGCATAAGTCTTCCACAATAACCACAACGATTTGTGTGCCTGTTGTGCGCGCTAAATTCTGCAAACTGTCTTCCAACAATTGAATTTCATTTGCCGCAAGCATACCTGCGCCATCGTACACCAATCTGCGATCATCTTTTTGAGGAAAACAATCTTGCGCTTGTGTGTTGGAGTATAATCCAAGAAAGGCAACGACAAGAAAGAACTTAACGGCTGACTGTATTGCTAATTTCATTGATGTCGTTTTCTTGATAAGGGAAATTCGATTTTAATGCTGAAGCAATGTTGCGGAAACAGTTGCTTATTCCTTGAGCATATTGATTCATTTTAAAATCGTTGATTAATGTTGAAAGTGTTTCTGAAAGGAACTGTTCCGACAAATGCGCCTTTGCTCCTGCGTCTGCAAGGATAGAGACCTTGCGGTCGTTCACGCTGACATACAACAGAACGGCATTTCGCTTCTCGGTCTTATGCAATTCCAATTCAGAAAAAACGAAAGCTGCTCGATCCAGCACTTCCTCGTTGCACACTTCTTCAATGTGCAATTTGAATTCTGCTGAAGTGAGCAGCTCCGCTTCTTCAATAGATTTCTCAACTAATCGAGAGAAATCATCTTCGAAGAAAAAAGCCATTATTCGAAACTTACTTTTGGAGCGTTTTCACTTCCAGCATCAGCCTCAAACATCTTGCGAACCTTGAACTCTTCATCGTCGTTGCCAACCAATCCAAGTGCTTTGTGCTTCCAAAATCCACGAACATAGCTGTTGAATTCCTTTACGGCTTCGTTGTAATAATCGCGCTCTGTCTTCACTTGATTCTCGGTTCCTTCAAGTTGTGCTTGAAGAGTTCTAAAATTTTCGGTGCTATTAATTTGAGGATAGCTCTCAACTGCAATCATTAACTGCTTGATTCCTCTATCCATCTTTTGTGCACTTGCCATATACTCATCTTGGTTTTTTGCCGAAACCATTCCCGCACGAGCATTGGTTACTTCAGTCAAAATCTTCTCCTCATTGGCAGCAGCTCCTTTTACAGTAGCAACCAATTGTGGAATCAGGTCGGCGCGACGTTGATAGGCTGTTTGCACATTCGCCCATTTCTCGTTCACAGTTTCTTGCTTTTCTACGGCTCCGCTGTAAACGCTAGTTCCATAAAAATAGAAAATACCATATCCTATAACTATAACTCCTACTACTGCGAGCAGAGCGATTAACACTTTATTTGATTTCATATCTTTTTATTGTTGAACGAAGGTGTTCTTTTTTTTCTTGTTAAGCAAATTATTTATTGAGTGCCTCAAAGTTGGCTTGAATGAACTTGGTCAATTCGGCTCCTTTCAAAATACCTTTTGACAGCATAGCCAATTGAACCGCTTGCTGCGCAAGGCCTTTACCAGATTCTTTGTCGGCGATAATCTTTTGCATTAACGGATGGTTCGAATTCACAACAATGGTGTAACTGTCTGGAAGTTCTCCGTAGAAATTCATTCCTCCGCCTCCACCCAAGGCGCTTTGCTCCTTCATGCGACGCATGAATTCGTTTTGCGTAATGGTTACAGGAGCTTCTGTAGAAGACATATTCTCAAAACTCACGTTGAACGATTTCGTGTCGAGGTTCTCTTCGAACAATGGCTTCAACGCTGTTTTTTCTTCTTCTGTAAGAAGTGATGCAGAGTTCTCTTCCTTCTCAATCAACTTATCCAACACATCGCTATCCACACGCTTAAACTTCAAATTTTGATCTTTCGATTCCAATTGCGAAATCAAATGCGGCGTCAATGGTGAGTTCATTTCAACCACAACATACCCACGGTCTTTTGCTGAAGCAATGAATGAATCTTGCGCTTGGCTGTCGTTGCTGTAGAGCACCACAGTGCTTCCGTTTTTATCTTTTTGAAGTCCTTCCACCTTCGTCTTCAATTCTTCCAAATTGAAGTATTCATTTTCAGTTGTTTTGAAAAGATTGAAGTTTACTGCTTTCTCGTTGAACTTCTCTTCCGATAACATTCCGTAATGAATGAACACAGAGATGTCGTCCCATTTCGATTCGAAATCTTTGCGATCTCCGTTGAACATGCTGTTCAACTTGTCCGCAACTTTCTTGGTGATGTGTGCGGAAATCTTCTTCACGTTTCCGTCTTCTTGCAAATAGCTGCGAGACACGTTTAACGGGATGTCTGGAGAATCGATTACACCGTGCAGCAACGTAAGGAAATCGGGAAGAATGTTCTTCACTTCATCGGTGATGAAGACTTGATTGCTGTACAACTGAACTTTGTTTCGGTTGTTTTCCATGTTCGCTTTCAACTTAGGAAAGAATAATATTCCTGTTAGGTTGAAAGGATAATCTACGTTAACATGAATATGGAACAACGGATCTTCGAATGAATACGGATACAATTCTCGGTAGAATTTATCGTAATCTTCTTGTTGAAGATCGGCTGGTTTCTTTGTCCAAAGCGGAGTGGTTGAATTAATGATGTTGTCAACGGTTGTTTCAACACGCTTCGCATTTCCTTTGTCGTCTTTCTCTCCGCTTGGATCGTCGATGTATTCTGTTTTCGTCCCGAAAACAATTTCCACCGGCATGAAACGACAATACTTATTTAAGATTCCTTCTAGGCGAGACTTCTCTGAAAACTCAGTTGAATCGTCTGCAATGTGCAACACGATATCGGTACCGAAGGTTTCTTTCTCCACTGTTTCCATGGTGAAGTTTGGCGAACCGTCGCACACCCATTTAACAGCAGGCGCATCTTTTCTAGACTTCGAGATAATCTCTACTTCCTTCGCCACCATAAAGGCTGAATAGAAGCCCAATCCGAAGTGACCAATGATTTGTGCGTCTTTGTATTTGCTAACGAATTCTTCCGCACCGCTGAAAGCGATTTGGTTAATGTATTTATCGACTTCCTCTTCAGACATACCCACTCCATTGTCGCGAATGGTGATGGTCTTGTCTGCTTCATTCAAGATAACTTCAACTCTGTAGTTCTCTGCACCTTCTTTAAGTTCTCCGAGGCTACCTAATGTTTTTGATTTTTGACACGCATCTACTGCGTTGCTCACTAACTCGCGTAAAAAGATCTCGTGATCTGAATACAAGAATTTTTTAATAATGGGAAAAATGTTTTCGGTTTGAACTGAAATATTTCCTTGTCTCATAGTTTGATAATTTTCGCACGCTCTTTCAAGCAATATGCCACGCGCGGCATTCCGACAACCTGTCAGCGAACACTGACAAATAAAAAAGGGGCCGATTGCTCGGCCCCTTTTCCTCTGCTAAAAAGTCTCTTAGCGAACTACGATACGTGAAGAAGATGCTTTACCATCTTTCACCATTTGCAATTCATAAATACCAGGAGCGATGCCGTTAAGGTTAAGCTCTATGTTTTGAGTACCTGTGCTTACAGTAACTTGATTCGACTGAACCATTTTACCAACTGCATCAATAAAGTTCACGTTCATTGCACCGCCTTTTGTGCTGTTCAAACGAACAGTCAAGTGGTCAGTAGCAGGGTTTGGGAAAACCACAACGTTAGAGATAGTCTCCAATTCTTCAACACCAACAATTGAGATAACAACCTCTTCTCTTGGACTTGGACAGTCGAAAGAAGGAGTGTGTGCGTGCCAATCGTAGAAGAAGTAGTAATAGTTGTCGCCATCCTGGTTTTGGTTACCGTTGGTAACTGTAGTTCCTGTGATGCTGATTAATCCATTCACATCATATGGATAATCATAAGGAGTAGCGGTAGTGATATCACGATCTCTCCACAATCCAGGATTCCCTGTTGAAGTGCGCAAGCCGTAACCTGTTCCAGCTGGAACAAAGAAGTTCAAATTGATATAAGAATCTCCGTTTGGAATGTTTACATCAGCTGTAGCGATAACCGTTAGGTTAGCATCTACTACTTGAATAGTACGAACTCCAGCAGCGTTTGAATAAACATAAACGCTATCTAGAATTACATCTTCCAAAGCATCGAACTTGTTGAAGTTGGTTGGTGTATTCGCGAAGTATGCGCCGCTTGCAGCGTCATACGTTGCTTTACCACCATTTCCTTGAGCACCACCGAAAGTTGCTACATCTTCCACCCAATAAGAAGTTGGAGAAGTTGTAATAACAGGAGTGGTGAACGTTGAACCCGTTGCGATTGGAGAACCACCTGTAGCAACATCATACCATTGTAGGTTTGTTCCTGTAGCCGTTAAGTCTGCAGTTACACCAGCAGCGTCGATGGTTACGTCAACTGCAGTTGGAGCAGCTGGAGCGTCATAAACTACAACTGAGGTAATAGCAGAAGTAGCGAATCCGCAACCGCCTTCAACTTGAACAGTATATTCTCCTGGTAAGGCCGCATTGATTGTTTGCGTTTCTTCTCCGTTACTCCACAAGTAGCTCGCACCTTCAGATGCTGTCAACTGAACTGACATTCCTTCGCAGAAATCAAGAGCACCTGCAACAGCAATTGTTGGCGTTTGAACATCTGAGTTCACTTCAACAGTAATTGTGTTAGAGTGTCCGGCACATCCGTTTGCATCGTATGCAATAGCGGTGTATAAACCTGGTTCACTAACAGTGATCGTGCTTGCAGTAGCACCGTTGCTCCAAATGAAGCTGCTTCCAGAAGCAGATGCTGTTAAATCTACGGTTTGACCAACACACAATTGCGTGTTTCCACCAGCTGTAATTGAAGCAACTGGAGCAGTACAATCTAACTCAATAAAGCTGTGGTACTGATCGATACCGGGGTTTGTAATTACTTTCGTTCCACCAGCAGGCCAGTGAATGATGGCGTAATCGATAGAAGTGTTAGCACCAATACCGAAGTTTAAGATGTTCGAGTTTGTTATACCGTAGCTAACTCCTGAACGAACCTCACGCACTTGAGTTCCCCAAGCACCGTGAATTTCAACAATAGCACCAACAGCGTTTGTGTTTGACATTACACCTTCTAAGTGAAAACCTACCCAATGGTTATTGTTTCCACCGTTTATTTGAAGACGGTCAGCAACATTACTTGGAGTTACATAACCGTTTGAGTTACCATACCCTGCGTATACGTCTACAAATCCATCGTTGTTCAAATCACCTAATCCGAAACCGTGCATGGTCTGTGGATTGTTAAATGAACTCGTCTGTGAGGTAAATGTGTGATCTCCGTTGTTGCGGTAGTAACCGAAAGCACCACCCGCATAAACAACATCAATAAATCCGTCGTTGTCAAAGTCAGTCATTTGACCTTGCATGAAGAATCCTGATACGTTTTGCAAACCAGAACCTGGAGTAATGTCAGTGAAATATCCAAGACCGTTGTTCTCGTAAATCTTCAAGGTGCTACTGTGTGTAGTCATCATACAATCGAAGTCACCATCGTTGTCGATGTCGCCAAACGTCGCAGTCCAAGATTGTTGCAGGTTAACCAATCCGCGAGCAGCCGCATCTTCATGAAATACGTTATTTCCATCATTCACGAAAAGTAAGTTCGTGCGACGCTTATCTAAAGGATCGTTTGAAGCTTGACGGCATTTTGCTACCAACAAGTCCAAATCACCGTCACGGTCGAAATCGCAAAACTCGTTTCCGTAGTTACCAGACATCAAAGGATCCGAAGTTCCTGGGTAGTTACCTGGATAAAGGTTATAATCAAGGACTGTGTTACCCGCTGCATCTGTCATAATGGTGCTCTTGTCAACCATATTTCCAGCACCGTCGTTTCTCCACATGTTAGAAGCTCCGTCATCGTGACAAGCGAAGAAATCTAACCAACCGTCGTTATCCATGTCACCCATGGTACAAGCTTGTGTGAAGATTCCTACACCAAGAGTTGTTTCAACTGCTGCTCCTGCTCCGTCTATGTTGTAATAGTGAAGGTTATCATAAGCACCACCGCTGATAACATCTCCGAAGCCGTCGTTATCTAAATCGGCAATAGTCATTCCCCATTGTGAAGAACCCAATTGAGCTCCAGTATTCACTTGGAT
The DNA here is from genome assembly GCA_945881835.1 of Chryseobacterium gleum. GTDB lineage: Bacteria > Bacteroidota > Bacteroidia > Flavobacteriales_D > Sanyastnellaceae > CAIZGX01. The sequence continues at coordinate 562,516 of CAMCVP010000001.1, read as the reverse complement.
GAATGATCCGTCGGCTTGTTGATAAAGGATACGAAGTGTTTTACTTTGGTCCATAACAACAATGTCATTTAATCCGTCGTTGTTCATGTCCCAAACGCCAGTAACACCTCCGCTGTAATAAGATCCTGGGAGGGTTCCCGCTGTAAAGGTCTGCGCAGTTGCAGCAGCTAAGCTTACTAATGCAAGAGCTAAAACGTAGAGTTTTTTCATATTGGTTTAATTGATTTTCAAAAATTCGAAGGTGAAAATACGACAAAGCATTCTAAAACAACACTGGCCTTATCAAAAAAAATGTCTGATTATTGAAAACTATATGCGAGCCACAAGTTCTGAATACAAATCGGTTAAATAGGTCTCATTCTTCTCTGCTACGTCAATAATTTCTTGAATACTCGTCTTCTTTAAACGAACGGGATCACAAGCATCGGTAAGTATGCTTATGGCACAACAAGGAACGCCCATGTGCACGCAAGCAATTACTTCAGGAACCGTGCTCATGCCCACAGCATCGGCACCAATTGTGCGAAGAAAACGATACTCAGCCCGGGTTTCAAGATTAGGGCCCAGAACAGAAACGTACACGCCTTCATTCAGAACAATACCCTTTTCTAGAGCAATGTCCTTCAACATACTGTTCAATTGTTTACTGTAAGGCTCTAACATATCCGGAAAGCGAACACCCAACTCGTCGTGATTTGGACCACGAAGTGGATTTTCGGGTTGAAGATTGATGTGATCATCAATGAGCATCAGAGAGCCCAAAGCGAAATCTGGATTCAGAGCACCCGCAGCGTTCGAGAGCAGGATTGCCTTTGCTCCGAGCAACTTCATGACACGAACAGGCAATACCACTTCATCCATCGAATATCCTTCGTAATAGTGGAACCTTCCGACACAAGCTAGAATCTTCTTCCCTCCCAATTCACCATAAATTAATTTCCCGAAATGAAACTCAACTGTTGCAATTGGAAAATTTGGAATCATGCTGTAACTGAATTCCTTCAATACTGTAATTCGATGAACCAATCCATGAAGTCCCGTCCCTAAAACTATTCCTACATCGACCGGTCCAACCCCTTTCTTCCTTAACCATTCAGCACTCTCTTGAATCTCTATCATATGAATATAATTTGAAGTAAAAGTAATCGTTTCGCCTTTTGCTAAAGCGCTTGTTTATTGAGCATTAAAAAAGTTATACACGTCTATTAACACTGAATAAACAAAGTCCGTGTGTAAAACTTCATTCAGAAAAAAAATGTTCTTCGTAGCAAAGCGACGTACCTTCGCTAAAGGTGTGAAACACGCGTGAAACAAGTAAAAAGAACTTAAAAAAACCCTGACATTCATGGGAAAAATAATTACCGTTGCCAATCAAAAAGGAGGCGTTGGAAAAACCACAACGGCCATAAACCTTGCAGCAGCATTGGGCGCTTTGGAATTCAAAACATTGCTCGTTGATGCAGATCCCCAAGCAAACGCAACCAGCGGAGTTGGAATTGATCCAAATACGGTGAAGACGAGCGTTTATGAATGCTTAATCAACGATGTAGATCCACGCGACATTATTATCACTACTGAAAATCCAAATCTTGATTTGCTTCCTTCTCACATTGATTTGGTTGGAGCAGAAATTGAATTGATTAACATGCCTAGCCGCGAATACATGTTGCGCGGTGCATTGAATAAAATTAAGGACGACTACGATTTCATTATTATCGATTGTTCTCCTTCATTGGGACTTGTAACGGTTAACGCTTTGGCAGCATCTGCTAGCGTTATTGTTCCTGTTCAATGTGAATATTTCGCTTTGGAAGGATTAGGAAAATTACTGAACACCATTAAGATTGTTCAACAAAAACTAAACACAGAATTAACCATTGAAGGCATTCTGTTAACGATGTACGATACCCGTCTCCGCTTGAGCAATCAAGTGGTTGAAGAAGTGCGCATGCACTTCCAAGACATGGTATTCGACACTTTAATTCACCGCAACACTACATTGGGAGAAGCGCCTAGCTTTGGTCAAACGGTGATTATGCATGACGCCTCGTGTAAAGGAGCGGTGAACTATTTGAATATGGCGCGTGAGCTTCTTCAAAAAAATAATTTAACGAAGATGGGTAGCGACGAAAAATACATTCCTGTAGATCATGAGTAAGAAGCAAGCATTAGGAAGAGGATTGAGTGCGCTTTTGGAGCACTCTCCAGTGTCTTCTAAGAATGAACTCGTTTCGCAAGCTGCACCGCTTAAAGACGAGAACGAAGTTGGACACGTAGCTGGTCCGATTACATTATTGAAAATTTCGCAAATTGAAGCGAACCCTTACCAACCGCGTAAGGACTTCAACAACGACGCATTAATTGAACTCGCCACAAGTATTGGTGAACTCGGTCTGATTCAGCCGATAACGGTTCGAAAGGTTTCTTCACAGAAGTACCAAATCATTTCCGGAGAGCGTCGCTTCCGTGCGAGCCAAATGGCGAACCTGACAGAGGTTCCTGTATACTTGCGTGAAGCAGATGACCAAGGCATGTTGGAAATGGCGTTGGTGGAAAACATTCAACGTGAAAACCTGAATGCACTCGAGATTGCCATAAGTTACAAACGCTTAATGGAAGAGTGTAGTCTTACAACAGACAAACTTGCAGACCGCGTGGGTAAAGACAGGACAACAGTTACCAACTACGTTCGCTTACTTCGCCTTCCTCCAGAAATTCAGTTGGGTATTATTGAAAAGCGCATCAGCATGGGCCATGCACGCGCTTTAATTAATGCTGAACCGGAAAGCAAACAAATAAAAATCTTCAAATTAATTCTTGAAAAAGATCTTAGCGTTCGCAAGGTTGAAGAATTGGTAAAAGAAGACGACGCTCCGAAATTGTTCGCATCGAAAGCGAACCTTATGCCTCTTGAAATTCAGAAAATGCAAGCCGATCTAAAATTGCGCTTCGGGAAGAAAGCGAAGGTTACACGCAACGATGGTGGGGTTGGGAAAGTTGAAATTCCTTTCACAACAGACGACGATTTGGAGCGTATCATTGCTATGCTCGGACTTAACGCCTAACTATGAAGCACGCGTTCATCGCACTTCTTATGCTTATTGCATCGAACAGCATTGCTCAAAGCAATGCTGTCGCTGTTTCTGACAGTTCCAAATTTCAATTGAAATGGAACCAACCACATAGCCCGTTAAAGGCAACAATTTATTCGGCAGTTCTTCCAGGTAGCGGACAGATATACAATCACAAATATTGGAAGGCACCGATAGTCTATGCTGGCCTCGGAGCATGCGTGTATTTCATTTCCGACAACACGAACAACTATCGCTTCTGGAAAAATGCCTACATCGCGTTCAATGACACTGATCCGTTAACAAATCCAACAGGAAAAGCGGAAGGACTGAGCAGCACACAACTCGATCTCAATCAGCAGTATTACAAAAAGTTCGTTGACATAAGTTACATGAGTTTTCTTGGCGTGTATGCCCTTCAGATTATTGACGCCAATGTAGACGCGCATTTATTTTCATTCGATGTCAGTCCGAATCTTTCGTTGAACTACACTCCTGTCGTTTCTCCGCGATTTACCGGACTTCATTTCACTTTAAATATTCACTGATGAAAATTGCATTGTTGGGATATGGAAAGATGGGCAAAGCAATAGAAGCTTTGCTTTCCGAATACGGACACACGTGCGTTGGGAAATTCAATTCGGAAAATCCCGCAACCATTGAAACGCTCTCTCAAGCAGATGTCGCCATTGAATTCAGTACACCTGAGCAATGTGCGAAGAATATTGCACTGTGCTTCGAAGCCAATGTGCCGGTTGTGGTTGGAACAACAGCCTGGTATGAGCACTACGAAAATGTTATTTCAAAAATGAATTCCAACAATGCACTTTTGGCTGCGACGAACTTCAGTATTGGAGTACAGATTACCTTCCATTTGAATAAAGAGTTGGCTCGTGTGATGTCGAAATTCCCAGAGTACACGGCGAGCATTGAAGAAATTCATCACACCGCAAAACTCGACAAGCCAAGCGGGACAGCTATTACGCTTGCGGAAGGTGTTTTGGAGAATTTACCAAACCTCGGTTCATGGAAATTGGAGGAGGAAAGACAGAATGAGAATGAGAATGAGAATGAGCTAAGCATAATCGCGCTGCGTTTACCAGATGTTCCAGGCACACACACTGTTCGCTACACGAGCGAAATTGACACGATAGAATTGAAACACGAGGCACACAATAGAAAAGGTTTTGCCGCAGGCGCCATTCGCGCTGCAGAATTTCTTCATGGAAAGTCTGGTGTCTATACCATGAAAGATGTCTTGAATTTGTAACTTCGCCTCACTAAAAAAAAGAAACATGAATCTTATTCCTTGGATATTATTGGTTTTGCTTATCGCTATTCAATGCGCTACTGCTCCCGCTTTAATGAAGCGCAGCGGCTTGACGTTTAAGCTTCCCGGATTCATTCCTGTATTGCATTTCCTTCCATTACTAAAAATTATTGGCAGACCGTGGTACTGGTTCTTGTTGCTTTTGGTACCAGGAGTAAACCTAATTATGCTTGTTATTGTAAATGTTGAAGTTGGAATTGTTTTCAATCAGCGATCAACAGCCAGCCAATGGAAATTTGGCGCATTGCCTTGGTACGCCCTTTACGAATTGGCCTTCAAAAAAAATGAAGAGAAATATGTTGGTCCTCGCAATTGGAAAGACAAGAAAAAAAGTTGGGGACGCGAATGGGGAGAGGCTATTTTGTTCGCAGTTGTTGCAGCAAGTATTATCCGTTCCTTCACTTTCGAAGCCTTCACCATTCCTACTCCGTCTATGGAAGCGAGTATGAAAGTGGGCGACTATTTATTCGTAGACAAGTTCACTTACGGAACACGTTTACCTATGACTCCGGTTTCCATTCCTTTCTTCCACAATGCCATTCCGGGGGGACTTACCAACAGTTATGTTGAATGGTTCAGTTTGCCTTACATGCGCACGCCTGGATTCGGAAAAGTAGAAAGATATGACCCAGTGGTTTTCAACTTTCCTGCTGGAGATACCGTTTTGATAGACCCGTATTACGTTGGACATAACTACTTCGAATTGCTTCGCAACGAGGCCATAACTGTGGCGGGTAGCAATGTCGAATTATATTTATCTGACAAAGCGAAATACGAGACCATGGCTCGTGATAATTTCAACGAAAAAAAGGTTTGTAAATCTTGCCGCGAGAACACACCTGGCGGAAGAGGCAATTTGAAAATTGGGGGAACACGTCACCGCCCACTCGACAAGAAAGAAATGTACATCAAGCGTTGCATTGGCCTTCCTTGGGAAACCATCGAAGTTCGTAACGGACAAGTCTTCATTAACGGTTCTGCTATTGAGAATAAAGCAGGTATGATGTGGAATTATATCATCACCGTTTCCTCTCCTTCTGCCATTTCAAAACTTCAACGAGACTTTGGAAAACTGAACAGTGAAATACAAATGATGAATCAAGAAGGAAGTGAGCTGCTTGTTCCATTAACAACAGATGAAGCAAACAAGATGCGCGGAATGACGGGCGACTTCCCTAGCGTTGTTCAATTCCAAGACACGACTTCTGAAAACTCGCTTTCCATTTATCCGAACTCCGCTGACTATCCGTTTAACACTTGGAGCAGCGATCGTTTCGGCCCGTTGGCCATTCCGGCAGAAGGCATGACCATTGAAATGTCGCACGATGCGTTTGTTCGCTACAGCCGCGTAATAGGCGCTTACGAAGGAAATTCCATTCAAGAAAAAGACGGAAAGATTTTCATTAACGGACAAGAGGCCGCGACGTATACGTTCAAACAGAACTATTACTTCATGATGGGAGATAATCGTCATCATAGTGCAGACAGCCGCTTTTGGGGATTTGTTCCTGAAGACCACATTGTAGGAAAGGCGGTGTTCACCTGGTTCTCGAAAGAAAACATGGACTATCACGGAAGCAGCAACATTCGTTGGAATCGCATCTTCCATTTGGTAGACTAAGATTTTTGAATGAACGAACTTCCGTTGTGTTGCTTCGCTCCTGTGAGCTGGTACGTTTTGTATGCAGATGAGAATTTCTGTTTAGCGCAAGACGAATACTTTCAGAAGCAAACCTATCGCAATCGATTCGACATACTCACGGGTAATGGCGTTCAAACCCTTACCATTCCTGTTGAATCTACCAGAGGTGAGCGGAAACTTCTTCGCGACATTCGCATTAGTCCGGAATACAACGGCAAAAAAACTTTGCAAGCCATTCGCAGTGCATATGGAAATTCAGCGATGTATGATTTCATTGAGCAAGAGTTAGAAGAACTTTTTTTGAAGGAAGAGAAGTTTCTTTTTGATTTCAATATCAAGGCGCATGAATGGTCATGCAGGTGGTTTCCCCAAATCCCAGAGGGAAGATTGAATGAATCAAAGATTCCGGAGGAAAGATTGGCGGAGCCAAAGATTCTTAGCGAAAGATGGAAGCAGCGAGGGATAAGACCGGTTGAGTTGAAGAGTTATCCGCAAGTATTTGCCGATCGCTTTCCGTTTGAAAAAGACTTGTCTATTCTCGATGCCATTTTCAATTTGGGAAAGACATCGATGAAGAGCCTTGGCCATGTTAACAATTCATGAAATTAGTTTCGTATTTCGCTGAAAGCATTGCATTTTTGCATAGATGAAGAAACGCAATTCCGACCTCGTTCAATTTTTTCTTACCCTTGGTATTTTATGCGCCATTGGCCTATTATCATCGGTAGTTTTTTTCAAATTAGATATCACTGCAGAGAAACGCAACTCACTTTCTAAAACATCGCTAGAGATGCTTGAGAGTTTGGAAGAGCCCGTTTATGTTCGTGTTTATTTGCACGGAGAATTCCCTGCAGACTATAAGCGTCTTGAGCAGGCTGTGGAAGAGCGCTTGGCTGAATTTAACAACTTAAGCGATGGATTGATTGAATACGAATTCATTGATCCGTATGAAGAAGCCGACGAGAAAAAACGTCAAGAAATTTTTACCGCTCTTGATGAAAAGGGGTTGAAATTTTCGAACATCACCTACGAACAAGACGGTGCTGAAGTCAATAAGATTATTTGGCCCGGCGCTATCGTAGAATACAAAGGGAAGGAATATCCCATTCAGTTCATGCGAAGCGAAATGCCTTTGTCTGATCCGGAAATGGTGAACTTCTCAGTAAACAATTTGGAATACGAATTGGCAAGCAGTTTCCGCAGAATTTTCCGAGACCGCAAGCCATTGATTGGGGTGTTGGAAGGACATAAGGAAATCCCTCGAATACATTTAGCTTCATTTCTGTACTCTTTAAAAGACAATTACAATGTGAAGCCTGTTACCATCAATGGAAAATTAAACGCGCTGAGCGACAAACTTCCTGAACTTCAATACCGCGCTAACGCTTATGACATGCTTATTGTAGCAGGCCCGGATACCGTTGTTCCTGACAAAGACCGATTCATGATTGATCAGTTCATTATGAACGGAGGAAAAGTATTGTGGTTGTTGGATGCCCTTCATATGGATTTAGACAGCATTAAATCGGGCGGATTAGCAATGGCTGTTTCGAACGAAAACGGATTGTACGAAATGTTGTATGAATATGGCGTTCGTTTGAATAGAAACATGGTGATTGATTTCCAAGGGGCGCCTATTATTCTTGACAATGGTCCATTGGGCAATCAAAGAGGTTACGTGGAAAAGAGCAATTACTTCGCTCCTATTCTCACTTCCGAAAAACATTCGCATCCGATTGCTGCGAACCTCGACCCTATTTTCACAGAATTCGCAGGATCCATTGACACTGTTAATCAGGACAAAAACATTCGCAAAATTCCTTTCCTATTTTCTTCCGATTTAGCGAAAGAATTCAAAGCGCCTGTGCGCATTGATTTAGAATTGTTACGTGAGACCGGAGACTATTTCAAAACGAATAACAAACCCAATCAGATGATGGGAATATTGTTGGAAGGAACATTCCCTTCTGCGTTTAACGACTACCTTCCGGATAGCGTTCGCAAATCTTCTGAAATTGCATATCGCGCTACAAGCGAACCAACACGAATGATTGTTATTTCCGATGCCGACGTTGTCTATAATGAAGTTCAGGTTGAAAAAGGTAAAGAATACCCCAAACCTCTTGGATATAGTGATCAGTTCAAAGCTGTCATTTATGATAACCAAGACCTTTTGTTGAATTGCGTAAACTATCTGCTTGACGATGCTAGTTTAATTGATGTTCGTTCACGGAATATTCAAGTTCGAAAATTAGACAAAGACAAAATTTCAAACGAGAAGAACTACTGGAAATCGTTGAACACAGCTTCTCCTCTATTCGTGTTGGCCATTTTCGGAACAGCGGTTGTGTATTCAAGAAAAAAGCGCTGGACAAAGAAGAACTAAGATGAAAAAAAAGAATGTTATTCTCCTTGTATTGTTCTTATTACTAGCAGGGGCAGTCGTTTTCCTTTATCCGAAGCTCAGCAAAAAGAGTTCTACTGGAGACAATCCGTTCATGCAGTTTTCCATTGAAGATACTGCATCTGTTGCCAAAATTACCATTCAAGATAGAAATGGAAATGTGGCTTTGTTGGAAAGAAAAAATGGAAGTAACGAATGGACCATTAACAAAAAATTCAATGCGCGAAAAGATGTGATTAAACTTCTTCTTGAATGTTTTCATGACGTTCGTGTCAGAGGAAATGTTCCTTCGAAAATGCGCGACAACATGATGAGTGTGATGGCCACTTCAGCGAAAGAAGTGAAGATCTACGGCAAGAACAACGAATTGATAAAAACCTATTTCGTTGGACCGAATACGCAAGATCACATGGGTACTATTATGTTGTTGGAAACCCCTGAAGACGGCAGAAGCGAAGAACCTTACATTACCCACATTGAAGGATTCACAGGATTTTTAAACCCGCGTTTCTTCATTGATGAAATGGAATGGCGCAGCACCGATGTTTTTTACTATCCTAATAACGACATTGCAGAAATTGAAGTGCTTCACATGACAGATCCAGGAAGCAGCTTTAAGTTAACCTATCTTGGAAATAACGCATTGAAATTTGAACGCTATTTGAACGGAACGCTTACCCCTTTCGCTCAACTTGATTCAGCGCTTGCATTCGATTTATTGAAGCGTATGCGCAAGGTGAATCTTGAAACCTACAACACCATGCTTAAGCCCACTGCGGCGGATTCCATCAAGAACATTACTCCTGCTTTTGTCCTTCGTGTGAAGAACACTGCCGGAGCAATTACATCGCTTAATTTGTATTTGAAAAAAGCGAAAGAGATGACGCCTGATGCAACAGGGCAATTGACACCATTCGACCCTGAATATTTTTGGGCGAAGACAGATGCAAATGAATTGGGATTGGCGCAGTTCTTTGTGTTCGAACCGCTGCTGCAACCTGCAGGATTTTACGGGAGATAATTTTTTATTTCGAAGTGGAAAGCGCATAAAGCGCTATACCAGCTGCGATGGCTGCATTCAAGCTTTCGGCTTCTCCAATTGCAGGAATGGTGAGACGCTCTTGTGCGGCATGAACAAACTCGTTAGACACACCGTGGCTTTCGCTTCCCACAACCAAAGCCCATTTTTCAGGTGCTTTGAAGGAGTGAATGGGAGTGCCATTCAAATCTGCCGCTAGGATAGGAATGGTATTGGACCTGCAAAACTGAATAATCTCTTGTCCGGAAGTCATTACTATCGCAAGGCGAAGAATACTGCCCATGGTTGCTTGAACAACTTTCGGATTGAATGAATCAACACAATGCTCATCGAGCAGCAACGCTTCTATTCCGAACCATTCGCAGGTGCGAATAAGGGTTCCTAAATTTCCTGGATCAGAAATAGAATTGGCAATACAAAAAGTTTTCCCTTTCAGCGCAGTCAAACTCGTCAACGATTGTTTCAAAACGGCAAGATAACCGGGAGCATTTGTCAGACTTGAAATCTGCTCCATGTCTCTTGCGTGAATCAAAGGCACTTTCATTTCCTCTGCGAACTCCTCATCGGTTGTGAAGACTTTCACCATTGCCCCACTCAACTTCAACGCTTCCTCAACGGCCTTTTTTCCTTCCACAACGAACAATTCCTCTTGCATTCTGAATTTCTTCTGCTGCAACGAGCGAATTAGCTTGATTTCGTTCTTGGAAATGGACATTAAATTTTATTTCTACAAAGATGCGTTAGATATTTGTAGAAATGATGCAAAAGAATATTTTTCAAAACATGTGGCTCGTTCGAATGCTTGCGTTCGTGATTATGGCCACTACTTATTCTTCGTGCACCATTCAAAATAATTTGAACGAAGGAGAGGTTTATTTCGAAGATCACAAAGTGGACTTCACGGAAAGCAAAAACGATTTGCTTCCGATGAGCAACGTTTCTGCCGACGAATTGCTGTATCTCACGAAATTAAAACCCAATCGGAAAACGCTCATGTTTCGATTGAACATGCGCTTGAACACCTTCGTTCCTCGAAAATTTTTAGACCGCTCTCTTGTGCGCATAGATGCACGCTGCAAGCGAATAAACAAGAAGCGATTCGACAAGGAAACACGCAAAAACAAAATTCACAAAGAACCCAAAACGTGCAACGGTCTGTGGCCTTGGTTGGCCTATACCGTGGGCGAAGCTCCCGTTTTACTCGACACCGTGCTGATGAACAAAGGCGCTCGTCAAATGCAAATCTATTTAAGGAAGAATGGGTACTTCAATGCCGTTGTTGATGCCGAAAGCGTGGTTAATCAAGAGAATAGTTTTTTCTGGAAAGCTGGAAAAAAGAGCACCGTTGTTTACCATGTTACGCTGAAAGATTTATACACCATTAATAAAGTTGAGTGGGCTGCGGAAGACGCGAATATTCTGAAACAAATTCCCAAGCTTCAAGAAAAGACTTTACTTAAATCGGGGGAACGATTTCGCGTTGAAAACCTCGACAATGAGCGCGGACGAATTTCACTTCTCCTAAGCAATGAAGGTTTTTATGAATTCATTCCTGATTTCATTGTCTATCAATTAGACACCGTTACCTCTCCGAAAGAAGTGAACGTTAAGCTCTCTGTTCTGAATCAAAAAGCACTGGACGGTTACGGAAACCTCACGGGAAAAACATTGCCTCATCGCAAATTTTACATCGGGCAAATTTCATTCAACACGTCATTCAATCCGTTGAATCCGAATGAGACTCCGACCGACACGATTGAATACAAGGGGCTTGATATTTACAGTGTTGGATTGTCGTGTGTGAAGCCTGTTATTCTCGACAGACGTGTTGAGGTAAAAGAAACGCAACTCTACCAACAGCGCTATCTCGATGAGACATATAAACGCTTCACGCAGTTGGGCGTTTTTAAGACCGTTAACATTCAACTTTCACCTCGGAACGATGCGAAGACCGGACAAGCTTTGCTTGATGTTAAAGTGTTGTTGGCTCCGAACAAAAAACAAACCTTGAGCTTCGATCCGCGTGTAACCAACCGCTCAGGTAACATGGGTATTTACGGCAACTTCATATACAAACATCGCAATGTTTTTCGCGGTGCTGAGTCGTTTGAATTCAAGACCGTTGTCGGAGCTGAGGCTTCTCAAGTTTTGGGAGGCGCTTCCGCGAACGAAGGCAATCAAATTGTTCAGCGCACCTTCCAACTGAACACCTTCGAGATTGGTCCTGAATTGAACTTGATTTTACCGCGATTGTTTCCGCGCGACTTAGCGAAGACCAGCCGAAGTAACGATCCGAAAACTACGCTGCGTGCGGGTCTGAATTATCAGCGCAGACCCGATTACACGCGAACACTTTCACAAGTTAGTTTCGGTTGGAACTTCATTGAAAATCCTGAAACGGTTTCTTCTTTCGACATTGAATGGGCTGAATTGAGTGTCATTAAAATTGATCGCTCTGCAGCTTTCGATGAATGGCTGGGCTCTTTGAACGATAGTTATTTGGCGAACAGTTATCAAGATCACTTGATATTGGCCTCACGTTTGGGATATACCGTAAACACACAGAAAGACGGCAATCAGCCACGCGCATTTTATTATCGAGGAAACATTCTAGAAGGCGCTGGGAATTTATTGCGGGCCATTTATCAGCGATTGCCCAATGCCGAAACCGATTCAGCGGGTAGCTACGAAATCAACAAAATTCGCTTTGCGCAATATGTGAAGTCTGATCACGACGTGCGTTACTACACGCAATCGGATGATCGAAATAAATTCGCTTTCCGTGCATTTGTTGGGATTGGTATTCCGTTTAAGAACCTTCCCTCGCTTCCATTTGAAAAAAGTTATTTCAGTGGTGGTGCGAACGGATTACGCGCGTGGCAAGCACGAACACTGGGTCCAGGAAGTTTCCGAGACACTTCAGTGGTTCGTTCATTCAACAATATTGGCGACATTAAATTGGAATTCAACGCCGAATATCGCTTCAAGATTACACACATGTTTCAAGCAGCATTTTTCATAGATGCAGGGAACATTTGGCTGGCGAACAAAGACAACAGCCGTCCTAATGCTGAATTCGAAAAAAGTCGTTTTTACAAAGAATTCGCTATCGGAACGGGTGCCGGACTTCGTTTAGATTTCGACTTTTTTATTGTTCGAATGGACGTTGGAATTCCATTGCGAGATCCACTTAAAGTCGATGGAGAAAAGTGGTTGTGGCAAGGAAAAGACGAGTACAATGCGTTTCTAACCGACGTGAATAACTCGCCCTCTTCCTTCAAACTTCAACCTGTATTGAATTTAGGATTGGGATTTCCTTTTTAACCTTTTTCTATTTCTTGTTGAATGAGCGAGCGTGTATGATTCGCCATTTCTTCAATGGACATATTGAAAAATTCATCGCTATTCAATGCCGGCAAAATGCGCAGTTCAACGGTAGCGGGACGCATGAAAAAACTTCCACTTGCTAATGCCTTCGCACTTCCAATTACAGCAATGGGAACGATGGGGATTCTCCCTTCTTTCGCAATGGTGAAGACACCCTTTTTGAAAGGCAAGAGTTCTCCTGTTTTAGTTCGTGTTCCTTCCGGAAATGCTGCAATACTTTTCCCACCTTTAATATCTTGAATGGCAGTGCGCATGCTTGCCATAGCGCGTTCGCGATTCTTTCGATCTACTAAAATCATTCCTACAACTTTAATGTACTGACTGAGAATAGGAACTTTATTCAATTCAATTTTCCCAATGAAAAACATCGGGCGATTCACACGCGTGCAGATGATTGGAATGTCTAATTGTGAAGCGTGATTGGCAGCATAAATTGCAGGCTCATCGAGAATATTGTTCTGTCCTGTTGCTTTTACACGAACCATTGAAATGGCTAAAATCATGGGTGAAAAAATGTAGTAACCCATTATTCTGTGGGAATAGATTGGGTTCGTAACAAGTGCGAAAACCATTCCGAACAGCCCACAGAAAATGGTCCAAACAAGCACCAATATCAGTTGTAAAATATTAATGGGCAACCACAAAATTTTTGAAATCATCCTTCCTCTCCGTTGTATTTTTCGAAACGAACTATTAAGAATTTACTAATCGGCGTGTTGCTTCGTTCAGCGGTATGGTGCAGGGGTACCAAGCAATTCGTTTCAGGGAAATAAGTCCCCACACAACCTTTCGGAATGTCATAAGGAACAACATGAAACTTAATGGCCTTGCGCTCTACTCCTTCATGCACTGAAACAATATTCACCAATTCTTTGTGTTGAAATCCGGCTGCAAGAATATCTTCCTCGTTCATCATTAACACGCGACGTTCGTTCTCTACTCCGCGGTAGCGATCGTCTAATCCGTATACCGTTGTGTTGAACTGATCGTGTGTGCGAATGGTCATTAAGACGTAATGTCCAGTTGGAATTTCTATGTGTTGAAGGGGTTCTGTGTTGAAATGTGCTTTTCCAGAAGGTGTGGTAAACCTACCTTCACGCGGACCGTTTGGCAGATAGAAACCGTCGGCGCCGCGAACGCGTTTGTTGTAATTGTCGAAGCCTGGAATAACCGCTTCGATCTCCTCACGAATGAAATCGTAATTGCTTCTCCACTTTTTCCAAGGCAGGTCGGATGTTTTCTTGCAAGCGTTTCCGATTTCGCAAACGATTGCAGGCTCGCTCATGCATAGTTCTGAAGCGGGGGTTACGGTTCCGCGTGAGCGATGTACAATTCCCATGGAATTTTCAACGGTCACGAATTGTTCTCCGCCTTCTTGCATATCTATTTCCGTTCTTCCTAGGCACGGAAGAATGAGTGCCTCTTCGCCGGTTACCAAGTGTGAGCGGTTGAGTTTGGTAGAGATGTGCACGGTAAGCGGCACTTGCTGCATAGCCTTCCCGGTGAAGACGCTATCGGGTGTTGCGGAAACGAAGTTTCCACCCATTCCAATAAAGATTTTGACTTTATTTTCAGACATGGCTTGAATAGCTTCAACCGCATCATAGCCGTGATGTCTAGGGGTTATGAAATCATACCTTTTCTCGAGAGCCAATGAAAATGACTCCCACGGTTTTTCGTTAATACCCATTGTCCGATCGCCTTGTACATTCGAATGTCCACGCACCGGACAAAGTCCTGCTCCTGGCTTTCCAATGGCTCCTAATGCCAAATGAATGTTAACGACTTCTTGAATAATGGCAACGGCCTTTTTCTGTTGGGTAAGCCCCATGGCCCAACACGAAATAATATTTTTCTTTTTGGAAATTAATTCAGCCACTTCGAAAACTTGTGCTTTTGTGATGCCACTGATTTCAGCGCATTCATCGAGGTTTACTTCATCGAGGCTATTCCAATATTTAATAAAACCTTCTGTCTTTTCCTCAATGAATTTATGATCGAGCACTCCTCCAACTTCTTGTTCGAGCGTCTTTAGATAATGTCCAATCATTTTAAGTAATGCATGATCTCCCCCTACGCGCACTTGCAGAAAATGATCGGCGAGTTGTGTTCCACCTTTTAAAATTTCAATTGGACTTTGGGGATCAATGAACTTCGTGGTTCCCACTTCTGGAAGTGGATTGATGTGTATGATCTTTCCTCCGTTTGCTTTGCATTTGGAGAGCGCTGCCATCATACGCGGATGATTGGTTCCAGGGTTTTGTCCGATTACCAAGATAGCATCTGCAATGTGTAGGTCTTCTAATTTAACGGTACCCTTTCCAATTCCGATGGCTTCAAACAGGGCTCTTCCCGAACTTTCATGACAGAGGTTGCTGCAATCGGGAAGGTTGTTCGTTCCGAATTTCCGAACGAAGAGTTGATAGAGGAAAGCGGCTTCGTTGCCTGTTCTTCCTGAAGTATAGAATACCGCTTCGTCTGGTGTTGTGCAATTGTCGAGTTCTTGTGCGATGCGACTGAAAGCAAAATCCCATGAAACAGGTTTGTATTTGCTGCTTCCTTTTTCAAGGAACATGGGGTTTGTTATGCGTCCGCTTTTTCCGATGATGTAGTCGCTCCAATCGCTCATTTCTTCTACTGTGTGTTGTGCGAAGAAATGGGGAGTGCAGCGTTTGTCGGTGGCTTCTTCGGCGATTGCCTTTGCACCGTTTTCGCAATATTCTCCGAGTTTCGATCTATGTGTAGGATCTGGCCAAGCGCATCCTGGGCAGTCGATACCGTCTTTTTGATTTAATTTTTGAAGCAGCTTCCAACCTTTAATCATGCCCATTTCATCGGCAATGTGTTTAAAGGTTGAAGTAATAGCGGGCACGCCGCATGCTGCGTCTTTGAGGTGTTTCAAGCGAATGCCTGTAAGTGTTGCAGGCGGTACTATTCGGACGTTTCTCATTGAGCGAATATAATGCTTAATTGAAAGAACTGTTAATTGGTAAGAGAAGTTAAGAGTGGGGAAGAAATCACTGCGTGATCAATCATCTTCGATGATCAATCGCTTCGCGATCAATCGTTCCGATCAATCCTACGGATTAATCACTGGAGGTGATTAATTGCGAAGCAATTGGTCTGACAAAGTCAGATTGATCCTTAGGATTTCTGCTTCGCATAATCGCGCATAACTGTTTCTTGACATTCACAGTTCCGGGAAATAGGTTTGCTGCATGGAACAAAACCTAATTAAATCAGAAATAGAATCGCGAATTTTTACCATTCGAGGAATGCGGGTAATGTTGGACAGTGATTTAGCCAAGTTGTATAATGTGGAAACGAAAGCGCTTAATCAAGCTGTTAAACGAAATTTAGAGCGATTCCCCGAATCGTTTCGCTTCCAATTATCTGAGAATGAAATGCAAAACTTGAGGTCACAAATTGTGACCTCAAGTGAAATACATGGTGGAAGACGATATTTACCTTTTGTATTCACTGAACAAGGAGTTGCTATGCTGTCGGCAGTATTAAAAAGCTCGGTTGCAGTTGCTATAAGTATTGAAATAATCGAAGCTTTTATATCGATGCGTAGAAATCAATATCAGTTCTTGGGTTTGGCTCAACGAGTGGAAGGATTGGAATCAAAGCAAATACAAACTGAACATAAACTTGACAAAATATTCAAAGCACTTGAATCAGGAAATGATGTCAAACAAGGAATTTTCTTCAATGATCAAATATTTGATGCTTATGTCTTCTCCAGCGAGCTTATAGCAAAAGCAAAAACATCAATTATACTTATCGATAATTATACCGACGAGACCTCTTTGCTGCAGCTCTCTAAACGAAATAAAAATGTTCGATGTAAAATCTATACCGAGAGAATAACGGATCAACTTAAACTCGATCTTGAAAAACACAATGCTCAATACTTTCCCATTGAAATTCGAATTCTAAAAAACGTCCACGACCGCTTTCTAATTCTCGATGAAAAAGAACTTTATCATCTTGGCGCTTCGTTAAAGGACCTTGGGAAAAGGTGGTTTGCGTTCTCACGATTGGACGGGCTTGTTAAGGAAATACTTACTCACCTTCGGTGATCAATTCTTCGAATCAATCTTTCAGATCAATCACTGCGTGATCAATTGCTGCGCAATCAATCGCTTCGCGATCAATCGTTCCGATTAATCCTTCGGATTGATCACCGAAGGTGATTGATTGCGCAGCAATTGATCTGACAAAGTCAGATTGATCATCGAAGATGATTCGTATTCTATCTCAACACCCCGTCAATACTGACAGTTACAACATTCTTCAGTATTTATCCCCATATACGTTTGCACAAGAAAAGACGAATCAAATCTAAATTTATTGAAACAACCGGCGCAATTAAGTAAATAATTATTTACTTTTGTTGTGTCGAATAAATCTGCTTCAATGAAATGCTCAGAATTATTTAGACTTTTGAAAAAGAATGGATGGAAAGAAGTATCACAGAAAGGCTCGCATGTCAAGTTGAGACACGAAACCATTCCAGACATAATTATTTTCCCCAATCATGGTAGTCAAGAATTAGGAAAAGGACTTGAATTGAAAATCAAAAAAATTCCTCAATTATGAAAGCTTCAAAAATAATTTTTCAAATTGAAAAAACAAGAACGGGTTATTCAGCTTATTCAAATGAGCTACCGATATTCTCAACTGGAAAAACAATTACCCAATTACTCCGAAATCTCGATGAAGCGTTGGAACTCTATTTTGAAGATGCACCTCGGAAAAAAGTTCAGTACCACATTCAATTCGCAGAATTCTTCCTTCACTACCGCATTCTCAACGCGAAAATTCTCGCCGAAAGAATTGGCCTACATCCAACATTACTCTCGCAATACATCAGAGGAATTAAACCTCTTTCTTCAGATCAGGCGCTTCGAATCATTAAAGGAATTCAACAAATTGGAAAAGAGTTGAGTAGTTTTTCGTTTGAATGTTGAACTGTGTTGTTAGAACTGTGTTGTGAGAACTACGTTGTTGGAACTGCGTTGTTGAAAACGTCGCAGACCCTCGTCCGAAGGACCCTCGCGATGAAATCGCCCTCGCAAAGCCATTTGCCCTCGCAAAGCTTCTTCCCCTATCTTAACTTTTCTTACCTCTCACACCCTTCGTACATTTGCGCTTAACCTATGGTAGCAAAAACCCTCCACCTTCTCAAAAAATACTGGGGATACGATGCGTTTCGCGATAAGCAAAGCGAAATCGTGAATGCTTCCGCATATGGAGAACATGTGTTTGCGCTGCTGCCTACAGGCGGAGGAAAAAGCATCTGCTTTCAAGTGCCTGCGCTGTGTCATAAGGGTTTGTGTATTGTCGTGACGCCCCTACTTGCGCTTATGAAAGATCAGGTGGAAAGCCTCATTCAAAAAGAAATTCCAGCAACATACCTTTCTTCCGAATTAAATAATTTCGAGATTGAAAAAATTCTCGACGACTGCACCAACAGAAAATATAAATTCCTATACGTCTCTCCGGAACGTCTGGAAAACGACAACTTCATTGCGCGCATTCGCTACCTGAACATCTCCTTCGTGGCCATTGATGAGGCACATTGCATTTCGCAATGGGGACACGACTTCAGGCCTGCATACAGAGCCATTCCAAACTTCTTGAAAGAACTGCGCGACCCCGTGGTTATGGCCGTTACAGCAACAGCCACTCCGCGAGTGGTCGCCGATATTGCAGAGCTCGTCTTCAATAACGATTGCAAAATCATTCAGAAAAGTTTCGCTAGAAAAAACATTGCCTACAACGCTCTCTTTTCGACACAAAAAGAAAACGATCTCGTAGACCGAATCGTTCACATGAAAGGTGCAGGTATTGTCTATTGCAATTCAAGAAAAAAAACAGAAGACCTTTCAGCTCTGCTGAATGAAAAAAATATTAAAGCCCTTCCCTATCACGCCGGTCTTGATCTTCACAAAAAAGATCTCGCCTTTCAAAAATGGAAGAACAACGATGTGCAAGTGATTGTGGCGACCAACGCCTTCGGCATGGGCATAGACAAACCCGATGTCCGCTTCGTGTTTCACTTCGACATTCCTTCACAACCCGAAGCGTATTTTCAGGAAGTGGGAAGAGCTGGCCGTGACGAGCAACCCGCGCTCGGACTGGCACTTTGGAACGATAGCGATTTCGTTCAATTGAAAAAAAGCATTGCCATGCGCTATCCACCGAAGGAAGACATTGCAACGGTTTATCAAACGCTCGCCAACATTCATCGCATTGCCATTGGCTCGGGCATGAACGAACTCTTCGCATTAAACCTCGACCAAATTGCTGAACGCAGTCAGCTTCACGCCAACACCATTTCAGCTTCGCTGCTGTTGCTTGAACGCGCTGGATACATTTCCATCTTAGCACGCGGACTGCACCGTTCGCGCGTTCGTGTCATTGCTTCGAAAGAAGAGTTGCGCAACTTCGTAGATCAACACCCGAAGCATGAAGACTTTCTTCGCTCGCTCTTCCGCTTGTACGGAAGCATCTGGGATTTCGCTGTTCCCATTTCAGAATACCAACTGAGCGTCTTGAATGAGCGCTCGAAAAACGAAGTGCTCACTTCACTGAACGACCTGCACAAACTTCAAATTCTCGAATACCTTCCGGCAAGCACCACTTCGCAATACAGTTATGCGAAACAACGCGTGGCCTCTGCTGAACTTTCATTTCCGGAAACGATGTACGAAGAACGTCGCGATATCGATCTTGCGAAGTTGAACAGCATGCAACACCTGCTTTCAGAAGACCATTGTCGTGAACAATACATTCTGCGCTACTTCGGTGAAGACACGGCCGCATGCGGAAAGTGCGATCACTGTCAGGGCGAACGCGCTCTTCCAACTACAAAAGAAATTCTGCAAGCTTGCCTCACCGGGAAAACACTCGACGAACTCTACGCTTGGCCGATTTCCTTCAACAAAGAAAAAACAATCGAACTCGTGCAGGAAGCCCTTGCCGAAGGATGGCTCACTCCAAAAGAAGGCAAGTATTTCACAGCTAAGTAAGTTTTCGGAGTAGTTTTGCCACATGTTAGCAAAAATCTATTTGAAGCAAGGAAAAGAACAAAGCGCAAAACGCTTTCACCCTTGGATATTCTCTGGTGCTATTGAAGCCATTTCTGAATTGTTGAAGGAAGGACAGTTGGTGGAAGTGTACACCCGCAAAAACGAAAAAATTGGAATTGGACATTTCTCTGAAGGAAGCATTGCCGTGCGCATGTTTTCATTCGGTGAGGAAATGTATTCGACAGATATCTGGCATTCGAAAATTAAACACGCCTACGATCTTCGCAAGAAGGTTATGGTGAATACCGAAAGCACCACGTTGTATCGTTTGATTAACGCGGAAGGCGATGGTTTCCCTGGTCTTATTGTAGATGTATACGGAGAAACAGCAGTGCTTCAGTTTCATGGCGCAGGTATGTACCAGCACAGAAGCGAAATTGCGAACGCACTGAAGATGGTTATGGGCGATAGTTTGAAAGCCATCTACGACAAGAGCGGAGAAAAAATTAAAGGCGTTCCGAATGCACAAAACGAATATGTGTTTGGTGAAAAAGGAAACGACATTGCGCTTGAGCACGGCATTCAATTTCAAATCGATTGGGAAAAAGGGCAGAAGACAGGTTTCTTCATTGACCAACGTGAAAACAGAAAATTACTCGGTGAATTAAGCCAAGGAAAAAAAGTATTGAATACGTTTTGCTACAGCGGCGGATTCTCTTTGTATGCATTGAAAAACGGAGCGAACCTCGTTCACAGTTTAGATAGCAGTGCTTCTGCATTGGCCTTGGTAGAGAACAACATTCAATTGAATAACCTCGACACCACGAAGCACAAGTTGATTCAAGCAGATGCGGTTGAATACATGAAGAACATTGAGGAAGATTACGACATTATTGTTTTAGATCCTCCTGCATTCGCGAAACACTTAAGCGCGAAACACAAAGCCATTCAAGGTTACAGAAGAATTAACGAAGCGGCTTTGCGTCAGATTAAACCAGGCGGAATTCTCTTCACCTTCTCTTGCTCGCAGGTAATTGACAAGCAACAATTCACTTCCATTCTTTTGGCTTCTGCTATTTCTGTTGGAAGAACGGTGAAGATTCTTCACCAGTTGCATCAAGGGGCAGACCATCCGATTAGCATCTTCCATCCGGAAGGAGAATACTTGAAAGGTTTGGTTTTAGAAGTTATTTAGTATTTTAGACTTCATGAAAAAGTTACTATTCTTTGCACTTTTTATTTCGGTTGGAATGAATGCTTCCGCGCAGACCGATCTACTTCCTCATTTATTGAAACTTCAAGGCAACTGGGTTGGACTAACCGGTAGAGAAGAATGGACGAAGGTGGAAGATGAAATGGTTATTGAAGGCATTTCATTTTACAATGTGAATTTCGAAGAATACGGAACAAACGAGTTACCGAACGAACATTCGGTTATAGTGTACGACAACGATCATTGGGTGTACATTGCGACTCCGCTAGAGGCCGACAAAAGCACCGTTTTTGTTTGTACGAAAGCGACTTCTACTGAATGGATTTTCGAAAATCCGCAACACGACTTTCCAAAACGAATCATTTATCGTTTCCTTTCAGAAGAACAATTGGAAACGACTATCGACGCGGGCCTCGGTTCTGATCCGAAGGACGTGAAGGTCTGGAAGTATTGGAAGAAGAAGATCTAGACTTCTTCGAAGTGTAAGGAACCTTTCCGTTCGCATTCGTCCCAGGCTCACTTCTTGCCTCACGCGGTTCATCGCGCTCAACATTATCGTCCCAATTCTTAACCTCTCTTCCCGCTTCTTCACTTCTCTTATCTTCTCTGTATCCTTTGCTCTCTTGATTCCCGAAAGAATCTCCAATGCGTCTGTTCGGAACAGGAAGTTTCTTAGCGGTGTATGGCTTGCGCACATCGTCGGTTGGCTTGTCTTTCCAATTTTCAATGTCGCGTGGTGTTGGCTTCTGACCGTCGGTCAACAACTTCACACCGAACTTCATTAAGTCTACCTTCTCTTGCTTGTACAACAATCCCGCTGCCTTCTTAAAGGTCTTCTTCGACATGCGAAGACGAATTTTAATTTCATCAGGATCACTGTCGTCGTTCAAACGAATGTAACCGCCGTTGTTCTCCAAGAACTCTAACAAACGTGCTGCGGCATCTTCAATCAGATCTACCCCTTCCTTCTGCATGCTTACTACTACATCTTTCCCTTCGATCTTACGCACGTATCCTTTCACTTTATCGCCTTCAGAAACGCGACTCATGATTTCTTGTTGGAAGATGATACCCTGGTATTTTCCATTTACAATCACCTTTCTTCCCACTTCCAATTTCTCGAAAATGGTCATTTCAATTTCATCACCGCGTTTGAAGTCTGGAACTTCTTTCAAGTGATTGAAAATTTTCGTTGTTCCGAAAAGTCTATGGTTCGCAGAATCGTAACAAAGCATGATTAACGCTTTGCGATTAGTAAGAAGTTCTTGTCTTTGCTCTCTCTTTGGGATAAGGACGTCGCGTCCCACTCCGATATTGATGAATGCACCTAAATCGTTTGAATTTAGAATGGTGAACATTCCCATTTCACCTACCTGAATTTCAGGAATGCGAGTTGTTGCTTCTAACTCTTTTCTGTCGTTGAAGTAGCTGAATATTTTCAGCGTTTGTCCCAATACAACCCCTTTTGTATCAATTTTATTTAAAGGAATTTCTTCGTGGTCGTTTCCAACAAAAACTCCTTCTTCGTTAATAGAAGTGACCATTAACTCTTGAATGGCGCCCGGACGCAAATAATCTGTCATAATGCAAAGTAAGCGCAGAACCGCGGAATTCAAGGCTTTTTCAAGATTTAGTTTTCAGACTTCATTTGTTCGTGTTACATTTGAGGCACTAACCCTTGACCATGAAATCACTTGTACTTACGCTTTCATTTTTCATTTTTGCTGTAACCGCTTCATTCGCGCAATGCGCCGCTGGAGAGACTTCTGTAACATTTGTTATGCATACCGATGCTTGGGCGTATGAAAATTATTGGCAGTTGAATTTAGCCGGAACCGGTTGCACAGACATGCCGTTGGCAGAGGGGGCGAATCTAAATGTAGGCTGTGCTGGCACTGAATCGGCAAACAGCGCGAACGGATACGCAAACAGCACAGTGGTTACTGAAGGTCCATTTTGTTTAACCAACAACACGGATTACGAAATCGTTTATGTTGATTCATACGGAGACGGAGGCTTGGTGATTGAAGTCTTTGAAAACGGTGCGTTGACCCATGTTTATGGCGGAGGTGGAGACGGTAACACATGGACATTTACCATTGGAGTGAGCAATGCTCCGGCTTATGACAGTCCTTGTAGCGCGTTGGAAATTACAGCTGATGGTCCTTCCCTACTGTTGAACAATACCGATGCAATTGCGGGATTTGGTGAGCTTGCTCCGTCTGGAATCAGTTGCGGGGCATACGGATTTTGGTGTGAGGGAAATTCTACGAACTCTATTTGGGCGAAATTCATTCCAACAACCAATGCAACATCATTTGAAGTGACTACTTGTAATCCGGGAACCAGCACAGATACTCAAATAGCGATTTACAAAGTAACAGACTGTTCGAATTTCGCGACGTTCGATTTAATTAGTTCCAACGACGACATGCTTGGAGGCTGTTCTTCTGGGGAGTATTATTCTTCACAAACATATACTTCTTGCTTGGAAGTCGGACAACTTTACCTGATTCAAATAGATGGATGGGAAGGCGATGTGGGTGACATTGAATTGTCAGTTCATACCTACAGCAGTTCTATTTCATGGGACGCTTTGGTGAATGGAATCTCTTGTCCACTTGACAAAGGAGAAACAGGCGATGGCGACGTTTACCCATACAGCATTGGAGCGGGTGCCAATTTCAGTTCGGTTTGGACAGGCCCAAATGGTTTCATGATTACAGATCAATATTTGCAAAACGTAGATCCAGGAACCTATACGCTCGTGGCAACAGCAGGTTGCGGAGATGTTCACACAGAAACATTCAACATTGTTCAGCCTGAGGCTTGGATGGTTACGACCAACATTATTCTTCCGAGCTGCGACGTGAATAACGATGCAGCTATTGAAGTGAATGTTGCCGGAGCAACAGGACCCTATGAATTTTTGTGGACAGACGACACAGGAACACCACTTGCGGCAGTTAATCCATTAACCGGAATTGGAACAGGAACCTACAACATGGTCATAACCGATGACAATGCTTGTACCTATCCGTATTCTTTCACAATTACCGATTGCGTTGGGATAGATGAAATGGAAATGGCTTCATTAAATGTTTTCCCGAATCCATCTAACGGATCATTCACCATTCATCATGATGTTCTGACAAACGCATCTTGGAGTTTGTATGACATCTCTGGAAAATTACTTCATTCGGAAAGAATTGCTTCGGGAAGCACTTCAACTTTGGTGAATGTAACTGTTCCTGCGGGCGTTTATTCTTTGCGCATCATTGCTGAAGATATGCAGCTTCAGAAGAGTGTTGTTGTTGAGTAATTTCAACCCTTCCAAACATTTTTAACGTTTCATTTTTGAGAGATTCCGAATAAGGAAACACCACCTCAATGACTTAAATTATTGAAATTTGTTTCAACAAATAATAGTTTCCTTATAAGGATATGCTATTTTAGCAAAATGAAACAAAATGCAATCAAGATTCAACGTAAAAATTCTAGAAAGTGTATCAAATGAATTAACCTTCTTGCCTGAGAAAGCTCGGGACAAGATTCTTTATAACATATTGAAATCAACCAAAGTCATTGATGCTGAATTACTGAAAAAACTTACAGCCAACATCTGGGAATTTCGGACTTACCATTCAAATACTTACTACAGACTGCTAGCATTTTGGGACAGTCCGGAATCGCTGATAATAATATGTTCAATCTTTAAAAAAACTACTCAAAAAACTCCACACAATGAAATCGAAAAAGCAGAAAATCTCAGAAGACAATACTTCGAAGAAAAAAATGAAACTAGTAACTCTTGAGGAGACAATAGACAGGTATATCGGAACGAAAGAAACGGCGAAACGTAAACAGTTCGAAGAAGAATTGAGATTAGATTTATTGGGCAGTTCGATACGGTCATTGCGCGAAGAACAAAAACTCAGTCAAGAAGATCTAGGTAAATTAATTGGAGTAAAAAAAGCTCAGATTTCAAAACTTGAAAACAACTTCACAGATGTCCGTGTTGGAACTCTGCTAAGAGTTTTCAAAGCATTGAAAAAAGAAATTAAAATCTCCTTCGTCTAATTACAAACTGATCAACTTCTCTATCAGTTCCTGAACTTGGTCTGAAGAAACATTTCTGTGAAATACAAATCGAAGCCAAACGGGTCCAAACGGGAAGCATTTAATTCCAACTGCATTTAACTTCTCAATCATTTCTGCTGAAGAATTGCTTGTTGGTCTCCAGATTACAATGTTCGTTTCAACCGGCATAATCTCGGCGCAATAAGAAACCGTACTTAAAACATTTCCAATTGCTTTCGCATGCGCATGATCTTCATGCAAACGGAATCGTTCTACCTGCATGGCGTACAGACCAGCCGCGGCAAGGAATCCAGCCTGACGCATTCCTCCGCCCATACTCTTTCTGCGGCGACGTGCTTTCAAAATAAATTCTTTCGACCCGACTAAGAAACTTCCAACCGGAGCTGAAAGCCCTTTGCTTAAACACACACTTATTGAGTCATAAGCCTTCGCGTATTCTGCAGGAGTCATCTTCGTTTCTTCCAACGCATTGAAGAGTCTTGCACCATCGCAATGCAAAGCCATTCCATTCGCTTTACACACTTCTTGAATTTTCAAAATCTCTTTGAAATCCCAAATGGCTCCTCCGCCTTTGTTCACGGTATCTTCCGTACATACCAAAGACGTGTTCGGCAAGTGCACATCTGCTCTGTTGTTGATGTTCGCCTTGACTTGCTCTGCCGTAAACATCCCGCGTGGACCTTCAATTAAACGAACAGAACTTCCACTGTTCAACGCAATTCCTCCGCCTTCGTAAATATAAATGTGCGCTAGGTTGCTGCAAATCACTTCGTCGCCCGGACGTGTGTGCACGTTAATCGCAATTTGATTCGACTGCGTTCCACTGGTGCAAAACAAAGCGGCTTCCATACCGAATAAATCTGCCGCGTATGCTTCCAATTCGTTCACCGTTGGATCTTCTCCAAACACATCGTCGCCCACTTGAGCTTCGAACATTGCTTTTCTCATTTCGTCTGAAGGAACAGTGAAGGTATCGCTGCGTAAATCAATTATATTCGCCATAGATGAATTCTTTTTTCAGTTCGAACAAAATTAATCGGAATAACGCTATTCCAATTTTTCTTTGGCTAGCATTTTCGCTTGCCGTTTCGAATGTTGTTTCTGCGCAGCAATGGGGCTATGTGGTGTTCAAAGACAAAGGAGTTCATGACGATTCCTATCAAAATACTTTTTCCGCAGCAGCAATCGAACGTCGTTTCCTGCAAAACATTCCGTGGGACGAACGAGATGTTCCTGTGCATGAAGAATACATTTCAATTATTGAAAATTATACAGACAGCACCTTTGGCACAAGCCGCTGGCTCAATGCAGCGGTTGTTCAAGCCTCTGAAATGAATTGGAAAAGAATAGCCGCTTTTCCTTTCGTCCTTGAAATAGAATTCCTTCAAGAGCAATCGGTTTTGGCCGCCGAATTTCCAACTACAACTTATCTACCTGCTGAAAACTCCGACTACCAAGTAAAGGAAGCGAAAACTCAACTTGATTTACTTGAGCCATCTCAATTCAGGGAGCGCGAGTTATTCGGAAAGAACACCATAATTGCAATTTTCGATGCGGGTTTCTCAGATGCAGATTACGCCGATCAACTTTCACATCTCTTCGCCAACCATCAAATCGCAGCCACAAAAGACTTCCTAAATAAAACGGAAGAAGTGTATTCCCATTCTGTGCATGGTACAGAAGTCTTAACGTTTCTTGCGGGAAAGAATGATTCGATACAATTCGGACTGGCCACTGAAGCCACCTATCTCCTTGCACGGGTAACGCCAAACATGGGGTTCTTTCGATTTCTTAATGATATTCAATGGATCCAAGCATTGGAGTGGGCCGATGAAAAGGGAGCGAGTCTTGTGAATTCATCGTTGAGTTTTACCAATCAATTGTATGAAAGAAAAGATTTGAATGGAAGAACTTGCAAAATAAGCATTGCCGCCAACACCGCCATGGACAAAGGAATTCTTGTGGTGAATGCCGCTGGAAATGAATTCCAGAACAGTTGGGAAATTATTGGTGCCCCCGCAGATGCTGAACGCATTTTAACCGTTGGATCCGTAAACCCAAAAACAGGATACATCTCCAGCTTCAGTTCTATAGGCCCTACTGCAGATGGACGATTGAAACCCGACGTTTGCGCGCCAGGAGAGTTACTTTATCCGGAAGACGGAGAATACACTTCCATTCAAGGAACATCCTTCGCAACGCCTTTGGTATGCGGCTTCGCAGCGTGTGTTCGCCAACTTCATCCGGAATGGAACACTGAAAAATTATGGGAAGAAATACGCAAGAGCGGATCGCTTTATCCCTACTTCGATTATGCGCACGGCTATGGAATTCCAAGAGCGAGTTATTTCTTTTTTAATGGAGAAGAAAAACCGAACGTTTATTCGGTTCAATTCAATACAGACTCATTGAACTGCAACAACATATTATCCATTAGCCGATCCGACACTTTAGAAATTGCAGAAAACTATTCTTCACCGGTTGCATTCATTCAATTCGTGAAGTCTACCGGAGAAGTATTTAAGTACAACGTTTCTCGCCCAGAAAACAAGATCCTCGCTTCTATACCCGTTGAAGAATTCAAAGGGTGCAAACTTCGAATTGTTTACGACCGTCACTTCTTCGAAATACCTATTCCACAGCCATGAGATACGCTTTGTTATTTCTATTTGCTGTTGGCACAACTTTTCATACAACAGGACAAACGATTCTCTTCGAATCGACCATTGATTCTGTGATGAAAAGAACGCGTGAGTATCGGTTGGAAGGTGTAAACATTGATAATTACTCTGCCTTCTACTACGAAATTGGAAATTTCATTCCGAACAACCAACATCTTTCAAAAAACCAAAAGCTCGAACTTGGAAGAAGTTTTTCTTGCGGTTTCACATTTAAAAAAGACATTGCCCCCATGTCATCCCTTGTATTCGGAACAAGTTACTACCGCCGGACACAACGGCTGAATTCGAATTATCCTGTTCAATCTTTCGAGCCCGACAGCACTTGGAACCGCGCGAAATACAGTTCCAATGCGGTGAATGCACAAATACGCTTGCGCAAATACCTCATAAAGCATGGCAATCAAACCAACAGCTACCTTGAGTGGGCCGTGGAAGGATTTTATTTTTTAAATAGTCGTTATGTTGGAGTGAGAAAGATAGACGACCTCAAGTTGAAACGCATTGAAAACAATCCGAATGGATTCAACCAATGGCAATACGCCTCTTCCATAAAAATTAGTTTTAGCACATTGGCGTTTGGATTGCGTTATTTCCCGAAGCCTCTTTTCTCAAGTGGAAAATATGCTGCTGAAGACTATGGGAATTGGTGTTTCTATTTCACGGTGAATCTTCCTGGAACCAACAGCAAGAAAAAATAACTTCAAATCACAAAATTCCATTCGGAAGTCTCGTTGTGCCATTTACCTGTTCCCAATTCCACATTCACTTCACACAAGGCGTGCTCGTGTCCATTCGAGATAAATAACCAAGGAGCCATCAGCACCGAGTTATAGCGAAGCGTTTGGCTAAGCACCGCTTCGTCGATCTTCACCGTTGGGGCTTTGAACTCTGCTATCATGAACGGTGTTGCTTCTCTCGTAAATAGCACCAAATCTGCTCTTCGTTTCATTCCGTGAAAAACAACTTCAGCTTCCACACCAACTCTTCCCTTCGGGAAATTCAAATCGTTCACGAAAAAGTGAATGGCATGTTGACGAACAAATTCTTCCG
This sequence comes from Chryseobacterium gleum, assembly GCA_945881835.1. Classification (GTDB taxonomy): domain Bacteria; phylum Bacteroidota; class Bacteroidia; order Flavobacteriales_D; family Sanyastnellaceae; genus CAIZGX01. The sequence continues at coordinate 533,558 of CAMCVP010000001.1, read as the reverse complement.
GAGTTAAAGCGACCCACTTGTTACGAACAATGTCCCAAACCTCGCGCGAGGCCTCTCCGCGAATGCGAAATGAATAAGAGGGAAATTGGAAGTTGAGCATAAAATTCGGTTGTGCAAATTAGTGTATATTTTTCAAGATTGAAATGTTGTACCGCGACAAGACTATTGCCGATATTTGCAAGACATGGAACACTCGCTAATCATTCGTGACATTCAAATGGGCAATGCAGCCCCTGTCTATCTTTTGCACGGCGAAGAAGCATTTTTCATTGACCTCATTTCAGATGCCATCGAAAATAAAATTCTTGATGAAAGTGAGAAAGCATTTGGACTTACCGTTTGTTATGGAAAAGATTCAAATCTTGAATCTATCGTTTCCATGGCGAAGAGCTTTCCGATGATGGGAAACAAACAAGTGATTATTGTGCGCGAAGCGCAAGACTTAAAATGTTGGAAGAAGGAAGAGTTGTACAAATCTCTCGTAAACTACCTCGACGCTCCCACGCAAAGCACTGTCTTGGCCTTTTGTCATAAAAACGGAAAGGTGGACGGCCGTTCTTCCATTTTCAAAACGTTAAAGACCAAAGCGAAAACATTCGAATCGCTTGCCATTAAAGAAAATCAGCTACCTACTTGGGTTCAAAACATTGTGAAAGACCAAGGCTTGGTCATTCGCGGCACAGCTACGCAATTGCTTGCCGATTATTTAGGGTCTGACCTTCATAAACTCACGAATGAAATTTCGAAGTTGAGTATCGTTTTGAATCCGGGTGAAGAAATAACCACACAGATTATTCAAGATCACATAGGAATTTCAAAAGACTTCAACGTTTGGGAATTGCAAACAGCGCTCATTCGCAAAGACGTTATGAAAGCGAATCTGATCATCAATTTTTTTGAAAAGAATCCGAAAGATCATCCGCTATTTCAGACAATTCCCGCGTTGTATGGTTTTTTCGCAAAGCTTTGTGTTATTCAAAACAGCTCGAACAAAGACGAAGCCTACAAAGAGCTTAGTGTAAACTACTACGCTGCTCAGAACTTCAAAGAAGGTGAAAAAAATTATTCTCCAGGAAAATCGGAGCGTATCATCAAATACTTCAGAGATGCAGATGAACAGTTGAAAGGATTGAAAGGAAACAGCATGTCGCACGGCGACATTATGCGCGAGTTGATCTTTAAAATTCTACATTAACGAATCAAAGATCCTGCAGTGTACATTTCGTTCTTACCGTCTTTGCACAACGCGTAAGTGAATCCGCCCCTTAATCCAAACCCTCCAGTTACACCCGCTTTATCAACTGCCAAGACTCCAACTTGGAATTCATCGGTCATGAAAGCATTGTTCGATTTCAATCGCGCAATGGCCTCTTCACAGGCTTCTTGTGCCGTTGCACCTTGACGCATTAATTCAACAACTAAGAATGATGTGCAAGAACGTATTACCGTTTCACCAAGACCCGTGCAAGTTGCGCCGCCGATTTCATTGTCTATGTAGAGACCTGCTCCTATAATCGGACTGTCGCCTACTCTTCCGTGCATCTTGTATGACAGACCACTTGTGGTGCAAGCGCCCGAAATTCTTCCTTCATAATCCATGGCTAGCAAGCCTATGGTATCGTGATTTTCAACATTGATGATTGGTTTGTATTCGGAAGTCTTCAACCATTCTTTCCACGCTTTGTCTGCTTCCGGATTAACGTAATCGCTATGTTTGAAGCCTTGTTCCAAAGCAAATTGCTCTGCCCCCTTTCCAACAATCATGGCATGCGGAGTCTTTTCCAAAACCGCACGTGCAATAGAAATAGGATGTTCGAATCCTTGAACAAACGCAACAGATCCCACCTTGTGCTGCCAATCCATAATACATGCATCAAGCGTGGTTCTTCCTTCTCTGTCTGGCAATCCGCCGAGCCCAACACTTAAGTTAGTCAAATCAGATTCCGTTTTCCAGACGCCCTTCTCTGCCATATCCAGAGCATTCCCACCTTTCTTCAAAGCGTCCATGGCTGCATCGTTTGCCGCAATGCCATGATCCCAGGTAGATAGAACCAATCCTTTCGTATAGCGCACTTTCTCTGCTGGCTTTTTCTTTTTTTCACTGAATGAAAACAAAGCCGGTGACATCCCCAACAACGCGCTTGTAGCGGCAAGCTGACCTAAAAACTTTCTTCTATTACTCGACATTATTTAACAATAAATGGAAGACGATAGCTGCCCTTGTCTGTGATTAACTGAACGGCATATACACCTGCCACTAAATCACTCGCATTGAAAAACACTTTTGATTGTTCTGGTGAAAGCACGCCTGAATATATTTCTTTTACACGACGACCTTGCATATCTACAATAAAAGCTTGCGCCTTTTGTGAAGCACGGGCATTAAATTCCACGCAAGTAATTTCACTTGCTGGATTCGGATAAATTCTCGAGAAACTGAAAGCCTCTTCGTTAATGCTGTTTCCATTCAACACATCGAAACTCCAGTAACCTTCTGGCGCAGCCATTGGACGTTGCAATACTTTTCCGGTTGTTGCTTCCCCTTCCACATAATAGTAAACACGCGTGCCAGCAGGCTGTGCAGGAATAAACCCTTCCCAATTATTACTTCCAACACTCGTCATATCAACTAAATTGTATGCACCCGATAGAGAAGTCTTCCAATACAATCTTCCTGCAGCTATTTCATCGCGGTGATTCATATATGCCACTACTGAATACGGTGTGGTTGTGTTGTCTGTGTCTTGAAGCGGATTGTGACTAATAAGCATCGGATTCTGAACACCCACGCTATGGGTAATGCAATGTATTGCGCCACTGGCCGAAATAATATTATCTGGTTGATTATCGCAGTCGATACCCACGATCTGATAACCAGGTAAAGCCTCTTGCCAAATACGCAAAGCAGTTGTATCGTATTGCTCGCGATAAATTGGAAGGATAACCATTTTATTTACGAAGACTGCATTTGTGTAGGTGCGATATGAGGCAGGCGGATTTGAACTCGGCCAGTTGCCAGCAACACTCGGAGGCATTGGAATGCGAATGGTCTTGTAAGGTTCACCCCATTTATTCATAAAGTTCGAAACCACATAATCCATGTTCGCATTGATTTGCGGACCGTCTGAAATACCGTCTGGGTATTCACCCACCAACAACGTTTGCTCATCAATTAGTTTCATGTGCATGTCTACGTGATGAATACCATCGTATGGAAGAACAGGCATTTTAATGTAACGGTCCGTCCCAAGATAGCTCTGTGTAATTGCGTCAATCTCTGCTTCTGTTTTTGCTGTAACACCATACTGATTTCCTTGAGCGTTCTCTTCCAAGATAAGTTCTGTCACAATAGCAGTTCCAAAACCATCGCTCATCCAGTTACCACCTGTATTCACCAAGTCTTCTGGAGCAGCTGTTGTTGTGTATAAATCCAATCCCAAATAATCGGCTACGTATTGAGGTGAAGAGTTGTCGTTCGGACGAGTTGGACGATTGTAAATCCAATCGACCAAGAACAAATCCTCAACTTCGTTTGCATAAGCCGGATTAGCACCGTAATCGCGCATCCAAACCGAATCGTAATTCGCAGGCAGGATAATTACATTGTCCATGTTTGTAAATGCAGGACCTCCTGAAGTGCTGTATAAATAATTCTGCGTTGCCTGAACGTCTTCAGATAAAATAACCACCAACGTTTGCGTGCGCGCTGCAGCAACTATCTGCTTTAAAATGGAAGGATAAGAAATCCAAGAAATAGTTATGCATTGAATCTCTTCCCACTCGGCCATTGCACGAATATTTGAGAACGGCGGAGGAGATTCAATTCCTCTATCGCTATTTAATATGGAAAAATCGCCATGAGCAATCTGCTCAATTTCTTGCGGAGTTAGGTTGCGCGGCAAGGTCACCTGACTTTGTGCCGTCCAACCAAATAAAAGAATTAAAACAAAAATTGAAACTGATTTTTTCATAGCTGTAAAATTTCAGCTTGAAAATTAGTCATCAATTCATCAACTTTTACAAGTTAATAGACAAATTATTCGACTGAAAAGGCAAACAGTACAAACTGTCAAGCAAAAAAACAGATCCAGAACTTCCGCTGGCAGCACAATTGTATTTAAGCCACTTCCCGCCATAAACACTGCATTGAAAGGTCGTATCAGATAAATTCGTGAACGTCTTCTGCTCGTTCGTACAGCAAGTGCATTCGAAATTCGTGTTAATCCAATTGAATTGAATGATGCTTGCGCCCGACAGATTGGTGATGGTCACATTTACGCTTGATTCAGGCCACAGTGCAACATCTTTCTCCAAAGAAGTTTCGTTTCTCAATTGATCCGGAGAGAGCGCTATTTCCTTGCTGTAATAGAAATCTCTCGAAACTAAGAGCCTAGCTTCCACTATATTCTCCTTTTTCCATTCTAGCGAATAATTCCCATTTACATCAGATTGTATAACGTCAGCTTCTTGAAAGTAATTGGTAAGAATACCATTAACAAGAGCCTTTTGCTCTATTGAGACACTCACATACGGAAGGGAAGTATTCGAGGAGGCGTCTTTTGTTCTGCCCGAAATTTTAAAATTATTCGACTCTTCCTTGCATGAAAAAATAAAGACGGAAAACAGTAACACGAGACAGAAGTTTTTCATTTCGCCGAAAGTTTATAATGTTCAAAAATGGCGAGGATCTTATTTACAAAATTCACTGGACCAACTCCGTTAAGGTATCCGTGCTTCACGCACGACATGGCGTAATACTGGCGCTGAGCCTTCAACATAAGAGCATCTGCAACATGGCCGTCCCACAAGGTATCGTTCCTTCCTGTCTGACGAGCGATACACATGGCATCTAAAATATGTCCCGGACCGCAATTGTAGCTGGCCAACATAAATTTCACGCGTTCATTCGGATCGTGAATGTACTGCTTCCAAAAGTTATCCAAGTTTTTAAGAAATTTCGCTCCAGCCATGATGTTATTGTCGGGAGGACATAGCGTATCTCCATCGTATTTCGCAATAGTAGCCGGCATCAATTGCATGAGTCCTCGAGCACCTGCCCAAGACTCAGCATTCGGATTAAACCCAGATTCAACATAACTCAACGCAGTTAGTAATTTCCAATCCCAACCAACGATGGCTGAATGCACTTTATAGAGAGAATCATACGGAGAAAGGTTTCCTTCCAAAATAGGTGGCATTGAAAAAAAACGTTGAACACCGCCAGACCAGTTCTCTTCTGCTCGACCGAAATATCGACGATAGATTTTATTTATGAAGCGCTTACCCGATCTTCCTCCAAGAAACGTATTTAATCGTTCTTGCAAGAGATACGAATTCGGACGAACGGCCCATGCAATGTCTTCATTCTCGCTCAACTCGACAGACATGTCCAAGTTCGGATAATCTTCAAAACTCAAAAACGCCAAACTCTTATCGGTAATGGTTGCGGGAACCGCACCACTTGCCACCTCTTGCAACAATTCTTCCGTGCCCACTTTTCCACTAGCTTCAATCACTTGAAGATTCATTCCTGTCTCATTTGTTATCTGCTCCAACTTTCTATAGAAGGAAGAATAAGCATGAACATGAATTGGCAAACGATCTAATTCATTTACACCATGAACTACAATTCCGTTTTGAAGCAATTTATTCGCTGTATCTCTGCGCTGAACCAGTACTTGTTTGGTCTGATAAATAGAAGGTGAGAAGGATAAGAACCTCTTCCGCTGTTCTGTCACTGTAAGGTTTGAAGCAATGATATCTCCTTCACCACGATACAACATCGCGAACATACTGTCAAGGTTTTCGATAACGCGAACTTCCAATTTTACTTTCAAAAACTTCGCGAATTGTTCCGCTAATTCATAGTCGAAACCTTTCGGTTCTTCCTTGTAGAGATAGTAGGTCGAGGCACTGTTCTCGGTTAAAACGATTAACTTCCCTCTTGCACGTATGGAGTCTAAATCCACAGAAACCAATTCCGGCAAATTCGGGTCTTGCTCAAATTCATTTTGCGTCTTCTTCGGAGAAAGAAGCGTAAACATAAGTGCTACACCACCCAAGAGAGCAACGGAAACAATTATTACGCGCCAAACAGATTTCTTCAATGACTAAAGATTACTTCCGTGCCCAAGACAAGGAAGGGTTACATACAAACTTAATCATTTTTATTTTCATGAAGGAGCAGCTCTCGCTTCAACTGAAATTCGTTCTTCAATTCAACAAAAAAAATCGGGAAATAATTCGAAGCTACTTCAATATGATCTCGGAAAAAATCTCCTGCCTCCACTAACGATTCGCCGCGCGGAATGCGCGCTCCCATTTGCTTCACAATAAGGGCCATCCCTTCCAAATGGGCATACTTCATCATAAATTCTTTGTCTTTCATGTGGAAGAAATACTTCTTTATTTTTTCCGGAAAAACACCTTCATGCTTATTCAACACACGGAACGTGAATTGCTGAAATTCGGCGAGTTCTCTTCCTGAATGTATCTGAAAATCTTTCGCCAAGAAATAATCGAAAACCAAATCAATTAACACACCGCTGTACAAACCCAATTTAGGTCGGTAGGCTGCGCGAAGTTCTTTCACCAAATCGTGCGTATCTGTATAAGAATCAACCCATCGATGAAGTAGTATTCCTTTGCGAATAGCAGGGCTGTAATGGTTGAAATCATTGCCTTTCACAGCATCTGCTATAAACTGACCAACCATTTCTTCTTCGTTGTCGGAGGATAGATATAAATGCGCGAGGTGATTCATTCCACAAAGAACGAAGTTTAATAGTTTGGGTGAAGTATCTTTGCACAAGTTATTTTAAAGACATGACCTTAATAAAATCAATTTCAGGATTTCGCGGCACTATTGGTGCTGTTCCAGGTGAGCATTTAACACCTCTTGACACGGTGAAATTCACGGCAGCATTCGCCGCATTTCTTCAACATAGAAATAACAAACAAAGTATTTCAATAGTAGTTGGAAGAGATGCGCGCATTAGCGGCGAGATGCTTCAAAACCTAGTGATGAATACCTTGGTTGGAATGGGTGTGCATGTCATAGATGCTGGACTTTCCACAACGCCAACGGTGGAATGGGCCGTTACGGAAAGCAAAGCGAACGGAGGAATTATTCTTACCGCGAGCCACAATCCGAAAGAATGGAACGCATTGAAATTACTCAACGAAAAGGGAGAATTCATTTCTGGCGATGAAGGAAAAGAAGTGTTGCGCAGAGCAGATGCCGATGATTACGCATTCTGCACCGTAGATGAATTAGGTAGCATTGAACCACGTAACTTCATGAAAGCGCACATTCAACATATTCTTGGAATAAATACCATAGATGTTGAAGCCATTGCAAATAAAAAATTCAAGATTGCCGTTGATGGGATCAATAGCACTGGAGGAATTTATGTTCCTGCTTTGTTAGACGCTTTGGGAATTGAAAACATAGTGCCGATTCACTGTAAAGCAGACGGACATTTCGCGCACAACCCAGAGCCGTTGGCAGAACATCTGACCGACATTGTTTCCATAGTGAAGAAAGAAAAATGCGATTTAGGAATTGTGGTTGATCCAGATGTAGATCGCTTGGCCTTCGTGTGTGAAGACGGAAGTCTATTTGGTGAAGAGTATACGTTAGTCGCTATTGCCGATTATTTGCTTGGAATTACTCCCGGCCCTACAGTGAGCAATCTTTCAAGCAGTCGCGCATTGGCAGATGTAACGCACAAACACGGACAACGCTACGAAGCTTCTGCTGTAGGCGAAGTGAACGTTGTTGCGAAGATGAAAGAAATTGGAGCCGTTATTGGTGGCGAAGGAAACGGTGGTATTATTTATCCGGAAACGCACTACGGAAGAGACGCGCTTGTTGGAATAGCGTTGTTCTTAACACACCTTGCGAAGAACTTCAATTCTGTTTCTGAAATGCGTGCAACGTATCCAACCTATCAGATGATTAAAGACAAGGTTGTCTTAAGTCCGAGTCTCGATGTAGATGGAATACTTGCAACCGTTGCGAAAGAATTTCAAAATGAAAAAGTAAATACGATCGATGGTGTGAAGGTAGACTTCTCGAACGGATGGGTGCATTTGCGCAAGAGCAACACCGAGCCTATCGTTAGAATTTACGCTGAAGCACCAACGAATGAAGAAGCCATTGAGCTTATTCAAAAAATAAAACAACACATTCCTTCGGCAGAATGAAAGCTTATTTAGACAATGCAGCAACGACTCCTGTTGCTCCTGAAGTAGTAGATGTTATTTCGAACTTCTTAAAAACAGAATTCGGAAATCCCTCTTCCTCACATTCTTTCGGAAGAAAAGTAAAGACGCAAATTGAAACAGCGCGTCGCTCTATTGCGAAGCATTTGAACTGCGAGCCTGGAGAAATTTATTTCACGAGCGGAGGAACGGAAGCAGACAATTTGGCGATGAACATTGCTGTTCGCGACATGGGATGCAAGCGCATTATCACTTCAAAAATTGAACACAGTGCCATTGTAAAGACGGCAGAAAAACTTCAGGAAGAAGGAAAAGTTTCTATGCATTGGGTGGCATTGACTTCAGACGGAAGCATTGATTTAAATGACATTCGAAACACCTTAAGCGATGGCGTGAAGACGTACGTTTCGCTTATGCACGGGAACAATGAGATAGCGAACTTACTTCCGTTGGAAGAAGTTGCGGCTATTTGTGCTGAGCACGGCGCAGTGTTTCATAGCGACACGGTTCAAACCATGGGACACTATCGTTTCAACTTAAAAGAAACGCCTATTCATTTCATAAACGCTGCTGCGCATAAATATCACGGGCCCAAAGGTGTTGGATTTATTTTCATTCGAAAAAATATGCCTGCATTCGCAGATATTACCGGTGGTGGACAAGAACGCGGCATGCGCGGAGGAACAGAAAACACCGGAGGTATTATGGGTATGGCGAAAGCCATGGACCTTGCTTTCAGTGATGTGGAAGAACACCACGAATACGTTAGCGGATTAAAGCAATACATGGCTGCTGAATTGAAAAAACGTATTCCTGGAATTACCTTCAATGGAAAATCGGAAAGCACCGATAGCCTTTATACCGTTTTGAGCACCACCTTTCCTCCTACGAAAAACAACGACATGTTTTTGTTCTTGTTAGATCTTGAAGGAATAGCCGCCTCTGGCGGAAGTGCATGTAGCAGCGGCGCAACAAAAGGGAGCCACGTATTAGACGCCATTGGTGCGTTGCGCGAAGGACAGCCCGCTGTCCGTTTCTCTTTCTCTCGTTACACGACGAAAGAAGAAATAGATTACGCAATAGAAAAGGTTACTGAAATTTTCGAAGCCGGACAGATCTAATTGCAGTTCGTTCCGAACGTAGCAATAAATAGCATCACATCTTCGATGGTAATCACTCCATCTTGATTCATGTCGCCGAAGCACGTGCCTATTAAATCACAACTGCCATCGTCGACATTCGCAATCGGATTGAAGTTGTATGCTGAAGCATTCGTACAACCTGCATACAAACAAGTTCCGTTATCTGCCGTTGCCGTCGCGTTGTAATTCGAAGCTGCGCTATTCGTACATCCTGGAATAACCGCTGCAAACAAACAAGACCCATCATCGAATGTCGCTGTTGCATCGTAATTCAATGCATTCGCATACTTACATCCGTAACACGAAGCGAAGTCGCAGGAACCGTCGTTGGTGTTCGCAACCGGATTGAAATTACAGCTCAATGGATTCGTGCAGCCAAGAATAGAAAGATCGCATGAGAATGTTCCTTCGTAGGTTCCAGCATTGGTGAAACTTCCACCTACACGAATGAAATACGTTACCCCTGCGGTAACAGGAAAAACAAGATCACTTGCGAATACCGGATTCACACAAGCGTCGTCGTCTTCTGCAATAAAAGTTAAATTCCCACAAGCACCCGAATACGCATGAACGCGCGTGTCGTAATTGGTATTGTTACTACAAAGACTTACTTCAACCGTTCCACTTCCAAGCGGAGTGAACGTGTACCACAACTGACCAGCTGTGCCTTCAAAATTTCCTGAATCGAAATTGTCTGGAAGAACACCCAACGTGCTTCCTCCAATTGCCTGACCGCAATTGAGTGTCACTGCATTTGAGCAACTTGTTCCACCCGCCTGACCAAAAGTCAACTGCGAGATGAACAAGAAGCTCAAGAGTGCAACAACATATTTTTTCATACTATTCTTACAAGTGAATCACCTCGCCGTAAGCAGCAGCTGCCGCTTCCATAATGGCTTCGCTCATGGTTGGATGAGGGTGAATGGTTTTCACCAATTCCATTCCTGTTGTTTCCAACTTACGCAATGCAACGCACTCGGCAATCATTTCAGTAACGTTCGCGCCAATTAAATGTGCTCCCAACAACTCGCCGTATTTCGCATCGAAAATCAATTTCACGAAACCGTCTTTGTGTCCAGCAGCACTTGCTTTACCAGATGCACTGAATGGGAACTTACCAATTTTCAATTCGTATCCAGCTTCTTTCGCAGCCTTCTCGGTGTAACCTACGCTCGCAATCTCAGGTGAGCAATATGTGCAACCTGGGATGTTGTTGTAATCGATGGCTTGTGGGTGGTGACCTGCAATTTTTTCAACGCAAGTAATTCCTTCCGCACTTGCTACGTGAGCCAATGACTGACCAGGAACACAGTCACCGATTGCATAATAACCAGGGATGTTTGTTTGGTAGTATTTGTCTACCATGATTTTTCCTTTGTCGGTAACAATACCCACATCTTCCAAACCAATATTTTCAATGTTTGCAACAACACCGGCAGCAGACAATACAACGTCGGCTTCGATCACTAGCTCACCGCTAGCGGTTTTCACATGCACTTTACAAACCTTGCCCGTCGTATCAACAGAAGTAACCTCTGAAGAAGTGTGAATTTCAATTCCTGCAGACTTGAACGACTTCGCCAATGCTTTTGAGATGTCTTCGTCTTCCACAGGAACAACGTTCGGTGCGTATTCAACAATAGTTACTTTCGTTCCCATTGCGTTGTAGAAATACGCGAACTCTACTCCGATTGCTCCAGAACCCACAACAACCATAGACTTAGGTTGCTCTGGCAAAGTCATCGCTTCGCGGTATCCGATAATTTTCTTTCCATCTTGTGGCATGTTCGGCAAGCTGCGTGAACGTCCACCTGTTGCGATGATGATATTCTTTCCGCTTACTTCAGAAACCGTTCCGTCAGCAGCAGTTACTTGAATCTTCTTTCCAGCTAGAACTTTTCCAGTTCCCATGATCACATCGATCTTGTTCTTCTTCATTAAGAATTGAACACCCTTACTCATTCCGTCGGCAACGCCACGGCTTCTTTTCACCACACCAGCAAAATCTGCTTTTGCGCCGGTAACTTCAATTCCGTATTCTTTGGCGTGATTGATATATTCAAAAACCGATGCGCTCTTTAGAAGAGCTTTGGTTGGAATACAGCCCCAGTTCAAACAAATTCCGCCTAAGGCTTCGCGTTCGATAACAGCTGTTTTCAATCCTAATTGGCTAGCACGAATGGCAGTTACATATCCGCCCGGACCGGTTCCTAAAACAATAACATCGTAATTCATAATTTCATTATTTCTGCGAAGATAATTCAGATGGCCGAAAACACCACGAAAACCATACGTGTGTCGTACATTTGCAGTTCAATTCAATCAAATATCATGATTAACATAGTACTCTTCGGCCCTCCGGGTGCAGGGAAAGGAACCCAAAGTGAACGTTTAGTAAATAAATACAACCTTGTTCATTTGAGCACAGGAGATATTTTCCGCAAAAACATTAAAGAAGCTACAGCCCTTGGCACGCTTGCTAAAAGCTACATGGATGCGGGCAATTTAGTTCCAGATGAAGTAACCATTAACATGTTGAAGAGCGAGTTGGAAGCGTTTCCTGAAGCAAAAGGATTCATTTTCGACGGCTTTCCGAGAACTTCTCCGCAGGCTTTGGCACTTGACGAAATGTTAAGTGAAAAAGAACAAAGCATTTCATGCATGTTGGCTTTGGAGGTTGAAGAAGCTGAATTGGAGAAGCGTTTGTTAGGTCGTGCAGAAACTTCTGGACGTGCTGACGATAGTGATATTTCCATAGTTAGAAATCGCATTGAAGTTTACAAGAGAGAGACCGCTCCTGTAGCAGAGTATTATAAAGGACAAGATAAATTTTTTGCAATAGACGGAATTGGCGAATTGGATGAAATTTCAAATCGCCTATTCAGTATAATAGACGCCCAATCATGAGTGGTTCAAACTTCGTTGACTACGTAAAAATCTGTTGTCGTTCTGGGGCCGGCGGTGCTGGGTCTAGACACATGCACAGAGAAAAATTCGTGCCTCGCGGTGGTCCAGATGGTGGAAACGGCGGACGCGGAGGACACATTATTTTACGTGGCAACCAAAACATTTGGACACTTCTTCACTTAAAATTCCGGAAGCACGTTATTGCTGAACCGGGAGAAGGTGGAAGTAGTTCGCACAAATCGGGTAAGCAAGGCGAAGACGAATATTTGGAAGTTCCATTGGGCACAATTGCACGCGACGTGGAAACGGGCGAAGTACTTTGTGAAATAAATGAGGTTGGGCAAGAATTCATTATTGCGAAAGGTGGGCGAGGCGGTTTAGGCAATCACAATTTCAAAACCGCAGTCAATCAAGCTCCCGACTATGCTCAGCCCGGTGAACCCGGTGTTGAAGAATGGAAAATTCTAGAATTGAAAGTTCTTGCCGACGTTGGATTGGTTGGTTTCCCGAATGCAGGAAAATCGACTTTGCTTTCTGTTGTTTCTGCTGCCAAGCCTGAGATTGCAGACTATCCGTTTACGACCCTTGTTCCGAATTTAGGAATGGTGCGTTACCGCAACGACCGCAGTTTTGTTATGGCCGATATTCCTGGAATTATTGAAGGAGCATCGGAAGGAAAAGGTCTTGGACACCGCTTTTTACGTCACATTGAACGTAACGCAACCTTGTTGTTCATGGTGCCATGCGATTCCGATGACATTAAAGCAGAGTATAAGATTTTATTGAATGAATTGAAGAAATTCAATGCTGAATTGCTCGATAAACCGCGCATTTTGGCCATTACGAAATGTGATATGATCGATGAGGTTATGGAAAAGCAAATGAAAAAGCTATTGCCAAGAGGCATTAAGCACGTGTTCATTTCATCTGTAGGTCAGAAGAACATTGATCAATTGAAAGATGTTATTTGGGACAGTATTAATTCGAAAGAAGATTAACTGTTTTCAATTAATTCGAAGCGCTTTTTTAACACTCTGAATTCAACCCTACGGTTCTTAGCTCTTCCCTCGTCAGAGTCGTTTGATGTGACAGGTTGTGTTGCGCCGAAATATTTTATTTCCAAGCGAGATCGGTCTATGCCTTTCTTCATTAAATAACTTACCACCGCTTCTGCCCTGCTCTTCGAAAGGTTTACGTTGTAATCGTCTTTCCCTCTGCTGTCTGTATGTCCTTGCACTTCCAGATACATCGCCTTGTTCTTCTTCAACAAGACATATACCTCGTCTAATTCTTTTCTTGCGCTGTCTGTTAAATCGAATTTATCGAAGTTGAACAATACATCGTCCAATCGAATCTCGTCATACTGACTCAATTGCAATGGCGGATCGAATACCATAGACTGAAGAACTTCGTTTTCACACGAACACTCTTCCTTCGTTTTTACGGGCTTCACCATCACATCATCTACATACAAATAGCTATAATCACCCATGCCTTTATCGTCGCCTGTGCGATGAAGAATCTTGGTTGATTTGTCGCTTTTAAAATTTCCAATGGTAATGAAGCGCTCTCCTCCAGATGCGCGATAGACGTCGCCCATCTTCACCCATCCGTCTTTCTGATCGAGGATAAACAGTCGCGGATTTTCGATGGTCGCTTTCAATTCAATACAAGTCATTCCTTTTTGACGAAGTTCTTCGGCGCTTAAAACAATGCCACATCCATCGGTAACGAAGTTGCACAGATCGGCAGATGAGATGCTAATCTCGATACATACCAACTCTCCTGGTTTCAGCGGTCTGCTTAATTCCGAAGTCAAATACTCGCGGTAATTTTTCTTGTTGAAGGTGTAATTCACAAAACCTGCATACGCCTGTCCAGATGCGGCGTTTTCATTTCCGAAAACATTCTTCGGAACACCAACAGCCTTGCTGCAGCTATTGAAATAATCGGGAGTCCCTTGTCCTGGTTGCTTCCATGAAACAATATGAACGAGATTACTCTGATTGAAATCAATGGGACACCCCTGATGTTCTTCGAAACTTCCATTCAACACTAAGTTCTGTGCGAAGGAAACACCTTGCAAAACGTAAAGCAAAGTGATTAACAGTGGATATAGGATTAATTTCTTCAACGCATCGAATTTAACGAGAAAACAAAAGGGGAGCGCAAATTATTGCAGCTCCCCTTTAAAAAGATTGAATGTTCTTATTTCACCTTGAACACAACGCGTCTGTTTTGTGCGTGTCCAGAAGGTGAATTGAATGTACTTGCTGGTTGTGCATCGTCTACAAATGTTAATGTAATACGAGCCTCATTAATTCCGAAACCAACCAATGCTTCTTTCACTGCAATTGCGCGCTTTTCAGCCATGTTCGCAACTTCTTCATCTACTTTCGCTTCAGCTGTTTCATCGGCATCTGAATGACCAATCAACTCAATGTTCATTGTTGGATTCGCCTTCATTAACGCTGCAACTTCTTCGATGTTCGAATCGAATTGACCAGGGATCATTTCGGTTAATCCAGCGAAGTACACCACTGTTGAATTCACAATATCTGCAGGCTTCGCTCCGGTCTCACGAGCTACAGAACTGCTGTAAATGAATTGAGCTTGCGGCTTGCTTTTCTTAGAACAGTTACATTGGCTCTTGGCATCAATCGCAACGATTTCAACATTATCAAGGAAATAGTATGCGTCATTGGCAACCGTTCCTGAAATACCTGCTGGCTTCTTCATCTTCTCTACTTTCATTTTGTCTTCTGCACCGAATCCACCAATAACGATATACTCTTCACCACCTGCGGCGGTGAATGTTCCACAAATGTGCTCCCAAGAATCCATGATGTTAATTGGAACATTGTCTGCAATGGTGACTTGTGGCTCAACCATAATGGCGTTGTCTTTTGAATACTGTAATTTCTTTTCAGTAACATAAACACCTACGTTGTTCACTGCAAACTTAGAAAGTTCTGCAAGGCTCAAACTGTAGCGAATGCAATACTGTTGACCTTTTACCAATTTCTGATTCAATTTAACTTCAAGATACGTTCTTGTTTTCTTTGGGTCTTTTGAATATGCTCTGAAACCAGCGTAGCTCGAACCAGATGCTGGCTCTTGAACTCCGTGCTCATTGTTTGGCACTTGAATCTTAGGGCTCTTCACTCCTTTCGAGAACAAATCTGCCATTGTAACATTCGGAGTAATCCAAGGCAATGCAAGATCAACTTGATTCGGAGTCTTCAACGATTTAAATTCAAAGTCATCGAAGTTGCCATTCGGAACAATTCCTTTTGGCTCTGCTGCTGCAGCCTTATCAGTTTTCTTTTGAGCCGTTGCTCCAACAACTGCAAGCGTCAATACAGCTAATAATAAACGTTTCATAATCATTTTACTTTTCGTTAGGGTATTCTTTTATTGTATCAATAAAGCATTTTAGGTTATCGGGAGAAATATCGGGATAAACTCCGTGGCCTAAGTTAGCAATATGTTTTTGAGTTCCAAACTTTTGAAGCATTTCTCTTGTGGCTTTTTTAATGCTAGCGAAGTCTCCATAGAGCACCGAAGGGTCTAAGTTTCCTTGCACTGTTTTCGCTCCTGCCCATTTCCGTGCCAATTCTGGTTGAATGGTCCAATCGAGTCCGATTGTCTCGCACGGAGAGTTCGCGAAGTCTTCTATCGCATACCACGCTCCCTTTGCGAAAACGGTTCGAGGAACTTCAGGTATAGCCGCTAAAATTCGATTGATGTATGGAAGGGAAAACTCGCGATATGAATCGGGTCCCAACACTCCCGCCCATGAGTCAAACAGCTGAATCAAATCTGCTCCCGAAGCTATCTGCATTTTCAAGTAAGCAATGGTCGCATTTGAAATGGCTGAAAGCAAAGCATGAGCGAGTTCAGGATTCTCACGCATCATTCTTCTCGCCTTTGCGAACTCCTTGCTCCCCTGCCCTTCAATCATGTAACAAAACAACGTGAATGGCGCACCGGCAAATCCGATCAACGGCACTCTTCCATTCAATTCTTGCTTGGTTAGTTTCAACGCTTCAGCCACATAATTCAGTTTGCCTTCAATCTCTGTGGTTGAAAGTCTAGCCAAATCCTCTTTCGTTTTAATGGTATTTGGAAAACGCGGTCCTTTTCCTTCATCCATTTCATAAGGCAATCCCATGGCTTCAGGAATAACCAAAATATCAGAAAAAATAATCGCGGCGTCTACACCCAAAATATCAACGGGCTGAAGGGTAACCTCGCAAGCCAACTCTGGAGTACGAACCAACGTAATGAAAGAACCCGCTCTTGCGCGTGTTGCGCGGTATTCGGGTAGGACTCTTCCGGCCTGACGCATTACCCAAACAGGAGTGCGTTCCACTTGCTCGCCCTTCGCGGCACGAAGCAATAAATTGTTCTGCAAATTCATGTGTTGCAAAAATACATCAGACATGCGCTACCTTCGTTTTTATGTTGAAGTCAATTTCAATTTATCCAGTAAAATCGTTGAACGGCATTGAACTAACCTCTTCAGAGGTGTTTCAGCACGGATTGAAATACGATCGCAATTGGATGTTGGTCGATTCCAACAACCTGTTCATCACACGAAGAGAACGCCCCGAGCTTTCGCTCATTGAAACAAGTCTTTCCGAAAATGGATTTGCGTTTTCCTTCAACAATCAATCTGAAAGTCTTGCCCTTGGAACGAATGATTTCCAACAAGAAAAAATTGAATCAAAGGTTTGGGATTCGAATGTTTTCGGATTTGAAGAAAGCAAAAATCTAAACACTTTTTTTTCTGATTTTTTGAAGGAAGAAGTGCGTCTCATTCGCATGCCTCTTCAACCAGAAAGAATAGAAATGGCACCGTTAACAGGTGAGTCAACATCCAGTTCGTTTGCTGATAGTTTTCCAATATTAATTTTAGGAAGTGCCTCGCTCGACGCGCTGAATGCGCAATTGGAGGAACCCATTGACGCAAGATATTTCCGTCCGAATTTACTTTTTCAAACCGAACGTTCATTCGAGGAAGACGAATGGCAAGAAATTCAAATTGAAAATGTATTGCTTCGCAAAGCCAAAGCCTGCGGGCGATGCAGGATGATTAATGTCAATCCAGATACCGGTATTTATCGCACCGATGTCATGCGAGAGTTAGCGAAATTGCGTACTGTGAAGAATAAGGTTATCCTTGGCGACTTGTATTATCCTGTTCAAACCGGCTCAATTGAACTTCATTCCGAAGTGAAAGTTTTCACTACCTTCAACCCATAAATTACTGTTATGACTCAAGCGCTTTTCAAAATGTCTCGTCCGAACAATCTGCTCATGATTGTCTTCGCCATGTTTGCGTTTCGCTTCGGATATGCGCATACCATTGCACCGTCGGATTTCAGTCAGTGGATGCAGTTTTTGGGAATGATACTTACGATTGCATTGTTAACCGCAGGTGGCAATTTCATTAACGATTATTTCGATGTCCGTGTAGATCGAATAAACAAGCCCGATGCTGTTTATGTTGAAACGCAGGTGAAACGAAGAGTGGTTATTTTGGCGCACATTGTTACCACTGCCTTGGGGATTCTTATTTCGTTTTTTGTTGGAAAGAGTATGCACTCTTATCTGCCGTTTGTTGTGGCGATTGTTGTTTCCATTGCCTTGGGATTGTACACTCCGTTTTTCAAGAAAAGGGTGTTATCTGGAAATCTATTGGTCTCACTTTGCATTGGTATGATTCCTTTGTGGAGTGTTTGGCCGCATCTTTCGAATTTGCACATTGGCTTTTGGACGTTGATCTTTTCCGTGTTTGCGTTCTCGGTGAATTTCAGTAGAGAAATTGTGAAGGACATTGAAGATGTAGACGGCGACGCTGCAGAAAATTACAAAACCTTGCCTGTTGTTATGGGCACACAAACAGCGCGTATATATGCACTACTGTTCTTGTTCGCAGCGTTAATCACGGCTGGAGTAACGCTATTCATTGCAGCAACGCAACACCATTCTTTGGGCACACTATATCTTGTTGGAATGGGCATGTGTTTGCCTTTAACCATTGCGTTGTTCGCAGTTTTCATGGCGAATTCGAAAGAAGGATTTCACAAAGCAAGCCTCATCTTGAAGATTGCAATGGCTGTTGGAATTACTTGCGGATTTGTGTTGAGGTTTGTATGAAAATATCAGTTTTGAGATAAATTAAACAAAAAAGCCCTTCCGAATGGAAGGGCTTTTTCACATTTGAAAATCTAATTAATTCAGTTGTAATTTCTGAAGGAAATTATCTGTTTTAGTTTTCACCTTAACAATATACATACCTGATGCGAACTGACTAACATCTATCGTTTGCAAACTTGAAGTCGATTGCAAGGTGTATATCTGCTTTCCAGTTAAATCATAGATCGTAATTTGAGATACAGCTCCCTCTTCGACATTAAGTAATTTCAAGGACACGAAATCACGGGCCGGATTAGGGAAGATTGTGATGTTTGCCGCTGAGGTTAAATCTGTTTTCTCAATTGGGGAACCCGTTGTCTCAGCTAGTTCAAGAGCAGACACGTCAGCAACAATTTTCAAGTTAGAAATAGCGCGAACAGGCGAAGTGCCGCAACCGTTACTTGCCGTTACAGACATCGTATAACCCGTTCCAACGATGTTCGTAGCATTCACTAAGATTGCGTTGTTCCCTTGTCCAGATACTATGCCCCCGAAACTCGAATCTACTGTCCAATTGTAATTCACACCTGGCACATTCACAACTGAGTAAGGAACTGCTGTTTGGTTTTGAGTAACAGTGCGCGTACCTGTTATAACACTTGGCAAGATTGGCAAATTTAAGTTTATTATTTTGGCCCTTTCAACGCTTGCACCACATCCATTAACAGCAGTTACTGTAATGTTTCCTGCAGCATTAAAACCATTACCAAAGGTGATTGTAGCAACATTCGTTCCTTGACCAGACGTAACACTTGCACCTAATGGTGCTGTCCAATAGTAAGAAGTAGCATTTGACGCAATTGCTGAAGTAAAAGTCACTTGATCACCAGGGCAAGCCTTTGAACTTGTGGAAGTAATTGAACTTGGAACTTTCGGGGCAATTCGTTTCACCTTAAAGAATTTGTATGGGCTAGCACCGCAACTATTTACGGCACGCACCCTCAAATTTGCCGTCGCATAATTGCTATTGAAAGAAACTGTGATATTGTTTGTTCCCTGTCCATTTAGTAAATTCATTCCAACAGGTGCTGCCCATTGGTAAGTAACATCTGAAACAAGCAACGTTGAATAATCCGTGGTTCCACCTTGCAAAAATTCACAAGCGTAACCTTCCCCGGTAACTGAAGACGGCGTTGATGGCACAGCACTTTGAATAGTTAAAATTAGCGTTTCAGTGTATGGGAAACCAGCTTGGGTTGTTGCATTGTAGGTATACGTTCCCGAAGTTGTATACGTTTGACCATTCCAGGTATAGGATTGACAAGCGGTTACTTCTTCCGATGTATCGAGCGAAGGACAACCTTCGTTGATAATACCGTCGCAGTTATCATCTATATTGTTACAAATTTCAATAGCTGCAGAATTTACAGCGGCATTGGTATCGTTACAATCCGTGTTAGTTGCAACGAAGCCGGTTGATTGAGCACATGCATTTGTTGCAGTGCCTGCACCATAACCATCTCCGTCCACATCTGCGTAATAAGATGATGGTGTGTTAATTGTTAAATTTAAAACATCAACACCACAAGGCAATACAGGTGTTCCGGTTGTTACAACAAGGTTGTCAATCCTTACATACGGATTGGTTGGCCCATTAACAAAAGGTGTATTTATTGTTATGCTCTCAATTAAAAGTCCATTTGTAGTAAATCCAGTAAAAGTAGATGCTGAGCCTATTGTTAAGGAAACAGCCGTTCCATCAGACAAGTTAATGTTCACTGTAGCATTTAAAACAACTCCGAAAACACTTGAAACGAAGAAATTTCCTCCCACACCCGTAACACCTGAAGAGAACTGAATACTAACTGGAGAAGCATACGCGTTTCCTCCAATAGTTTGACTCCCGCCCACCGAGATTGCATGTATTGACGGATATTGCCCTTGGGTTTGAGTGGCTGTCCATGTTGGGAAACCAACACCCAAATCTCCACTAACTGAAGCCATATACCCTGAATATCCACTAAAATCCTCTGTTTCTGAAAGTTGATATCCAGCGCTATTCGCGGCAGAGACAAAGGTTTCGTATGAGTTATATGTGGTTGCAGCGGGGATGTTCGCGTAGTAGGTACCTGAAGTGTTATAGGTCGTATTGTTTTCGTTCCATGTGTATGGTCCACATGAGGCCACAACTTCTGGAACAGTAAGAGCTCCCGCTTCATCTATTCCACCGTCGCAATCGTCATCTATACTATTACAAACTTCTGGTGCACCCGGATAAACTGTAACAAGGGCATCGTTACAATCGGTATTGTTAGCAACCATACCCATTGGAGCTGCACAAGCAAATGTTATTGTTCCCGTTCCGAAACCATCTGCATCTGCATCTGCATAATAACTATTTTGTACGCCTTCGTCGATTTGCGTATCGCAATTGTCGTCTACGCTATTACATACTTCTGTCACTCCAGGATATACTGCCTCGTTGGTGTCATTGCAGTCCGCATTGGTTGCAACAAATCCTGCTGGCGCTGTACATGCTAAAATTGCTATGCCTGTTCCATACCCATCACCATCTGCGTCTGTGAAATAATTGTTTTGAACATCTTCATCGATTTGCGTATCGCAGTCGTCATCGATGCTGTTACATACTTCTGTTGCATCAGGATTAACCGCCGCGTTGGTGTTGTTGCAGTCTGTATTGGTGGTTACAAATCCAGTTGGTGATGCACAAGCTAAAGTAGCTGTGCCTGCTCCAAATCCATCACCATCGTTATCTACATAATAGTTGGTCTGAACGCCTTCGTCGATTTGTGTATCGCAATCGTCATCGATGCTGTTACAAATTTCTGTTGCTCCAGGATAAACGGCAGCGAGGTTATCATCACAATCGCTACTATCTGTCACATAACCTACGACAGCAGAACAAGCCAATACACCAGTCCCCATGAAACCAAAACCGTCTCCATCATTATCTGCATAATACAACCCATTGTCAACCTGTGTATCACAATTGTCATCTATTGCATTGCAAACATCAAATACACCCGGATTTACCGACAAGTTATTATCGTTACAATCAGTGTTATTCGAGGCGTAACCGACAGGTTGTGTACAAGCATTAACCGAGCTTGGAATGGCATTAAAGGTCAGACTATTTAAATACGCCGGATTCCAATATGAAAAAACAATTACGCTCGTAATATTAAACAAAGGAGAAGTAAAATTATGAACGGTACTGATTGTCTCTCCGTTTTGAGGGTATGCCTCTACTGATGCAATTAGATTTCCTCCGTCATAGAATCGAAAAACACACTGCGACATAGCCGCTGTATTGGTAATGGAGTAACTAAAACTAATTATGTTGTTTAATGCTGTCGGAAAGTTGAACGTATGACCCCAAGAACCGAGGTATTGACCTGCTCCGTAATTCTGGGCACTCTGTCCGCTGAAAACTTCGCTTGTCCCGAATCCATCGTTGTCTCCATCGTAATAAAATATGCTTTGCACACCTTCATCCGATGGACCGTTGCAATTATCATCAATGCCATTGCAAATTTCACTTGATAAGGGATTATTTGAAGCCAAGCTGTCATTACAATCTGAATTGTTAGCGCTATATCCTGCGGGAACTGTGCACGCTAAAAATTCTGAGTTGCCCCCAAATCCATCACCATCTGCATCTGCATAATACGTATTTTGAACCCCTTCATCAATTTCTGAATCACAATTTTCATCTATGCTGTTGCAGATCTCCACTGCTCCCGGATTAATTGCTGGATTTGCATTATCACAATCGTCATTAGTCAACACATACCCTACTGGTTGCGTACATGAGGGAGTTACTCCAATGTATGATCTTGCACTGAAGTTAGAAATCTCCAACCACACAGGTCCCGCCTCATCGTCCAAGGAATTGATCCCAAATCCAAAAGTATCACCTGCATTCAAGGAAACTGAAACATATCCTGACTGATAATTTGCACCCCAATCATTTGATAGTTGAACAACTTGACCATTGACAAAATAATAACCTGGATCTTGATTGGGGTCTGCCAATACTGCGTATGCCCAATTAAAAGTATAAGTCTCTGTTGTTGGCGCTACAAATTGAACGCTGTTCGAAACACCATTCCATTGTTGTGGTGTACCGACCAAAACAAAAGTTGTTGGGGTATATAAAATCCATGCTCCTGGAGCGAAACTCTCTGTTACTCCGTCTGAACCGTATCCATCTTGGTCAAGATCACTGTAGTAAAAATTAACCAATCCTTCATCGATCTGGTCATCACAGTTATCATCTATACCGTTACAAACTTCAACCACAGAAGGATTTACTGCTGAACTACCATCATTACAATCTGAATTATTACTTACATATCCGACCAATTGAGAACATGAAGGAATAGAATTCACTACCGCTGATCCAAACCCATCACCATCCTCATCAAAATAGTTTTGTACAAGTACGCCTTCATCTATCTGTGTATCGCAGTTATCATCTATATCGTTGCAACTCTCTGCACTTCCCGGGTTAATTGCAGAATTACCATCATTGCAGTCTCCAATTGCTCCAGACAGCGAGTAGTTTGCACCAGGACTTGTGCAAGAAGAAACAACAAGGCTGCTGTAACCATCACCGTCCAAATCACCATACCATTGTGTATTTGGATTAATACTAGCATCTGAATCGTTGCAATCTGAATTATTCGTTACATATCCAATCGGCGCGGTGCAGGCCAAATTAGAAACACCCGACCCAAATCCGTCACCATCCGTATCTGCATAAAAAGGAATTAAAACTCCTTCATCTATTTGACCACTGCAATTATCGTCCACTCCATTACAAACCTCGCTTGCACCTGGATTAATTGCTGAATTTGTGGGTTGGCAGTCGTTGTTGTTCAATGAGAATCCTACTGGTGCCGAGCAAGCCTCAACCCGTCCCGCATGCAACATCCCCTCTTCAAAAAAACTAACCTGAAAGGTGCTTGATGTCCCCTGATTTCCCGCGGAGGAAAGGGTCATTGCGAAAACATCACCCGCCTGAACATTGATAAATGCACTTTCTGAAAAGTTCATGTTAGCCCCTGAGGATACTACTAAGTCGTTTGAAACACCATTTAAACTCCAAGTCACACCATCAGATGAGGTATTGTTGGCCAATGTGGAATAATCGTAAGCAAAATAGTAGGTGTCCGATGAAGGGACAACCCAACTTATCGAGACCGATTCCGGAGTGGTATTTCCTGTACTTCCTTGAAGAGTAAATCCAGCAGCTTGATAAACAATACTCGAGTTACCTTGCGCAGTAACTGTTGCGCTCTGAAGACCATATCCATCTCCATCAGTATCGGGGTAATAAACATTAAGAACACCTTCATCGATTTGACCACTGCAGTTATCATCTATTCCGTTGCAAGTTTCAACCTGACCGGGAAAAATGTTACCATTGCCACCATTACAATCGAGATTATTGTTAGCGTAACCCACGGGCTGCGTGCAAGAATACATCTGACCCGAGATTTGCGCATTCAAATTAGTGATTGCCAATGTAGCAGCTCCGTATGCGTCATCAATTGAAATGACTGAAAAACCGAATGTATCCCCGTTATTCACCGAAAATGAAATTTGACCATTCTGTTGGTTAGAACCCGCATTATTCGAAAGAGGGAATTGTTGGTTATTGATTAAATAGTATGCGTCATCATAATCTGGACTGTCCGATGTGCTATATGACCAATTGAAACTTACCGTTTGATTCGATGTTGAAGTATAGGTAATACTACAACTTAAATCTTCTCCATTAGAATAGCTATTAGACCCCTGTATTACAATGCCATTTTGATTAAACACAATTGACGAATTTCCTTGGGTGATCTGCGTGTTAGTGGCATTACCATATCCATCATTATCTGTATCGGTATAGTAATATTGATACGTTTCTATACTCCCGTTGCAGTCGTCATCAATGTTATTACATAGCTCTGCAACTCCAGGGTGAATACTCCCATTGCTATCATTACAATCTCCGTTATTAGCCACATACCCAGATGGTGCTGAACAAGCAGTTGCCTGTCCCACGAAAGCCCCATTTAAATTCGAAATAATTAAGGTGGCTGCACCTCCTACATTGTCCTCAGAAATAATGGCAAACGAGATAGTCTGTCCTGCATTCACGGAAAGACTCAAACTGCCGCTTTGTTGCACCTGACCAACATTATCGCTTAGTGAAAACTGAACACCATTGATGTAATAATAAGCAGGATCAAGACCCAATTCATCTGTTGTATTGTAGGACCAGTCTAATGTAATTACTTGGTTCACAAGTGATGTGTAGGTAATCCTACTTTCGAGAAGAGGTATAAAAACATCTGAGTTAGAACCTATAATAACAATATTCCCATTCTGAAAACTCACGTCGGCATTTCCCTGTTCTAAAATTGTCGTTGTTAAACTTCCATAACCGTCAAGGTCAGAATCGGCGTAATACGTCGCATTATCAACTTGAGTATCGCAATTGTCGTCTATTGAATTACAAATATCAAGAGCCATTGGATTTATGGAAGCATTAAAATCGTAACAATCTGAATTATTCAATGAATATCCGCTAGGCTGTGTGCAGGCCTCAATTGAGCTCGAAATTGAAGTTAAGGTTAGGTCATTCAAAAAAGACGGATTCCAATAAGAATAAACGACCACGCTCGTTATATCCAGCAGTGGCGTTGTAAAAGTATGGCTTGAATTTACTCCTGCCCCGTTGGAAGGATATGCATATTCTGTTGCAACAAGATTGGGTCCATTGTAGAATTGAAAAGTACATTGAGACAATCCAATAATATTGTTCACAGAAAATGCAAAACTCGACAAATAAGCGACTGGGGTGGCCAAATTCACTGTCAAAGGTTGCCAAGTCAAATATTGTCCTGAACCATAATCCTCCGATGTCCCACCACTAAAAACAGAACTTGTTCCGTATCCGTCTCCATCATAATCATAATAGTACTGATTGTATGGAAGACCGTTGCACTGTGACCACGAAAAATTTGAAAATAAAAAACTAAAAATCACCAAAAAAAACAAAAGTGATTTTTGACAGATGTAACTAATTCTTTTCATCTTTAATAAAATGTAATTATATAAGCGTTCGCCTTTTATTTTCAATCCAATAACTATTAGAATGAACACTCGAAGACTTCATTGCGAAAATATCTTTCATCCTTTGAAATCAAGTACAACTATAGTTGTAGCCGAAAGTTCATTTTAAATAGTATTCTCGACGAATGAAATCAACTACAGCAATTACTGCTATCCTATTGCTCTCCAAAATCGGATTCGCGCAAAACTCAATAAGCACAACGCAATCCTATTTGCAAATACAGACTGGGGTTGGCCTGCATACTGGGATCAATTTTCAACAACTCGGAGTAGCTCACAAACGCGGAGACTTCAATGAATTTGATACAGATTTCGATTTAAATGTGAACGTAAAAGGCAAAAGCGAAATGGCTACTTCCTACGGATTTAGTGCAAGTGCTGGACAACTGAAAATTAACAAAGAAAAAAAATGGAACTTGTTGGTTGGAATGAATTTCAACTTCAACAAAGCTGAAATACTGACAACTCTTGCAAACGAAAACAATGAAATTGTTTCAAATATCAACGGTGCTAATGGTGCTGAAGTTATTGACTTTGTGAACGAACACTATGGAACTCACCATCATATTTTCGAAAATGAATTTGCTCTATACTCCTACTCTACAAACGCAGAAATTGGCTTTACTAAATCACTTGACGAAAAAACATCTATTCAGACTACAGCCGGTTTTGGAGTGACACTTCTTGATGCTAAAAATGCAATTAGCCGTCAAATGAGCCCAGCATCAACACCTCCAGGTTTTGAAACCACAGCAGACGAAGATGGCGGAGCGGTGAATCACTTCAATGGTAATAACAGAGCAGCGGGAATTACGAATAACATAACTTGGAAATTTGGCGCGACTCGCCAATTAAACAGCAACTTATCACTTGTGATTGAAGGATCTAGTGCCCGATTTGGAAAAACAACATTCAATTTTGGAAGCACTCAATACTCCGACCACGCTCCTACCAATCATTGGAAAGTAGAGAAAGACGCACATTTAAATTTTCAGTTGTCTATTGGATTGCGTTTGACTATGTAAATACTAGAAGGAGCTTACTTGTGTTTTATACTTGCCATTATTCGAAGTGGTGCACCACTCCCTTGTGCAATTTTCATTGGCATAGCAACAACATAGAGTCCTTTGGCGGGCAAATCCATAGAGAGATTTACATTCTCAAAACCTGGTATATTTTGACCCAACATAATTCGATGTACTAAAAAATCTATGGATTGACCATAGTCCATACTCGGAGTATCAATTCCAAAACTTTTAATAGATCTTTCAGCAACAATCCAATTCGCTAGTTCTGGCGAAATTCCGGGGAAATGAAGCTCGGGTATGGCCTCATCACCGTGTAAAGCTGTACCAAAGTACTTTTCTCTATCCGGATAAAAAGTTGAATAACCTGTTTTAAATAAAACAATGCTGCCTTTTGGAACTCTTCCGTATTTATGTTCCCAAGATTTCCAATCGTCAACACTAATCAAATAATCTCTGTCCTTCAAAGCTTTTGAAGAAACATCAATAACCACAGCATCTCCCACCAGGTGTTCCAAAGGAATCTGGTCAACCGTTTGTTTTCCATTCGCAAAATGAACAGGCGCATCTAAATGGGTACCTCCGTGTTCAGGCGCAGAAATGGAATAAGACGAATAAAAATAACCCATTGGCTTTACTACACCCCTGTAGTCTGTGGTATGCTGAAAATTCAATTTATTGTTTGGCCAATACAATGTGGTTGAATCGAAAGGGTGAGTGAGATCAATCCATTCTTGGGCATTTAGATTTGTACCAAAACAAATCCAAACTAACATGAGTAAATAATTCTTTTTCATTTTTAAGTTTAAATGTTAAACTAATAATATCTATTTATCCAAAACAGGAAAGGCTTCAACCATTTTACAAAATTCTTCTACAATTCGCATACCCCTAGCCCCATCAATAATATCGTGATCAACAACAAAAGTGAAACCCATAAATGTCGATTCAACAAAACTTCCATTTACACTTATCACTTTTTTAAAAGTACTGTTGAGCAATAATGTTAGAGTACATGAACTTATTGGCACAGCTATAGAAAATCGAGCATTGCCACCTCGAACAGGTGATGTAAATGCCGCATTTCCGTAATGTTTACAATAACGGACGGGATGCGACTGAGCGCGTGCAATACTCAACCTTATTAACCAACTTGGAAAATTGAGCAACCTTCTTCTTTTTTTGACCTCTAAAATATTCTCTGGCTGCTCCTCCTGAGAATTACGAATTTCATTGTGTATTTCTAAGTAGCTCTTCGCTCCTGCATTCCTTATTATTATTGCCATAGGCACCTTAGTTCCATTTTCTCCTTCTCGTTCTACTACTGTTAATATATCCGCATTCTCAAACTGAAATAGTTTATTACCCTTTCGCATCGATATTAAATCAGGATGATTTTGAAGTAACCTAGCAAAACAATAGAGAATATAAATCGGCAATGAAAAATCTAAACCCAACTCTTTCTTTTCTTGTTTAAAACGCATCAAGTTTGTCACATCAGCCTCGACAAATAAATTAATGTTGTTTTTAATCCTCGACCGACGCAAATATTCTGAGATGAGCATCCTCATCTTTGGAAAAACCCTTATTTTATAAGGTGTATCATACATTTCTGAAAGATAGTTTTGTTTTTTTACCTCAATCTTGATATGAAATATGGAATCGCTTTAAACCATCAATTTCACGCTCCCCAATTACATCAAATCCCCACCTTCTGTATAAGGGAAGAATTTTTTGAGTACAAGTGGCATGTGCTAACTTATAACCCTTGGATCTCAGAGCACTCCAACAAATACCGATCAGGAAATCTCTTTTTAAATTCAAGTCTTCATCTATAGAGTGTTCTGAACGAAATAAAGTCAATACTTCAACTGTCGGCCCTTGGTATTGAGGATTAGAAAAGCCGAAAAAATTCACTTGACTGAACGAGTCGGTACCGTCTTCTTGAAAAGCTAAGTAAGCTAACGCCTTGTCATTTACAATCCACGGGATAATAAAAGTAGTTTCTGGATTTGACTTCAAGTTGACTGTTTTCTTCTCGTAATCGATATCCCAAATTTGTTGCAACAAAACTTGTGGCAAATGCTGAAAAGCACTGAAAAAACTTGTCTCAAAATCTTCCTTTAACTCTGGAAAATCTAACAATCGAAGAATCTTACCATTTAATTCCGAATCCATCTATTCTTTATTTTTTTTCATCAAAAGACTCCATTCGCAAGGGCATCTCTTCATTAAACTGAATAGCAATTGCAGCTATCATTTTGGGATGATAATCATCTCTGCAAACGGGAGTGAATTTACTTACCAACTTGGCAAGGACAGTCGTCATTTCCAACATAGCAAACTCTGCTCCCAAGCATATTCTTGCTCCCATTCCAAAGGGAATAAAAACCGCTTTCCGCTTTAACTCCTTTTCGTCTTCAATGAAGCGATCAGGATTGAACTCCTCCGGATCGTCCCAATACTCCGGATTGTAATGAACCCCGAATATCGATGTGATTACTCTTGAGCCTCCCTTCACTTTAATGCCGGCAAACTCTTCCACATCGCTATTAAAGTTGCGCGACACAGCAAATGCGCTAGGGCACATGCGCAATCCCTCATTAATTACACTTCGTGTATACTTCAACAAATGAATGTTTTTTGAATCTAATTTCCCTGAACCTAAAGTCCCCTTTATTTCCAATCTCATTTTCTGAAGAACAATAGGGTTCTTACTCAACTGATACCAAATCCAACTCAGTGTTGCCGCACTTGTTTTAAATCCTGCAGCAATGATTGTTAAGACCTCATCCCTAATTTGTTTATTGCTCAGCGGCTTTCCGCTCAGCCCATCCAAACCTTCCAAAAGCAAATCCAACATATCTCCCTTAGGCTCTCCACTCTCTCTTCTTTTTTGAATAATATCTAAAACAACTTGATCTAACCTATTAAGTGTGCGATTAAACTTTATAAAATTTGGAAAAGGAAGCCACAATGGTAATCGCAGCCAGTCATAATAGCGCAGATTTATGAATCTCAACAAGTAAAAAATATCATGAATAGCAGTTGGGTATTTCTTCAAGATATCAAAAGAAAAAAGCGAAATACTGATTGCACGTATGGTGAAAATACTCATCTCATCGGCCATCTTCATTTCTTCTCCTTGACGATTATTCCAATCGACTTCAAACTCATTTGAAATGTTTTCAAAAATCTCTATGTACTTGTCGTAATGACTGTGCCCCATACTTGACTGAATTGTCTTACGTTGTTGTTTCCAATAAACACCCTCACTCGAAAACAATCCGTGACCCGCCAAACTCTCAAGAATTTTATAATTCTTCCCTCGATTTGTAAGACTTGCAGAGCTGACTAAAATCTCGTGCGCTACATGTGTATCGGAAGTGAAATAAACCGACTCCCCCATTACCCTCACCTCGACCAATGGTGGATTCAGTAATGAAACCGATTTTCCAAATTGAATGGGATCTTTTCGAATTTCTTTCAAACAACCCAAGGGCCACCTGCCTTTTATAAACTTTGGACTAGTTATCACTGTCATACATATTTAAGGCTAGAATAAGTATCATTACAATTTGTTCGAAACCTCGAATCAACCAATTTCTTAATCTTCTTTAATATGATGATGTAAATCTCCAGTTGTAAACTCCTTATTCAAATTCGAAGGGAAAATAACCTTTGGTTCAGCTGAAATTAGCCCCTCTTTATTTGTCATTTTAAATGCCATAATCAAGACCTCGTCTCCCTTATGAAATTGATGTGCGCATGGGCCATTCATGCACACAACGCCCGACCCTTCCTTTCCACTTAAAACATACGTTTCAATTCGACTGCCGTTACGCATGTTCGTAATGAGTACCTTCTCGTAAACATGAATACCTGCCGCGTCTAAAAGAAGCTGATCTATTGTTATACTTCCGACATAATCTAATTTCGCCTGTGTCACACGCGCTCGGTGTATTTTAGATTTTAAAACAAAAAACTGATCTTCCATAGTTGCACTTTTAGCTTTTCAAAGCTAGTCTTTCGAGCAAGGACTCTGATACAACTATAGTTGTAGCCTCAGCAGGAAAATCATATTTAGATTGGTCTTTCCTATTTTCGCGATATGATTAAGTCATTTAAATACTCCTTACTTCTTCTATTTGGATTTCTTGCAACTGGATGCTCACCTGACCACGAAGAAAAAAACATCACACTTTCAAATTACTTTTCCTACGACCAAGAAATTCAGTCTGGTGGAGTTCGATTGATTCCAATCGAGACACCGAAAGGTATATTCAATGTTTGGACGAAACGGTTTGGAAATAACCCGAAAATAAAAATCCTTTTGCTCCACGGCGGACCAGCTATGACGCATGAGTACATGGAATGTTTCGAAACATTCTTTCAAAAAGAAGGATTTGAATTTTACGAATATGACCAGCTCGGTTCCTATTACAGCGACCAGCCTGTTGATAGCAGTTTATGGTCAACAGAGCGATTCGTTGAAGAGGTTGAGCAAGTCAGAAAAGCAATCGGTGCGGACCAATCTAACTTCTTCATTCTTGGCAATTCTTGGGGAGGCATTTTGGCTATGGAATATGCATTGAAATATCAACAAAATTTGAAAGGGCTGATTATCGCAAACATGATGGCTAGTGCACCTGAATACGGCAAATACGCAGAAGAAGTGCTTTCTAAACAAATGTCACCTCAAGTGCTTAGTGAAATCCGAAACCTAGAGGCAAAAAAAGATTTTGCAAATCCTCGTTATATGGAACTACTCATTCCGAATTTTTACAACGAACACATTTGCAGATTGAAAGAATGGCCTGAAGCATTGAATCGTTCAATCAAACATGCAAACAACGACATTTACGTTTTAATGCAAGGTCCTAGCGAATTCGGAATAAGCGGAAGACTTGCCAATTGGGACATTAAAAACAGACTTCACGAAATTGCTACACCAACATTAATGATTGGAGCGAAATACGACACGATGGATCCTCTAGCTATGGAAGAGCAAAGTAAAATAGTACAGAAAGGAAGTTATTTGTTCTGCCCGAATGGAAGTCATTTATCGATGTGGGACGACCAACAAGTATTTATGAATGGTGTGGTTACATTTATTAAGAACGTTGACAACAGCAAATAATTCAACAAATTCGTGACTAATCATCTTTAATATGAAAAAATATTTTCTTTTAATTACTGTTGGAATTCTGCTATTTGGCGGGTGCAAAAAAAACGACATCGATAATTGCAACATCAGAGTAATTAAAGTAGCTGGACTTTTTTCCGAAACAGGCGAATTGTCCTATTTAGGCATTACCTCTGAAGAGGCAATAAGAATTGCCGTTGAACAGATAAACGAGGATTTTAAAAATCGCAATGTAAATTACCGCTTTGAATTTACTGCTTACGACACTCAGCTCGACCCTAATCTTGCAGCTCAGACAATGTCTACCATTGCCTCGAGTGGTTGTAAGCTTGTTATTGGCCCGCAGACAAGTTCAGAACTTCAAGCTATTAAGCCTATAGCCGACAGCCTTGGGATTCTTGTGGTTAGTCCGAGCAGCACTTCAGCATCGTTGGCAATTCCAAATGACATGATCTATCGCTTTTCGCCTGGTCAAGCCATAGTCGGATCAGCAATGTCTCAATCCTATCTTAACCAAGGGAAACAAGCCCTCGTCCTAATTTCAAGAAACGATGCAGGCAGCATTGGTTTGCAAAACGCAGTTACCAATCACTTTACAAATTCAGGTGGCACGGTGGTTAATGCTGGTGTATTCAATGGGACAGACTCTGATTTCTCTGCTGTACTTGCTGAAGTAAAAAATCAAATTTTAAATTACGAGACAACATTTAGCAACGATCAAATAGCTGTTCTGACAACGTCTTTTGATGAAACCATTCTGCTCTTTAACCAAGCGTCTTCAGATGCCACTTTATCGGGTGTCCAATGGTATGGCGGAATTGGATTTTTCAAGAACGCCAATTTACTTAATGACGCATTGGCCTCACAATTCGCTGTAAACACTCAATTCTACAGCCCTGGTTTCAGTTTACCTACCTCGCAGCAAACAATTTGGGAGTCCTTGTTAAATAGCATTTTCAGCACTACAGGGGTGCAAGGAGACGCATTAACATTGTGTGCCTTCGACATCATGCAGACTCTTGGTAAAATGGTTGAGTCGTATCCTGGTGTGCCTGCCAGTTCAACTGACTTACAAACTTGGTTTTACAATTCTTCAAATTCATTTGAAGGTGCTACTGGTGTAATTGAACTAGATGCCAACGGAGATCGTGCAAATGGAACATTTGACTTTTGGGGATTACAAAACAACAATGGCAATTACGAATGGATATTCGTTGGGCAATCTGAATAAAACACAAGATCTTTTTTTTTTACAATTCATACTTAGAAGATGCCAACCTCCGAAATCGTAATATTCATAACAGTTGGAATTCTATCAGGATTCATGAACACCGCAGCTAGCAGCGGATCTTCCATTACGCTGCCAATAATGATCCTCTTAGGAATTGACCCTATAATCGCCAATGGAACGAATAGACTTCCTGTATTAATTGGTTTTCTCACAAGTGTAGCCAACTATCAAATAAAAGGAAAAATACCCTGGCGAGATACAGTTGCTATGATATTGCCCATTTCTGCCGGTGCCTTATTAGGGGCCTTGTATATTGAATCATTACCAAGTTTATACTCATATATATTTTTAGGAATAGCGCTGATATTATCTATTATTCTCATTTCATTAAACTCTCAAAAATTCTTAAACAACTCCTTTTCTACAAATCAAAAAATCAATATAAAATCATTTCTGATTTTCTTCATTGTTGGGATTTGGGGCGGAATGATTGTGCTTGACTCTGCACTATTCATTCTATTTACGCTTGTGCTCTTTATGAAATATGAATTCATCCAAGCAAATATTATTAAAAGCGTACTTGTGCTCGCGATAAGCATCGTTTCTATATTCACATTTGCAATTGAAGGAAATATTAATTGGCAAGTTGGACTTCTCCTCTCAGCAGGAAGCGTATTAGGCTCATACATAGGAAGCAACTTCGTTCTTATTCAAAATTCTAAAATTTGGATTTACCGAATTATCAAGGTTATAATTCTTACGGAATTGACGACATTGCTTGTCAAATCGATTCCCAGTTTGGCTTTTGGCTAACCATTCGTGAACACATTAAACATTTCGATTGAAAAAACTAAACTAGAAAATTAATCCGCCTGCAACTTATTCAGCATCTCGATACTTGAATTCACATCCATCTTTAAAAAGATATTCGACAAATGTCTTTTCACCGTAGCCTCTGATATTTCAAGTAATAGTCCTATTTCTTTCTGTTTTCTTCCCTTTGAAACGAAAGAAATAATTTCAATCTCTCTGTCTGTGATTTCATAACTCCTTTTCAAGCGTTCTACGAAAACTGAATTTTGAAAATCCAATGTCAGTTTTGAACTCTGATGGTTTGAAAGTGCAATTTCAATGGATGACAGCAAATCTTCTTTTTTAAACGGCTTGACAAGAAACGCAGCGGGTCTCATTGGCTTGGCTCTTTCAATGGTTTGAAGATCGCTATTAGCCGTTAATATGACAATTGGAATTCCGTAGTGCTTATTCACAAAATCACCCAATTCAATTCCATCGCGGACATCATTCAAGTTGATATCCAAAATAATTAAATCTGGATTATCCTCTGCTAACATTTGAATGGCTTCTTCGCAATTCAAAGCAGGACCAACGACCTCGTAATTCAACTTGCGAAGAGCTAAACAGATAGATTCTGCAATTATAATCTCGTCTTCGATAACGCCAATTTTCTTCATTTCTTCGAATTTCGGTTTTTAGGAAATCGTATTACAAATATGCTCCCGTTGTTGTTTGAATAGTCAAGTTTTCCCTTTAATTGTGATGTCAACCCTTTAACCAATTTCAATCCCAATGAGTTCGGCTTGTGCATAATTTCATCAACCGGAAAGCCCTGGCCATTGTCTCTATAGGTCAACTCATATTCATACGAGTTCACCTCTACAAGCTCAATGGTTATTACAACAGGGTAACATGTCGCATCTATGTGTTTAAATGAGTTCGTTAAAAGCTCATTTACCGCAAGTCCTAGCGGAATTGCAGAGGCAATGTCAATACAAATATCACTGTCACGAAGTTCAAAATGAACCTCACTCGCTGTTTTCCCGAATGAAATTTGAATCGCATTGGTCAAATCCAAAATAAAAGAATCAAAGCTGATGTCTTTGAGATTATCAGTGTTATAAAAGTTTTCGTGGATTAAAGCGATGCTCGACAATCGCGTTTGACTTACATTTAATGCTTCAATTGCACTTGAATCTTTCAATTGCTCTTTTTGAAGATCCAGCAGCGAAATAATTGTCTGTAAATTGTTTTTCACTCGGTGGTGAAGTTCTTTGAGTAAAATATCTTTCTCTTCTAAACTCTTCACTAAGTCGTTCGTTCTATCTAGCACCAATCCTTCCAATTTCAAATTCTGATTTTTCAATTTTCTTCCTCTTCCCCAGACTATGAAAAAAACCAATAAAACGGCCCCAGCTAAAGCCGATAGAACAAATGGAACACGCAGATAAAATGGCGGAACTACATCAATAGGTATGAGTAAATTTTGCTCAACGACTTCACCATTCTCGAGCTGAGCTCTTACCTCAATATTGAAAACCCCTTGTGGCAGTGACCCCAACGTGAGTGTGTTTCTTTCCAGTAATGTCCATTCATTCACAATCCCTGGAATACGATACGAATAGCTAATACTAAAGCCCCGAAAATCAAGTAAAGCAAAATCAATCTCAAGCAAATAGTCGGAATTTGTCCAGACTATTTGACCTGTTTGATTAAAGGTTTCAACCAAATCAACCTCACTGTTATTACCCTTCGTTCGTTTCGAAATTCCAACTACTCTGAGTGGCGCTGACGTTGAATAATCACTTAAATAAAAAGCCTTTGGTGAAAATGACACCACTCCGTTTACGCTTCCAAAAAAAATATCTCCGTTACTACTTTTAAAAGAAGAGGTGCGATTAAATTCGTTACTAGGCAAGCCATCTTCAATTTTAAATGCTCTAATCAAATTTGAGTTCAAATTCAGAGAAAAAACACCATCATCTGTGCTTGCCCATATGTTGTTTAATTCATCTTTTTCAAGTCTATAAATAATCATACTTGGCAACCCC
Source organism: Chryseobacterium gleum (assembly GCA_945881835.1). GTDB lineage: Bacteria > Bacteroidota > Bacteroidia > Flavobacteriales_D > Sanyastnellaceae > CAIZGX01. The sequence continues at coordinate 497,736 of CAMCVP010000001.1, read as the reverse complement.
TGACTTGTAGAATAATATTCAATTGGAGAACCACTGCTATTCCAATTCCATCTAACCAAACCTTGACCGTTTGTCCCGAGCCAAAGATTTTTTGAACCATCTTCACAAGCATCCAACAAATAAGATATTGGCAAATTTCGATCAGGGCTTTTTGCCTCAGGTCCGTAATAATCGACAATAACATGGTCTGACAATACAAAAAGTCCGTTCTCGGCAACTGCTATTAATCCTCGGGAAGAATTAAAAAACCGATAAACGTTTTTAACATCTGGAATAGACGAATTTATCTTCTTCAGCAACACCTCACTCTTCAAAGAATTCCTATTCACAAACAGTATATCACCTCCTCTCCCCAACAAAAACAAAGAATCATTTGCAGGATAAATGCAATTCACCATTCCGTCTATACCAGGCTTCAGTCTGCAACTTCTTCTTTCACGAAAAGTAACAGGTTCAGCCTCGATAAAATTTCCATCTGCAGCAAAATACATTCTACCGTCGTACTCCAACAATCCCCAACAGAGACTGTTCTTTCTTACAAAATTCAAGTCATCGGATTTACTAATCAATGCGTTCAACAATACCGCTTGTATAAATGAGCCTTGGGCAGATGCAGAAATACCTCTCACCTGCGGAATCTTATGTTCGCTTAACTCTTGAGAGGTAAACATCGTTCGAAACATTTTCTCTCTCAAATTGATTCTGTAAACACCCTTCTCTACACAAATCCAAATATTCCCTTGAACATCCTTGAAGAAATAATTTACTGTGGTATTTCCTTCACGAAAGAACTCCTCACTATTCAACACCTCATATTCAATTCCTCCTTCAAGGTAATACACGCCTCTATCTCTCGTAACCAATAGCCTGCCGTTACATGAAGGCGATTGATATAATCTGGCACTCTCATCCGAAACCTGATGCTTGTCTTTAAGCGTGGATAAAGAAACAGATTGAATTCTCCAATTTCGACCTTCATTTAAATTTAATATTACTTCTGGTGGAAGTGAGTTGAATTTACCCTGATTTTCTTTCGTTACTGTGGCAACTACTTTTAGTTTACCGCAATCGAACAGATCAATTCTGTTCTGAATATCAAAGGGCTGCCATTGATCACCGTATTCAATGAAAATTTCATTGGCACTGCCTTTCACCAAATTTGTAATTGTATTTGAGAACAGACCATTGCTCGTGTTAAAGATAATACAATTATGCCCATCGAATCTATTCAGACCGTATTTAGTTCCGAACCAAATAAATCCAAGATCATCTTGAACCGCACAATAGACGTCGCGAGAAACAAGACCGTTTTCCGTGGTTAACAATTTCTCACGAACAAGATAATTCTTGTCCGACGTTTGAGAATAGACGCTCTCAAAGACTAAAGACAAAAGCAACACAAAAACAAAATAGAGAAATCTAGCAGGCATCTTTTCGCCTAGTTATTCAACACCTCAGTCTTATTCTTCGGAATGAAGAACATCAAGGCAAACCCTACTAGGAAGAAAACTATCAAAGCCAAAATGCTGTATCGCATACTGAATTGACCTTCAATAAATCCGAAGGAAATAAGACCAATGATGAGTCCCACTTTTTCAGTCACATCATAGAAACTGAAAAAAGACGCGGTGTCTTTTCGTCCTGGAATCAATTTCGAATACGTGCTACGCGCAAGCGACTGTGTGCCACCCATGATGAATCCAATAAGACTTGCCGCAATAAAAAACGTCACCACATCATTCACAAAGGCAAACGCGAAATAGCAAATTGCAGCCCAAATAAGCAGCGCCAATTGTAACATAGGAATGTTACCCAATCTTCTGGAACCGAATGAAAAAACATACGCACCAGGAATGGCAATCAACTGTACTAACAAGATGGCAACGATTAACTGATCTGACTTCAACTGAATTTCCTTTTCACCAAAGAAACTTGCCATTTGCATGATGGTCTGAATTCCCATACTGAAAACAAAAAACGCCAACAAATAACTCTTCAATTGCTTCGTGTGCTTCAACTCCTTCCACACGCCATGAAGCTCTCGAAAACCTTGAGAAAAAATTCCAGAATGAACCTGTGTATGCTTGCGCTCTTCATGCAATCTCGAGAACGTTATTTGTGCAAATCCAGCCCACCAAATAGCCACAGAAACAAAGCTCCAACGCGGACTCATCTTGAAAACCATAATGGCAATCAAATTTCCAAGTAACAAAATAACACTTCCAATATATCCCAGCGAAAATCCTTTCGCGCTTAATTTATCTTGCTCCTCTTCGGTAGCAACAACAGGCAAGAAAGAATTGTACATGGCGTAGCTACACCAGAATCCGACTGAAGCAAGAACTACGCTCAACATCGACAATTCCAAATGATTAATATCGAAGAAATACAACGATGCACTTGCCGCAGCTCCCAAATAGCAGTAGATCTGCATGAATGTTTTCTTCCTTCCGAAATAATCCGCAACACCTGAAAACAAAGGAACCAGTACACAAACACAAGCCAAGGCGAAGGCAATGCAATAACTCAACAACTCGGTGTTCTCGTATTGCCCGCCGAAGAACGTAACTTTATGTCCGGTAATAATTCCTTCCGCATTCTTCTGTGCCGTAACAGCTCCATAGAAAATGGGAAAAATAGCAGTTCCTATGACCAGATTGTAAACCGAGTTGGCCCAATCGTACATGGCCCATCCGTTATGAATCTTTTTGCGAGAGAGCGTGTTTTCTGTCATGTTACTTTTCAATTTTCAACCAAAACGAACCGCCGTGTTTCTCCACAACATGCGGAAGGGCGTTCCAAATCGGCTCTATGATTTGACTTAATTCTTTGTTTTCTGAAAGATAATAATTCGGAATGATCGGCGCATACTTTTCGCTGTTCGCTAAAAGAAATGCTGCTAACATGTATTGCTCTGAATAAAAACGATCGCACATAAACTGCGGATAGTCGAAAGGCAAATACACATCGTGTATTTGAACCACCACTCCCTTCTTCAATCTCGGTAGCACTTCCAAGAAAAACACCGTAGCATCTGAATTCGGGAATACGCGGTGAGAATTGTCGACAAACAAAATATCGTTCTCTTCCAAGTCTTCAAGAAAATCAAAATCGCAATCTTCAAACGGAGAACGAATAATCGTATTCGCCAACGCATCTATCTCAGCGCGAGGCATCGGATCTATCGAAATAATTTCAGTCTTCAATCCTTGCTCTGTAATGGCCTTGTGCGCCACCTTGGTTGAATTTCCTGATCCAATTTCAACATACCGTTTTGGCTTCAGTTCTGAGATGGCGGTGTACAACATAACCATGTCAAGTCCAGGCAAAAACAAATTATTCCAAAACGGTTCTTGCGCCGAAGGCTTATCGGTATTGTTCTTTATTGATTGAAAATTATGTGTGTATTTCAATGCTGCATTCAGCCACTTCTCGTACTCTTCTTTTCTATTATCAATAATGGAAAGTAATTGCGGATGCGCAGGTTGTCCATGTCCGTAGCGCGGTTCAAACGAAACAGGATATTCCAGAATTAATTTCTGAAACTTTGGATGTGCTAATTTGAATAATCTCTTAATCATGATCTCAGTTCAATCTTCTTACTAAAAAAGTCAATAGCGAATGTACTACCTTTGCGTCAAAGACCGAAGAGGATTCATCGCTGGTTGCAAAACTAGAGGAAAGTCCGGGCTGCGCAGAGCGCCGCACCCTGTGAAAAGCGGGGGACGTTAAACGCAAGTTTAATGGACAGACAGTGCTGCAGAAATTAAACCGCCACTAGCAATAGTGGTAAGGGTGAAAAGGAGGTGTAAGAGACCACCGTCGTTCTTGGTAACAAGACGAGCTAGGAAAACCTTGCGGGCTGTAAGATCAAATAAACCGAGGCCGTTGGATTCGTTCCAACTGAAGAGTTGCTCGCTCAATCTCGGAGGGTAGATCGCATAGATAAATGATGAAACATGTGGCAACACATGAACAGAACCCGGCTTACGCTCACGGTCTTTTACTTTTTTCTTGAAGTTGAATGCGCTCCTCTGGCGTATTCGCATTGACTAAAAATTTCGAATCTTTAATTGGAAGAACTTCAACGGTTCGATTGAAAAGCATTTTTCTCGGACAACTCTTTCCGCTTACCCAAACTTTCATCAATGCCGAAAAAGATTTCGGTTCGTATATGGAACACAACGGCTCTGGACCTCCGTCTAATGGGGATTCATAACACGTAGCAAACGCTTTTGTTTTTCTATTCTTCAACAAAAATTCGAGTTGTTCTTTTTGCAAATTCGGAAGGTCACATGCCACGACTAAAAATGCCGTTTGTGGAAATGTTCGCATGGCGGAAGCGATTCCTCCAAGTGGACCTGCACCTTGAAGTTGATCCGCAATAAACGGGCTGTTCAAGAACGCATAATTCTCTTTCTGTTCTTCCCGAACGGAAAGAAAAACTTCCAATCCTATTTCTTCCAACAGGGAAACCAAATGTTCCGCTTGTGTTCTTTCATGGTATTGAATGAGTCCTTTTTCTTCACCCATACGACTGCTCTTTCCTCCCAACAATACCAATGCTTTCAGAGACGCCACTTCAAAGAAGGTTGAAACGAATACAAGCACATCTTCCTTCAACATAAAAATTTTAGTTTCGGGTTGAAGGAAGGGTTGAACATACGCGGGAACTTCTGTCATTCCTTCCGGAAGGACGACGGCTAACACGTTGGTTAGTTCTGCGCTTCGCTTGACTAAACTGTTTTCTTTTTCAAGATTAACAAAAATGATTTGGCTGGAAGCCGCATGGTGATTGCCGTTGACTAACGCCCCATCGAATTCATGAAGGACAGTTTGATCGAGTCCTGTTTCTTCCTGAAGAACAAAATGATTTTCGTGAGTGGTTATTCCAAATGAAGAATCTGAATTTTCTTCCGCGTGAGAAGCATCGACATAAGCCAAACGCTGATTCACTTCCAACTGAAAATAACTCACCCACTTTTTAATTTCTTCGCAAGTGGTGCCGTAAAGCGCCAACTCGCGCGAGTGCCAATTCGATTTGGATTGAAGGTTCATTTCACTGCGATGTATGTCGATTTACCTCCCGACTTTTCCAACAACTTCACCGCTCCAATTTCCATATCGAAGCTCATGGCCTTGCACATGTCGTATATCGTAAGTGCCGCAACAGACGCGCCAGTTAGCGCTTCCATTTCAACACCTGTTTTACCGAACGTTTTCACTGTGCAATGAATGCACGCGCCATTTTCCGTTTTTTCAATTTGAACATCAATATTTGTAATTGGAAGTGGATGGCACAGCGGAATTAAATTCGATGTATGCTTAGCACCTTGAATTCCTGCGATACGGGCGGTTTGAAAAACAGGGCCTTTGGGAGATTGATATTCGTTGTTTTGAAACAACGAATTTAAATTTTCCGGAAAAATAATTTCAGCTTGTGCCTTCGCGGCACGCAGTGTATCGGCCTTTTCGGAAACATCGACCATAGCCGCGTTTCCCTTTTCATTCACGTGTGATAAGTTTTCCATCGTTTCAAATTTATGGAAGGAATGAGATTATTAATTCTTTTTAGTTGGGAAGACAACCTTTTGAAGGTTAAAAGGGTTTTATATTCGTTCGATCGACTCATGCAGAGAATTAATAGAAATATCACATTACGCAAAAGCATTGGCATCTTGTTTTGCCTTATCGCGATAACTATTTCTATGGATGGAATTGCTTCGCATTTGATTGGTGGCGAAATTTATTACACGCACACGACCGGAAACAATTACACGGTAACTCTAAAGATTTTTCGCGATTGCGGCCCTGCCAACGTGAACGGAACTGATTTCGACGCTGCGGTTTCTATTGGCATTTTCACGAGCAACAATATTTTATTCGATGAGCTTTCAATAAACCTCATCAGCACAAACGTCACCAACATTCCTGTAACGCTTAACAATCCATGTTTCGTGCTTCCTCCAGACATTTGTGTAGAGCAGGCCATTTATACTGGCAGTGTGAACTTACCACCCACCCCAGGCGGATATAACATTGTTCACCAGCGTTGCTGCTTTCAGCCGAGTATTGACAATTTAATATCGCCACAATCGCAGGGAGTTTCCTATGTTGCGCACGTGCCCGGCACAAGCGAGCTTGCCGTTGGTTACAACTCAAGTCCACGATTTACAAACTTCCCTCCACCTGCATTATGCAAAGACGCTTCGTTTACGTTTGACCATTCGGCTGTTGATCCAGATGGCGATGTGATTGTTTATTCGTTTTGTGCGCCCTACTTATTCGCGGATCAGTTCAATCCTATGCCTACCCCACCTGACAATCCTCCGTATGCCAATTTAACATACGGTCCCGGCTTCTCTCCAACATATCCGATTACGAGTGATCCAGTGATGGGCATCAACCCAACTACTGGGCTCATAAGCGGAACTGCCACTCAAGTTGGACAGTACACCATCACCGTTTGTGCAGAAGAATATAGAAACGGCGTTTACATTTCAACCACGCGTAGAACATTTCAATTCAATGTGACCTTGTGCGACCAATCCATTCTTGCGAGTGTGCCTTCCCAAACTTCTATCTGTAACGGACTTGATATTAGCCTCACGAATCAAAGTGTGAACTCGACTTTTTGGACTTGGGATTTCGGAGTTCCCTTCGAAAACACAGACGTAAGCACAGAAGAAAATCCAACCTTCACCTACCCTGGTCCTGGCACCTATACAATCACACTTATTGCAAATCCGGGATGGTCGTGTTCAGACACCGCAACGGCCACCTACACGGTGTATCCTGAAATAGATCCGATCATTACTGTTGAAGATTACGCCTGTGTTAATCAACTCGACACCTACGATTTCTTGGGGTCTGCAACCTTCGTTGCCAACAACGGAACGCTTCTTTGGGATTTCGGTTCGAACTCCATTCCTTCCACTTCGAACGTGGTTCATCCGCAAGGAATTATTTTCGATTCGAATGAAGCCGTTCATTCCATAACACTGACTGCGACTGCCGACAACGGCTGCTCGCAAGACACCACCATTACCATTGTGAATCCGCCCGATCCCGTTGCCGTCATTCCCAATCAAACAACTTTCTGCGATGGACTGACTTACGTCTTCGACAATACTTCGCTGAATGCAACAGATTACTGGTGGGAATTCAACACGATCTTCAACGGCGATTATTCAGACGACTTCGAACCACAATTTTCTTTTCCCGACACGGGAAGTTATACCATTCAACTCGTCGCCTACTCTGAGTTTAATTGTCCCGACACTACAACGAACACAATAGAGATTCAAGGCAATTTAATCCCTTCGTTTCCTGCGCAAAGCACACAGTGCCTTTCCACAAACAGTTTCGATTTTCAAGCCTTGGGCGCGAACACCAACTTCGCAACTTTTCTGTGGGATTTCGGAAGTCCAGAAATTCCCAATTCGACGACCGCGAATCCGCAAAACATTCACTACGACCAAGAAGGGACGTATACGGTAACATTAACCATAACGGATAACGGTTGCACCGAATCATATATCGATGACCTTTGGGTTCCGATAGACCCCACACTCGACCCTTCCATCTTTCCTGCAGCGGGTTGTCCCCCTGTCTTCGGTACCTTCAACGCCATTGCGCAAAGCAATACGCAATTGTTTTACGAATGGAATTTCGGAGATGGAACAGGTAGTTTTCAACCCGAAAACTTACACATCTACAACACCCCGGGAACTTACGATGTATCCCTCATGGTCTATACTGTGAACGGTTGTATTGACACGCTTTATCAAAGTTTGAATGATGCGATTGTCGTTTATCCGCTGCCCAATGCCGGATTCTCTATTGTCCCACAAACCGTTGACATCTTAAGTCCGAATACTACCGTAACAGATTTGTCGACTGGAGGAATAGACTGCATCTACTCCATGTCAGACGGAGGCACAAGCACCGATTGCAATTTCCCTTACGACTGGACCGAAGCCGGAATTCAAACGATTACGCAAACGGTAACGAATGAATACGGATGTATTGATCAAGCAACTGGAGAAGTCATTGTGAGCGGATTTCTATTCTATGCCCCGAACAGTTTCTCACCAAACGACGATGGAATTAATGACGAATGGATTCCTCAATCTACAGGAACAACAAGTTACAATTTGGAAATCTACGACCGCTGGGGACAGATCATTTTCCAAACCAACAATCCAAATGAAGCCTGGACCGGCAACGTGCTAGACGGTGAATACTTCGCAGCGAACGGTGTCTACAATTACCAAGTCACCATGAAGGATTTAATTGAATTGCCACATGCTTTTTCGGGGCACATTGTGCTTTTTAGATAAAGCAAGAAAGTCTGTGACGAATGTTCTTCGAACGAATGCCTGTGGCGAATGTCTGCGACTACCTTCCTTTAGAACACGAAATTGAACGAAACGTTGAATGCCAGACCGCGCATGTGGCGGGTGTTTTTGAAAGGAACCATATAGTTGACTTTCGTATCTATTAAGACATATTTATTTTTAAAAATTTCCAATCCAATGGCGGGTGCTAAATAAGCAAAGCTCTGGTTGCGTTTTTCATTGGAAGCAAGTACTCCTCCGAATGTATATCCGCTGTACAAATTGAAAAATTTCTTTGACCCTCTTCCCAAATGTCTGGAGTAAAAATCTTGTCCGAATCCAAAAACGAACATCTCCGAATAGTGCATCGTGTCGGGATCCAATTTATTGGTTGTTTTGTATGCTCCTAACGTCGCGAAGGACTTGCCTTTGGTGAATACATATTTCAAAAACACACCTTGGTAATAGGGACTACTTAACGTATCGTGCGGTTCTTCGATTTGCAAATAAGAATATTCCACACCCGGCATGTTTATCCATTGAACAGAACTGTTTTGCGGAGTATACGTCTCGTCCTCAATTTCTAAGTCAACAACGTAATAATATTCCGTGCTTGTGAGATTGTTCAAATCAGTTTGAGAACTGCGAATGCTTGTTTCCAAATTTTTCAACTCACCCCACATGGTCTTGTATTGTTCCGTTTGCGGATCCATCTTTTCCATCAAAGAACTTTGAAGGTCTATCTTATCCTGATAGTATTTGATGTTCCCTCTCAACTCCTCCACACGAGCTGTATTGTCTGTAGTGTTCAAATTATTTTCTGTAAACAAGCCCATATCTTTAACAACCTCTTTGTATGCGGCGTAAAGCTTCGGCTCAATGCTGAAATTCACGGTGTACTTCAATGGAGATTCGTTCTGACGAGAGACTGTAATGTTGTTGGAAGTAATGAACGTATTCATCTTCTGAACCGAAATCCAATAGTCAGTAGTCTGAATGCGCTGCATCACTGAAGTCACTTTGTAACGAGCTTGGGCATTCAACACCACACAATTTATAACGGCAAACAAAACGAAAATTATCTTTTTCATTTCAACATATTTCCACAAATATAAGTGCGTCCGAACTTTAAGATTAACTTTGCATTCTCATTTGTAGAATACCATGTTTGAAAATTTATCCGATAAGTTAGAGCGAGCGCTGAAAGTCTTAAAAGGACACGGCCAAATTACAGAAGTAAACGTTTCTGAAACGTTGAAGGAAGTTCGTCGGGCTTTATTAGACTCTGACGTTAGTTACAAGACCGCGAAAGAATTCGCAGATCGGGTGAAAGAAAAGGCGCTAGGACAAAAGGTACTCACTGCGATTAGCCCAGGACAATTATTGGTGAAGATTACCCAAGACGAGTTGAAAGACCTAATGGGCGGTGAGCACAGCGAACTGAATTTCCAAGGAAATCCAGGTATTATCTTAATGAGCGGTTTGCAAGGTTCGGGTAAAACAACGTTTTCCGGCAAGCTTGCGAATTACTTAAAAACGAAGAAAGGAAAGAATCCTTTGTTGGTGGCTTGTGATATTTATCGTCCGGCTGCAATTAACCAATTGCATGTCGTTGGAGACAGCATTGGTGTAAAAGTCTACAGCGAACCTGAAAACAAAGACGCTGTTTCAATCGCGAAAAACGCGTTAGCCTTTGCGAAACAAAACGGACACAACGTTGTCATTGTCGATACTGCTGGCCGCTTGGCTGTAGACGAGCAGATGATGACCGAAATTGCTGCGGTGAAGGAAGCCCTTCAGCCTACAGAGACCTTGTTCGTGGTAGATGCCATGACCGGCCAAGATGCTGTGAATACAGCGAAAGCGTTTCATGATAAATTGAATTTCGACGGGGTTGTTCTAACCAAATTAGACGGTGACACCCGCGGTGGAGCTGCCTTAAGTATTAAGAGTGAAGTAAACAAACCCATCAAGTTTGTCGGTACCGGAGAGAAGATGGATGCGCTCGACGTATTCTATCCAGAGCGCATGGCTAGCCGTATTCTTGGAATGGGTGACGTTGTTTCTTTGGTTGAAAAAGCCCAAGAGCAATTCGACGAGGAACAAGCGAAGCGACTTGAAAAGAGAATCAAGAAAGACCAATTCGATTTCAATGACTTCCTGGAACAAATAGGACAGATTAAGAAAATGGGAAGCATGAAAGACCTCATGGGTATGCTTCCTGGAATGGGTCAACTGAAAAATGTTGATGTGAACGACGATGCATTCAAATATGTTGAAGCCATTATTCACAGCATGACTCCGGCTGAACGCTCGAACCCAAGCATGATCAACCCTTCACGCAAAGCTCGTATTGCCAAAGGATGCGGACGTCCGCTTGAAGAGGTGAACAAGCTCATGAAGCAGTTCGATCAGACGCGTCAAATGATGAAGATGTTCACCAACAAGAGCCAAATGGCTGCCATGATGAAGCAAGCGAATCAAATGAAAGGAATGAAAAGATAATGGAAGCACTCGCAGGAACACACTTCAATTTACCGAACCAAACCAACTTCTACAAAGGCAAGGTTCGCGATGTATACAGCATTGGTGCTGATCTTTTGGTAATGGTTGCATCAGACAGAATCTCTGCCTTCGATGTGGTTTTGCCACGTGCTATTCCTTTCAAAGGACAAGTCTTGAATCAGATTGCAGAACGCATGTTGAATGAAACGGCAGACGTCGTTCCAAACTGGAAAATGGCTTCTCCCGATCCGAACGTCACCATTGGAAAACGCTGCGAACCCTTTGCGGTGGAGATGGTTATTCGCGGATATTTAACTGGACATGCTTGGAGAACATACAGCAGCGGGCTTCGTACGTTGTGTGGTGTTTCGCTTCCAGAAGGATTGAAAGAACACGACAAGCTTCCTTCCCCCATCATTACCCCTACTACAAAGGCTTCTGAAGGTCACGACGAAGACATCAGTCGCGAAGAGATCATAGCGCAAGGAATCGTGTCTGCTGAAGACTACGCTATCCTTGAAAAATATACCCACGCCCTTTATGAGCGCGGAACTGAATTGGCTTTGAAACGCGGATTAATCCTCGTTGACACGAAGTATGAATTCGGAAAGCACGACAGCGAAGTGGTGCTTATGGACGAGATTCACACACCCGACTCTTCTCGCTATTTTTATGCTGACGGCTATGCCGAGCGTCAGGCTGCTGGCGAAAAGCAACGCCAACTTTCGAAAGAATTCGTTCGCGAATGGTTAATCAGCGAAGGCTTCATGGGCAAGGAAGGTCAAGAAGTACCTGCCATGTCAGATTCTTGGTTGGAAGAAATCAGCAACCGCTATATTGAACTTTTCGAAAGGGTTACCGGCGAATCGTTCATAAAGCAAGATTATTCGAACGTCGAAAACCGCGTAGAAGGCAACATTATCAAAGCTTTGCGCACCCTTCAACCCTAATTTACTTCAGTTCATATCTTACTGAAATAGAAAGGTCGTTTTTGGAAGAAATACCTATCTTTGAGGCCGTATTTTCAAACGAAAGCGATGGACGATAATTCTTATCTCGGCAATGCCGACGTGAACACGATTGAAGCGCTGTATAACCAATACCAGCAAGATCCCTCATCTCTAGATATTTCTTGGAGACGTTTTTTCGAAGGATTCGAATTTCAACACTCCTCTTTTCCTGTACTCTCAAGAGACACCGCATCTATCGGAGACGACGGCATGCACAAGGAATTCAAGGTCATTAACCTCATCAATGCATACCGCCAACGCGGGCATTTATTCACCCATACCAATCCGGTTCGCGAGCGTAGAAAGTATTCTCCGGACTTGAGCATCGAAAACTTCGGTCTTACCAAAGCAGATCTCGAATCTGTATTTCATGCGGGTGTTGAAGTGGGCTTGGGCGATGTGAAATTGAAAGACATCATTGCGCATTTGCAATCTTGCTACTGCGAAAGCATTGGCGCAGAGTACATGTACATTCGCGACCCTGAAAAAATTCAATGGTTGCGCTCTCGCCTTGAAGCTGTGAAAAAGACTCCCTTCACTTCCGAAGAGAAAAAGCAAATCTTCGACATGGTGAACAAGGCAACCACCTTCGAACAGTACATTCAAAGAAAGTTCGTTGGACAAAAGAGATTTAGTGTTGAAGGATGTGAGGCTGTGGTTCCAGCCATGGACTACATGGTTAGAGATGGCGCCGACAAAGGCGTTGAGGAATTTGTGATTGGAATGGCTCATCGCGGTCGCTTGAATGTTTTAACTAACATCATGGGCAAACCACAAGAAGAAATTTTTGCCGAGTTTGACGGAGTAGCGTTCGACGACGAAGGTTTGTTCGACGGCGATGTGAAGTATCACTTCGGTTATTCCATAGACCGAGTTACTCCGAACGGGAACAACGTTCACTTGACCCTCTGCCCTAACCCTTCTCACTTGGAAGCGGTAAACCCAGTGGTAGCAGGATTAACCCGTGCGAAAATTGATCATTACCTAAACTCTGAAAACAAAATTGTTCCTGTGTTGATTCACGGAGACGCTGCAATAGCTGGACAAGGTATCGTTTACGAGGTGATTCAAATGGCACAATTAGACGGTTACCGCGTAGGTGGTACGGTTCATATTGTTACCAATAACCAAGTGGGTTTCACCACGAATTACTTAGATGGTAGATCTTCAACCTATTGTACCGACGTTGCGAAAACCACGTTGTGTCCTGTCTTCCACGTGAACGCAGACGATGTTGAAGCTGTTATTCAAACCATGAAAATCGCATTCGATTATCGAATGACTTTTAACATGGACGTTTTCGTTGACCTTCTGGGATTCCGCAAATATGGGCACAACGAAGGCGACGAACCGAAGTTCACCCAGCCAAGCTTATACAAAGCCATTGCCTCTCACCTAAGCCTTCGCGATTTATACGCGAACAAATTAATGGGTGAAGGAGTCCTTACACAAGAAGAAGTTAACGCAGCGAAAACAGACTTCGAAGCCCATTTAGATGAGCAATACGACAAGTCGCGCGGTGTGAAGCAAGCTTATGTGAAGCACTTCTTGGAAGAAACGTGGAAAGACATTCGTGTTGCTTCAGAAAAAGATTTTGAGCAAAGCATAGAGACCGCCGTAGCAAAGAAAAAATTATTGGAATTGGGAAAGAAAATTTCCACCCTTCCACAAGGAGAAATTTTCTTCCGCAAAATTGAAAAAGTTTTCGAAGACCGCAGAACCATGTTAGACAATAACGCATTGGACTGGGCGCTTGGAGAATTGTTGGCTTACGCCACTTTGTTGGAAGAAGGACATCCTATTCGTATTTCAGGACAAGACGTCGAGCGCGGAACATTCTCGCACAGACACGCTGTTGTTAAAACAGACGAAGATGAAGAGAAGCGCATTGTTCCATTGAATGAAATCAGTCCAAAACAAGCGAAGCTTTCCATCTACAACAGTTTATTGAGTGAGTATGGTGTTCTTGGATTCGATTACGGTTATGCCTTCGGAACGCCGCAAGGATTAACCATTTGGGAAGCGCAATTCGGTGACTTCAATAACGGAGCACAGATTATGTTCGACCAATTCATTGCAGCTGCTGAAGACAAATGGCGCACGATGAATGGAATCACGATTCTTCTTCCACATGGATTTGAAGGACAAGGATCAGAGCACAGCTCGGGCCGTATGGAGCGTTTCCTTCAATTGGCTGCTGAGCTGAACATTCAAGTTGCGAACTGCACCGTTCCTTCGAACATGTTCCACTTGCTTCGCAGACAAGTGAAGACCGAGTACCGCAAGCCATTGGTGGTGTTCACTCCAAAAAAATTATTACGCTATCCGAAAGCGGTTTCTAAGATTGAAGACTTGGCGAAAGGTGGATTCCGCGAGGTAATCGACGATAACATTAAAGCGCGTAAGCAAACCAAAGTGGTTGCCTTGTGCACTGGAAAAGTATACTACGAATTGCTAGAAGAGAAAGAGAAGCGCGGACTTACCGATGAGATTTCGTTGGTGCGTATTGAGCAGCTCTATCCCCTTCCTGAAAAGCAAATTCGTGAATTGCTTGGAAAGTATGGTAAGAAAGCGCAGTTGGTATGGTGTCAGGAAGAACCAGAAAACATGGGAGCTTGGAGTTACATGATGCGTGCATTGCGTGACTTAAACTTAGACGTTGTAAGTTTGCCAGCGTCCGCTTCTCCAGCTACAGGTTCTCCGCGTGTGCATGAGATGCGAATGAATAAGTTGATAACCACATTGTTTGATAAGGTTTCTAAAGCCTAAAAAAAATAAGTATGTCAGTAATTGAAATTAAAGTTCCCTCTCCAGGCGAGAGTATTAGCGAAGTTCAAATTGCCAACTGGGTTGTAAAATCGGGCGACTTCGTTCAGAACGGACAAGTGATTGCGGAAATTGATTCCGACAAAGCGACATTGGAAATGACTGCTGAAGCATCAGGAGAAATTACCATTCTTGCTGCGGCGGGCGATACGGTTGCTGTAGGAGCAACTGCTGCAACCATTGACACATCGAAGCAAGGCAACGCGCCTGCTCCAGCAGCGGCTCCGAAAGCGGAAGCGGCACCGGTTGCAGCGCCAACACCTGCGCCAGCTGCGGCACCATCTCCTGGACCAGCGGCTAGTTATGCAGCTGGCCACGCGGCTCCTGCAGCTGCGAAAATGATGGCAGAAAACAATGTCACTGCTGCTCAAGTTAGCGGAACAGGTCCTGGTGGAAGAATTCTGAAAAGCGACGTAGCAGCGGCTATGGCTGCCGGATTCGACACTTCTGCTGTTCCTGCAAGAACAGGTGAAAGAACCGAGCGTCGCGAAAAGATGACCATGCTTCGCAAGAAAGTTGCCGAGCGTTTGGTTTCTGTGAAGAACAACACTGCCATGCTCACCACCTTCAACGAGGTGAACATGAAGCCAGCAATGGATCTTCGTGCGAAGTACAAAGAACTATTCAAAGAGAAACACGGTGTTGGTCTAGGCTTCATGAGCTTATTCACCAAAGCAGTGTGTGAAGCGCTTCATCAATTCCCCGCTGTGAATGCTCGCATTGACGGAACCGACATTGTTTACAACGATTTTTGTGATGTTGGAATTGCAGTATCAACTCCAAAAGGATTGATGGTTCCTATCGTTCGTAACGCTGAAATGCTTTCACTTGCCGATATTGAAAAAGGCATTGGTGGACTAGCGAAAAAAGCACGCGAAGGAAAAATTACCGTTGACGATATGACAGGTGGAACCTTCACTATCACGAACGGAGGAGTATTCGGATCTATGCTTTCAACGCCAATCATTAACCCTCCGCAAAGCGCTATTCTAGGCATGCACAACATTGTTGAGCGCCCAATCGCTGAAAACGGACAAGTGGTTATTCGTCCAATCATGTACATCGCGTTAAGCTACGATCACCGCATTATCGACGGAAGAGAAAGCGTTGGTTTCTTGGTGAAAGTGAAAGAAATGTTAGAGAATCCAGAGCGCATGTTGTTCGGTGGAAAAACTGCTGAAGAGGTTCTCTTGGGACTGTAATTAATTAGAACGATTTTAAATACTATTTGAAAGGAGGCTTGCCTCCTTTCTTTTTGTTTGAAACTTTGAATATTCGTGTGAAAAAACACTTCGAAAAACTATGTTAATCCGTTGTTCCTTCTAACTTTGCGACGCCCTAAAATGGGCTCCTGCAAGAAATGGAAAAAACATCACACCTTTGGGAATATCTTCCCATCGTTTTCATGGCACTCGTTGCCGCTGGTTTTGTTGTCACCACAATGTTGCTGACGCACCTACTTGGTCCGAAGAGAAAAACAAAAATTAAGAACGAAGCTTTCGAGTGCGGAATTGAATCCGTTGGAAATGCACGTACGCCTTTTTCAATCAAATATTTCTTGGTTGCCATTCTATTCGTGTTGTTCGACGTAGAGGTAATCTTCATGTATCCTTGGGCGGTGAACTTCAGAGAGCTCGGAGTGTTTGGATTGTGGGAAATGTTCGCCTTCATGGGATTAATGGTTGTAGGTTTAGTCTACATCATTAAGAAAGGCGCATTAAACTGGGAGAAATAAAAACTTTTAATACAAAAGAAATGAGTGTAAACATTGATCCAAGCCACAAGCCAGAAGGTTTCGAAGGCGCAGGATTTTTCGCCACATCGTTAGACAAAGCCGTTGGATTGGCGAGAGCAAATTCACTTTGGCCTTTGCCATTCGCAACTTCATGTTGCGGAATTGAGTTCATGGCTACCATGGCTTCTCACTACGATCTTGCACGTTTCGGTTCGGAGCGTTTGAGCTTCTCACCAAGACAAGCAGATTTGCTTATGGTTATGGGAACCATTTCGAAAAAGATGGGACCTATCCTTCGTCAAGTATACGAGCAAATGGCTGAACCAAAATGGGTGTTGAGCATGGGTGCTTGCGCTTCTTCAGGTGGAATCTTCGACACGTACAGCGTTCTTCAAGGAATCGACAGAATCATTCCGGTTGACGTTTACATTCCTGGTTGTCCGCCAAGACCCGAACAAGTTTTAGACGGCATCTTGAAAATTCAAGAGCTCGCGAAGAACGAAGGTCGCAGCCGCAGAACTTCGGAAGAATACAAAGCCCGCTTGGCACAATACGGAATTGAATAATGGCAGCCATGACTACCCAAGAACTTCACGATTTCGTTTTATCGAATTCAGAAAATATTTCCTCGAGCATTGTTACGAGTTACGTAGACCGTGACTTCCCTTGCTTCGAAGTGAAAAAAGAAAACATCCTTGAAGTGATGAAACACTTCAAAGAGTCGACCGAACTTTCATTCGGTTTTTTGACAACATGTTGCGCCATGCACTTTCCAGAGCAAGGCGACAAAGAGTTCGGAATGGTTTACCACTTGCACAACATGCAAGCGAACACACGCATTCGTGTGAAGACCTTCTTCCCGAAATCTGATTTGAAAATTTCTTCGCTCGTTTCTCTTTGGCCTTCGGCGAACTGGATGGAGCGTCAAGAATTCGATTTCTTCGGTGTGCAATTCCAAGGTCATCCAGATTTGAGAAGAATCTTGAACATGGATGAAATGAACTACTTCCCGATGCGCAAAGAGTATCCGTTGGAAGACGCTGGACGCGACGATAAACAAGATAAATATTTTGGGCGATAATCCTATGAGTACAACTCCAATCATAAACCCAAACGACCCGGAAAAGGATTATTCAATCCTGAACCTAGGTCCTACACACCCTGCAACACACGGTATCTTTCAGAACGTCTTAACCATGGACGGAGAAATGATTGTGAAAGCAGAACCTACTGTTGGATACATTCACAGAGCTTTTGAGAAATTGGCGGAACACCGTCCGTATGCTCAAATCACTCCGATCACCGACCGTCTAAACTACTGCTCCTCTCCTATCAACAATATGGGATGGCATATGACGGTTGAGAAATTGATCAACTGCGAAGTTCCGAAGCGCGCGCAATACTTGCGTGTGATCATCATGGAGCTTTCGCGTATTGCCGATCACATTGTATGCGACACCGTTATTGCGGTTGACTCGGGTGCAATGACCGGATTCCTTTACCTCTTCCAGTGGAGAGAAAAAATCTATGAAATTTTCGAAGAAATATGCGGTGCTCGTTTAACCACGAACATTGGTCGTATTGGCGGAATGGATAAGGACTTCAACGAAAAGGCTTGGAATAAATTAACGGCTTTCTTGAAAGAGTTTCCGAAAGCACTGAAAGAGTTCGATGCGTTGGTAACACGAAACAGAATCTTCGTAGACAGAACCGTGAACTGCGGACCTATCACTGCAGAGCGCGCATTGGCTTACGGATTCACCGGATCAAATCTGCGCGCTGCAGGTGTTGACTATGACGTTCGTGTTGCAGCGCCTTATAGCTCTTACGAAGACTTCGAATTTACTGTCCCTGTTGGAACAACCGGAGACACCTACGATCGCTACGCTGTGCGTATGGCAGAGATGTGGGAAAGTATGAGCATTATTCAACAAGCCATAGACAAACTTCCTTCAGGACCTATTCACGCTGACGTTCCAGAGTTTTACCTTCCTGCAAAAGAGTTGGTGTACAGCAGCATGGAAGCGTTAATCTATCACTTCAAAATTGTGATGGGTGAAACAGACATTCCTGTTGGTGAAGTGTACCACGCTGTTGAAGGTGGAAACGGAGAGTTGGGATTCTATTTAGTAAGCGATGGTGGAAGAACGCCTTATCGCTTGCACTTCAGAAGACCTTGCTTTATTTACTACCAAGCTTACCCGGAAATGATCACAGGATCAATGTTAAGCGATGCTATTCTTACGATGTCTAGCATGAACGTTATTGCTGGAGAATTAGACGCATAAATTTTGGACGATATGTCAGAAAAAACAATTTTAAAATTCAGTGACGAAACAGCGGCAATTGCTAAGAAAATTGTTGCACGTTATCCTGAAGGTCGACACAAGTCGGCATTGATTCCTTTGCTTCATTTGGCGCAAGCTGAATTCGACGGATGGTTAAGTGTTCCTGCAATGGATTGCGTTGCTGAATTCCTTTCGATTCAACCTATTGAAGCATATGAAGTGGCTTCGTTCTACTCCATGTTCAATTTGAAGCCTGTTGGAAAATGTACGCTTGAAGTGTGCAGAACCAGCAGCTGCTGGTTGAACGGGGCGGAAGACATTGTTCGTCACCTTGAAAAGAAACTAGGTATTAAAGAAGGTCAAACCACTGCAGACGGAATGTTCACACTGAAAACCGTTGAGTGTTTAGGTTCTTGCGGAACAGCGCCAATGCTTCAGTGCGGCGGTGACTACTACGAAAACCTAACGTTAGAGAAAACCGACAAATTGGTAGACTCACTTCGTGCTGAAGGCAAGGCGCGCGTTTACACGAATGATAATCCCGTTAACATAGACTAAGCCATGGGAAAGAAAATACTTTTAGCGAACAATCATATTGAAGGAATACGTTTCCTCGATACCTATCGCAAACACGGCGGATATGCTTCTCTTGAGAAAGCATTGAAGTCTATGACCCCAGAGCAGATTGTTGAAGAAGTGAAAACTTCGGGTTTGCGCGGACGTGGTGGTGCAGGATTTCCAACAGGAATGAAATGGAGCTTCCTTGCAAAACCTGAAGGTGTTCCAAGATACGTTGTGTGTAACGCCGACGAATCTGAGCCAGGAACGTTCAAAGACCGTTACCTCATGGAGCGCATTCCTCACTTGTTAATTGAAGGAATGATCTTGTCGAGTTACGCGCTCGGAGCAAAGACTTCATACATCTATATTCGCGGCGAGTATTTCTACGTTGCGCGCATCTTAGAACAAGCCATTGACGAAGCCTACGCAGCTGGACTTCTTGGAAAGAACATATTAAATTCAGGATTCGATTTAGACTTGTATGTTCAAATCGGAGCAGGTGCATACATCTGCGGGGAAGAGACTGCGTTGCTTGAATCGCTTGAAGGAAAAAGAGGAAATCCTCGCATTAAACCACCGTTCCCTGCAATCGCTGGATTGTACGGTTGTCCTACCGTTGTAAACAACGTTGAAACCATTGCTGCCGTTGTTCCGATTGTGAACGAAGGCGGAGCAGCCTATGCTGCTATTGGTGTTGGAAACAGCAAGGGAACGAAATTGATTTCTGCATCTGGACACATTAACAAACCAGGTGTTTACGAAATTGAATTGGGTGTTCCAGTTGAAGAGTTTATTTATTCAGATGAGTATTGCGGTGGAATTCGCAACGGAAAAAAATTGAAAGCGGTTGTTGCCGGTGGATCTTCTGTTCCGATTCTTCCAACTGAATTAATCTTGAACACCGCTGCAGGTGAGCCTCGCTTAATGTCTTACGAAAGTCTCGGCGATGGCGGATTTGCAACTGGAACTATGTTGGGTTCAGGCGGATTCATTGTTATGGACGAAGACACTAGCATTGTAAAAAACCTTTACACCTTCGCTCGTTTCTATCACCATGAAAGCTGCGGACAATGCAGCCCTTGTCGTGAAGGAACAGGATGGATGGAAAAGATCCTTCACAAAATTCTTCACGGACATGGAACCTTGGCAGACGTTGATTTGCTTTGGGACATTCAATCGAAGATTGAAGGAAAAACCATTTGTCCATTGGGTGAAGCTGCTGCATGGCCTGTGGCTGCTGCCATTCGTCATTTCAGAAAAGAATTCGAAGATTTCATTCGCAACGGCGAGCACGTAAACGACGTGAAGCACTATTACAGACTGAACAACCTTACTGCTCCCATTAACTAATTGAAGAACTACTATTATGGCTAAAGTTACCATAGACGGAATTGAAATTGAAGTGCCAGATGGCACAACCATTCTTCAGGCTGCACGCATGATTGGTGGAGACATTGTTCCGCCAGCGATGTGTTATTATTCCAAATTGAAAACAAGCGGTGGTTACTGCCGCACTTGTTTGGTGAAGGTATCGAAGGGTTCTGAAAAAGACCCTCGTCCAATGCCTAAGCCTGTTGCTTCATGCAGAACAACAGTTATGGATGGCATGGAAGTGCTAAACATTACTTCACCTGAAGTTTTAGAAGCACGTGCAGGTGTGGTTGAAATGTTGTTGTTGAACCACCCATTGGATTGCCCTGTGTGCGATCAAGCGGGAGAGTGTCACCTTCAAGATTTAGCCTACGAGCACGGAAAAGCAGAAACGCGTTACGAATTCCCAAGAAGAGAATTCGAAAAGATCGATATCGGAGATAAAGTTCAGTTACACATGACGCGTTGCATCATGTGCTTCCGTTGTGTGAAGGTTGCTGACCAAATCACAGACGGACGTGTTCACGGTGTCATCAACCGTGGCGATGCCGCAGAGATTTCAACTTACATTGAAAAAGCAATCGATAACGATTTCTCTGGAAACGTGATCGATGTATGTCCGGTTGGAGCCTTGACCGACAAGACCTTCCGTTTCAAAAGCCGTGTGTGGTATACCAAGCCGGTAGATGCGCACCGCGATTGTCCGACGTGTACTGGAAAAGTTCGCTTGTGGTACAAAGGTGAAGATGTTGCTCGCGTTACCGCTCGCAAAGACACCTACGGAGAAGCTGAAGAGTGGATCTGCAACAGCTGTCGCTTCGAACACAAGAAAACCAGCGACTGGGTTATTGAAGGACCAACGAAAGTTGACCGTCACTCTGTAATTAGCGCGAACCACTATGAAAACCTTCGCTTGTTGAAAGCCTCTATCGACCGCCAACGCGCATCATTGCCGCACGGCGACAAAGTTGATTTAGGAACAGGAGCATTAAATCCGAACAACGAAGAAAAATAAAGACTATGGATCAGATTATTATCTATAAAATTATTCTTTGTGTGATCGTGTTCGCTGTAACGCTTGGCGCAGCAGCCTACATGACATGGGGAGAACGCAAGTTGGCATCTTGGCTGCAAGACCGCGTAGGTCCGAACCGTGCAGGTCCTTTCGGATTGTTGCAACCGATTGCAGACGGATTGAAAATGCTTTTCAAAGAAGAAATGATTCCAACCCATTCGAATAAATGGTTGTTCATTTTAGGCCCATCATTTTTCATGCTTACCGCATGTATGACCGGAGCGGTTATTCCTTGGGGAGCTGGATTCACAATCGATGGTACCTACTTCCCAATGCAAATCGCCGACATTAACATTGGACTTCTGTATTTGCTTGGTGTTATTTCTATTGGTGTTTATGGAATCATGATTGGTGGATGGAGTTCGAACAACAAGTTCGCATTACTCGGTGCGCTTCGCGCTTCTTCACAAATGATCTCCTACGAAGTAGCCATGGGTCTTGCGCTTATCGCATTGGTTATGCTCACAGGCACCTTGAACTTGGGTGAAATTGTTGCACAACAAGATGCCGATTACGCTTACATCGTTTATCAGCCGCTTGGATTTTTAATCTTTTTAATCTGTGCTTTCGCTGAAACAAACCGCGCACCGTTCGACTTACCAGAAAGTGAATCGGAATTGGTTGGTGGTTTCCACACCGAGTACAGCTCTATGAAATTAGGCTTCTTCCTTTTCGCTGAATACATTAACATGTTCATCTCTTCAGCAGTGATGGCTTCCTTGTACTTCGGTGGATATAACTTCCCATTTCAGCATGAATTAGGGTTGGAAGGAAATCTACTTTCTGCCATTCAAACAGCGGTGTTCCTTGGAAAGATTTTAATCTTCATCTTTATCTTCATGTGGGTTCGTTGGACACTTCCACGTTTCCGTTATGACCAATTGATGAACCTCGGATGGAAGGTGTTATTGCCTCTCGCTATTTTCAACATTTTCATTACTGGCCTTGTGATGTACTTCACTGGCAAACTGTAAAACAACAACACCATGAGTTTAACTAACCGTTCAAAAGTTGTTGCCAAGAAGGAACTAACCTTAATGGAGAGCTTGTACTTACCTGCAATCTTCAAAGGAATGGCAATCACGCTTAGCCACTTATTTAAGCGTAAGGCAACCATTAAATACCCTGAGCAAACCAGAGAGATTGCTCCTGTTTATCGCGGACAACACGTACTGAAGCGCGACGAAGCAGGTGCTGAACGCTGCACTGCATGCGGACTTTGCGCTGTTGCTTGTCCGGCTGAAGCCATTACCATGGAAGCAGCGGAGCGCAACAAAGGAGAAGAATCTCTATACCGCGAAGAGAAGTACGCGAAGATTTACGAGATCAACATGTTGCGTTGCATCTTCTGCGGATTGTGTGAAGAAGCTTGTCCGAAAGAGGCCATCTTCCTTACTGATCGCATTGTTCCAAGTTCATTCACTCGCGGAGAAGAAGTGTTTGGAAAAAGTATATTGGTGGAAGACGTGAACGAACGTGTAGATGTTACGAAGCGTCAAACACCCGATGTATTGTCTTTCAAACAAGATAAAAAACACGCGCATAACCAAACCTTTCAAGACCGTTTAAAACAATGAGCTTAACTGAAATTGCTTTTTACTTTCTGTCGTTCCTCGCAATTTTCAGCGGTCTCGCTGTTATTCTTAGCAGGAATCCAGTGCACAGTGTCCTTTACTTGATTGTAACGTTTTTCAGCATTGCAGGACATTACTTTTTAATGAACGCTCAATTCCTTGCAGCGGTTCACATCATTGTATACGCAGGAGCAATCATGGTATTGTTCCTGTACGTAATTATGATGTTAAACCTGAACGAAGAGCAAGAAGAGAAAACAAAATCATGGGTGAAGATTGCCGCGGTGGTTTCATCGTGCAGCATCATGCTCATCTTGGTTTCGTTAATCTCGAAGTCTACCATTGTTATGGGTAAAGCCCCAATGGCAGACGATGCTGGATTGGTTCAGAACCTAGGAAAAGTATTGTACAAAGACTACCTACTTCCTTTTGAATTGGCGTCTGTACTATTCCTTGCAGCCATGGTAGGCGCAGTTTATTTATCTAAAAAAGAAACTTCAAAATCGTAATTATGGAAATCCTTCCGAACATTACCATACAGCATTATTTGTGGCTAAGCACTGCCTTATTCGCTTTAGGTGTTTTTGGTGTTCTGCTTCGCAGAAACGCAATTCTTATGTTCATGTGCATTGAGCTTATGCTTAATGCGGTGAACATTGCACTGGTAGCTTTTTCAAAAGTGCACGGCGACACATCAGGACAAGTATTCGTATTCTTCATTATGGTGGTTGCTGCTGCGGAAGTTGCAGTTGGACTGGCCATCTTAATGATGCTATACCGCAACTTGCACACAACAGACACCGACGCGTTAAACAACTTGAAGGGATAAGCCATGGAAAAATTAATTACACTCGTACCGCTCTTCCCATTAGTTGGATTTCTTTATCAAGTTTTCTTCGGGAAAAACACTTCGAAACAACTCACTACCATCATTGGTTCTGGAGCCATCTTCGCTTCGTTCGTTGTTTCGTTAATTGTCTTCAACAGTCAGCTTCATTCACACCAAGCGGTTACCGTGAAAGTGTTCGAATGGATTCATGCTGGAAGTCTTCACATTGATCTGGCCTTTTTGGTAGATTCACTTTCTTCAACCTACCTCCTATTCATTACTGGAGTTGGTTTCTTAATTCACATTTACTCTTCTGGGTATATGAGTCACGACGAAGGATTCAATCGCTTCTTCGCGTATTTGAATCTGTTCGTTTTCTTCATGTTGATCCTTGTTCTGGGCGACAGTCTTGTGACGTTGTTCGTTGGATGGGAAGGCGTGGGTGTTTGCTCGTTCATGCTTATCGGATTCTGGTACAAAGAACACGCGAACAACGAAGCTGCTAAGAAAGCTTTCATTATGAATCGTGTGGGTGACCTTGGATTAATTGTCGCTATGATTTTAATCTTCAGCAACACCGGAACATTGAACTATGTTGAATTATTCAACCACGGAAAAATTGCTTCCTTGTCTCCTTCAATGCTAACGACCATCGCCATCTTCTTGTTTATTGGAGCTATGGGAAAAAGTGCACAGTTCCCTTTGCATACGTGGTTACCCGATGCGATGGCCGGTCCTACTCCCGTGTCTGCATTGATCCACGCGGCAACCATGGTTACTGCAGGTATCTACCTTGTAGCGCGTAACGGAGACTTGTTCGAAATGAGTCACACCGCTTCGAACTTGGTTATGTACGTTGGATTGATCACTGCCCTAATGGGAGCAACCATTGCGCTTACGCAAAACGACATTAAAAAAGTATTGGCCTACTCTACCGTTTCTCAATTGGGATTCATGTTCGTAGCGCTGGGAATGGGAGCGCACAGCATTGCGGTATTCCACGTAATTACTCACGCGTTCTTCAAAGCGTTGTTGTTCTTAGGTTCAGGTTCTGTTATTCACGGAATGGGCGGAGAGCAAGACATTCGCAGAATGGGTGGATTGAAGAAATACATGCCTACAACACAAAAGACCTTCTTAATCGGAACTATCGCTATCGCAGGTATTTTCCCATTCGCTGGTTTCTTCTCGAAAGATCAAATTCTTGCGCATGCCATGGAGCACAACATGCCAGTGTTCATTTTATTAGTGATTGCCTCAGCATGCACAGCGTTTTACATGTTCCGTATGTACTACTTGACCTTCCACGGAAAGTTCAGAGGAACGCACGATCAGGTGCATCACTTGCATGAGTCTCCAGCTTCTATGACCATTCCTCTTAGGGTATTAGCTGTTCTTTCAATCGTTGGTGGATTCATTGGATTCCCTCACGCATTGGGACACGCGATTCACTTCCCACACGCTTTAGATCATTTCCTTGAAGGACCTGTACTCGTAGCAGTTGGAGACATGTCGGTTACGGTTGAAATTATCTTGGCGTTAGCTACAATGGGTATTGCAGTAGTTATGATTTACGTAGCACACAACATCTACATTGCGAAAGCCACTCCAGTTTTAGAAGACAACGAAATCACTTCTCCTATTCATAAACTTCTGAATAAGAAATACGGATTCGATGAGTTGTATGAAGCAATGTTTAAGAAACCAGCTAACGCAATCGGACATGCATTCGCAACTGTTGTTGAATGGAAAATTATTGACGGAATCGTTAATGCGGCAGGAACTGCTGCTGAAGGTGTTGGTGCATTGGCAAGAAGATTACACGGCGGTCACATCGCTGGTTACTTGCTCACCTTCATCGTTGGATTAATTATTTTATTGGGATTGATTTTTAAAGCATAAGCACCTATGTTAACTCTCGCACTACTTTGTATACCCGCCTTCTTCGGACTGATGATGTTCCTATCATCTGATTTATCGAAGAAATTAGCATGGGTCGGTTCTTTACTCAATGCAGCTGTTGCCATTGGTGCCGCTATTGCCGTTTCTTACGGTAAAACAGAAATGCTTGAATTCGATGGTGGAAACATTGCTCCGCTTGGCGCACACTTCGCACTTTCGATAAATGCCACAAGCATCTTAATGGTGTTGTTGAATGCATGCCTTCTTCCATTCATTGTTCATGTAGCAAGCAAGCATGAAATGCGCAACGAATCGGCATTCCTTTCGTTAATCCTTTTCATGTCGTCTGCCATGATGGGCGCTTTCCTTGCGAGCGACTCGTTCCTTTTCTATATCTGTTACGAAGCAGCATTGGTTCCTATTTATTTCATTATTCTACAATGGAGCACCGCTGAAAACAAAAGCCAAATTGTGTTGAAGTTTTTCGTCTACACGCTCTTCGCTTCGTTGTTCATGTTGTTCTCATTGTTGTATGTTCGTCAGTTTGCAGACAGCTTCTTAATCTCAGACATGATTGCCGCTGGATCGAAACTTTCACAGCACGAGCAAGTGTGGGTATTCGCAGGATTCTTCATTGCCTTCGCAGTAAAAATTCCAATCTTCCCTTTCCACACATGGCAGCCGAACACCTACAAGGCAGCGCCTACCGCAGGTACCATGTTGCTTGCAGCGGTTATGTTGAAAATGGCTACTTACGGATTGCTTCGCATTACCATGCCTATGGTTCCTGCAGGAGCAGCGAATGCAGACTGGGCCATGTGGTTGTGCGTGATTAGCATCATCTACGCTTCATTCGTAGCGTTGAATCAGACCAGCTTCAAACTATTAATTGCGTATTCTTCTATTGCTCACGTGGGCATGATTGCGCTTGGAATTTTAGCAAATGGAAACACTGCTTATGAAGGCGCATTGATTGAAATGGTTTCTCACGGAGCCATTGCAGTTGGATTGTTCTTCATTGCAGATATGATTGAGTCGCGTGTTGGGCACGACCACTTCAACAAGTTGGGTGGACTTCGTGAAAAGCATCCGGCATTCGCCTTTTTGTTCTTCGTTATTGTTATGGCCTCTGTAGCACTTCCGGTAACAAGCGGATTTGTTGGTGAGTTCTTGTTGCTTCAAAGCGTGGGAAGTCATAACATAGTTATGGCCCTATTGGCTGGACTTACCGTTGTTTTCGGGGCCGTGTATATGTTGCGTGCGTTTCAAAGCACAATGTTGGGCAAGCACAATGCTGAATTGGCGTTTGCTGAAATGACAGCATCAGAGAAAATGGTGTTAACCATTCTTGTCATTATTACAATTGCTATTGGTGTATATCCGGGTATGTTACTCGACGTTGTTCACAAAGGCCTTCAACTTACTGGAATTTAATTTTATGAAAGAGTTATTACTAACCGCATTATTGGGAATTGGAGTTTTGGTTTTAGACATTCTAAACCTGAAGAAATACGTTCTCCCATTTATACTTCTTGCCTTGGCTACGTTGGTTGGCTTTATTGCTGCCGATTGGAACACCGTTGAGACGCCCTTCAATCACACCATGTTGGTGTATGAAAACGGAGCGAACTTGGCTTTAGGCGTGTTCGCTGTAGTCTTGTTCTTCTGGTTTATTCTTTCTTCGTCTTACTTCAAACAACACGAAGGAAAAACAGATTTGTACGCCTTAGTTGTATTCAGCTTTTGCGGTGCTGGACTCTTGGCTTCTTTCGGAAACATGGCTATGTTATTCTTAGGGGTTGAAATCTTAAGTATTCCTGTTTATGTTTTGGCAGCGAGTAAGAAACACGATTTGGCTTCAAACGAAAGTGGATTCAAGTACTTCATACTTGGTTCTGTGGCTTCTGCTATTTTGTTGTTCGGAATCACCTTGGTTTACGGCGCAACTGGAAGTTTCGACTTAGCGGTTATCTCGAATTTCATTCAAGAAGGAAAAGACGCATCGATCATTATGAATGTTGGAATTACCATGATTTTGGTTGGATTCCTTTTCAAAATTTCTGCAGCACCTTTCCACATCTGGACTCCAGACGTTTATCAAGGTGCTCCAACATGGATCACCGCATTCATGTCAACGATTGTGAAAGCAGCTGCTATGGTAGCGTTGTTCAAACTCTTCACAGGTCCATTTCAATTTTATGTTGAAGCCAATGGTTACACCATTGGAGTTATCGCTGCGGTAACGCTTATTGCTTCAAACACGGTAGCATTGTGGCAAACCGACGTGAAGCGCATGTTGGCTTACTCGAGTATCTCTCACGCTGGTTTCCTTCTTTCAACCATTATTGGAAATGCATCGTTGTTGAGTTTGTTGTTCTATTTGCTCACGTACAGCATTGCAGGAATCATTGCCTTCGGTGTAATCAAAGAAACACAAACCTTGGAAGGAAATCCGTTGAAAGGCTTGTACAGAAGAAACGGTGTATTGGCATTTGCTTTCACCGCTGCATTACTATCAATGGCAGGTATTCCTCCGTTTAGCGGTTTCATAGCGAAGTATTTCGTCATTGCGCAATTGATCGAAGCGAAGTATTTCGCATTGGTTGTTGTCATGATCATCACCTCTGCTATCGGAGCCTTTTACTACTTGCGCGCATCGTTGAATGTTTATCAGCACATCGAAAACGCCGGCCGCATTGTCCTAACTCCACTTGTTAAATGGACGTACATTTTGCTAACGGCTTTGTTGGTTTTGCTTACTGTAGCAGCAGGGTACATGCACAATCTTTAAGTTAAGAGAGGGGAAGAAAAGAATCTGTTTCTCATTCTGTTTCTGTTTCTCATTCTATTCTAAACTCAAATTTTTTTTCACGACTTTGCAAAACATACCATGAATTGGTATATTTGTGATGCAATATAAAAAGTCATGGCTAAAAACACTTCAATACTCCTAGGAGATTATTTCGAGAATTTCATAAATGGAATGGTACAAACTGGAAAGTTCTCTTCTGCCAGCGAAGTTGTACGAACAGCATTAAGAATGTTCGAACAGGAAGAAGCTAAAAAACTTGAGCTCATCAGAGAACTTGAAAAAGGTGAAAAATCCGGGATAGCAAAAGACTTCAATAGAGACTCTTTTTTGAAAAAACTTAAAGCAACACATTTGAAAAAATGATTCCGCAGATAAGTAAGGAAGCCGAAAGAGACTTAGAAAAAATCTGGCTGTACACTCAAGAAAACTGGTCCGAAGAACAGGCTGACCGATATCTCAATTTAATTTTTAATGAAATTGAATACTTAAGCGAACATCCTGAATCTGGCCTCGACTATGATGAAATCAAAAAAGGATACCGCAGATCGAAAGTGAAATCCCACTTAATCTTTTACAAACTGAACATCAAGAAAGACAAATTAGAGGTAATAAGGATTTTGCATGAAATGATGGATATCGAAAATCGCTTATAGCAATTGGAAATAATCCAAGACCCTCGTTGCTCCGCAACCCTCGTCCACCGGACCCTCGCAACGCAAATTGCCCTCGCAACACAGTTGCCCTCGTCGAAGACCCTCGTTGACATTATACTAATCATCACATCATGACTAACCAAGAAATCTACTCCGAAGCGCCAACCTACTTCCACTATTACTACGGGCTTATTCCGTCGAATGACTTGTTAGTGGCGTTGGAAGAAGATTTAAATGCAACACTCGACATACTCAAATCCATCCCTTCCGAAAAAGAAAATTTTGCCTACGCTCCAAATAAATGGACAACCAAAGAAGTGTTCAAGCACATCATAGAATGTGAGCGAATCTTCGCTTATCGCGCCTTGCGTTTTTCACGATTCGACAGCACGCCTCTTCCTGGATTCGATGAAAATGATTTTATCGAAAACTCGAAACAAATGAATCAAAGCCTTGCTGAATTAATTGCTGAATTCGAGCTCGTCCGCAAGTCCACCATTGCCTTATTCAAATACATGTCGCCTGAAATGCTTCAGTTCCAAGCCCCCGCGAACAACACCACCTACTCCACTCGCGCCATCGGCTTCATGATTGTTGGACATTGCATTCATCATTGCAATTTTGTAACCCACAGCTATTTAGGGAATTGATTGAATCGTCGAAGACCCTCGTTGCTCCGCAACCCTCGTCCATAGGACCCTCGCAATGCTAATTGCCCTCGCAACGCCAGTTGCCCTCGTCAAAGACCCTCGCCCTTCGGGCATTCGTGCTTCGCACATTCTTGCTCTAATAGAGCAAATAATCCTCTCCCAAATTACCTCGCTTCTGCAATTTCAGATCTTGCAGCAAAGGCGATTTAATATTCAGCTGAATGTAATAACTCTGACGAAGTCCGAACGGTACCACGTTCGCACTTAACTCCCAACAGTGAAGATCTATGTGAAGGCCAATGGTCGTCGTAGTCATTTCCTTCGCGTTGAAATCGTATCCGCCGTTGAAGCTCAACGCCAAGCGTTTCGCGAAGGCAACATCGCCCATGAACGTCACCGCTTGCGTATAGATAGAACTGTCGCGCTGTTGATCAACCAACCACTTCTTACTCATGCGTAAATTGTAATTCACACTCAAATTCCAAGGCACATTGAAGTCGATCAACGTCGCTTGGTTAGTAGAAAGAATCTCTTGCTGCTGAGGAGTAACCGCCGGATTAGCCGCTGTCTGATTAGAACTTGGCTTCGCCTGCTTGCTGCGCACAACAATTCCCAATGCTAAATTAGTGCCTTCCATGCGCGCAATTCCTTTTCGCGATTCATTCAAAAACGTATCAATCTTCCGACCCAACGAATCGCGATCGTACATGCTGTAAGAAGACGAATAGTTCATTGTTAAGAATTTTCCAACCGATGTAAAGGCCGAGAAATTCACGTTGCTCCACTGTATAGAATCGGCCATGAAGTTGCGCGATGTACTGGTTCTAAAACTGTCAATAATCTTCACCTTCTTATACGACACCTTCGCAGAAGACTCGTCGCGAACCTTCGCTTCAATATTCTGATTAATAGAAAAATTCATGTTCGCAGTTTGCGATGAACTCGTTGGCGCAAACCTTGCCGCATCAAACGCCGAATACCCCAAGAACTCGCCGTTCACGCCGTAATAGCCGAACTGCTGGAAATTCTGATAAGGCGTGTAGGAGAACCCAACGTTAGGCTGAATCATGTGTCGAACCGCTTTCAACTTCTTCGCGCCCTTCCTTACAAATGTTCCGTAAATACGCGTGTTGGCTGAAATCTGAGTAGACCAATTCCCCGCTGCTTTGAACCCAGCAACCGTATCCAACTGCGCATCGCCAATCGGAGAAACCACTTTCCAAGTCCCGTAACCCGTGAAGGTTGCACTCGGATTCAAGGTTAAAAACTGTCCCAACTTCCAAGAAGTACTTGCGGTAGTATTCATACGAACCCCGCTGGTTGCCTTGTTCAACAATTCACTCATGGTCAACTGTCCGAACTGTTGCTCATAAGCCGAAAGCTGCTGCTCGGTATTCACCGAGGCGTTAATTCCAATTGGAGATTTCGGAAAGACCTTCTTCAACAAATTAATACGCGAAACGTTGAACGCCGCAGATGGAAGCGTAATCTGAACCAATCGCGATTGTGTGTTCTGCGTGTGATTCGCTGAAA
The DNA here is from genome assembly GCA_945881835.1 of Chryseobacterium gleum. GTDB lineage: Bacteria > Bacteroidota > Bacteroidia > Flavobacteriales_D > Sanyastnellaceae > CAIZGX01. The sequence goes on along the minus strand of CAMCVP010000001.1, from coordinate 466,073 downwards.
GCGCCAACGAGAAAGGCTTTCCAGGAAAAGACTTCGACCATTGCACCGCAGAGTTGAAGGTGCTCGTTAAGAAATCTTGTTGCGTAGCGTTCAAGTTATTTCTGAAATTCTGAGAACTTCCCAAATTCACATTCGCGTTGAACGATTCGTTCGGACGTGCCTTCGGATCTTGCGAATGATTCCAACGAATGTTGAAAGTCGACTGCTGTAAATAATTCGATAACTCGCGGAAGCCCGTTTTGTTAACGGTTCTTGAAATATTGAATGAACCTTGATACTTATATCGAGTCTTATAGTTCGTAATGTTCTTCACACTCCAAGATCCTCCGGTGTAGACGTCGAACAAAAGCTTCGTGTCTATGTGATCGTTAATGGGGAAATAGTATCCCAAGTTCTGAACGAAGAATCCCTTCGCCCTTCCATTTCCATATCCTGGGATTAATATTCCGTAAGTGCTTTCTTTTTTATTCGGAAAGAATCCAAACGGCAATCCCAACGGTACCGGCACTTTCCTGAATTGCAAGTATAGCGGACCGCTGACAATCTTTTCATTCGGAATAATAATGGCCTTCGACAATTGAAAATGGAAATGCGGATTCGGATTCGAACACGTGGTGAATTTACCTTTTCGAATGTGAATGGTCTTGTCTACCTGCATCTTCGAAATGGCAGTGTGCAAATACGCGTCGGACTCTTCCGTGCGAACACCATAACTAATTCCTCTTTTCGATTTGAAATTATATCCCAAGGAATCTTCTTCGAACGATGTCTCTCCTTGCGTGAATACTGGCCTTCCCGTATAAACCCCCAACGAATCTTTGAATCCCTTCGCGAAAGCAATGTTGTCGGTCAAGGAAAAAGCTATGTATCCCGCTTTCAACTCTAAATCTCCGTACGTAACATAGGAACCCAATCCATATAAATACACGCGATCATTAATCAAATCCATCACCGTGCTGTCCTTCCCGAAATAATGAACCTCTTCCATGGCTTGCTCTTCCGAAGAAAAATAAAGGGTGTCAACAGGCATTGGCGACAAGGTATCAGACTGCGCAGACAACGGGTTCAATAAGGAGCTTATCAACACCACACACGTGAAAATTAGAGCGCGTCGGAAGTTCATGCCTTCACAAAGAAAAATAGTTTTGTTTAAATTGCGTTCACGTGTCAAAGCTATGCTAAACATTCGAGAAAATAAACCCTTACAGCAGATGCACAAAAAAATACTGTACATTTTTTTAGTGGCACTGGTTTTCACTTTAGGTTCGGCGTATCGCATTTCGAAGAAAGTAGTAACGATAGATAAAAAGTTTATTGTTGTACTCGACGCGGGACATGGCGGCACCGATCCTGGAACCTTGGGAACTGGGCGATACAAGACTTCGGAAAAAGACATTGCATTAGACGTAACCCTTAAAGTGGGAAAACTCATTGAGCAGAACTACCCCAATGTTAAAGTTGTTTATACAAGAACAGGCGACACCTTCCCTACGCTGAAGCGTCGCGTAGAGATTGCCAATTCGAACAACGCCGACCTTTTTATAAGTATTCACTGCAACGCCAATCCGAACACCGAAGCTTCTGGCTCCGAGTCATTTGTTATGGGATTGCATAAATCGGAAGAGAGTTTGCGCAATGCCATGCGTGAAAACGCTTCCATCTATTTGGAAAGCAACGGTGGTAAGGATTACGACGGCTTCGACCCGAATAATCCAGACACCTACATTGCCATGAGCCTTCGCGAAAACATTTACCAAGACAAGAGTATTCTCCTTGCGAAAAACGTTCAAGATGAATTCGTGAAGTTGGGAAGAAAAGACCGCGGGGTGAAGCAAGCACCGTACTATGTGATCACCTTCACCAACATGCCAAGTATTCTAATTGAATTGGGATTCCTTTCCAACAACAAAGAAGAAGACTACTTGCAAAGCAAAGCTGCCAAAGAAGAATTAAGTTCTGCGGTGTACCGCGCCTTCGTTGATTATCAGAGCAAACTTTTCAACATTCAACCTACGAATCTTCCCACACCGACCGCTGTTGTTGAGCAACCAATCCAGCACAATGCCTTTGAAGGACTTATTTGGGAAGAGATTCCTGCGGAACAAGTGGCGTTTAAAGTTCAAATACTCAGTTCCGCCACCCCTATTCAAAAAAAATCAAATCAATTTAAAGGTTTAGTCAGAATTGAGGAATACCTTAGCAACGGCGCACACAAGTACCTAGTGGGAAGCACTCGAAGTTTAGACGACGCCAAGAAGAATCAAAAAATTCTTCGCGATGCTGGATTCAGCGGAGCGTTTGTTGTCGCCTTCGAAAATGGCATCCGAATTAGCAACGAAGAAGCCCTTAAAAAAATTCAGAAATGAGCGGTAAAAAAGCACGCAACGAAGTAGTCATTGGAGCTGTAGTCATTGTGATTCTAGCCTTGGTGTACTTCGGAGTTAGTTTTTTAAAAGGCGTAAATATCTTTTCAACCCAAACGAGATACTATGCCATCTACGATGAAATTGGCGGATTAGAAGTCTCCAGCCCAGTAATCATCAACGGTTTTAAAATCGGTATTGTAAAAAGCATCGAGCTAGAATCGAACGGTTCAGGAAGATTGGTGGTTGAAGTAGTTTTGAATAACGCTGATGTTGCGGTTCCGAAAGATTCTCAACTTAAAATTTACGACTCCGATTTCTTCGGAGGAAAAGCCATTCAAATTGTCATGGGCGACAGCTCGGTCATGGCCAACACAAAAGACACCTTATTTGCTGTTATTGAAAAAGGATTAGCCGAAACATTGAAAAATGAAATCGACCCAATCAAACAAAAGTCTACCGAAATATTTCAACACGTAGACAGTGTATTAGCAAGCCTTCAACGCACACTAAACAATTCGGGTGCTGAAGGACTTCCTTCTCTATTCAGTTCATTGCAACGCACCATGAACAATCTTGAGTCAACCTCTGCCAATTTGAATTTACTTATTGCAAACAACGGAGGAAAAGTTTCTGAAATCATCAGTAATGCTCAAACTCTCACCAACACGCTAAAAGCAAACAACGAACGCATTGACCAAGCCATTAAAAACATCACGCAATTCACCGACACCCTTTCGCGCATTCGCTTAACGACTACTCTTTACAAAGTAGATCAGGCAATGGGACATTTTGAGGAGGTTATGGCGAAGGTGAACAGCGGACAAGGCTCCCTGGGGAAATTGGTAAACAACGACAGCCTTCACCACGAATTGGTAAACGCCACGCACAGCCTCGACTTATTGTTAGACGACATGCGCAATCATCCGAAGAGTTATGTTGGATTTTCATTGTTCGGAAGACGTGACGCAGACAAGTTTTCTAAATCAGAATTGGAAGACATGAAAAAAATCATTGATCAAATGATTCAGGAAAAAAGTGGCAAGTAATTCTTCAATTTAAAAATCGAAATCATTTATGATCTCTCAAATCATATTCGCATTGTTACTGGCGGTTGCCGGATTCTTCATCTTCAAAAGATATCAGTTTGTAAAAGGAAACATTCTCCTCGGACAAAAAGGTCCTGAAGTCGACCGCAAAAGTGAACGTCTAAAAACCATGATACTCGTGGCTTTCGGACAAGGCAAAATGTTTTCACGTCCGTTCGTCGCACTTATGCACCTCATTCTCTACGTTGGTTTCGTCGTGATTAATATTGAATTGATTGAAATTATCGTAGACGGACTTACAGGTGAGCACCGTTCGTTTGTTGGATTCAGAGGCTACTACAGACTTTTAATTAATCTGTTTGAAGTCCTTGCTGGATTGGTAATTATTGCTTGTGTTGTCTTCCTCATACGTCGCAACTTCGGAAAAATCAAGCGCTTCCAATCTCCTGAAATAAAGGAGTGGCCAAGACGCGATGCAAACATTATTCTCTTTACTGAAATTCTTTTAATGAAGGCGTTCTTAATCATGAACGCTGCCGATAGCATTCTTACTGTTCGAAGTGCAACACCTGCGCGTGTGCCTTCGTTCTGGGTAAGTCAGATTTCACAACCCTTCTTAAAACATTTTTCAACGGAAGCGTTGGAAGGAGTTAGTCACTTTTGCTGGTGGTTCCACATTGTCGGTATCCTTGGTTTCATTGTTTACCTTTCTTATTCAAAACACTTACACATTCTCCTCGCCTTTCCAACAACCTATTTCAGCAAGTTGCAATCGCCTGGAAATTTATCGAACGACAAAGCGGTTACCAACGAGGTGAAACTTATGCTCGACCCGAACGCTGCTATTGAACCGGTTGAATTCACGCGCTTCGGAGTGAAAGATGTTTCAGACTTAAAACGCACACAACTCTTAAGCGCATACTCGTGCACCGAGTGTGGAAGATGTACTTCTGCTTGTCCTGCGAATCAAACAGGTAAATTACTTTCTCCAAGAAAAGTCATGATGGACGTTCGCGATCGCATGGAAGAAATTGGAAATGCGAAAGCAGCGAACAAAGGTGTTTGGGTAGATGATGGAAAGAGTTTGATTCGCGATTACATTTCAGAAGAAGAAGTATGGGCATGCACAACGTGTAATGCCTGTACAGATGCTTGCCCCATTAACATCAACCCAATGGAAGTGCTTGTAGATCTTCGCCGATATTTAATCATGGAAGAATCTAAATCGCCCGACAGCATCACCTCTATGTTCAACAACGTAGAAAACAACGGAGCGCCTTGGGCTATGAGTGCTATGAACCGTGCAGACTGGACCAACGAATAATTCGAACAACATGGATTTCAAGATACATACAATGGCCGATTGCATGGCCGAAGGAACAACACCCGAAGTGCTTTTTTGGGTGGGATGTGCTGGGAGTTTCGACGACCGCGCAAAGAAAATTACCAAAGCCATTGCAAAAATTCTTCATCACACAAACACCTCGTTTGCAATTTTAGGTTCTGAAGAATCATGCACTGGTGACCCGGCGAAACGTGCAGGAAACGAATTCCTCTTCCAAATGATGGCCATGCAAAACATCAGCGTTTTGAATGCTTACGAAGTGAAGAAGATTGTAACCGGATGCCCGCATTGCTTCAACACACTAAAAAATGAATATCCTGAATTGGGTGGAAACTACGAAGTGGTTCACCACACCCAACTCATTCAAGAATTATTGAATACAGGAAAATTGAAGATTGAAGGTGGCGAATTCAAAGGAAAGAAAATCACCTTCCACGATCCATGTTACCTCGGAAGAGGAAACGGAGAGTACGAAGCGCCTCGCAAATTAATTCAAGCACTCGATGCGGAATTGGTTGAAATGAAGCGTTGCAAAACCAACGGATTGTGCTGCGGTGCTGGTGGCGCACAAATGTTCAAGGAAGCAGAAAAAGGAAACAAAGAAGTTAACGTTGAACGCACGGAAGATGCGCTGGCTGTGAAGCCTAGCGTTATTGCAACCGGATGTCCGTTTTGCAACACCATGATGACCGATGGCGTGAAGCACTTCGAACAAGAGCATACCATAGCAGTGAAAGACATTGCTGAATTAATAGCAGAAGCAGTAGATTTGTAAAAATAGTTTATCATGAAATTATTAGAAGGAAAAGTCGCTATCATTACTGGCGCATCTCGCGGAATAGGAAAAGGAATTGCTGAAGTGTTCGCTGATCAAGGTGCTACTATCGCATTCACCTACGCATCATCTGACGAAAAAGCACGCGCATTCGAAGCTGAATTGGCTGCGAAAGGCGTGAAAGCAAAAGGATATAAAAGCGACGCTTCAGATTTCAACGCAGCACAAACGTTGGTAGACGAAGTGGTTGCTGAATTCGGAACCGTAGACATCTTAGTGAACAACGCGGGAATCACGCGCGACACCTTGCTTATGCGCATGAGCGAAGAGCAATGGGACGAAGTACTTCGCGTGAACTTGAAATCTGTTTTCAACTTAACGAAAGCAGTGATCAAACCCATGTTGAAAGCGCGCAGCGGTTCAATCATTAACATGACTTCTATTGTAGGTGTTACTGGAAATGCTGGACAAGCGAATTACGCTGCATCGAAAGCAGGTATGATTGGTTTCACGAAAAGCGTTGCGCAAGAATTGGGTTCTCGCAACATTCGTTGCAATGCCATTGCTCCTGGATTCATTGAAACTGAAATGACTGAAAAGTTAGATCAGAAAGTGGTTGAGGAATGGAGAAACACCATTCCATTGAAGCGCGGCGGAACTCCGACAGACATTGCAAACACAACACTTTATTTAGCATCTGAATTAAGTTCATACGTTACAGGACAAACGCTTCACGTTTGTGGTGGTATGCACATGTAAGCTATGGCGCACTTAATCACTCAAGCATCTCCATGGCTTTTGAGCCTTTGTGTTTGGGTAGGATTGGCCTACGCCACAGCCCTTTACTTTTTCGGAAAATCGAAAGAGTCTTGGTCAACTCAATTTAAATTTCTTTTAGCAAGTATGCGATTCCTGGTGGTATCGCTGCTTGTTCTTTTGCTTTTCCAACCGCTTCTTGAAACCATAGAAACACGCGTTGAAAAACCCGTTGTGGTTTTGGCGCTCGACAACAGTCAATCTGTTGTTTCTGCCAAAGACTCGAACGAGGTTCGAACAACTTTTTTAAATAATTGGAAAGGTCTTTCCGAAAAACTAGGTGCCGATTACGAAGTGGTTCCTTTGCTTTTCGGAGATGAGGTTTCGAACGGAAACGACGCTACTTTTTCCGATCAGATTACACACTTCGGAAAGTTGCAACGTGCATTAGACGCGCGCTTCAGCGGAAGAAATCTTTCGGCGTTAGTTATAGCCTCAGACGGACTCTACAACAAAGGTCCGCATCCGGTTTCCAACTTGAAACAACTCAACATCCCTGTATTTACAGTTGGTTTAGGAGACACCACTCTTCATCGCGACTTACTCATTTCGAACGTTAGCGCGAACAAAATTGCTTACCTCGGAAACAACTTCCCTATTCGTTTAAATGTGGAAGGAAGAAAAGCGCAAGGAACCAGCACCGTCATTACTGTTTCGAAAAACGGTGTTCAATTGGCTTCGCAAAGTGTGAGTTTCACTTCCGAAAGAGAATTTAAAAATGTTGAATTTTCATTGCCTGCTGATCAAGTTGGAATTCATGCCTACACCATTACCATTCAAGGCATAGATAACGAAAACAATGTTCGAAACAACACCGAGCAAGTGTACATTGAAGTCATTGACAACAGACAAAAGGTATTGATCCTTGCGAACGCTCCACATCCAGATATCACTGCCATTGCCGAAGCGCTTCGCCTTCAAGAAAATTATGAAGTAACGGTTCAAACCGTTGATCTGTTTACAGACAACGTGAACAATTTCGACATGCTCATTGCCTATCAAATTCCATCGTTGGGTGGAAGAGGAAACAACGTGGTGCAAGAAGCTTTCAAATCGAAAATTCCTTGTTGGTTTATTCTCGGTGCGCAGAACGATTTCAACGCCTTCAATGCATTGAATGGTGGCTTCTCGTTGAACGGTTATCAGTCCAAACTTTCAGACATCAACGCCTCGCTGAATCCTTCGTTCAGTTACTTTTCCTTATCGAATGAATTCACACAAGCCCTGCCTCTACTTCCGCCGCTGGCCGTGCCTTTCGGGAATTACGCTGTAGCACCTGAAGTTCAAGCGTTGCTAACTCAGCGCATTGGAAAGATTGCAACCGATGTTCCGCTTATGGGATTCGGAGGAACACCTGAACACCGTGTTGCCGTATTATGCGGAGAAGGAATTTGGAGATGGAAAATTGCGTTGTATCAGATGGAAGAATCGCACGAAGTCTTCAATAATTTCATTCAACAAAGCGCACAATTTATTGGAGTGAAAGAGAACAAAGAGAAGTTCAGAATTCAACACAAAAAGAATTTCGCTGAAAATGAATTGGTCTTTTTCAATGCCGAATTGTACGACGAAAGTTTCATGCCTGTTTTAAATCAGCAAGTGAATCTCGAATTGAAGTATCCGGATAATTCAACGCAATCGCTTCAATTCTCTCCTTCCAACACCGGATATCAATTGAATGCTGGGCTGCTACCTCCTGGCGCGTATTCTTACACTGCCAAGGCTTTCAACGGCACCACAGAGTTCGCCAAGTCAGGCGGATTCAGCGTGAACAACATTTCAGTAGAGACGTCAAGAACAATTGCAGACTTCCAGTTGTTAGAACAATTGTCTTCCAGCACCAACGGAAAACGATTCAATGCAACAGCGATTGATGATCTCGTGAACGAAATCAAAAGCAGAAAAGAAATCACGAGTGTTTCTTTCGAAGAGAAAAAGGTGAGAGAACTCATAGATTGGGCGCCCCTTTTAGTTGCACTTTTGTCGTTGCTCAGCATTGAGTGGTTCCTGAGGAAGTGGAACGGCAGCTACTAAAATGAAAGATAAAATTACGTTACGTATTGGAGGTGTTCCAGAACACTTCAACTTACCCTGGCAATTGGCGTTAGAGCAAGACGTTTTCAGCGCCTTGAATATTCAAGTGTCTTGGACCTACTTCGCTGGAGGAACAGGCGTCATGACCGAAGCCCTTCAAGAAGGTGATTTAGATGTTGCGCTTATGCTAACGGAAGGATTTGTAAGCGCCTTCCATCGCGGACTCGATGCTCGCATTGTGAAAGTTTACACCAAGACTCCATTGACTTGGGGCATCTACGGCGGTTACGCAGACACACCGAAGATTACTTCAAGTCACACTAGAAAATACGCCATCTCTCGCAAAGGATCGGGTTCTCATCTCATGGCGCGCATTCACGCGAAGCAGTTGGGTTTCCATCCGGCCGATGATCAGTATGTGGAAGTCGCCAATTTGCGCAACGCGATTCAAAGTTTGAAAAACCGCGAGAGCGATTATTTCTATTGGGAAAAGTACACGTCTATTCCTTCCGTAAAAAAAGGACACTTGTGTTTCTTAGATACGTTTCATGCGCCGTGGTGCGGATTTGTAGCGGTAGCGAATAACAACTCCATTTCACAAAAAAGTGAAGCCATTCAAAAAGTATTGCAGCTGATGAACGACCGCTGTGCAGCCTTCATGGCCGACAAAGAAAACATCTTCCGTGTATCGAATCGATTTGAAATTTCTACCGCTGCTGCAACCGAGTGGTTCAACACAACGGCTTATCAGAATAATTTCGAAATGAAAAAAAACGAACTCGATGCTATTCATGACGCGCTCAACTTAATCGCGCCTACCGACTATTCAGCAATGCTCGGAGAAAACATTACTTTAGTGTAAAATTTTCAAATTGAAAAATCAAGAGAATCAGTCCTACACCTATTACAGCTCACTTCCTACCCTACGTCAATTTGGAAAGGTGCGGAAGTGGATTGTGCTAGCATTAACCCTCACTTTTTTCATCTGTTTATTCATTTACCGAAAGGCTATTTTAGGTGGAATTGGACACTTTTTAACGGTTGCTGAATCGCCCGCTGCAACTTCGTCCAACCAAACGTTTTTTGTTTTAGGTGGAAACGGATACGAACGTGGAAAAGGTGCATCTGAGCTCGCGCAAGAATTTCCTTCTGCTCAATTTATTTGCACGGGTGCTGACACCTTGAATGAGATGCGCGCCTTGGGATTGAACCTGACATTGGCTCAACTGACACGAAAATGCATGATTGAAACAGGGGTTGATTCTCTCCGTGTTTTCGAATTGGGAGAAGCCACGAGCACTTATGAAGAGTCGGAAGAGATCTTGACTTATTGTCTAAATAACAATTTGAAGGAAATTTCTGTGGTCAGCAGCGACTTTCATTTGCGAAGAATGAGCATGATCTTCGGAGATAAATTCCAAGAAAAAGGAATAATAGTGCACTTCTTCGGCACTGAAACCAAGGACTTTAAAGCGCAGTCATGGTGGACCTTCGAAGCGGGACTCATAACAACCTTCAACGAATACATTAAAATCGTGTATTACGTGTTCAAATATTAATCGGATACCCCGCGAATTATTGGTTATTTTTGACTTGAACTCTGAAATTACTCAATGAGCGAAGACCCATCAGATTACCACAACATCGGCGACCTTATCTCGCGTTTCGAGCAAATGATTCAGCAAAACGAATCGTATTACTTCGACGTTGAGCAGCTTGAAGCTATTATCGACGGATACCAGGCAAACCTGAGTTATCAAAAAGCCATTAAGGCGCTTGAATATGCGTACTCGCTATTTCCAGATAACACCGCCTTAATCATCAAAGAAGTGCAACTTCTTTCAGGCATTGGTCAATTGTCTAAAGCGCTTTCTCGATTGAAGGTGTTGGAGAAGTTCGAGCCGAACAACGAAGAAATGTTATTGACCATGGCTGCTGTTTACAGCCAATTGCGCGAGCACAACAAGGCTATTCAATATTACAAGCGAGCGCTACAAATTTGCTCGGAGGAAGAGATCGACGACGTGTATTTAGAGATTGCATTGGAGTACGAAAACCTCGAGCAATACGAAAAGGCGATCAACACCTTGAAAATAGGAATCGAACGCAGTCCTGAAAACGAGACGTTACTATACGAAATCGCATATTGTTTCGAACTCGCCGGACTGCCTGTCGTTTGCGCCACCTACTTCCAACAATTCATAGACGAACATCCTTTTAGTTTCGCAGCTTGGTATAACCTCGGCAACGCTTTTCAAAAACTCGATCGTTCTGAAGAATCTATCGAAGCATACGACTATTGTTTAGCCATTCAAAGCGATTTCGCTCCAGCTTATTACAACAAAGCTCACGCACTTTTCAAGTTAGAAAAATACGCCGAAGCGTTGGAAGTCCTTGAGGAATCTTATGTTTACGAACCTCCACAGGCTCCAATCTTCTGTCATGTTGGAGAGTGTTTTGAGAAGTTGAACGACTACGACAAAGCGCTTTTCTATTATCACAAAAGCATTGAGACCGATGAGTATTGGGCAGATGCTTATTTGGGAATAGGTGTGGTTATGGACCTTCAAGGAAAATTAGCGGAAGCTCTTCCCTTCCTCGACAAAGCCATTGAATTGGAATCGAAAAATCCAGACTACGCCATTTACAAAATGGAAGTCTTGGTGAAGATGGAAAAATTCGATGAAGCCATTTCCCTCGGAGAAAAATTGGTAAAAGAATTTCCAGAAAATGAAGAAACGTGGATGGCCCTTGCCGATGCATTCTTCAAAAACGGAAACAATGAAAAGGCGTTAGACACCATGCTAGACGCTACCTTGGTTCATTTATCGAACCCCGATATTGGCTACCGCAGAGCGGTTTACCTGATTGAATTAGGAAGGATTCAAGACGCACAAGATCTTTTGCACTACCTTATGCAAAATGAAAGTGCTCAGCTCTCAGAGTTGGAAGAGTACTATCCGAAAATTCTTCAATTACCGTTTTACATTCAATTAAAAAGCGACCTAGGGTTAGTGTAATTTTCACACTAAGTAAATTTAACCGATATTCGCACAAAATTAGCAACTATGAACATTCAACTAAGCCACATGCCTAGCCGCGAAAAGAAAGAACGTCAGTTCGGTCTTACGATGGTTATGGACAAAGGAATCTCTCTTCGTCAAGCCGAAGAAATGATCTCAAGCAGTGCAGAATATATCGACATGGTGAAACTTGGATTTGGAACATCAGTGTTTTCAACGAAAGTGAAGGAAAAAGTGAAGTTGTACCACGATGCGAAAATCAAAGTTTATTTGGGAGGAACCCTTTTCGAAGCGTGCTATGTGCGCGGAGAACTTGACAAGTACCGCAAATACATCGACAGTCTAGGAATAGAAATGGTTGAAGTTTCTGACGGAAGCATGGCATTGGATCACAAAAAGAAATGTCAACTGATCACAGAATTCGCAAAAGACTACAAAGTCCTTTCTGAAGTTGGTTCAAAGGAAGAAGGCATTTTAATTAGTCCAGCTAAATGGATCAAGATGATGCAAGCTGAATTGGATGCTGGCTCATGGAAAGTTATTGCTGAAGCACGCGAAAGCGGAACCGTTGGAATCTATCGTCCAAGCGGACAAGCACACGTGATGCTCATCAACAAAATCCTCGCTAAAATCAACGGAAACGATATTATCTGGGAAGCACCGAAGAAAGCACAGCAGGTTTATTTCATTAAGCATTGCGGAGCAAACGTAAACCTTGGAAACATTGCAGAGAATGAAACCATTCCGCTTGAATGTTTGCGCATGGGATTGCGTGGAGATACGTTCTTCGATTACCTTCCTGAAGACATTGTTTCAAAAATGAAAGGATAATATGCAACACCTGCAGCCTGAAGAATTACTCATCTGGAAAAACGAAAACAAACCACATTTGCTGGTAGATATTCGTGAAGAATATGAAGTGGCTATTTGCACGTTAGATGGAATGCACATTCCAATGGAACACTTGATTGAAAAGTACCCTTCCCTTCCAAAAGAAAATCCAATTGTCTTCCATTGCAACAGTGGAAAACGTTCAGACGCTTTGGTGTATATGATTGAAAAGAAATTCCCTGGAGACGCTATATACAGCCTTGCCGGTGGTGTTCAGGGGTACGCAGAACAATGCGCACCCGAAATCAAGTGTTCGCTTTAATATGGAAATGATACAGTCTTTTTTGCACTTCGTTCTGCATTTGAATGAAGAGCTTCCTCTCTTGTTGAATGAATACGGCGTTTGGTTTTACGCCATCTTATTCCTCATCATCTTTGTTGAAACTGGATTGGTAGTTATGCCATTTCTTCCCGGAGATTCGTTGTTATTCGCAGCAGGTGCCTTGTGCGCGGGACAGAACAACTTGAGCCTTACCATGCTTTTTGTATTGCTCATTCTTGCAGCTATTCTCGGAGATCAATGCAACTACTTCATTGGAAGATTTTTTGGGTCGAAAATCGTCGCAATGAAATTCCGAGGCAAACCATTGATTGCTGAAAAGCACCTAACCAAGACCGAAGAGTTCTTCACGAAGCACGGAACGAAAGCCATTATCATGGCGCGCTTCGTTCCGATCGTTCGCACCATTACTCCGTTTGTTGCTGGAGTTGGAAAGATGGACTACAGAAAGAAATTCCTTCCTTATGACATCTTCGGTGGCGCGCTTTGGATTGTAAGTATGACGCTAGCCGGTTACTTCCTCGGACAATTTGAATTCGTTCAAAAGCACTTCGAAGCGGTTGTTATTCTGATTATCTTGATCTCTCTTGCTCCAATGGTTTTTGCTTACCTAAAAAGCAAATTCGGCTCGAAGGCATGAGAACGTATGGGCTTCTCGGGAAATCGTTAGGACATTCTTTTTCGCAAACATATTTCATGTCTAAATTTCAAAGACAGGATATTGCGAAAGATGTTTCACAAGATGCTTCGCAAGATTCTACGAAAGATGTTACACAAGAAGAGCGATATATCAATATTGAATTAGATTCTATCGTTGGCATTCGAAACTTGCCGCAAATGCAAGTACTCGCCGGCTTCAATGTCACCATTCCATATAAACAAGAAATTATTCAGTACCTCGACGAGCTCACGCCAGCAGCGAAAGCCATTGGCGCTGTGAATTGTGTGCGTATTGAGAATAACCGTTGGATTGGTCACAACACCGATTACATCGGCTTCAAACGGACGCTTCTTCCGCTTATTGAAAACAGAGTAGAAACTGCGCTTATTCTCGGCACCGGAGGAGCATCGCTAGCGGTGGCTTTTGTGTTGAAGGAATTAGGTATCCGTTATTTTTTTGTAAGTCGAAATCCGCAAAACGATCATACTTGTTCTTACGACCAGGTAACACCCTTGTTGCTCGAGAAGTGCAAGCTCATTGTGAACACCACGCCTGTTGGGCAGTTCCCACACAGCGAAGAAAAACCAGACTTGGATTATTCGTGTCTTACAGATCAGCATGTGTTGTACGACTTAATTTACAATCCGGAAAGAACAGCCTTTCTTCAAGAAGGCATCTCGCGCGGCGCGCGCTATTGCAACGGCCTCAGCATGCTTGAAATTCAAGCAGAAGAGAGCTACAAGATTTGGAAAGGAATCACTTCCTAACCACAATCTTCTTCCGAACAGCAGTGCCGTTCAATTTCAGAATGTAAATTCCTTCAGAGAAATTAGAAAGATTCACAAGGGTGGTTCTAGCATTCAATCGTTCAGACCAAACCTTTCTTCCACTTAAATCATACAATTCTAAAGCGCAAACAGTGTTCCAATTAGAACCCGCATCAATAGTCAGTTGAGTGCTCGCGGGATTCGGATATATCTGAACATCGTTGAATAGCGATTCATTCACTGAAATAATTGTATCGCTAGAATAAAAACCCAGCCCGCCTCCTATTTGTCCTATGAACAAATCGCGCTTCCCATCGGCTGTAATGTCTTCAAACCAAACCGCGCAGCGTTCACCTTCATTAATGCCTTCGAAGTCTATTGTGTCCAAGGTGAAGTCGCCCAAAAGATTTCCAGATACATTCGAGAAATGATTCACCTGTCCTGTTTCTGTTCCCAACAAAACTTCCCATTCGTTCACTTCATTCTTGAAAAAATGCGGGACGCTGTATCCGAATATCCCCAGAATATTCGATGCTACCATTCCACCCAAAGTGTCTTCCTGAAAAACATACGAAGCCGCTGTTGAACTTCCGTTGTTTGCATAATAGTTCACGTTACCGTTCTTCTCTCCTACTACCAAATCTAAGAGTCCGTCTTCGTTCAAGTCTACCCATTGCGGAGTTGCGAATTGTCCAACATCAATCGTTACTCCGTTGTTATCCTTCAGTAATTCACCGTTGTCTGAAAAGGTATATCCATTCGTCGTTGAGGCGGCATTTTCATAACGAACCAAATATCCATTCTGAACACCGACTAACAAATCTTTATCGCCATCGCCATCATCGTCACCGAAAGAAATATATTTACTATCCAACGTATCCGTAGCCAAAGGCAGCCAGTTGTTCGAATTGAAATCGAATGAAGGAACTGTTGGTGTTCCGTTGTTGTAATAACAAAAGATTCTCGAAGTGTGGTTGTTACTCGGAGTAATTGGATCGAACGATTTGCGATTGGTGACAAGTAAATCTTTCAATCCATCGCCATTCACATCTTCCAAAACCGGATAAGCACCTGTTCCCAATTCAATCATGTCGTGTTGAAGAAAATCGTCTTGTGTAAATTGAAAATCCGGAGTTGATTCTCCACCAACATTCTGATAGTACCATAGGCTATTTACATCTTCCGCTGTTGCGTATGCATTCGGAGAGACAAGTAAATCGCTCACTGCATTGTTATTCACGTCTTCGTAATACGCGCATGGAAACAGCGGTAAATTGACAGGAAGAGAGTTTCCAACTTGTGCGGGAAAATCGAATTGAACGGTGGTTGCACTGTCGAGCCCATTCACTGCATTTTCAAAAAAGATAGCACCCAAATTATTTTCAGAAACATCTCCGATGACAAAATCTTTAATCCCGTTGTTATCGAGGTCAATGGAACAAATTGAACTACCCGTATGCAAGCGATCAGTTGAGCGCGGATCTGTCACGTTGAATCCACAATCGAAATCGGCTCCTTCTAAAATTGAAAAACTCTCAGGACTTTCTCCGAACATTCCGTAACATCTATTGCCACAGATGTAGTTCGTTGTTTCGCAGTTGCCCGTTTCCGATTGCATTGACTTGAAGAAATAAACGGTTGTCGATTGTTCTGTGTACGAGAATATATCCAAGTCTCCGTCTCCGTCATAATCTGTGATTGAAGGAACATCCAAACTCACGGTATATATCGGCGCTGAAAACGGACTTCCAAAATCATATTCCGACTCTATTGACGCACCGTTATTCACCGGCTCAAAAGACAAAACACCATTTGAAGAGGTGTTCTTCCACAATTTAATTCCGCTATAATAATTCGCGAAAATATCTTCCTTCCCATCACAGTTGTAATCGCGCAGTAGGACCCAATTTGTTAATCCCGTCGGAAAAGTCGCATTGTATTCAAGCGTGTATCTGTAGAAGGTATCTCCTTGCACATCGCCCATGTTTATGAAAACAGAAATGCGCGAACCAATACGATCGAAAATAAAAATATCCTTGTTCCCGTCACCGTTGGCATCAATTCTTGAAACCTGACATGAATTTAATCCTCCCGCCCAAGGGTTCTGAAGATAAAATCCATCTGCACTAACCGGAGTGACATAAGATCGCAAAAGCGGTTGTCCGAATACCTGAATGGATGCCATGCACAAAAGCAGAAGAATATATTTTTTCATACATTCAAATATACCATTTGCACCAGCAACAATTAAGAAGTTTCTTTGCAATATGAACGCATCGCTTACATTTCTATTGGTCGCCATAAGTTTGATCATTGCTGGGACAATTATTTTCTTCCTTATGGAAAAACAACATCGTCACAATGAACAACGTTGGCAGTTGGAATTGCGCAAATCGAATGCAAGTGCACTTGCTTCCTTGCGTCTTTCAGCCTACGAGCGATTGATTGTAATGTTGGAAAGATCACGTCCAAGCAGCATCGTGTTGCGCAGTAACCGTCCGGGTATGACTTGCACCTTGTTGCAGTTGGAAATGATTCGCAACATTCGCGAAGAGTTCGACCACAATGTTTCGTTGCAGATGTATGTAAGCGAACATACTTGGGCGAACATTCAGCAAGCGAAAAGTGACATCTCTGAATTATTCAAAGTCTCCTATTCGAAAGTGAATCCAAACGACAACGGCATGTACCTAAGTAATTTCGTTTTAGAGATGGAAGCGGCAGTAGGAAATCCAGCAATTGAAAATGCGTTGAGGTTGTTGCGGATTGAACTCATGAGCCATTACGCTTAAATCGCCGATGGCGATCAATCTGACTTCGTTAGATCAATTCTTCGAATCAATCGCTTTGCGATCAAACCTTCGGTGAAAGAAAACGCAGCTCAAACAACCTAGCTCCCATTACGCAGCAGAATTAAAACCGCAGGTTTTCCATTAATGAAATTCTACAGCGGTGCAACCCAATACCAATTTGAAATCATATACTTGAAATTAAATTGTAACTAATTATTCTATCCCCCAGCTTCACTGGGGGCAATACCCATGCCGCTCGCAAAGCGAGCTCTGTCTTTTTATAAGCATAAGTCTTTCTTGACTTTGTGAAATGTCATATTGAACTTAGCTCGAAAAAAAATATGGCAAAATCTATCTCACAAATTGCTATTCACCTGGTGTTCTCAACTAAGTATAGACAGCCTTTTATTCTCCCTCAAATTGAAAATGATTTGCACACCTATTTAGGAGGTCTGTGTGTTGAAATGGAGTGTCCTAGAATTGAAATTGGAGGATATTATGATCACGTTCATATCCTTTGTTTCTTATCCAGAAAAATCGCAGTGATGAAACTTGCTGAAAAATTAAAGACAAATTCATCGCGTTGGATGAAAACTAAAGCGGAATTCCTCAAAGATTTTGAATGGCAATTGGGGTATGCTGCATACAGTATCGGTGAATCAGAAATACCGCGATTGAAAAAGTATATTCAGAACCAAAAGGAGCATCACTCCAGTTTTGAATTCTCTGGAAGAAACAGAAACTTTATTGAGACGCACATCAGCGAGCCCCTTAGGGCGACATGAGTAATGCCCCCACTGAAGGTGGGGGAAAAAAGTTTAGATAATTACAAACTCTGAAGGCAAGTGCGCCATCTTAAGATTCAATCCCCCAGCTTCACTGGGGGCAATACCCATGCCTCTCGCAAAGCGAGCTCAATCCAATCATGGAACAACGCAGTTCCCATTACGCAGTAGGAATAAAACCGAAGGTTTTCCCATTACATAATTCCTATCGTATCCTAATTATTCGCCCCAGCTTTAGCTCCCGCTCCACAGAAGTAATCTCAAACTCCGAAAGTCTTTTGGTGGAAGAACTATAGATTAAACTCTCTCCATTCACATTTTTCAAAACCGTGTCAGGAAGATTCGCAAATGAAATGCGACCTGGAATGAGGTGATGACCAATTTCTTTATTTAATTCAGATCTGTTGGAAGACGGCACAAGAGCCTGATATTTATCTAACCCTTTGTTGCGTAAAACCGCATCTGACGGGACAAGCAAGGTGTACTCGTTTTTCTTTAACGAATCTGCCCAGGTGCTTAATTCAACTAAGCTTGCCCAAACGGCGGTCTCGTATTCCGAATTTAGAAAAGTAAGAATATTCTCTTCGCTCTTCGAATAAACCGAACGTTCATTCGCCTTCGATACGGAAACAGAATTTTCTGGGTCTGAAGTAGAACAGGCCTGTAGCAGAAGAATTAATCCAATGCAACAGGCCTGTTTCATTTCAAAAAATAATATTATGCTTTCACCTTCGGCGAAGCAGAAAGTAATGCTTCACTTGCGTAGTCTTTAAACTTCTCGAAGTTCGTTACAAACTTCTCTGCAAGTTCATTTGCTTTCGCATCGTAAGCGTCTTTGTCTGACCAAGTGTTACGTGGATTCAACATTTCTGCAGGAACTTCTGGACAAGCCGTTGGCATTGCCAATCCGAATACTTCATGCGTAACAAATTCAACATCGTTCAACTTTCCTTCCAACGCAGCTGTAATCATGGCGCGGGTGAAACTCAACTTCATACGACTTCCTACTCCATAAGAACCTCCAGACCAGCCGGTGTTGATTAACCACACCTGAGCACCGCTCTCGTCGATCTTCTTACCTAACATCTCTGCGTATGCAGTCGGATGCAACGGCAAGAATGGCGCTCCAAAGCACGCACTGAATGTAGTCGTAGGCTCGGTAATTCCAGCTTCAGTACCTGCAACCTTCGCAGTGTAACCGCTAATGAACTGATACATGGCTTGCTCTTTCGTTAGTTTGCTAATTGGAGGCAACACACCGAAGGCATCGCAAGTCAAAAAGAAAATATTCTTCGGAATACCACCCACACTTGGATTCATCGTGTTATCGATGTGCTCCAATGGGTAACTTACACGTGTGTTCTCCGTCTTCGCGCTATCTGCGTAATCTGGAGTAACCCCGTCGTCTTCAAAACCAATGTTCTCTAGCAACGCACCGAACTTAATGGCGTCGTAAATCTGAGGTTCCTTTTCGCGTGACAAGTCAATCGTTTTCGCGTAACAACCACCTTCAAAATTGAAGACAGTGCTGTCGGTCCAACCGTGCTCGTCGTCTCCAATCAATCTTCTGTTCGGATCAGAAGACAATGTTGTCTTACCCGTTCCAGAAAGTCCGAAGAACACTGCAGTGTCTCCGTCTTTACCCACGTTAGCTGAACAGTGCATAGACAATACATTCTTCTCGTGTGGAAGAACATAATTCAACACCGTGAAAATTCCTTTTTTAATCTCTCCAGTATAGCCGGTTCCGCCAATAATCGCCATCTTTTTGGTGAAGTCGATGATTGCGAAATTGTGCTGACGGGTACCGTCGATTTCTGGATCGGCCATGAATTCAGGTGCACAGATGACATGCCACTCTGGGGTCATGTTTGTTAATTCTTCCGCAGTTGGACGCAAGAACATGTTACTTGCGAACATGTTGCTCCATGGGAATTCAGTTACTACGCGCACATTCATGCGGTAGCGAGGATCTGCGCATACATAAGCATCGCGAACATAGACTTCTCTTCCATTCAGGTAAGCACACATACGCTCATACAAGCGTGTGAATTTGTCTGAATCGAATGGGATGTTGAATTGGCTCCACCAAACGCTGTTTTCTGTGGAGGCATCTTTTACAATAAACTTATCTTTTGGAGATCTTCCAGTAAATTCTCCGGTGTCAATGGCTAATGCCCCCGTATTCGTGAGTGTTCCCTGAGAAAGTAAGATGGTTTCTTCAACCAATTCTGCAGGTGTCATGTTCCAATATGCAGTGGAAACATGTTTAAGACCGAGATACGCTAATGTTGCGCCTTCGGGACGTGTACCGATGTTTGTCATGAATAAATTTTTGGTTCGACTATCATTGAATCGTTCGGCAAAGGTAATAATAAAAAAAGGGGTGAGAATCCTTGAAACTCACCCCTTTCTCAACCATTTGCGGTTTGAAATGTTGATTAATTACTCTAAATACAACTCTATCAGTCCTTCAGGCGCTGCCGTTGAAATGGTCTGACTTTCATCATCGATTTCCAGAACGAATTCGGGTTGAAGGGGCAGTAAGATTAATTTACCTGTATTGTGACGAATTTCCAGTTGCGGATTCTTTCTATTTTCCACCACCTCTTCCACTACTCCAATGTTTCCGTGTGTTTGATCGAATACCTCGTATCCTACCCAATTCACCATGTCTCTTCGGTCTTCGTCTTTTACAGAGAGTTCGGTTAAGCGAACATAAACCATAGATTTCAACAACGATTTCGCAGTGGCTTCATCGTTCACTCCGGCCAGTCTAACCTTCACCGAATCATTCGTTTTCGGCTCGAATAATTCAATT
The DNA here is from genome assembly GCA_945881835.1 of Chryseobacterium gleum. GTDB lineage: Bacteria > Bacteroidota > Bacteroidia > Flavobacteriales_D > Sanyastnellaceae > CAIZGX01. The sequence goes on along the minus strand of CAMCVP010000001.1, from coordinate 445,671 downwards.
TTATAAGGAACCAGGCTTCCCTTTATTTCCAAAAATAAAAACTGCAAATCCTTGTAATCTGCCACCTTCGCGGTATCTAGAAAAACCGTCAACTCGCCTTTGTATCCATGTAGCTTGGTAATCTTCCCCAAGCAGTGCATTTCGTCTTTGTTCATGATGCGAAGATAATGATGTAATTTTGCACCAATTATGAAAAGAACACTTCAATCCATTATACCGCCGCCACCAACAAATTTCGTTGGAGATGGCTTCAAGGTTCATCACTTTATTCCCGATTATTATTTGAGCATGGAGCGCATGAATCCGTTCATTATGCTCGATTATGCTGCACCGCATTACTTCCCTCCGACTGAAGTTCAGAAGGGTGTTGGTGTGCATCCGCACAAAGGTTTTGAAACCGTGACCATTGCTTACAAAGGAAAGGTTGCGCATCACGACAGTGCCGGAAACAGCGGAGTTATTGGCGAAGGAGACGTGCAATGGATGACCGCGGCTTCAGGTGTTCTTCACAAAGAATACCACGAACAAGAATTTTCTAGGGCCGGTGGCATTTTTTCTATGGTTCAATTGTGGGTGAATCTTCCCGCCGCAGACAAACTTTCAAAACCGAAATACCAGGAAATTCTAAATTCGAATATCCCGAAAATTGAACTTCCGAACAACGCCGGTATTGTGGAAGTCATTGCTGGGAATTTTGAATTCAACAAAGGTGCTGCTTCAACTTTCACCGAAGTGAATCTCTTCAACGTAAAATTGAAAGCAGGAGGATCCGCCACTTTTTCTTTCAGTGAAAGAAATAACACCGCTGCCCTTGTCATTGAAGGTAACATTATCGTAAATGAAGAACACCAAGTTGGAACCAGTCACCTTGCATTGTTCAGCAACGACGGAGAATCATTCACCCTCTCATGCACCGAAGACGCAACCATTCTTATTCTATCCGGAGAACCGATCCTGGAGCCCATTGCGGCCTACGGTCCTTTCGTAATGAATACCAAGCAAGAACTCATGGATGCCTTCCATCAGTTTGAACGAGGCGAGTTCGGACATTTGGAATAAATGCTAATTCTTCAAAATTAAATACTGATAAGCCGTTAGCGAAAGTGAACTCCCCAAGGTAACCGAGGCACCCGTTAAGGCGTTCGTCCACGTTGAATTCAACAAAGCCGTTGGAATCGAATAATTCGTTGTGGTATTTCTAACATTGGCAATCACCAAAACCTGATTTGCATTTAACACCTTCTTGAAACACACCACATCGTTTGCTGTGTATGGAACCACAGTGCCATAGCGAGAAACGTCAGATTCGGAATAAAACGAAAGCATATCGCGATAATTCTGTTGCATGTCCAAATTCACCGTCCAGTTTATCGGTGAATTCGAAAAGAACGGAACAGTGCTCACTCTTCCAACTTCTTGTCCGGTGTAGATCAAAGGCACTCCGTTGTAATAAGTCGTAATTACTGAAGCGCAAGTAGCACCGGCCTTTCCGTTGAACAAAGTCATGGGCGTTGCTTCCCAAGCGCTTTGATCGTGGTTCGTGGTAAAACGAAGTTTGCGCTTTCCCGCAGGAACACCGGCATACTCTGAAGTATTCGTTGTGTAAATGGTTGAAGGTGCACTTCCCGCAAAAACATTTTTTATGGAAGTATAAAAATCCCACGCGTAAGTCATTTCAAAGCCTGCATCGTAATGATCGGCGCGTGTTCCTTCAGCAAGAAAAATTAAGTTTCTATTTGGAATTGTATTGAGTGAATCGATGGCCTGCTTCCAGAAGTCATACGGAACACCGTCTGCATAGTCGCAACGAAATCCGTCGATGTTCGCTTCCAATGTCCAATACTTCATTGCGTCAATCATGTTCACACGCATAGTCGCGTTACTGAAATTCAAATCAGCGACATCATTCCAATTGGTTCCTGGAGGAATAATGATGTTTCCTGCCCCGTCTTGTGAATACCACTCCGGGTGCTGTGTAATCCAAGGATTGTCCCAAGCGGTGTGATTAGCTACCCAATCGACCACAACAGCCATGTTGCGGTTGTGTGCTTCGGTAGTGAGTGTGCGTAAATCTGCAAGTGTCCCGTATTCACTTCCAACTTCATAATAATTCTTGACGCAGTAGGGAGAATTTACCGAGTTGATTTGTCCAATCGGATAAATTGGCATGAGCCAAATGACATTCACATTGAGCGCTTTCAATTGATCAAGTCTGTTGATCACCCCTTGCAAATCTCCGCTTGAACTGAATGCACGAAGATTCACTTCATACATAATGATGTTCTTGGTTTCAGGAACGCTGTCGAATGGAACACCGTATTGCTGATATCCGACAAGAACGGTAGGATCTTCAACCACCGCATCAGGAGGACAATCCTTCTTGCAAGCAGCAAATGAGAGCAATGAAGTGAAAAGAAAAAAGAATGTCGTTCGAGTAATATTCATTCAACAAATCTAGCCATGAATGAGGCTATAAAAAAACTTCTGCGAGCATGCATCGCGCGCTTCCGCCACCAATGGTTTCAATAACGGGAATATTGAAACGAATAAAGTCTACACGCTGCTTCAGCAAATCAATTTGAGCGCTCGTTAAACTTTGATAGGCCGTTTCTGAAAGTACCAATTTGTTAGTGTTTTGCCTATCTCTAAGCAGGAGCATATTTCCAGCAAAGGCATTCATTTGCGCTATTGAAATTTCAAGAACACTTTTTCCCAAACGACTCACTTCATTCACAAATAGTTCCCTACTCTGCTTATCTGGCAAGCACTCCAAACAAACCACAACGAAATCGTCTCCCATGCACATGACTACGTTCGTGTGGTAAATGGGCTGACCGTTTTCATCAAAAGCAGCAAACACGAAAGGGGTGTATTGAATTTGCTCGCAGAGCTTTCCAAAAACAATTTCACTCGTGCGCGAAGAGCGCGCAGCAAAAGCGACTTTGTTCTCATGATCAAAAACCACACTTCCTGTTCCTTCCAAAAATAAATTTTCCGATTCAAAATGGGTTAAGTCTATAACTTTTTCAAAATTGAATTTTTGTTGAAGTTCCAACACAACTTCGAGTCGTCTTTCGCAACGTCTGTTAGCTGCTTCCATGGGATATAAAATGAGCGTGCCATCGGGGTGGAAGGAAATCCAATTGTTCGGAAAGACCGCATCTGGCTTTCTTGGGATGAGTGTATCTTCAATGATGTGCACGTTTATGCCGTGAGAGCGCAATTCATTTGCAGCACGGTCAAACTCATGAAGAGCTTCGTCTAAAATCTCGTTATTCGATAAAAATGTTTCTCGCTGAAATGAATTGCTTGCGGCTGTCTCTTCATTAAATCCAAATGCAGCTGGACGCACCATCATTACCGTATTCGCGAAGTTTTTTTTTTCTGCTTTTATCAATGAAGACATATCAAAACATATTTAGTATTCTCGGCGGCCAAGTTAAAAAAAAGGGAAGCAGTTGCTTCCCCTTTTACAAAACGTATAGACTGAATTATTCAGCAGCAGGTGCTTCGTCAGCAGCAGGTGCTTCGTCGGCAGCAGGTGCCTCAGCAACTGGAGCTTCTTCAGCAGCTGGAGCCTCTTCAACTGCAGGAGCTTCTTCAGCAACTACAACTTCTTCAGCAACAACTTCTTCAGCAACAACTTCTTCTTCTACAACTGGATTAGCTTCTGCGTGAGCAGCAGCATCTGCAGCAGCACGAGCAGCGATACGCGCTTCGTTAACCGCACGCTCAGCTTTCAATTGCTCAGCTAATGCTTGCTCCTTAACAGAAGAAAGACCATCGCGCTTCGCTTGAATTTTAGCATCTTTAGAATCTAACCAAGCGTTGAATTTCTCATCTGCTTGTTCTTGAGTCAATGCTCCTTTCTTAACTCCTTTGTTCAAGTGTGCTTTGTATAAAACACCTTTGTAAGAAAGAATTGCACGAGCAGTGTCTGTAGGCTGCGCTCCGTTAAACAACCAAGTAACTGCTTTGTCTGTGTCTAACACAATTGTAGCAGGATTGGTGTTCGGATTGTAGCTTCCGATACGCTCAATGAACTTACCATCACGCGGTGAACGCGCATCAGCGGCAACAATGTGGAAGAATGGTTTACCCTTCTTACCGTGGCGCTGTAATCTGATTTTTACTGACATAATTTTTTGTTTTGTGGGTACGAAACCCGATTAACAATTTTTAATTGGACGGCGAATATAACACTTTTTTGGCAAAATCCACATACTTTTCCCAATCCCAGCGCAAAATTTCATGCTCCCCCGCCCTTAGATGATAGGCCATATTTCCATATTGAATGGACTCGTTCGCAGAGGGGTATTTGTAAGGGATCTCCAAGTTGGAATCGTACAAGGAATAAATGGCTTGTGATTTATAAAAGGAAAGATACTCACCTTCAGGATCAGCCCACGAATCTTTGCTAGCGCTTGCAACATAAAGCGGACGCGGCGCTAACAGCGAAAGCAGCATTTCTTGATCTACCAACAACAACGAATCGTTTCCGCGAAAACTTTGAAAGTTTCGGGCGAACCAGTAGGGAAAACGATTGGTTATTTTTTCAATGTCTTCCCCTCGCATAGTTCTAAATTGCGCAGCACCCGCACATCCTGAATTGTTCGAAATCACCATATCAAATCGCTCGTCTGTAATTCCCGCCCAAAGCGCGGCCTTCCCTAATCGAGAATGTCCAATGACTGCGGTCTTGGAATTCTTTGTTTCAGGTTGAAGTTCCAAATACGATTGCAACTCAGACAGTCCCCAAGCCCAAGCAGAGATACTTCCCCACTCATTTCTTTTTCGAATATGAACTCTTCCTTCGGCTAAACCATGAACACCATCGATGAATCCATTATATACATCCGGATCGAAATCGGCATAATGCGCAGTGATTAATCCGCATCCACTTCCAACTATAACATCGAGTGGCCAGCGATAGGCCTTTGTTCCGCGGGAATCTTCAGTAATACGATGACCCTTCGTTTTTACTACGGCATTCTTCATTACATAATGCTTCGATTTTGTTAAAGTTGAAAGCGTATCAAGCGTGCTATTTCCAAAAAAATTCAATCCAACAAAAACAATGGGATCCTTAATATTCAAAGGAAGAAACTTCGCATAGTACGACTTCATCTTTCTTCCTCTGTATTTGAAATCCGCTTGTATCTCGGTATGCTCCATAGCCACTCCTCCAATAGAAATTGTATCCACACCTAAGACTGAATATGCGACAGTTGGCTTGAACGACGGGCGCTTCCCAAAAACATAATTCTCGTAGTATTCAATGAGCTCTGGTTTCCGAACTTGTTCCCAAGTTGAGACATCTTTGATCTGCCTGTTGCTAAATGACTTCCTCACCCCTTGAAGCGCGGGATCTACATCTCTCAATTCAGTTAAATGAACTTTTTCAATAGAACGAACACATGAATTAAAAGAGAACGCGAGAGCGCTTCCAACTAAAAATAATATAAGGGTATATCTCTTCATTTATTTCGAAAAACGAAGCGCCAGTTTATATCCGATCCAAGCCATCGGGATATAGGCCAATCCCAAATCCACAGCATCAAACCACAGCGGAGATGGCAATTCAAATACCATCCAAGCACCACCTAAGAAAAATAGAAATCCAACTAATAACGCTCGGAATAACTTTCGGTCTTTTATGAATAACGTAACGAAGAAAGCGCCAACCAATGTTCCAATTGAATGAGCTAGAAATGGCATGATAAAATGCTTGGGCTCCATGATGGCCATTGCTGCTTTCAACCCTTCTTCCGTTTTTAAATTCGAACCAACCGGCGCTGGAATAATCGCATCGCTGTAGCTAATGATTAATCCGTTAGCCATTCCGCCCGCAATTACGCAAGCGACAAACACCAATACATTCAAAACAATTCCTTTCATAGCTTGAAATTTCGTGGTAAAGATAAGGCCATACTTTCAGAGCACCTAACTACCGCCTGCACCATTGTTTCGGGGTGAATACGGGTAATAAATTACTCGTCTTAACTACCTTTGCACCCTTACTTCAACATTATGAAAAAGATTATTGAGTGCGTGCCGAATATTTCGGAAGGAAGAGACAAAGAGAAAATCAACACCATAGCACAAGCCGCTGCTGCTGTGCCGGGCGTGATGTTACTCGATGTTGACCCAGGAGCTTCAACAAACAGAACAGTGATTACCATTGCAGGTGAACCCGAAGCTGTCCTTGAAGGTGCATTTCAATTGATGAAGAAAGCACAAGAACTCATTGACATGCGTTCGCATAAAGGCGAGCATCCGCGTCAAGGTGCAACAGACGTTTGCCCTCTTGTTCCGATTGCCGGAGTTACCCTTGAAGAATGCGCAGCGTATGCCCATCAATTGGGTGAGCGCGTTGGAAGAGAATTAGGCATCCCAGGATATTTCTACGAAGCCGCTGCGAAACAAGAGGTTCGTGCGAATTTGGCGAATTGCAGAAAAGGAGAATACGAAGCGATAGAGAAAATATCTACTGCCGATTGGACACCCGATTTCGGTCCGAATGAAGTGACAGAAAGCGTTCGCAAGTCTGGAATTACAACCATTGGTGCTCGCGATTTTCTTGTAGCATATAACGTGAATTTGAATACTACTTCCACACGTCGTGCAAACGCTATTGCCTTCGACATTCGCGAAGCTGGACGTGTTTTGAATGAAGGTGGAAAGCCTGTTTTAGATGAAAACGGAGAACCTAAGCGCATTCCAGGCACATTGAAATCTGTAAAAGGAATTGGGTGGTACATTGAAGAATATGGTGTGGCTCAATTGTCATTGAACCTCACTAACATCAATATCACTCCAGTTCATATTGCCTTTGAAGAATCGTGTAACAAGGCAGCCGAGCGCGGCGTTCGTGTGACAGGAAGCGAGTTGGTTGGATTAATCCCTAAGAAAAGTTTATTGGATGCAGCTGATTATTTCTTGAAAAAGCAAGAGCGTTCATTGGGCATTTCAGACAACGAAAAAATTAAGATCGCTGTTAAGTCTTTGGGACTCGACGATCTCGCTCCTTTCAATCCAGGAGAGAAAATTATTGAATTCATTATTGAAAAGAATTTAGGAGGCGGAAAGAAATTGGTTGACATGAGTCTAACTGCTTTCGCGAACGAAACACTTAGTGAATCTCCTGCACCGGGCGGAGGATCTGTAAGCGCATACTGTGGCGCCATGGGTGCCGCGCTTGCGGGAATGGTAGCAAACCTTAGCGCACACAAACGCGGATGGGATGCTCGTTGGGAAGAGTTTTCCAATTGGGCTATAAAAGCCAAAGAAATTCAAGATGAATTGAATTGGTTGGTCGATGAAGACACGCAGTCTTTCAATAAAATTATGGAAGCCTTCGGATTACCAAAAAATTCAGAAGAAGAAAAAGCAGCACGTACCGAAGCTATTCAAAGCGCATCGAAATATGCAATGGAAATCCCATTGCGCACCGCTCGTGTTGCATTCAAAGCATTTGATGTTTGTGAAGCCATGATTGAAATTGGAAATCCGAATTCTGTTACCGATGCTGGTGTTGGCGCATTGGCTATTCGCACAGCTGTGCTTGGAGCTTGTTACAACGTTCGCGTTAATGCTGGAGGAATTTCAGACAAAGTGTTCACTGAAAAGTTAATGAGCGAAGCCGCGGAGTTGGAGCAATTAACCGATGCGAAAGACACCACGTTAAGAGAGAAAGTGCTGAGCAAACTTATTTAAACAACGATTGAAAATTCGAAGATCTCTTTTTTCAGAGAACTTCTTCTAATTGCTTCGAGTGTTGTTCTACTTGGTGTTCATTAAAATTCTCCCAGTATGGCGCTGTTGAATTCTTATGTCCAACAAGCGCGTCGAGATAGATGTTCTCTTGCTTATATGTGTTGTGCAACTCTTCCAAAACCTTAAAGAAAAAGGCATCCAATCTGTGCACTTCGGTTAGCTCGCTTAATAAGTGATCTAACTTCAACACATGTAAAAGTTCGCTCTTCTCTTCCAAAGATATTGTTGTTTCGAATCCTGACTTTAATGCTCTAAACACGAGGTTATTCCATACAACGCTATCGTGCGCCCATTGCACATCTTGAACAAATCTTGAATGTTCGCAAACAAGCACAATCGCACGCAACACTTCTGGTAAATAACTCGAAGGGAACTCATCGAAACTGCGGAACTCGAAACCACTTTGATATAATTTCTCTCTGTTAAAATCTAACCCTAAATCAGAAAGCAAATCGTAACACAATTCAGATTCTACTTGGTCGCGCCACCAAATTTTATCTTCTTTGGAAAACTTCAAAAGCTTTCTAAACTCATCTACAGGATAGGTCAATATTTTTCCCTTCGACATTGAACTATGGTAAGTTCCTACGCCTGTGTATCGCGACATGGCATTTCGCATTGAACCTCCGGCAAACTTCTCTTTCAAGTCAAACTTAGAGCTGATAACACTGAGAATATCGGGGCTGCCTAACGTTGAAATAAAGAACGGTTCAAACCATTGCAGCAAATAAATGGCATTGGAGTGAGCCTGATCAAATTCTTCGTAATTGACAATCTTGCTGTCTTCTGTAAGAGTTGGTAATGTTATGTGAAAATGAAAAGTTCCATTATTGAAAAGAACAAGATTCTTCTGATTCGACATGAACATATTAATGCCAATGTTATAGTCGGGGAAGGTTAAATTACCATCTAAAATCTTCGATTCGTTCAATCGGTCAATAAAAATTTTCTTCGTTGCCTTCAGCTCGTTACAAGCTTCTTGAATGGTTCTGTTTTCAAAATACTTCGTTACAAACTCAATTGAATCTCCATCAAAAATGATACAACCCATTGGATTGTTTTTTTGAGTTAGCATACTTTGAATTTGGTACGGCTGCTTCTTTAAAAACAATTCTAAAATTGACTTCCCCGCATAATCTGGATTATCTAACAAAGGAGGAGCCGATTGAATCGTCTTGTGCTGAAAGTGCACATCTAACTTTTCAAGCGAATGACTGTTCATCATTCGACTCACCAAATATTTTTTATTCACATCGAACGCCTTTGCCAAAGCAGTTTCTAGTGTGCCCGACTTGTAGCACTTCAAGTAATCGATACTGTACCTTTCGCGCCCCATTTTTTCTTGAATGAAATCCCCTGTAACGACAAGAGACTCATCGAATTGCAGGTATGTTTCGTTCTCTAACCCAATGCCCCAGTATTTTTTTGTAATCGGGTTATTCTCCATTTTTATTGTGTCGTTTGTCAAATTTGAATTTCTTGTTTCTGATTGAAGTTCTTTTTTCTCGGAAAGTATTCGCTTTCCTAACTTTTTTACTCGTGGTAATACAGCACGAATGAGGAATAGCGAATATGATTCCACCAATCCCTTCTCTTTCGGGCAAAGTAGTTGTAGTTTATTTTACCAGCTTGTGATTGAAGTGGATAAAGAACAACACCGTTCTCACGGAAGGCTTTTTTCTTTTCTGTTTCAGGAACAATTGGCACAATATGTCCAGACAGGCCAACAGTCTTTCTTTTCGCGCAAATAATTCCTATTCCACCCTCAGAAGTCACTTTTTCTTGAATTGCAGTTAAATCAGTCATTCGCTTCCAACCGAAATCTTCTCCCCATTTCATGAACCAATCGTGAATTGCGCTTGAATAAATTGGAAGAACGGTATCGTTGAACACCGGTGTAACATCCTCTCCTTTCTTCAGTCGTTCAATGGCTTCATCTGTCCACCAAACCGTTGGCAAATAAACTTTTGCATGAAAGCAATAATCGAAAGAATACACATTGCAATAGGTATCTTCCGGTGTCCGCTGATAACGCAAGCTGTTCTTTACATCTAACTTCCGAATGATCTTATGTAAACTTCTTCTCTTCGACTCCGCACTTTTCAGATTTCGGAATGGAATATTCTTGTCGGACATCGGATGAAATTTCGACTCCATCGAGTTTAAATTCGAATCTGCTTGCGGCAGCAAAACGGCTGCCTTAATTCCTTGGTGGGGTATAACTTCTTCCGCACGAGAAACTAAATTTGTAGTTTCAGTAACTTCTTTCATTTAGAATAGTTTCCACGAAAATACGGATAATAAAATAAAGGCGGCAACCAATCTCATGTATCTTCGAATAAAGAAATTCCAAAATGAAAAAAGCACTTCCCTTACTCCTGATCGCTGTCGCGTTCTCAACAACTTCTTGCGCACAATCTTTGAAGGATCTAAAAAAGCAAGCCGAGCAAAAACTCCAGCAAACAAGCACCGTTTCTGGCTTTACAGAGGAAGAGGCTGGTAAAGCACTGAAAGAAGCGTTGAGCAAAGGGGCGACAAAAGGAACGGAGTTGGTTTCAAAAACCGATGGTTACTTCGGGAATCCGAAAATTAAAATTCCTTTTCCTCCAGACGCCAAAAAGGTTGAAGACAAATTGCGAAGCCTCGGATTGAATAAAGAATGCGACGACGTAATTCTTTCACTTAATCGCGCTGCAGAAGATGCCGGCAGCGCAGCGAAAGACATTTTCATCCGCGCTATTTCAGACATGACAATCACCGATGCGATTAATATTGTGAAAGGTGGAGAAAACGCAGGTACAGAATATCTAAAATCGAAAACACGCGCTGCCTTGGTTGAAGCATTCAAACCGATCATCAAAACATCACTCGATAAAGTAGGAGCGACAAAGAATTGGGAATTCGTGATTACGCGTTACAACAAGATCCCACTGATTGAAAAGGTGAATCCAGACTTGGTTCAATTCGCCACCGAACGCGCCATTGACGGCTTGTTCGTTAAGGTTGCGGAAGAAGAATTACTGATTCGCAAAGATCCGATTGCACGCACTTCAGAATTATTGAAGAAGGTTTTTGGAGGGTAGTATCACGTCCCGCAAAACGTTTTAAAACTCAAATCATTTTTCGGATTGAAGGTTGACAAAATATCTTCTTCAGATGATGATTCATACGGACACTGGAGTCGTTCTTGGTATTCGTTGAACAACTTCCACCTGTCGCTTTCCACGGCTTCATTCAAAACGCGCTCCACCCATTCATTGCGAGGAATGACAATTGGATTTGAATTTCCAATTTCAGCTTTTGAAAAACTATCTTTTCGTGAAAGCCAATTTTCAAAGCGTGGACTCTTAGACAGGTGAACTTCTCTCACTTCCTTCCCTTCCAAAAACAAAAATGAATTGGTGTAATCCGATTGCGTTTCTTCCATGATCTCCAACAATTCTTCCACCCACTCTCTTCCTTCCTGAGTTGAAATTTCAACACCTAATTTTCTTCCCATCATGGAATAATAGGCATTTCCAAACTGAGTTGAAAAAGCATCGATCACTTCAATGGCCATTTCCTTGGCCACCTTGGCGTTTTCATGAATCAAAGGCATTAGACTATTCGCGAACACCCACAAATTCCATTGCGCAATGCCAGGCTGATTGGCAAACGCATATCTTCTTTGAGTATCTATGGAACTGAAACAAGTGTTGGCTTTGTATACATTCATAAACGCACATGGACCATAATCAATCGTTTCTCCGGCAATACTCATGTTATCGGTATTCATCACTCCGTGAATAAATCCAACACGCATCCATTCAACAATCAATTCAATCTGCACACGAACAACTTCCTTCAACAATTCTAAATACGGATTTTCTAGACTCGCACATTGCGGATAATGTCGAGCAATGGTATAATCGGCCAACGCTTTCAACTTACCTAAGTCGTCTTGAAAAAGCGCATACTCAAATGTCCCCACACGCAAGTGACTCGATGCCATGCGCGCTAACATTCCACCCTTATCCATTCCATTTCGATGAATAAAATCTCCTGTATCCACAACTGCCAATGTTCTTGTTGTTCGAATTCCCAAAGCGTGAATGGCTTCGCTCATTATGGCCTCACGCAGCATAGCCTTCAGCGTTGCTCTCCCATCTCCTCGGCGCGAATAGATTGTTTCGCCACTTCCTTTTAAATGAACATCGAAAAGTTTTCCTTCTTCATTCTTCCATTCATCTACCAAGGCTGCTCTTCCATCACCTAAGATATTGAAGTGACCGAACTGATGTCCAGCATATGCCATTGCAAGCGTTTCCTTCAACCAAGAATTCTCTCCACGTACCATTGACAGAAATTCGTTCGATGAAAATCCATTTTTAAATTCAGAAGCAAACCCTTCATTCCAAAAAACAAGGTTAGCCTTTTCAAATTTCGCCGGTGACACTTCCGAATAAAAATCGGTTGGCAGTTTCGAATAATTCAATTTCATTTCACAGACGGATTTAAGGCTTCTACTACAAAGGACACCACGCGCTTTCGAGGATAGTCTTTCAAACTTGTCAATTGCACCAAGCGCATAGGCACAGGCGGCGCAAACTCACGCACATTGGCACGTTGCTTTGCAGACAAGAATTGTATGGATGCTGCTGGAACCAAAGTCATTCCACCATTTTCATCGACCAATCGAATGAGCGTTTGAATACTTCCTGCATCGTAACTGATCTTCGCTTTCTTTTTCTTTTTGAAACTACAAACTTCCAAGGCCTGTTCGCGAAAGCAGTGTTCTTCCGACAGGAACCACAATTTCTCGGAAGCGATGTGCTTGGGTTGAATGAATTTTCTAGCTGGCATTTTTTCCAATGGAGAAACATACGCTACAAACTCTTCTTCGTAAATGGGGTGCGATGTATAAAGGGAAGGATCACTTTCCGTTGCAAGAATTGCGAGATCAATCTCTCCTTGCGTCAGGGCTACCAAAGCTTTTTCTGTTGGAAGTTCCTGAATACTAATTTTCAAATCATGATCTCCTCTTTCAATATTTTTGATGAAATGGGGAACCACAGTCGAAGCCAATGAAGGAATAACTGAAATACGAATTTCTCCATCGAGCCCTTTCGAAATCTCCTTCGAAATCTCGCGCATCATCTGTTGTTCGGCTAAAATTCGTTTGGCTTGATTCAACAACAACGATCCCTCTTCAGTAAATTCCAGAGGTTGTGCGCCTCTTCGAACAATGACTATTTCAAGCTCTTCTTCCAACTTCTTAACCATCATGGAAAGAGTTGGCTGACTAACAAAACAAGCCGCTGCTGCGGCAACAAAATTCTTGTGTTTCTCTAAAGCGACAATGTATTCGAGCTGCTGAAAGTTCATAGGTAAAATCTATACCTACAAAAATACAATTGTTTTTAGTAATATGGCACACACACCTTTTTTAAGGTGCCGTGCTTCAACTTTGGGGGAACGATATAAACAATGGAAAATTCCAAACCTCCTCTTCCAGTGCTTGCTGGACGTAAGGTTGACGTGTTTAAATCATAAGACACTCCCACTCGCCACTCGTTGTATTCCACTCCCATTTCAATCCATGCAGCATCGCGAAAACGCCCGTGAATTCCGGCAAATACGCGTTGGTTCTCCCACTTCTCTGAAGGAAGTTTGTAGTACACGCGTGGACCAAAAACCAATTCTTTCATTTTACCTTGTCGCTGAAAAACCGAAACTACTTCAACTTCATACAATTGATTGATTGGCATTCGGGCACTCACTTGAATAGCATGGCGCATATCCAATACGACAGCATCGTTATCCATGAAACTTTGTTTCGGACGCGTGATGTTGTTCAACGAATATCCCGCATTCCAGCGAAATTTATTTTCTTGTTTCTGAATGAAAACAGCCAATCCAACAGAAGGATAAACTCTCGTAGTAGTGGCGAAAGTTTCATTGTTGGAAAGATTTGGATCGAAACTCAATCCATTCCATTGCGAATCATAAACCAAAGCACTCGGATCGAATCCGCGAGAAGTAATTCCAAATGAACCACCGCCTCTAATTTCTAGGCTGTCATTTGGCTTATAAAATGTATGCGCCGCGTGCAAATGCATTTGCGATGTCCTGAAACGAGAATCTCCTGCAGCATCGCTTCCCGCATTCAAGCCGAAAGACCAAGGCTTTGCATTGAACTCTTTCGCTTCAGCGGAAAAACCGAACGTCTGATAGGGAGTTGTAACACTTCGCCATTGGTTTCGTTGATTCGCAGCAAAACGAAACTGTCCATTGAAAGCACCAACTTGTGCACTATTCTGCCAAAGCATGGCCTGGTCGAACTGACTGAAGTGAATATCTTGGGCAATAGAGCGAGAGCAAAAAACGAATAAGGCGAACAAGCACGCGAGCTTACTCTTTCTCATTCTCTTTCCGTTTCTAATTCTTTCTATCATTCTAATCTTATTCAAGCACCGTAATATTTCCCTCTTCGAAATAAATTTCACCACCTTCACAGACCACGCGCATGTAGTAAACAAAAACAGCAGGATCTACTTTCTTCCCTTTGAAATAGCCATTCCAACCAACACTTTGATCTTGTGTTTCGAAAACCAATTCACCCCAACGATCATACAATTTAAAGTCCAATTCAGTAATAAAATTTCCTCTCACATAAAGCCATTCGTTTGCTTGATCGAGATTCGGAGTGAACGCGTTTGGAACGTACACGGTTGGCCTTCCACATATAAAATCTACCACACGCACCGTTACACTGTCTTGCTGAACGCAGTCTCCATCGGCAACTGTTACGTAGTATGTTGTAGTCGTTTCAATAAAAGCATTTGGATTGTGAATATTGGCATTGCTCAATCCTAAATTGGGTGTCCAACTATAATTATACCCAGCATTCACAGGACTCGCATTCAACTGAACATTCGTACCTACTAAAACAACTGCTGGTGTGGCTATCGCATTGATAGTGGAAGCATTCAATGCACTCACCGCAACTTGAACAGTGTCTTGGGCGAAGCAACCGCTTGGCGTTGCAGCAGAAACAGACACTGTTGTGCCAGCTGTAATTATAAACTCAACCGATGAAGTTCCCTGCCCGCTTAACAACTGCGCATTTGATTGCCACTGGTAATTAAATGTCGGATTTGGATTCAACACAGACAATGAAACCGTGTCTCCATAACAAGCTGTAAAATCGCCTTGAATAGTTGCTTGATCACCAACCATGAAAACGGAGACACTGTCTTCAACGGTGCAACCTTGATTGGTCAATTGCGCGAAATACGTTTGCATTCCGTTTACAAAAACATTGATTGAGAGGTCTTGCGTATTGCTGTTTAATGGATTCGAAAAGTCCGGAGAGGCGCTCCAAATCAAGCCTCCAGTTGAAGGACTAATTACTGCGTTAAGATCTATATTGTCTGGAACACACAGTGCCGTGTCGTTTGGAAGTGTTAATTCCAATTGCGGAACGATAACGTTTTGCGTGAGCGTATCTGTGCAAACATCGTGTTGCACCAACAACTGGTAAGATGCGTTTGCACTTCCTGTGAAAATCGGAAGTGGGCCGTTCACATCACTCAAATTTCCGTCGTTTGGTGACCAGGTATAAACCGCATTCGGATCAGCACTCACTTGCCCCAACTGAACAGGAATTCCGCTACAGACCGTGACATCGGCAAGCGTTTCAACAATTGGCGCTACGACGGTTATGGTTCGAGACAATGTATCCACAGCATTGCACGTTACAGGATTCTGCGCTGTTAACGTTATCGTATAGGTTCCAGGCGTATTGAAGGTGTGAACCACGCTGTTTCCAAATACGGTAGAGTTATCATCGCTGAAATGCCATTGAACTGAGGCTGCTAAAGACGAAGTGCTTACCAACTGAATGGTCGAACCTTCGCACAACAAAGGTGGTGCATTGAAATTCGCAACAGTAAGCGGCAGTTGGAAATCGTATTTAAAAACACCGTTGTTGCAACTGTTGTTATTGATTGCTGAAACAGCATTCGGAGGGAAAATTGGGAAGTCACTATTTCCACCACAACCCGCGCAAACACTTTGATAAATAATTCCCTTTCGATCGAAGCGACTCGTTCCTCCGTCTACGTGTTCGGCACTGATGTTTCCACCGAAAAAAGAAGCGTAAGTCACAGCGCTCGCATCGGCTTCCAAAACCAATAAATAAAAATCACTTCCGTCTGTGGTGGTTTGATATGCATCTGGAGTAGTGAGCAATCCTGTCGTAAATCCTGCTTCTGTGGTGGAGTATTCGTTCACTGCACCTCCCCATCCGCTGAGGTAAATCTTTCCACACACATCAACTAAAAATGCCGTTGGAGAAAGATTAGGCTCTCCACCACCCGTTCCGAATACGGTGCTCCAAACAATCGACGATAAATCATTGGGAAATTTCGTGACGAGCATACCGCTGTTTGGCTGACTGAATGCGGCATTCACAACAAAGGTTGAACTCGCAGCACGCGTTTGTCCGTATACAAAAACATCATCTACGTTATCCGTTTCAATAAAATACAATTGATCAAAAACGTTGCTTCCGAAATAAGTTGAAGTTAGCAGCGACGTACCTGAAGGATTCAATTTCGCTATCCATCCGTCACTATTTCCACCATTAAAAACTTGTCCGTATCCATTTCCAGCAAGAGGAAAATCAACCGATTGAGTTCCGCCACAAACGAAAACATTTCCTGCGTTGTCTTCGGCCAAACTGAATCCGCTGTCGTCATCGCTTCCACCTAAATACGTACTCCAATTCATTTGCGACAAATCACTTGAAAGTTGAAAGACGCAAGCATCTTGCAATCCACCTATGCTCGATTGAAATGCATTCACTGTTGGAAAATTGATTGAGTAGGTTGAACTCGCGACATAGACGTTGTCATTTGCATCAAGATCTACTTCACCTCGAAACTCATCGGCGTAATTGAACTTCAATCCTGCGGCAGTATTCACACCGTCGTTACCTGTTCCACCCACAAAGGTGGAAGCCTCAAGCGTATTTCCATTCACATTTAATTTCGCAACTATGATATCGCTACCGTTTACATATTGCACACCTACGCCGAATGGAGCGAAGTTCGCACCGCCGTTAAATGAATTATCAAAGGCATTGGATGTTACCGGGAAATTTCCGCTTGAAGTCGTTCCTAAAACAATCAGTTCGTCGTTGCTATTGCAGATGAGACTGTGTGGAAGATCATCATGAGCACCTCCAAGAAATGTACTCCATTGCATAAAGGTTCCGGACACGTCGTATTTCGAAATAGCCATATCAGTTCCAGCCAAAGTTCCTTGTCCATCTCCTCCGCCCCACGTCGTTTGATATGCGCCGATTGTCGTCGGATATCCCTGTCCAAAAGCACTGCTTCCAGAAATTAAATTTCCTTGACTGTCATAGGTTGCGGTATACCCGAAGTTATCGTCGAAGCTTCCGCTGTAGGAAGAAAAGATGAGCTCGGGATCAATAATTAAAGCATATCTCGGGTTGTACTTTCCAACTCGAAAAGAAATGGTATTTCCGTTTTTCACGAATGCGCATTCTACGCGTGTCTTCCATGGCGGATTGTTTCCCGCGGCCTCGCCTTCCATGGGAATCATTTGATAGGCAATGGGGATTTGCTCAACGATTTCACCTAATGCAGTGCGAACAATAAGCCTTCCATCTTCCACACGAACATCGTCGGTTCCTTCGTAAGTCCATTGAATTTGCGCAGGCGAAGCACCGCCCTGCACTTCCCAATCGTACTTCATGAAGAAGTCGTTTTGATAAACGTGCAGATGAATGCCTGAATAAAAATTTTGATAACGAAATCCTTTCGCCTCGCGGCAATCTCTTCCCCACTTCGACGGATCATTTCCTAAAAAATAATTGTATCGTGTTTGTTGAAAGGCATCTGCTGTAACCTTTTCAGGGTGCGCATTTCGAAACACTTGACGAAACACATGTCCACGAATAACAGGCTCAAACTCCTTTCCTGCATGGGCTTTCGCTATTTCTGATAAATCGAAGAAGTGATGAGTGAAGGCGTTGTTTTCAAAAAACGTTCTGCCGTTTTCTGTTGCTGCACTGAACTTCACTTGCGAAGGCCATTGACCTTTGTTCTCAATGAAATGAACTACCTGCGCCAGTCCGAGTTGAACCAACAGGCTTAAACATCCAATGAAAAAAATTTTGCGCATTGAACGAATTTAGTAAAAAGTTTGTGATTTTACGACTTCAACTTCGCTTGTAGAGCAAGCATCTCAACCAGTGCTTGCGCGCAGTCGACACCTTTGTTTCCAAGAACTCCTCCGCTACGAGCGCGGCTTTGTTCAATGTGATCATCGGTAAGAATACCGAACACCACAGGCTTACCTGAATGCAAACCAATATCTTGAATGCCTTGAGCCGTGGCCATAGATACATATTCAAAATGTGGGGTTTCTCCGCGAATAATGCAGCCTAATGCTATAACACCAGTCACACCTGGCTTTTCAGTCGCCCATTTGGCACCAAGAGGTAATTCGAAACTTCCGGGAACATATTCCTTTTCAATCTGAGACTCTTGAAAACCAAGACGGAGCAATGTTTCCAATGCTCCGTTGTATAAATTCTCTGTTACTTCTTCATTCCAACGAGAAACCAAAATAATCACGCGGTGATTTTGAATTTCAGGAAGAACAATTGCTCTTTCTTCTGAAAGATTAACTGTTGCCATTATCCTTGCGCTTTCAAGTAGTTCAACATTTTGTCTGCCTCAATATAAGTTGCAGAACGATTGTCGATACCTTCCATTGCCTTTTCTAATGTCTCTTTCGCTTTGTCTTTGTTGCCTTGCTCAATGTATACACGAGCAGCTTTCAACAAGTACTCTCCTGCTAATGCGTCGCGTGTTCCGTTTGATTTCGATTGTGCAGCAGCTTTCTCGAAGTATTTCACAGCTTCGTCTAATTGACCCAACTCTACATTCATGTCTCCGATGTTTCCAAGTACATAAACAGATACAGCTTGATCGTCAACGTTTACTTCTTTGAAGTGAGCCAATGCATTTCCGAAATCTCCTTTTGTACGGAAACAAATAGCAGCACCGTAATGCGCTAATTCAGCAGCATCTGTTCCTTCGTAGTTATCAATTACGCTTTGGAAACCTGGCGCATCTTCATGTCCGTTCAATGCCCAATCGATACTATCGATAGACAAGTGGTATTGCGCTTTCCACAAAGCATTTGAAGCTTCTTGTTCGCGCGGAGTAGCAACCATTGCATCGTATGCGAAGTAACCGCCTACTCCAACTACCAATGCTATACCTACAGCCATTAGAGGCTTTCTGTAATTTTCGAAAAAGTTTGAAGTGGTGTTTGAAGCATTCACTTCATTAGAACTCACTTCTTGGTCTGCGATATTTTTCTTTGACATGTGCGTAAATTGAGGTGCGAATATACTAAATTCCGAATAATTTTGACACTTCTAATTGTATGTCAAGAATTACCCTCCATAAACTCCAGCTGTTTCAGTTTAAGAACTACGACGCATTCGAGGCCCGCTTTGGTCCCCGAGTGAATTGTTTATTGGGGAAAAACGGGATTGGGAAGACCAACATCCTTGATGCTATTTACAGCCTGAGCTTTTGCAAAAGCTACTTTTCTCATACCGACAGCTTTTCCATTCAAGACGGGAAAGAACAAGGTGCGGCCAATGGCGAGTATGAAATCGAAGATGAACCCGCGAAAATTTCTTACGCACTCTTTCGAGACAAAAAGAAGCAGGTAAGTAAAAATGGGAAGGCCTATGATCGATTGTCGGAACACATTGGTGTTCTTCCATTGGTTATGGTTACTCCGAATGACATTGACCTGATTCGCGAGGCGAGCGATGTTCGTCGCAGATGGCTCGACCAAACCTTGTCCCAAACTTCTTCAGAATATCTTCGATTGCTCATTCAGTTCAACCACACACTTGACCAGCGAAATGCTGTCCTCAAAAACAACAGATTTGGCAAGTCTGAATTGGCTGAAATTATTTCAATCTACAACGAGCAATTGAATTTCACGGGAACCCAAATTCACTTGGCTCGAAAAAGTTTTTTCGAGAGTTTCTCTCCGGTCTTCGAATCTATTTACAACGAAATTTCTCAAGTTGAGGAACTACCCGTTTTGCGCTATGAGTCTGAAGTAAACGAAGAAAATTATTTATCGCTGTTGGAAGTAAGTCTCGAGCGAGACATTCACGCAGAACGCACCACCAAAGGAATTCAGAAAGACGATATCGTTTTCGAATTGCAAGGGAAAATGCTGAAAAAATTCGCTTCACAAGGTCAGCAAAAAACTTTCCTGCTCGCCCTTAAATTGGCGCAGTTGGAATACACAAGGGGTCTACTTAACAAGTCGCCTTTGCTTATTCTCGATGACATCTCAGAGAAACTCGACGACAATCGTCTTCGATCTTTGTTACGCTGGTTGAATGACAATACGCAGTCGCAAATTTTCCTTTCAGATACTGACCTAGAAAAAACTCCGCGCTTATTAGCAGAAGTTGAAATGGAATTCGAAACCATTTCCCTTCAAAACAATTTTATCCTTCCTGAAGAAACCCACCAACCATGAGCACGAGAAATGAATTTTCCTTGAAAGACGCCATTGGCGAGTGGATCAAAAGGTCTCCTCTTCAACGCAAATTAAATGAGCTTCAGATTATTGAAGCCTATGAAAAAGCCGTTGGTCCAATTCTCTACAAAAAGACTAAGCAGATAACCATCAAGGGGAACCAACTTCATTTACATTTCGAATCGGCCCCCTTACGCGCCGAGCTTTTCCAATCGCGCACAGATTTACTCAAGGCAATCAATGATCAATTCAGCGAGCCGCCTTTAATGGAGATTGTCTTTTCCTGACAATTCGCAGATTTTCCAATATTCCTTGAATTATTTTTTTTTGCTTAACGCGAATGAAATGTATCTTTCGCCTACAGAAAAAAACGTATGTCGAGAATCCCAACACTCTGCGCTAAGAACAAATCAATAACCGCCCTTTTGGCGCTGTTAACGGTAGTTTCTTTATTCAACATTTCATGGTCCGATGAAAAACCTAAAAAAGGACATCACGGAAGCGTGGAAATGGTAAAGCTGTTAACCCAAACCAATCTTCCTGTTGGTGACAATGGTTTTTTCACTGGGTCTGGACGTTGCGGAGGATGTCACGGAGATGATCCTATTGATTTCGCCAATATCAATTCTGAAGGTTCTGATGTAAGTCCAGCAACCAATTGGAGAGGAACCATGATGGCCAACTCTGCTAAAGATCCCTTCTGGAAAGCCAAAGTAAATCATGAGATTTTAGTCAATCCTGCGCATTCTCAAGAACTCGTAAACAAATGTACTTCGTGTCACGCGCCTGTTGGCCGTTTCACAAACCTTCTTGAACTCAACAATCCTAACTACACACTCGAAGAACTCGCTTTGGATTCACTGGCGCGTGATGGCGTTAACTGTGGTGCATGTCACCAACAAAAAATGGATGGTCCACAAGGAGTTGGAAAACACTTTAGCGGTGAACTCTTTTACCACAGAGATACTATTTACGGACCGTTCATTACAGAAGAACAACAGACACCAATTTTCGAGGCTATGATGCAAAGCTTCGTAGGTTACCGCCCTCTTGGACACGCTAAAATGCGCCAATCGGAGACTTGTGCAGGATGTCATAGTTTATCTACACACACTGCTGACCTAGATGGTAATTACACCGGCAACGATTTCATTGAACAAGCCACCTATCACGAATGGCTGAACTCTTCTTACAACGACACACCTGGACTACAACAAGAATGTCAGGGTTGCCACATGCCCGAAGCAGGCGAAGGTGTGGTAATCGCTTCCGGATACCTTTTCCTTCCGCAACGCCAACCCTATGGTCAACACTGGTTAGTAGGCGGAAATACGTTCATGCTTGGCCTTCTGAAAAACAATGCAGCAATCTTAGGGGTAACAGCAACCGAAGAACACTTCAACACCGCTATCGAACGCACAACTAACCTTCTTCAAAATGAAACTGCTCTCGTTACCCTAACGGAAACGGGGATTGAAAACGATACCGCGAAATATTCTATTAAACTTTCAAATTTGGCAGGTCACAAATTCCCAAGCGGATATCCATCAAGACGCGCATATGTTGAAATTATTGCGGTTGACGATGCTGGAAATGAAGTCTTCCATTCTGGAAAAATGGACAATCAATATCGCATTGTAGGAGAAGACAACACCTGGGAACCTCACTACGACCTCATTACTTCTCAAGACCAAGTTCAGATTTATGAAATGGTCATGGGGGATGTTAATGGAAATAGAACTACGGTTCTTGAACGTGCCGATGTGATGCTCAAAGACAACCGTCTTACTCCTATTGGATTCTCTGTGAATCATGCTTCTTACGACACCACCAAGATTGTGGGTGACGCTTTGTACGATCCGAACTTCAATCACTTTCCGAACGGCAACGAAGGAAGCGGAACCGATCAAATTCGAGTTCACATTCCTTTGAACGGTTTCTCTGGAAACTTACACGTGACTGCTCGTTTGATGTATCAGACTGTCCCTCCAAAGTATCTTGAAGAAATGTTCACCTTCGACAATGAAGCCATTAACTCTTTCCGATCTATGTACGATGCAGAAGGCGCAGATCCTGTGCAAGTAGGGGCGCAATCACTTATGAGTACCATTATTGGGGTTGAAGAGATTCGTATTCCTACTTTCTTGTTGTTCCCAAATCCAACTTCAGACGGTTGGGTGAATCTTACATCGAATGGAGCAATTGTAGATGAAATTGCAATCTATTCCATAGATGGAAGATTCATTGAGCGAAGAAAAATTGGAAGTGTTGTCGCTCGCATTCAACTGCCTGAAACTCGCGGAACTTATTTCGTTGAAATAAATTCTTCAAGAGGAAGAACACTTGAACGTGTGATTCGCAGATGAGCATAAGCATTCGTCCTGTTAAAATTTCTGACGCAGACTTCTGTTTAAGCCTATACTCGAAGTACGTTGTAGGGTCAGCTGTCTCTTTTGAATTGGAAGCACCTTCTCTTGAAGAATTTTCAATGCGAATAGACACTATTTCCAAACGCTTTCCTTATTTGGTTGCTGAAGAAAACGGAAACGTAATCGGCTATGCGTACGCTTCAGCCTATCGCGATCGCGCAGCCTACCAATGGAATGTGGAAGTCTCTATTTACGTTGAAGATCAAAACAAAAAATCTGGCGTTGCAACTTCGCTATACACCCAACTCTTCAGTGAACTCGAACGCATTCACATTTGCAAAGCCTTCGCAGTGATTGCCCTTCCGAATGATGCCAGTGTTGGATTTCACAACAAGATGGGATTTGAGAAATTCGCTACTTACAAAAACGTAGGATTCAAATTGAATCAATGGCACGATGTATTGTGGATGGAAAAGACTATTCAATCTCCTGAAACTCCTACTACCCCTTTGTATTGGAACTACGGTTTGCGTTGAAACAAATAAACGTGTCCACGCTGCTCAACTAAATTCCAAGTGCTATCTACTTGAATGGCTTGAATGAATTCGTTCGTCTGATCAACACTTAACGGATACGTTGATTCAGTTGAACTGATTAAAATAAATTCAGCATCCTTCACAAAAGGCAACGTGTAGCATTTGTCGCGATAGGCCAATTGACCAACATAAGCCGAATTGGCCATGACAGCAGCACTAGCGGGAATCTTTTCCATAAGCGCCTTCACATCGGTCAAATCATAATGAGGCTTGAAATGAGGCTTTTGCCAGAAGATAAAGCGTTCTTTTTCCCACGCCTTCGAGCGTTCAACTAAACCGTAAACCGTGCTTGACAGGGTGAAGAAAATGAGAACGGATCCTACTCTATTCGCATTGAATTTCCACCTAGAAACTACTTCCATTACCGCGACAACAACTACTGGAGCAAACTCAATGCTGTATTGATAAACACATCCCCAAGTGCTCGGTTGATTCGTTAATTCCTTTTGAATAATAATTGGAAGTATCATCACGAAATACCATGGACGAACGAACAGCGCCCATCCGCCAGCAACGAACAACACCAAATAGAAGAACACCTTTTCATTGTTGTAGGTTGGGTCTTCAGGCATGTGATTCACGAACAACAGTCGAATGAATTCGAGTGGATGCATGATCATGAATTTGATTGCCGCAGTCATGTCTCCGCCTAAAACAGGATACTTTCCGAAGTGAACAAAATCTTTTTCTCCAGCAATGGTCGGCATAACCCACTTCACCATAAACAAGAAATACACGACACTAAAACCAGCGAAAAGCAGAATGTATTTCCGACTCTCTTTCGCCTTGAAATATTTCCAGAATAAACCCAGTGAGACAAAGAACAAAAAGAGCGAAACATTCTCTTTTCCTAAACACATAAACACCAGCAAGGCAAAGGCTTTCAACCATGCCTTCCGATTCACCATGAGAAAGAAAAAAGGAAGCGCCATGGCCGAAATCACATTGCTGTGATAGTCGTACGCCAATGCTGCGAGTGTTCCGAAAAACAAATAGAACATGGCCATTCCCCAAATTCTATAGGGACGTGTTCCTTCGTTCTCATTCAACAAAAAATAAATTCCGAATCCACCAATGATCACTGCCACACATTGGACAACGAGTAACGTATACGATCTGAAAATCCACGAAAGTGGAGAGAACAACATGAGATACAAGTCGAAGTGATCGGCTAACAGGTTTTTATTTTCCGGAAGGAAAAGAGAAGTGTCTGCAAAACGAAAGTGTGCGTAGTCGTAAAGTGCGTTTGTATACAAGCCCAGATCTAGCGCATAAGTCCTAAAAAAAATATGGTTCGTGAAAGACACCACCGCGAACAACGCGAATGCAAACAGCGCCGTTAACCACGCTGAACTGTGCACGCGAAATGAATTCAGGATGGCATTCATACTTGCGAACTTAATACTTTCCACATAAACCGGTGCATGCCTATAATTGGAATTTCATATTCCTCTTCCAATTCATTGAAATGAAGTCGACGATAAAAATTAAGTGCAGCAACACGTGCATCGCACCAAACCACTTCAACACCTAATTCTCTCAAATGATTTAATCCGGATTCAACAATAGCATCTCCAAACCCTTGTCCTCTGTACCCTTCACGCACTGCCATTGCGCGGAGTCTGTACTGTTTTTCTTCTTGAAGTCTTTGGTTTTTTTCTTGCTGAAGAGTAACCGTCGCAACCGCAAGTCCTTCCACCTTCACACCGAAATGAAACGTTGAAGGAAGATGATCTGTTTCTAATACACATTGCTCAAAAGACTTGTGCGGCCATAGCACTTCATTGCGCAATTCCTGAATTTCTTCAGGCTGAAGTTGCAGAGCTTTACTGGCTATCATCTTGTTCGAGATCTTCGTAATACATAAAGTCGTCGAGCTGGCGGCGGTCTTTCTTCGTAGGTCTTCCTACGCCAAAGTAAGGCGTGGCTTTCATTTGAAGTTGAATGCGTTCCAACTTCGCTAATTCTTCGGGATCAGTGACATCCTTTGTAACCGTTGTGACTAACTTCGCTCCCAATCTGCTTTTCGGAAAATCGATGACTTCAAATTGAAAATGAATGGGGCCTTTGCGCACGCGAACAACATCTTTCAATTTCAATTCTCGAGAAGCTTTTACAAATTCACCGTTCACCCATACTTTCTCTGCTTTACACGCAGCGGTGGAGATGGAGCGTGTCTTAAAAACGCGAATACACCACAAGTATTTATCTACGCGCATGAATTAATCGATTACCAATTTGAAACGTTCCCAGAGTATTTTCACAGCAGGATTTTTCCCCATCATTTTTTCGAAACGCGCACGGTCAGTTACGATTTCTCTAGCTGCTGAATTGTTTTGAGCAATTTCCAATTTCAACTTCAATCCCACGATTCCCTTTTTGCGTAAAAATCCCATTAATGGTGAACGCTCTTCGTTGAAATATTCCGATTGAGTAGTTCCTGGAAAAATGACATGCAGCTCATTATCTGGAAGAACAACAAGCTTCGTAACCTTCAACGCGGAAGCCGCTTGTGAATTGAAATCCATGAGCTCTTCCGCATAACCCATCCATGCTGTCTGAATTTCTTCTTCTGTATAAATACGTTCTGCTTTCTCCTCTACTTCTGGCTCATCTGCCGCCGCTTCAATTTGAATTTGCGGGTTGTATCGAATTGAAATATTGTCGGGAGACAATCCAGCTAATTTTCTTTTTTCAGGATCTAACGTTGTTTTATTCGGAAGAGGTTTATCGTTATTGAAGGCGGTCGGGGGCGCCTCATCTGTTTCAATTACAATTTCATTGTCTGGTTTATTCGCAGATGCGGAAGAAGGAGATGAAGTTCTTGCCTGAGGCGTTCCAATGAATTTTTCAGCTCCGCGAAACGCTAGGATCTTCACTTTTTTTTTTCACCCTCGCGCAAGTTTTGCGGAACGCTACAAAGTTTCATTAGAAGAAGTTCAACCAACAAACGTGGGTGACGTGAAGATTTGTAGTGGTAATCGGTGTCGTTCACTAAATCAATTCCTTGAATTAAGAAACGTAAATCGCTAGCAGCCGCTTGGTCTTTGTATTTCGCGGCAACACCCTCTGTCACTTCCATTAACGAAAGAGTCTGAGCATCGCGACAAACCAATAGATTTCTGAAATGAGCTCCTAGACCAGTTACGAAGTGATGCACATCGAATCCTTTTTCAACCACTTCATTCAACACCATTAAGGCGCTTGGAATATCTTCCTTGAAAAACAAATCGGTTAATTTGAAGTAGTACTCGTAATCGAGAACATTCAAATTTTGAATAACTAAATCATATGTTAATTTCCTTCCACAAAAAGCTACCACTTGGTCAAAGATTGACAATGCGTCGCGCATGGCTCCGTCTGCTTTTGTGGCAATGACATGCAAAGCATCTTCTTCCGCTTCAATTCCTTCTTGCTTGCAAATGTGTTGCAAATGCTCGGTCATGTCTTTCACCTTGATTCGATTGAAATCAAAGATTTGACAGCGACTTAATATGGTCGGAATAATCTTGTGTTTCTCTGTTGTGGCTAATATGAAGATTGCGTGTGGAGGTGGTTCTTCCAACGTTTTCAAAAACGCGTTAAACGCACTCGCAGAAAGCATGTGAACCTCATCTATTACATACACCTTGTACTTACCAACTTGTGGTGGGATGCGCACGGTATCTACAATTGCGCGAATGTCTTCTACTCCATTGTTTGAGGCAGCATCCAATTCGAAGATGGTGAAAGCCAAATCTTCAGGAGTTGCATCTAGCATGTTATTAATGGCCTTCGCGAAGATGCGCGCACAAGAAGTTTTACCTACTCCACGAGAGCCGGTAAACAAATAAGCTTGAGCAATCTGATTGGTTTCAATGGCATTGCGCAAGGTGGTGGTAATGGACTTTTGTCCAACCACTGAATCCCAGTTATCTGGGCGATACTTCCTTGCTGAAACGATGAAATTTTCTGCCATAGCGATACAAAGATGAAGAAAAATTCATGTTTGTTTCAATTCAAATATTCACAACCTATTCACATCTTAGGCTAACTAACTGAAATAGTCTATTTTTAGCCGATGAGATTGATTCAACCTTTCCTGAAATCAGTGGGTGTTTTAGCAATTGTCCTGTCGTTTGCGACACTTCACGCACAAAATTTCCAAATACAACTAAATCCGAATACGCACAACATCGGCGACGGTGAAGCATCTGTACTAAGTTCTGACAGCATTGTAAATGCGCATTGGTCGAACCTTCAGAGTGTTGATTCTATAGCAGCTTCAGGACTGAAAGAAGGAATCAACTATACTGTTCAAGTGACCTTTGCGAATGGCAATGTTCAAGAACAGACGTTTGCTATTCCAGCTGTTTCCAGCGAAGAAAAAATGAATTCGTTCTTTGTACCTATTGTTGATGCCTTTGGAGTGGTGCTATTCTATGATCCTTTCGCGGCATTGAATTTATACGATCCGTTTTTGTATGACAATGAAGGAAAACTCATAAAGCATCCGAACGGCAACCCCGTGAAATCGGAAATCTGGTTGGTCGTTGTTTTGTTAATTGGAAGTGCGGTTTATTTCACCTTCTACTTTCGATTTATAAATGTCCGCGCATTCGGACATGCGTGGAAAATCACATTTGGACAATTCACGAAGAAGACCGATGAAGGGGAAGTTACACCTTTCCAAGCCTTATCTGCTGCCTTAAGTGGAACATTGGGATTAGGAAACATTTCGTTGGTTGCTGTGGCCATTGCGGTTGGAGGACCGGGAGCTACATTTTGGATTATCGTTGCTGGTCTGTTCGGAATGACCACCAAGTTCGTTGAATGCACACTTGGTGTGAAGTACAGAAAAATCTCTGCAACCGGCGAAGTCAGCGGCGGACCAATGTACTATTTGAGTGCTGGATTAGCGAAGAAAGGATGGCAGCGAAGCGGAAAAATATTGGCTGTTATTTTCGCCATTATGTGTGTTGGCGGAACGCTTGGAGGAGGAAACATGGTTCAAGCGAATCAGGCGTTTGATATGGTGAAAACCACCATTCCAGGTTCTGAAGAATACGCGCTTTGGATAGGTGTAGCGTTCGCAATCTCTGTAGGATTTGTCATTGTAGGTGGAATTAAAAGCATTGCGCGTGTGACAGACAAGATGATTCCCGCATTGGTTGTTGTCTACTGCGGATTCGCATTAGTGATTATTGGAATGAATATTTCGCACATTGGCGAAGCTACTTCGTTGATATTTAACGGCGCCTTTTCTCCAGATGGAATGAAAGGCGGATTCATTGGCGTTATGATGATGGGCTTCCGCAGAGCGGCGTTCAGCAATGAAGCTGGAATTGGATCTGCAAGTATTGCACACTCTACTTCGAAAACAAACAAACCTGTTACAGAAGGCATGGTTTCCTTGTTGGAACCGTTTATCGACACCGTTGTCGTTTGCACCATGACCGCATTGGTGTTGGTGTTCACTGGATTCGCAACAGACACTCACGGACTAAATGGAAGCGCTTTAACAGCAGCGGCTTTTCGTTCTGTCTTCCCTTGGACCGATTGGATCCTTTTGATTTGCATTGTACTCTTCGCCTACGCAACCATGATCTCTTGGTCTTATTACGGAATGAAAAGTTGGGCTTACTTGTTCGGCGAAAAGTGGTGGATCAAGCAATCGTTCAACCTCCTATTCTTATTCTGCACGGTACTCGGAACCGTTAGCAGCTTCGGCGCAGTGGTAGACTTTTCCGACATGATGATCTTAGGCATGGCCTTCCCGAACCTCATTGGATTGTGGGTGTTGAAGGATGAGGTGAAGCGGGAACTTCAGAAGTATTGGACGGAGAGAAAGAATGTGGCATAGCCACGAATGTCCGAAGGACGAATGTGCAAGCACGAATGTGGCAGAGCAACGAATGCCGAAGGCGAATGTGCTAAAGCACGAATGCAGCAGAGCTGCGAATGCCGTTGGCGAATGTCTTCGACGCTAGAGTTTATTACTTTGAATTCTTTTCGTTTTGTAGTTTTTTCCGCATGGCAGTTGATAGTGCGTAGAGAGTTGCACCAATGGCGCGGATTTGCTTGTTTAATTCATTGAACTCTTCCGTAGGAATGTACTCTGTTTCATGCAAGAGGTTAATCCAGTATTTTGTTTCGCTGGCTTCTTTGAATGCAATAAAAACCTTGTGGGTATAATCTTTCAAAGACTCTGCACTTCGAGCTTCATGAAGATTCGCGCTTATTGAAGTGGCACTTCGAATAAGTTGATTGGAAATGTTGAACTCTCTTTCTTGGGTTTGCAATCGCTTGCCTAATTTAACTGCTGTTACGGCAAAGTCCTTTGCTGTTTGATGAATTGGAATCATAGTTGTAATTTTTCGACAAAGATGTTGTGTCACTTCACGAAAAAAAAGAAACCCATATTCTCATAACAATTCTCACGAAACGCTGAAACGCAATGTATTCAAGGCTTTTTGCATATTTTTTCGCAGCATAACATACGTGTTTACACATTAGCCGCAGGCATTCGTTCGAAGAACATTCGCCTCCGGCATTCGTTGCTTCGCAACATTAGTGGCTCCGCCACATCAGTATCCTTCCTCAAAATACCTCCTCACCCCTCTCTTCCCTTCATTCAGAAATAACTCCTTTTGTTCTTGTGAAAGCTTCTTCACCTTCGGGCCAATGCCAGCGTCGCTGATGCTGATGGTGCGCTCCCAATCGAGTTCGGTTAGCATAAACCGATTCAGGTTTTCCTTCATGATATAGTAAACACTTCCCACTAAATCCTTCGTGCTGTGAATAGGATAATACGGATCTGTTTTCGTCTTGGTACGATCTACGGTAATCTGATATTCACTGTCTATGCGGAAGCCGAGGGTAATCATCGGATCTTGCACATAAGGTGCTTGATCGAACACCCAGATCGGATAGTTGGAAAGAAATCCACCGTCCAAACACACGTGATCGCTGTCTGCATAATGACGAACATCTACACGATGTCCTTCGTTATTCATTACGAAAGGTTCGTAGTACAACGGAACCGCCATGCTTGCACGAACGCCGTCTACAATGCGCATATTCGGATAACGATAATAATCGAAATACTCTGCCTTTTGATGATTCATGCACGTTGCCGTAACCACCAATTCGCGGTAGGTCGAATCTTTATCAGCGAGTTTCTTCAACTCCATAAATGTGATGTCCTTGTTTCCTGTTTTTGCAGCGACTAGCTCTTCCATCCATCTCAAAAAACGCTCTCCGCGGTAGTACCCCATGCGCTTGCGCAATCGGTGAATCCCTCCAATAAACAATCCGCCACCATCGTTTAGTTTACCGAAATTCATTCCACCAATAATCACTGAAATTTCTGTTGGAGTATATCCCACCGCCAGCAGACATGAGGTGATCGCTCCTGAAGATGCGCCGGCAACGCGACGAATGTCTTTCAAGTAACCGCGCGAATCCATTTCCATAAGTGCACCGCAATAAGCAACCCCACGAATACCGCCGCCTTCGAAAACAAGATTTTCGAAATGCGCATGAGCGAGTCTGTACTGACGCTCCATCTGTGCCATGACGTGCGGCGGTTCAGCTTGTGCACTTAAAAAATTTGAACTGAAAAAAAGTGCGAATAATATAAAGAGGTGTTTACTTTGAAGCATAATTCAAAATTACATAGAATGTCAAAAATTCATTTGGAAATAATAGCGACAAATCCTGAGTCGTGTTTAATTGCAAACGAGAACGGAGCAACGCGTTTGGAAGTATGTTCAGCATTACAAATCGGAGGATTAACACCTGCATTGTCATTGATAGAATACGCTGTTGAATATACCTCATGCGATGTAGCGGCACTCATTCGCTTGCGTGAAGGGTCGTTTGTTTATTCGGAAGAAGAAATTAAAATAATGTGCAACGACATTCGTCGTTCAAAGGACAAAGGAATTAAAGCCGTTGTGGTGGGCGCTTTGAATGCCGATGGAACAATAGATTTCAGAGCATTGGAGCGATTTGTAAAAGCTGCAAATGGCATAGACGTCGCCTTTCAACGCGCCTTCGATGTTTGCACCAATGGCGATGAAGCCATTGCGCAATTGGAAAGTGCTGGATGCAAGCGATTACTTTCTTCAGGAAAAAAAATGACATGTGTTGAAGGAATTGATAATTTGAAACGCTACGCATCACTGGCGAACACCATGGAGATTATGCCAGGCTCGGGACTTCGCAGTTCGAACATTGCGCAAGTGTATGACGAATGCTTTTCAAGCTATCACACCAGCGCTTCTGAGATTGTCCATGCAGGCGAATTAGGCGTTATGCCGAAGGAATACCTTCGTGCAAATGCCGAAGAAGTTCGCGCAATCGCACAATTTCTTTCCGATAAATAAGCCGTTCAATCTCTTTCCTCTCTTTCCGTTGTAAATTCGCGGCATGGCAGTGGAAATCAAAAATAAAAAAGCGCTCTTTCAATATTTCATTTTGGAAGAGTTCACTGCTGGTATTGTTTTAACTGGAAGTGAAATCAAGAGCATTCGCGCGGGTAAAGCAAACATTGCTGAGGCCTATTGTAAGTTGAATGGAAATTCTCTGATTATTCTGAATATGAACATTGCGCATTACGGCAATGCTGGATACGCGCAACACGAAGAACGACGTGTGAAAACGCTCCTTCTTCAACAAACAGAAATAGACAGATTGAAGCGCAAGTTGAAAGACACGGGTATGACCATTGTTCCTATGCGCTTATTCATTTCAGAAAAAGGCTGGGCTAAATTGGATATCGCTTTAGCAAAAGGTAAAAACGTTGGAGACAAACGCGCCGATGTTAAAGATAAAGACCTGAAACGCGAAGCGGACAGAGCTAAGTTGCGTTAACCAAGAAAATCTTCCTCGACCAAGTACTTCCGAATCTTATCACTCAATTTTTCAGAAACAGGAACAAGCGGCAGACGCAAGTAATTTTCGCAGATGTCGAGATGAGCCAAAACTTCCTTGATACCTGCAGGATTTCCTTCCGCAAACAACAAATGAATTAAATCTAAAAGTTTGTAATGAATGGCTCTCGCCTCTTCGTAATTGTTGCTCAAGGCAGCGTGAATCATTTGAGAAAACTCCTTCGGAAAGGCGTTTCCAACAACAGAGATAACTCCATCACATCCAGCAGATAAAAGTGGTAATGTCAACGCATCGTCGCCGCTGATAACCATGAACTCTTTCGGAGTAACATTGATGACATTCATGATTTGTTCAACGCTTCCACTCGCCTCTTTGATACCAATGATGTTCTTGCATTCAAATGCAATGCGAGCCACTGTATCGGGTAACATGTTTACAGCTGTTCTTCCTGGAACATTGTATAACACAATAGGAATTTTACTTGCTTCGCTAAGTGCCTTATAATGCTCAACCAATCCGTTTTGTGTTGGCTTGTTGTAATATGGGGTAACGGAAAGGATTGCATCTATTCCGTCTGTATCTAATCTGCTTAATTGCTGAACCAATTCGTAGGTGTTGTTTCCACCTAGACCTAAAACGATTGGCTTAGTGCCATTGTTTGCCTCCAGAACCGCATCTAAAACTTCTTGCTTTTCTTCTTTCGTCAATGTTACTGACTCGCCCGTTGTTCCTTGAACAACTAAATAATCGGCTCCACCTTCAATTAAATGCGCCGTTAACTTTTTCAGTCCAGCGAAATCCACTGAACCATCTTTGCGAAAAGGAGTAACCATTGCCACACCTAATCCTTTCAACTTCTCTCTCATTGTTATTTTATTTGTGGATTACTTAAATACATGTCGAGATTCTGCAGGTATTTATCGATTGTAGGATTATCTCCTAAGTCAATCATTAAGTCGCACTGACGCGCTGCGAGTGAATCTCTGAGACCAACTTTCATTTTGGCTTTACTTTCCTTGAAGATGAAATTCAAAGGAATATAATCTCCGTTTGTGAGGTCTATAAGAATATCAAAATCTTCTTTGATGAATTTTGAAACGTTTTGAACGGGACGTAAATACCAATTCAAATCATCTTTGGTGAAGTATTCAAACTCCAATTTCATCGATTGCCAAATGGGTAAATTCTTGCTCGACTCATTAACGAAACCGACACACTTTATGTGACGAACGCCGAACTTATCTTTCAAATATTTTGCGAATGCTTTTATCTTATTGAAATAGCGCTCATCGGAATCCGCGTAAAGAATACCAACCGATTGCGCATCGTGAAAATTTGAGCCGGCACGTTGACGACGTGGCTCTTCCATTTTACCTAATGCTCTTCTGCCGGCAGATAATTTTATATTCTCTACGAACTTCATTACGACAAATTTACGAACACTTATCTATATTTCGAACGGCATTCCTGAAAAGCGAAATATATTTGAAGCTATTCAAAATTCGATATGAACAAAAAAGGACTCTCGCTTTTCGCTTTAACCATGATTGCCATTGGAAGTACCATTGGATCTGGAATCTTCAAAACCCCTACCAGCATTGCGCAAGCAGTACCAGATTCCATGTGGATGATTGTGCTTTGGATAGCAGGTGGGGTTGTTTCCATGATAGGTGCTTTAGTGTATGCCGAAATGGGCGGACGATTCCCTAAAGGCGGCGGAATATATACTTATTTGAAGGAAGCGTTCGGACCGCTTCCAGCATTTTTATATGGATGGTGTTTGCTCACGGTAGTATCATCCGGAACCATTGCTGCGCTAATTGTTGTATTCGCCGACTATTCTCAGAAGATTGTCGGTTTTTCCGATCAACTTATTCCTGTCGTTGCGGCAGGATCTATTGTTGTGCTCACCTTGTTCAACATGTTTAGTTTAGACAGTTCGAAATGGTTTGCCAATGTCTCCACAGTTTTGAAAATTATTGGCATTTATGGCTTGCTTATTCTTCTTCTCTTTTTGGGAACGAATAACATCTTCGACAATAGCATCTCAGTTTCAGAAATTTTCACAAATGAAAAAGCACAAGGTTTTGGTTGGGCCAAAGCATTTGTTGGAGTGTTGTGGTCATACACGGGATGGCATTATGCAAGCTTCGTAACGAACGAAGCCGAAAACCCAAAGCGAAACGTTCCTCTAGCACTTATCCTTGGAACATTGGTCGTAACTCTTTCATACGTGCTCGTAAGCATAGGTTACATGAGCGTGTTGAGTATTGAAGAAATTCAAAACAGCAAAACGTTAGCAGCAGATGCCATGGAAAAAATTATTCCAGGCGGATCATTCGCAGTTTCAATTCTTATTGCACTTTCTGTATTCGGATGCGCAGGGCTATACGTTCTTGCCACTCCGCGCATTGTGCAGCAAATGTCGAATGAAGGATTGTTCTTTGAAGCGTTCGGAAAATCACATCCGAAATTCGGAGTTCCTGTAAACGCGATTCTTTTACAATCGGCATGGGCAATCGCACTCATTTTTGTTTGGGGAAAATTCGAAGCGCTCTACACCTACGTTACCATAACAGAGTGGTTCTTCTTAGCTATGGCCTGCTCTGGAATATTTGTTTTTAGAATGAAAAAGATGGGACAAACAGATGGCATTTTCAAGTCGCCACTTTATCCTGTTCTACCTGTATTGTTCATTGCTGTCGTGGCGTGGTTCATTGTGAAAAACGCATTGAGCGATGATCCAGCAGCATACTTCGGACTCATGGTAATTCCAATTGGAGCCATCGTTTACTTCATTTATGGAAAAATGAAATCAAAATAATTGAAGCTAATTCGTCTAATAAGCCCACTTCGGTGGGCTTATTCATGCGCTAAACGCTAGCAAATCAAGGCGTTTCAGAAAGAAAACCTTATGGTTATGAACAACTACGCGCTTTTTTCAACAAAATGACAAAAATTCTCAATGTTTACTTGCGAATTAGAAAATGCTTCTTTTACATTTGGGATAACAAACAAATGTTTAATTAATAAAAACCAAAACAAAATGAACAAAGCAGAATTGATTGAAGCTATCGCAGCTTCTTCTAAGCTTTCTAAAGCTGATTCGAAGCGTGCATTAGATGCATTCATCGAAGTAACTACTAAAGCGTTGAAAAAAGACGACCGTGTTGCCCTAGTTGGTTTCGGTTCTTTCTCTACTTCAAAGCGTGCGGCTCGTAAAGGACGTAACCCACAAACTGGTAAAGAAATCACTATCAAAGCTAAGAAAGTAGTTAAGTTCAAAGCTGGTACTGAGTTATCTTCTAAAGTGAAGTAATTTTCGGTCTCGAAAAATATGAGGGCTGCTTCGGCAGCCCTTTTTATTTTTGCAAACCATGAGTCAAGAATTATACGATCTATTCTGTGAGGCGCTGACGCCATTCAAACAACAGCGTTTCGACGAGGTCGTTAATTTGCGCACAAGATACTTAACCGTTGTGCTCGAAGATCTCTATCAATCACACAACACCAGCGCTATTCTTCGTAGCATGGAATCGTTCGGAATTCAAGACGGGTATTTGATTGAGAATACCAATCCGTTTCAACACCTTCAACGTATTTCGAAAGGAGCAGGAAAATGGCTTACCCTTCACAGATACAATTCTACGCGCAGCAATACTGCCGAGTGTGTTCGCGATTTAAAAAACAAAGGATACCGTTTAGCAGTAACTCACTTACATGGAAATTCCATTCCTCTTTCTGAATTAGACCTTTCACAAAAAACAGCATTGGTCATGGGCACAGAACTTTCTGGCGCAAGTGACTACATGGTCGAACAAGCCGATGTGCTCGTGCACATTCCCATGCAAGGCTTTACCGAAAGCCTTAACGTCTCTGCCGCTACCAGCATTGCGTTGCAGCATTTAACCACTAACTTGCGCGGCAGTTCTCTTGATTGGCAATTGAGCGAAGAAGAAAAATTGGAGCTAAAACTTGAATGGGCGCGTCACAGCATTCATTGGTGGAAGCACATTGAAGCCGAATGGCACAACAAAAAACATGTCTGAAAAAATTGCACTAAGCACAAACAACAGAGCCCTTTTACAAATGGCCCTCCCCTTGTGCATGGGTGCATTCGTGCAATTTATTGTTGTGCTCGTCGATAATTTTTTCGTTGCACAATTGAACGGAAAAGCCATGAGCGCGGTGAGTTTCGTTGGACTCATTTACATTGCGCTTTCCATGCTATCGGCAGGATTAGCCAACGCCTCGCAAATTCTTATTGCCCGAAAAAGAGGTGAAGGACGAAGCGAAGAGATTCCGACTGTATTCGCCAACGCACTTTTCATTGGGGCATTCATTGTCCTGATTCAATTTATTGTACTCGCATTTTTCATCCCTTCATTTCTTGATCGAAGCATCGAAGATGAAGAGACAAGGAACTACATGAAAACGTTTGCTGAAACACGTGCGTACGGATTTATTTTCTTCACGTTCATACAAGTACTTCAATCGTTTTGGTCTGGAATAGCGCTCACACGTAGCATGATCTATTCCACCGTCACGGTCGCAATTTTCACAATCGTTTTCGATTATTTATTGATATTCGGAAATTTCAATTTCCCTCGACTTGAAGTTCATGGAGCTGCTATAGCCACTAACATTGGTGAGGGCGCTGCAGCATTTGTAATGTTCCTCTATACCGTCTTTCACGCGAAATATAAAGAGGTGAGACTCTTTCGAAATCTTTATCGCGTTCCCTTTCATTACACCAAAGAAATCCTTCGTTTAGGTGTTCCTATTATGCTTCAAATGCTCGTGGCATTAAGCATCTGGATTATCTTCTTCGCTTTCATTGAAAAGAAAGGAGACGACTCATTTCAAAGTGCATTTATTGTTCGAAACATGTATATGCTTGCTTGGGTTAGCGTCATGGGATTCTCGAGCACCACGAAAACCTACGTATCCGGACTACTTGCTGAAAAAAGAAGTGGTGAAATCTTTCATGTTATTCGCAGGTTAGCGTTTCTGAACTTTTCATTCATAGCCATTCTAACCCATGGGCTGTGGCTCTACCCGGAAAACATTGCACATCTCTTCAATGCGAATGCCGAGACTACACGACTAACTGTGAAAAGCATGTACATTGTACTTCCTGCCATTTCCATTTTTGCTTTCACGAGCATATTACTAGCGGCTGTTGAAGGAGCAGGCAAAACCATTCAAGGTTTCTTCATAGAATTGGGAACAACCGTATTATACCTCACTTACGCCTACTATATTTCCTTTCACACGAATGCCGATGTTTCCATTATTTGGACGGCTGACTACGTTTATTTTCTTGGGCTTGGGCTCTTCTCATTGTTGGTGTTCAGAAATACCCGATGGTTCAAAAAAAGTAGTCCGAAAGATTTCCACAATGGCTAATTATTCGGAAGGGTAGCAGTAATTTTATGCTCCTATCTGAACAACTTCCATGTATTTAATTTTCGACACCGAAACCACCGGCCTTCCTCAAAACTACAATGCGCCACTGACCGATTTTAACAATTGGCCACGCTTGGTGCAATTGGCTTGGCAGCTACACGGTGAAAAAGGAAATTTGATTTCGCAAGGCAGTATTATCGTTCAGCCGAATGGTTTTTCCATTCCCTACTCTTCAGAAAAAATTCACGGAATTTCAACGGAGCGTGCGAACAAAGAAGGTATCGCATTAAGCGATTGCCTGGATCAATTCGAAACTGCTGTTTCTCAAGCGCAGTTCGTGGCTGGACACAACATTGAATTCGATTTGAATATTGTTGGTTGTGAATTCTTGCGTAAAGGAAGAACCAACGTGCTTGAGCAAATCTCGAGCATGGATACCAAAGAGTTCGGAACAGACTTCTGTGCTATTCCGGGCGGACGTGGCGGAAAGTTCAAGTGGCCAACGTTGACTGAACTTCACGAAAAATTATTTCAAGTTAAGTTTGAAGAGGCGCACGACGCGGCATACGATGTTGCCGCAACAGGGAAATGCTTTTTCGAGTTAATTCGAATTGGAGTTATACCAAGCGCGAACGGTGTTGCGAAGGGTGATGTGATTTACGAAGCACCACAACTTGAAGACAGCAATTTCAAATCGGAAAAATCAAGCGACCTTACTCCCGAACAAACTTCACAGACCGTTGAAGTTGATGAAAATCAAAAGTTTGTTCACCTGCACGTTCACTCGCAATACAGTATTCTTCAAAGTACAACGACAATTGACGCATTGATTAAAAAATCAATCGCCATGGGATCTCCAGCTGTTGCCGTTACGGACGCTGGAAATATGATGGGGGCGTTCCACTTTGTCAGTGCTGCGCACAAGAAGGGAATCAAACCCATTGTTGGTGCAGAATTAAACATGTGTCGGAATCACACCGATCGCTCTGCGAAAGACGATGGTTATCCGGTTGTGTTAATCGCGAAAAACTTCAAAGGCTATCAAAACCTTGCTAAGCTTTCTTCCATTGCTTACACGGAAGGATTTTACTACGTACCGCGCATTAGCCGTGATCTTTTGCTTGAATACAAAGAAGGACTTATCCTTTGCACCGGTTCACTTTGGGGTGAAATTCCTTCAACCATTTTGAATATTGGCGAAGAGAAAGCGGAAGAACTTTTTATTTTCTGGAAGGAACAATTCGGAGAAGATTTCTATGCTGAGTTGAATAACCACGGCTTGGAAGAAGAGCAAGTGGTAAACCGAACGCTTGTTCGGTTTTGCGAAAAGCACAACGTCAAATACTTCGCTGCGAACAACACCTTCTACACTGAAAAAAGTGACGCCGAAGCACAAGATGCTTTGCTTTGTGTGAAGGATGGAGAGAAAGTAAGTACGCCTTCAAAATACATTGGTAAAAAAGGAAGAGAGTTTCGCTTCGGATTCCCGAACAACGAATTCTATGTGAAAGATGTTCAAGAAATGGCTCAAGCATTTTCGGCATATCCAGGAGCGTTGGAAACAACGTTGGAAAT
This sequence comes from Chryseobacterium gleum, assembly GCA_945881835.1. Classification (GTDB taxonomy): domain Bacteria; phylum Bacteroidota; class Bacteroidia; order Flavobacteriales_D; family Sanyastnellaceae; genus CAIZGX01. The sequence goes on along the minus strand of CAMCVP010000001.1, from coordinate 406,472 downwards.
TGCAGAGAAATGCGATGGATACAAACTTGATAGAGAAATTCTTTTACCGAAGTTTGACATTGCTGAATCATTCATCACGGATTTTCAAACTGAAATTACTGCTTCTCATGATCGTTTAATATCTCAGCGCATTGAGAAGTGGAATGCCGACGGATACGACGAAGAGCGCATTGCGCAAGAAAAAGAAAAACTAAAGACGATTGCCGAACAATCTGCATATTTAGAGCATCTAACATTTGAAGGAGCGAAATACCGCTACGGCGATTTCGACGAATCGATTCGTGAGCGACTGCACTTCGAGCTTTCGGTAATTGAAAAGGCTGGATACCCGGGTTACTTGCTTATTGTTGAAGACTTCTGTCGAGAAGCTCGAAGCATGGATGTGTCTGTGGGTCCAGGACGTGGTTCTGCCGCTGGATCTGCGGTGGCCTATTGCCTTCGAATAACAGATGTGGATCCGATTAAGTACGATCTCCTCTTTGAGCGTTTCTTGAATCCGGATCGTGTGTCTATGCCCGATATGGATATCGACTTCGAGGATGAAGGACGAGAAAAAGTTATTGAGTACGTTCGAAATAAATACTCGCGCAACGCAGTTGCGCAAATCATTACCTACGGTACCATGGCCGCCAAGTCGGCCGTGAAAGATGCTGCGCGGGTATTCGACTTATCCATTAGCGAGTCGGAACAATTGACGAAATTAATTCCCGATCGCGCATCGCTTTCAGACATCTTCAACAAAGAAGAGAAGCAGCTGAAAGACGACTTCTCGAGTGAAGAATTCGAGCGCATGCAGCGCATGCGTCTTATTTCGACGAGCACAACACCGGAAGGTAAAGTGTTGCGAATGGCGAAAATTTTAGAAGGGTCCATTCGCAACACGGGAACGCACGCCTGCGGCGTCATTATCACTCCAACGGACATCACGAACTTCGTTCCTGTTGCAACCGTGAAGGACAGCGACATGTGGTGCACGCAATTCGACAACTCCGTTGTAGAAAAAGCAGGTCTGTTAAAAATGGACTTCTTGGGATTGAAGACCTTGAGCATTATTAAAAACGCGATCAAACTCATTAAGCTCTCTCACAACATTGATATTGATATTGACAACATTCCCATCGACGATGAAAAGACCTACGAGCTTTTCCAACGCGGTGAAACAGTTGCCATTTTCCAATATGAAAGCGAAGGTATGCGCAAACACATGCGCGACCTGAAACCTACCGTATTCGCCGATTTAATTGCCATGAACGCCTTGTACCGTCCAGGTCCTATGGAGTACATTCCTCAGTTCATTCGTCGTAAACACGGACTCGAAAAAATTGAATACGATCTTCCAGAAATGGAAGACAACTTGAAAGAGACCTACGGCATTACCGTGTACCAAGAACAAGTAATGTTGCTGTCTCAGAGACTTGCCAACTTCACCAAAGGTCAGGCCGATGTCTTGCGTAAAGCAATGGGTAAAAAACTCATTGAAGAACTGAACAAGATGAAAAGTTTATTCATGGAAGGTGCCATTGCAAACGGACATCCTGCAGATAAACTTGAAAAGATTTGGGCCGACTGGGAGAAATTTGCGAGTTACGCTTTCAACAAATCACACTCGACATGTTATGCTTGGATCGCTTATCAAACGGCGTATTTGAAAGCACACTACCCGGCTGAATTTATGGCTGCTACCCTGAGTAACTCTATGAGCGACATCAAAGGCGTTACCTTCTTCATGGAAGAATGCAAGCGCATGCGCATTCCTGTTCTTTCGCCGGATGTGAATGAATCGCTTTCGCTTTTCTCTGTAAACAAAGAAGGCGCTATTCGCTTTGGATTGGCTGCTGTAAAAGCGGTTGGTGAGAACGCCGTAGAAAGTATGATTCGTGAAAGAGAAACGAAACCGTTTGAAACGGTATTCGATTTCCTTGAGCGCGTAGACGACAAAGCCACAAACAAACGTGTGCTTGAAAGCTTAGCCATGTGCGGAGCATTTGACCGATTCGGAATTACACGATCTGCCTATTTCGGAACAGATAACAAGGGCGAAGGATTCATAGACACACTTGTGAAATACGCACGTGCAGCGCGCGGTGGCAAGAACTCATCACAGGCGTCACTATTCGGAGAAGATTCGGGTGTTGAGATACAGCCGCCAGCTATTCCGAAAGTTGAACCGTGGGACGCCCTAACTGAATTGTCTAAGGAAAAAGAATTGGTGGGTATGTTCATCTCTGGACATCCGCTCGACGATTTCGCTTTGGAGATTGAAGCGTTCTGTCATTCAAATTCCATGGAGGCGCTCGAAAATCCTGAACCAAACAATGGACGCGAAATAGCCTTTGCTGGCATTGTGAAAAACGTGCAGCATCGCATGTCGCAGCAAGGCAATCCTTACGGAAGTTTCACCCTTGAAAACGGAGAAGGTTCGCACGACTTCCGACTGTTCCGCAAAGACTACATGAACTTCAAAGCATACATGCAAGACAACTTCTTTTTGTATGTACGCGGACGTTTCCAGAAACGTCGCTATGGCCAAAACACGGAAGAAAAAACTGAATTTCAAATTGTAGAAATTACACTACTCGCTGAGGTAAAAGAAAAACTTGGAAGATATTTGACTATCGGAATAGACTCTGAATTATTGACCGAACAATCCATTCAAAAGCTCGATGATCTTTTGGTAAAAAACACAGGACACGCGCAACTTCGCATTGAATTGAAAAATGGAGAAGACCGCGTAATTCTTCCTTCTTCCGAAAGAAATAAAATCGCAGTAACGAAAGAAATTCAAACCGAAATAGAAGCCATTCCCGGAGTGTACTCTATTGCGCTTTCTTCGCGTTAACGAATACTAATTTTCTGAACGCCCGATTGTTTTTCAGATTGAAAAACAAGAAAATAAATTCCCGGTGAAGCATTCACTTGGAATTCATTTGACCCTGCATGACTGAAGGTCAATTTACCGTCAATGCTATAGACCTGCACATTCAGATTGTTCACCTGTGTTGAAGATTGAAAGAAGTTGTTTCCAATTGCATTAAACGAAAGGCATTCCTCTGCTACTAAATCTTCTGTGCCGACATAAAAACAATCGTTGTTTACACTCGTCGGATCTAATGCTGAAAGAACCACAGATTCATTTCTGTATACCGTCGCTTGTTGTTGCTTGTTCAACTGGAATCCGTTTGAACTTCCAACCAAATAAACCGTATCGTTTACGACAAGCAAATCTTTGCACACCTCGAACTTGTTTGTTCCGACAGTTCCTCCGCCTGCATATTGACCCAAAACATTCGCGCGGTGCAATACCCATTCCTGCTCGCCAAATCCAAAGTCTGTTGTCTCTCCGGCTAACGTATACCCTTCCGAATTGGAGTGTGCAGCTTTGTACCACATGTTAAAATTAAACACGTTGTAGGTTTCTGTATTGACAGTTCCGTCTAAGTTGAAAGCGCAGGTATAAGGATTTCGAAGGTCTCCATTTAAAAACTCTCCAGCTACAAAAACTCCGTAACTCGACACTTGCAAATCGTGCGCGTGAACTCCCATCCCAGGAAGGAAATATGACTGAACCACACTTCCTGAGGCATCTAATTTGCGTACTCTGTAATTCGCGTAAATACCCTCATTGCGATTATTCAATACATACAATTCGTTGTTGTAATATTCCAACGCTGCATTGCTGTTCGCTCCTGTAGATTCAAGAATAATGGGCGAGGAAATTCCGCCTGATTCAATTAAGGAATACAAAACTACCAACTCATCTCCATTTGGAAAAAATGAATTCGTAGCGACCCAAATATTTCCTGCATCGTCAATAGCCATATTCCGCGCTTCATCCCAAACACCTTCACCAAATTCTTTCGACCACACTACATTTCCATTCGCATCTACCTTTCCAACTAAATTCTTGTAACCTGTAACCGAATTACTCAGAATCATTCCGCAGAAATAAATGCTTCCATCTTGCGCAACAGCAACATCATTTCCGCGCTCAATTCCAATTCCACCAATGTTGAAAGTCCATTCGCAATCGAGCGATGCATTCAATTTCGACAGGTACACATCGGTTTGCGAACCCACTTCACCGCCTGTTGTTCCTGCTGCGACGAATCCTCCATCGGGGTGAGCAACGATAGAAGCATATTCGTCAGAACCCGCACTTCCGTAATTGTGCACAACAGGTTGCGCCATGCAAATTTGAGCCAGTGCAAGCGAAACGAACAAACAGATGAAATTGAATTTCTTCATGAATTATTTTTTTATCACTGCGCGAATTTCCATGACTTGTTCAAGCAGTTCTTCCAATTTATTTAATTGAAGCATGTTTGCTCCGTCGCTTAAAGCAACCGCAGGATTCGGGTGTGTTTCAATGAACAATCCGTCTACCCCAACTGCAACAGCAGCTTTCGCAATGGTTCCAATGAGTTCTGGTTTTCCACCTGTAACACCGCTACTTTGATTTGGCTGCTGCAAAGAATGCGTGCAGTCCATAATGGCAGGTGCATATTCTTGCATAACAGGAATACCGCGGTAATCGACTACAAGATCTTGATATCCGAACATAGTGCCGCGCTCGGTTAACCATACGTTGTTGTTACCCGCCTCCTTCACCTTATTCACAGCGTGCTTCATAGACTCAGCAGAAAGGAATTGTCCTTTTTTAATGTTCACCACCTTCCCTGTCGCAGCTGCTGCTTGAAGCAAATCTGTTTGTCTACACAAGAAAGCAGGAATCTGCAAAACATCTACATAGGCCGCAGCCATTGCCGCTTCGTCTGCAGCATGAATATCTGTTACAGTTGGAATGCCGTATGTCTTTCCAACTTTCTGAATCAGTTCTAATCCGATTTGATCGCCTAACCCCGTGAAGGAATCAACACGTGAGCGATTCGCTTTTCTGTATGAAGCCTTGAACACATAAGGCATCCCCAATTTATCTGCAATCTCTTTAACACGACCAGCAACTTCCATTACCAAATCTTCGCCTTCAACTACACACGGACCGGCCAATAAAACCAACGATTTGGTTTGCGCCATTTTCATTACATCTACACTATTCATTGTCTTTCTTTTTTGTTTTGAATAAATAACTTAATTGAATCGAAGCTTGCATCTCGCGGGTGTTCTTGAAAAAGTATCCCGGCAAATTCGAAGTTTGAACTCCTAAATAAAACTGATTGGCGATAAGCCATTGCACGCCCATTCCTAATTTCCAGTTGCCATATCCGCCATTAGAAACATTCATGGAAGCTATGAAATTACTCTTCGGCATATACATGAATCCCACTGTTGCCAATGGTTTCAAAGGTGCGGCAAACATTTCCAATCCTGCTGTCAAGCGAAGCTTTTCATTCCAACGATAAACGGAGCGCACATAAAATGAACCGCGTAATGGTCTCCAAAAAGAAACATTCTGAGAAGTGGTGACCAACGTGTCTGCAAATCCAGATGCGCCATTCAACAATGAGTCTCCATTGAAAATGGCATTCAAATCAACACCCGTCCATGTTAGTGTTGAATCAAAACTCACCACTTGACTTTGTCCGTTCCAATTCACCCAACCTAAATTGCGCACCCCAAGAGAATTCCAAACTTCCTTCTTGTCAATGCCTCTGTCGCGAACGAAATTGTATTCGCCATCGATGCTGAAACCAATGCCGTTTCCATTCGGACGCGGATTAGCCGAATGCACGTACTCTCCTGAATAATCGAGTTGCAAGGTGTCTGCATTCGGTGAAGTGTAAAACGATGATGGTGGAAACAAGCTGAACTGCTGATAGGTTAATCCGTTCACCATAGATATTCCAATCGAACTGAATGTTCGCTTGTCGTAAATTCCAAATCCAATCGATTGAAATCCTTGCGCCTCTCCTTGAATTGAAGTCAATGGAACACGCACGCCTTGGTAATTGACATTGCCATTCGCAATTAAGCCAAATGCCTCTTTCGAAATTCTTCCACTTCCAAAATATCCTTTTCCAACTTGAATATACAAATCGAGCATTTCACTTCCGAACAAACTATCTCTTCCGCCGTAGTAGCGTGCGCGGACATTTGCATTCCCACCAAACACGCCAAGATCAGTCATTCCATCGATGGCGGAATTTCTCGCTTCAGCAGTGACTGTTCCTCCAACCACAAATGGCTTTACCAACTCTTTCGTCAAGAATGTACTTCCTGCTGCGGCATTTCCTTGAATATCTATAATACCTCTAAAGGCCTTTCCAGTGCTGTCTGATCGTGTTAACCACAGGTAAGACGTCTGTGCGAAAGACATTGCACTCGCAAGCGCGAAAACAAAAACAATTAGAATCTTTTTCATTCCACTTCAGCATTAAGTACAACGCCTGCTTTCACACGAACATCTATGAAATATGAACTGTATAGATTCACCAACTGAGGGAATGAAGGTGTGTTTGAAACGACTTGCAGAATTAATTTTCCTTCCGACTTAATCGTGTTCCATTGCGCTTCCGAAATAGGAATCACCAGTGTGCTTGAAGTTGCAAGTGCCAATGCATCAATGCTGTTTCCGTTTGGCACATTTAAATCCGAGGCTACAACTACTCCACCCAGCGAAGTCAAATTTAATTTCCATTCCATAGGAAATGCATTCTGAATGTCCAATGTTAAAGAACTCACGCGCACCGCGTCTGTGGTCACTTCCACATTCAACGTATCTCGCAGTGTGAGATCGCTGGCCGCCAATCGCATTGGAACATCAACAACCAATTTCGCTTCGGTCAATTGATCCGAGTAAAAGAAATCGTTTCCATCGCTTACGTTTCCAAACGGATTCAATTGTAAACTTCCTGTAAAAAGAACAGAGTATGGCAAACTTCCCATAAATGAAGTAATGTTACTGTTCCCTTCGTTTAAATTAATTTCGTAGTTAGAAACGGAAGCGGTTCCGCTATTGTCAATGGAGCGTGTGATAAAAAATGGATTGTACAAATTCCCTCCTGTTAGCTGAACACCGGTATTCATGTAGGTGTTTAATCCCATAACGTTGTCAATCTTCAACTTACCATCAAATCCCATTTTGTGTGTTACATGAAATCCAAACGAAGCCTGATCCAACGCTAGCAATCCTGTTGGCATGTTTGCGCTTTCAGCTAAGTTGAACGTCTCATTGAAAGAGTAGGTGTCATTTCCAAAATAACCTTTCGCGTAATCGATTACGAGATCCGACATGATCAATTCAAATCGCACCGAATCTTGTCCGTAAATGGTGTTTTGATCCGCAGTGGTGTTTTGTTCTGTTCTGATTTCAAGATGCGTTGAAAGCTTGTTGTAATCGAATCCTGATGTTCCCGAAAGAACAACATATTTGTTCGACATGTCTACCGTGTAATATCCTTCCGTTGGCGCAGCAGCGCTACCGGGAGTTAATGCGAAATCAATATCAGTATTGTTTCCATAAACCTCTGAAACATTGTAAAGCGTGAAGGTCGGATGCAAGTAGGCATTTACGTATGACTTCACATGGACAATCATTTGTCCTGACTTCACTTTCACCATGCGCAAACCGGTGCCGTTCGTTTCAACGGAATAGTTCTGATTCTGTGTAATGATTGCGGTGTTTCCTGGAATTTGAAAAGGTCCACCTGATAAAGGCACTACAAACTTCTGTGAGATATTGGTGTCTGGAATCTGAGTCAAATCGCTCGTTCCAAATCCTGATATTATTTTTTCGAAATACAAATGATAGATACCTGCGTTGTCTGTGTATCCGTTGTCAGCAGTCAAATCGGAAAGTGTCAATCTTCCATGAGCCACAGGTGCCACCCAATTCGATTCCCACGATGTAGGTTCATCTTTCTTGCAAGAAGAAAGGAGGGAAATACAGACTATTAAACAAGCGTATATTCTATAGTGCATGGTATCAAATATAATCTATCCTTGAACAGGTTTTGTGATTCGTGTGAATCGATAAATTAAAACCAATTGTGCTACCAACCAAGCTCCTATTTCATTGGGGAATGTTTGAATTCCAATAGTAGGAATAAATACCGCTAAGAGCACGTATGCCGACAAGCCCATTTGAATGAAAGCGTACTTTCTAACCCAAGCCTTAACTGCGTACATGCGCGCAAAGGCTAAAGCAAACAGCATTGGGTTTGCCCAGAGTATATTGAAGTTCCATTTGGTTGTGGTGTGATCGGTTAGGAACCACATCACGAACAACACAATTCCAAGTACTCCGAAAAATCCGAGGAACAAACGTTCAGATAAGTTCCAACCTCTTTTCTTCCACCACAAATAAATACTGAATCCTGCGAATAGCAACGCCGATATCGTGACGTACAAAATTGGTTTCGCAGAAGGTGATTGTTTTTCAAACAATGAATCATCGATGGGAAGTAATTCTTCTGTTCTTCCTAACACTTTCTTTCCATCGATGGTCCAAGCCATCATGTTTGACTGAAGACTGTCCGGAAGGAAGGATGTTTGTCCCTGATCGGGAGTTTTATCGCATGGTTTTCCTAACACCAAATCAATTCCGAAATCGGCCCAATACTGATGCATCAAATAATGATCTATATCGTCTCTGAACGTTGGGCGATTCGAATATTTTTTTTCGTTTTGTTGAATTTCAGGAAGTGCTTTCAACACGATGTCTCGAACGCGCGTAGCGCAATTGTCGTAAAAGAAATCGTATTGAAAATACTTGTTTTCATTCTTTGCATTTTCAATAAGTAAAGCTCCTAAGTATCTTATTTGATCTGCGTTCAATTTAAATTCATTCTCAAGAATTCCTCTTCCGCCGTACAAATAGGATTGTTGAAATCCGCCGAACTCTTCCACGCTTAACATATAGTTCAGCTTCCCTCTGGCGAATTTCAAATAGAATCCTTCCGAGAATTCAAAGGTTCCGTAATTGAAAACAAAATCAACCCATTCCCCATTCAAAGTATCTGTGTATCGAATGGCGCTGTGACCAAAGCACGAATACAACTCTTCGCCGGGAGAGCACGTCAAAAGAGACATTCGCGGAAGTTCTCCGACGTGATTATTTACAGTCGCTTTCACGCCTAAAGCAAGCGTTATAAAAATGAAACAAGCAATTATTCTTTTCATGACATCCATTCTCCTTTAAAGACAAGTTCTGCAGGTCCGCACAACCAAATATTTTCATATCCCTTAGCCGTTCTGTCGAAACGAACAATTAAATCTCCGCCCAATGCGTGAATTTCTTTTTGGGCAGGGCTATTCGACAAATGATTCATAACAATGGCGCAAGCTGTAACGCCTGTCCCGCAAGAAAGTGTTTCACCCTCTACCCCTCTTTCGTAGGTGCGAACCATAGACTCATCATCGTTCAGCAAGGTTAAGAAATTCACGTTTGTGCCTTCACTCTCAAATTCTTCGCTATAGCGAATTTCACTTCCAAGTTGCATAACATCGAGGTTCAAATCTTCCACCATGCGCACAACATGCGGAGAACCTGTATTGACAAAATATTCATTTTCATTCCGAACAATAACTTCCGAAACATCGGTCATTCGAATGGAGATTTCATCTCCGTTGATCTTCGCTTCGTGATATCCATCAATTGCTCTGAACGAAGCCTCTTCCTTTTCCAACATTCCCAAAAGCTTCGCGAAGGCCACCGCGCAGCGGCTTCCATTTCCACAAAAAGACTGCGAACCGTCAGAGTTATAATAATTCATGTAGAACTCGGTCTCCTCGTCTCCTTCAATCAGAATTAATCCGTCTGCTCCTATACCGAAGTGCCTGTCGCAGAGCTCGGCAACTTCCTCAGAAGTAGGCTGCCAAAAATTTTCACGATTATCGACCATAATGAAATCGTTACCCGTGCCGTGGTATTTGAAAAATTGCATGTCCCAAAGGTAAAACGGTTTCCTTCATATACCACGTTGTTGTAACTTGCAGTCCGAAAGAAAATTTCATGGAAAACGAACTGAACTTGAATAGCGACACTTTGCTCTTGGCTTATGAAAAAATGGCCACGGCTCGCCAGCTGTCTGATTTATACGAAACGAACGCAAAAGTGACCTCGAAATATGTGCACGCTACTTCGCGCGGACATGAGGCTTGCCAGATTGCGCTTGGACTTCAATTGACGAAAGACGACTACTTGTCTGCGTATTACAGAGACGACAGTATTTTATTGAGCATTGGAATGACTCCGTATGAGCTCATGCTTCAGTTGTTCGCAAAGAAAGACGATCCGTTCAGTGGAGGAAGAACCTATTACAGCCACCCTTCATTGAATCGTCCAGACATGCCGAAGATTCCTCATCAATCTTCCGCAACCGGAATGCAGGCCATTCCAACAGTTGGAGTAGCCATGGGCGTTCAGTACAAAGAGCTTCAAGGATTGAACGACACCGATATTCCTTCGGTGGTGGTTTGTTCTATCGGAGATGCGGCCATGACCGAAGGTGAGGTGACAGAGGCTCTTCACATGGCCAATTTGAAGCAGCTTCCTGTTTTGTTCTTTGTTCAAGACAACGAATGGGACATCAGTGCGCACGCTTCAGAAATTCGTTATGGCGACGCAACGAATTTGGCGAAGGCCTATCCGAATATTCGTGTGAAGAGCATCGACGGAACTGATTTCGTGCAGAGCTTCAACACCATTCAAGAAATCTTGACCAGCATGCGCAAGTCGCGCAAGCCTTGGTTGTTGCATTGCAAAGTTCCTTTGTTGGGACACCACACTTCAGGTGTTCGCAAGGAGTGGTACCGTCACGATTTGGAAGAAGCTGAAAAAAGAGATCCACTTCCAAAATTCAAAAAGCAATTAAACAATTTCGGTTTTTCTGATAGCACATTGGAAGATGTATGGAAGAAAGCAGGTGAAAATATTTTGCGCGATTACGATCGTGCTGCGAATGCAGAAGACCCTTCTCCTTCTTCGTTAATGGATCACGCTTATGCGCCATCTCCAATTACGGAAGAAAAAGGAGAACGCGCGCCACAAGGAAAGGAAGCGACTGTCATGGTAGACTGCGCGCTTTTTGCCATGCAAGAAATTTTGGCGAAACATCCAGAAGCCTTGCTGTACGGACAAGACGTGGGTAAGCGTTTAGGAGGAGTATTTCGTGAAGCAGCAACTTTGGCTGAAAAATTCGGAGACAATCGTGTCTTCAACACACCCATTCAAGAAGCATTTATTATTGGAAGTACGGTGGGAATGAGCGTTGCCGGATTGAAGCCTATTGTGGAAGTTCAATTCGCCGATTACATCTGGCCTGGTCTAAATCAATTGTTTACGGAAGCTGCTCGCAGTTATTATTTAACGAATGGAAAATGGAATGTTCAAGCCCTTGTGCGTGTGCCCATTGGCGCATACGGCAGCGGCGGTCCTTACCACAGTAGCAGTGTGGAAAGTGTGCTGTGCAACATTCGCGGAATTAAAGTTGTTTATCCTAGCAACGGCGCTGACTTAAAAGGGCTGTTGAAAGCCGCGTTCTACGATCCGAATCCGGTTGTCATGCTAGAGCACAAAGGACTTTATTGGTCGAAAGTGAAAGGCACCGATATGGCTCGAACGATAGAGCCTTCAGAAGATTACATTGTCCCACTTGGAAAAGCGAACACCGTTCTTTCTTCCAACAACGCAAAATCAATTGCTGTAATCACCTACGGAATGGGAGTTCACTGGGCGTTGAATGCTGCAAAAAACTTCGTCGGACAAGTTGAAATTATTGATTTGCGCACGCTTATGCCGCTTGATGAAAATGCGGTGTTTGAAGCAGTGAAGAAATGCGGTCGTTGCCTCGTTCTTACGGAAGAACCGGCCATGAATAGTTTCGCACAAGCGCTCGCAGGAAAGATTGCAGAGAACTGTTTCGAATATCTAGACGCACCGGTAAAAACATACGGAAGTGCTCCTACTCCAGCTATTCCTTTGAACAGTGATTTAGAAGCCGCATTGCTTCCGAATGCTGAAAAAGTTAGTGCTGTTATTTCTGACATTTTAAATTATTAATGAAACGAATCACGCTGTTTTTCGCTTTCTTATCCCTTCAGCTATGCTCGTTCGGACAGAGCCCGGAATTCGAGGGCGTTTTAATTTATGAGCTTCACACATACAATGGCGAAGAAAAATCGAGCAGCATCTCACAAATCAAATACTCGATTAAAGGAAATTTGTGGCGGGCTGAGCTAGTTGGAAATGAAGACACAAATGCGCCGGTTAATTATTCACTCCTTGTGAATTTAAAATCGAAAGAAGCTACCATTTTGGCTAATATTTCAAACACCAAAATGGCTGTAGCTATAAATGAAAGTTTTTTTCAAATTGAAAAAACAAGCACCTTCCTACCAGAGGCAAGCTCGAAAAGGCTTACCATTGCTGGACTTCAATGCAATTCAGGGCTTATACTAAACCAATTAGAAGATCAAAAAACAGATACTACCTCTGTCTGGTATACAACGTCTTACGCTGCAATTCCGTTTCAGTTTGAAACAGCCACTGCTCCTGGACTGATTGTTTCCATTCAGCAGGACAAAAATACCTTTTGGGAATTGGTTGAAATTAAATCCAGGAAATTAAATCCGGAGATCTTCGCTGCGCCTCAGGAATACAAACCCATGTCCATGACTGAATTTCAAGAGTATTTAGCCGCGCTCGGAGAACTTGAAATAGAATTAGAAAATCCTGAGGTAGAATAATTTGAAATACATGAGTAATTGGTATTCAAGAAAGTTCGTTCGCATTTTATCTATTGAAAGAATTCTTTGGGTAGCCCTAATCTGTGCGGGAGTTTTTATGTATTTCAGATACAAAACCGTACCTACTCTTGAACAAGACTCTCTTGTAGTTATTGATAGCGCGGGGGGTCAGCACAAGCTAGCGGAGCTTACCAGCGGAGCAACTGTTGTTCACTTTTATGCCTCTTGGTGTGGACCATGCCTTCGAGAACTTCCAGAAATAAAAGCTTTTATGGAGACTCCACTAGGAAAGCAAATTAACTTCGTATTCATTACAGAAGACAGAGAAGATCAGGTTAAGACATTTCACGACCGTTATGGATTCACAATCTACCGCGTGAACAAACTGAAAGATGCCAATGTTTACTCCATACCTGTAACTTACTTACTGAATGAAAAACATGTGATTGTGAAAAGTGATTTAGGAAGCTGGAATTGGAGCGAAGAGAATTTAAAAAATGAAATTTCAACATTAATCAAATAACAAGATGAGTAAAGTATCGATCACCCTAGACAAAAAAACGATTGAATTAGAAATAAATCCAGATGGAGAAACCATCTTGAACGCGGCTATTGACGCTGGTCTAGACGCACCATACTCTTGTCAAGGAGGAGTTTGCACAACATGCCAATGCAAAGTTTTATCAGGTTCAGCACGCATGGATGCTAATCACGCATTAACCCCAAAAGAAGTTGAACAAGGTTACATTTTGGCCTGTCAAGCGCATCCTACAAGTGAAGAACTGACAATTACTTGGGATATTTAATTTCAAAATTGGATTCAACTGATAATTGTTTCATCCTAGCAAATTAAAAGTTGTAAATTTGTGAGAATGAAAAAAATCTTTCCATTCTTCGTTGGTTTAACTCTCCTTACCCTTGTTTCTTGTAAGCACGAGCCTCCACCTGATTTAGATGGAACATGGGCGGAGGATTGTGATCCCGACACCGTTTATTTTGGAAACACCATTCTACCTTTATTGGTTTCGAACTGTGGTATGTCTGGATGTCACGATGAAGCTTCACATGAAGAAGGAATTGTTGTAACTGACTACTACTCTCTTATGAATTCAGACATTATTGATCTTGGGAATGCAAACAACAGTGAATTAATGGAAGTTATCACTGAGTCAGACCCCGATAAAATAATGCCGCCACCGCCTAGTTCGGCGCTTACTGCTGATCAAATTAACGCTATTCGGACTTGGATAAATCAAGGAGCGAAATTCAACAATTGTGTCGGTTGTGACACTGTTAATTACACCTTCAACGCCTATATCCTACCGATTATTCAAACCAATTGCACGGGCTGTCATAGCGGTGGTAGTCCGGATGCTAATTTGAGTTTAACAAATTATGCTCAAATTGTAAGCACTGTAAATGATGGTTCTCTTATGCACTCTTTACTTGCAACCGGAGGCTATTCCATGATGCCTAAAAACACTACTGGCCTTCAAAGTTGTAAGATTACTCAAATTCAAAAATGGATCAACGATGGTGCGCTCAATAACTAAGTATAGCCTATTGCTGCTCTTCACTGCAGCGCTATTTAACTCGTGCTACTACGACAATGAAGAGTATTTATATTCAACAACACCTTGCGACAATACTTTTACTTTCACCAGCAGAATTGCTCCACTTGTTGCGCAGCAATGCGCCAGCGGGTGTCACGAAGGTGCTAACCCTAGCGCGGGGTTATCATTAACAACATATGATGAAATCAAAGCGATCGTAGACAACGGCGGATTCGCAGGGTCATTGGATGGAAGCAACGGTTATTCAATCATGCCGAAGGGGACATCTGGATTAAGTACTTGCGACAAAACTGCTGTGAATGCTTGGATTACTGCAGGCGCTCCAAATAATTAACGAACAAAACATGAATAAAAAAGTAATCATTATTGTGCTTCTCTCCATTATTGCCATTGGCGGTGGGGTTGCCTATTACATGTGGAACAAGCCGAAAACAAATGCAGCTGATGTAAAGCCAAACTACATCTTACCTGCTGATTCGCTTGGCGCAGCATTCGCTAGAAATGAAGATGCCGCTAATGCCAAATTTGTTAAAGACTCTGTAGCCCTCGAAATTCAAGGCATTGTAGATACTTCTTTCACAAATGAAGGAAACGAAAGTGTTATTCGCTTAAAAACATCTACCCCAGATTATCCTATAAATTGCTATTTCAATTCTACAGATAAAGCAACGGCAAACAAAGGTGATTTAGTTGTAATCAAAGGTTTTTGCACCGGCTACTTAATGATGGACGGTGTTCAAATGACTAAATGCGCTAGAATGAAATAGTGGTACAATAAATGCCTCACTTCAAAAAAATAATACTATGAAAAAATTAATCTTAGCAACAGCATTAGTTGCCATCAGTTTCGGAGCTACAGCGCAGCGTTACTTCTCAAAAACCGCACATATAAAATTCTTCTCACACACGAGTGCTGAAGATATTAAGGCGGACAATTACAAGTCTACTATCATCATTGACCAAGCTACAGGTGCTGTTCAGGTAGAGACTTTGATCAAGAGTTTCGAATTTGAAAAAGCGTTGATGCAAGAACACTTCAATGAAAATTATTTGGAAAGTGATAAATATCCAAAAGCTAATTTCAAAGGGAAGGGAGATTTCTCAAAAGTGAATTTCGCTGCAGATGGAAATTACTCGGTGAATGTTGCTGGTCAAATGACCATGCACGGAGCAACGAAGGATGTGAGTGCAATTGCGACTATTAAAATTGCAGGTGGAAAGATCGACGGAAGCACGAAGTTTTATGTTAATCCGCGTGACTACAATGTTCAAATTCCTGATGTTGTAAAAGGTCAAATTTCTGATAAAATCGAAGTAACCGTAAAGGCAACACTTCAACCCCTTAAATAAATTCTATGAATCAACGCATTATTTCAAAAGGGCTAATTTCATTAGCTCTTTTGCTTTTCTTTCAGGCCATTGGTTTCGCGCAACCTGGCGATAGCACGCAGGTAACTATAGGTGATACCGACTTACTTTCATTGCTTGGAGATGAGGAAGAGCAAACCTATACCTCTGCTACTTTCAAGACCACTCGCATCATTAACATGCATAGCGTGGAGAATGCTGCAGCGGGAGTTATGGATTTTCGCATATCGCACCGTTTTGGTTTTATCAATACTGGAGCATATGATTTATTCGGATTAGACCAAGCGTTGATGCGTTTCGGATTGGAGTACGGAATTACAGACCGCCTTATGGTAGGAATGGGAAGAAGCAATGTAAATAAGGCCTACGATTCATTCTTGAAATATAAACTCATTCGTCAAGGAAGCGGTAAACGCAATGTGCCTCTTTCTGTCTCTTACTTTGCCTCTGCCGTTTGTAATACGGTGAAGTGGGCTGATCCGAACAGAGACAATTATTTTTCATCTCGCTTGCAGTATACACACCAACTGCTTATTGCTCGCAAATTCAATAACGACTTATCACTTCAGTTGACTCCAACGCTCGTGCACAAAAACCTTGTCCCTACCTTGCAAGACAAGAACGATATTCTAGCGATGGGCTTTGGCGGAAGATATAAACTTACGCAACGCTTTTCAGTAAATGGAGAATACATTTACGTGCTGCCGAATCAGATAACCTCGACTTATTACAACTCGCTATCTTTAGGTGTTGACATTGAGACGGGCGGTCACGTTTTCCAATTGCACCTTACGAATTCAACATCGATGTTGGAACCTGGATTCATAACCGAATCTGTTGGTCAATGGAAAAACGGAGGAATTCATTTCGGATTTAACGTCTCTCGCGTCTTTACTGTTAAAGACAAACGCCCCAATCCGGAAGACTAATTAGACAAGTGCCTTAGCAATCTCGTCTTGTGTGACTGGCTTTACTAAAAAGGCCTTCATTGATGTTTGTTCAGCCTCTTCTAATGTTTTGTTATCGGAGTTTCCTGAAATATAAATCGCTGGTATATCTAACGTTTCTTGAATGGTCTTCATTGCATGAATTCCGTTTGATCCATTTTCTAAACGTATATCCATTACGATAATGTCTGGCTTCAATTCAAGTGCTAATTCAACAGCTTGCGCTTCCTCTTCAGCAACACCTATTACCTCATGCCCTGCACGTTCAATGAACATCTGGTGCACAAAGCGAATGAGCTGATCGTCGTCTACTAAAAGTACTCGCATTACTTTAAAAATTTGAGAAGGTACTTCAATCCATCTTCCGACTTTATCTCTAACTCACCCTTCAGTTGTGAAGCAAATGTACGCATGAGTTTGAATCCTAACGATGCATTTTTTCCTTCTTCAAAATCTTCATTTAGCCCCGGTCCGTTGTCAGAGATTTCCATTTCTACAAACTCGTTGACTTCTTCTAATCGAATATATATTTCCGGATTATCAACAAAGGGAATAGCGTATTTATAGGAGTTCGTCAATATCTCGTTCGCAAATAACCCGCAAGTAACGGCCTTACTAATATTCAGTTCTACAGGATTACCTATAAATTTAAGATCAACTGTTTTATCTACTGAAAGAAGATGTTGAAGATGTTCAGCTAAATTTTTCAAATAAGCAAATAACTCAATCGCCTCAAAAGAATGAGATTTATAAAGCATTTCATGTACAAGTGCCATTGCCTTTATCCGAGATTGCGACTCTCTGTATGCAAATGCAATATCTGCATTCTTTTCTTGTATGGCCTGCAGCTCTAACAATGAATATACTATCGTAAGGTTATTTTTCACACGGTGGTGAATTTCACCTAGTAAAGCCTCTTTCTCGAGCAGTGATTTTTGAAGCAACTCTTGCGCTTCAATAACGGCGGTAACATCCATACCAAAACCCATCATGTACTTGATCTCATCTTGCACAACAATGGGCTTAAATCTTTTCAGCGAGTACCTCACCTTACCTTCGGCATCTATAATTTTCTCTTCCATTTCAACCATCCGCCTCTCACTTTTGGACTGCTCGAAAAATTCTTTTCTAATCTTCGCCATTGAGTCGTCGGTGCCCTTAAACTCGCAATAATCAAAGTCGGTTCTTCCAATGAGCCAATTTCGAACTTCCTTATTTTTAACTGCAAATTCATTGATTAGCATATAGCGCTGTTCTAAATCGAAAACAGCTATATCCACCGCCGCTGAGTTTAATACTACCTTATAAAAATCGGCTGAAAATTTCTCAAATGGACGTTGTACATTCTTTAAACTGAAATAAATAATCTCTCCCTTGATGCTGTTCTGTGTATCAGACAATCGATGGTATTGATACTCTAATACTACACCTCTGTAGGTAATCGATTTTATTCCGCCTGTCTCTCCTTGCATAACTTCCAGCTCGGTTAGTTTTTGCGAAATCTGAGATAAATCTACGTTCTGACTTGAAAACCGCATAATTACTTCACGCATTTGATGCAGGGGATGATCCAATGCATGAACGAAAGATGCCGCAACTGTTCCGTTTTCTTGTATGTATATCCATTCAACAGAAGAAGCGCTTTTTACAAGATCGAATTTCTCTGCGTTTTGATAGAAGTACGAAGAGGATTCCACTTCGAGAATGTCAATTTCTTCACTTCGCTTGATACACACCCAATTGTTCTCCGAATCCACAAGAACAGTTCGGTTCATGAACCAAAAGGATTCCTGAAATTTAGTTCTAAGAGCTTCTTTGAAAACAAATAAATCCTGCAAATCAGCCACAAGTCTTCCCTTCAGAAAATCGTGTTTCGTGCTATCCCAAATAAACTGATTTGATTTTAAGAATTGCATTCAATCAAAGATATGCGATATCTAAAAAATTAAAAGCAGCTTCCGCTGCTTTTAAAATAATTGTTCTTTTGTTCAATTATGAGTTTACTCCGAACAGGTGCATCACATAAAAGAAGAACGCTCCCAAAGCGGCCGAAATAGGAATTGTAATTATCCAAGCAACGAGTAGTTTGCCTGTTACACCCCATTTAACAGCAGAAATACGTTTTGTAATTCCAACACCAATTATAGATCCTGTAATGGTGTGGGTAGTTGAAACCGGCACCCCGTGAATTTCATCACCTGCAAGTTTCCATGGAAACTTAAGTCCTTCTGTAAAAAACAAGGTTATCGCACCTGCTGATTCCGCTGCAACTCCTTCGAAAGGATTCACCTTTGTTATCTTATTTCCCATTGTCTTTACAATTTTCCATCCACCGCTTAATGTGCCCAAGGCAATTGCACTGTAACATGAAATAGGCACCCAATCTGGCATTTCCTGTATACTTCCAATTTTATTCGAAGCTAAAAGAGCCACTGAAATAATTCCCATTACTTTTTGAGCGTCATTACCACCATGACCAATGCTGAATGCTGCACTAGAAACCAACTGCAATTTCTTAAACAATTTGGTAGATTCGGAATTGTTCAAAGCACTTAAAACAAGCGCGCAAGAACCAAGAACTACAACCAAGAAACCTAATAAAATCCATTTAAAATTAGCTCCGTACATGGCAATGTCTAACCAATCTATACCAAGACTTCCACCCGCGTTTACTTTGGACATATTAGTTTCCAGAGAATTTCCAACAAGATAACACGCCCCGAAAATAATTGTTAATGTAATAACCTTCATGTACAACTCTTTTCTGAATGCGTTAAGAAGCCATACAGAAATTAAGTAAGACATGATCATACCCGCAATTGGTGCAAGGACAATAAAAATTGCCGTTGCAAGGACTATCCCCATGTTTATTGCGCCCATTCCGTAGGCTGCCAAGAACGCTCCACCAAACCCTCCAATTAACGTGTGAGACGATGAAGAAGGGATACCGTAGTACCAGGTAAGAAGACTCCAAATAATTGCGGAAAGTAGTCCAGCCATTATCAAAGGAAGCGCAGAAATATCTGTTGTGTATTGCACATCAACAGTCTTCGCAATTGTATTGGCAACCGCGTGATCTTTAAAAATAAAGAAAGCCAAAAAATTAAACATTGCCGCCCAAATCACCGCTTGAAGGGGTGTTAGTACTTTGGTAGATACAATAGTGGCTATGGAATTGGCAGCGTCATGAAATCCGTTAATAAAATCGAATATCAAGGCTAAGGCAATAACCGCTATGAGTAAGAATGAATAATCCATTCTAGTGAGATTAAGAGTTTTTAACTAAAATTGATTCCAGCACATTAGAAACATCCTCGCACTTGTCGGTGGCTACTTCTATACTGCTCAACACTTCCTTTACTTTAATAAGTTCTAATGGATCTGAAGCTTCCGCAAACAAACGCGCGATGCTTTCTTCAAACAAGTCATCGGCATGATTTTCCATGGTGTTAATGCGAACAATTGCTTCACGCACGCGCTTCTCGTTTTTCATGTTTTGCATATCCTTCAGGGCAGCGTCAATTTCCACAACTTGTCTCAATAAGACTTCACTCATTAATTCCATGGTCTTCGAAAACTCTCGAACATTATACAATTGAATGCGTGAGGCGCATCCGTTAATGTTGTCCGCAATATCGTCTATGCTTGTTGCTAAAGCATGAATATCTTCACGATCGAATGGTGTAATGAAATTTTCAGAAAGCTCCATGAAAATTTGGTGTGTTATCTCATCACCTTTTTGCTCCAAGTCTTTAATTTCTCGAATGCAATTTAAAATTTGCTCATGATCCGTCAATTGAAACATCTGATGGAACACTCTTGCTTGAACCAACAGATTGGCGGTGTCTTCAGCAAATAAATCAAAAAATAAGGAGTTCTTGCGAACCATGAAAGAAAATATATCCGAAATTTTCATAATTATTTATTTTACGAACACAAACCTCGCTCATGAATGTTATGTGAATGTTAGATAGTTATTGTTTTATTCCTTTTAATTAAAATCTATCCTATTACTGTGAACAAAAAGACTCTGCCACTTTCTGAATTGCAAGTTCATTCGGACGACATCGGTCATATTCAAAATACTCATCATTCCGCAAAACGTCTGTCACATATTCATACGAAGGAAAATAAGTCAACGAAAATTCTTTACACAAAGAAGACACCAACTCAATGCAACGCGCTTTGGTCCTTGAATTCTCTACAATACCCATTCGCCAATGTTTAACAGGGGAAACCGTAAACACTATTTTCAAATTCGGATTAAATTGTTGAAGCAATCGAATTGTTTCAAATCCACTCCCATTCATCGCGCTCAACGAAACTATCTCTTGCTTGAAGTCTTGCTGCGGCAGGCGCTGACAATTTCCCACTAAACCCTGGTCTTTGTGTATCCAGCCATGCGCTGTTCCCAGCGTTATAACTACGGTATTAGCCGCTTTAAGGGCTTCGTGTAGAATAGACAAATTCGTTTGAACCACTTGATTCAATTCAACTTCAGTATCTGCTCGTAACACCTTACCCCCTGCCAATGACTTCCATATGTCTTCATGAAAAACAAGTTGCATTTCACTGTGTGAAATTGAATTTGCACAGGCATACTTCAACCAATTAAAAATGGGTATAGGATGAAACAGTGTTCCGAAGATATTGGAGGTTACCGTATATCCTTCCCTTTCGAGGAACGGCTTTAAGTTATCAGAAAAACAAGAGCCAATCAACACGATACCCTTTCCTTCCGGGCGTTTCCAATTCTCAAAGAGATTTAGCATTTGGAAAGGATTTCAATTTGCTCAAAAGAAATTTCACCACATTTGAAATGTCCAAGTGGACAAGCTTTCTTGCCATGCAAGCCGCATGGTCTGCAAGACAACTCTTCATTTGACACAACAACTCTGGAACGTTCTGAAAGCGGGCCAAATCCGAATTCAGGAATGGTGGAACAAAAGAAAGCAGTCGTTGGCGCATTCATAGCCGAAGCAAAATGCATCGGTGCACTGTCGTTAACAAAATTCATTGCAGCATCGCGCATTAGCGCAGCAGATTCCAGGAAATTCAATTGACCACAGAGGTTCGTTGACATAGAAGTATTCTCTCCAATTACCTCTTCACACAAAGCAAAATCAGACTTTGCCCCCAGAAGAAAAACATGGTACTTCTTTGTTAATTCAGAAACCAATTGAATATAATTCTCCTTTGGCCATTGCTTGGTAAACCACACCGAAGAAGGAGCCACGCACACATAAGGCAGATTCTTGAATGCTGCAACTTTTTCAAAATTCTTAACCGAGGGAAATAATCTTGGTGGAAAATCGCCGTGAACAAATTCACTAAGCAGCTCTAGATTTCGGTTTACCTCATGAAGTCCATTGTTGACTTCATGCTTAAACTTCGAACTGAAACAAAATGAAAAAGGATTCTCTTCAAATCCTATTCTTTTTGTCGCTCCGCTCCGCCAAGTAAGAAATCCTGTTGAAGCAAAGCGCTGCAAATTAATTACACAATCGAATTTCTCTTTTTGAATTTCCTTTCCTAATTGAAATAAATTCCGAAGTTTATTTTGTTGCTTGTTCCATATCCAAACTCGATCGACGAACGGATTGTTTTCCAACAAGGACTCGTTTCCCTTTCGAACTAAAAAATGAATTTCTGCATTATCCAATTGCGCAAGCGCTTCAGCCATAGGCGTTGCCAAGACTACATCGCCAATAAACGCGGTTTGAATAATGAGAAACTTCATGCTTATTCGTTTCCTAAAAGGCTAACCAATACTTTAACTGGAACATATGATCTTGAGATACCGTCGAACATTTCCAAATTTACATATTCAACATAAACTTCCTTGTTCAAATAAAACGAAGGATCAGCCAAAATATCATCTGATCCATCGAACCAATAAAGCCAAAGTAGTTTCTCTTCAACACCGTTTACGTTAACAACAATGTATCGTTGTGCACCACCCTCTTCTCTAACATATCTTCCAGTAATCACCCCTATTTCAGAATCTTCTTCAGAATACTCCCCTTCCATTTGCTCAGGTTCATTATACTCTTCTGTGGTCTCCTCTTCAGTATTCGCATTGTGTGCTAGAATAATGGAAAGCTCAATAAATTTCGGACACATTGCGCCTAATTTCTTTCCTACTTCAATTCCAATTTGGTAGCCGGTTTCTTGATTAAATTCCTTCAATTTCATTTCCTTCATCAGCGCGTCCATGTTCTCCATAATTGAAGGAGCCATGCACTGTCCAAGCATTAGCTCAGCGTCCATAGAGGTCATATCATTGTTTAACTCTGTAGCATTAATGCATTCGCAAGCAGCGTTGGCCACCTTATCAATTGCAGAGCGCTGAGCAAATGTTGCAACCGACAATATCGATGCAAATAAAACGAGGAAGTTTTTTTTCATGTTGAATTTATATTAAAATTATACGGCTACGCTATACTCTCTCAATGCCGCGTTGAGTGAGGTTTTCAAATCTGTACTTTCTTTTCTTTTCCCAATGATTAATGCACATGGAACTTGAAATTCTCCTGCGGGAAACTGCTTTGAATAACTTCCAGGAATAACCACAGAGCGCTCAGGCACTTCACCAATGTATATGATCGGCTCGTTTCCTGTTACATCAATAATTTTTGTCGATTGGGTAAGAACTACATTCGCTCCAAGTACTGCCTCTTTTCTAACACGCACACCTTCCACCACAATACAGCGAGAGCCTATGAAGCAGTCGTCTTCAATAATCACAGGAGCCGCTTGAACAGGTTCCAACACTCCGCCTATTCCAACACCACCACTCAGGTGAACGTTCTTTCCAATCTGCGCACATGACCCCACAGTTGCCCATGTGTCAACCATAGTCCCAGCACCCACATACGCACCAATGTTTACGTAAGAAGGCATCATGATAACACCTGCTTCCAAGTGCGCACCGTAACGCGCAACTGCGTGAGGAACCACGCGAACGCCTTGTGCAGCGTAGTCTCTCTTCAATTCCATTTTATCGTGAAATTCAAACGGACCCACCTCAATGGTTTTCATTTCTTGAATTGGGAAATACAGGATCACAGCCTTCTTCACCCAATCGTTTACTTGCCAGTTGCCATTTTCCAACGGCTCCGCCACTCTCAATTTCCCTTTATCTAACGCTTCAATTATCTCACGAATGGCGGCGCGTGTGTTTTCCTCCTTCAACAATTCTCTGTTCTCCCACGCTAATTCGATAGTCTCTTTGTGCTGTAACATGCTTTTACTATAATTTCGTCAAAAATAAGCGAAAACATGTCAAAGGCCTTGGGAATAGATTACGGTGAAAAAAGAACAGGGCTTGCCATTACAGACAGTCTTCGCATAGTGGCTTCCCCTTTGGAAACCATTCCAACCGACAAACTAAAAGCGCATTTGATTCTGCTTGTTCCGAAAGAAAAAATAACCACGTTGGTTTTGGGAGAAGCGCGTCACGCCGATGATACAGAAGCACCAATTACCATTAAACAAAATGAATTTGCAGATTGGCTGAAGAAACAATTTCCGTTGATCGAATTGGTTCGTATTGACGAGAGAAACACTAGCCAACTCGCTGCAGAAGCGCTTTACCAAGGTGGTATGCGTAAAAGTCAACGTCAGAAAAAAGAAAACTTAGATAAAGTAAGCGCAGCGATTATCCTGCAATTGTACTTGAATGCTTAAACGGATCTAACTGTTCAAGAACTTCCTTTAGCTCCTTCCACCCTACGATTTCTGTTGCATACAAAAGTGAAAAGACACGCTCTTGTTGAATATGGTTGGGATGTGTAAACGCAAAGAATTTTTCAAGTTGATTGAATTTCACTTCCTCTTTGCTCTTGATTGCCTTTTTAATTTTCTGTTCAATGTTGCTCCACTGATCCAGTTGTCTCTTCTCTTCAGCGCTCAACCACCCCATCAGCGATGCGTCTACTTCCGAAATATAACTGCGCAATTTGTTGAAGTTTTCTGAAGTCGTTGAAATTTCATTTTCAAAAGACTTCACATTCATCGCACCCAACATTTTCTTTTGCGCATCGTGCAATTTTTCTTGCACTAGTTCCGCGATATTCAAATTATTTTTCGAAACGAATTCCAAATCACGCTTACGAACAAGCACCATTGACAGACGATGAGCCAACAACGGCATTTGAAGTTCTGCAGCATCAAAAGCATTCTTCAACTGAAGCCAATAGCTCAATTCGGAAGGACCTCCAATGTAAACAATGTTCGGAAGAATGGTTTCTTGGTAAAGCGGACGCAGCAAAACATTCGGACTGAGTTCACTTCGAATTTGCATGAGCTCTTCCGAAGTAAAGTGTTGCAAGGCATCACTCGTTTGAAAAACGTCGTCCTTCAAATCGATGCGTTTTCTTGCGATGTGACCGGACTCGTTGTTCAGCCAAAACAAGTTGAAATTTCTTGGTTGAATATTCGGATTGTATCCGGAATTCTCTATTTCCAAATTGGTTTTCGACACTTCCGAAAAAACGAATTTTTCTTGAATCTCTTTTCCGAAAAGATCACTTGCCAATGCTTTCAGCGCGCTGTCATTTCCATCTATACACACCACTCCGTATTCACCCAGCAATTCATTCACCCAATAGCGCGTGGCATCAGCAAAGTTCTTCTTCGAATAAGCCTGTATGAATAGTTCACTCAATCCAATGTCATTGAATTTTCCTTCAACTCTTTTTTCATTCAACCAAGAAAGAAAATCTTCGGTTGGAAGTTCTCCCGCAATACCTTCAAACGCAGAGGCCAATTCAATCTTCTCTTGACCCCAATAAAAATGACGAATCTCTTCAATGTCGTGATCTTCTGTAGCCATCCAGTAGACTGGAACAAAGTGAAACTCGCTTTGCGAAGCATTCAATTCTTGCGTAATCCGAATGGCTGAAAATATTTTGTAAATCAGATAAAGCGGACCACCCGCAGAACAAATCTGATGTCCCGTAACCACAGTAAAACTCGATTCAGATTGAAGCGATAGAATATTGTTTTTCACTTCTTCCGAAGTGAAATCACTGGCATATTGCGCATTCAATTGCGCAACTAAAACGTCGCGACTTTCCTTTGGAAACGATCTGTTGCTTGCAGCTGAAATGCAATTCTCTTTCGAGAAAAAATCTGAGACAAACGTTCTCACTTGTTCCGATTGATTCAATAAATCTTGAACCAACGGAGAAACTTTAAGCGGAACTTCTTGAATAACCTTCATGTTGCGAAGGTACTGCGACTAGCGCATAAGTGTTACATATCCCGTCTGGGTTCCCTCTTCTCCCAACCTCGGAATACTGTATTTCACAACGTAGTAGTATGTTCCATCTGGACAAATATTCTTGCCGTTGGTCCCATCCCACATTGGATTCGGATTGTTTTTCGATTGAAAGAGTATTTCTCCCCAACGAGAAAAGACCTCGACACTAATAATATTTCCAGCTTCACCAACAGGCATAAACACATCATTCTGCCCATCGCCATTTGGTGTGAATGAATTCGGAACAAATACGTAGGTTACTTTGCTAGGAGCAGGGCCCTTATCAATGAGATTCTCATCTGGAACATTGTCTCCGTCTATTTCAATACAAGAAAAATTATCTACGAAATAATAACCCACCTCAGGATTTCCAGAGCCTTCAATAATAATCTCTCGATCAGAATCGGAACCAAAAACACCTAACGTAATAAACTTCTCATCGTCGATCAAAGGCACATACTCGAAACTGATTTTCTTCCATGTTTCTGAGTAGAAGACAGTATCAATT
This sequence comes from Chryseobacterium gleum, assembly GCA_945881835.1. Lineage (GTDB taxonomy): Bacteria > Bacteroidota > Bacteroidia > Flavobacteriales_D > Sanyastnellaceae > CAIZGX01. The sequence continues at coordinate 380,165 of CAMCVP010000001.1, read as the reverse complement.
GCGAATTGTGGTTCGAAATACAAAGGATCATAACCAGTTTGAATCGGCGCAAATGAAGAGATGTAAACTCCTATTCGGTCTATGGCTAATCCTGCATTGCTCGATGGGGTTAATCTTCCATTCGATAGATAAAAAGAAAACTTGTATTTCTTTCCTCGAATTAAAGGACTTTGAAGCTGGCATTGGAGATATGTTCTTTTGTTGGTATACTTCCTTCCACACAATTGAATCCCAACAAGTGCATTCCCGTTTTGAGCATTCAATATAGCAAACGGAGTCTCCGGTAAATCGCATGAAGCGCTGGCTCCAACTTTAAAATAATCAGGACCGGCAAGATCACTTCCTGCATTGGTCCAGCCAACTAGCTTATTCCACTCTCCAAGCAGTTGAGGCATAGCGGTGTTTTGCTCGAAACTCGAATTTGGAAATTGTGCGTACGCTGAAAATGACGTAGCCACAAAAACAAGTAAAAAGTAATTTCGCATAACACGAATATAAGTCAAAGCCTTCATTTTATTTGCCATCGTTTATTAATACTCGAATTCCAAGAAAAACATTGCTGTATTGCGCGAAATAATTCGCTCCATTATTATCTGAAGAACTTATGGGGGGAAAACTCCAATTCGCTTGAACAAATGTGTTCAACTTTTTAGTCAATTGAAACTCTGACCCTGCTCCAACAAGAACTCCGAAACTTTGAAAACGCTGATCAACTAAATTCAGATATTCAAAATCTCCTGAAGCGTTTATGAAGAACATTTGGGGCACTTCTGACGAATTGCTTTTCAGTTTAAACGATCGATAGACCGGCGAAATTTCACCGTAGGCTTTCCATTTCGACTTCGAAGTAAATTCATTCACATAAAATCGAAATTTCAAAGGGATTTGAAAAGATGAAAGATTAAATACGTTTGTGAATGTGTTTACAGTAGCCGTATCCAATTCAAATACCTGAGGCTGAACTTCAGTTTGAAAAACATGCTGAATTCGATCTTCGTCTAGATAAAAGGAAACAGATGCGCTAGATGTATTTATAACGGCCGTTGATTCAGACACTCCGCCTCCGAAAATGTTTATGGAAGTTCCAATCTCAATGTTTCGATGAACTCGTAAATAACCCCCTACGGAAAATCCGGAATGATAAAACATACTATTCGAAACACCTGAAAATTCGTTAACGCTAACAAGTTCTTGGTTGTTGAAATTCGAAATGGAGAAGTCGGTCATTTGCATTCCATAAGCAGCATCGGCTCCCCAAATGACAGGCTTCTTTTTTTCTTTAAAATCATTCTTTCGAGAATTATTTAAAGAGTCTGAAATGGGAGTGTGTCGCTCTTCAATGTAAATCGTTTCACCGTCGATTATAAGGGTGTCTGAAACGACAAAAGCCCAAGACTCTTGGGCTAAAATCACAAACAAACCTATTAACCAAAAATATCGCTTCATGCCGCGAATGTAAGAAATCACTTTCCTGTAAGTCTTGTCAACCTCAAGGATCTTCCTTTGGGTTTAACGACCTCACTAACTGACTTTGGTTTTGGCACTTGAATTTCCTCTGACATTCTCTGAACTTCAACAGTTTCTGCTACCTCTACAACAGCAGGTTCTGCAATTACAGTAGTTTGACAATTTTCAACCACCAAGGCAGATGCGCTGGTTTCTACTTGAACACTCTTTCGTTCTCTTGTTGTTTTTACTGGAGTCGATTTCGATTCCTTCTCTTCATTCAAAATCACAGGACTATTCGCATTCAAATCAGCAACAACCGCAGGAGTTGTCTTTACTTCAGTTGCAGCAGGGGCTGCGCTTTGCGCAACAACACTGCTTTCGCCACGATTCGAAAAGACCAAAGCCAAAACACCTGCACCCACTAATGCTACAACGTATACATTCATGGTGTACCAAGAAAACGCCCAAAAAGACTTCTTCTTCGACAACGCTGATTGAATACGTTCCTCCATTCCTATTGGAGCTTCAGGAGCGAAATTCTTTAGATCGCCTGCGATCTTATTCATTAAATTTTCCATACGCTTATACTTCTAATGCTATTTTTCGCGCACTCAAATCGAGTAACGCCTTTTGTAAATGTCCTTTCGCTCTTGAAAATTGAGACTTCGATGTATTGACATCTATTTCCAACATCTCGGCGATTTCTTTGTGCTTGTATCCTTCCACCGCATACAAGTTGAATACCGTGCGATATCCGCTTGGAAGAGCTTGCACACACAACATCAATTCTTCCATGGTGTATTCCACATCATGGTGTTCAACGAGGCTAGTCGCATATTCTGAGCGGTCATCGATTTCATCTTCCAACCTACCCTTCAATGCCTTTCTGTAACCGGTAATAGCGGTATTCACAGCAATTCTTCTCACCCATCCTTCAAAACTCCCTGCAGACTGATAGTCTTTAAGGTGCTTGTAAATTTTCACGAAAGCCTCTTGCATAGAATCTTCCGCCTCCATCTTATTCTTGGCGTAACGCAGGCATATACCATAAACCAATGAAGAAAACTTCTTGTACAATAAGTGCTGCGCCGATTTATCGCCGCGAACACATGATTGTATGAGTGCCTTTTCTTCCATTGTTATAGCATAGACCAACTCCCCTCAAAAAGGGTTGCACCACTAAATTTAAAAGAAATTATTGATACTTGTATACCCCTTCCCCTCTATTCTTCGAAAGCATGCGGTAATCGAGGAAGTATATCATGCGAATAGAAATTGAATTGCTGAAGGGCATTTGAGTCGTTTGATCGAAATCAGAAATCAAATTAGCGCTTATTTGATTGTCTTCATGAATAATAGCATATTTCCAGGCAAAAATCATTTCGCTTCCCGGCCTGAAAATCCATTTGTAAAAAAGATCGACAGTCAAGGAATTGAAATCTCTATTCGCTGCTGAAAAATCGTTCGTTTCGTTATTGAATCCGGTGTAATCGGTAGAACCCAATGTGCCGTCTTCCTTCAATCCGTAAAATTCGTGGTAGCGGGAGTATCCCCAATAATGGCGAAAGCGAAGGTTCATGCTGTTCACAGGGTTGAAAGCAAATGCAACCGTAAGCACGTTGGTATGCGATATCGCATCGCGTTTTCCAAAGACAGGAGCGCCTGCATCAAAGGTTGCAAATCCAAGATCGTTGAAATGTTGCTGTTTGCTGTAAACATAGGTGAACATCCACTTGTCGTTCAAACGGAAACGCGGAGAAACACGCCAATTGAATACATATCTACCGTCGTTTTCATAAGCACCGTATCCGGTTCCTGCATCAATCGCTAATCTCTTGCGATAATCTGAACTTAAATAGATTCCGCCTCTGAAGTATTTATAGGTTTGGAACTTCATTCCATCTACACGTGGTTCAAAGAAATCGAAACCTCTTGTTGGGTTAGCGTCATAATTTAAATTTATGTAGAGGAATCTATTTGTAATGGCGGTGAATTCTCCTTCCAAATAATTGGAAGTAAATGTTCTTGGCTGATACAAGTTTGATCGTGCGTAGGAGAAATTCGTCCACGCTTTATTCAACTTCCAAAAGGGTTTGTAAATGTTATACCCTACGGTTGCTGAATTCACTTGTTCATTGTTCGCTTGCAAATAACCAAGGTCATTCGGGTCAAAGGTGTCACTCTCTGTATAATGAAGCACTTGAAAGGTAAAGTTGCCGCTCACTTTGGAAAATTTCACTTCACCCATTCCACCCTTCAAATCATCTGGAGTCTCTTTCCGAACATCTAGGCCACTCTTCAAAGAGTATGAGCCATGAACATGCAGTTCGTATGTATTTTTTTTATTGCGCAGGGTCGATTCTACAGAGCTAACATTTGCATCATAAGGGCTACCCGCTCTTGTTAAATTGGTATTCGTAAAGGAAACAAATGAATTGTTCGGCAAGTTCTGATCAATTACAAAAACGTTGGAGTTTGTTATCGGATTCGTTTGCTCCAATCGTTTTACGCCCGAAAGCGTATCCTCTATTTCGGCGTACGTTTCCAAGGTTAAACTATTGAGAAATCCGATAGCCATTCCTTTGGAATTACGCCCTCCAATCTTCGTGCTGTTGATAACTTGCTGTTGGTCTGGATTGGATAAAACCACTTCATTGTTCCCAAGGTTTGCATACACTTGATTAAATCCAAAAGGAGTGTCACCTATTCGTCTAGAATAAAAAATCTCTCCGCGTTCATACAATTCCAATCCTTCATTAAAAAAAGGTCGGTTATCTTGAAATTGAATTTCATACGGAGTTAAGTTCAAGATTAATTGATCGCTAATGGTTTGTCCGAAGTCTGGTATTAAGGTGGCATCTAACGTATACGCTTCATTCAACCCGATTTTCAAATCCATACCTGCATTGTAGGCAAACTCGTTAGATCCGTTCTGCTCTTTCTTGCTATACGTCGAAACATACGGGTAGAAGAAAATCCGTTTTGGAGGAACAATTCCTGAAATTCCTTTCAAATGCCCCATTTGCGCCAAGAAACCAGCACCTGCTGGGTCTACAAAACTCCAGTTGGCTTGAATGCGCGTTCTTCGAATCTCACGAACGAAGTTCACGTGCCAATGCTGTTCAGGTAAATTCGGAAAGCGCAATGCAGCATACGGAATCTTGAACTCCGCTATCCATCCGTCTTTTACAATCTTCGTTTTACAATCCCAAACGGCGTTCCAAGATGCGTCTTCGCCATTTGCCGATTGCCTGGCGTCGTATTGCTCTCCTCTTGGAGAAACTGCAAACATGTAACCCGTTACACCATCTTTATAGCAGTTTAAAGCGACTCCCACATAGTCTGAATTTCCGTCGCCATCTCTTCCTGTTAATTGTTGAAGTATGCTGTCTGGTGAGGGGTCATAGGCATAGATTCCCACGTACAGCGCCTCATTTGTGTACAACACACGAACAGCGGTGTTGTGTGTTTGAAGTCTTCCTGGATAAGGCTGAATTCCCCAAAACTGATCCGTAACCGGGGCCGTCTCCCAAACCGCTTCGTTAAGTAGGCCATCTAATACAGGAGCCTGATCTGCTCGAACGGCATAGGCGGTGCGATTGGCCAATTGTCCAATGGCAACAAGTGAGACATTCAGTAAAACAAGAAGGGCGGCAATATTCCTCATTGGACGCGAAATTAAGCGTTAGAACAAATCGAAAAAAATAATGTTCTCACTACATGTATCGAATTAACTTCGCACCCGATATTTCAACATGAAAAAAAGCCGGCTCTTCATACTTATTCTTTTGTTCTTCGGAACCGCGGCTTCCGCTCAAAATTTCGCCGTTAGCGGTGAAGTCCGAGATCAATCAACTGGAGAAAGCATTATTGGCGCTACTGTCTATGTAAAAAGTAAGAACAGCGGCTGCGTAACCAACAGTTTCGGATTTTATTCTATTTCATTGCCGTCGGGAAATTATGAAATGGAACTTCGTTGCGTTGGATACGAGACATTCACAACTTCTATTAAACTTCAAGCTCACCTCCACAAAGACTTTGAACTCAATCCCATTTCTTTTACCGGAGGACCTGTTATTATTGAAGGAACAAGAAAGGACAATGTTGGAAGTACCGACATGGGGAAAATTGAAATTGGAATCGATCAAATCAAAAAAATCCCTGTCATTTTCGGTGAAGTAGATATCTTGAAAACCATAACACTTCTTCCCGGTGTGCAAAGCAGTGGCGAAGGAAACGCTGGCTTCTATGTTCGCGGAGGTGGTGTAGATCAAAACCTCATTCTTCTCGATAATTCCACTGTATACAACGCATCTCACCTCTTCGGATTCTTCAGCGTATTCAATGCAGATGCCGTTAAGAATATTGAAATAACAAAAGGAGGAGGACCTGCTTCTTACGGAGGAAGACTATCATCTGTTCTCGATATTAATTTGAAGGAAGGAAACAGCAAATCATACCACGGTGCAGGCGGTATCGGAACAATCGCCAGTCGATTCACTGTTGAAGGCCCCATAAAAAAAGATACATCTTCTTTTATTCTTTCCGGCAGAAGAACCTACATAGACATTCTAGCAAAACCCTTCGTAAATCCAGAAAGTGCATTCAGAGGATCTGGGTATTTCTTTTACGATTTGAATGCGAAATTCAATTATCGATTATCGAATCGCGATCAATTGTTCGCAAGTATGTACACTGGAAAAGATGTATTCAACTTCAACAGCGAAAGCGGAGGATTTTCAACACGTATTCCGTGGGGAAATACTACGGGAACGATCCGATGGGCACACCAATCGGGAAACAAGCTTTTCATGAATGCCATTCTAACGTATACCGATTATAATTTTCAATTCGAAGGGTCACAAGACCAATTCACTTTCGGTTTAAGTAGTGGAATCCGTGATTACGGGACGAAGGTTCAATGGAGTTACTTCCCGAATCCTCTTCACCGCATGAAATGGGGCGTTGACTATACCTTTCACAAATTCACACCGAATAACACTTATGCCTCGAGCGGAGAAGTTGATTTCGATTTAGGTGAACAGGTGAAATTATTCTCGCATGAATCTGCCGCCTATTTCCAAGACGATTTCGATTTAAATGAAAAATGGCGGTTTAACGCAGGCGTGCGCATGCCCTATTTCATGCACGTAGGTCCATTCACGCGATACACATTTCCGGTATCTACTTCATCGGTTGGCGGATCCACAACACCGATTACCACTGTCTACGAGAAGAACAAAAAGGTGGAAGACTACGTTGGTTTCGAACCTCGCTTCAATGCACGATATGAAATAAATTCAGCTTCGAGTTTCAAAATGGCACTGTCGCGAAACCTTCAATTCATTCACTTAACAAGTTTATCACCTTCCTCACTTCCTACCGACGTCTGGTTACCCAGCACAGACAGATTGAAGCCACAGGTTGCCTCGCAAGTTAGCATTGGATATTTTCGAAACTTTTTCGACGACACCTGGGAATCGAGCGTTGAGCTTTATTACAAAGACATGCGCAATCAAAGCGACTACAAAGAAGGCTCTAGCCCTGACCAAACCGTTGGTGATAACATAGATAATCTTTTGGTATTCGGAAGAGGATACAGCTACGGCGCTGAATTCTTTTTGAAAAGACGAATGGGTGATTTCTCAGGATGGGTTGGTTACACTTGGGCCAAGACCATGCGTATCTTCGAAGAAGTGAATAACGGAAAGGCTTATCCAACGCGTTGGGACAGACGTCACGATTTAAATCTTGTTTTAATGTACACGGTTTCTCCTCGTGTTGATCTAGGATTTGTATTCGTTTACGCCACTGGAAATGCCATTACCCTTCCGGTATCTCGGTATTTCTTCGAAGGAAATTTGGTTGAAGTGTATGGCGAACGTAACAGCTTCAGAATGGCGCCTTACCATCGTGCCGATTTCTCTGTGAATGTGAAAGGAAAACTTACGAAATCTCGCTTCGACGCTGCCCTTAATCAAGTGGTGGAAGAGCCTCGAAAATTCAAAAGCAGTTGGAACTTCTCGGTGTATAATTTATACAATCGCATGAATCCATACTTCATCTACTTCGCAACCGAAACGACAGATGCCGGAGGTTTCCAAATACAAGCGAAACAAGTCAGCCTGTTCCCAATATTACCAAGTATAACTTGGAACTTTGAATTCTAATTTTGAAATCACTACTTAAACTCAACTACCTTTTTTGGAAATACCGTGGAAGATTTTTCCTAGGTACTTTGTTCATTGTACTGTCCACCGCCTTCAACGTTTACGCACCAATTGTTGTGGGTGAAGGCGTTGACTTTTTAGCTGAAGCCTTGAATGCTGCGCAAGGGAAAGTTCAAACCATACACTATCCTGAAACACTTGCCACTTTTCGCAGTTGGCTGGGACTGTCGAACGACATTCCTGAAGTACGAAACAACAGCGCCTTCAATGATTGGGTCATCTATATTGCAATACTCATCGCTGGACTTTATTTATTCTTCTATCTCTTCAAAGGAATTTTTCTTTTCTTCCAAAGACAAACGCTTATCGTTATGTCGAGATGGATGGAATTCGACATTAAAAATTCAATCTATTCGCATTACCAAAAACTTGACGTTTCTTTCTATAAAGTGAATCGTACAGGTGACTTAATGAACCGCATTAGTGAAGATGTTGGACGGGTTCGCATGTACCTCGGACCTGCGGTTATGTATACGCTAAACCTCGTTGTACTTTTCGCCATGTGCATTGGAATTATGTATCGCATTTCTCCGAAACTAACGCTCTATACGTTATTGCCTTTGCCATTCATGATGGTTGGAATTTTTCTTGTGAGTCGAAGAATCAATAAAAAAACAGAACGCGTTCAACGCCAGCAAAGCGAACTCTCTACTACCGTCCAAGAAAGCATGAGCGGTATTCGTGTATTGAAAGGATTCGGATTGGAAAATCATTTTATTCATCACTTCTTCAAGCAAAGTCAATCGTACAAAAAATTGCAAATGCATTTGGTAAAAACAGATGCCTTGTTCATGCCGGTTATTGGAATGCTCGTAGGTCTTTCAACGTTACTCACTCTATTTATTGGTGCGCGAGAAGTTGCCGCTGGAAATATCACCTACGGGGTAATTGTACAATTCATATTCTACGTTAACCTTCTCACATGGCCTTTCGCAAGTGTTGGTTGGGTAACAAGTTTGGTATTGAAGGGTGAAGCCAGCATGAAACGCATCCTTGATTTCCTGAATCAATCTTCTGCTATTCCGAGTGGAAACGAAACCATTCAGAAATTCGAATCACTTCACCTGAAAGATGTTTCTTTCACCTATCCCGAGACAAACATTGAAGCCATCAACAATTTGAACCTGACCATTAAAAAAGGTGAGACGGTTGCCTTTATTGGTCACACAGGTTCTGGAAAATCAAGTGTTGTTCAATTGCTCATGAAGGCATACATGCCTACTTCCGGAAGCATTGAAATGAACGGAAAGGACATTTCCGCTTTAGAAACCAATACCTATCGCACGCTCATGGGTATTGTTCCGCAAGACGTGTTTTTATTTTCAGATACCATTGAAAATAACATCCGTTTCGGAAAAGCAGACGCTTCGAAAAATGAAATTACGCGTGCCGCACAAACAGCTGATTTGCATGAAAATATTTTAGGATTCGAAGAGAAGTACGAAACACTATTAGGCGAACGCGGAATTAATTTAAGCGGCGGACAAAAACAAAGACTATCAATTGCGCGTGCTATTATTTCCAATCCGGAAATTCTGCTTCTCGACGATTGTCTATCCGCTGTTGACACACAGACAGATGAGAAGATCATGCGCGGACTGAAAAAGATTCGTGAAGGCAAAACGAATATTATTATTTCACATCGAATAAGCAGTGTTCATCATGCCGATAAAATCTTTGTTCTTCAGCGTGGACAGCTTGTTGAGACCGGAACACACGAAGAATTGCTTGCAGCCAAAGGCCTGTATTTCGAATTGGCTGAACTTCAGAAAATAAATGAGAACTAAACAGCTCTAAAGTTGTTTAATGGTTATGAATGTACTAGTCTCAGGAGGAACCGGATTTATAGGAAAACAAATTATTCATGCGCTATTGGAGAAGGGACATGCCGTCACCAACCTCACCACCCAGCGCAAACAAGAAGGTGTTGTTTCTAAAAAATTTCAACATGTTTATTGGAATCCAACTTCAAAAGAAATAAACAAATCGCTTCTTTCTAACATTGACGGGGTCATTCATTTAGCCGGATATAGCGTAGCTAATAAGTGGAGTACTGCGAACAAAGCCCTTATGGTTTCCAGCAGAATTTCATCGACTGAATTTCTTTGCGATCTATTGAATGAAATGGACGTTCCTCCAGCTGTTATGGTTGGGGCAAGTGCATCTGGCTATTACAAAAACTCCCATGAAATTCAAGATGAAACTGCTGCTGTGGGAAACGGCTTCCTGGCTGATTTAACGGCGCAATGGGAAAACGCGAGCGCATCTCTTCACCCTTCCATCAAAAATATTCATTTGCGCATAGGCGTTGTGCTAAGTGCCAACGACGGAGCCCTTAAAAAACTCACCCCTATTTTCAAAGCAGGAATTGGATCGGCAGTGGGTAATGGACAACAATACATGAGTTGGGTTCACGAAGATGATTTGGTTCGCTTATTTATTCATTGCTTGGAAAACCACGTTGAAAGCGGAATTTACAACGCTACTTCGGACAATCCCGTGACCAATTTCGAGTTTTCAAAATGCCTCGCGCAAGTGCTTCACAAACCTTTCTTCCTTCCGAAAGTACCTGCATTCGTGTTACGAATGTTATTCGGAGAAATGTCGCAGTTGGTTTTGGTCAGTCAACGCCTTTCCAACAAAAAAACACGCGACACCGCATTTGAATTTCAATATAAAAAAATAACCACTGCACTTGAAGCCCTCTATGGAAAAACAAAAGGTTAACATCCATTGGCTGCGCAGAGATCTTCGCTTAAACGACAATCACGCGTTATTCACGGCTCTGTCTGCGGAATTCCCGGTGCTTGTTATTTTCATTTTCGATCCAAACATTTTGAATCATCTTCCGAAAAAAGATGCGCGTGTTCAGTTTATACATTCAACACTTTCCTCTATTCAAAATCAATTGGTGTTGGTTGGAAGTTCATTGCGTGTTTTTCATTGCACGCCCGAAGAAGCGCTAGAGCAACTCACGATTGAATTCGATGTTCAGAATTTATTCGCCAATCGCGACTACGAGCCCAATGCGCGAAAGAGAGACAAACGCATTTATGATCTGCTAAAGGAAAAGGGAATTGCCTTTATTGGAAAGAAAGACCATGTGATTTTCGAAGCCGCTGAAGTAACGAAAGACGATGGTCTTCCATACACAGTTTACACTCCATACAGCCGAAAGTGGAAAGCAAGATTGGAAGCACATCCCATAACCCTTTACCCTTCGGAAGAGTTGAATTCGCATTTTTTCAAAACATCTCCGGCGGCAATGCCTACATTGAACGAATTGGGATTTCAGGAAACAGACATTTCATTTCCAACCTTAACATTAAACACTTCGGCGATAGAACACTATCATGTCAACCGCGATTTTCCTGCCATTGAAGGAACCACTCGCATGAGTCTGCATTTAAGATTTGGAACCGTAAGCACACGTAGCTTGGTTTTGTATGCGCTAACCTCGAATGAAAAATGGTTGAACGAATTGATTTGGCGCGAGTTTTATCAAATGATTATCTATCATTTTCCAAACACCGTTGACCACGCGTTCAAACCTGCTTACGACAACATTGCGTGGAATAATAACGAAGAAGAATTCAAGTTGTGGTGTGAAGGGAAGACTGGGTATCCGTTGGTAGATGCGGGAATGCGTGAGCTGAATGAAACTGGCTTCATGCACAACAGAGTTCGGATGGTTGTAGCTAGTTTCCTAACGAAGCATTTGCTAATCGATTGGCGCTGGGGAGAGCGTTACTTCGCTGAAAAACTCTTAGACTTCGATTTGGCAAGTAACGTTGGTGGGTGGCAATGGGCTGCTGGAAGTGGGTGCGACGCTGCTCCTTATTTCAGAATTTTCAATCCAACATCGCAGATGGAAAAGTTCGACAAGCAAAACGAGTACATTAAAAAATGGATTCCTGAATTCAACACATCGGCATATACCCAACCCATCGTTGAACATACGTTTGCTCGCAACCGATGTCTTGAAAAATACAAGGAAGCACTTCTAAAATAACAAAGGCTTTACCTTTGCGGCATGGATTTGTTCAAAGGATTAAAAGTGGTAGATTGCTCTTCTGTACTGGCAGGGCCGCAAGTCGGTACATTTTTTTCTGAGCTTGGAGCACAAGTCATCAAATTCGAAAATGCAAAAACAAATGGTGATGTCACACGAACGTGGCACACACCGTTAGAGTCGAAAGAAAAAATTAGCTCCTACTACTCTTCAATAAACTACAAAAAAGAAATTCGATTTGTAGACCTTTCTGATGCTCGGGATATAGCGGAGATTCATGCTGAATTGGAAACAGCTGACATTGTGCTTACCAATTTCAAAGGCAGCGACGCGAAGAAATTTCAACTCGATGCTGAATTCATTTCGAAGAAATTTCCCCAATTGATTCAAGGCATTATTCGCGGATTCGAATTTGAGAAAGATCGTGTGGCCTACGATGTAGTGTTGCAAGCAGAAACCGGATTCATGTATATGAATGGTTCTGCTGAAGGTGGGCCTACTAAAATGCCTGTCGCTTTAATCGATGTATTAGCAGCGCACCAATTAAAAGAAGGAATTCTTTGCGCACTCATTAACCGTTCGAAATCTGGAAAAGGATCTGCTGTTGAGGTATCACTAGAAAAGGCAGCCTTGGCTTCATTGGCGAACCAAGCGAGCTATTTCCTAATGACTGGAAACATTCCACAGCGAATGGGATCTTTGCATCCGAATATTGCGCCATATGGAGAGCTTTTTCAAACACAAGATGATCGATGGATTGTACTTGCCATTGGCAGCGACGAACAATTTCGAAAACTAACGATGATATTGAATACTGAAAAAACGAGTTCTGACATTCGCTTTTCATCGAATACTTCTCGCGTAAAAAACAGAATTGATTTGCACCGAATCCTTCAACAAGAATTTATAAAAACAACCTGTGATGCTTTTGAAACTAATGCGTTAGAGAGCGGTATTCCTTACGGGCGTGTTCGCAACATGAAAGAAGTCTTCGAGCGCGATGCAGCGGTTCAAAATGTTTTGGAAGAAACGATAGACGGAAATGAAACAAAGCGAATGGCTAGTGTTGCATTCAGCATTCGTTCAAACGACTAAAAAAACAAATTGCTCAATTCTTCTAGCGATTGCCCTTCCTTATCTTTTTCAGAAAGCACCTTTTCCCCTTCCGGCCATTGAATGTTCACTGTTGTATCGAATGCATCTAAACAAACTTCCGAGTTTTTGTCGTAGTAGTTTGTGCACTTGTATTGAATTATCGTTTGATCTTCAAAACTGAAAAAACCGTGAGCAAATCCTTCTGGAATAAACAAAGAGATTCCATCTCCGCCTTTCAATTCAATTTGAAAACTCTTTCCGAATGTAGGTTCCGTTCTTCGAAGATCTACGACAACATCCAAGATGCTTCCTTTCACAACACGCAATAATTTAGCTTGAGACTTCGGCGACTTCTGAGCATGCAGCCCACGCAGGACGCCTTTAGAAGATAGGCTTTCGTTGTCTTGAACGAATGTAATATTCATTCCTGTTTCAATTCTGAATTGAGCCTCTTTGAACGTTTCTTGGAAACGTCCGCGTTCATCGCCGTATACAGGTAAATGTATCACAAGCAAATCTCGAAAATCTGTTTTCTCTATGCGCATAATTAATTTGTAACAACCAAGAATAGAATCAATGTGGATGAAACCAAACTCACGAGAGGAGCGATGTCTTTGACGAATTCGTTGGTGATTTGTGGAACGGGTTCAACATAAATAATATCTCCGGCTTGAACAATCATTTTAGCACTTTCAACACCTTCAATGGTAGATAAATTCAAACGATAGACTTCATTCACTCCGTTGTTCCCGCGAATTATTTTCACCTTCGAGGCGTTTCCTCTATCGCGAATTCCACCTGCCAAAGCAATGGCTTCCAGAACAGAAATGTTCTGATTTGCTAGAGGAACAACCGTTCCCAAACTTCCTTCACCACCAAAAACCATGACTCGTCTATTCAACACTCTCACCAAGCAAAACGGATCATTGTAATTTATAAATTTCGATTCAAGAAATGATTGAGCGTCTGGAATAGACAGTCCAGATAATTTCGTTTTTCCCAACACAGGCAAATCAACCTCACCGTTTTTATCTAATATGTAATACAAATCGAATCCACCGTAATTCGGCTGACGTTCTATTCCACTGGTGGTGTATTCCAGGATCATGGCTCCGTCTCCTGTGAAAAGACTTATGGTAATGTAATCGAACGGCGCGAGCTTGTATTCCTTATTCGTAGAATCGAGATCAGGCTTTTTGAACTCATATTCCGTATCTGTTTGAAACATTATATTTTTATTTATGCTGCAGCTGCTCAGAAGTGCAACAAAAAAGACAAGAGCAAAGAGAATTCGCATTTTTATCATAAGAACAAAGAAACGAAGGTCTTTCATTATCTCAAAGGCATTTCCCGTATTTTTGACTTGAAAATAATCTGATGGCCAAAATTTACATTTCTGAAATCACACGTGCAGACCTTCCGTATATCCATTGGGTTGAAAACATAAAAGAATATTGGCACATCAATGAGCATCCCGGTCCTTATTCGCTCGAAGAAATTTCAGATTGTTTTTTCCCTTCACGCTATTACCCTCTTCACAAACAACAGCGGTGGGTTATCCGAAATTCTGAAGATGAATCTCCAGTTGGAATATTAGATGCTTTTAATTTCGATGAAGATCTCAAATCCATTGGTGTTGGAATCCTTATCGCAAATAAAAATGATCAGAATAAGGGATTTGGCAAAGAGGCAATTCAACTATTAATTAAAAAACTTACATTTGACAAACACATTGAGCGTGTGTTTGCGCTAATTGACAAAGACAATGCGCCAAGTATTTCACTTTTTATAAAATCAGGATTTGAATTTCAGCGCGAGCAAATGTGCCTAAACAGAATAGTTAACAGATATGAAAAATTACTTTAAGAAGAATAAGAAAGCAGCACTTGCAGTTATTGCAGCGTCATTCTTTGTTGCGTTTATCATTGTATCAAACGTGTTATTGCTTTCGCCATTGAACTCAAAAGGCAAAGAATTTTCAATATACATTCCAACCAACAATACAGGCAAAGCAGTTGAACAGGCAATTCTCGATTCTTTGTACAAAGATTCAAATTCGCCGAGTATTGTTTATTACAAATGGAAGGTAACATCTCTTTTCAAATCAGTCGATAAATTCCCTCCCGGAAAATACACCATAAGCGGAAACTTAACTGCGCGTTCAATCTTCAATAAACTAATTAGTGGAAAGCAAGATGCCGTTTCGTTCAGAATTGACAACATAAAATCTATCTATAAACTGGCGCAGCGTTTCGGAAAAAAATTCGAACATGACAGCGCACAGTTCATGAAATACGTAAACGAAAATCTTGACATACTTGCGCCGAAAACAAAAGACTTACCATTGGAAATACGTCAACAGCGTGTGCTTGAAAGAATACTTGGGGATACCTACGAAGTCTATTGGACAAGCACTCCAGAGAATTTCCTTTACCGAATGAACGTTCTGTACGATGAATTTTGGAACAGCCAAAAAAATGAACTTGCTTCGCGTGTTGGACTTACAGAGCACGAGGTTTATGTTTTAGCATCTATCGTGCGCGGTGAAACGGCGAGCAAGGAAGAAGGAGAGAAAATAGCTGGACTATATCTGAATCGAATAAATCAAGACATGCTTCTTCAATCCGATCCTACTGTATTATTCGCAATTAATTCAAAAGAAAAAAGACAGCGTGTGCGTCAAGAAGATTTGAAATTTGATTCTCCTTACAACACCTATTTGTACAAAGGACTGCCGCCTGCAACCATTCACATTGTTGAAAAAACATACATTGACGCTGTGTTAAACGCGGAAAAGCACGACTACGTCTTCATGTGCGCTCAGCCGCGCAAAACAGGCAAACACAATTTCGCTGTCACTTACAAGGAACATCAAGATAACGCTAAAGCATACCAACAATATTTAGACTCTATCAATATTCAACGATGAAAAAAATTGTTTTCATTGTTGTTCTTTTACTTTTTTGCCGGTCAATATTCTCCATGGATAAAGACACTCTCGCAATAACTCTTTCACAACAAAAAAAACACAACGCAATTTTCTCGTCACTATCAATCGGAGCTAGTGCAACTTCATTTATTGGTTTGAACAGTTTGTGGTACAAAGATTATCCACGCAGTAATTTTCATTTCTTCAACGACTCAAAAGAGTGGATGCAAATGGACAAATGTGGTCACGCTTTCACGGCATATCAATTAGGAAGAAACTTCTACAACACGCTAATCACAAGCGATTCAAACCGAAACAGAAATATTTTTCTTGGAGGAGCAAGCGGATTAATCTACTTAACAAGCATTGAAATTTTAGATGGAAAATCTACGCAATGGGGTTTTTCAAAAAGCGATATGGTTGCGAATACATTTGGATATTTTCTATTCGCATCACAAGAATATTTTCTTCAACAACAATTCATCTCACTAAAATTTTCTTATCATAAAAGTGCGTTTGCAAATGTTCGTCCTGAAACATTTGGTCATAATTTTCAACAACGACTTTTGAAAGATTACAACGGACAAACATATTGGCTCTCTGCACCACTCTCTCTGAATCGCTCGAATACCAAGCGATTCACACAATGGTTGTGCATTTCATTCGGCTATAGTATTGATGAAAATGTATTCGCAGATAATAACATTAATAGTGTTAATAATTTTCAAGCGACACGTGAATTCTTTTTTTCTTTTGATGCAGATTTGAATAGAATTGAATGGCGAAGAAAATGGATGAAGAAAATTGCAAGCGTAATTAACTTTATCAAAATTCCAAGTCCAACAATTGGGATAAGAAGCGACGGAAAAGTGAAAGTGTATCCAGTGTATTTTTAAGTTCACTTATAACGATGAGTGAACGCTTTGAAAAGAAAATAATCAACCGTTTATTTTATGAAAACCAAAACCAAAGCTAGCGCGCCAAAGGCCGCTAAAAAAGCTGCCGCTCCTAAGAAAGCTGCTGCTAAAAAAGCTGCTGCTCCTAAGAAAGCTGCCGCTCCGAAAAAAGCTGCTGCTCCTAAGAAAGCTGCTGCTCCTAAAAAAGCTGCTGCTCCTAAGAAAGCCGTTGCTAAAAAAGTTGCTGCTCCTAAGAAAGCCGTTGCTAAAAAAACTGCTGCTCCTAAGAAAGCTGTTGCTAAAAAAGCTGCTGCTCCTAAGAAAGCCGTTGCTAAAAAAGCTGCTGCTCCTAAGAAGGCTGCTGCTAAAGTTGCTGCTCCTAAGAAAGCTGCTGCTAAAGCTGCTCCTAAGAAAGCTGCGAAGAAGAAATAATATTCTACTTCAGAAAATTAAAAAAGCCGTTTCTTGCGAGACGGCTTTTTTATTGCATTAAAGTTTGACAGTCATTAATTAACATGCATAAGTATTGGAAGATGATCGCTATACCCGCCCTTGTAAGAATCTCCAACATATGCTCGAGATGGTGATTTCACTCCGTCCTTTGATGTGTAATATAGAAAGTCATAGGACACTACTTCAAAAGAATTTACGCCAATACATTTGCTGTCGAACATTCCATAACTTACAATAAACTGATCCAACGGGCTCCATTCTCCTTTGTAAAAATGTGTCCCTTTTTTCAAAGCTTCGAAATCCGACATCATGTTAAATAAAACCGAATGCTCATTCGATGCGCCCGCTTGCAAAACATCGTGAACACTTTTGTTCGAAGGGAAGTCGTTGAAGTCTCCCATGCAGATAATGTTCGCCTTTGAATTCACTGAAAGAATCTGATCGACTTCTTTTCTTAAAACACTCGCTGCTTTAATGCGATGCATTTCCGATTCATCTTGTCCACCTCTGCGCGAAGGCCAGTGATTCACGAACAAATGATAATCTTCACTTCCCACTTTAACAGAGACTTTAAGAATGTCTCTTGTGTTTGGATCGGACACACTTTCTAAAACAACAGGTATAGGCCTGCTTCCAACAATTGTTAATCGCTTCGAATCATAAATCATGGCTACATCTATTCCACGTTCATCTGGACCTTCATACCACACAACTTGATATCCCCTTCCTTTTAGATAAGAGGTGTTCACCAAATCATTCAAGACCGTTCCGTTTTCAACTTCAATCAAACCTACTATAGCCGGAAAGTTTGTCCCCTTATTCGTAATCGCATCAACGGTATGATTCAGATGTTCGTAATACTTCGCGGTGTTCCATTGCAATTTTCCAGATGGAGTAAAATCCTCGTCTACCTTGTTTGGATCATCAATGGTGTCAAACAAATTCTCAACGTTGTAACTCATTAAATCAAACTTGACTTTAGCAGGAGCATCGGAATACGTCTTGGTATTCGGCTGAGTAGTTTTACAAGAAACCATTAATGCTATGAAGAATAACACACCTATTTTTTTCATAACTCAAAAGTAGAACAGAACAATACTGCTTCCACCTAGACTATTTTTGTTTGAATGAAATTTAACGGAAACATATTTTTCGGCAGTTTAACTTTTCTCTTGTTCTTTGTCTCTTGCGGAACGCAACACAACGACAGCAAAAATGTTTTTTGTTACAATGAAAGCAACGGTATTACCTCGCTTGATCCCGCATTTGCGCGCGACCTTGAAATCATGTGGGCCACCAATCAGCTTTTCGACGGATTGGTTGAATTGAATGATTCGCTTCAAGTTGTTCCTTCCGTTGCTAAATCGTTTTCTGTTTCAGAGGATCTTCTTACTTATACTTTTATTCTAAAGAGTAACGTATACTTCCACAACAACACCTGCTTCCCTTCAGAACAAGGAAGAAAAGTGGTCGCGTCAGATGTGGTGTATTCCTTCAATCGAATTCTAGACAACACCGTAGCTTCTCCGGGCAAATGGATATTCGAAAAAGTCGGAGACAACGGATTCTTCGCACCGAACGATTCTACATTAATAATTCAACTCAAAGAACCGTTTGCTCCATTCCTTGGCCTACTCACCACGCAATACGCTAACATAGTTCCGCATGAAGCCGTTGAAATGTATGGAACCGATTTTCGCAATCATCCTGTCGGATGCGGTCCTTTTCAATTTGCGTTCTGGTATGAAAATGTTGCGCTCGTGTTTCATAAAAATCCGAATTACTATTTGAAAGATGAATTCGGAAATACTCTCCCTTATCTAGATGCGGTGAAAATAGATTTTGTGAAAGACATGTCTGCTGAATACCAAGGCTTGCTTCAAGGCAAGTACGATTTCATGAGTGGTATTCACAATGCGTTCAAAGATGAACTGCTTGATCCGAATGGAAATTTATCGAGCGCATACAGTTCTCAATTGTATTTGCAAAAAACACCTTTCATTAAAACAGACTATCTCGGATTCGTTGTAGATCCGGCCCTTCAAGCGAACAAAGCTTTGCTTGACCCTCGCGTAAGAATGGCCCTTCACCTTTCCATAAATAAAAAAGATATGGTGAAGCACTTGCGCAACAGCACTGTTATTCCAGCAGACTTCGGATTCTGTTCTCCAGCAGCAGCGAAAGACCTGAACACGGAACAACTCATTTCCTTCAACAAAAAACAAGCACTTGATTTGTTGGCGGAAGCCGGATTCCCCAATGGAAAAAATCTTCCGACAATTGTGTTAAGTACTACTAGCGATTACGCAGACCTCATGGAATACATTCAACACGAATGGCAACAACTCGGCATTCCTTGCGAGATTCAACAATTACAAGGAGCGGCATTTCGTGATCAAGCTTCGAAATGTCAGCTTTCCGTTATCCGAAAAAGTTGGTTAGCCGATTATGCGCATCCGGAAAATTTCTATTCTGTTTTCACCACTCCGCGCTTTGCGCCTAACGGACCGAATTATACGCACTTCAGCAACGAGGCTTACGACAACATCTATTCGCAGATGGGCAAGACCAATTCAGCCGATAGCACGCTTGTGTATAGCAAACAACTTGAAGAAATTATTCATTCGGAAACTCCAATCATTCCGTTGTATTACGACCAAGTCATGCACTTCATTCGTTCAAACATAAAAAATTTCCCAACGAATCCGGTAAACATGCTCGATTTGCGCAAAGTAAAAAAGGAGTAAAAGATTCGTTAACTTCGCCACACGAAAAACCGCCGTGCTAAAAATAGATACCCACACCCACATTATGCCCGACCACTTACCCAATTGGAGTAAGGAGTTCGGCTATGGAAAATTCATTCACCTCGACCATCACCGAGCTGGCTTTGCGCGCATGATGCAAGGCGATCAGTTCTTCCGCGAGATTGAATCGAATTGTTGGGATCCCGTTTTACGCATCGATGAATATGCGAAATACAACACGCAAGTTCAAGTGGTTTGCACCATTCCTGTTTTGTTTTCCTATTGGGCAAAACCAGAACATACACTAAAAGTTTCCGAATTCTTAAACGATCACATTGCAATGATTGTTGAAGAACATCCGAAAAACTATGTGGGTTTGGCTACCCTTCCCATGAACGACATTCCAATGGCTATTGCTGAATTGGAACGCGCCAAGAAATTTGGATTTCGTGGAATACAAATCGGATCGAATATCAATGGTGTTAATCTTAGCGATGAAAAATTTCTTCCTCTTTGGAAGGCTTGTGAAGAGTTAAGTATGTGTGTTATGGTTCATCCGTGGGAAATGATGGGCGAAAACGACATGAAGAAATACTGGCTTCCTTGGTTGGTGGGTATGCCCGCTGAAACCACGCGCGCCATTTGCTCGCTCATCTTTTCTGGTGTCATTGAAAAATTCCCGAAGCTTCGCTTTTTATTCGCGCATGCTGGCGGTTCTTTCATTCCAACATTGGGAAGAATTGAACATGGGTTTAATTGCAGACCTGACCTTGTGGCTTTAGACAACAACGTTGCGCCAAGTCATTACTTAAACAAGTTTTGGATCGATAGCGCCACACACGATGCAGATTTGCTTCGTTACATCATGACGAAACAGTCAACGAAAAAAATCGCATTAGGAACAGACTATCCTTTTCCGTTGGGCGATTTACACATTGGTCAATTCATTGAAGAAATGCAGTTGGAACAAACTGACTTAGAAAACATCATGCACGGCTCAGCCCTTGAATGGCTTGACCTTCCGAAAAGCATGTTCTAATTGAACGTCTTTTTATAGTCCGTTTCATTTCCACATTTATCTTTCACCTTCAGTGAAAATTCATGCGGCTGCTCATCAACCAAACTCAACGGCAATTCTACCATGACCGAATTGTTCTTCGCGTCGTATTCGTAGTAAATCCAAGCACCATCCAATTCCGGACGAATGCTTTCTATTCCGCTTAACGCATCGTTCACTCGGAACTTCACACTTCCAACTAAATCTGATTCAGGAAAAATCTGTTCAACAAATTCAACAACTGGACTGTCCCAATCCGAAGCATAGGTGAATGTTCCCAACGAAGAAGCATTCGCCACAATGGCATTTCCTTCCACATTTCCACCAATTGATTTTCTTTTGGAAGCATTTCCATGCAGCACAACAACTTTCTTTCGTTGCTCAGGTGTCATTGAATTCACATCGAATTGAATTTTCACTGGAGTAAAGAGTGCAATTCCTTCATGACCTATTTCCACAACAGGCGGCATGAGCGAATCGAACACGGGTTGAAACAGCAGCACACTTGCATCATCGAAGAGCGATTCTTTCTGAAAGACGATCTTACCTGATCTCGTTTGAAACGATTTCTCCTGTCCCGCAATTAGTTTTATTGCATTCGCATGTGAAGGCGAAACAGGCTGAACAGCTTGAACAAAGCCAACGGCAGTAGCCACATTACCTTTCCAGTCTTCTGTTTCAAAACGAATGCTGTGAATGAGTGAATCATTTAGATAAATAGAAGTCGCGTACATGCTTACTTCTTCTTTCAAAGGCGTTTGCTTTGGAACAGAACATCGGTACCATTGTCCCGACTTCGCCTTATACATTCCCAACGGGACAAATCCGTTAACCGCTTTCGTTGTGTTGAAATTCACCGACCGAATGTCCATTCGGTAAAACAAATTCCCATCAACAAAAACACGCAAAGCCTTCACGCCACATTCACCACTTCCGCTTAAATAGCGATCAACAATAGAAACCGCCAATTCTAATTTCCCTGGTTGAATTTCAAGAGGCAAAGTGTCTGAAGCACCTCTTCCCGAAACGAAATGTCCGATTGCAGGCAATTCATTCGGACTCATTTCGCTGGCTTCGAAACCACTCCATGCGCTGAACGATTCAAAAATTGGAGCGAGTGTATCGCGCACCGGCAAACCAAAGCGCATGGGGTCGATGCATTGCTCGGTTCGGCTGTCGCGCACTTCGAAGTGCAAATGCGGACCACCACTTCCACCCGAATTACCGCTCCAAGCAATGTGTTGACCTCGCTTCAAATTAATCTGTCCTTCTTTCAAATACCAATCGACTTCGTAAGATTCCTTTGATTTATGTTGAAGTCGAAGCAGCGAATCGATCTCTTGATTGAATTTTTGAAGATGGGCGTATACCGTAACGTAACCTTCAGGGTGGGTCACATAAATAGCCTTTCCGTATCCGAAAGGTGAAATTTTAATTCTGGAAACGTACCCATCTGCTGCGCAATAGACCGGCAAACCTTCGCGCTGTTCGGTGCGCAAATCCATTCCCGAATGGAAGTGATTCGAACGAATTTCAGCAAAGGAACCTGCGAGCTCCAAGGGTATATCTAAAGGCGAACTGCATGTCCATTTTTGTCCCTGTGCAAAAGTCGCAGAAAGCAAAAAAAGGAGAATCAAAAATCGACTCGAATTCAAATTGCTGAAAACCATGCTGCAAAGTGCAACTAAAACCGATTCCTTAGCCGATATCGCCTCAATTTTATTCACATCGACTGAGGAAAAAAAGCGACTGCCCATGGTTTGTTTTTAACTAACTTTGTGGTGCTTCAACAAAAGCTATAGTATTTATGGAATCGGCTCAACACTTTGATACACTTACGGCAAAAATTCACGAATTGGGTGAAGCCAAGCGCACTGCTGAAAATGCATTGGCTAAAGTGAACGAAGAATTGGCTTCGGTTTACAAAATAAACAAAGGGCTTCAGTCGCAGATTGAAGAACTCAATGTTAAAATAGAAGAGTTCGAAGCAAACCAATCGTTGAGGAATGAAACACAGATTGACCATGTGCATTCCACTAAGCAGAGAATCAACGCGTTGGTAAAAGAGATAGACGAATGTCTTTTACTATTAAACAAATAGTGGAACAATGAGCGAAGTAACCTTACAAATATCCATTGCTGGTAAAAATTACCCCCTCTCGGTGAAGGCTTCTGAAGAAGCGGCTATCCGCAAAGCAGAGGCGCAATTGGATGAGGCCGTTTCATTGTTTCAAAAAAACTATTCGGTAAAAGACAGAGGAGATTTACTAGCCATGGCGGCTTTACAAATCATAACTAAACTAAACAACACCCCAGCTCAGGTTATAGAAAAAACCGTTGAGGTTGTGGTGGAAAAGGAAGTCATTGTTGAGAAAGAAGTTGTGATTGAAAAAGAAGCTGCCGCACCCGATTTTACCGAGCAATTCTCAGCATTAGAGAATCTCGTAAACGGATATCTGGCGAACTAGTTCACTATACTCTCCCCCTCTGCTTTAGGAAACGGACCCGAACGTCCGCATGTGGAACACTAATACTTTTTGTCGTATGGATGGCAGTGTATTGATTATTGTTTGCTCAATTACCGGAGTAATCAGTGGTGCTCTTCTTACCTATTTCGTTTTAAACGGTGCGTTAAAGTCTAAGAAAGACGGCATTATTGAAGAAGCGAAGAAAGAAGGAGAAACCCTTAAAGAGAAAAAAATTCTTCAAGCCAAAGAGAAATTTTTGGAATTGAAGTCGCAACATGACCGCGAGGTTGGCGAAAAAAACAACAAGGTGAAACAAGCGGAAGACCGCATTAAAAATCGCGAACGCGAAATTTCACAACAACAAGAACAACTGAAGCGCAAAGAAAAAGAGGCCGATGCTCAAAAAGAAAATGCGACGAAGTTGATTGAATTGAATGAAAAGAAGTCTGCTGATTTAGAAAAATCACAACAGAAAATCATTGCTCAACTGGAAGATCTTTCTAAACTTTCTGCTGATGCTGCAAAGGCTCAGTTAATGGAAATGTTAAAGGAAGACGCACGTAATGCATGTGCTTCACAAATTCAGGGCATCGTTGACGAAGCGAAATTGAAAGCGAATCAAGAAGCGAAGAAGATTGTTATTCAGACTATTCAACGCACCGCTGTAGAGCATGCCGTTGAAAATAGCGTTTCGGTTTTCAATATTGAAAACGACGAAATCAAAGGTCGCATCATTGGTCGCGAAGGTCGTAACATCCGCGCGCTTGAAGCAGCAACAGGAGTTGAAATTATTGTAGACGACACCCCTGAAGCCATTGTACTTTCTTGTTTCGATCCAGTTCGCAGAGAGATTGCTCGTCTATCGTTGCACCAATTGGTGACAGACGGACGTATTCATCCGGCGCGTATTGAAGAAGTTGTAGCGAAGGTTCGCAAGAACATCGAAGAAGAGATTGTTGAAGTTGGAAAGCGTACCTGTATTGAAATGGGCATTCACGGTCTTCACAGCGAGTTGGTTCGCATGGTGGGACGTATGAAGTACCGTTCATCTTACGGACAAAACTTATTGCAACACAGCCGCGAGGTAGCCAACCTTTGTGCTACCATGGCAAGTGAATTGGGATTGAATCCGAAAGCTGCTCGCAGAGCAGGATTGCTTCACGATATTGGAAAAGTTCCAGACGACGAAAGCGAATTGCCACACGCAGTGTTGGGTATGAAGTTGGCAGAGAAGTACGGTGAAAAGCCAGACGTGTGCAACGCTATTGGCGCTCACCACGACGAGGTTGAAATGAAAACCTTACTTGCGCCAATCATTCAAGTTTGCGATGCTATTTCAGGAGCTCGTCCTGGCGCTCGTCGCGAAGTTGTTGAAGCCTACATTCAACGTTTACGCGATTTAGAGAACTTAGCGTTAGAATACCCTGGCGTATCTAAATCGTTTGCTATTCAAGCGGGTCGTGAGTTACGTGTAATGGTTGAAGCTGATCGCGTAACAGATGATCAGGCCGATGCATTGGCAATCTCATTGGCTTCTCGCATTGAAACTGAAATGACATATCCTGGCCAAGTGCGTGTAACGGTTATCCGTGAAAAGCGTGCTGTAGGTATTGCGAGATAATCGTAAATATTAGACAAAAAAACGCCCGCGAATGCGGGCGTTTTTCATTTCAATCTAGCTTTACATGCTAACCTGTCCCTTCTTCCAAACTTGCGATTAAAATCAAATCGATAATAGATACCTGTGCTTATTTGAAAATTGGCCCTACCTTTAAATTGAGTTCGAATCGCGAAATCTGTAATCCAATTAATTTTCCGAACTCCCAATCGAATTCCCAAAGCGCCATAGTATTCACTTGGTCTGTTCCAATTTACACCAAGGTTATCCATACTTTGATATTTAACACCAAACGAGTAATGCAGAAATCTCGCGGAGATTCCGTCTAAGCCTAATTGATACAAATAATTACTGGAAGGTAACGCTTGTATGGTATCACCAACTCCAGTATAGAAAGTTGATGGGTAATCGAAATAAGTAAACTTTAATCCTATAAAGTCCGCCGACTTAACCTTACGTCCTCGATTGTGATCTTCATATTTACCGTAATTATACAATTTATAAATACCCGCAGAATAGGCGAAATTTAAATTCGTTACTTGAAAATTACTCAGCGAGTCCAACAATACTTCATTAGAAAATAAGTCCGCTCCTAAATTCAGAGCATAATTAAAAGGTCTAGTTTGTTTTTCATTTTTAATCAAGCCTCTTACAATGTGATTTCCTACTTTTTTCTTAATTCGTATGATCTCCGAATCTGATTTTCCACATGATTTTTCTAATTCTTTCAAAGAGTCGTAAGCTCCCTGATAATTTCGCTGATTGTATAAATTTTTCGCTTGCGCCAGAGATTTATTTCTTTCATATTCAAAACACTTATTCTGAATTTCTATAAAACTTTTAAGATTTACATCTTTCAACTTCTCGATTTGCACTTTGAATTTATCTATCTCTTGTTCAAGCCCCTTCTCAATAGCGTTCTCGAGCTGAACAAATATTTGGTCGAAGTAATCACGCTGGAGTTGCAACTTCATCTCCTTAATTTCATTCTCACAAGAAAGTAAAGAACAATAGGCATCTATTTCCTTCAGAGCCTTGTCGTATCTTGAATTAGACTCGTAAAGCAAGACATCACGTTTAAGTTTTGACTTGTAATTAACTTCAGCAGACGACAATTCCTCTTGAATAACCGGATCATTCCTGAACTGTTTCTGCAGCTTACGTAACGAACGAATGGCATAGTTGTACCTTTCCATTCCAAGTGAATCACTAACAATTCCCATTTCAGACTCATAATGCAATTGTACCTGCGATTGACTAAGTCTTGCAATTGCATTTTGGCAGTCTGGGTATAACGATTCGAAACTTGAAACATCAACTTCGGAGTCTAGATATATTGAAGTTTTCTTCTGCGAATTCAATAAATCAAGTTCTTTCTTGTAGACAGTTGCATCCACACCTGCACCTGAATAATAAACGGCATTAACCTCTGCAATTAATCCTTTCAAAGCGCTTAAACAATCAGCATAATTCGCCTTAGCTAATTTCAACTTGTCAATTGTAAATCGACCAAATACTTTACGATTTTTCTCGTCAACACAAAAATCAAAATTCCCGTAACTCAGGTTTGAAGAAGATTGAATATCTATTTGAGCATCGAAATAGGATGTGAACTTATCATTTACTTCAACAACTCCGTTGCTTGTTTCAGATTTTACAGTGCTTAATATCTTTTCAGACATATCGGCGCGCAACTTAACCTTAAGTTCATCTTTTGCTTTATTGATGTACACCTCTTTATTTCTTTCAAAAGAAATCTCTCGATGCGACTCAATAATTTCCGGAGGAAAATGATCATTTAGGAAAGTTAGACACTGAGCTCGGCTGAAGAATCCATTCAAAACAACAAAAACTAAAACAACTAAACGGTATAAATTTTTCACTTTCAATAGATTAATTAAGACAACGCTTGAGCCAAGTCTGCAATAATATCCTCAGAGTTTTCAATTCCAACACTCAAACGAATCATTCCTTCTGTTATACCCATTCCAATTTTATCTTCATCTGGAACATCTGCATGTGTCATGGAAAACGGATGCTGCGCCAAGCTTTCATTACTTCCTAAACTAACCGCCAACTTAATTAGCTTGCAACTGTCTAAGACATGAAAAGCCCCTTCTTCACCACCGCGAACAGTGAAACCAATCATTGCACCCGGAGCCTTACATTGCTCTTTGTAAATAGCAATTTGCTGAGGTGAATTTGTTGGCAGTCCGGGGAAAAACACTTGTTCAACTTTCGGATGAGTCAATAAAAATTCAACAACATCAACGGCATTCTTCGTTTGCTGATCCATACGAATCTTCAATGTCTCGATGCTTCGCGTTAACAACCAAGCTGTGTATGGCGCAATCATGTTTCCTAAAAACGTGCGGAGAGTTTTAATTGCCATAATGTGCTCTTGTTTTCCAACCGTAACACCCGCAATCAAATCACTATGTCCGCTCAAATACTTCGTTGCGCTGTAACACACAACATCTGCACCCCACTCCATTGGCTTCTGCCAGATTGGGCCCATGTAAGTATTGTCTACCGCGTATAAAACTTTGTTCCCTGAAGTGGCTTCAATCTTATTTCTAAATTCTTGAATGGCCTTTAAATCGAACAAATGGTTTGTCGGGTTTGCAGGTGTCTCTGTGAAAACCATTTTCACACGACCTAATTTATTTTCTGCATGAAGACGATCGTACAACTCATCTAATGAATCATTCGGCCCAAAAGACTCCCATTGAATTCCAAAATCAATCAATACCTGATGAATGAAATGGTGCGTCCCTCCATAGGTTGGATGGCTGCAAACTAAAATATCGCCTGGACGCAAATACGCCAACATGGTTGTTGCAATGGCGCTCATGCCACTTTCGAATGTTGCTGCCTCATCGGCGCCTTCCCACAATGCCAAACGTTCTTCTAAAATTTGAAGATTCGGATTGTTTAATCTGCTGTAGATAAGACCTAGCTGTTCGCCTTCATTCATAGTGTCTTTACCATAAGCCAACGCGAAAAAGCGCTTGCCTTCTGCGGCTGTATTGAATACGAATGTTGAAGTTTGAAAGATAGGTGTCTTAACCGATCCTTCGCTCCATTTCGGATTGTAGCCGTGGCTCATCATCCATGACTCGGGGTGTTTCTTTTCCATTTGACGAAAATACGAAATGTATGCGCTATCTTTGAGCTTCGAAATGCGATTCGTACACCCCGAAATATTTTGGGCCATTACTGCACTAGCCGTTCCGGTTCTTATTCACCTCTTTAATTTCCGTAGGTATAAGAAAATTGCCTTTTCAAATGTTTCCTTCCTCAAAGAAGTGAAATCGGAAACCACCAAATCTTCTAAAATTCGTCACCTGCTCATTCTGCTCTGCAGATTGCTCGTCTTTGCTTCAATAATATTCGCCTTTGCTCAACCGTTCTTTCCAACTGCCTTGAGCGAAAAAATGAATGGCGCGCGCGCTGTGAGTGTGTACGTTGACAATAGTCTTAGTATGCAAGGACAATTAGACGGTGTCTCGTTTTTAGAATCTTCCAAACAAAAAGCAAGTGCTATAGTAAGTTCCTTCTCGAACAACGATCGCTTTCAGATTATCTCAAATAATTTCAAAGGAACTGACCAACGCCTTTTATCGAAAGACGAAGCTTTACAAACCATTCAAAGCATTTCATTCAGCCCTGAGACCAAACAACTCAGCGCTGTATTCGAGCGTCAGCGTGACCTACTTGGTAAATCTGCCGCTGATATTCGCCTTTATTATTGGGTTTCAGACTTTCAACAAAGCACAAGTGACGTTCAAGAAATTACAAATGCACAAAATGAATTTGTAACAGCCATTCCTGCCACATTCGAGACACCGAAAAACATTAGCATCGACTCGATCTATTTCTCTACGCCACAACGTATACTGAATAATTCAGACACACTTTTAGTTGTAATCCAAAACCACAGTGCCGAAGAAGTAAGCAACATTCCATTGAGTATAGAACTCGACGGAATTCAAAAAGCTGTAAGCAGCGTTACACTTGCAGCGCATGGAATAACGACCATTCCAGTAGCCTTTAGCACCACACAAACCGGATTCCATTATGGAAGTGTGCGTATAAACGACTTCCCAATTGTGTTCGATGATGTTCATTATTTCGCCTATGCCATTTCCGACAAAATAAATGTTCTGAATATTGTTGGAAGTGAACAACAGAACATCGCTCAACTTTTTGCCGAAGACCCGCAATACAATTTCAATTCTGTTAACGCTTCATCCATAAGAAGTGAGGCCATTCAATCTTCGAATTTCGTCATTCTGCAAGGTATTCAATCGCTATCACCACAATTGATTGGGGATCTTTCCTCCTATCTTCAGCAAGGCGGTAGTGTGTTTGTTATTCCTCACTCCGTTTCAGATTTGTTGACTTACAACAATTTCTTAGGCAGGTGCAACGGCGTGCAGTTCGGACAAAAATCAAACACCGCACTTTCGGCAAGCGCACTGGATTTAAGCAATCCGTTTTACAGTCCGGCTTTCGAAAAATTGCAGAACAATGCTTCATTACCTTCCGCCACTTCGCATTTCCCACTGAACAATAGCAATCTCCAATCTGTTCCGCTCATTTCATTTCAAGACAACACACCTTTATTGGCGCTAACTCAGGTTGGAAAAGGTAGACTTTTCACATGTTCGGTTTCAACTTTAAAAACAGAAAGCACATTTCTTGCACACGCCTTGTTCCCTGTTAGTTTGCTTCGCGCAGCGGAGACAAGCGCCGATACTCAACAATTGTACTACCAGTTAGGAAAAGAATCGTTCTTAACATTAACCCACACGCCAGGAACGGCGGAAGGACTGTTTGAAATTAGCAGTACCAATAATTCCAAAACATTCATTGCACAATCGAGAAGCGTGGGCGGTTCAACAGAAGTATTTCTTCCGACTGAAATGAATGAATCAGGCTTCTATGTTGTGAAGGAAAACGGTGCGAACCTCATGCCTGTTGCCATGAACTTCAACAACAGCGAAAGCAACACCGAGATTCTTACTTCAGAAGAACTTACAAAACTTGCACAACAAGTCGGATTAACTGAATTCTCATTCAAAGAAGCGAATGCAGAAATGCTTCAATCTTTAGCAACAGAATTGGGTGGTGGAATTTCTTTGTGGAAATACCTCATTTACGCTGCGCTATTGTTCCTTGCACTAGAAATTATTTTGATTAAAATTTGGAAGTCGAAAATATGAAAACACTTATTCAAAACGCCAAACTCTTCGCACCACTTTCGAAGCACCATTTGAAAATAATGGATGTTGAAATTACCAATGGTGTTATTTCAGCAATAGGAAAAAACCTTCCTGTTGGAAAATCAATAGTTGTCGCAGGAAAAGACCACCTGCTTTCAATCGCTTTCACTGATCTTCGCGCAAATTTCGGTGAGCCCGGATTTGAACAAAACGAATCGTTACGCTCAGGAATAGCTGCAGCGAAAAAAGGCGGATACGCTCGCGTGTGCCTCATGCCTTCTCTCATGCCCGTGACTGACAACCAAGGAGCCGTTCAATTCTTAACAAAACAAAATACAGACACTTTTCAAATTCTACCGTTAGGTTCTCTTTCAAAAGAAATGAAAGGGAAACAGCTAACTGAATTTGCTGAACTTCAAAATGCAGGAGCAATCGGTTTTACAGAAGATGAACACGCTGTTTCCACAGAACTCATGATGCGTGCATTGGAGTACTCGAAACAAACAAACACGCGCATTTTCGTTGCACCGAACGATTATTCGGTTCACCCAAAGGCGCAAATGCACGAAGGAAAAACCAGCGTAAAAATGGGATTGAAGGGAGCGAGCGAATTAAGCGAAACCCTTCGTATTCAAAGAGACTTGGCCTTATTGAAATACACCGGAGGAAGTCTTCACTTCTATAGCATCTCAACTGCAAAAGGATTAGAGATGATTCGCAAAGCTAAGAAAGAGGAACTGCAAGTGACTTGCTCCATTGCAGCACATCAACTTTCCTTCACGCATGAAGACATGATTGATTACGACAGCAACAAGAAAGTATGGCCTCCGTACAGAAGCAGTGCAGATAGAAAAGCGCTAATAAACGGATTGTTAGACGGAACAATCGATGCTGTTGAAAGTCAACATACACCTCATGCTATCGAGAACAAAGAATTGGAATTCGAGTATGCATACTTTGGAATAAGCGGAATTGAAATCGCTTTCCAAACCATCTTCAGTGAAGTGGATAAAGAGATTCCGATTGAAACAATGCTTGAGAAATTCACGATAGGTGCTGAGTTCTCTGCCAACATACCTCCTATTCAAATGGAAGTTGGGGAACCTGCTCGCTTGGTACTCATTTCAACAAAAGGAAAAACTTCGGTGTCGAATACGGCTTGGACTTCTCGAGGCAAGAACACACCTTTCTTCAACTCTGAATTAAACGGTGCAGTGACTTCGCTAATCGATTAAGCCTGTCCTTGAGGACCTCCGAAAGTCATTGGAAATTGTACATCCGTTGCACCTTCCTTGATGACCCCATTCTGAACTTCGAATTTAGAAATGTTCTCTTGTAACGCTTTCATTAATCGCTTAGCATGCTGCGGAGTCATGATGATTCTCGACTGAACTTTTGCTTTCGGAACATTCGGCATAACGCGAATGAAATCAAGAACGAATTCAGAGGTACTGTGGGTGATAACTGCAAGATTTGAATAGGTACCTTCTGCAATGTTTTCTGTTAATTCAATGCTTATTGGTTGAGGAGTTTCGTTATTGTTTTCCATATTAAATAATGTTTTTCAATTCGTCTAATGTATCAATGGTAAAGGTAGGAACATAGTTGTGACGTACAGATTTACCGTCGTGTAATTCCGCCAAGCGTTTTTCTGTGGCCGTAAAAAAGACCTGATCTATTCCAGCATTTCTTGCGCCCAAAATATCTGCATCCCAGTCATCGCCAATCATAAGCGCCTCTTCAGCCTTGCAATTCGCGCGTTGAAGCGCTAAATCAAAAATAGCTTGATGCGGCTTTCGCACCCCCGCCTCTTCGCTGTATACAACAGTTGAAAAGTAATGTTCTATTTCCGCAGCTGCCATTTTAAATCCTTGAACTTCGATGAAGCCGTTGGTTAAAATAACGTGGGTATACTTGTCCATCGATAATTCTAAAATTTCACGGGCTCCTTCAATCAGATGCGGAAGTCTTGGACAAATAGCCAAAAACTCGCTAGCGAATAATTCTACGAAGTCTAAATCATACGTCGCATTCACTTCATCGAACAAATCAATGAATCGTTTATTTCTCAACTCTTCTTTAGCAATTTTCCCTTCACGATAAAGCGCCCAAACACGTTCATTGTGCTTCGGGTAACATCTTAAAAATTCGTCTTGTGATGTGTTTTGAAAATTGCTCGATTCATATCTCTGAAAGAGTTGCTTCAACGCAATGGCGGTATTTCCATTTAAATCCCACAGGGTTCCGTCTAAGTCCCAAAGGATTGCTTTATACTTTTTCATTTATAACCATTTGATGAAATAGGCCGCCGATGATAAAATCAACGACCAAACCATAAATCCACATATTAACCATAGTGGCGTGAATCTGTTGTGCTTAAAAAATTTAGCGGCAAGAAGTGATGTTATCGGAACCGAGATGATTGCTGAAATCGCCATGAAACCAACGAGTCCGAATTTGTTCTTGATGTAAACAATCCTCCTTCTGCCTTTGGTAAATATTGGCTTCGGCTTTTTCGATTTCCAATGGCTTGTCCATTTAAACAAGTAAGTTCCTCCATAGTAAAACATGAGCACTCCGACTGCAGCTCCTGTTCCTGTTGTCAATACAACCTCTCCAAACTGAATGCTTTCTTTACCCGTTGCATAAATGGTAAAAGGCGTAATGACAAATTTCACTACCGCTAAAAAACCATACAATATGAACTGGTAAAATTCCATTTAGTGTTTCATTAATTTTTCTGCGGCATCTAAAAGTCTGTTGCTGTATCCCATTTCATTGTCGTACCAGCCAACAACTTTAATCATATAACCGATAACGGAAGTTAATTCAGCGTCAATAATACAACTGTGTTTATTTCCAACTATATCTCTTGAAACCAAGGGCTCGTGTGAAACTTCAAGAATGCTTTCATGCGTATTCGCCCAAGCCTCAAACAAGTCGTTCACTTCCTTTGCAGTCGTTTTACTTCGAACCATAAATGTTAAATCGGAAAGAGATCCGTTAGGAACCGGAACCCGAATTCCACATCCGCCCAATCTTTCACTTAAGTGCGGAAACACTTTCGTCAAGGCTCGTGCTGCCCCTGTTGTAGTAGGCACTATCGAAGCAACTGCCGCTCTAGCCCTGCGCAAATCCTTGTGCGGTGCGTCGTGCAGCTTTTGATCTCCAGTATAGGAGTGAACCGTAGAAATATAGCAACTCTCAACTCCATAGGCTTCGTCAATAATCTGAATCATTGGCGCCGCATTGTTCGTTGTGCATGAAGCACATGAAATAATTTTCTGATCTAGGTCTATGTTATGATCATTCACGCCAACAATCCACATGGGCATCTGGTCTTCGGATGGTGCAGATAGCAGAACTCGTTTCGCGCCATTGTTTATGTGCTTTTCACACTGCGCTTCCGTCTTCATTGTACCCGTGCATTCAAACACTAAATCAACACTGAACTCATTCCAAGGATATTCGGAAAGGTTTTGCAAAAACAGAATTTCTTTTCCGCCAATGCGGGCGGTGTTAGAACTTAAAACTTCTATTGGCATCTCAAATATGCCTTGAGTCGAATCGTATTTCAACAGATGCAACAAGGTTTGCATATCTGCGAGATCATGAATCGCAACAACATCAATTTCATTGCGACGCAGAACTTCTTTGAGTAAGGTCCTACCTATCCGACCAAATCCGTTTATTGCAGTTCTATACTTGCTCATTTCCTTATCTCTGTTGCTTCTAACGAAAGTAAGTCATTATGGAGGAATTCCACATAAAAAAAAGAGGCCCCGAAGGGCCTCTTTTCAAATATTGAGATAAGCTTATTGCTTAATGAATTTAGCAGTTCCACTCGCGTTGCCCGCAAATGTTTTCACTACGTACGTTCCATTTGACAATGACTCAACACCAAGGTCGATTTTATGAGAACCTGGAGTCAATTGTCCAACATTCAAATTCTTCACCAACTGTCCGTTCACATTATAAACCTGAACATAAGCTTGGTTAACTGTAGAAGTTACATTCAAGTTGACGAATGCTGTATTCTTTGTTGGATTTGGATAAACCGATAAGCTTACATCGCTTCCGTCTTGACCATTACCGTTATTTTCAGCTACATCAACAGAGAAGAAATCATCGCTGCGGAAGATTCCACGTCCGTGAGTACCTGCGTAAATAACACCGTAGTTCTCTGGGTTCATGTACGGACGTTGACCAACTTGTTGTTGACGTAGATCGAATACAGGAACATAAGCCAATGAACCTACACTTGCCCCAGCCGATGGTTCTGCAACAATTCCATTGGCCACACCAGAACTGTGCGTCCAAGTTGCACCACCGTCGTTGGTTGCCCAAATTCCATATTCAGTTCCAATTACAATGGTGTTTCCTGAAGGATCACTCACATCAATAACTGAAGAGAATATTGGCATTTTGTTCAAAGGAGAAGTGTTGTACCAAATGTTTGTAAAGGTCGGTGTTGCTGCGGTAGCGTTGAACGTCTCTCTTACTTTCCCGCTTCCAACACTTCCGTATCCACCAACTGTGAACACAAGGTGATCGGGGTTATTCGGGTCACAAGCTATACTTGTAATTGTACCTCCCGCATTTGTTATTAAAGTTGTAGTAGTCAAACTCGAAATATCATCTACACTCCAAACTTGATTGAATCCAGTTACACGATACAATGTACCGCTCCAACTGCTATAGTATAGCGTATTTCCATCCTTCGAGAATTCATAAGCTTTCACCCCTGAACCAGGAGCATTACCTATTTTCCACCAATCAGGAGTTGTATTGAAGTTTAATGCTTGACGAGTCATCCACAATCCCTCCGTTCCGAAGAAACCCGTTACGAAAATTGAAGTGAACTTGTCTTGTACCTGCCAACGCTCACGAACATTTTCCAATTGGTCAGCAGCATAGTAGTACCAAGTTGTTGTTGTGCATTGAATGTCCAATACTGGAACTGTCATGTACGTTGTATCAACACCAACCACTACAACAGTACTGTCGTTAATAATAATTTCTGCACCGGTAACAGGATTAACTACTGTATCTGTCCAATAGAAGGTTGCGGTTTGCTCTATGATTTGATCAATAACTTCATTGTATCCAACGATGGTCGTGTCGCAAATAGTCGAATCGATAGTAGATGTTAAATCTTGAGCGGCTAACCATGGGTAGTTAGGATCAGCAGTAAGCGGAGTTGTTGAATAAACAGCCGGGCGGTCCAATACATCCCAGAAATGAAGGGTATCTCCTACAGGGAATCTGTATGGGAAAGGCAGTGTCATATTCTGCGTGTACAACGTTGTATCTAACCAAGTTGTATCGTTACCATTTACTGAAGAATACAGATCGAAATCACGGTTGTTAACTAACCAAACGAATTGTTGTGAATTCTCATCGTTCGTATTTTCGAACAAGCGCATGGTTGTGTAGAAAGACCCAGCCTCTCCGTCGTCACCTATAACTGCGATTACTTCATCATCATAAAACTCTCCGCCTGAACCTTGTGCATTGTAACGGCTAATTGCACCGAAATAAACCGATGAGAATGCCACGTTTACACCTGGTACGGTCACATTTGAAATTTCACAATCAAATCCATCACCACCACCCACGG
Organism: Chryseobacterium gleum; assembly: GCA_945881835.1. Taxonomy (GTDB): domain Bacteria; phylum Bacteroidota; class Bacteroidia; order Flavobacteriales_D; family Sanyastnellaceae; genus CAIZGX01. Next base: position 344,363 of record CAMCVP010000001.1, on the reverse strand, counting down.
ACACACCTTGCTGCCATGTAATTGTGTTGAAGTTTTCATTCTCTAGACCAGGAATTAAAATTGTTCCGTTGTCTTGGGCACCGCCCATTGCAGCATATCCGCCACCGTGAGCAATTCCGTAGAATTGGGTCACATTGTAACCTCTGTTTATAGCCATGAAAGTATTTCCACCGTCGATTGACTTGAACATACCACCATCAGTTCCAATATACCAATCTCCATTAGGAGCGATTTCAAATGATTGAACATCACTATGCACATAATACTGTGAACTTCCGAAATCGAAATTCGCTGCAATTTGCTCTGGTTGCGTGTTAGCTCCAGCCTTCCAAAGTGTTACACCACCCACCCAACAAATTCCAGGATCTCCAGGTTTGATTGTTAGCGCTAAGTCATAGTATGCCTGTCCGTTATCTCCAAATACTGAGTATACGTTATCAATACCTGTTGGCCATTTAATAGACCATGTAGTTCCTTTATCTGCTGTGTAAAATAGTCCTCCGTTAACTCCGCCTTGCGCATACAATACATAAGCAACGTTCGTATCGTCACGAGAGATTGCGATGCGTGTGCGTTGCTTGTTGCTCATTCCAGAAGAAGCTCCAACTTGCTCGAAGTTGTTTCCACCATCTAAAGAGCGATAAATACGTCCGTTTGAAACTCCAACGTAACAAACCGTTCCGTCTACAGACCATTCAATATCATGTCCGCCGGTATTTGGGATACCCGACACACTCATATTTGGAGCAGTCATACCTGGCTCCCAATATCCAACTCCATCAGCACCTGCAATCCATATTCTTCCTGCAATGTTAGCATCAGCGCATACATCATTGATATATGCCCAATTGTCGCCACTTGCAAATTCTGTTGGATCTGTCCCAGGAACCAATTCCCATGATGCTCCTTGGTTTGCTGAACGGTACATTCCGCATCCGATAGATCCACTAGATCCACTTCCGTCAAAACCTGATTCAAATTGACTACCAGTGGCAACATATATCGCTCCGTCTTCTGTTGCATCGATAGAGCTGATAGACATTACCTTACCGAAGGTATCCAACGATTCTACACGAGACCAGTTGTTACCACCATTGGTAGATTTGTACAATCCACCGGTTACAGAACCCGCGAAAATAACATCGTTGGTATACGCCAAAACTGCACGGGTACGTCCACCGATGTTATCCGGACCCATTTCCCACCAACTCATATTTAGCTCTCTGTTCCCTTGCAAACGATCAATATCGTTCACCGCTGCAGTCATTTCAGTAACATCACTAACTTCGAAGTTACCTGTAATGAGGTTACCGCGAAGCTTCTTCAAAATGTCGACTGACTCGTTGTATCCTTCTGACTGAACATTGCGTGGCGCAAAGGTTGCACGTTGATCATTGGTGCTAAGCACCACAACGGCAGCAGAAGCTGCACAAATAAACACAGAGGATAAAAGTAAATTTTTCAATTTCATAAATGCTAGGTTAAGCTTGTATTACTATTCGGCGCAAGATAATTGAGAATTGCTTATTCAAAAAACGATTCTTCGCTTTTTCTTCGCTTTTTTTTCCTTCCCAAGAGAAATTTATCAAAACAAATGCTTTTCAGCGTGATAAGAAGAGCGAACCAACGGCCCACTTTCAACAAATCGGAAGCCCATCTTCAGACCTACTTCTTCATACTCCTTAAATTGTTCAGGTGTCACAAAGTCGTTTACAGGCAAGTGTTTTCGAGTAGGTTGAAGGTATTGACCAAGGGTTAGAATATCCACTTGAACCGACCTCAAATCTTCCATAGTTTCAAGAACTTCTTCTCTCGACTCGCCCAATCCAAGCATGACTCCACTTTTCGTGCGCATTCCTCCTTTTTTCAATCGGAATAAAACTTCCAATGAGCGATCATATTTCGCTTGAATACGAACTTGTTTCGTCAATCTTCTCACAGTTTCGAGGTTATGAGAAACAATATCAGGCGCCACGTCAATGATGCGTTGCAAATTGTCCCAATTCCCAGCAAAATCTGGAATGAGCGTCTCCATTGTGGTTCCGGGCGACTTTGAACGAACCAACTCGACTGTCTTCACCCAAATTTCCGAACCACCATCAGCCAAATCGTCTCGGTCTACAGAGGTGATAACAGCGTGCTTCACTCCCATTAATTTCACTGAATTCGCTACTCTTGCTGGTTCAAACGGATCAGCCTCCAAAGGCTTTCCTGTTGCCACTGCGCAAAAACCACAAGATCGCGTACAAATATTTCCGAGTATCATGAATGTCGCTGTTCCTTCCCCCCAGCATTCACCCATATTCGGACAGTTCCCGCTTTCGCAGATGGTGTGCAACTTGTGCTCATCTACGAGCGAGCGAACCTTTCGATAATTCTCACCTGTTGGTAATTTCACCTTCAGCCATTTTGGCTTAGGAATTCTTTGTTCTTCTTGTTCCATCTTACAATTTCAATTCGTCTTTCGCTCTATTTGTTGTACTTCCTTCCAAAAAAGAAATGTACATATCCCGAAACATACAACCAATGATTCTTTGCGCCATCGGGAAGCGTCTCAAGAATTTGATTCGATAAAATCTCTAATCTCTTGGGATAAGCCTCTGCCGACACACCTATTTCAAAACCCTTTATCCCATCGCGATAATTACTATATTCAAAAAGCATGGACGTCTTTGCGGAAAATCCCGGAGTAAATGTCAGCTCACTCAAACCCAAAAAGTTACTTGCCCTTCCGTAAATATTGTCTATGAAATGTTTATTCGGATTGAATTTCTCTGTTGAAAGACTGTATCCGTTGAGGTTCGGATCAATAATAATTACTTCTAAATAAACCGGACGTAAAATTCCAATAGATGGACCTAATCCCCAAGCGTAAGAAACCTGAACCCCCGATTTACGGAGCTTTTCAGCGATCACTTTTTTATATCCGTAATTTATTTTGAAGTTGTATAGGGCATTCTGCTTCCCGAAAACATATGGTCTTGCGGTCGGATCTTGAAAGTAAGACTTAACTTCTTTCTCGTGCTTCACGAAACTAAAATCGTATGAGACCTGACGCACGTTGAACGCTCCTTTGTTCTTGCCTTTGATGTATGACCCGCCCCATCCGTTGGTGCGAATAACTAGGCCTCCGTATTTCTGATGGGTGTAAATTCCAATTACGCCTTCCTTAATCTCCTCTTGCCCAAAGATGAATGTACATAAAAGTAAAAGGAAGAAAACGATTGGCCATTGCTTCATATCACAAAGTTAATGCACCTGCGTTGAACATATCTATCCAATAAAAACTAATTTCATTGCTTCTAACTTAGTTTTGAAAAAAAAAGAACATGACAAAAATGTCTTCGCATTACTTGGGCAACTTACGCTGTGAGGTGCTTCACAAACAAAGCAACACGCTGATTGAAACAGACGCTCCACTCGACAACAAAGGAAAGGGAGAACGATTTTCTCCAACAGATTTGCTTTGCACTTCCTTAGCTACATGCATTCTTACAACAATGGCCATTGCTGCTGAAGAACGTAATTGGAAGTTTAAAGGAGTAACAGCAGCATTTGAAAAAATAATGAGTTCGACACCTCGACGTGTGGGCGAAATTAAAATTCATTTCACATTCCCTGATTTGGGTTACGATGATGTTATGAAGGAAAAAATACAGCGATATGCGCACGCATGCCCAGTTAGCCGCAGCCTTCACCAAGACATTCTACAAACGATAACGTTCGAGTTTAATTGATTATTTCTGTGGAGAAACTTGGTCGTATGCTGAACACTTCTCGAGCTTCTTTTTACAAGATAGCACACTGAACATTCCTAAACCAAGTAACACAAAAAGTAAAACACGTGCAGATTTCTTCATGGTATTTAATTGAGATTCAAAACTAATTCAAACTTCTATCAACTTCATATTAAATTGAAAAGCAGTTATCAACATACACTTGTAAGATTTTCGACTCTCCTGTTGGTCATTTGCTCTCATAATTCATGGAGCCAACCTGCGCTTGAAACTCATAGTTACAAGGGCATTCCGCTTTCCTATCCTAAAAACAAAAACCCGCAAGAGTTATTGTCCTGGCTGAACAATCACGGCTATCCGTATGCACAAATTGAACTGGACACCCTTTATCTCGATCGAAAGCCGCAAGAATTTAATTGGAACGTCGCCGTGGAGAAGTATGTCGTACTCGATACCTTAATCACTTCGCAGGCACTCTTCAACAAGAAAATTTTATACCGTTGCATCAACTATCAATTGGGTCAAGCATACAGCGAAGAGAAAATTAAGGCTTCAATTTCTGCCCTAAATAATATTTCATTTTTGAAATCAAACGCTCAAACTTCGGTGCGATTACACAAAGAGAGTTTTAGTCTCATTGTAAAAACGGAACGAAAAAAGAACAATCTCATCGCGGCGCTAATTGCCCTTCAACCGCGGCCGAACTCCAATACGTCCGTATTAACCGGAAACATTGACCTCGAACTTTCCAATGCACTCAAACAAGCAGAGATTCTTGAACTTCACTGGAAACGCCCTCAGCCGAAAAGTCAGAGCTTCGCATTCAAGCTAGGAAGCCCGTTCACCTTAGGACTGCCCTTAGGTTTTCAATTCGACTTGAACTCTTTCCTGCGCGATTCGACCTTTTCATCGACTGACCTTTCGCTTAGATTGATTACTAAAATGAACGACATGAACGGTTTCTCAGCAGCTGTTAATCGTTCAACGAACACCCATTTTCAAACGAGCGCATTATACGGAAACACCACGAACAAATCTTATTCACTTCGATATGCCAAAAACAAAAACCAATCAAATTCCATTAATTTTCTGTTGGAAGCGTTAGCCGGAACCCGCACCATTCAATACGAATCCAGCACTTCTCAGAAAAAAATATTTTCTGCTCGAACTCAAGTCTGGTCGAAATGGAATTTTGGGCGTACGCTTTTTTCCAATATGAATTTAGAATTGAATGCACTATTCAGTGATTCCTTATTTAACAACGAAATTGTTAGGCTTGGTGGAACTAAAAACCTCAGAGCTTTTCTTGAAGAAAGCATCTATGCTTCACAATACGCCATGTTGAATTTTGAATTCGGAAGCGCGCTTGGCAACGACATTCAAACTTTTGTATTTACCGATGTTGCCGTTATTCGTCAACCCCTTTCCCAAACCCATTACGACGCTGGAGTGGGCTTACGCTTCCGGCAAGAAAACGGGAGCGTTTCAATTACATACGGCGTTGGAAACATTGAAAACAATGGACTTCAGCTTAAAAACGGACGTATCGGAATTACGTTTTCTTCGCGATTCTAAAAATACTTTTCCACAATTCTGATTCCGCTTCCACCTAAAGGTAATTTTGACTCATGGATACCATCTCTTTAATTACAGGTGCATTTATCGGTGCAGCACTTACAGCACTCGCATTTTTGCTCAGTCGCAAAACACAATCAACTCAAAACGGCTCTGCATTTTACAAGTCTGAACTTGAAAACGCCAAAGCCGAATCGAACACCATGCGTATTCGAATTGAATCGCTCATTCAAGAAATAGCAACCAATAAAACTTCACTCGAGGCCGCTTATAAAGCGTTGGAATCTGAAAAACTTTTGATGGACGATTTGAAAGCAAACCTCAAAGTTGAATTCCGAAATTTAAGCAACGAAATCTTCGAAGAACGCGTTCAAAAATTGAATGAAGCCAATGAGTCACACCTCTCAGTTACGCTTACTCCTCTGCGAACAACCATTAACGAATTCAAATCGAAACTCGAAAAAACCGAACTCGAGAATGTTGATCGATCAGCGCGTTTGGAAAATGAAATTAAAAACCTTCGCGAGGCTAGTTCGAATATTGGAACGAATGCCGAAAATCTAACAAGAGCCTTAAAAGGAGACAATAAAACTCAAGGAAATTGGGGTGAAATGATTCTTGAATCTGTGCTTGAAAAAAGTGGCCTCGTGAAGGGAAAAGAATTCATGGTTCAACATACAGATACCAACGACGATGAAAAATCCATTCGTCCAGATGTCATCGTAAACCTCCCTGAAAACAAACACATCATCGTAGACTCAAAAGTATCGTTGGTTGCCTACAACAACTTTACAAATGCCCAAGACGAAAAAGAAAAAGCTGTTGCAATGAAAGCGCACATTGAAAGTATACGCGGACACATTAAGTTACTCAGTGAAAAGAAATACGAGTCGGCCGATAAGCTTATTACACCTGAATTTGTTTTGCTCTTCATGCCTATTGAACCCGCTCTAATCGCGGCCTTCAACGATGATACTAATTTATTTTCTTATGCTTGGGAACGAAATATCATTCTCGTTTCACCAACCACTTTGCTCGCAACACTTCGAACAGTAGCCAGCATTTGGGCCCAAGAGAAACGGTCTAAAAATGCGGAAAGCATTGCGAAAGAAGCGGGAACGTTTATAGATAAACTCGAAGGATTTGTGAGTTCCCTTGAAACCTTAGAGCGCAACCTTTCAACAGCTCAAAACACACTGAGCTTAGCCATGGGCCAACTCAAAACTGGAAAAGGAAATCTTCTTGGAAAGGCTAAAAACATGAAAATTATGGGCGCGAAATCAGGCGCAAGTTTCGAAAAACGCTTACCTTCGATTGATAATGAAAAAGACGAGACTACTGAAGAATAAATTTAACTTTTTCAAGCTACTTGCATTTTTCATTGCGGCGCATTTTCTTTCTTGTTCCGCTCCCAAAAAACTTCGCGAGAATCAATTTGGAGCAAACGAATTCTATTTCCAACCATTGGTAAATCTGATTCACCACAACAACGACAGTTCAAAACTCCTTCTTGAATTCAATGCCGATCAACTGCTTTACTCAAGACAATCCACTCACGAAAATTTCAAAGCTCAAATCGAAGTAGAGTTATACATTAAAAAAAATTCTAACACTTACGATACGCTGCGTTACTCTTTTTCTCCCCCCCAAATGCAAGAGCCCGGCGTTTGGAGAAAAGAAATTCCGCTGGCGATGGCTTTTGGAAATTATGATTTGACGGTTCGACTGAAAGACATTAACAGAAGAGCGCAAGACGAAAAAACTTTCGCAATTAATAAATCTGAAATCCCCAGCACATTTGATGTTCATGTAACAACGAACTCAAGCAACACGCCTGTTTACAACCATTACCTGACAACGGGCGACACCGTTCACCTCGATTTCCCTCGATTCAAGAACGCTGATTATCCACCTATTGAAGTTTTTGCTTTAGCGGAAATCCCTAGCCTCCCACCCCCAGCATTTTCAAACAACTCACCCGTAATTCCAGATTCGACCTCCTTCAGTCTAACGAATTTAAGTTTCGATGGGAGCCGATATCACTTCATAGCCGAAAACAAATCTTACCTCTTTCGTTCGAAAAATTCATCACAGCTTTATTTGTATTCCAACGGTGAATTCCCCACAACCACAGCATTGAAAGATTTAATCGCACCCTTGCGTTACATCACCTCAAAATCTGAATTCGAATACATCTATAACGTTCGTGACCCATACTCCAGCTTCTGTAATTTCTGGAAAGATTGCGGAGGCTCTGAAGAGAAAGCCAAAGAACTTATTTCTATTTTCTTCCGCCGGGTAAACACCTCCAACACTTATTTCTCCACCACCGTTCCCGGATGGAGAACTGATCGCGGCATGATTTACATTATTTATGGAAAACCCTCACGCGTTGAAAAAGTTGGATACAGCGAACGTTGGATTTATGGCGACGAAAACGTTCCAGGTTCGTTTTCGTTTTTGTTTCGATATAAAAAGGACAACCTTTCAGACAACGTGCTCATTCTTCAGCGTGATGCTCTGTACAGAAACAGTTGGGAGGTTGCGGTGAACTCTTGGAGACAAGGTCGCGTATTCCGCGAATAAGACTTACTTTTGCAAAGTGAGAACTAATACACCATCTTCAAAATCGTACACGAATTTAATCATTGGCATTCACCCGTTGGAAGAAGCTCTTGATGCAGGAAAAAACATTGATAAGGTTCTTTTCAATAAAGAATTACGCAGTGACAAATTGCGTCAGTTGAAAGACCGTTTGAAAAAGGAGCGAATTCCTTTCGTGTTAGTTCCCGAAATAAAACTAAATAAAATAACCCGCTCAAATCACCAAGGCGTTCTTGCCTTCATGGCTCCTATCGCCTTTGCTGATTATGAGAATGTGGTTATAAATGCAATTGAAAGTGGAGAACCTCCTTTGTTCCTCATCCTTGATCGTGTAACAGACGTTCGGAATTTTGGAGCTATTTGCCGTTCAGCAGAATGTTTCGGAGTGAAAGGTATAATAGTTCCTGAAGTTGGAGCCGCTCAAATTAACGAAGATGCTCTGAAAGCCTCAGCTGGCGCACTTATGCATTTAAATATTTGCAAAGTGAAGAATCTACTTGATGCGCTCGATTACCTTCACGCTTCTGGAATTGGCTCTGTTGTACTCTCGGAAAAAGCTACTGTAAGTCTCCAAGAATTTCAAAAATCGCGCGATCAGAATTTAGGTCTGTGCATCATAATGGGTTCTGAAGAAGATGGAATAAATCCACAACTTATGAAGCGAGCACATCAGCTAGTTACTATTCCAATGAAGGGACAAACCAATTCGTTGAATGTATCGGTTGCCACTGGAATAGCGCTTGCTTCTTTAACCGCTTAGAACCTAATCCCCACTGAGAAATTAACTTGAACAAGCATATTGTCTATGCTTGCCATTGAAATCAGTTGCGGGTCATAAAGAAAATACCCGTCCTTGTTCTTGGTAATCATTACTACGCCATCGCAGTAAAAATCATCCTTCTTATACCCTCCTCCGAAATTCCAATTAAACATGGGCTCCGCAGGCTTCTGAGCCAAATCGGTATATACCGATGTTCGATATCCAATGCCCGCACGAAGTCGGTAAACATCCCCCAAACGAAACTCTGTTCCCAATCTTCCCTTGTGCACGCGTTTGAAATTTTCTTGAATGGCTTCGTTTTCCAATGCGAATTCCGCTGAACCTCCGGTTATTCCATACATCTTCAACTTCGAAAAATCAGAGGATTCATAATCCGCGGAAATAATACCGAAATTCCCGAGGATCAATGCAGCTCCAGCACCAATTGCGGAAGGTGTTTGAAAACCATAATCGAAAATATTCTTGTCGGAAGAATAACTGTAAGGAATTGCGCCTATGGTGCTTTGCATTTTCGCTATGAAGTTGTCGCTGATTGATTGCTTGCACGAGGAATGCCAAAAAGCTCCAAATCGAACATACGGACTCGGAACATACTGAACGCCTAATTTTGCCTGAAGCGATGGTCCTTTTGTAATGACATCTGACGTGTTGTTGTCTTCAATGAGCGAATAATTCACGGCACTTCCATTGGATTGAAAAGACTCTGAATAGGTCGATTGTTTATCATATACAACCTTTCGAAAGGCAAATGAAGCCCCCAGAAATAACTTCTCTTCGAACGATCGCGCGACACTCAAACACGTCTCGCGCACGTACCCTTTCTCTTCTACATGCTGACGGCGCGTGAAGGTATTGTTGTCTATGTTCACGTGCTCGTATGGCTGAGAAAGTCCGGGGTTAATTAAATATGTTTCCCACGCTAAACCAGCACCAAAAGGAAATGAAGCGGTTACTTCAGCATTCGCAGGATTGTAATAATTCAGTTGATCTGTATAAACATCGAGCAATGATGACTGATTATCACTTGACTCTAAATCGTAATTCCGTTTAAAGGTTTGCGTTCTTCCGTATGCCAATCCCCAAATCCATGGACTCCATCCTGAACCTGCTGTTCCAAACGTTGAGGTGAATCCGAATGTGTTAATACCCAATCCCGTTGCCCCAGTGGAAGACACTTGATTTTTAAAATCGACATCCGATGAACGCGAAATCAAACTCAATCCGAACTCCATATTCTGCTTTTTGTAAGCAGCTATTCCAGCAGGATTTTGAAAAAAGTTCGTGAAATCTGCGCCTAATGCGGTGTAGGCTCCTCCCATTCCCAATGCCCTGTTTGAATAGGCTCCGAAGGTGTTTGAGAAGCGAAGCGCATCATCTTCATTCTGCGCAAAAACACAATTCACATTCATCAATAAAGCAAATGAAAACGAAACAATCCCCCCCTTGCGACGCACCTTGTGCAACATCTTGCTTGTCATCTTGCACAACATCACGGTCTTTTACTTGGTGAAGTAGATCGTGACGGAGAACTTGGAGCAGGACTCGTGCGCGTTGGAGTTGAACGAGATGGAGAAGGTGAGCTCGTTGAAGGTTTCGTTGGTGTCGATCTTGAAGGCGATGGCGAACTGTAACTTGGAGCAGGACGTGAAGGACTTGTGTGCGTTGGCGCTGGTCTTGACGGACTCGAATAAGTCGGTGTTTGAACCGGTCGAGACGGACTCGTGTAAGAAGGATTGCTTCGAGCGGGTGCTGGAGTTGTGCTTGGATTTGTTGTTGATGCAGGTCTTGCGTACGTTGGACTCGAGTAGTTGTTGTTCGAATTATAACGAGCGGGTGCAACAACTTGAGGCGTGCGAGGTGTCTCAGAAATAGGTTGAACCAAATTCTTTTGCAAAACCCCTCTGTTGTAGGTAGAAGGATTGCCTGTACCTACAATCGTTGGTCTGCGATGATGATGTGTAACATTTGGTGTTTCACCACTGTTCCCCGAACCTCCCCAACCGCTTCCATTTCCATTTCCGAACCATCCATTCCCATAACCGTAACCACCCCAACCCAATCCGCCCATTCCATAACCGTAGGGGTTATATCCATAACCACCATAACCATTGTAGGAACTGTATGGGTTGTAACCATAAGAATTGTAGCCGTATGGATTGTAGCCGAAAGAATTATTCCCAAAAGAATTGTACGGATTGAATGAACCATAACCCAATCCCATTCCAAATCCATTGCTGTAATTCGAAAAAGCATTCAAACCGTAACTCAATTGCCATCCGCTAATCGGATTGAACATTGCTCTTGGATTTGTCCCACCATTTAAAGAATTCGCGCGGCTAGCAGAATTCGGGTCATAGTAATCATCGCCTGTTCCCGCTGCATTCGCTACAAGTGAATTGTCGTAAAACAATTCCTTTCCATTCCAATACATTTCATCATCTTCAGCACGCGTGCGATCGTCGGTCAAATTTTCAAAACTCGCACAAGAACTTAGAGCAAGAACTGTCGTGAAGAAGAAAAAATTTCGTTGTAACGCTTTCATAATCGTATGGATTTGATAGTTTAAAGGTAATAAGGTTTTACATTTGCAACTTCGAAAAAAGAAAAAAAATGGCCGAGAAAATTCCGACAAGAAAAGAAGATTACTCCAAATGGTATAACGAACTTGTAATGCAAGCCGATTTGGCGCAACACAGTGAGGTGAAGGGATGTATGGTTATTAAACCCTATGGCTATGCGATTTGGGAAAAGATGCGCGATCAATTGGACCTTCGCTTCAAAGAGACGGGACATCAGAATGCCTATTTTCCTCTGTTGATTCCAAAAAGCTATTTGAGCAAAGAAGCTGCGCATGTCGAAGGATTCGCCAAAGAATGTGCCGTTGTCACCCACTACAGACTTAAGTCAGAAAATGGAGGTGTTGTCGTGGATCCAGATGCGAAATTGGAAGAAGAATTAATCATACGTCCAACCAGTGAAACCATTATCTGGAACACATACAAAGGTTGGATTCAGAGCTATCGCGATCTTCCCTTACTGATAAACCAATGGGCGAACGTTGTTCGTTGGGAAATGCGTACGCGTTTATTTTTAAGAACTGCAGAGTTCTTGTGGCAAGAAGGGCACACCGCCCACTCTACCGCGCAAGAAGCCATTGAAGAAACAGAGCGCATGCTTGATGTGTACGCAGAATTCGCAGAAAATTTCATGGCAATGCCTGTTGTGAAAGGAAGAAAGTCGGAGAGCGAACGTTTTGCAGGTGCGCTGGACACTTTGTGCATTGAAGCTTTGATGCAAGATGGAAAAGCACTTCAAGCGGGAACTTCTCACTTTCTTGGACAAAATTTCGCGAAAGCCTTCGATGTGAAATTCACAACGAAAGAAGGAAATTCAGAATACGTTTGGGCAACTTCTTGGGGTGTAAGCACACGTCTAATGGGTGCGCTAATCATGACACACAGCGACGACAAAGGACTTCGTGTTCCACCGAAGTTGGCACCTATTCACGCTGTAATTGTTCCTATCTACAAAGGACTTGAACAACTTGAAGTGATTCGTGAAAAAGTTCTTCCTCTTGTAAAAGCATTGAAAGCGAAAGGTATTGTAGCGAAGTTCGACGACGACGATAGCAAGCGCAGCGGCTGGAAATTCGCTGAATATGAATTGAAAGGTATTCCTGTTCGTTTGGCTATTGGACCAAAAGATTTGGAAAACGGAACGGTTGAAATTGCACGAAGAGATACTTCTGAAAAATCAACGGTATCCTTCGATGGAATTGAGGGAACGATTGAGCAACTATTGGAAGACATTCAAACGAACATGTTCAATCAGGCGTTAGAATTCAGAAACGGACACATGACGGAAGTTAACGACTACGAGACATTCAAAAAATTACTCGACGAAAAAACTGGATTTTTCTTAGCGCATTGGGACGGCACAGCAGAGACGGAAGAATTGATTAAGCAAGAAACCAAAGCAACTATTCGTTGCATACCTTTCGATGGTCCTACAGAGCCAGGTGTTTGCATGGTGACAGGAAAGCCAAGCGAGCGTAGAGTTTTATTCGCAAGAGCTTATTAAAATGGAAACAAAAGACCTCATTCTTGCCTTACTGAAAAACAAAAGCGTACTCAAGCAAGACGTTTTTCACAACACCATTGCCCAATTCAATTCATTGAAGGAAGTCCTAAAAAACACTATTCAAGATTTAACGGTTCAATTTGGAAACACCGATTCACGCGTAACATTTGAATACCGCGACAGAGGCGCGTTTCAATGTGAAATTCGTGTAGCAGGTGATATGCTCATTTTTCAAATGCATACCAACGTCTTTCAATTCGAACAGGAGAGCAGCTTTTGGCAGACAGGTTATTTAAAAGAGCATCCAAATAACAGTTACGTAGGAACCATTAACGTATACAATTTCCTTTCAGACTCATTCCGTTACGACAGAACTTCAGATGTTGGTTATTTGCTTGCTCGTGTTTTCATTAACAAGGAAAATCACTTCGTGGTACAAGGAAAAAAACAATTGGGAATCATGTTCAATGACATTGTGGCTTCCAACTTCGATTCAGAAAGCCAAACAAAATTTGTTGAACAAGTCGTTCTTTACGCATTGAATTTCGACTTACTTATTCCGCCTTACGAAAACCTTCACCAAATTACGGTAGAGGAAATGCAAGACATAAACCATAGTGGGGGACTTGCTACAGGAAAACGAATGGGATTTCAATTCAGACAGCAATAACAATAAAAAAACAGTCACTTTCGTGACTGTTTTCACTGTACTAAAAAAAACTAAAACTATTTCTGCGGCTGCTCTCTTGGGTGAGTGCGACGGTATTCCTTGGCTGCAAGCCACTTTGCTTTTTGAGTTTCATCTAAAATAGCAAACGCATTTTGCTCGTGTGAATACAAAATCGCTTCCTCTCTAACATCGAAATCTGGAGCACCTTTGTAATCTGCGACTAAGTCAGCCAGTTGCTTCTGAAATTCTTGGTTCACCTTGAAGATTGCCTCTTTTTGTGCTGGCGTTAGTGCATAGATATCCGCCATTTTATTGGTTTGCTTTTCGGTTCTTTCAGCAACCACTCTACTTTTTTTGTTGTTTGCGATTACACCCTGTGCAATTACAATTCCGCCTGTTACGAGTAGTGCCAAGCTGAAGAAAATAATGAGTTTCTTTTTCATTTGATTATAATTTTTGTTAGTTGATTTTGATGGAAAGAAGCCCTTCCTTTATTAAACGAGTCACGAAAACTATTTTACCGTTTTGGTCAACACAATCTGGAACTGCAGCAAGCTGAAATGGCTCTTTTATCTTCGCAATAAAATGAATCGCCGGATCCATAAACATGGGAAACTCGACTTCCTTGCCTTGCCACTCTAAAACCACATTCTCTCCTTTTCTTTTGATTAAAAAGAGAACGTTTTGACGAACTTCAAATACACTGCTCTCACCTATATCTGAAATCGAATCGCCTTGCGTCAAAAGATTTTTGATATTTATTTTTTGGCTCGCAGAAATTTCACGCTTGAATCTATTCACACTGTCTTGAAGCGATATAGATGATGACATAAGGGAGAACAACTCAGAGAAATATTGCTGATGATCTTCTTTAACACCATTGCGCAACATCTCGCGCGGCAAAAATTTTCTTAAGGAGTCGTTCGTCTTTGAAAACTCTAAAACACTCTCAATGAGCAAATCTGTCCAGGTGTAACCCAACATGCCTAAGGTCACATGAATTGACATTTCATCGTTCGTCTCTGCCTGATGCATGATACCACGCGGAATGTAAATAAGATCGCCAGCTTCAGCTAGGATGGTCTCTTCCACCTCACCCACTTCATATTTACCAGGAGCAAATTCCATGAGCTTGTTTGGAAGTGAAACGGGGTTGTCTTTATAAATCTTCCACGTTTTTTTTCCATGAATTTGAAGTACAAAAACATCGTGCGTATCGTAGTGCACTTTAAATCCTTGACTGCCTTTTGGAGTAATGTATACGTTCGTTTGAAAGCGCTGATAAAATTGCTTCGACAAGTTGCTAACCAATTCGCCCAGCCCTGCCACGTGTTCATGTAAACCAGACAGCACAATGGTAGAGCCTTCTACAAAATGCTTCAATAAGTTCGATGTCAAAACCTTCTCACCCATAACGTACTTTTCACTCGGAACATCTTCCTTTGCATTCGTCAATCGTGTTGAAGGAAACTTAAGTGTCTCGTTGTATAAGTAATCTTCAATTGACTGATAAGAAAGCGCAGGAGAAAAATAATCGCTGCTGTTGCGCTTGATGTGAATGAATTTTTTTTCGAAATATTCCGATTCAAATTCTTCAAAACTCAACGGAGCAATGATCCAAGGAAAAGAATAGACAGGGGCCCTCATATCGAATAATTAGTCCGCGTATCGCGTAACATCTGAATCGTTCGTGTCGTAATTTCCATAATCGTAAGAATCTGCCCATGCACCTAAGTCGTAAGCACCAGAATCGTAGCTATCAGCTGCTGGATCACCATAGGTGCTTACATCACTGTCTACACAGCCCGTGATTCCAACTGACATGGTCGTTAGCGCCAAGGCAACCGCAACGGAGCTTAGTTTTAAGGAATAAATTGAATTCGTCGTCTTCTTCACATCCGCGGTGCGAACGTCTGAATCGACAAGAGTTGGTTTGTTTTCCATAGGTAATGATTAATGTTTACAGCAAAATTGCCGTATTAACCTTCACTTGGAAATACTCCGTAAGTAGTAATTTTATTTGATTTGCGAACCCTGTATTAAGACAATCTTAATGTAAAAGAAAGACGCTGTGCTATTTCAATTCCATCTAAAAACTACTGCTGGCATCTTGGAAGAAAACTGCCTAACCTTTTCGCTCGGCTTTAGAATCATTCTCCCCTGTCTCATCTGAATGGACTGACGCTCTCCTGTACTCAATTCAATTATAGTCTGACCTCTGTTTTCTTTTTGCCAAGGCAGTGAAATTTCAGATGACAATTCCTCGTCTTCCCTTAATAAAATAAAAGCGTATTTCTCGTTGTTTTTCCCTTCAACAAAATAAATATTATTGTCTTGAAAAAGCTCAACGCTTTTCGTTCCATAAATCGCCTCTGAATGAACGCTTGTCCACTCGCCAATTTCCTTCAACCTACTCTTCACCTCATCGGGAAAAACACCTGCTGCAGTTGGACCAACTCCTAACAATAAATTCCCACCTTTAGCTACTACTTCAACCAACTTGTGAATCACTTCGCGTGATGATTTGTATTTGTCATTGGGCACGTACCCCCAAGCATTTCCCAATGTCATGCATGTTTCCCAAGGATAATCCAATCTTCCTTCCGGAATGCGCTGTTCTGGCGTTCTGTAGTTCTCGTATTCTCCGTGCACTGTTCTATCCACGACCAACGTTCCTGGATTATTCTTTCGAGCTATTTCCGCTAGACGAGGAACGTCTACATCTTGACTCCATGCCGGGATCGGACATTGCCATGAGATCACTTCATCGTTCACAGTTTCCAAAGGACGCACCCAACCGCCATCGAGCCATAGCATATCTACCTTTCCATATTCAGAGGTTAATTCTGAAATCTGATTTGCGGTATAGTTCTGAAAACGTTTCCACTGCTCTGGAAATTTGCGAATATCATAATTGTTGTTGCGCTCTCCTGTTGCGAAGGCATGCCACCAATAATAATCGGAATGCCAATCGGGTTTAGAGAAATACGCGCCAATGAAAAAATCTTCTTTTCGAAATGCGTTGAACACTTCCTTGGCAACATTCGATTTAGGATTCGATTGGAAAGGACCGTTCGTGATTTTAAAATCGGAATATTTACTATCGAACATGCAGAACCCATCGTGATGTTTCGTTGTAAAAACCAAATACTTCATGCCCGCGTTTTTCGCTGAAGAAGCCCAAGCCTCCGGATTGAATTGCGTTGGATTGAATTCCTTCGACAAACCGAAATACCACTTCTTGTAATCTTCGTAATCCAAAGCGGTATCTCTTCCCACCCAATCTTCGTTACAGATGGACCAAGATTCTACGATTCCAGGAACCGCATATATTCCCCAATGAATAATAATTCCAAATTTCAAATCTTGCCAATGTTCTAGATTCTCTCGAACAGCAGAACTGCTAGGATAAGCGTATGCCGGAGAGGGCTGAGACCACGTGTTGAATGACTGAATGCAGATCAGAATGAATACTAAGTTTCTCATTTTTTCAAAGTCTAAATCTTTACAACCTAACCTCCGAAATTAAGCGCAATGACTCGCAGAATAAGAATAATCAACAACCACCAAAACCGCATATTTTTTTTGAAGAAAATAAGAAGCGGTAACTTAAGCTTGTCCAACGATTCGTCTTCGCTTTGCATAACATCATCATACATGCGCAAGCCAATAAGCACTAAAACTATTTTCATTAAATCGAAAAACGAAAAAGGATGTATCATATCCAACGGAACACTGAATAAATAAATCCAAATGGCCAGACCCAAAAAATAGAGTACAGATATTCTTTTGGCCAAATATTTGCGTAAGGTCTGATTCAACTGATATTACTATTTTTAATCCTTCGAAAATAGAACATATACAAATACCAAATATGAAAAAAATTATTCTTGGAATTACTGGCCTTTTAATCATTGCATCTGCATTCACTTCCTGCAGCGTTGAAAAGCGTGTGCATCAAGATGGCTACCACATCTCATGGAAGCACAACCACGCAGCTGCGAAGGAAGTAAAATCAACTGAAACAGCTTGCGCACAAGCAACCCCTTCTCAAACAGTTCCAGCGAAAATCGCAACGCATGTTCCTTCGAGCGAAACACTTTCGGCTAGCAACGCCGAGGAAATCGTTATCCTTCCACAAAAACGCACCTTTGATCCTGCGAATCAAGACACTGTAATTCCAGACCAACCAAAAAGTCAAGAAGAGTATTTCAGCAACAATTACAGGAACGAACTTCCTACGAACGAGTTGAAAGACACCAAGCTTGCGAATTGGGCATTGGGCTTAGGCATTGGCGCTGTGTCGGCGCCTGTTTGGGGAACACTACTGGTTTTTCTTGCTTTGGCGCTTGTTGGCGCAACGTGGTCTAGCGTTAGCGTTTGGACAACCTTAGGATTTGCTTTCCTTCTCGGCGGTGCATTGTTCCTCGCCATGGAAATCTTAGCCATCACGTTCGCGGTTCGCTTTTTACGCATGCACGCCAAAGACCCGAACTACGCCATGTATCGCAGCCGCGCAATCACCGGTTTAATCCTCGCTGGTATTTATCCGGCGTTAATGGTTATTAATATTATTTTGGCCCTTGTCTTAGCGATTTAATTTCCCGAGCCTTTTCCGGCTATTCGTTCCAAGCTTTTCGCTTCGCTCAAAGGCTTTCCACTGCTATCCGGGGTACTTTGAACTGCGTTGTTAGAACTGCGTTATTGGAACTTCGTTATTCCTACTGCGTAATTGGAAAATCTGAGATTTTATTCCTACAGTGTAATGGAAACTGCGTAATTAAAATCGTCGAAGACATTCGCGAAGCATTCGCCCAAAGGACATAATTCCTTCACGTAAAAAGAAGTGTCCTTTAAACAAAAAACCCTCAACTTTCGTTGAGGGTTTTCTTCGTAGCCCGTAGGGGAATCGAACCCCTGTTTACAGAATGAAAATCTGCTGTCCTAACCCCTAGACGAACGGGCCATTTGGGTTTTGTGGGTGCAAATATACCATCTTTTTACTTTCCCACAACTATTCAAACAAAAAAATTACAATCCAATCACAACTCCCGCCTTTATGAAATAAGGTCCACCCCACGCCAACTCACAATTAACACCAACCTTCTTCCGATATGGGAAGCCCGTAAAACCCAACGCAATCAATTGGTACTCGGTTAGCTTCGTGCCAAACAACTTCTTATCGAAGTTCACATTGGTGGTGTTCTCACGTATTCCATACCAATTGATGTTCGTACTTATTCCGGTGTACAACAGACAAGATGTCTTCTTAAATCCAAAAATCTTGCGCTTCCTCATGTGCTGTATGTTGTATGAAAACAACAATCGCGCTCCAGCAGTGTTCTTGTTAATAGACCATGTCACATACGGATCAATAGCCAAATCTCCCAATTGATCAACATAACTGTAATCGGTAGCATTCACACTTAACGACTGACTTGTAAAACTAAAGCCAAATATTACTCGCCATTTTTTTCTGTTTCCTTTCGTCAATGAAAAATCTCCAGCAAAACTTAATGAGGGATAAAAAGACTTACTCACCGTTGCACTCGAATCGGCCAAAGCACTTATGTCCGCTCTAAAATTAAATAGATTATAACTAACACCCGCAGACAACAAACCATCCATCCGTTTGATCTGGGCAAACGATTGAATGGGAATCAATAGGACAAGAAAAAAGAGTCCAATAACAGTCAGTCTTCTCATTTTAGTTACGATTTAAGCGAAGATAATGGCTTTTTCGTAAATTGCTTGTTATGAAAGCAATCCTTAAACATACTCTCGGCGTTCTAATCGCTCTGCTATCGTTAAGCGTTTCAGCACAACAAGAAACAGGCAAGGCGTCATATTACCACAATAAATTCGATGGTCACGGCACCTCCAACGGAGAAATTTTCCGACAAAATAAATTCACCTGCGCGCACAAAACACTTCCTTTCGGAACCTGGCTCAAAGTAACATGCATCAAAAATAACAATGTCGTTTACGTCCGTGTGAACGATAGATTGCCCAAGTCTTCGAAGCGTTGCATTGACCTTGCCCTCATTGCCGCCAAGGAACTTGACTTTGTACGAAGTGGATTAACCCAAGTAACCATAGACGTCGTTATTGAAAATGAAGTCCCCGAACAATTCAAATCTCCCATTGAATTCAAGGTAAAACCGAAGAAAAAATAAAAGTCGACGAAAGTTTACATGTTACTACTTTTGCACAGCCAATGAAGAATCGAATTTTGAAAAATCTAATTTTATCTCTGCTTTTGGTGCTATTTATTGCCCAAGGTGGAATAGGCTATTGGATTCTTCAACACAAAATATGGATGGTTAAAAAAGAAATGAAAGCCCTCGTAATGGGGAATGTTCAAGAAGACCAACTTACCCCTATTCATTTATCACAAGAAGAATTCAATCAGCTTGAATGGCCAGAGCCGTGGGAGTTCTTGTACCAAGGGAAGATGTATGACATTTCCCGAAAAGAATTTCATAAAGATGGTTCTGTGACACTTTATGCTGTGATGGATACGGAAGAAAATGACTTAAAAGCCCTTGTTCGCTCCCTTGTAAAAAACTCTTCAGACAAAAAACAAACCCAGGAACAACTCAACTTTTTCTACAAATTCCAATCGCAATGGACTTGCGATTTTGATATTATTCAAATTCCATTTCTCGAAGTGAACCTTTCTCATTTCGCGACAAATCGTTTTTTCATTTCATCGCCACACGTTCGCCTCAACGAATTTCCTCCCAATTGTTAAGTTTTTTTTTCTTGTGAAACATCTTTCCGCAGGAATCTAACTTCACACCTTAGAATTCAAAGATTAACAAATTACATTTATAATGAAACGTATATTATTATGCGCGTTGCTAGCTATTGCTAGTGTATTCAGTGCGCATGCCCAAACCCTAACGGTTAAAGATTTAACTACACTTGAAGCCATTTCCGGGGCTTCGGTATATATATCAGCAAACAACATTGAACTTCCTCAACTAATCGGAACCACCAATAACGAAGGTGAATTCCGAGGACACATGTCTATGGAAACTGAATATCGCGGAAGCATTTCAATGGGAACTATTCTCATTTTCGCAATTGGATATGAGGTTCTTTCCATTCCGACATCGGAACTGAACAACGACTATGTTGCCTATTTGGTAGGCTCAAACATGACCCTTTCTGAAATGATTGTGTCTGCTACCCGCAATTCCAATGAAGCGAGATATGTTGATCAGCCGGTCAGTGCTATTCAACGCAAGGACATTCAATTCATAAACCCGGCTAACGCTGCAGATTTGCTAACGCAAACGGGTACTGCGTTTGTTCAAAAAAGTCAGTTAGGCGGAGGATCACCGATTCTGCGGGGATTTGAAGCGAACAAAGTACTTTACGTGGTTGACGGAGTTCGCATGAACAACGCAATCTACCGCGGTGGTCACTTACAAGACATCTTAAGTCTTGATCCAATGGCCATGGAGAACGTAGAGATTGCCTACGGACCAAGCGCAGTTGCCTATGGTTCAGATGCTTTGGGTGGCGTTATGAGTTTCAACACACGCTCACCTAGATTTACTTCTGGAGACAAGTTGGTAAACGCTGGCGCTATGCTTCGATACAGCAGCGCTGACCAAAGTGCTGCACACGTTAATGTCGAAACAAGCAGCGCACGTTTCGCTTCGTTCACTTCATTTACTTTCAACAATTTCGGAGATCTTCGTCAAGGTAATAACCGCAACCCTGGCTATACTTCTTTCGGACAACGCCCTTGGTATGTTGAACGTGTTAACGGAAGAGACAGCGTAATGACCAACTCGAATCCGAATGTGCAAGTGGGTTCTGCATACAAGCAATACGACTTCATGGAAAAGCTTTCCTTCAAGCAGAGCGATAAACTAACACATACGTTGAATATTCAGTACTCTACAACGAACGATGTTCCACGATACGATCGCCTCACTCAAACTTCAGGAGGAACAGCCAAATTCGCTGAATGGTACTACGGTCCGCAAACACGTGCTATGGTTGCCTATCATGCCAACCTTTCAAATGGAAATAAGCTTTACAACACCGGAAGAATCACATTGGCTTGGCAGAATATTGACCAAACGCGTCACGATAGAAGATTGAATAACGACAATCGCAACAACCGTTTCGAAAACGTTAAAGTGTATTCGTTGAATGCAGACTTCTCTAAAAACTTTGGAGAAAAAACAACAGCCAATTACGGACTGGAATATTACTTCAACGATGTAACAAGCACTGCTTATTCAGAGAACATAAACACCGGAGTTCAAAGCCCTCTCGACACGCGTTACGCAAGCGGCGGAGCTAACATGAGCGGGACTGCGGCATACGCAACTGCCCTTCACAAAATGAATAAAAAATTGGCGTTCAACGCGGGTATTCGTTATTCTCGCGTGAATCTTTCAGCTTCTTTCACCGATAAATCGTTCTTCGATTTCCCATTCACAGAAGTGAATCAATCAAACGGGAATGTAAATGGAAGTATCGGAGTTGTTGTTACACCAAATGCAAAATGGCGTATTTCAGCTTTGGCCAGCACCGGTTTCCGCGCTCCGAATGTCGACGATCTTTCAAAAGTTTTCGAGAGCAACGCAGGAAATTTAATTGTTCCAAATAACGAATTGAAGCCTGAAAAAGTGGCGAATATCGAAGCGACAATCGAGCGCAAATTCAAAGGAAAAACAACTCTTGCGTTGAACGGATATTACATGAATTACACCAACGCTTTAACGACAGGCAAAGCGCAATTCAACGGTCAAGATTCTATTTTTTACGATGGAACATTAAGTCCTATTTACACTACTATCAATGCAGACGAAGCCTACATATATGGAGGAAACTTAAGTTTGAACTCTCAAGTGAATGACCACTTCAGCATTCAATCTTCTGTAGTTTATACTTACGGAAGAATCAAGACTGATAACGGAGACACTCCTTTGGATCACATTCCTCCCGTATATGGAAGAACAGGATTCACCTACCAACAACAAAAATTCCGGGGGGAAGCATACGTTCTTTACAATGGATGGAAACGTCTTGAAGACTACCGTTTAAATGCAGAAGACAACGAAGCTTACGCAACCTCTAACGGAATGCCAGCTTGGTACACGTTGAATGCACGCGCAAGCTACCAAGTGCAAGAAAATGTTCAATTGATGGTTGGATTGGAAAACATTTTAGATGCGAATTACCGTGTCTTCGCTTCGAATATTTCTGCCGCAGGAAGAAACGTTACGTTCACACTTCGTGGTCGTTTCTAACCACGACATTCAACGCATGTTGAAGTGAAATAATCATCGGAGAGAATCCAACGAACTCTCCGTCCATATCAATAGGCATCGGAACCTCGGTTTCGATGCTTATTTTTTTTGCTGAATAATATTGAATCTTGTGATAAGAAAGTTTCTTGCATTTCTTCACTTTTGGAACGAAATATAAATATTCGAAAACATTCAAATCGCCAATGACAATGACCTCCAAAAGTCCATCTGACAATTCGCTCTCCGGAGAAATTCCCAAACCAGCACCGAAATATTTCGCGTTAGCTACAACAAAATTCATTGCTCGAGCATCGTACTTCTTTCCGTCTAAATCAAAATGAATGGTTCTCTTTTTAAAGCGAATCAAATTCTTAATGATTAACCACTGGTACGTCAAGAACGAACCTAAGAGACGTTTACTTCTTCGCATGTCATAGGCCACGCATCCACCCAATCCAAGGTCTGTTACATTCAAAAAATATCGCTTCTTTCCATCCCATTGCATGCAAGGCGCATCAATTGATTTGAAAATTTTATTTTCAATACTCAATTTCAATTCTTGAAATGATTTAGGAACTTGAACGGTTTTCACAAAATCGTTTCCTGTCCCAGAAGGCCAAATGGCAATTGGTGTTGCCGGGCGGTTTGAATGCAGAATACCATTTGCAGTTTGATTTAAACTACCGTCACCACCGCAAAGGAGAATAACATCACATTGCTCATTGCAAAGCTGTCGAGCAATGCCTTCAGCATGTTTATGATATTCTGTAACGCGAATGTGAAGATCCCACCCGAAGAAAACTTTATCAATCTCATTGCGTTGCGCGTGCCGAATATTCTTAGCGCCATGAAGAATAACACCTAACTTCATTCAACCACTAAAATTGTTCCTTCAACAGTTTCTTCAACGGCCGTTCCGCAATCTGTTTTGTAATGAAACAAGTAGAAGTATGTTCCAGGAGCAACATCTGCTGCATTCCAAAACTTCGACGAGGCAGTGCTTTCGAAAACGATACCGCCCCAACGATTGAATACGGTTAAATCATATTCAAGAAACAACACTGTCAAATCTAAAAGAGGATCAGCCGCCAAAATCGCACGCCAATCATCGTTCAATTCATCTTGCTTCAACGTAATAATATTCGGAAGTATCATGGTGCTTAAATCCAAAGCATAAACATCTCCGGCATAAATTTCTATGGTTCCTGAATCGGAACATCCATTATCCAAATTCGTTACCACCAAGCTCAACACGCCTGGAGCGGTTGCAATCGGATTAGCTATTGTAGTGCTTGTCAAGCCAGCGCCTGTCCATGCATACGAAACGTTTTGAGCAGGTAACACTTCAACACCTAATAATTCAGTGGTTGAATTCAAACAGGTCAACGAATCTTGAGAAGGAATGGCAACTTGAATATCCTGATTCGGAACAGTTACTGGAATAGCACGCATGCAGCCGTTTCCATCAGTTATTGTCGCGGTATAATTTCCACCTACAACATTGTTAAGATTGAATTGTGTTTGATTGGTACCGTTGAAATTCAACGTATAATTACCATCACCACCTGTTATGTTTGAAACTGCTACACTTCCGCCGAAACCATTGCAAGCCGTTGTGGTAACAACGTCAAACGCAACAGGATCGCTTATTTCAAAGGTAATGCTCTGTGTTCCTAAATTTCCGCAAGCATCTTCCACAAAACCAGCTGTGTTGGTAATGTTCAAGGTATAGGTTCCTCCAATTAAAACTTGATTCGCCAATTGAATGGTAAAGACATCAGCCATTGTTGAATTATTCGCTGTAACCGACGCAACGGTAATTGTGCCGCTTGGCCCCGTTACGGTGAAATCCGAAGGTTGAACAGATGTCCCAACGATAGGCTCGCTGAAAGTAAGTACAACCGTTAAATTGCTACAATCGGTTTCTGCGCTAATAGGCACCGGAGGAACTTGATCGTATAATGATGCTGTTGATTGACCGAAGTCTATGGTGTACCCGTCGAGACTGTTCGACCAATTCATAACAACCAAAGCATATGTCTGTCCAACAACAACAGGAAGATCGGCATTGAAGGGTGGTCCGAAGGTGTTTCCGGGCCCATTTGTTGAACCTGTTCCACCGTTCAACGTAGAAATTCCCGTTGGCCCATTGAATGTAAAATCTCCGTAGCTGTTACACTCCACTTCCGGAGAAGTGGTTCCAATACCTGCGCAACCGCCTGTTGTAATATTAAACAATCCCCAATCATAATCGTCGACATCGTTTATCGGATCAAGTATGAAACTCAAATTTCCATCTGCTTGAACAGTAAACGTATACCAAACAGAACTTTGTTCAAGTCCTTGATTGCAGGCACCTGTGGCCTCATAAATATTACCCGTTGTAAAGGAAGCTTGAGTCTCTGTGTACAAATCTCCGCACAATACAATCGCACCTTCACAATCACTAATGGATGTTTGTGCAATCCCATGAACGGCGCAACATGACAATAGAACGAAAATAATTTTACGCATGGAAAAAAGTTAAGGTATGAACAAATATAACCATTACAATTTTATAAAGTCCCTTTTCACAACCGATCCTTTATCCTGGATATGCAAAACATAAAATCCTGACGCTATCGACATTAAATCAATTTGCTGCTGCGAAGAAGTAATTCTTCCGCTCATCACTTGTTTTCCGTCTGCTGTATACACTGCATAGAATGTATCATTCAACACATCATGTCCAACATTTACATTCAATTTGTTATTTGCAGGAACCGGGAATACTGACACTTGATTCAATGCATTCTCAATCACATTAATGGCTGGTGTTTCTCCAATGGTAAAAACGCCCGATGCAGGAAATTGCACTGTAACTTCGTACGCATCACCCACCAAGGTCATCGGATAAACTTGCAACGAAGAAGATATATTGAAGCTTTCCGATTCGCTCAAGATAACATTCACTTCATTCAACCCTATCAAGTCCGAAGCTTGAATGCGTAACGTTGTAGCAAAGGGCTCTCCCGTGCGTGTAAAGGCATATGTGCGTTCAATTCGATTCGAGATAAACGGATAGACAGCATTGCTCACATTCATTCCGTTCACATCGCTTCCAACCAAGAAATAATTCCCATCGGACATGGTGCCCGAAGCACTGATTTCCAGCTCTCCCAATCCTTGGGCAACTTCGTGTTTGTCGCCCACATTTTCTTGTCCCACACCAATAATTTCTTCCGCATAATTCGGATGGAAGTAACGAGCCTGTAGGCCCAAATCCATTCCGTATTTAACCGCCAAATAATTGTTTACAATAATGTGTTGCGAAAGGTGAAGCCTTCTTTTGTAGAGAATATTCTCGCCCATTCTTCCTTTACCAAAGCGATCGTCAAAATCCCATCCGAAACGAATGTCAATCGGAGTCGTGTTGTCGCGTGCACCGATGTTCACGCCTGGGAAAGGATAAAGATGATCATCGAAAATGGTATAGAACAATTGATGCAAATCGTCTTGCTCGTATATAAGTCCGTATATGTGTGGTGAAGTAGCTTCGCCGATATAAAAAATTGGCGAGCCGGAATAATTACTTTCTAAATCTAAAACTTCACCGTGGTAGTAGTAGTCGTTTTTCCAAGGGTGAAGAAGGTACCCATTCGGAACACGGGCACTGGCGAACCATCCGTGATCATTGAACAAAATCGAATCTGTTTCAACCACACAGTAAGCACTGGTGCTTCTTCCACCTAAAACATCATTCATTTGCAAGAAGTCATTTTCACCGTCGAATTGAATTCCGGGGCGAGTGTATACCCCGTCGTTCGCAACAAACGTTGGACGCTGATTCACGCTTCCTTGCGAAGCTGAACTGTTGTTTCCACTTTGATCTTGCCAGATATAAACAGGATCCCCATCGTTCGCTGAAAGTGCTCCATTCAAGAGCGCTCCTTTATCTGCGCGCATCCAAAATGCCAAATCATCTGCATCTCCAACACCACCCGGACCTTTACTTCCAAATGCTGCTGGTGCTTCCATAAATACCAATTTCAAAGTATCACTTGCAGAATTTCCGGTGAAGAAATTGTCTATCGCAGAGTTACTTGGAAGAGCCACCTTAACTTGTCCAAAAGTTGTTGGTGTAATATTTATTGTATAGTTCGAAGGGCCGCCGCTTACAGCATTCACTGTTCCATTTTCAATATAAAAATCAGAGACCGAAAGATCTGTAACATCTATGTTTTGAAGGTTGCGATAGAAGAAAATTTCAGCATCGAAAGTGCCGATAACCTCACCGGTTGTATTCGGTGAGTTCCATACAGCGCTTGTCGGGAATACATTCGTCTCAGGGCTATACAAATCACTTTCCCACAATCCTCTTCCGTAGGTTGAAGCACGAATACGTTTCGGAGAATCATACGAAATCTCCAATTCCGTTACACGCGAAGCGTATGGAAATCCTGATGAAAAATTCACCCAATCCGTCATGCTTGCATCCCAATAATAAATTCCTAAATCGGTTCCGATATATAAATTCTCAAGTACCGACGAAGTGTCTGTAACAAGAGTATTCACCGCAACGTCTGGCAAATTCGGTGTCATGAGCGTCCATGAAGTACCGCCCGTTAAACTTTTGTACACATTTTTGTTGAAACCGATATATACAATAAGAGAATCTGTTTTGTGTGTTTCAATGGCGTTAACTGCAACTACTGCATTCGGCAAAAACGTGCTAATGTTTTGCCAAACTACCGTATCGGCCATGGCGTTATCGGTTCTTCCCAATTTACGAGATCCCTTCGATGCGTACAACACATTTCCTTTCGTGTAGTGTGGTCTTATCTGATTGCAATCCGTTGTATTCGCGCTTAAAAAATTCGTTGATATTTTCTCCCAAATAATCGAATCCTTTTCAACGTGCTTAATGTTCTTCGATCTCCAAATGTTCTTCATTCCAACAAACATGGTAGAACTGCTCTCTGGGTGCAAGCAATACGGTGTGCTCCACGCCCCTTCTTCGGTCATTTCATTTGTTCCGTTACCAGCAAATTTCTGATTGATGTAGTTATTTGAAGTTCTGTACAAATCACCGTAATAGATACTGCTGTACCTGCGTCCCTCTTCTTCGTAATCATACATACATTCGAATCCATCTCCTCCTCCAGTTCTTACCCAACGCGCCCCCTGAAACTCCGCAGTACCATTGTCCTGGAAACCCGTTAAAGCTCTTGAGCCATCATGCGGAGATTGGCCCATTCTGTAAATTTGTCCGTTTACAATTCCATCGGAAATATCTTGCCACTCGCTGTTGTTTAAATAACGATAAAGTCCCCCATCGTTGCACACATAGAGATCATTGTTGTGCGGATTAATAGCCATTTCATGCTGATCGACATGAATAAAATTCGAGTTGATGTCTTGCCATGTCACTCCGCCGTCTATACTTTTCTTCACTCGAATTCCACCACAATAGATAACATTCGGTGTAAGCGCATCTCCTGAAAGACATAGGTCATACCACGCCTGTCCGCCTGTGCTAGAGCCATCGGCAGACCAGCCCATGATATTCGGTGTGCTGCTCATTTGCATAAACGTTAAGCCAGCGTCTGTACTCTTAAATGTACCTGTGTACGCATATGTTCCTGTGCGTAAAACAAAGACTGCGTCTGGCTCGGAGGCATTTACAGAGACACACATGCGCGTGCCATTGCTCATACCGTTGTTGCTCTGTGTCCAACTTAATCCGAAGTCTTCACTGCGATAAAATCTTCCTGCACCCGTTGCGTAAAGAATGTTTGGAGCAGTCGGATGTCTTGCCAAATCTTTATAGTCAAACGTATTCGAAGAAGCCTGTGTCCATGTGTTTCCTCCATCAATTGATCTGCGAATTCCAAGATCAGTTGCAATAACAATGCTGCCTGCCTGATCTTCACAAACAATAATATCTCCAACTGTTCGTGTTGAAATTCCGGTGTTCACAAAATTCCATGTTTCGCCACCGTCATCGCTTCGAAGCATTCCCATTCCAGGGGAATCTCCAGCGTCACGATCGCCAGTTCCGGCATAAATAATATTGGAATTCATCGGATCGAAAGCAATTGCACTTACACCTAACGTAGGCAATTGATCTGTGTTTGAAGACCAAGAGGCACCTCCGTTTGTTGATTTCCAAATTCCGCCGGCAGGTGTTCCGACGAGCATTATCTGATCGTCTGTAGGATGAAACGCAATGCACGAGACACGACCAACACCCTCAATGTTTTCGCGTGTAGTCACTCCATCGAGAATTGGACCTAGCGGTTGCCAATTGCCGGAAACGGAGCGCTGACCGGTGTAATTCTTCAAAGCGGTCCACAACTCTATGGTCTCTCTTCCGTTTAGCACTTTACCATTCTCATCGGCATGCGTTTCCATTAACCACTTAAAACGTTCCAATGGCTTGTATCCTTGTCCGCGTTCGGTTGGGCGTTGCGGCCACGCTTCATTCATTTCCTCAATAAAATCAAAAACAGAAATATCACTATGCATAAAATCTGTCCACATGGGATCTTCTTGAGCGAAGAGGCTAAAAGAAATTAAACACGAAAAGGTTAAAGAGAATATACGTTTCATCATAATTACAAGAATACGGCACAAATAAATTCACAGCATAAAAAAAGGGCTCCAGAGAGCCCTTTTCATTCAAATATTTTGAATTAGTGGTTAGCCAAATAATCAGCAACCCCGTCGTGAGTGTCTTTCAATCCATCGCTTCCTTTGGTCCAGTTCGCAGGACAAACTTCTCCGTTCTCTTCGAAGAACTGAAGTGCGTCAACCATGCGCAATGCCTCGTCAACGTTTCTTCCCAATGGGAAGTTATTGATCAATTGGTGCATAACGACACCCTCTTTGTCGATAAGGAACAATCCGCGGAAAGCAATCATTGGTCCGTTAGCAACCAAGTTACCTTCAGAATCGTAATCGTATTCTCCTGCTAAAACTCCGTAATTATCAGAAATAATTTTTGAAACGTCTGCAACCAAAGGATAAGTAATCCCTTTGATACCGCCCGCCTTCTTTTCCATTTGCAACCAACCCCAGTGGCTTTCTGCTGTATCTGTAGAACATGCAACAACAGCACAATTGCGTGCCTCAAATTCAGCTAACATCTCTTGAAATGCATGCAATTCAGTTGGACAAACAAAAGTGAAATCCTTTGGATAAAAGAAGAAAACAACGTGCTGCTTTCCGATGAATTGATCCAATGAAAAATCACTCACCAAGGTTCCTCCGTTAGTGATTGCTGCTGCCTTAAATGAAGGCGCTTTTTTTCCGACTAGTGATGACATAATTTTATTTTTTGCAAAGTTAACAGCATTGAACGAGTTATGTTCAATTCTACATTAATTAATCTCTAACTTTCGATAAGCGCGCAAAAGAGCAACCCAGGAAGCAACAAAGAACAGTCCGCCTATTGGCGTTATGGGACCTATAATTTTCAGCAACATTTCATTCAAAGAAAAAGAAAAAGCTAGGAGGTACAATGAACCTGAAAAGCAAATTATTCCTGCTAAAAACAAAGTTGTAACTCGTTTCAAACCTTCCGAATCTTTCAAGAGTAAAGCACTGAATAAAATTCCAAAAGAATGAATGACTTGATAATACACCCCTTTATTAAAAATCTCAAGACTGTGTTCGTTCAAAACGTTTTTCAAACCGTGTGCAGCAAAGGCCCCTAGTACAACGGCTAGTGCCAATAAAAGAGTTCCAATAGTTACCGAATTCTTCATATTTCGTATCTTTCAGCGTGTAAATAAATATCGAAGCGAATTTGCGATGTATTTTCGCATTTTCAACAAAAAACAAGGGCCATTAGAAAACTAATTTCCATATTCATTCTAACATTTTGCATTGGCGTTGTCTGTGCACAAAAGCCAATTGACGAAAAGGCATTGTCGGCTGAAGCTAACGTGTTTTTCGAGGAAGGAAATTACGTCCAAGCTTATGCGCAGTATTCGCAATTGGTTTCGTTGTACGGAAGCAACCCTATGTATGCCTTTCGTTTTGGTGCAGCCGGAATATACGCCACTACAGATCGCGACAAGTGCATCTTTTTTATGAAGGATGGTATTCGCAGAGGCTATTCTGAACCAGAGACACATTACTATCTTGCTCGGGCTTATCACTTGAGTTACAATTTCAAGGAAGCACTTTCCGAATATGAAAAATTCGAAGCTGTAGCGGATAAAAAACAATTTAGCAAATCCGATTGTAAAGCGCAAAAGCTCTCTGCTGAATCTGGGCTTAACCTCATGAATAGCATTAAAGATGTTCAGGTCCTCGAAAAAACAGAAGCAGAGAAATCGAGTTTTTACCGATACATGAACATCGATCCTTCTATTGGAAAAATCATTTCTACTCCCCGAGAACTTCTTTCGAAACTCGACCTTAAGTCTAAGGAAGAAAAAGTGTTTTTCCTTCCGAACAACGGTAAGAAAATTTTCTTTTCAAGTAAAGGAAGGGACGGCGCAAACGGAAAAGAAATTTATATGACTTCCCGTGTCAACGGATCTTTTACCACTCCTGTAAAGTTAAAAAGTTCAGTGAACACGGAATTCGACGAGGACTTTGCATTCATGCATCCTAATGGAAGCACCCTCTATTTTGCCTCTAAGGGCCACGGAAGTATGGGTGGTTATGATATTTTCAGATGTGAATGGGATGCCACCATCAATGATTTTGGCCCGGCTATAAATCTAGATTTTGCGATCAACACTCCAGACGACGACTTGTTCTTCATCACAGACTCGTTGAACACAACAGCATATTTCGCCAGTAGCAGACTAACATCGCCAGATAAATTGTATGTCTATCGCGTTTTCGTGAACGGCATTCCAATGAACATTACCTATTTAAAAGGGGAATTCATTTCACGTGTTGACGTGAATCAGACGGAAGCAAAAATTCAGGTGTTCGACGATTTAACGAATCGAAAAATCATGGACACGCAAGCGCGTGAATCGAACGGACAGTATCTGCTTTTTATTCCAACAGCTGGAAATTACACTTACAAAATTCAACCCCCTGGAAGTCCACAAATTCACGAAGTTCACGTGAAGATTCCAGTATCAGATGGTTCCCGCGTTTTTCGACAAGAAATTGTCTATACCAATACAGAGGGTAGAGAAAAAGTTGAAGTAAAGAACTACTGGAACGACCCGCTGAATGACAATGTAGAAGATCTTCAACGTCAGATGTTATTGGCTAAATCGGAACTCGATGTGAATGCTACTGTTGAGTTGGCATCTTCAACGGCAGCGAATTCGAATGGTTCAAATATCAACACAACAGGAACAACTACCACGACTATCCCTCCGGCTGCGCAGCGTATAGAAATTGATACTGTTTTGTCGTCACAAGAAAAAACCATTGCAGCACTAAAGCGGGAAATTGCCTTGGCAGAACAAACTTCAAAATCGCTGCTTCAATTCGTTCAACAAACGCTTTCTGAAACGGATGAAGCGTATGAAGAATTTCAAAATGTACGATTTGAAAAACCTGAATCAATCGCAGACAGCGTGAAACTTGCAGAAGTGAGAGTTCATATGATTGAAACACAAGATCGCAGTGTTGCGGCCATTGCTACATACGAAATTTCAAAAAACAGAGAAAAAGAGTTGCGCGAACAGCTTAGCAATGTTCAAGCTACAAATAAGCAAATCAAGGAATCTCTCGCGGAAAAAGACACGCCGATGGCTGCCTATTTAGTTAATGATTATGTTGCTAAAAACCCGAAAAGCGAACTAGGACTTGCAACTGAAAAGGAAGTATCTTGGAAATCGCAAGATGCTAAAGCGAAAGTAAATGAAGCTAAAGCTCAACGCGACGATGCTCAACTCAGAATTAATACAAAGACGAGAGAACTTGAAGAAATTGAGCAGCAGGCGAATTCTCTGAATAAGCAAATGTCTGTCACAAAAAAGAAAAAAGATATCGCACGTTTGGCGAACGAATTGAATGCGCTCGAAGCTGAGTATGCATCTGCTCAGGAAGATATTGAAGCTGAAAAAGAAAATCTTCGGATCCGCGAGTTGGCTCTGCAAGAGGCCTCAACGTTATTGAAACTGCTTCAAGAATTAGAAAACGAGAAACAACCTGAGATCAAACCTGAATTTAAAAATCTAACCAACACTGTTGATGTTGAATCTCTAAAAACTGAAATCACCGAATCGAAAAATCGTGTTTCAACAGCATTGGAGAATTCACATTACGAAAATCCAACTGCAGCGAACAACGCCAGTTCCAACAACGACAGTTCTAACAACGCAAGTTCCAACAACGTAAGTTCTAACAACGCCAGTTCTAACAACGTAAGTTCTAACAACGTAAGTTCTAACAACGCAAGTTCCAACAACGACAGTTCTAACAACGTAAGTTCCAACAACGTAAGTTCTAACAACGCCAATTCTAACAACGCCAGTTCCAACAACGCAAGTTCCAACAACGACAGTTCTAACAATGCAAGTTCCAACAACGACAGTTCTAACAACGTGAGTTCTGACAGAACTTTTTCTTCAGCGGAAACGAGCATTATCAATAGTCCAGGACAGTCGAATTACAAGGATGAAAATATTTTTGATGAGTTGAAAAGCGAAAGCGTTGAAATCACCAATCGTGCAGAAATTGAAAAACTGTACAGTGAAATCGAGACGATAAACCGAAGAATTAAGGCTGAAACTTCTCAGGAGCGAATTGCTGAATTGACGGAACAACGCAACCAATTGACATTCCAGAAAATGCAAGAGGAGGATAAGAATGCTGCACTCATTGCAGAGCACAATTCGAATATCTTAATTGATCTTCAATCTGCTTGGAAGAAAAATACCGGGGTGCCTACGAGCATTGCTACTCTCGAAGATAAAAAATCGTATGAAAATGCTGTTGCATACATGAAAGAGGCAAGCACACTTCGCGCAGCCGCTAAAACTGAAGCTGATTTCTTCGAGCGTTACGCAAAAAATGCGAGAGCATTTGCCTTAGAAAGAAATGCAAAAAATGAATTGCAATTTTTAGTTGAAAAAACAACTCCTGCCTCTAACAACGCAAGTTCCAACAACGTCAGTTCCAACAACGTAAGTTCCAACAACGCAAGTTCCAACAACGCAAGTTCCAACAACGTCAGTTCCAACAACTCTAGTTCCAACAACGTCAGTTCCAACAACGCAAGTTCCAACAACGCCAGTTCCAACAACGCTAGTTCTAACAACGCTAGTTCCAACAACGTCAGTTCCAACAACGTCAGTTCCAACAACGTCAGTTCCAACAACGCTAGTTCTTTCACAACCATTCCTGAGATTATTAAATCTACTTTGTATCAAAAACAAACGACCTCGGTGTATAGCGATGTGAATCCGATTCCAATTGGATTGCCTTTGCCAGAGGGATCTTTTTACACTATCCAAGTTGGTGCTTTTCGCATTCCTGTTGCGAACAACACGTTCAATCAATTTGCGCCCGTTTATGCCGAACGTCAGTCGAACGGATTCATTCGATATAGTACTGGATTTTTCAGTTCATACACGGAAGCCATTCAAGCCCGAAATGAAATTCGTCAAATGGGATACGGCGATGCATTTATTATAGCTTACAAAAACAGAGAGCGTGTTCGCTACAGCGACTTAATGACCGAGGCAGAGCGTGCTTCCTCAACTGGTGAAACCAACATAACTGCCGCGGCTCCGGTTGTAGATGTGACCTATTATTCTGATCCACTTGCCGTATCGGCTAAACTCATTGAAACGACACAAGGTGTGTTTTTTACTGTTCAAATTGGAGTGTATGCGAAGCCTACTCGAAATACCGTTTTAAATACGTATTCAGATTTGCATGTAGAGAAACTTGCGAATGGGCAAATTCGATACACCAGTGGTAAATTTCAAACCATTGCCGACGTTAACAAGCAACGCGATTTTGTGAGAGCAAATGGTATCCCGGATGCCTTTATTGCAGCTTATAAAAATGGCAAAAGAATTTCAGTGCCTGATGCAAAAAAAGAATTGGGTATTCAATAACCTATTTATTATTTCACTGAACAATTCCAAGCAGCGTATTATTCTCTTAACTTTACGCTAACACGAATCGCATGCGCACTGGAATACTCATTCTTCTTTCTCTTTTCTCAACCCTAATAGGTCAGGGACAACTTCGATTGAACGAAATTCTAGCCTCAAACGATGTGACTCAAATGGATGAATTTTTCGAATTCGATGACTTCATTGAAATCTATAACGCAGGCGGAATTGTCAATCTCGCAGGTTATTACTTATCTGACGATCATCTTAATTTAACGAAGCATCAAATCCCTGCGACCAGTCCGGGCACCACTACCCTACTTCCAGGCGGATTTGCGGTATTCTTCGCTGACAACGACAACCTTTCCCAAGGAGCAATGCACACCAATTTCACTTTGAGCACCAATGGTGAAAATGTCTTTCTTACTGCCCCAGATGGCGTAACCATTATTGACAGTGTATCATATCCGGAAATGGCAACAGACATTAGCTATGGACGAACATGTGAATCGTGTTCAACGTGGCAATACTTCAACAATGTTACTTATTCTGCTACTAACCAAGAGTTGCCAGCCACCGCAGCACTATTGTTTTTAAATGAAGTACAGACAGCAAATACAGGAATTTTTCACGACCCTCAATTCGAGTACGACCCCTGGATTGAAATTTATAACCCTAATTCCTTTCAAGTTAATTTGGGCGGCTACTACCTCAGCGTTAACGGATCACCCACGCAATGGACTATTCCAACAGATGAGCCATACAACACTGTCATTCCAGGAAATAGCTTTAAAGTTTTTTGGTGCGACAATGACACTACTTTCGGAGCAACACACACATCTTTACTATTGAATCCAGCAGGCGGAACCGCAACGTTAACAGGTCCGGATGGAATCGCTCTTGTGAGCTCATTAACGTGGGGACCACTTGCACCCGGACAAAGTGCTGGATGTTCAACGGATGGCTCTACCAGCATTATCACCTTCACTACAGCTACACCCATTAACACCAACAGTCTGTTTTTCATTACGCCGGAAGCCGTAGTTATTAATGAGGTTATGGCAGACAACATTGTAACATTCGCAGATAACTATGGACAATTCGATGATTGGGTTGAAATCTATAACCCTTTGAATTACGACGTAAATCTTGCAGGATACTTCTTAAGCGACAACAGTGAAAACCCAAGAAGATGGCAGGTGCCGGCAACCTTTATTGATAGTGTGAAAATACCTGCTCAAGGATACCTTTTGTTCT
The DNA here is from genome assembly GCA_945881835.1 of Chryseobacterium gleum. Taxonomy (GTDB): domain Bacteria; phylum Bacteroidota; class Bacteroidia; order Flavobacteriales_D; family Sanyastnellaceae; genus CAIZGX01. The sequence goes on along the minus strand of CAMCVP010000001.1, from coordinate 308,352 downwards.
TTGCAGATGACGACGGGTCGCAAGGAGTATTGCACACCAACTTCAACTTAAATAATAACACGGAATTTATTGGATTGTATAGCCCCGATGGCTTAACTCGTGTTGACGAAATATATTGGCAGCATATGGACGCAGATACTAGTTTGGGAAGACTTACAGACGGAAGCCCTGAATGGGTGAACTTCATTGTTACCACCCCAAATTTCTCGAATAACCAAGGTGTTATTAGTGTCCAAGAAATGAATGCTTCTAAAAAGATATTTTCGGTATATCCGAATCCAACTAGAGGAATTGTACAGTGCTCGAAGAAAAGCAACATTCACATCTATTCCCTTCAAGGAAATTTAGTTGAAACCCTATACGGCGTGTGGCAAATTAATTTCAGCAACTATAGCACTGGAATCTATGTTGTGACAGATGAAGAAGGAAATAAACTAAGAGTGATTAAAGAATAATAATCAATTATTCAACTCCCATGTATTTGTGAATTTGAAGACCCACACGCCAGTGTGGTTTTTTTAATACCCAATCAAAAATTAGCGGAAGCATTGTTTCCCGCTTGTCCCATTCAGGTTGCATAAACCACTGGGCACTTTCATTCATGCGTTCAGACAATTCATGAGACCATTCAAAGTCAGATTTGTGATTGATCACGACTTTCAATTCATTCGCTATTTGAAAATATTCTTCCAAAGGCGCCTTAAATTTTTTGGGTGAAAAGGTAATCCAATCGAATAGACCCGTTAGTTTTTGTGTGCCGCTCGTTTCTATATGAATGCGCATCCCGACATTACGAAGAGCTTCTGTTAATGGCGCCAAATCATGCATCGTAGGTTCACCTCCTGTAACAATGACCACCTTCACCCCGCTTCCAACGGCTGCTTCGACAAGCGTGTTGAGAGACACAAGTGGATGCTTTTCGCTGTCCCAACTTTCTTTCACATCGCACCAAACACAACCAACGTCACATCCGGCCAATCGAATAAAAAAACTTGGAACACCGGTATAAACGCCTTCACCTTGAACACTCGTGAAGGTCTCCATAACGGGATATTTCACTTCAGAACTCACGCTTTAATTTTTCCTATTAAATCATAATGCTCTGCACGAATAATTTCAATATCTGCAAAATCTCCTACGCGCAAATAGCCTTCTGACTTTGGAACAACTACCTCGTTGTCTACTTCTGGAGAATCGAACTCGGTGCGACCGATGTAGTAATCTCCTTCCATTTTATCTATTAATACCTTGAACGTCTTACCCACCTTCGCTTCATTCAGTTCCAATGAAATGTGCGATTGCACTTCCATAATTTCATCGGCACGCTTCTTCTTCGTTCTTGCAGAAACATCATCGTTCAAAACGTATGCAGAAGTATTCTCTTCATGGCTGTATGTAAATACGCCCAAACGCTCGAAACGCGATTGTTCGATCCACTTCAAAAGTTCTTTGTGATCAGCAGCCGTTTCCCCAGGGAAGCCTGTGATCAACGTCGTGCGAATCGCAATATCAGGAACCTTCATGCGAATGTCTTGAATAAGCGCATCGGTCTTCTCTCGCGTAATACCGCGCTTCATGGCTTGCAACATTTTTGTTGTTCCATGCTGAAGCGGCATGTCTAAATACTTACAAATATTATCACGCTCATTCATCACATCAAGCACATCCATCGGAAACCCACTTGGAAAGGCATACTGCAAACGAATCCAATCGATACCTTCCACATCGGAAAGACGCTTCAATAATTCTGAAAGTGTTCTTTTCTTCTCAATATCTAAACCGTAGAAGGTAAGATCTTGAGCAATAAGCACCAATTCCTTGGTGCCATTGGCCGCCAAAGATTTCGCGTTTTTCACCAACTGATCCATGGGAGTACTCACGTGCTTTCCGCGCATAAGCGGAATGGCGCAAAACGAACACGGACGATCGCATCCTTCCGCAATTTTAAAATAAGCGAAATGACTAGGTGTAGTAAGCAAGCGCTCTCCTACCAATTCAGTTTTATAATCTGCCTTCAATGTTTTCAATAAACGTGGAAGATCACGCGTTCCGAAGAAGGCGTCTACTTCCGGAATATCCTTTTCCAATTCGGGCTTATAACGTTCGCTCAAACATCCAGTCACATACAGCTTCGAAACATTTCCTTTCTCTTTCTCCTTTGCCCAAGCCAAGATTGTATTGATACTTTCTTCTTTGGCGTTGTCTATGAAACCGCAAGTATTAATGATTACGATTTCAGAATCGGTCTCTTCAGATTCATGCTCAACATCGAAAGAATTGGCCTTCAATTGCGCCATCATGACTTCCGAGTCGAAAATATTTTTTGCGCAACCCAAGGTTACTACATTCACCTTGTTCTTCTTGAGGGTCTTTGTTTTCATTACTTTGATTTTCCTGCGAATAAACTATCTACAAATTCAAATCTATTGAAGACCTGAAGATCTCCGGCTTGCTCCCCCACTCCAATGAAGCGGACAGGTATATTGAATTGATCTGAAATCCCTATGACAACACCACCTTTGGCTGTTCCGTCAATTTTTGTTATGGCCAATGAAGAAACTTCTGTCGCAGCCGTAAACTGCTTGGCTTGTTCGAATGCATTCTGTCCGGTTGAACCGTCTAAAACAAGCATTACATCATGCGGTGCATTCGGAACCACCTTTTGCATCACGCGTTTGATTTTCGAAAGCTCGTTCATCAAACCAACCTTGTTATGCAATCGGCCTGCTGTATCAATGATAACAACATCGGCATTCTTAGAAACCGCCGATTGTAAGGTATCAAAAGCAACAGCCGCGGGATCAGCATTCATGGCCTGAGCCACTATGTCAACATTGGCTCGCTCTGCCCAAATTTTCAATTGGTCAATGGCTGCTGCACGAAAGGTATCTGCCGCACCCAATACCACTTTCTTTCCTTGTTGTTGAAGTTGGTAAGCCATCTTACCAATGGTGGTGGTCTTACCCACACCGTTCACCCCTACTACCATAATTACGTAGGGCATTCCATCAGAAGCTGGAATGAAAATTTCTTCGCTATCTTCTCCATCGTGACCGACAAGCATTTGTGCAATCTCATCGCGTAAAACTTGATTCAGCTGATCGGAAGGCATTGATTTTTCTCGACGAACGCGTTCTTGAATGCGCTTAATAATCTTTTCGGTCGTGGCTGTTCCAACGTCTGAAGTAATCAGAATTTCTTCCAACTCATCGAGCATCTCATCATCTACATGCGCTTTTCCCGTAACAATACGAGCTAGCTTCCCGAAAAAACCTTCGCGGGTTCTTTCAAGACCAAGATCTAACTTATCTTTTTTTTCTTTCGAAAAGAGGCGTTTAAAGAAACTCATAGTATAGGTCTAAAATAAAAAAAAGGCCTTTCCAAAGGAAAAGCCTTTTAACATATTTCTAACAGCGATTAGCCTTTAGCAAAGAACTCGCCGATTTTGTCATTGTGTACAATTTCCTCTTTGAAGGAATATGAGCCTGTCTTTGCAGACTTCACCATTTTGATAACCTTGGTGTGGTTCTTACCACCACCAGTTTGAAGGGTCGCAACTACTTTCTTTGCCATGACTTAGTCTTATTTGATTTCTTTATGAACCGTCATTCTCTTCAAAATCGGGTTGAATTTTTTCTTCTCTAAGCGCTCAGGAGTGTTCTTCCTGTTCTTAGTAGTGATGTAACGGCTTGTGCCGGGTTTGCCAGACTCTTTGTGTTCTGTGCACTCCATTATAACTTGTATTCTATTACCTTTCTTAGCCATTGTTGCAGAAATTGGACGGCAAATATACGTAGAATATTGAGAATTGCAACACTGCTATTCATTTTTTTCGACTATTCTAAACCAATCCCCATCGAATAGCCACAAATCTATGTTAATAAGACACTACAACCCTTGCTTTTTCAGTTGTTCTACTGAATAATTTCACACATCCATACATCTGTACATTTTGGCTAAAAAAAGAAAAGGCGAAGTCGATACTTCTGCCGAATTTGAAGATAGAAACGAACATTTGAATCGCGACGTCCGTTCTATGCGCATTACTGGACTTGCCATTCTATTGCTTTCAGCGTTCATGGCGCTAGCCTGTATTTCCTATTTATTTTCAGGTGTACATGACCAACAACTATTTGTGGGTAGTGGACAATTGAACGAGTCTTTCCAAAACTGGATGGGTGGCTTGGGCGCACGTTGCGCTCATGCGCTTATGTTCCATTTTGCGGGGATTGCAGCGTTGTGCATCCCTCTTCTAACGTTCCTACTGGGCATGCGAATGCTCACAGGAAAGCACCTTCTTCCGTTTCTGAAAACCTTGCGCGTGAGCATCGGTGTTATGCTCTTCCTGCCATTGGCCATTGGATTCTTCGCACACCGCACCAACCCCATTCCTTTTGATCACATTGAAATTCTTATTAATGGTTTATTCGTTGGCGGATACGGTGTTGTTGCAACCCATTTTTGTGTTTCGCAATTGGGTTGGATGGGCACTTTGTTTGGAATCTTATTTGTGGTCATCGTGTTTTTCATTGTGAACTTCAACCACCATGTAGATACGTTCATTGCTCGACTCGGCGTTCTTTTCAGATCGAAACCAAAGGCAGACAAGCCCCGAATTATTGAAGAAGAAGAAGAGCTTCAACATAAACCCACTGTCAACAAAGAAGAAACAACTGTCGAAGTAAAGGCCGAAGCGATTCCCTCCTACACGCATGAGCCAGAGCCTGAACCAGAAGTTTATGAATTTATTCAAGAGGATGAAAAACCTGTTCAGACTGCTTCTTTCGACTTTAATAACCCGCTTGAACCCCAGACAACGTTCGATTTAATTCCTGAAGTGGAAGAAGAAAAAAAAACCACGGACGAATTTGAGTTGAATCCTGTCTCTTCTGGAAACTCAACCGTCTTCGAAGACGACGATTTGGGTGATCTAGGAATTGAAATTGCACCGGTCGTGCAAGCCGAAGAATTGAGTTCCGACGAAATCGAAAGCACCGAATTCGGTGAATATGATCCGAAGCTTGACCTTTCACGCTACCAGCTTCCTTCCATTGATTTACTTCAGAATTACGGAGGCAATGGCCCTCAGATTTCGAAGGAAGAGCTTGAAGAAAATAAAAACAGAATTATCGAAACACTCAATCACTACAAGATTGAGATTGCCAAGATTAAAGCGACCATTGGACCAACGGTTACCTTGTATGAAATTGTTCCTGCCCCTGGGGTACGTATTTCGAAAATCAAAAGTTTGGAAGACGACATTGCGCTTTCGCTTGCTGCATTGGGAATTCGCATCATTGCTCCAATTCCTGGAAAAGGAACAATTGGTATTGAAGTTCCGAACAGCAGACCCGACGTGGTTTCTATGCGTTCGTTAATTGCGAGCGACAAGTTTCAAAATGCAGACATGGAACTTCCATTGGTGCTGGGGAAAACCATTTCGAACGACATATTCGTTACCGACTTAACCAAGATGCCTCACTTACTTATGGCAGGTGCTACTGGACAAGGTAAGTCTGTAGGACTGAACGCCATCTTGGTTTCATTGCTGTATCGCAAGCATCCTTCTCAAGTGAAATTTGTTTTGGTCGATCCGAAGAAAGTTGAACTTACCCTTTTCAATAAAATTGAAAGACATTTCTTGGCGAAACTTCCTGACGAAGCTGAAGCGATTATCACAGACACTAGCAAGGCGGTAAAAACATTGAATTCGTTGTGTGTGGAAATGGACGAGCGCTACGAACTTCTTAAAACAGCCGAGTGTCGAACCATAAAGGAATACAACGCGAAATTCATTTCCAGAAAATTAAATCCGAATAACGGACACCGATTCCTTCCATACATTGTATTGGTTGTAGATGAGTTCGCCGATTTAATCATGACCGCTGGTCGCGAGGTGGAAACACCTATTGCCCGTCTTGCACAATTAGCGCGTGCCATTGGTATTCACTTGATCATTGCGACTCAACGTCCATCGGTAAACATCATCACGGGTACCATCAAAGCCAACTTCCCGGCGCGTATAGCGTTCCGTGTAACTTCGAAAATTGACTCTCGTACGATTCTCGATGCTGGAGGAGCAGACCAATTAATTGGTAGAGGGGATATGCTTTTAAGCACGGGAAACGATTTGATTCGCTTGCAGTGCGGATTCGTTGATACACCAGAGGTTCAGGCTATAACTGAATTCATTGGAAGTCAGCAAGGTTATGCTCACGCCTTCCATCTTCCTGAAGTTGCTGATGAAAATTCAATGGAAATTGGTAATTTTGACAACTCGGAACGTGATTCATTGTTCGAAGAAGCTGCGAAGGTCATTGTGTTAAGTCAACAAGGATCGGCCTCTCTTCTTCAACGAAAACTTAAATTGGGTTATAACAGAGCAGGCCGATTGATAGACCAATTGGAGGCTGCAGGACTTATTGGACCCTTTGAAGGAAGTAAGGCTCGGAAGGTATTAATACCCGATGAGATCGCTTTGGAACAGTTCTTGAAAAACCTGCGTGATTAATAAAAAAACAAAATGAAAAATCTATTTCTAGCGTTCGCACTTCTTGCAACGTTTTCTCTTCAAGCACAGACTTCTAAAGAAATATTAGACAAGCTTTCAACCAAAGCTAAATCTTGGGCTACCACCTCGTCAGACTTCAGTTCAGAATTAAGCAATCCGAAAACCGGAAAAGTATCCAAGCAAAACGGAACAGTTAAAGTAAAAGGAAAAAAATACCAACTTGCACTTCCAGACTATTCTGTATACTGCGACGGCGCTACTGTTTGGACCTACAACAAAAAATCGAACTCGTGTTCAATCGACAACTTAGCCGACGTGAAAGACGGTGGATTCGATCCTTCTGAGATGTATACCATCTGGAACAAAGACTTCAAACACGAAATGAAAAACACCAACGCAACTGTTGATGGTGTTGCTTGTTACGAAATCGCTCTATACCCTTTGAACCCAAAATCGAAATCATTTCACACCGTAACTCTTTTCGTTGACAAAGCGAAAATGGAACTTACTAAAGTGAATGTTGTTACTCGCGAAAACGCAAACGTGACTTACAAGATTAAAAACTTCAAAGCGAATCCTGCCATTAACGAAGGTGACTTCAAATTCAATCAAGCAGGATTCCCAGGTGTTAAGATGGTCGACAATCGCCTTTAAGCGATTGATGACCGCAAGCGGATGACGCTGCGCGATTTAAGATTTCAGGATATTCAGTGTGTGTTCTTCTGCTGAATTGGGTTCGACTTGAAAGTCGTATTCCCAGGAGGCGAATTTCGGTAGGCTCATGAGAATACTTTCAGTTCTACCTCCAGTTTGAAGTCCGAAGAGGGTTCCTTTATCGCACACCAAATTAAATTCAACATAGCGACCTCTGCGAAGGAATTGCCATTGCTTCTGTTGTTCGGTAAACTCGAGATCCATATTGGCTTCAACAATGGGTAAATAAGCCCTATTGAAGGTGTGACCAACAGCATTGTTAAACGCCCAAAGCTCTTCCATTGTTTTCTGCTCGGAAGGCTTCTGATAATCGTAAAATATTCCACCCACTCCGCGGGTTTCTTTTCTATGTGGAATGAAGAAATACTTATCCGCCCACAACTTAAATTCTTCGTGATTCATGCCGTGCGTTTCACAAACGTTTTTCATTTCAGAATGAAAAAAATCGCGTTGCTCTTCGTTCACATAAATAGGAGTTAAATCTATTCCTCCGCCAATCCATTGGTCTCCGGCATCACTTTCGAAATAACGCACGTTCATGTGAACAATAGGAATCTGAGGAGAAAACGGATGGATAACCAAAGACACACCGGTTGCGAAAAACGATTTAGCATCAGGGTGCATGCGGTCTTTCATCATGGGTGGAACAGGACCCGTAACTGCAGAAAAATTCACACCGCCCTTCTCAATTAAAGAGCCGTTCATTACGCGCGTTCTTCCACCTCCGCCTCCTGTATGCTTCCAAATATCTTCACGAAAATCGGAACCGTCGAAGGTCTCCAATGCCGCACAAATACTGTCTTGAATTTCAAGTAAGTCGCTAACAACTTTCTGCTGAAACGGTGTTAATCTTATTTCAAGTTGTTCTTCAATCCCCATCTTCCATTCATTTTTTGAACAATGTTCACGTAAGCATTTTCGTATCCAGATTCCGGACCGGTTTTAAAGAACTCAAATCCGAGAGCAATGAGCCCTGAATCATCAATTTCATTCAGGTGTTGCCCGACTTCTGTTCCGAATTGTTGAAGACCGGTTCCGTAGTACAATACAATGTCGTGCATAATAGCAGAGAATTCATCGGGCTCCGACTGAAACTCTTTTCTGTATGCCGCTATCCACTTCAAGTTGTCTAAGTTGTAATAATCGAGCATAATGTTTCGTGTGCCCAAGCCTTTCGCGCCAGCTTCTAATCGACTGTCACTTGCGTTGGTTTCACCACCAACAAAACTAACATTCAATCCCGTTAAAGCCGTTGTTAGTGCAGTTCCCGTTTTCTCGTCTGAAGTCATGTCTAACACCACAACATTCTTATTCGACTTCTTGATGAAATCATAAAGCTTCACACTATTCAATGATACATCGAACACTCTCAACGAATCGCCGCATTCCGCTAAATATCCACCCATTGCCGCTTCGCTCGAAAAATCATCTTTTCCTTTTGCATAAGCTCCTACGATGATCGAATTCGGAAATTCTTGCTTTGCATATCCGGACAGGTAATACCATTGCGAGTTATTTCCGGGATAAGCCTTACTCATATTTTCAGAAAGGAGTAAAATTTTGTTCGTCATTTTAACAGGAATAACCATGTGCGCCTTTCGTTTCGAAACCCACTTCGCTACCTCTTGGATGGGATCTTTAAACAGTGGTCCTACTACAACGTCTGCGCTTACTTCCGCGCAGCGCTCTACCGCGTGCTTTCCTGCATCAACAGTGTTTCCAACATCGAACATATGCACAACAATATTTACATTTCTGTTTTGCAATTCCTCTTGCGCCATCATTGCTCCGCGGTACATATTAATGGCCACATTGCGCAATTTCACGGAACGCTCATCCAACGAATCGCTGCTCATTTGATACGTTGAAAAAGGTAATAATAGGGCTATTGCATATGAATCTTTTTTCGAAGTAATGGAAGTGCGAGAGGAGTCTTTCTTGCTTTCAACAGCAATTACACCATCATACTCCGGATAAGTCTCAGGAACCTCAGAACGAATTGGCTTCACTGAATTTGGTAAACATATGCGCTCGCCCAATCTAACTGTGGTGACCAAACCTGGATTAAGTGCTTGAATCTCGGCAATGGTTAATCCGTAAATACGCGAAATGCGATACAGGGTCTCACCCGAAGCCACCACATGATAGTTTTTGCAACTTTGTGCAAAAACCGAAGTGCTTGCCATTACCAAGAGAAAAATGAATCCGATTTTTTTCATTCAATTATAGATAACAAATTTTATTCCCACTCTATTGTTGCTGGAGGCTTACTGCTGATGTCATACACCACGCGATTCACACCTTTCACTTTATTTATTATATCGTTACTCACTTTCGCTAAGAATTCATAAGGCAAATGCGCCCAGTCTGCGGTCATACCGTCGGTGCTCGTTACTGCGCGTAACGCAACTGCATTCTCATACGTGCGCTCATCGCCCATAACGCCTACACTCTGCACAGGAAGTAGGATTGCGCCTGCTTGCCACACTTCGTCGTAGAGATTCGCTTCCTTCAATCCGTTGATCCAAACGGCATCTACTTCTTGAAGCACACGCACTTTCTCGCGGGTGATATCTCCTAAAATTCGAATACCTAAGCCTGGACCTGGGAACGGATGGCGAGATAAAATTGCATTTGGAATTTCAAGCTCGCGCCCTACTCTTCTTACTTCGTCTTTGAACAACAAGCGAAGCGGTTCAACCAACGAAAGCTGCATGTAATCTGGAAGTCCGCCTACGTTGTGGTGACTCTTGATTGTTTGCGAAGGACCTCCGGAAACAGAAACCGATTCAATCACATCTGGATAGATGGTTCCTTGTCCTAGCCATTTCGCACCTTCCACCAATTTACTTTCGGCATCGAATACATCGATGAATGTTTTTCCGATTGCTTTTCTCTTCGCCTCTGGATCTGATAACCCTTTCAATGCGTCGTAAAACATTTCGCTCGCATCGACACCCTTAACGTTCAAACCTAAATGCAAATAGCTATCTAAAACGCTTTCGTATTCGTCTTTGCGAAGCAATCCGTTATTCACGAAAATGCAATACAAATTCTTTCCAATGGCTTTGTGAATAAGCACTGCAGCTACGCTGCTGTCTACGCCGCCGCTTAGACCAAGGATAACTTTATCGTCGCCTAATTTAACTTTCAGATCGGCAATGGTTTCGTCGGCGAAGGAAGCCGGCGTCCAGTCTTGTTTACATCCACATACATCAACAACGAAGTTCTTCAACATGATTCCACCGTCTGTTGAGTGGAACACTTCCGGATGAAATTGCACTCCGAAAACCGGACGGTCTTTGAAGGCGTATCCTGCAACTTTAACGTTCTCTGTGCTGCAGATGATGTCCATGTTTTCGCCCAGCCCCGTAATGGTATCTCCGTGCGACATCCACACTTGTGAATTATCTGGAATGCCTTGAAACAAAATATGATTCGCTTGATGACTAATTAAGTTCGCGCGACCGTATTCACGGTGCGTGCTGCGCTCAACTTTTCCTCCGTTCAGTTGCGCCATGAGTTGCGCTCCGTAGCAAATTCCAAGCATTGGAAGATTCGGATTAATATCGAAAACCGCAGGTAGCGGCGCTCCTTCTTGATGAACACTGTATGGACTTCCAGAAAGAATTACACCGACACAATTTTCTGGGATTGAAGTCACCTTGTTCCAAGGTTTGATCTCACAGTAAACGTTGTGTTCGCGCAAGCGACGTGCAATAAGTTGAGTGACTTGCGAACCGAAGTCGAGGATAAGAACTAATTGATGCATGCGCGCAAATTTACGATGTAAATTTGTTGTCATGGAAGAATTATTACCGTTGATGAACAACTACAAGTTAGTCTTGGGATCGGGCTCTCCGAGAAGGAAGGAATTGTTGGCTGGCATGGGACTCACGTTTGAAGTTAGGGTTTCCGATGTAGACGAAAGCATTGATCCTTCTTGGCCCTTGACGGAAGTGGCTCAGCGCTTAGCGGAAAGGAAGGCCGAGGCTTTGTTGGAAACAGCATCAGCCAACGAGTTGGTGATTACCGCAGACACCGTAGTTCATGTTGAAGGAGCATTGTTGAATAAACCAGCAGACTTCGAGGAAGCATTAAGTATGCTGAAGCAATTAAGAGGAAGAAGTCATGAAGTATACACGGGCGTGTGCATCTCCACTTCCACCTGGAAACATTCGTTTACCGATTGCACGAAGGTGACCTTTGCAGAGATGAGTGAAGCAGAGCTTCGTCATTACATTGAGCATTACAAGCCCTTCGATAAAGCGGGAAGTTACGGGGCGCAGGATTTCATTGGTTTAGTTGGAATAGTGAATTTGGAAGGAAGTTATTTCAATGTCATGGGATTGCCTACGCACAAAGTCTATGCGGCGCTGAAGGAACACTTCGGGAAGGAATAGAAAAAAAATTTGAAATATAGGAATGTCGGTTTACATTTGCACTCCTCGTAAAAGAGGAACAGCCGTTAGGAAAGGTGGGTGAGTGGCTGAAACCAACAGTTTGCTAAACTGTCGTACGGGAAACTGTACCGGGGGTTCGAATCCCCCCTTTTCCGCGAAACTATGCCGACGTCATGTCGGCATTTTTTTATTACACTCATTCTCCTTCCGATTCTCATTCTCATTCTGTTTCTCTTTCTTGATTTTAGAATGAGAAAGAGAATGACAAACAGAATGAGTGTTCCCTAGATAGAATGAAATTCCTGTCTCACGAATAAACAGCATATAACCTGCACATAAAAGTTGGTGTCAATCTGAAATACTTGGATGAATTTTGCTTGAACAAAAAACAACATTAAAATAAAATGTTGCACTAAAGTGAAACTTGATTAAGTTTGTATGAAACAAAGTAAAAAATTCAGAAAAGTAATTTTCTATAAATCCTATTTCGATGACTTTCTTGTTGCTCAAAGCATAAAGGTTCAAAAGAAAATTATTTGGACCATAGAACTCATTGAAGACCTTGAAATGGTACCAGAGATTTATCTCAAGCACCTTGAAAACACGAAAGGATTGTATGAAATAAGGGTTCAGCAAGGAAAGAACAACTATCGAATCTTTTGCTTCTTTGAAAAGGAAAAACTCATTGTTGCAACAACAGGATTCTACAAGAAAACGCAAAAAACACCGATTAAAGAATTACAATTGGCATTAAGAATAAAGGAAGATTATGAAACCGAAAAACACACAAACCCTAAGTGAAATCAAAGAAAAACACTTTGGTAAAAAAGGAACCAAAAAACGTGATGACCTTGATGCTGGATATGAGTTATTCAAATCAGGTGTTCTCATTCAGCAAACAAGGCAACATTTAGGAATGACACAAGAAGAACTGGCCATTAAAGTTGGAACCACGAAATCTTACATCTCGAAAATTGAGAACAACCTCAAAGAAGCAAGAATTTCAACACTTCAAAAAATAGTTGAGCGTGGGTTTAATGCACGACTGGAAGTAAACATCCTATTCTAATTCGACTCATTCTCATTGTCCTCCTCATTCTGATTCTATTTTAAAGAAAGAGAATGAAGAAATGAAACAGTAGGAGAAACTTTATAGAAACAGAATCAGTAGTAGAATGAGAATGAGTATCTAAGTTAATGAGAGTCGAAGACATTCGCGAAGCATTCGCCGAAGGCATTCGTCTAAAAGACATTCTTCTCTTAACGTCTCTTCCCTTTCCTATAAAAAGCCATCACAATCAAAGGAGAAAACAACAGCTCAGCAAACAAGGCTATGAAGAGCGTGAGACTCACCAATAAGCCGATGTAATGCGTTCCTAAGAAGTCGCTGAAGATTAAGGTGAGGAAACCGCCGCTGAGGATGAGTGTGGTGACAATCATGGCTTTTCCTGTTGTGAGGAAGGTGCGCTTAACGGCGTAATGAACGCTGAGCCCTTCACCCAATAAACTGCGGACACGCGCTAAGAAATGGATTGTGTCGTCTACCGCGATTCCGAAAGCGATGTTGAAAATAATGCTCGTACTCACCTTCAACGGAATGCCCGTGAAGCCCATGATTCCGGCGACAATCAACAACGGAAGTAAATTCGGAAGAATGGTCAGCGGGATCATGCGCCAAGACTTGTAAACGATGCCCATGATGATTCCAATAACTAAGACACTGATGAGCAAATCCCAAACCGTGTTCTCTATTAAACTGCGGTTGTTAACGTCGATCAAATGCGCTGTTCCCGTAATTTTCCGATTCGATAAATCGGGACAATTCTGATCCATGAACACAAGTAGTTTTTGATTGCACGAATCGAAATGTAATCTTCCTATATCTCCAACCTTTCCGCTAATGCGAAGCGTCCGAGTGCTATCGTTATACGCCATTCCTGTTGCGCGCGCTATTGGTCCTTGCTGCAACAATTCTTCAATGGCTCTGATCTCTTTCAGACTGTCTGGAATGACATAATACTCTTCCATTCCGAAATTCAATGTCTTGTTCGCTTCCTTTACCAACTGCGCATAGCCTAGCATGGCTCCTACTCCGTATTCATTGCGTAAATAAGATTCCAGCGTATCCAATTGCTTCAACACCTTCACCGATTGAATGGCAGAATCGTTCTGCATGACAATGCCTAATTCAAACGGACGACAACCTGCGAATTCCTTTTCCATAAAAGAAAATTCTTGCTTCAACACGTGGTCGTCTTTCAAGTCTTCCAACATCTTGTTGTCTACCACAATGGTAGAAACACCCCAAGCGCTTAATCCTAAAAGGACAACTCCGGCAATCCAAATCTTCTTACGGTTTCGAAGTATCCAAATAAAACTGTTGTGCAATTTCGAAGTCCAGAAATCATCCGACATAGCGAAGTCGTTCATGCGCTTCGGCTTGCCTAAAATCAATATGGCTGGAAGTAGCGTGTACGTTAGTCCATAGGCCAAGAGTACTCCAACGGCAGTGTATATTCCAAAATCAGAAATGGGTTGAATGTTGGAAAACACCAAAGTGAAAAATCCAATAGCCGTCGTTAACGCAGTCAAAAAAGTAGCCAAGCGAATGCTCTTGAACGCATAGCGAATGGCTTCAATCTTCTCCTTCCCTTTTCGAAGTTCTTGCATGTATTTCGTGAGGACGTGCACCGAGTCGCTCATTCCAACTACAAAAAGAATCGTAGGCAAGACGGTGAGCATTAGATCTAAATCTTTGCCCATGATCTTCAAGAATCCGAGCGTCCAGATAATGCTTAACAGCACAACCGTTGTTGGAATAATGATTCCCCATCCGCTTCGGAAAGCGATGAACAAGAAGATGGTGGTAAGGACTAAACTGATTGAAATGAAGAGCGCCAATTCTTTAATCATGAGCTCTACATACAGCGTCTGGCCTAATGCACGGCCAATGACGTGCGATTTTTTGAATTGAAATTTATTGACTTCTTCTTGAATATTCTTTGAAAGTTCGTCGCACTTTTCCTTGCTTAACATTTGCGTATGCTTCATGTTAATGGCCACAGATTTTCCGTTTGTGCCGAAGAAAACACCCACATAAGAAGGTGAATTCCAAATGGTCACAGAATCTTGTTTGAAGGATTGAGCTGAATTCGCAGAAAGCAACGGTGTTTCGAACACCCCGCCGAACAAGGGATCTGCTGCGTAAGTCATTATCGAAGTTGGACCCACACATTCTTCAACATTCGGCAACGCTTGTAACTTCTTGGTAAGTGAGTCGACGTGAGAAAGAAACGTTGAATCGAAAATGCTTCCGTCGTTTTCTAGAGCCACAATGAAGAAGTCGTTGTCTGTTTCGAATGACTTTCGGAACTCTAAGAAATATTCGGTTTCAGGATCGTTCTTCGGGAAGAAGTCTTCAAAATCATAATCAAACTTCAACTGCGAAATCAAGTAAATGGAAGTCATGGTTCCTAACGCAATGAATGCGATGGAAAGCCAAGAAATTCGAACGTCAGACATTTTCATACTCTTCCAACAATCTTACTTCGAAAAGGTTTTCAATTCGTGATTATTTAATGAATGCGCTCAAACGCGTCTTTTCCTTTCGCAACAAGGATATGGCATTCGCTTCTTCCCCCTTCAACAAAAACTGAATGGCTTCCGCGGTTGGCAATTCTTCTTTGGAGTGAACCGGTTCTTCCAACAACTCCACATCCGACTTCAACAAAAAATCTTCCCAATCGGTTACGGCTCGCTCCAACCCTTCCAACGCATAATGCATCTCATACACCCCGCTCGCCTGAAAGACCTGTCTGAATCCAAGACTAATCGCTGCTTCTAAAGCACGTACATTTTCCAACCACGAATTTCCTTCAACCCACTTTGCCTGAGACAACTTAACCTCTTCCACATTCAATCCGAGGGTAATATCGGCAGACCATTCTTCAATTTTCTTCAGATGCTTCCTTCGCAAAAGACGCACACCCATGCGCGAACGAAAGAGCTTCGCCTCTTCAAAGGCAGCGTTGTAAAGGAACTCTTCCAGTTCCTCTTCTGTAGCCACATCGTACTTTAAAAGAATAGATTCGCGCATATCCGAACAAAGCTATTAAAGTTGGTGTTATTTTTGTTTTAGAAATTTCAAGATGAGAAAAAAACTATTCGCCCTTTCACTACTCCTATGCAGCGTTGCGGCCTTTGCGCAATCTCACGTTATTTCTGGAACAGCCACCTACCCTAACGGGACAGCGATTCGCTTGTGGAAAACCACGGGACGCACGCTAGATGTGGCCGATTCTACCACGATAACCAACAACAGTTTTCAATTCAAAGGCGCCTACGGAGAAGGACTTTACGCCCTTGGCCTCACCCCTTCCAACATGGCAATCATTGCTGTTGATCACGCAGAACTTGAATCAAACTTCACCATTCAAGGTGCGCGCTGGGACAGCGGTATTGCATGCACGAAAGGAAATAGGAACCTTCTTTGGAATGAATATGTGAAGAAAGAAAACGAATTCAACGCTAAAAAGAAGTCGTTGAACATTCGTTGGAAAAAAGACAAAGATTCAACTGCAGAAAAAGAGTTGACAGATCTTGAAGCTTCATTCAATGCTTACCAGCTGGAATGTATGCAGCGCGACAAACAGTCGATTAAAACTTCGTTCGTTTCGCAACTCATCGACTGGAAGCGAGAACCTTCAAAAGAAAAAGCACATTATTGGGACAATCTGAATTTCAGCGACGCGCGCGTACTTCATTCAACCGTTTTAAACGATCGCATTCAAAATTTCATGAGACAATTTAGCAAAGGAACCGAAAGCGGTTTCATCGATTGCATTGGTCTCATTACTGAAAAAGCACACGTTAACGATCGCGTGTATGAATTTGTGTTGAATGAAATGCTCACTGGATTTTATGAAAGCGGAATGGAAAACATTACGCTTTACCTCATGGACAATTTCATTAACGAAGAGTCTTGCGGTGACGACAACTTCTCGAATGTAATTAAGCGAAACGCTGAAAGCATTGAACGCGTAAGCGTTGGAAAGACTCCTCCGAATATTACGGGCAACGACTTAAACAACGTTGCATTCGATTTAAAGAAGACTTGTGCTGCGAATCAATATACCCTTCTCATTTTCTGGAGCAGTTGGTGCAGTCACTGTAAAACAGAAGCACCGAAGATTGCGAAGTTGAGTAAGGATTACGCAGGAAAGAAAATCGCATTCGTGGGATACTCGGTAGACAACGATGCCAACGCTTGGAAACAAGCGGTAACCGAAAGAGAATTCACCTTTACCAATTTATGCGGAATGAAAGGTTGGGATTCAAAAGGAGCAAAAGACTATCGCATTACGAAGACCCCTGCTTTCTTCATTCTAGACAAGAACATGCGCATTGTTGCGAAACCGAAATCTCCGGAAGAGATTGAAATGTTCTTCAAACTTTCAAAATAAATTCCGCTCTTCGTCCACAATTAATTTTTCTTGAAATCCTACAAGAAAAACTTCTTTCTGCGCACGTGTCAGCGCTGTATAAAACCAACGATTCAATTCCAATCCGGCCATCTCGTCGGTTAGATAACCCTGATCCACAAACACACAGGGCCACTGTCCACCTTGGGCTTTGTGACACGTAATGGCATAAGCGAACTTCACATGCAAGGCGTTGTAGTAAGGATCTTTTTGAAGTTGTTTTCGAAGTTGACCAACAGTGGTCGCTTCAGGATAATCGAGTGCACAAATTTGCCAAAGCTCTTGCATCTTCGCCTTCGACAACTGAGCCGATTCTTCCCAAATGGTGGTGCATAAAAGAATGACTTCCATCTCTGGCATTTCAGGATAGTCGGCCATTTTCACAATGGCCTTGCAAAAGCGAAAAGCGCCACGTTCTTCAAACGATTTTACGCGCAGGATATTCAGAATATCTCCGTTCGCAATGAAGCCCACTTCCTTCGATTCCTTTTCATCGAGCCAGAAATAATTGTTCTTCAAGACCATCATTCGATCTCCCGAATTAATCTCTTCTTCATTCCACAAAATACGCGCACGCACTTGTTGGTTGAACAAATTCGCGCGTTTGTTGGAGCGCGTAATGATTACCAAATCTTCAATTCCGTATTTCTGAAGCGCCTCTTCCACAACCGGCTGCATGTCGGTGTCTACGCGATGAATGTCGTGAAAATTCAAGGTTGAAAATTGAGGCAATTCTTTTCCTTGACTCACGATTAATTCGCGCAAGGAAGTCGCATTGATTAAAATTCCAGAACCTTCTTTCTGACGAATGACTTCAAGCAATTCAATGGCGGCAATGTTCAACGAATAACTGTCGCGAAGCCCTTCCATATTCAACGCAGGACTTAACGGACATCCGACAGGAGGAAGCTGCGCGGTGTCACCGATGATGACCAACCTGCAACGCTCGCCGCTGTATACATGCGAAAGCAAATCGTCCAATAAACTTCCCGCATCGAAACTATCTTCTGAAAAAACAACGGTGTCTTGTCCAATCATGGAAGCCTCATCGACAAAATAGACCGTATCTATGTTTTCATTTTCCTTCAACTCGAACCATACGCGCCCGCTGCGATCCATGCGCTTCACATAGATTTCCTTGTGAATGGTGCTCGCCTTTCGGTTGGAATAATTTCCCAAGACCTTTGCCGCTCTTCCGGTTGGTGCTAGCAACACAGCATTCACGCGATGCTCTGCGAGCGCATCTACCATGGCTTTCACGCAGGTGGTCTTACCTGTACCCGCGTATCCTTTAATCATGAGCGCCAAGCGCGCTTTGGGCGAATACATCATTCGCGCAAAGGCATGAAAGAGTTTCTTTTGTCCTGCTGTAGGCGCAAAAGAAAAATTTTCAAGCAGTAAATGTTCGAATGCAGTGTGGCTCATGATTTTATTATCGCTTGCAAAGAAAGACCAAGCGCCGCAATGATGTAAATTAGCGGAGAAATTAATTATGCGTATTTTTTCAAGATGAACACTGAAACATTTCAAATTCCGACGGCTGTTGTAGAAAATAGCGCTCGTCTGCATGCCTCGCTGCATCTGGAATCTTTCTTTGTTTCCATTGCCTTCGCGCAACCTGAAGATGGAACGATCGTATTTACGCATAACATATCGTTTCCGATTGGTGAAAGTATTCCTTTTGCTGAATCGGTTGCATGGATTCAAAAACACTGGCCCAGCGCGGTTTTCAAGAAGACTATTCTTTCTGTAGAGCCCTTGGCATTCAACTTAATTCCAAAAGCAATGTTCGAAGAAAGTGCTTTGGAAGATTACCTTCCTCAAATTTCTCCGAGCGAATTTTTGGCTTATCGTTTCAACGAACAGCAAGATGTGATTGTGGTTTTCGCAACACACTCTTCGGTTGTGAATTTGGAACGATTCATTGCTGGCGTTGAAATTCTGGCTTTGCCTACTCTCCTGCTTCCCGGCCAGCGCGCTCATGCGAGTTTGGTTCAATCGAAGGCTACCCTTTGGGTGGGAAAGGAAAAACATTATTTGTGTGTCGAAAAAAACAACGCCTTGGTGTTGTTGAATGAATACGCCGGGAATACGGCTGAGGACATTTTGTACTTCTTGGCTAACGGATGTATTCAATATGGAATTGACTTGGCTTCTTTGCCGGTATTTGTGCAGGGAACGCATTTCGATTCGAACTACACAAACATCTTTGAATCTTATGTCCGTCAGGTTCAGTTCTCTGAAAACATGCAAGCGAATTCGTTGAACGACCTCTGGAAATTACATTTACTATGCGCATAATTGGCGGCGAATGGAAAGGTCGAACCATTAAGGTGGACAAGTCTTTCACCGGAAGACCCACGACCGATTTCGCGAAGGAGGCGTTATTCAATGTGTTGCAACATTTGGTGGAATGGGATGAAGTTCCCTTGATGTGGGATCTCTTTGCAGGAACCGGGGCTATTAGTCTGGAAGCCGCTTCGCGCGGGGTTCAGCGCGTCATTGCGGTAGAAAGCAGCGCGAAACATTCCAAACATTTGCAGCAGGTGAAACGCGATTTCGAAGCGGACACCATGGATATTTTCACTGCAGATGTGCGAACTTTTTTAGGAAGACAAACCGACTTACCTCAAGTTGTATTTGCTGATCCGCCTTACGATTTGCCTTGGCTGAAGGAATTGCCTGCATTGATTTTCGAGAAGAAAAGTGATCTACTTCAGTTGTTGATTATTGAGCACGGGAAAGACATAAAATTCGAAGACAGTCCGTATTTTTGGCAAGCACGCAGTTACGGACATGTGCATTTTTCATTTTTCAAAATAGAAAATAAATGAAACGCATCGCAGTATTTCCAGGATCGTTCGACCCGATAACAACAGGACATGAAGACATTGTGCTTCGCGGTGCAGCGTTGTTCGATGAAGTGGTTGTGGCTATAGGTGTGAATACCACGAAGAACTATTTGTTTTCGTTGGAACAACGATTGGCCTTCGTTGAAAAAACGTTTGCTGGTCATGCGAATATTCGTGTCACCACATACGAGGGATTAACCGTTGAGTTCTGCAAATCGATTGGCGCGAAATATTTGCTTCGCGGATTGCGTAACAGTACTGACTTCGAATACGAGAGCACGATTGCCAATATGAACAAAGCCATTTCAGATGGCATTGAAACAATCTTACTTGTGACTGCTCCCGAACTCTGTCATGTTCAAAGCACGGTGCTTCGTGAGATCTATAAAAATAACGGCGACATTTCTTCGTTCCTTCCAAAAGGAATTCAGTTATGATGAAGCACATCTCGTTAGCATTCTTTCTATTCGTTAACTCATTGCTTTTTGGTCAAGATGTGACCATTAAGGGTTCTGGTGCAGTTGCATCGAACAACAAAGTGTATGCGTGTTTTACGACAGATGCGTTGACTCAAAATTTAAACATTGTTGTGCAGACAACGGCGAATGCGAAAGGAGAGTTCGAATTGAAAATTCCGATTAAACAACGAGAGAATCTTTTCTTGTGCACGAGTAACGCGCAGACCTCCTTGTGGGTCAATCCGAAGCAAACCTATGCCGTTGAATTTCTTTCTGTGGATACCACGCTTACTCAAAACGGCTTAATTCGCAGTTGGGAAGCGAAGATTGACAACACGAGTAGTGACCGCACGAACGCGATTGTTGGCGAGATAAATTCAGCGATCGCTGAATTTCTTAGCGACAATTCCTTCAATTACATGTTGCTTAATTCGCAGCAAAACAAGGCGGCTACTTCCCGCATGCAAGAGATTAATCCGAAATCGGATTTGGTGAAATTCAATTCGAAGAATGACTCTTCCGAATTTGCTGCAGCGAATGTGAATTTCCAAACGCAAATAGAGGCTTTTGAGAATAAGATGAATTTAAAATTCGGAGACTATTTCAAAAAAGACCCGTTTTTATTGAACTACTTCTTTTTTGAAATTGCTTCGCTTCGAGCTTTGACAAACAATCCGGTTGCGCTTGAGAAAATATCATTGCACATTGATATTAAAAATCCGGCTTTTGTGAAGTGGCTCGAACTGGTTTCTTCCAACTACTTAAATCCTTCTTTGAATACGCGCGATGCACAAGCCTTTACCCTCCTGCTTGAAACCGCTACTTCTTCGGCTCCTATTATTCACTACCTCAATCCAGATAGCACACACTATCCGCAAGTTGAAGAGCTCATACTTATTTCTGCGTTACGCAAAAACTATTACACGCGAGCGCACAGTCCGGCGCTCATGAAAAAGCTTCTTGGGATTTTGCAGAGCACAAGTAAATTCGAAACGAGCAAGTCGTTGGCGAAGGCTTGTGAGATTGAGTTTTCCGGATTGAAAAAAAACAGTCTGTTACCAGACTTCACTTTGATTAATTCGAATAACGATAAATGGAAATTCACAGAGCATTGCGATCGAAACATGTACTTGTATTTCTTCAATGAAAGTAAATCGAGTCAACGCGATCTTGCGCTCTTGAACCATCTAGCTTCCAAATACAAAAATGATTTTCGCATTGTGGTAATTGGCATGCACGACAATTTCGAGTCCTTTCAAAAGACCATTGCTCTCTTCAAGCTTGACGGTATTGAGGTTTTGTATGGTGGAAACGACTTCAAATTGATTCAGGAATTGCGCATTGCAACCGTTCCTTGCGCGTTACAAACCAACTTCAAAGGCGTCCTTCAATTTGAGTATACGCCGCTTCCTGCTGAAGGCATTCAACAGAAGTGGGAAGAGATTATTCGGAAGGGCAAGAAATAACACATGTTCTACTTATTGTACAAGTTACATTATTATATTGCAGTCTAAACCTTAAACCAAAAAAACATGCAAAAAGCACCTAAAGGCGCATTGGCAACCTTAATCTCGATTTTCTTTTTCTGGGGATTCGTTGCGGCAAGTAACGACATCTTAATTCCCGTATTCAAGAAAGCGTTGAACCTTTCGCAAATGCAATCGCAGTTAATCTCTTTTGCTTTCTATTTAGCCTATACGGTAGGATCGCTTTTGTACTTCGCTATTTCAGCCATCATGAAGCGCGATATTTTGAATTCGCTGGGTTATAGAAACGGATTGGCGCTTGGACTTTTAATTTCCGCATGTGGAACTTTGTTGTTCATTCCTGCTTCGAACACGGCATCTTTCGAGTTGCTTATTTCAGGATTGTTCATTGTTGGTTTGGGATTTTCGCTTCAACAAATTGCAGCGAATCCGTTGGCTATTCAAATGGGTGATCCTGCAACAGGAAATCAACGTTTAAGTTTAGCGGGGGGAATTAATAACGTTGGAACAACGATAGGACCTGTTATTGTTTCTTTTGCAATCTTTGGTGGAATTGGATCTGGACCAACGACGTTGGATTTAAAAGCGGTTCAAATTCCTTATTTGGTTTTAGGTGCTGCTTTCGTTTTAGCAGCAGTGATGTTTAAGTTCTCTTCTGTTCCAGATAAAATTGAAACTGTAAAATCTGACAACGATAATGCAAGCTTGCTTTCTATCTTGAAGTACCCACAATTGTCAATGGGTATGCTCGCCATCTTCTTGTATGTAGGTGTTGAAGTTTCTACTGCAAGTAACCTTCCTGAATTCATGAAGCAAAAATTGGGAACCGAAGAGAGCGCAATTGCTCCGTTTGTTTCTTTGTTCTGGGCGAGTTTAATGATTGGACGTTGGACCAGTGCTGCTGGATCATTCAACATTTCACAATCGTTGAAAAGCAAACTGAACATTATTCTTCCATTCGCTGCTTTCGGAATTTTCATGTTGGTGAATGCTATTGCTGGACACCCAGTCTCTAATTTTTATCCGTACTTAGGTTTAGTACTTGTATTGATTGCAGCTGATAAGATGAGTGAAGGAAATCCGATTAAACAATTGTTGATGTATTCGTTATTGGGTATTGCTGCATTGTTGGTTGGAATTTTCGCTACTGGAATGATCAGCGTATTTGCGTTCATGTCTGTTGGATTGTTCTGCAGCACCTTGTGGCCATGTATTTTCACATTAGGTATTGCAGGATTAGGAAGCAGAACTAATACGGGATCGAGCTTATTGATCATGATGATTATGGGCGGTGGATTTGTTTCAGTAGCACAAGGCGCGTTGTCTAATGACGCTGTGTTAGGCATTCAATATTCTTACTTCGTAGGCGTTGCGTGTTTTGCTTACTTGGCCTTCTACGCTTACCGCGTGAAAGGAATTTTGAAAAAGCAAAACATTCAAATTGGTGAAATGGCTGGAGGTCATTAATGGAAAAAGATTTGAATGCGCTTCAAGCACAGGTTGACGAATGGATTAAAACTGTTGGTGTGCGCTATTTCAGCGAGCTCACCAACATGGTTATGCTAACCGAAGAAGTTGGTGAGGTCGCTCGCATCATTGCTCGCCGATACGGCGAGCAAAGTGAAAAAGAAAGTGACAAAACCAAAGACCTCGGCGATGAAATGGCCGATGTTCTTTTCGTTCTGATTTGCCTCGCAAATCAGACAGGCATCAATTTACAAGAAGCCTTCGAAAAAAACATGGCGAAGAAAACCGAGCGCGATGCCACGCGACATTTGAACAATGAGAAATTGAAGTAGCGAAGTGACGTTACGCGTCGATCTTCGCGTATTTCGCATTCGCTTCAATGAACGCTCTACGAGGCGGAACCTCGTCGCCCATAAGCATAGAAAATATCTGGTCACACGCCGCAGCGTTGTCAATGGTAACTTGACGCAATGTTCTTGTTGTTGGATCCATGGTCGTTGTCCACAACTGCTCTGCGTTCATCTCTCCAAGACCCTTGTATCGTTGAACGTTAACACTTGTTTCAGAACCCGCTCCACGCATCTCCTTAATCAACGCATCGCGTTGCTCTTCGGTCCAAGCGTATTCGCCTTTGTTTCCTTTCTTCACTTGGTACAACGGCGGAGTTGCAATGTAGATCATTCCCTGATCTATCAACTCTTTCATGTGACGGAAGAAGAAGGTTAAAATAAGTGTCTCAATGTGAGATCCGTCTACGTCGGCATCACACATGATCACAATCTTATGGTAACGAAGCTTGGCAGTGTTCAACGCTTTGCTGTCGTCTTCAGTTCCAATGTATACCCCTAGAGCGGTGTACATGTTCTTGATCTCTTCGTTTTCAAGTATGCGATGTTGCATGGCTTTTTCAACGTTCAAGATTTTACCACGAAGTGGCAAGATCGCTTGGAACACACGGTCGCGTCCTTGCTTAGCGGTTCCACCCGCTGAATCTCCCTCGACAAGGAACAATTCTGATTTCGTTGGATCCTTTTCAGAACAGTCGGCCAACTTACCAGGAAGTCCACCACCAGAACCTACTCCTTTTCTTTGTATGGTCTCACGTGCCTTCTTCGCAGCAATACGCGCTTGAGCAGCAAGAATAACTTTTTGTACAATTGCTTTCGCTTCAGCTGGGTGTTCTTCCAAATAAGCCTGAAGCATTTCACTTACCACTTGAGATACCGGAGCAACCGCTTCCTTGTTTCCCAATTTCGTTTTGGTTTGTCCTTCGAACTGTGGCTCTTGAACTTTAACAGATACAACTGCCGTAAGTCCTTCGCGGAAGTCATCTCCCACGATTTCCACTTTCGCTTTTTCCAACAAACCACTCTTATCTGCATAGTCTTTCAACGTAGAAGTTAATCCGCGCTTAAATCCTTGCAAGTGTGTTCCACCTTCGTGGGTGTTGATGTTGTTAACGTATGAGAATACATTCTCGTTATATGAATCGTTGTAAGTCATGGCCACTTCCACCGGAATAGCACCGTCTGTGCGCTCCATGTGAATAATGGTTCCAATGATAGCCGGACGGCTTTCATCTAAGAACTTCACCATTTCAATCAAACCCGCTTCGCTGTAGAACTCTTCGTTCTTGAACGTGCCGTCTTCGTTGGTCACGCGCTCATCTGTCAAGTGCAAGCGAATGCCTTTGTTCAAAAATGAAAGTTCGCGAAGACGATTGGCCAATGTGTCGTAGTTGTATTCTGCAGTATCGAAGATGGTGTTATCTGGAAGGAAGGTCACCGTAGTACCGCGAAGATCGGTCGTTCCCATTTCCTTAACAGGATATAACGCCTTACCGCAGCTGTACTCTTGAACATAAATTTTTCCTTCACGAAAAACCTCTGCCTTCAATGCAATAGAAAGTGCGTTCACGCAACTTACCCCAACACCGTGAAGACCACCAGAAACCTTGTAAGATCCTTTGTCGAACTTACCACCTGCACCAATCTTGGTCATTACCACTTGAAGGGCGCTTACGCCTTCCTTCTTGTGCATGTCAACAGGAATACCACGACCGTTATCTTTAACCGTGATGCTGTTGTCTGTATTGATAAATACCTGAACCGTATCGCAATGTCCGGCCAACGCCTCATCGATACTGTTATCCACTACCTCATACACCAAGTGGTGCAGACCGCGAGTTCCAATATCTCCGATGTACATAGCAGGACGCATACGCACGTGCTCCATCCCTTCTAACGACTGAATATTATCAGCGGTATAACCGGGGGTAAGGGTATTTTCTATTTCTTCACTCATTCTCTCGTAGGACTATTAATTATCTAACTTTTTTATTTCAAATTGAAGAACAGGACAAGCCCATTTTTTCAAGGTGACCAAAGTTACGAAAGGCCCATTGCCGTAGCAAAAAACGGGGGCCGAAGCCCCCGTGGTTTTATGAACATTTCGTTAACAAATTGCTACGCTAAAACGAATACGATGCACCCATAGCGGCAAAGAAGCGCTGACTGGGAATTCCGCTATAAATAGCGTACTTCTGAGCCAAAATATTATTGAATTGCAAATACGCTGAAAGTCGCTCGTTGTAAGTGTATGTTGAACGCAAATTCACATCTACGAATCCCTTCATTTTATAGACATACGACCCGTCGATCTGAGCTACATCATCCTGTCCTGTAACAGGTAACACCGACTTCGCCCAGCGATCTCCGTAATACATTCCTTGGAAATTAAACTTAAACTTCGAATTCAAGTTGTATGAAGCCTCAGCCGAGAACTGAAGATTCGGCAGTTGCCAAGCATATTGCTGACTGGTTTCAAAGTAGGAATATGAACCGCCAATTTTCGCGCTCCATTTCTTTCCACCTAAAACTTCAATTTCGCCCTTCGCTTTAGCCACTCTTAAGTTATCATACAGCACACCTTGCATGTTTCCTCTTGAAAACAGACTGTCGTTCACAAAGAAAGCGAAATTCTCAATCTTATTCAATTCGCCGCCAACACTGTAGTTCACGCGACGTGAGATAGAACCATTCACCCCACCATACAACTGCATTTTGTTGTTTTGGTTGAGCAGTTGTGGTTGCACAACTACAAATGGATTCTGATTGTATAAGCCGTAATAGGTTGTCGGGGCCAACGAACCTTTAATTCCCGCATATGGAACAAACATTCCGTCGAGAATGCTATAACTCACTTCCGCTTGCGGATAGAAATGTCCACGTTGCTCGCCGCGCGATTGCATGTACAAGCCCATTCCAATCTTCACACGAAGATCTTTGTATACCGTATATGCTGTTGGAATGAATCGAACAATTGCATTGTCGAACGAACGTGTGGTTCTTAATGAATCGCCTTCTCCCCACATATTCGCATAGTCCGGAGACCAATCCAATCCGGTTGAATTAAACTGATTGTAGGTCATTCCGAATTCTCCGCTGAAGACTTCGGTCTTCACCAATTTGCTTGCACCACCGCTCACATCTACAAAGTGCTCGTTCGAGTTGAAAGCATCTGAAGCCAAGCGATATCCCGCCTTCGCCCACCAATTCAAATCGTTGCTATCTCTGTCGAAGGTGCGAATTCCAAAGTTTCCGTTGTAAACATTCATGGTCTGTTTCAAACTCGAAAAATCTGGAAAATAACTCAATTGCGAAGAGTCTATTCCGTACCAATTGGTGACATTTCTGTTCCAATTAATCTTTGCATCTGCAACGGTCTTCTTGTAGAATCTCTTTCCCCAAAGGGTTGCATTGTTTTCACTAAATGTCGTAGGAAGATCTGCACCCGAAAGCACTTCGAAATTCGAGTTCGCGCTCTGGTGACCGTAACGAACACCCCAATCTCCTTTCTTCGATCTGCCGTCGGTGTAATACGCATCAATCTTCGGCGTAACATAACTTCCGAAAGAAACATCAACCCATCCGTTTTGAAGCTTCTTTAACTTCTTTTCCATTGGAAAATTCGACGACAAAATGGTTGCAGGTTGGGTGAACGAAATCTGTCTTGTTGGAAGCATGTTGTACTTCAACAAAGACGCGTTTGTTTCTGTTTCAATAACGAAAGGTTGATTCGAAATTTTATTCGCATCGCGCAAGAAAATATTCAAATCACCCACAAACTGCGCACTCTGAATGAGCACACTGTCGACCTGCGCTATCGCAGGTGCAGCGGCTGTAACGAGCATTACAGCCAATAATATAGTCTTCAATTTATTCTTCATGGAACTCATCGTTTTGAATATTCTCATCTGTGTTATCAATAGGAATCTCCACGGCTCTTGGCTTTGGATTTTCCAATTCTTCTAAGTCGCGTTTCTTCTGTTCGGCACGCGCTAAGATTTCTGGATTTTTCGATTTAGCAATAACCGCATCAAGCGTCTTTCGGGCTTGGTAATAATCTGGCTTCGCAACATAGACATCGGATAGAAGTAAGATGGCTTCAAACTTCCATTTTTCAAATGACGAATACTTTTCAATCAACTTGAAAATTGATTTCTCAGCCTTATCCAATTCCTTCAATTTGTATTCAACAAAGGCATTCTGGAATGCCGCCTCTGCTGCTCCTTCACCGCCGCGTTTCGCCACTTCCGTATAATCTTCTAAAGCGCTTGCAAACTCTTCTTCTTTCATCTTCATGCGCGCTCTCCAGAGATATGCTTTCGCACGGTTGTCTGCATTCGCTGAAGCATCTGCAATGACCTTGTCTGCGTATTCTCGCGCCAATCCCATTTCTTCAATGCTGTAGTATGCAACAAGCAAGGCCATTTGCGCATCTTCCACACTCTTCTTCGAAACAGCAGCGCTTTCTATTTTCAATAAGTGACCTATGGCATTGGCATATTCTCCCTGTTGAAGGCGAATGTCAGCAGCATTGTTTAACGCCTCTTCCGTGAAGTCAGAGAATGGCAAGGCAATCACGCGCTCATAGTAAGTAATCGCAGACTCTTTGTTGCCTTCATTCTTAAAGCAATCGGCCAACAAGAAATTCGCCTCAGCTGCATGAACGGCATTTGGATATTGATTCAAATAAGACTCAAGTTTTCCTTTGGCCTTTGCACACTCACCTGCATAGGCAGGCGCAGAAGCTTTGGTGAAGACTCCTTCTTCAATTTCCAAAGCACTCACATCTGCAACAGTTAAATGCGTAATCTGATTTTGGAATTCAACATCATCGATTAAAACTGGCTTCACAATTTCCAAAGCATCTAGAATGATCTTGTCGTTTCCGTAGTTCGTGTAAAGTGTGTTCCAGGTAGACTTCACCTTCGCGTCGTTTTCATCGTTGCGATAGATCAAGCACAGGTTCACCAAAATTCTTCTGGTGTAGTTCGAAGTAGGCTCGTCTGCCATTAACTGAAGGAATACGGTCTTCGCCTCTGAGTTTTTTCCTTCACTCAAGTAGGTCGTTCCCAACTCGAAAGCCGCATCTACCTTGAACTTCGAATTGCTTTCAGAATCTACTAAAGACTTCAGCAAATTAATTTTTCCTGAATTGTTCCCTTCATATCCTTCACATAGCGCTTTCTGAAAAAGGATGTAATCTTTTTGTGCTGGACTTCCTTTTGAATAGCTCTCTATGGCTTGCTTGTAACTTTTCGAAACGAAGAAGCAATCTCCAATTCTCAAATATGCATCGCCTTTCTTTACATCGTCTGCTTCTTTCGAATCAACGAATTTTCTGAAAGCCGTGTTCGCATTAGCGTAGTAAGGCTTCGAAGCATCGTAGTCTTTTTGCGCCACACCCAATTTGAAATAGGTGTAACCCAAGCTGTAGTTTGCCAAGGCATAATACTCCGAATTGAATGCTGCAGGCTCTGCGATACATGCTTGGTAGTATTCCTTCGCTTTTGGATATTTATTCTGACGGTAGTTGATCTCTCCCATCCAATACTTCGCCTGTGCCATGAGGTACGTGTTCACAGGATACTCCAGCGATTTCGTAAAGAACTCTTCAGACTTCGTAAAGCTTTCCGCTTGGTACAATTCAACACCACGGTTGAAGGCAACAATCTGATAAGACGTTTTCGCGCGAATGTCTTTCACCTTCATTTTATCCAATGAGGTCAAGGCGCGCTCGTAGTTTCTTGTTTTCAAATACACATTCAACAAGAACTCGTAAGCTTCGTCGTGACGTGCAGAGTTCGGATATTTTTCCAAGTACCCTTCGAAAGCTGAAATGGCTTCGTGGAAAGGGTTGTACGAAAGTTCGAAAGCCAATTTCGCGTAGTTGAACAACGCGTCTTCTTGCACATCGAGGTTATGCGTTTGCTTGGAAGCCGCTTCGAAAGCGGTACGCGCATATTCCTTCTGCTCCAATTTCAAATAGCAATCTCCTATGTTGTAGTTCGCCAGTTGCGAAGTTGGAGAGTCTTCCTTCGTGCAGTGTGAATAAGCGTCTACCGCGCGTTCAAAGTTGCTGTTACGATAGTAGCAAAATCCCAACTGATAGTAGTCTTCAACCGAAGGCTTTGCCGTTGGCGAGTTGTGATACTTCTCTAAAAACGGAAGAGCCTCTTTGTATTTTTCTTGAATGAAATAGGCGTCGCCGATGAGATGTGCAATTTCTTCATTTGCATTCGGATAGTTGTTTTTCACATTTTCTTCCGCATTGATTAACGGTGGTGCATAGGCCAACAGTTCATCGAAACGCTTCTGAACATAATAAATTTGTGAAATGAAATAAGGAACAACAGACTTGAAATCCTTGTCTTCCTTCAACTTCGAAAAAGATTCCAATGCGACTTGATAATCTTTATTCGTGTAGGCCATGTAAGCGTAGTAATAGGTTGCGGCAGACTTGTATTCCGAATCGCCATCCTTCACTTTCGCGAAATCTACGCGTGCATCTGCATATTTCTTTTGATCGAATTTTACGAAACCTCGCTTGTAATAAAAGACA
The DNA here is from genome assembly GCA_945881835.1 of Chryseobacterium gleum. Classification (GTDB taxonomy): domain Bacteria; phylum Bacteroidota; class Bacteroidia; order Flavobacteriales_D; family Sanyastnellaceae; genus CAIZGX01. The sequence continues at coordinate 278,074 of CAMCVP010000001.1, read as the reverse complement.
GGACGTTCTTCCGCCAACAATTGTTTTTCTTCAACTTTATTGAACCACTCGAGTGATTGTTTGTACGATTTACTCTTGTACTTGAAGTTCGCCAATTCCAAATAAACACTCTGACACCAGTGTGAATCGGGATGATTACGAACGAAGTTGGTTAACAAGAACTCCGCATCGGGATGGAACAGATTCATGGCACAAAGACCTTGGTAGTATTCCGCATCGGCGCGATAGCTGTCGTTTCCGGTCGTTAACGAAAGGTATTTTTCAAACGATTCTTTCGCCGGAACGAATTTTTCGTTTTCAAAAAGATTCAAGGCCTCTCGGTAGATTCGTTCGGGCAAAATCTTCTCAAAGGACTTTTGAGCAAACACAGTTGTGGCGCTCAAAACCAATAAAACAAAACCCAGTGCAATTTTTCTCATAGTCACAATTTGTCAATGTGAAATTACCAAGACCACCCCAGCAGGATTGGGCTATTTCTGAAACTTGCGAACGAGTAATTGTTTATGGATATTGCTTAAGGATTCCACTCCCCTGCTCCTTGGCGAACCACGACCGGATTCAAACCAGAAAAATCTACAACCGTAGAGAGTAACATTTTCGAAGTGTCTTCAAAGAAAATTTCAGCCACATCGTTTGACCAATCGTCTTCGAGATCGATGGATTCCTGCGGATAGTCTTCCGCATTTTCTTTGCGGTGAACACTCGAAACCACAAGGGGTTCACCCAATTGAGTGAGCACGCGTTGAAGGAAATCGTGATCGGGAACACGAAGACCAATGGTGGTTCTGCGTGAAGTGAAAAGTTTGGGGACCAGACTGCTTGCTTCCAACAAAAAAGTGAACATGCCTGGGGTGTGCCTTTTCAATGAGCGATAATACGGCGTTGAAATGGGCTTTGTAAACGTGGCCAAGTGAGAAAGGTCGTTGCAAACAATAGAAAAGCGCGCGTTGTCTAAACGCACGCCTTTCAATTGAGCCATTTTCTCTATTGCCTTTTTATCTGACAACGCACAAGCAAAAGTATAAACTGTATCTGTTGGAAGAATACAAACGCCTTGCTTCCGAATAATCTGTGCCGCTGTGTAATCAGCGTTGTTGTCTGATATTGAAATCAAAATTATTTCGCTTCAGCAGCTTTCTTATGATCAGCAAGGAATTGCGCCAATCCGATGTCTGTTAACGGATGCTTCATCAATTGCAAGATCACGCTTAACGGACCGGTCATAACATCTGCTCCAATTTCAGCACAAGCAATGACATGCATTGGATGACGAACAGAAGCTGCAAGGATTTCAGTGTCGAATCCGTAATTATCAAAAATGGTTCTGATTTGTTCAATCAAATCAATACCGTCTGTAGAAATATCGTCCAAACGTCCAACGAAAGGACTAACATATGTCGCTCCTGCCTTAGCAGCAAGAAGCGCTTGTCCTGCCGAGAAAATCAACGTGCAGTTCGTGCGGATTCCTTTGTCTGTGAAATAGCGAATCGCTTTTACTCCGTCCTTGGTCATTGGAACTTTCACCACGATGTTCTCGTGCAATGCAGCCAACTCCTCTCCTTCCTTCACCATTCCGTCGAAGTCAGTAGCAATAACCTCAGCACTTACATCGCCGTCTCCAACAATTTCGCAAATGTCAACATAGTGCTTCATAACGCGGTCTGTTCCAGAGATACCTTCCTTCGCCATTAAGCTAGGATTTGTTGTAACTCCGTCAAGTACGCCTAAGTCTTGAGCTTCTCTAATTTGATCTAAGTTTGCTGTGTCGATGAAAAATTTCATGGTGTAATTATTTTTTTGCAAAGTTAGCCATTCGAAGCAGGAAGGTCAAACCGACTTTTCAACCAAAAGCACACACAATTTTTTAGGTCTTGCGTTGTTCTTCGTCGTGAGTATCTTTGAAGCATGCGCAAATTACTTGTCATATTGGCTTTAGCCCTTTTGGGAAACTCCTGCTTTGCGGGCATGTTGCTTATTCCAATGGACGAATCGCAGCAGAACCACATTAAATCCTACGGCATAGCCTACTGGGTTTTGGAACAGAAGCTACCCATTGAATGGTTGTTGAATTACCGTGGCGGAAGTTTTCTGATGGAAAACATTCCGTCCATTCAAAAGAAGTGTACCGAGCGCGGGGTAAGTTTTCAAGTCATTGCAGATGCACAAGTTCAAGCCATTTATCAAGAAATAGCCGATCCGGAAGTAAACATGGAAAAGGTGAAGTTGGAAGTGGCTCCGAAGATTGCAGTGTACACTCCGCAAGGCAAGCAGCCTTGGGACGATGCGGTAACGCTAGTCCTTACCTATGCTGAAATTCCGTACACGAGTATTTACGATGAAGAAATTATAACCGGAAAACTTCCTGAATACGATTGGCTTCACTTGCACCACGAAGACTTCACAGGTCAATATGGAAAATTCTACGGCGCTTACAACATGGCTCCGTGGTATAGAGACGAAGTTCGAAACCAAGAAGCCACCGCAGCGAAACTCGGATTTAACAAGGTCTCTGAAATGAAGCGTGCAGTTGCTGTGACTATTAAGAACTTTGTTTTAGGGGGAGGATTTCTATTTACCATGTGTAGCGGAACAGATTCCTATGACATTGCCTTGGCTGCTCAAGGAACAGACATGGTGGAAAGCGTATTCGACGGAGACCCCAGTGATCCGAATGCGCAAAAGAAACTCAACTTCACGCAAGGCTTCGCTTTCCAGAATTACAACATCATTAAAGACCCAATGGTCTATGAGTTTTCAAACATAGACGGAACAGAAGATCATTTGAAGGTGAAAGAGGAAAACGACTTCTTCACACTCTTCGATTTTTCTGCGAAGTGGGATATCATTCCAACTATACTTACGCAGAACCACACGCAGGTGATACACGGATTCATGGGACAAACGACTTCCTTCCGTGAAGGGTATATTAAAAGCGAAGTCACCATTATGGGTGAATCGAAGAACATCAAATGCGCGAAATATGTGCACGGCGAATTGGGCCAAGGGCAATGGACCTATTACGGCGGACATGACCCTGAAGATTACCAGCACCGCGTGGGAGATCCGCCTACAGACCTTTCGTTGCATCCGAATTCTCCGGGCTACAGACTTATCTTAAACAACATTCTTTTCCCCGCTGCAAAGCGCGAAAAGCAAAAGACATAAATTAAGAACAACTGAACGATGCGCTTTCTTCACGTTAAAGTCCTTTCAATATTCTTGGTTTTAAGCCTATCGTCTTTTGCGCAGACCCTTCCATTTACCAATGTCAAACCGTTTGTCGGAGACATTCCTCTGATTTATGAAAACTACTTCGGGTCGGGTGTAAGTTTTTTCGATGTGGACGAAGACGGCTGGGACGATTTGACACTGTGCACCGACACTGGAGATACGCGCTATTACCGCAATGTACTCGGACAATTTGTATTCACCTACAATTTCAAAAACACCAAGAACGCGAAGAGCTGTGTTTGGGGAGATATTAACGAAGACGGCTTCAATGATCTTGTGGTTACCCGATACGATGCGGAACCCCAACTGTTCCTTGGCGCGGGCAGTAGCACTTTTCAGCAAGTCTTCATTGGCCTTGAGAATCCGTTTATGCCCAATGACGGAAGCATTGGCGTTGCGCTGGGCGATTTGAATCGCGATGGATTTCTGGATGTTGCCGTTGCAAATTATTCCTATTACACACCCAACAGAATTTATGTAAATGATGCAGGAACTGGTTTCAACCCTCTCAATTTTCCTGTAATAAATAACAATACGAACCCTTCCTTTCAGCCTTGTTGGATAGACGTTAACAACGACTTGTTCCCTGAACTGTATATCGTTAATGACCATCAATTCGACAATGAATTGTATGGATTCAACACTAGCACCCCCACAGAATTTGCAATGCAGCAAAACCTTGTGGTACTTGCTGACGCCATGAGTAACTCTTGGGAAGATTTCGACAGAGACGGAGATATGGATCTATTCATAAGTAACAGTCCCTTTGTGCCCAACTTCCTGCTACAAAATGATGGCACAGGGTTCTTCAACGATATTACTAGCACACAGCCCCTTGAATACAATCTTGAAAGTTGGTCGGGTCTGTGGATAGATGAAGACAATGATTCTTGGAGCGACCTCTTCGTCTGCACAAGAGGGGGATACGATATTTTCGGGATCCTCAACAACAAATATTTCAAGAACAACCAAGGCATGCTCGAAGATCTAGAATGCCCAAACCTCACCAGTTTAGAGTCGGGCTATTACGCCAGTGCCAAAGGCGATTTCAATAACGATGGATTCAGTGACTTGGTTATTACTCCGGAGTCGAACGGCAGTGTCTCCGCGCTTGAAAATGCCACGAATCATTTCATTTACGAAAACACCTCTGAATCGAACAACCGCTATTTCAAATTCAGATTGGCTGGAAGACTGAGTAACCGCAACGGTTTCGGAACGAAGTACACTGCATACTTCGACTCATCTTTGGTTTCAGGTTATACCATGAGTGCTGGAAATTACTTGGGACAAAACAGTCAGAACATCATTATCGGACTCGGACAATCTTTAACCATAGACTCGCTCATTTTGGTTTGGCCCAGCGGTGTGGTCGATCATTATTACAATTTGAATTCCAATCAACTTCAAGTGCTTACAGAAGCAGAGACTGTTCCTGAAATACAAACTGCACCAGGCGCATGTCCGGGAGATCCCGCTACTGCTTCACTGTTGAATTGGCCCGATGTCATTTGGTCGAACAACCAAACTTCTTCAACCACAACATTCAACACTTCCACAATAACGGCTAGTGTAGGAACCGGATACGGACATCGAATTAATTTAAGTGCCTCTCTTCCCGAGCTGCCTATTGATCCCGTAATTGTGGTTTCAACCAACTCGGCAATTTGTTTGGGTGATGGCAATGGGTCTGCGAATGTTTATCTATTAAATGCTGAAGGAGATACACTGGAGATTCGAAACTACTCGGGATTGTTTCCAGGCGAATATCAATATCCCATTACCTACAACACCGTTTGTGAAGTAGACGCTGCATTTAGCATTGGGCTCCTCGACTCGACTCAGATTCATTTCAATGTTGGAAATCTTGTTTGTATCGACAGTAGTCTTGTTTTCAGTCCGACTGTGTTGAATGCAACTGCCCCAATCATTTGGAATTCCATTGAACCCAACACCGCGTTGTTTGCGGGAGATTATTCCATTTCGGCAACTACTTCAAACGGTTGTTGGATAGACACCACGTTCAGCATTCAAGAAGTTGTGCCACCAAGTATCACTTCTTCAATCATTCCATCTGTTCCTACTTCAGAATTGTTGCTTTCCATAACTGGAGCATTCGATCCTTATGAATGTGTTTGGAGCGATGGAACCAATGGCACCTCCTATTTCTGGACAGACACAACTGAAATAAGTGCTCTAATTACGGACGGCTTCGGCTGTGTATACGAGAACTCGTTTGTACTAACTGGAATAGAAGAAGAAGGGGAATCCATTCAATGGCATTCAAATTCCGAAGGGATATTCTTCTCCGGAGATTGCGCGCTACACAATTTTTGCATATACAATGAAGTTGGACAGCTTCTCTATAAAACCCCGTATTTACAGCCGTTTGAAGTGATTCCTGTTTCTAAAAACGGGATAATCATTCTTCGGTCTGAAAAAAATAAATGGATTATTTCAAAATAATTGCAACCTTTTTAAATCTCATGCGTTATAACTACCATAACGATATTCTTTCGTTACACAGTTTTAGTTAAGGTTTAGGTTAAGGTATTAAAAAGCCCGGAAAACGTTCCGGGCTTTTTAATGTTCAAGATATTCTACAAACAAAAAAGAGCAGCCGAAGCTGCTCTTTTCAATTCAACATATCCTTCATTACTTTTTATGAAGGTGCGAGTTCTTTCTTGAATAACCGAAGTAGATCAACAATCCAACTGCCATCCAAATAGCTGCAACTTTCAATGTTTGCAAATCGAGCGATGCAATCATTGCTGTACAAACCAAAATGCCTAAGATTGGAACCAATGGAACCAATGGGGTTTTGAATGGACGAACAAATTCAGGATTCTTCACACGCATAATCCAAACACCAGCGCTCACAAGAATGAAAGCGAATAGGGTTCCAAATGAGGTTAAATCACCCGCAACACTTCCGGGTACGAAAGCAGCGAACAATCCAACGAATACGAATAGTATCCAGTTTGCTTTGTAAGGCGTGTTGAAACGTGGGTGTAACTCTCCGAATGCCTTTGGCAACAAACCATCGTTACTCATAGAGTAGAACACGCGACTTTGTCCCATTAACATAACTAAGATTACACTCGAGAAACCGGCTAGGATAGCCACGTTCACGGTTGTTGCCAACCACTCGTAACCCTTCATGTACGTGCTAATGGTGTATGTAACAGACGCTTCTTTTCCTAAAGCAGGATCACCGAAGTCTGACCAAGGTGCAACACCTGTAAGGACGTGACCGAAGAGAATGTACAAAATGGTACACACCACTAGCGAACCTAGAATTCCAATTGGCATATCGCGTTTTGGATTCTTCGCTTCTTGCGCAGCAGTCGAAACCGCATCGAATCCGATGAATGCGAAGAATACAATTCCTGCTCCACCTAAAACACCGCCCCATCCCCAATCGAAGAATCCTTCATGTCCTTTCACTCCCTCTGGGATAAGATAAGGGGTATAGTGCTCTGGATTAATGAACTGCCATCCGATAGCAATGAACACCAATACAATAGCCACCTTCAAGAATACGATAATGGCGTTTACGAAAGCAGATTCTTTGGTTCCTTTAATAAGAAGCAAAGTCAACATAAACAGGATTAACAATGCCGGAGCGTTGATAATTCCCGATGACGTTTGAACAGAACCTGCTAACGTTGGAAGTTTCTCCATCTGCTCTGCAGACAAAATAACTTTTCCGTGGTGAACAGACTTCGACAAATCAGGAATCAAAGCGATTGCTTGATTCATAGCGTCTCCTGTCAAGTATTTGATACTCTCAAACGGCGAGTGGCACCATTCGTAAGGTATGGTTCCTCCAAATAAATTATTCAAGTATTCGCTCCAAGCGATAGACACGGTAGCCGCGCCCAATGCGTATTCCATAACCAATGCCCATCCGATGATCCAGGCAACTAATTCTCCCATGGTTACGAAAGAATAAGCGTAAGCACTTCCTGAAATAGGAATCATGGCTGCGAATTCTGCGTAGCATAGACCTGCGAACGCACAACCAATGGCTGCAACAATAAAGGAAAGGGTTACACCATTTCCAGAAGCTTCTGCGGCAGCGGCAGCAGTTCTAACAAACAATCCAGCACCGATAATGGCGCCCACTCCAAGAGCAACCAACTGAAAGGCGCCCAACGTTCTCTTTAACGATTTCTCTCCGCCTTCTGCATCTGCTAGCATTGCGGCTAAATCTTTTTTCCTCCAAAGTGACATATTACAAGGTTTAGGTATTGCACAAATATAATGGATTCGAACAAAGTTCAATTTAAGTGGTTTAAACTTTATAACAAACAGGAATGATACAGACAGAAAAAGAGCTAATAGCTATCCAGATTGAAGAAATGGGAGATCAACACGTGATGACCACGATTGAGACTCCTATGCGTGAAGATGCATTCTTATTGAGCGACGAAGAAAAAATTGCACAAATTGAAGATAAGTTCAGGGACATCATGAACATCATGGGGCTCGATTTAACCGACGACTCGCTTCAGGGCACGCCGCATCGCGTGGCGAAAATGTACGTGAAGGAAATTTTTTCAGGATTGAATCCGGAAAACAAACCAGCGGTTAAACTTTTCGAAAACAAATACCAATACAAGGAAATGTTGGTGGAACGTAACATTACGTTCTATTCGAACTGCGAGCACCATTTCGTCCCCATCATTGGAAAAGCGCATGTGGCTTACATTTCAAACGGAAAAGTAATTGGACTTTCGAAATTGAATCGCATTGTGCAATTCTTTGCGAAGCGTCCGCAGGTACAAGAGCGCTTAACCATTCAAATTGCAGAAGAATTAAAGCGTGTGATGGAAACAGAAGATGTGGCAGTGCTTATAGACGCCGTTCACTTGTGCGTGAGCAGTCGCGGCGTGCAGGACTTCAACAGCGCAACAGTTACCTCATCTTATTCGGGTGCTTTCAACAACGAAGCCACTCGCAACGAATTTTTGAAATACGTTAACCTCGACAAGTAATGAATTATTTAGTTATTGGTGGATCGAAGGGCATTGGCGCTGCTACGGTAGAATTACTCGAAGCGCAAGGACATACAGTTTACTTCACTTCACGCGAAGCGTCATCTCAGGTGAACAATTTGGTTTGGAATATTGAAGATAATGCATTGAATCTTCCGGAAGGATTGGTTTTAGACGGATTGGTGTATTGTCCGGGTAGTATAAATTTACTTCCGGCTCATCGCATTTCTCACGAAGTGTTTCTTTCCGACATGAACATTAATGCCTACGGCGCGCTGAAGGCGACGCAGTTGGCACTTCCCTATTTGAAAAAATCAGAGTCGGCCTCTATTGTGTTCATTAGCACCGTTGCTGTGAAATTGGGTATGCCCTTTCACGCGAGTGTAGCTATGGCGAAAGGAGCTTTGGAAGGATTGGGCAAAAGCCTTGCTGCTGAATTGGCTCCGAAGATTCGCGTGAACGTCGTTGCCCCATCGCTTACGCAAACGCAATTGGCCGACAAATTTATCAACACGCCCGAAAAACTCGAAGCCTCTAACAAGCGTCATCCGCTAGGCCGAATAGGTCAACCGAACGATCTTGCCGAAGCCATCACCTTCCTCTTAAGCAACAAAAGCTCTTGGATGACGGGGCAGGTTATAGGATTGGATGGTGGAATGGGATCGTTGAAAATGCTGTAAGGACGGAGTCCTCACAATCACCTTTGGTGATCAATCACTTCGTAATCAATTGCGAAGCAATCAATCACCTTCGGTGATCAATCGTTCCGATTTCACCTAAGGTTTGATCCGAAGGCTTGATCTGAAAGATTGATTCGAAGAATTGATCACCGAAGGTGATTAAGTATTCCTTTAACAAGCCCATCCATTCTCGAAAAAGCAAACCATCGCTTTCCTAAATCTTTCAATGAAGCCCCAATGTGATAAAGTTCTTTCTCATCAAGAATTAAAAATCTGTCGTGTGAACTTTTTAAAATTCGAATTTCAATCGGAGGATATTGTGCGTTGTGCTTCTTCAAGTCGAGTTTTAATTGCTCTGATATTCTCTCTGTGTATATAATGCAATTTACCTTTTGACTTCTTTTCGAAAGTTGCAATAATGTGTTTTCATCGATAAAATTATCGATAAGCACAATTGATTTTTTTGATCTCGAAATAAGTTCGCTTGAAAAGACATATGCGTCAAAAATTTGTCCGTCGAAGAATATGCCACTGCTTGGTGAATTATTTCCTTCAAGGGCATTTAGAACTTTATTCAGTTTTGATTCTGATATAACCTGCTTCGCTTCAAGACGGTCAATCCTACTATTTAAAAGATTTATATCTGCATTTGATTTGCAGAGGTCGACAAATGCCCGAATAATTTGAATGCTGATTTTGATTGCAATATTTGTGTTCAAAACAGCAGAGAGCATAGACACGCCTTGCTCAGTGAATACGAATGGCATATAACGGCGCCCTCCTCTTGAATTCTTTGAGGTTCCAAATTGGCACCTCAAACTTTCAAACTCATCTAGCGACAGTTGAAATGCGAAATCTGGTGGAAACCGATCTATATTTCTGCTGACAGCTCTGTTAATATACTTCGTTTCAGAACCATAAAAATTCGCCAAATCACTATCGAGTATCACTTGCCTCCCACGTATGGTAAATATTCGTGATTCTATTTCTGATTTAATTAGGTTTTGTTCCATAGAGCAAACCTATTTCGCCAATTTGAAAAACACACCAATTTTTATATGCAGGTTATATGCTGTTTATTCAACGGCGAAATGCCGATGACACCTTTGGTGATGACCTTCCTTGAAGGATGACACTTCGTGATGACCGTTCCGGATGACATCAACGTGATGATTTAACAACGCAGTTCCAACAATCACCTTCGGTGATCAATCTTTCAGATCAATTCTTCGAATCAATCGCGTTGCGATCAATCGTTCCGATTTATCCGAAGGATTGATTGCGAAGCAATTGATCACGCAGTGATTGATCCGCAGGATTGATTGCGCAGCAATTGATTCGAAGAATTAATTCGTACTTTCGCGACATAAAATTCTATTATGGCGCTTATTGAAGAGATGAACAAAAGTGGGAACTGGCTATTTCGTTGGCGCAGCTTTCTTCCACTGGCATTGTATGTTTTAGCCGCTTCGGTTATTTGGTTTGAATTGGATACAGACAATCCGTTGTTCGATAAAACTTGGGCTTGGACGTGCTTAGGTATTTCATTTTTCGGACAACTTATTCGCGTAATAACAATCGGTTATACTCCGAAAGGTACTTCAGGTAGAAATACCAAAGAAGGTCAGGTTGCTGAAGTGTTAAATCACACAGGCATCTACAGCATTGTTCGTCACCCACTTTACTTAGGGAACTTCTTCATGTGGTTAGGTATCATAATGTACGTTGGTAACTGGTGGTTCACACTTACTTCATGCCTACTGTTCTGGTTGTACTACGAACGCATCATGTTCGCAGAAGAATTCTTCCTTCGAAATAAATTCGGAGACGTTTACATCAAATGGACCGAAAGAACTCCGCCTTTCTTCCCACGTTTCTCTTCATGGAAATCTGCACCTGTAGAATTCTCATTGCGTAACGTGTTGAAACGCGAATACAACGGATTCTTCGCAGTATTCATTTCCTTCGCTTTGCTCGACGCACTGAAGAACTACGTGCACTTCGGATATTTCGGTTGGAAGGAAATCCTTACTCCGTTTTGGCACACCGCTTTGTTCAGCGGATTCATCATTTTCATTGTTCTTCGTAGCTTGAAGAAATACACGAAAGTGCTAAACGTAAAAGGAAGAGAGTACAACGTTTAATGAAGACACTTTACATTATTCGTCACGCTGAAGCGGAAGACCTTTACGGACAGCCCGACAGCTTCAGACCGCTGACCGAACGCGGAAACCTTCAAGCATTAGCGCTGGGAAATCACCTCGGACAACTTCCAACAAACTGGATCGTTAGTCCTGCCGTGCGCACCTACTCTACCGCGCATGCGCTGAGTACCACGCAAAGCCATAAGCCTGTTCTTCATTTAGAAAAAAGAATTTACAACGCTGAACTTTCAGACTTGTTAGAAGTCATTGAACTTCTTCCAAACGATTGGAATGACGTGGTTCTCATAGGACACAATCCGGGTGTCTCTAATCTTTCACAATACCTCACCGGCATGCAACATCCGTTTAAGAAATCGGCTGTTGTTAAAATGCAACTCGAGATAGAATCGTGGAGCCAATTGATTCAGGGCTGCGGAAAAGAAGACTTTTATTGGTTTCCATAAAGTAAAGTTGCATCTAACTTAACAAATGGCTTAACTTTGTCTCCCGTTATGCAAAAAAAGCAAGCGGTATCCTCAAAACGTTCCAAATATATCTTCGTAACCGGCGGAGTAACCAGTTCTCTGGGTAAAGGAATCATCTCAGCATCTTTAGCTAAACTTCTTCAAGCAAGAGGCTATTCTGTAACCATTCAGAAGCTAGATCCATACATAAACATTGATCCAGGAACACTGAATCCGTATGAACACGGAGAATGTTATGTAACCGAAGACGGTGCAGAGACCGACCTCGATTTGGGCCACTACGAGCGCTTCTTAGACATTCCAACGTCTCAAGCCAATAACATTACAACCGGAAGAATCTACCAAAGCGTTATCGACAAAGAACGTCGTGGCGAATACTTGGGAAAGACCGTTCAAATTATTCCGCACATTACCGACGAGATAAAGCGTTGCATTCAACTTTTAGGGAACGCACACGATTACGATGTGGTGATTACTGAAATTGGTGGAACCGTTGGCGATATTGAATCGCTTCCATACGTAGAGTCTGTTCGTCAATTGATGTGGGAATACGAAGACGATTGCATTAACATTCACTTGACGCTCGTTCCTTACTTGGCGGCAGCCGGTGAATTGAAAACGAAGCCAACACAACACAGCGTAAAAATGTTGTTGGAAAACGGGGTTCAACCAGACATTCTCGTTTGCCGAACAGAGCACGAGCTCTCGCCTATTCTTCGAAATAAAATTGCCAAGTTCTGTAACGTATCTCAAGATGCGGTTATTCAGAGCATTGATGCAGATACCATCTACGATGTTCCGTTTTTGATGCAGAAAGAAAAACTAGACCTTGTTGTATTGCGCAAGTTGGGTTTAGAGTCTAAGAAGAAGCCCAATTTAAACAAATGGAGCGACTTTCTAACCAAACTAAAAAACCCGAAGAAACACGTTCGCATTGGGTTGGTGGGTAAATATGTTGAATTGAAAGATGCGTACAAAAGTATTGCTGAAGCTTTCATTCACGCAGGAACATCGTTAGAGTGCGCAGTTGACATTGAATGGATTCACTCGGAAGGATTGAATGCAAAAAATGTTAAAGCGAAACTAACGGGGCTAGACGGAGTGCTTGTTGCTCCCGGATTTGGATCAAGAGGTATTGATGGAAAGATTGAAGCCATTAAATTCGTTCGTGAAAACAACATTCCATTTTTTGGAATTTGTTTGGGAATGCAAATCGCTACGATTGAATTTGCGCGCAATGTCCTTGGTTTGAAAGACGCCCACAGCACAGAGATGAAGGCCTATACGAAGCATCCTGTTATCTGCCTTATGGAAGAACAGAAGAGCATTGTAAACAAAGGTGGAACCATGCGTTTGGGATCATACCCTTGTACGCTTAAGAAAGGATCTAAAGCACAAAAAGCTTACGGAAAAATAAATATCGAAGAACGCCACCGTCATCGTTTTGAATTCAACAACGATTACATGGAGAAGTTCGAGAAAGCCGGATTGAAAGCGGTAGGAACAAATCCGAAAAGTGGATTGGTTGAAATTATTGAATTGGAAAACCATCCGTACTTCGTAGCCTCACAATTCCATCCGGAATACAAGAGTACCGTTATGACTCCTCACCCACTCTTCATCTCTTTTGTGAAGGCGTGTGTGTCGAATAAGGCTTAATGAATAAACGTGAGCTGTAAGGTCTCTGTTTTCTTTCCATCTGGATTGGAACAGTAGACGTAATACATGCCTGTTGCTGGACGTTGTCCGTCTGTGGTTTTTCCATTCCAGAAAACACGTCCGCCTTCGCTTTGCCCTTGAAACACAACGTTTCCAGCAGCATCTGTAATACGAACACTGCTGTTGTAGGCTAACCCGTCTACTGTAATGTTTCCATCGAATTCAGGAAGAACTGGATTTGGGAACACACGAACGTTATTCATTGCCTGATCGAAATTCGTTGCCGTTGAGAAATAGGAAACCATTCCTTCTTCGGTTGCAATGAAGACTTCGCCGTTGTCTTGATTAATGGCAATGTCTGAAATTGTATTCGTTGGAAGCGGACTGTTTTCTTGCGTGAAATGCTCTATCGCTTGAAGTCCATCGTCGCTGAACAAATACACCCCGCTATTTCTTGTTCCTACCCACTTCCGGTTCCCTCCATCAATTTCAATACACGTAATGGTTTCTGTATCGAGTAATCTTTGAACGTTTCCGTCTTGTGTAATTGAGATTGGTTCACCATCCAGCGGGTCTTCAGAGAACAACGAAGACTGAGAATAAAATACGGACAGCCCTTGAAGCGTCCCCACCCATATTTCACCATCCAAATCTTCAATCATACAAAAGACATCTTTGTTGGCTAATCCGCCTGCGCCTTCCGCTTCCGACAGAAAAGTAATATCGTCGTCCGAGGCATTGGAAACAGTTCCATTCGGATCGCGCACCACAATACCTCTTCCAGCAACAATGGCCCAAATGTATCCTTCGCGCGTTGGCATAATGTCTTTCAACCAATCATCGTTCGTCACATAAGGGGCACATGAATATGCTACGAAATTTCCTTCTCTATCAACCGCCTGAATAGGTTTGGATGAATAACTGTTGGTTAACCAAAGCACTCCGTTCGGATCGAAAGCTACTCCGCCAACACCGGTCCAGCCGGGAGCCCAAGCAAATCCAGAACCTTGCAAGGGATTGTTTCCTGTTTCAACATTGTAATACGTCAAAGTCCCATCTGTTGCGCGCTGAATAAGTCCTTCTTCCCACGACCCGTAAAATACGCGATTGTTGTTGTACGGATCAATAGCAACATCTACCATGTCTGAAACACCCGGAGTTGAATTGCCTCCTGCGCCTGGGCTGTAGATTGTCCATTGATCTCCCACTCGGCCAGAGTAATTTCCATTGCGCCATAAATTTCCACCATATGGATAAATTCCTCCGTGGGCTACCCAAAGATTGTTGTTGTAAGCGTTCAACTTTCTAACTTCCGCAGAAGCGGGGCCATCTGGACGAATGGTAAGTTCTTCGCCATTGTTTAACTTTCCAACGAGGCCATGAATTTTATCGGCCACCCAAAAATCTTTGTGCATGTCACGAATGGCAAAATTCGGACTGAGTCCAACACCGTCCAATTCCGAATAATTATATACCGGATAAAATGCGGCATCGTAACAAATAGCTACCCAGCCTCCTGCTAAACACATGTAATCATCTGAATTCCATATGCGGCCATAACGTAATGTTCCGAAGGCGTTGAACAACACCCAACTTCCCACTTCAGGATTAAACTGGTAGATCTTATCGTTTTCTGTTTCCTTTCGGTGAATGAAAAGGCTTCCTGCAAATACTGTTGCATCGGCATAACCGCCACTTCCTGCCCAATCGGTGACGGTATTCCAATTCTGAAAATTCGCTAAGAACGGATTCGAGACATTGGCTTTCCGTACGGTCGAATCTGAGATGGCATAAATTTCTTCATTCCAAATAAGGACATCGTTTACTTTTTCTTGCTGTCCGTTCGGACCTAAGAAATAGGTCGAACGCACTTCACGCGCGGCAACGTCTACCACCACCACTCCGAAGCCTGTGCTTAGGTACAAGAGGCCGTTGTACGGAAGTATGTCGTATATTTTCTTGTCTCCAACAATATTGCTCAATCGAATATCGGGCATGTTGAATTGCGTGTCTTCCAACAAGACATCTAAGTTGCCATTTGAATATCCAACTATAAGTGCATCGCTGCTTGGATCATACTCAACCGCTGAAATGCCTACATCACTCAAGCGATTAACCTTCGACCAACGTTCCACTTCGAATGTTGCGGGGTTGTAACTAACAATGGCGTAGGGCGTTGCGGCGTAAACCATGTTAATCTCGTCGTAGCACACATCAATCACATTTCCATAGGGAAGATGATCTCTCCAAGTCCCCGTGCTGAATTGAGCCAATGCGCTATGCGCGGTGCATATCGCAAGGATGAACAACAATTGAATTACTCTATTTTTTTTCACGAATGCTCGAACGAATTTCTAGTTGTAGTATTGCCCACATTCAATAAAAGTGCGAGCCTGCCAAAAATACGCAGAGAATGACCGAAACTCTTGAAATGAATACCGAAAAATAAGACCGCGTCTTTTATCCAAAAAAGAATTAGAACTTGTAGTCAACCTTAAATCGAAACGCCATGGCAAATGTTGCATCCGACGCACTCTTCGTTCTAATAAAGAGTTTAAGCAAATCAGAAAAGCGCTATTTCCGCTTACAGCCCATGGCAGAAGACGGTCAACACCGTTTGCTCTTCGATGCCATGGAGAAATTAAACGAATACGACGAAGAGAAACTCTTGAAGATTCTCAAAGGTTCTCCAATCACAGACGCCATCTCTATTGCAAAGAATAGGCTTTACCACACGCTACTTAAAACATTAGCCGCCTTCCATCACAAAGCTACTGCGCGCGCAGAGGTTATGCGCCTGCTTCAAAGCATTGAGGTCTTGTACATGCGTGAACTCTTTGAACAAGCCGATAAATTGGTTTACTCGGCGCAAAAAATTGCACGCAAGCACGAACTCTCTGCACTTCAACTTGAATTGAACGAATGGAAAGAACGCATACTCGAATCCATGAACATTCCGGCGAACGAGCGCCATGAAATGCTTAGCAGCAATTATTCAGAAATGAAAGCGGTTCTTTCTTCCATTCAAAATGAAAAAGAAATTGCATTCATGAAGTGGTCGTGGTTTGCGGGTTACTACACCAACGGTCAGCCTAGACAAACCGAAGAGCAATCGCACAACGAGGATTTACTTCATGAAATAGACACCATTACCCCCATTTCTCTAGAGGCACAAATTAAATTATTACAGCTGAAAGGCGCGGTGTTGTTGAGCGCTAGAAAACCGAATGAAAGTTTAAGTAGCATTACGGAACTGCTTGAACTTCTCAAAAACTGCGAAGTAAAAGGAAATGAAAACACCAGCATCCTCCGCAATGCACTTGCGAATGCAGCGGTAATTTCTGCTCAATTGAAAAATGCCGATTCGGCATTTGACTACCTCTCGCAACTTGAAGCATGTTTTGTTGGAAGTGAAAATCAGTGGTTACTTCGAAGCACTGCACTTACCGTTTTCTTACTTCAAAAAAACAACGAAGCGGCCTATGCTTACATAGCGGAACACAAAGAAGATCTTACTCGTTCGGAAAGTGAATTCGACATTCGTGCATCGCATGTCTTGTTTCAATGCGCCGTAGTTTGTTTCATTCAAGAAGAATTCAAAGAGTCTGAGCGATTCATTCAGCGATTCCTTCAAAGCACGCCTTCCAACGAGTTGCTGCATTTGCAATGCATAGCGCAAGTCTTCAATTTAATTGTTCAAATTGAATTGAACAACGAGCGTTACATTCCTTATGCGCTTCGAAATGTTCAGCGCTTCCTTATCACGCGCAACAAAGCATTTGAAGGGGAAAAGAAAATTCTTCAATTCATAAATGAAACACTCAAGAAGCGCAAGAGCATTCAAGACAAAGAATTGTGGGGTTGGTTGGAAAGTGAATTGCTCGAAGTAAAAAAGACCGATCCGCTTTTCTTCACCTACTTCGATTTTCACAAATGGGCAAAGGCGCGTGCTTCTAAAACAAGCTTCGCTTCGGTCGTGTTCGAATAAATTTCAGTTACATTTGTTGGTATGAACAGCATTACCTCTTTCTTTCAAAATCTGGTTGAAACAGGCGGTCCCTATGGATATGTTTATGCCGCTCTGATTGCAACTACGTTTACTTGGTTTGTCACGGCGTTAGGCGCTTCTTTGGTCTTCGTTGTGAAAGATTTAAATCGAAGAGCACTCGACGGAATGCTAGGATTTACAGGCGGTGTAATGATTGCCGCAAGCTTTTGGTCGTTGCTTGCTCCGGCCATTGAAATGAGTCCGGGAGAAGGATTTACGAAAGCCTTTCCTGCAGCAGCCGGATTCGCAATGGGCGCATTGTTCCTATTTGCACTAGACAAATTCCTTCCACACTTACACTTAAATTTTCCGCAAGAAAAAACCGAAGGTGTTCAAACCAAATTGAATAAAACCATGTTGTTGGTTTTGGCCATTACACTTCACAACATTCCGGAAGGATTGGCTGTAGGCGTATTGTTCGGTGGCGTGGCAGCAGGACTTCCAGAAGCTAGCATTGGCGGGGCGGTGGCATTGGCCATTGGTATTGGATTGCAAAATTTCCCGGAAGGAATTGCGGTTTCATTTCCACTTAGAAGAATGGGACTTACGCGTAAAAAGAGTTTTTGGTACGGACAGCTTTCTGCCATTGTTGAGCCCATAGCCGGAGTAGTTGGAGCGCTCGCGGTAATTCAAATGCACGCGGTGCTTCCATATGCCTTAGCCTTCGCGGCTGGCGCCATGATTTATGTTGTTGTGGAAGAAGTAATTCCGGAAACGCAGCAAGACAAATATACCGACGTGGCCACACTCGGCCTCATTGGCGGATTCATTGTGATGATGCTTTTGGATGTCGGGCTAACCTAAATTAATTGTGCATCTGATTCCAAATTTCTTGGTAATCTAAGCCGTCGAAATTTCCGGAAGACATCAACAATAAATTGGCGTTTTCCCAATTCATTTCCAACAAAATATTCAATAACGCCTTCGAGTCGTTAATGACCTTTACATTCTTCGAAGCGAAGGCTTGTTCCACTTCTTCCGTTGAAATGGGCGGAAGTTTTTTGTGTTCGAGTGTATGTGTGTTGAAGTACACAAATGCTTCATCGGCCGCAGCCATAGCGCCTTCGTACTGACTTAAGAAATTTTTATTCAAACTGGAAAACGTGTGCAGTTCCATGCACGCGATTAATTTTCTGTTTGGAAATTGTTCCTTCAATGCATTTGTTGTTGCTTTCAATTTGGAAGGAGAATGCGCGAAATCTTTGTAGCACGCCGAGTGCTCGTTTCTTCCAACCAACTCCAAACGTTTTGCTGCGCCGGTGAACGATGAAATAGCGCGAAGGAATTCACCCGCGTTCACACCTAAACTTTCGCAAACCAAAAAGGCCGCGTTCAAATTTTGAAGGTTGTGATTCCCGAATATTTCAATGGCTGTTTCTGTTCCGTTGTGACGAATAAACGTAACGCCGTTGCGGACTTCGTGCTCGAAGGTTCCGTATGGCTTGAGCGAAATATCTTGTCTTGCACTTTCGCAAACCTTTTTCACTTCCTCGTCTAACTCGCAATAGATGAGCGTTCCATTCGGAACAATCTTTTCCACAAAAATTTCAAATTGCTTCACGTAGTTCTCGAAGGTTGGAAACACGTTAATGTGATCCCACGCAATGCCGCTCATGACTGCAATGGTTGGATGGTACAAGTGAAACTTCGGACGCAAGTCGGTTGGCGAAGACAAGTACTCGTCTCCTTCAATAATCGCTATCTCTGCCTCTTCGGTGAACTTCACCATACAATCGAATCCCGCCAACTGCGCGCCCACCATGTAATCGACATTTTTTCCTAGCGCATTTAAAACGTGAAGAATCATGCTGGTGATGCTGGTCTTGCCGTGGCTTCCACCTATAACCACGCGAATCTTGTCTTTCGACTGTTCGTAGATATACTCCGGATACGAATAGATTTTCAATCCCAATTCTTGCGCTCGAATGAGTTCTGGATTGTCGATGCGTGCGTGCATTCCAACAATGACAGCTTCAATTCCTTCATGAATACGATCTGCGTTCCACCCCATTTCGCTTGGCAATAAACCCAAGTTATTCAAGCGCGTTTTACTCGGCTCAAAAATCTCATCGTCGCTTCCGGTAACCAAATATCCTTTTCTATGAAGCGCAATGGCCATGTTGTGCATAGCGCTTCCGCCAATAGCAATGAGGTGAACGTGTTTCGAATTTTCCATTGATACGAAGATGACTTGATTCTTGCCCTGAGAATTATCTGAATTCAAAATTTATTCAGATTGAAATGTTGAGTGTATCTTCACAAGAAAAAACATGACCATTTCCAAGGCAGGCATGGATCCTGGAAGTCTCGTATACATTGGCGATCCAAAGACAGAAAAGGTTCAAATCGACTTTCTTCATTACACCGCTGAGCATCTTCAAGAAACGAATGACATTTCATTAAGTGAAATTCAACCTTCACTTAAAAGAGAAGGAGTGAACTGGATTTGCGTTTCAGGTGTGCATGAAGTAGATGTTGTTCGCGAAATTGGCAATCAATTCAACATTCATCCGTTGTTGCTCGAAGACATCATGAACACCACCGGCAGACCCAAATTCGAATTGGAAAACAATTGTGTTTTTATTTGTGGAAAGATGATGGAGCCCAATGAAAAACGTGGAGCTCTTCCCGAGCAATTCAGCATTATTATTTCGGGAAACACATTAATCCTTTTTCAACAAGACAGAGGCGATACTTTCGATCAACTGCGTGAGCGCATACGCTTGGGCCGCGGTAAAATTCGCTTGAAAGGTCCTGAGTATTTGTGTTACTTAATACTAGATAATATAGTGGATCATTTCATAAGCTACAGTCACATTTTGCTGCATGAAATAGAGGAGCTGGAGCTTGATGTACTAAACCGACCTAGACCAGTAGTACTAAATCACATTGTGCGCATGAAAAAGCGCATCATGAATTTCAAACGTAGCATTGACCCGTTGAAAGAGGCTATTGGTCGAATGCCTAATGATATGAACGAAGAAAACAAAAAGTACTACCGCGATTTGCACGACCATATCGTTTTAGAGTCGGAAAACATTGCCATGTACCGAGAAACACTCATTAATTTACTTTCCTTGTACCACAGCCAATTGGGTCAAAAGACCAACGACACTATGCGAACGTTGACAGTGATTAGCAGCATATTCGTTCCGCTTACTTTCATAGCGGGTGTCTACGGAATGAACTTCAAAAACATGCCTGAATTGGAATGGCACAACGGCTATTTTTACGCTTTGGGATTTATGGCGTTCGTAGGGATTGGAATGTTTATTTTCTCTATTCGAAAGAAATGGCTGTAAAATGGTTTTGCGTAAGCATTTACACACTAAAATTGCAAAAAATATTAAGCGCGGTAAAGACTAATGAATACGAAGTACAAAGATTTAATTGACCAAACATTTGAATGGCCTCAGGAAGAGTTTCAAATGGAAAATGACGAATTGGTTTTTCACGGAGTTCCAATGATGGAGCTTGTGAAGAAATTCGGTTCTCCGTTGAAGTTTACTTATTTGCCAAAAATTACGGAGAATATTAATCGCGCAAAAGAGTGGTTCGATAAAGGAAGACAAGAAGTCGGTTACGAAGGCGAATACCACTATTGCTATTGCACAAAGAGTTCGCATTTCAGATACGTGTTGGAAGAAGTGTTGAAGAACAAAGTTCATTTGGAAACCTCTTCGGCTTACGACATAGATTTGATTAAGCGTCTGTACACGCTGAAGAAAATCACGAAGGAGCAAACAATAGTGTGCAACGGATTCAAAAAAGAAGAATACGTACAGCGTATTTTGGATTTGAAGGAAAACGGATTCGAGAACATTATTCCGGTTATAGATAATGCTTATGAGTTGAATGTGTTCAAAGAACGAGCTACTTCGGCTTTAAACATTGGGATTCGTATTGCGAGTGAAGAAGAACCGAAGTTCGAATTCTACACTTCGCGTTTGGGAATTGGCTACAAGAACATCACGAAGTTCTACAAGAAAGTCATTCACGACGATCCGAATTTGAAATTGAAAATGCTTCACTTCTTCATCAATAGCGGTATCAAAGACACTGCCTATTACTGGAATGAATTGGTGAAGTGTTTGAAAGTGTATTGCGAATTGCGTGAGATTTGTCCAACACTCGACAGCTTGAATATTGGAGGCGGTTTCCCCATAAAAACTTCCATTGCATTCAGCTTCGATTATCAATACATGGTGACCGAAATTCTTCGTCAGATTAAAGCTGCTTGCGAAGATTCGGGAGTTCCAGTTCCAAATATCTTCACTGAGTTCGGATCATTCACCGTTGGAGAAAGCGGCGGAGCGATTTACAAAATCCTTTACCAGAAAGAACAAAACGATCGTGAGAAGTGGAACATGATTGACTCTTCATTCATGACTACATTGCCCGACACCTGGGCGATTAACAAGCGATTCATTATGCTTCCGCTCAACAATTGGGACGAAGTGTATGAGCGTGTTTTCTTGGGTGGATTGACGTGCGATTCAGATGATTACTACAATTCGGAGCAGCACACGAATGCGATTTATCTTCCGAGATTTTATCCTGATCAGGACCAATACATAGGCTTCTTTAACACCGGTGCTTATCAAGATACCCTTGGTGGTTTTGGTGGAATTCACCACTGCCTTGTTCCTCAGCCAAGACACATTCTTATAGATCGCGATGCGAAAGGAAAAGTGAAATACAAAGAGTTTGCTCCTGAACAAAAACCGAAAGACATCTTAGAAATTTTAGGATATTACAATGATTAAACGGAATTCGAGTATTCATTTATTTGTTTTGCTCATTGTCTTAACGACAGCGTTTACTTACAAGAATGGCATTCTTGAATTTGTGAAGCAATTTCCGTATGTCTCTTACATGGCTGAATCTGTTTTCAGAGTGGCTATTACCGTTTTTATCACAGACATCATTCATCAGGTTGTTGTGCTTTTTTACCGTTCGGAATTGGTTGGTAAGCGAGACAATTTTCTTTATGGAATTGGTCACATCAAAAAAGTGCTTTTCGCACTTTATGCAGGGCTTCTTCTACTCGCTATTCTCAACATCTCGTTGGAAAAAGCTCTGACTACGCTTTCGTTGCTAGCCGCTGCCATTGTGTTGATTGCAAAAGACTACATTTCGAATTTCATCAATGGAATGTACATGACTTTTGCGCGTGTGGTGAATATTGGCGACGAAGTTTCTATTGGTCTTCACAAAGGTAAGATTCAAGACATTACGCTTTCCAGCGTTCACTTGATTAACGAAGACGACGATTTGATTTACATTCCAAATAGCGTTGTTTTCAGTTCAGATATTGTGAACTACACTCGAAGAGAAATCAAAAAAACCAGTCTCGATTTTGAAATTGATATTCTCGCAGTAAACGATGTAATTGAATTGGAAAATGAAATTGTAGGAGGCATAAAGGAATTCCATTCTTCTATTCAACCGGGATCGTTCAATTTGAAAGTCTTTGCCGTTACGAATGAATTCGTGAAATTCAAATTTCAATATCTCGTTAATGAGGGAACCGACAAAGAACTGGAGCGAATCATCAAGCGCAGAACCATTCGTCACATTGTGAAATTGGTGAATGAACGCACTGAAAAAGCAATCAGATAAACGCTTGTTTTTCTTTCAACATTCTTACCCTAAAAAAAAATCACAAACTTTTTTATTGAAAATTCGAATTGATGTTCGAATTTCGCGAACACTATGGGAAAATATTCTACAATGCGTGAGTTCATGGAGAGCAATTACTTGCACTTCAACTCTGCGGCTTTGGTTGACGCAGCCAAAGGTTACGAAGCACACTTAACAGAAGGTGGCAAAATGATGATCACTCTAGCAGGAGCTATGTCTACTGCAGAGTTAGGAATTTCTTTGGCGGAAATGATTCGCGCTGGGAAGGTTGACATTATCTCTTGCACCGGTGCGAACCTCGAAGAAGATCTTATGAACCTTGTGGCTCATGATCACTACGAGCGTGTTCCGAATTACCGCGATTTAACTCCGCAAGAAGAATGGGGTTTGTTGGAACGTGGATTGAACCGTGTTACCGACACCTGTATCCCAGAGGAAGAAGCATTCAGAAGATTGCAAAAACACATTCATGCACTTTGGGCAGATGCGCAAGCGAAAGGCGAGCGTTATTTCCCGCATGAGTTCATGTACAAAATGATCTTGAGCGGTGTATTGGAACAATACTACCAAATTGACCCGAAGAACTCTTGGATGATTGCTGCTGCAGAGCGTAACCTTCCAATCATTTGTCCAGGATGGGAAGATAGCACCATGGGAAATATTTTCGCTAGCTATTGCATCAAAGGTGAAATTCAGCCTACCACTATGAAGAGCGGTATTGAATACATGATGTGGTTAGCAGATTGGTACACCAAGAACTCAGGTGGAAAAGGAGTTGGATTCTTCCAAATCGGCGGCGGTATTGCAGGTGACTTCCCAATTTGTGTGGTGCCTATGCTTTATCAAGATATGGAAATGCACGACATTCCATTCTGGGGTTATTTCTGTCAGATTTCAGACAGCACCACCAGTTACGGATCGTATAGCGGTGCAGTTCCAAACGAAAAAATTACTTGGGGTAAATTAGACATTAACACTCCTAAATTTATTATTGAAAGCGACGCGACAATTGTTGCTCCTCTTATTTTTGCTTGGCTATTAAATCACTAAGAGTTTTTTTTTGAATTATGAAACGCGTAATTAAAGACTACAACAGCATAACTGACGAACATGCTGCATTAATTGAAGCCGCTTATCCGAACGGTTTCGAAAATGAACACTTAGTTTCTTTCACCACTCCAAAAGGTGAATTTATTAAAGCTCTTGAAATCCGCACGGAAGACACCATTTACTTGTTCAAGATTGACAAGAACATGAAGGTCGATGAGGAAGAAGGAAACGATGACGGTTTGAACTTGAATGACATTGATGGATTCAAATCAGATGACGATTCAAATGACGATGACGACGATGAGGATGACAACGACGACGTTGCTGACGACGCCGATGAATCTGACGAAGACGAAGACTAATTTTAAAAGCCCGAAAGGGCTTTTATTTTTCAACTCAAACAACCTTTTGACTCTATATTTTATCTCATTATCATGAAACAACTTTTCACATTGCTCTTCACCGTTAGTGCGCTAATCGGATCTGCACAATGCATAGACAAATCACTTATAAACCAGAACGCTATTTGCCCTGCAATCTGGGCACCCGTATGCGGATGTGATGGAAATACCTACGCCAATTCCTGCGAGGCAATTAACTACGGTGGAGTTACGCAATTTACCGACGGAGAATGCACTACTTCTCCGTGCCTTCCTATTCCGCTCGGTGTTGGATTCGGTGAATGTGCTATGCCTTTGGGAATAGCTCTTACCGACAGCGGTTGTGTTTCGCTCAGTGGTTGTGGATATATTGGTACTGACGGAATAGACTACACCGCTGGGTTTTTCACTTCAACATACGCTTGCAACAGCCAATGCCTTGGAGATACCGTCGTTATTTTGGAATGTATTGATTCAACTTTAATTGACCCAACCATGCTTTGCCCGATGATCTGGATGCCTGTTTGCGGATGCAACAACGTGACTTATTCCAATGCGTGTGAAGCCACATACTACGGAGGAGTCATAAGTTATACAGATGGACCTTGTATTGAACAAGCCGTACAATGCAGTATTGTAGAGGGAATTGATTTCGGTATGTGTGATATGTTCTTGGGTTTCGCCTCTAATGGCATTTCATGTTCCGGTTACAGTGGATGCGGGTATATTGCAGGGAACCTCGATTATTCCACTTCATTTTATTCCACTCTTGAAGAATGCTTGAGTAACTGCGCATCCTCGGCAGTCTGTGTGGATTCTTCACTCATAGATCCAAACATCGGTTGCTTAACGATTTACGATCCTGTGTGTGGTTGTGACGGTGTCACCTATGGAAATTCTTGCGATGCTATCTATTTCCACGGTATAGTGCATTTCACCGCGGGTGAATGCGGAGTTGGTGTGAATGAATTGATGGAACAAATTGAAATCTTCCCGAATCCAACGACCGGTTCTATTCAAATCAATGCAGATTTAGGTGGAAGAAAAGAGCTGACTGTGATAACAATTTCCGGACAAACAGTTTTGGAAGACTCATTCCTCAGCAAAAAGAAAACACTTGATTTATCAAGCCTTCCAGCAGGAATGTACTTGATTAAACTAACAAGCAAAGACGGAAACGTAACCCAAAGAATTATAAAAGAGTAATCTTATTTCTTCCCATTTGAATTTTTCCTTTTCGCTCCATTTGCTTGAGCAAACGGGAAATAACTTCGCGAGAAGAATTCAACTGATTTGCTAATTCTTGGTGTGTGGTTTTCAGTTCACTTCCCTCCTTCTCTGATTTCTGTTTCAGCAATTGCGACAAGCGATCATCGAGGTTATGAAAAGCAATGCTGTCTATCGTGTTCAGCAATTCTTCAAATCTTCGCTGATACGTTTTAAGAATAAACGATTTGAAGGAAGGGTACTTCGTGGTCCATTCATCAATAATCTGAATGGGCAAAAGCAACAACTCTGTGTCTTCTTCGGCTACCGCGCGAACATTGCTCACCGCGTTTCCGCTGCAGCAAGTAAGGGACATAGCGCACGTTTCACCTGGACGAATGTAATACAGCAACAACTCATGCCCTTCTTCATCTTCACGAAGAATACGCAATTGTCCTTTCAACAATAATGGCATGTAAACAATGGGATCTCCAATGTCTACCATCCAATCATCTGCGCGTAGTTTTTTCAACTTGGCCGTTTCTAAAATAACCTCTACCGTACTACGCTCGTAGATATCGGGAAACACTTGTTGGAACTCAGCTACAGAAAGATTCGACATAGAATTGGGGTGATGATTTTCCTCACAAATATAGAATTATTATGGAAACTGATTTTTGTACACGCGAATCGGATTAAATTCGTTGCAAGAATTAGAAATTATGAGTAAGTCGAACTGGCCCTTATGGGAAATATTCATCCGCAGCAAAAGCGGATTAGCGCACAAACACGTTGGAAGTTTACACGCAGCAGATGCTAAAATGGCGATTGAAAATGCACGTGACGTATACACGCGTCGCATGGAAGGCGTGAGCATTTGGGTAGTTCCAAGTTCTGAAATCACAGCCTCTGCTCCGGCAGACAAAGACGCTATGTTCGATCCAGCAAACGACAAAGTTTATCGTCACCCAACATTTTACGACATCCCTGACGAAATCGGACACATGTAATCATGAAGAAAGAAGAAGCATTAGCGCTGCATTTAGCAGACAACAACCTTATACTCGGACAGCGCCTTTCGGAATGGTGCGGTCACGGACCTGTGTTGGAAGAAGACATTGCATTAAGCAACATGGCGTTGGATTACATTGGTCAGGCAACGTTACTTTTCAAGCATTTAGCAGAAGCCAGCGGAGACACCAAAACAGAAGACGATTGGGCATTCCTTCGCGACGCTTGGGATTACAAAAATTTCTTAGCGTTGGAACTTCCAAACGGAGACTACGCCTTTACAATTGCCCGTCAGTATTTGTATTCGGAATGGTACAACTTATATCTAACTGAACTTTCTAAATCGAGTAACACCTTCCTTCAAGAATTTGCATTGAAGTCTGTGAAAGAAGTTCGTTACCACTTGCAACACGGTCGTGACTGGGTTTTGCGCATGGGCGACGGAACGGAAGAAAGTCATGCACGCATTCAAAAAGCAGTGAACAACATTTGGAGTTACACCGGTGAATGGTTTATTCCAAATGCAAACGATACAGATCTTTCAGCAACGGGTATTTGTCCAAACGTTGAAAGTCTTCATCAAACCTGGATGGAAAATGTTCAAGCGACTTTGAATGAAGCCACTCTGCAAATGCCTGTTTCAGGATGGATGCACAAAGGCGGACGCGAAGGAAAGCACACCGAACATCTCGGACATCTGTTGAGCGAAATGCAATTTCTTCAAAGAACTTACCCGAATTCAAAGTGGTAAAATGAATTACTCGATTCAAGAAATTTGGGAGTTTCTCAAAGAAGTGGAAGATCCAGAGATTCCCGTCTTGAATGTGGTTGAAATGGGCATTGTGCGCGATGTTCAGCTCGAAGACAACAAAGTTATTGTTTTGATTACACCAACCTATTCGGGTTGCCCGGCGATGCATGCCATAGAGCAAGACGTTCGCGAAATGTTGGTGGAAATGCACGTTGAAAATTTCGATGTGAAGACGATTCTTTCTCCGGCCTGGACAACAGACTGGATGACCGAAGAAGCACGTGTTAAGTTGGAAGCGTATGGCATTGCGCCGCCACAAAAGGGCAGCGCAGATAAAAACCTTCTCATGGGTAAACTGCGCGACGTGCGCTGCCCGCGTTGCAAATCTTCGCAAACCGCTATGGTCTCTCAATTCGGAAGCACCGCCTGCAAATCGCTCTACAAATGCGAAGATTGCAAAGAGCCATTTGATTATTTCAAATGCATCTAATCGACGAAGTCGAAGATTCTAGCGAAAGATGCTACGCAAGATTTTGACGCGAACTGCTTCGCAAGTAAAGTAAGCCGAACGTTATAGCACCATTCACAATAAGATTCTCTGCTCCCATTTCGTAGCCGAAGAACCACGCCTTACTATTCAAGGCAAGCAAATAAGTCAGCACCGGAGAAAGCAAACATATCACCACCACATTCCATTTGCTGCCTATAAATACGCGTTGCGTAAGTATGCCGAAAGCAAACAAGCCAAGCAAAGGTCCGTAGGTGTATCCAGCTAAATCCATGAGCAGATCTACAATCGTCTTTTCATTCAACCAACGGAAATAAAGAACGATGAAAAAGAACAAAACCGTAAAGGCCAAATGGACGCGTTTGCGAATCTTTGCTTTCTCTTCTTCACTTTTATCCATCCTCGAAAAGCGAAGCAAGTCAATGCAAAAAGAAGCCGTCAACGCCGTAATAGCCCCGTCGGCCGAGGGAAACAGCGCACTCACCAATCCTACAATGAACAACAATCCCATAATTGGAGGCATGTGTTGCATAACCATGTTCGGGAAAATAGCATCGCCCACGTATGCTTTTTCCAACTGAAACTGCTGCATGTAAACGAAGAGCAACGCACCTAAAAACAAGAACATTCCAACTACAATTACCATAACCGCACTGAACGATATCATGTTGCGCTGTGAGTCTTTCAAATTGGAAACACTGATGTTCTTCTGCATCATTTCCTGATCCAATCCTGTCATGGCAATCGTAATGAATGCACCGCCCAAAAACTGTTTCAAGAAATACTTCTTATGCAGAACATCGCCGTTAAACACATAGGCCAAATCCAATCCGCTTGTCGCCTTGGTACTAGAAATGGCTTGCCACGCTGCATCCCATCCACCGAGTTGATTCAAAATATAAATCACACAACCCACCAAGGCCGACAACATAAAAAATGTTTGAAGGGTGTCTGTCCAGACAATCGTCTTCACACCTCCGTTGTAGGTGTATGCCAAAATCATGAGCAGCGTAATTCCAGCAGTCACCGCAAATGGAATTCCCAGCGCATCCATGATTAAAAACTGAATGACGTTCACCACCAAGAACAGGCGCAGCGAGGCGCCTACTGTTCGCGACAGAATAAAAAATAACGCACCGAGCTCATACGCCGGAGAACCAAAGCGCTTTTCTAAATACGAGTAGATGGAAGTCAAATTCAATTTGTAGTAGAGCGGCAACAGAACAAAAGCCACGACAAAATATCCTGCAAAAAATCCAAGTGCCATCATGAAGTACTGCATGCCAACAATACTCACGGTTCCTGGCACTGAAACAAAGGTCACTCCTGAAAGAGATGTGCCAATCATTCCGAAAGCAACCAAAACCCAAGACGCACTTTTATTCGCTTTGAAGAACGAGGCGTTGTCGGCTTTTTTAGATGTCACAACAGCCACCGCGAAAAGAGCAATGAAGTACACAATAAGAACCAATGCAATTACAAGAGGAGACATGCGCGTTTTTCTTTGCAATTAATCGATTTTTTTGAAAAGTCTTTTTGTTTATTGAAAAGGTTTCGAACAACAGCATGTAATTTCGCTGCCATGAGTTCAAGTTCGAAATGGATAGAAGCTGCCGTTGACCAAATGTCGTCTTTGCCTGGCATTGGACGCAAGACAGCGCTTCGTTTGGTGCTAGATCTTCTGCGCCGTTCGAACGATGAAGTGGAGCGCTTCTCTTCTTCCTTTCAACTCATGAAACAGCATGTTCAATTCTGCTCGAATTGCCACAACCTTTCAGACGATAAGCTCTGCGGAATTTGTTCCAACGACCGACGAGACAAGCAAACGGTGTGCGTGGTAGCAGATATTCGCGATGTGATGGCGGTGGAAGGCACTTCGCAGTTTCACGGATTGTATCATGTATTAGGCGGACTTATTTCTCCCATGGACGGCATTGGTCCTTCGGACTTAACCGTTCAAAGTTTAGTGGAACGCTGCGAGCGTGATCACGTGACTGAAATCATTTTCGCCTTCAATGCGACTATGGAAGGAGAAACCACTGCGTTTTATATCTCGAAAAAATTACAAGCTCTTCCAATTGAAATTACCTCTATTGCTCGCGGCATTGCCGTTGGCGCAGAGTTGGAATACACCGATGAAATTACGCTTGGACGCAGTTTGCAGCAACGCGTTCCTTACGGAAAAGCAAACTCTTGATATTGTATCTTAGCCAAATGCGTTTAACCGTCATCATTGTCAACTACAACGTCAAGTATTTTCTTGAACAATGCCTCGCTTCTGTTCACGCTGCTATGCGCGGAATAGATGTTGAAGTGATTGTGGTGGACAACAACAGCGTTGACGGTTCGAATGAAATGGTGGAAGATAAATTCCCTTGGGTGAATCTCATTGCAAACAAAGACAACACAGGTTTTTCGAAAGCCAACAACCAAGGCATGCGCATTGCCAAAGGCGAATACATCTTGTTGTTGAATCCAGATACCGTTGTGAAGGAAGATACTTTTTCTAAAGTACTGCACTTCATGGATGCGCATCCGGAAGCAGGCGGACTGGGCGTTCCTATGGTCGATGGAAAAGGAATTTTACTTCCTGAATCGAAACGCGGACTTCCTACTCCGGAAACAAGTTTTTATAAGATTTTTGGAATCTCGAAAATATTTCCAAAAAGCAAAAAATTCAATCGGTATTATTTAGGACATCTCAGCTACGATGAAACATGCGAGATTGAAATTCTAGCTGGAGCGTTTATGTTCATGCGGAAGAAAGCTTTGGATCAAGTGGGATTACTTGACGAAGCGTTCTTCATGTACGGAGAAGACATCGACCTCAGCTGGCGGATTATTCAAGGCGGATGGAAGAATTATTATTTTCCTGAAACCAGCATTATTCATTACAAAGGAGAGAGCACGAAGAAAGGCAGCTTGAATTACGTCTATGTGTTCTACAATGCTATGATCATCTTCGCTCGCAAACACTTTTCGGCCTCTCATGCGAAATGGTTTTCGTTCTTCATTCAAGTAGCCGTGTGGATGCGCGCTTCGGTTTCCATAGTATCGCGCGTTGTTACGGCAAGCCTTCTGCCCCTTGCAGATGCAGCAGTTCTCAGCATGGGCATCTACACCTTCGCCGATCACTATTCGCAATGGCAATCGAAAAATTTCGACGGTTCACTCATGCTCATCACAGCAAGCGTAATCACAGCATTTACTTTAATTGGAAATTGGTTGAATGGCGCTTATGACAAACCCGTCTTTCCGCAGCGCACGCTTAAGCCCGTTCTTTTGGTTTCAATTATTACACTGCTCATTTATTCACTTCTTCCAGAAACCATTCGCTTTTCGCGAATCGTAATTCTTTTGAGCGCTTTGTTTGCTATTGTTTCGCTTCCCCTTATACACGCGGTGTTCAGCAAAATCATTTCAGGAAAATGGAATTGGCAAGGCAATCCGAAAAAGAGAATTTTGCTCATTGGTTCGGAAGAAGAAGGTACACGCGTTCAAACTTTTTTACATCAGATAGACTATCCCATTGCTTCTTTCGAGCAAATGAATTCCGAAAAATCACGCAGTCTTTCGCTTTTCGAATATGTTCGCATTCACAAAATTCAAGAGGTTATTTTCTGTGCGAAAGATTTAAGCAGCAGTGAAATTATTTCGGAAATGGGCACGCTTTCTTCCCTTCAACTTGAATTTAAAATTGCGCCACCCGAAAGTTTATTTATCATTGGAAGTCAGCATATACAAAGCGCTACTGAAGGCTTCTTCGTTACAGTGAACTCCATTTCGAACACACTGAACAAACGCCAAAAACGCGCATTCGATTTCATTAGTTCTTTCTTCACGCTACTTCTTTTTCCTTCTGTTCTTTTCACTTCAAAACCAGCATCGGCTTTCAGCAATGCGTTAAAGGTTTTTGTTGGAAAAAGATCGTGGGTGGGATACGGAAGCGTCAGCACTGAATTCGCGAATCAACTTCCGAAAATAAAAAATGGCATTTTGACTCCGAATAAAAACGCTCTGGTTCTAAACGAAGATGGCGTCCAACAAATGAACGCCATCTACGCAAAAGATTATTCGTGGTGGAAGGATTTGAAATCCTTCACTTCACAATTCAAACAACTCGGGAATTAAAGTCTAATTTCCCATTTACGAACGGTCTCGCCGCTGTTCTTCATTTCAATGGTTACTTCTTCGGAGAATTTCTTTCCGTCTTTCTCAGCAGTTACAACATAGGTTTTTCCACCTTGAACATTCACACGGCAGTAGCCCGCTTTGTCGGTTTCTCCGGTTAGAATTTCTCCCGTATCTACATCTTCCACTTTCACTTTCACACCTTTAGAAGCTTTACCATTCACATCGAGCACAATGGCAATTAACTGAGCATACACGCTCTTCTCATAGCCTTCACTCATCACAGGGTAACGCGAAACATCTACTTTGTAAATGTCACGATCTCCATATGAATCGGCGTATTCCGCTGCAATGTACATGGTCTTGTTGTCGCTTGTTAATGAGAAAGTCGACTCTTCATTCACCGTGTTAATGGGGTAACCCAAATTGATTGGTTTCGACCAAACACCGTTCACCAATTCCGTTTTAAATACATCGTAGCTTCCCATTCCCGGGTGTCCAGCTGAGGCGAAGAACAAGGTCTTTCCATTCGGATGAATAAACACGAACTTTTCGTCGTAAGAAGTATTAATCACTGGTCCCATGTTCTTTGGTTTTCCCCATGCAGAACCATTCTTTTCTGAAACATAAATATCACCTCTTCCCATTCCATCCATGCGCTCACTAACAAAATACAATTTCTTTCCATCGGCAGTCTGAGAAACACTTCCTTCAAAAAACGTAGTGTTAATTGACTTTGGCAAACGCTCGGCTTCACGCCATTTTACTTCGCCTTTCTTCGCGAAGAAAATATCGCCTGCATTGTCACCATCGTTTTTATAGACATAGATCATAGATCCGTCTGGAACAATACTTAAAACAGCATCGTGATAGAATGTATTCACCGCACCCGGAAGCTTCTCACAATCGCCCCACTCCCCCGTTACTGAATCCTTCTCTGTGAAATAAATATCTTCATAAAATTTAAAATCTCCCTTTTCATCAATATTCTTTCCCATGCGCTCCGGAGGAGAAGTCGTGTTGTCGCGACGAGAAGTGAAAACTAACGTTTTGCCATCTGCAGTAATACTTGGCGCATATTCTTCCAAGCGGGTATTGATAGCACCGCCAAGATTTGTGATAGTTACATCTACTGGCTTTTCCATTTTGCGTTTCGCGAACTCACACTCACGAATGAATTTGTTCGCTTCGTCTGCCTCGTAGGACTTCGCCTTTTCCAATTTCAAATAGGCTTGATATTCCGAAATGGCGCGATCTAATTCGCCGGTTCTGTGAAAACACTTCGCGTAGAACAACGTTAGTTCCTTCGTTGGAACACCCTTTTTAATTTTAGCCGCTTTATCCAAGGATTTGAAAGCATCTGGATATTTCTTCAAGTTGTAATAACACTCGGCTTCACCCAATTGCGCTTTGTAGTTCCCAGGATCATTCGCAAGTACTTCGCGATAGATTGTAATGGCTCCGCGCATGTTGCCTTTGATGTATTCGTGCTCTGCACTTAACATCTTGGCTGCGTTTGCTGCAACATCTACATCGCCTGTTATGGTCGAATCTGTTTGTGCGTTGGCTGTCACCGCAGTGAAAAGTACCAACATTAACCAAAAAATTTTCTTCATATCATTTGCATTTTACACTTTCGAAAGTAGACAATCAGCCTTTAAGATTTCATGTAAATGAAACGGGTTGTGAACACCTTTCTTACCTTCGTTGTGAAAAACATTTCCCATGTCAACAAC
The DNA here is from genome assembly GCA_945881835.1 of Chryseobacterium gleum. Lineage (GTDB taxonomy): Bacteria > Bacteroidota > Bacteroidia > Flavobacteriales_D > Sanyastnellaceae > CAIZGX01. Next base: position 244,411 of record CAMCVP010000001.1, on the reverse strand, counting down.
CGAATCTGCAAGCCACCACAACGAACTCGAACGCAAATCCACTTCGGAATTGCTTCAAGGCATGAATACGGAAGACCGCACTGTTCCTGAGGCCGTGGCTGCTTCGCTTCCACAAATTGAAAATTTGATTGCTGTAATTGTTTCGAAAATGAAACAAGGCGGAAGACTTTTTTACATGGGCGCAGGCACCAGCGGAAGGCTTGGTATTGTTGACGCATCTGAATGTCCACCTACCTTCGGAGTAGACTTCGGACGTGTCATAGGAATTATTGCCGGAGGCGACGGTGCTATTCGCAAAGCGGTTGAATTCGCTGAAGACGATGAAGAACAAGGCTGGAAAGACCTTCAGACTTTCAATATAACTCAAAACGATGTGGTGGTTGGAATTGCTGCATCGGGAAGAACTCCCTACGTTATTGGGGCGTTGAAGAAATGCAACGAAGAAGGCATTTCAACTGGGTGCGTGGTTTGCAACGCGGGATCGGCTGTTGCCGCTGTTTCGAAATTCCCTGTTGAAGTGGTTGTGGGACCTGAGTTTGTTACAGGAAGTACACGATTGAAAAGTGGAACCGCGCAGAAATTAGTGTTGAACATGCTTACCACCTGCACCTTCATTCAACTCGGGCATGTGAAAGGAAACAAGATGGTAGACATGCAGCTTTCCAACTACAAATTGGTCGATCGCGGAACGCGCATGGTGATGGAAGAAACAGGGTTGAATGCAGAAGAAGCGAAAGCACTTTTGTTGAAAGAAGGAAGCGTTAGATTAGCCGTTGATTCGTTGAAAAAATAACATGCACACGTTAGAGCCTTATTATAATTGGAGAGGATTGTATTGCGCTGAGGAAGATGAGCTTTCTCCGTTTTACAATCAAGAGTATTCTGAATTCGAATTCAGCAACAAGATTTACGATTTTTATATTCATCCGCAGTGGGACAACATTGGCAGTCAGACGCTGTTCGTGAAGCTTCTCTTCGCCCACTACGGCGAGGGTTATGCGATTGTTGAATTGATTGGTGAATGGAACGATTTGCTGTACAACGACATCATGTTTTTGAAGAGAGAGTTCGCCGATCATCTAATAAATGAGGGAATAACGAAGTTCATTTTCATTGGAGAAAACGTGTTGAACTTCCACACGAGCGACGACTGTTATTACGAAGAGTGGTTTGAAGATGTGAACGATGAAGACGGTTGGATTGCCTTGGTGAATTTCAGAGATCACGTGTTGGAAGATTTTTCAAAGGCTTACATTGATCAATATTTCGTTTCGGGTGGAAATTTGAACGAAGTGAATTGGCGCACGCAACATCCGCATCAGTTCTACGAAAAAATAAGTGCAAGTGTTGTTAAACGCATCGGATAATGGAACAGAGCGAGTTGTTTGAAATGAACAGAACCTCATGGAACAAGCGTGTTGCTGTTCACATGAAATCTGATTTTTATTTTTTGGAAGAATTCCTGAATGGAAAAACTTCATTGAATGAAATTGAATTGAATTTGCTCGGCGACATTCGCGGTAAATCTATCTTGCATTTGCAATGTCACTTCGGACAAGATTCGCTCTCGCTAGCGCGCATGGGAGCTGAAGTAACGGGAGTCGATCTTTCAGACACGGCCATTGAAAAAGCGAGAGAGCTGAATACACAAATGAATTTGAACGCCGAGTTTGTTTGTTGCAATGTGTATGATTTGAAGGAACACCTCGACAAAAAATTCGACATCGTGTTCACCAGTTACGGTACCATTGGTTGGTTGCCCGATTTAAATCGTTGGGCGGACGTTGTTTCTCATTTCTTGAAGCCTTCAGGCAAATTTATTTTCGTTGAATTTCATCCGGTCATGTGGATGTTCGACAATGACTTTCAAACGCTAGGATACAATTACTTCAATGCTGGTCCGGACATCGAAACCAGCACCGGCACATACGCCGATCCTACTTCCGACATTGAAATCACGTGTGCTTATTGGAATCATTCTACCAGCGAAGTCCTTACATCGCTTCTTGGACAAGGCCTTCAGCTGACTCAATTCCAAGAATTCGATTATTCTCCATATGCCTGTTTCAAGCACGCTGAAGAATTCGAACCCGGAAAATTCCGTGTGAAGCATTTCGGAAATAAAATGCCGTTGGTGTTTGCTTTGGAGGGGGTTGCACGGTCTTAGGACCTGACTGATTTACTTTTTATTTCCTTCTGAAAGCAGCTTATCTATATAGGCACGCTCTTCTTCAAAAGTCATATTCATAATTTCGAGACTTAATTTATCTCGAATTTGACGCATAACTTTAATTGCATCAAATGTTTTGGAGACATCTTTATTCTTCGTTTCCATAATTGAAAATTTCTTTAGGAGTTCTTATTTCAATCATTTGGTGACCATTTTGGAAATTAATTCCAAAAAACCGCTTTATCATTGACACTAAATTACGACTTTTATGAGAAGACACAATACAGAATGAGAAACACAAACAGAATGAGAATGAATTTTATTCTCTAGGGTCGAAAGATATTTCGACCCGATAAAACCTATTCAACAATAATTTTTCTCACTTCAATTGTTCCGTCATTTAAGTACACGCGAACAGAATACAAACCCGTTGCGAGAGCATTTACATCGATAATAACAGCACCCACTTCGAGACCGGATTCGCTGTATATAAGACTTCCAATTGGATTAAATAACTCAACCTTACAGATGGAGCTTCGAGTTGCTTGAACTGCCACTCGATCGCTCGATGGATTGGGGTATACGTTCACTCCATAAGCATCTTCACTTTCCTCTTCCACACCAACCAACTGATTGCAATCGGTCGTCTGAAGGTATTGGTCGTAATACTGTTGCACTTCGTCTGAATACTGTTTCATTTTGTAAACTGCATTTACTGAAGGGCTACCAGCAGATAGGGTGTCTGAACCAACAATTCGCGCAACGGAAATACACAGCGGAACGTTGGGTTGAAGATCACCAACAAAAGCAGAAACTATCAATCGTCGATCACCACCGGGATTTTGAACATTTACTTCGTTCCAAACACCAGGCACGCCCACTTCACCGCTGTACATGAAAGAGGTTTGCTGCTGAGTAATTGGATTCAAAATTGAAGAACCATCAATTCGCTTTCCTTTCAAAACATTAAACAATTGCTCATTGGTATTTGGTTGACCGTAAACAGGACTTAAACTCGCATTGAAATAAACACTTGATGTTATGTTGCTGGTTAATAAACGATAACCGCATGCTGGAACCTCATTCGCATAACCATAAGACATGGACGACTGCTCATCAAAATCATCTGCATTGTATCCGAAAACTAAATTTCGGGTACTGTCACATCCAATAAAATCATCGAATCCTGAGCCTAAATCGAAATCAGTGTGCATTCCGAAATAAAATTCATTCAAGGGAGTCTCGTCGCGCAGCACTATGCGATAATCGGTAAAAACTGTTTGACTCAAAGCCTGGCTGGGAGCATTGTGAAAGAGATACGTCAGTACCGACATTTCTATATTTGAAATAGTGCTTTCATAACTAGAGTTAAGAAACGTTGGTGAAACTTCTCTTCCATCTGAAACAATATAAAATGTTGCCTCGTCTCCTTTGATTTCTGGCGCATCTCCAAATTGTGGCTCGTAGATATTGTTTCCATTTACATCGTGAAAGGGTGCAATTATTTGAGGTTCTCCATTTACAATTGAACCATTTCCTGGCCATTCCAAAATATCAATTGGAGCCGAATAATTCGCTTCGTACCAATGTTGATTGTGGTATTCAATATCGGCTTGTTTCACCTTCCATACTCTGTCATATTTCTTGGCGAATTCGTTGGAATAAATATTAGATAAAGGACCTGCATATGCACCGTTCAAACCTGTTTCGAATAAACCTCCAACTCCAGAAATTAAATCATTCTTAATCCCATATAAAAGCGGAGCCGCAGTAAAAACAACCTTATTATCCTTATATCCTAAACCAATTGGGCGAAAATCAAAAGTAAAATAAGAGGATTGGTACAAATAGGAAGAAAAAGAAGGGTACGATGTTTCTGAAACAAGCTGATTTGAGATATTCTGCTGCTTCCAGCCATTTTCTACCGTGCAAATCCCACCTTTCATTCCATCTACAGCACTAATACTTCTACAAATTGCAAACTCTCTTCCTTCGAAGTTTATGACATTAAGAATGTACTTGTTCAATTCGTTTTTTTGAAGCAATTCATAAGAATTACTCTGAGCATAGAATTGAAGTTGAGGTCGAATATCGTTGGTGAAATTGGCTAAATAGCCCCTTTGTGAGAGATAAACACTTCCTAAACTTGTGGTGCGGAACGGGCTAAAATCGACTCCCAAATCATCGAACACCCATTCTGCATTTTCATTCCTTCGAAACAAAAACTCATTGCACTTTCCTGAAACAAATAATTGTCCGTTTACCATACTAAATCGCAACAATGAGTCACATGCTATTTCTTCGGTGTGCACTTCACCCAGAGAATCTAAATAATTGATACCTGAATAATTCCTATCAATGAAAAACAATTTCTCATCGTACACCTGAGCATCCACTACTGAATCCACAGCGATTTCATTAAAAACTCCGTTTTCAAAAAAGCATACCGAACGTGAAAGATTAGAGAACAAAAAAATCTTGTTGTTAAAAACAGTTCCGAAACTAAATCTTGAGTAGTTAGGGTAGCTGTATTCACTCCAAACCCCGTTTTCTAATATTGCAAGATTCGCATAATTAATATTTGCAATCGAATCAATCTTTGTCCCCACAGCACATAGTTTTTCCGAGCTGCCAAATAAATCAAATACTTTTCCATATTTGGTATCCCAGTTTAATGAAACCTCCGATAGCACATCACCCTTCAGAACTTTCAATGCAGAATGATTAAGTGTGTCGCCATAATTGACTGAAACAAAAAGAGAATCATGAAACAATTCTCCATCATAGCAAGAGAAATTATCTAAGCCATCGTTCAAGATGTGTTGCTGATTGTTTACTACGAATGGCACTAGGCGTTGGGCTTTCGCAGTCTGAAAAATAAAAACGAGCAAACTGAAGAGTAGAAGTCTTTTCATGTTGAGGATTTTCAACAAATAAAATCAATACTTCCTTGTCATTTTTTTCAAGATTCTTGATTTATTTCCATTCAACGAGACTGAACTAGAATGAGAAACACAAAGAGAATGAGAATGAATTTTCTTCCCCCCTCTTACTTTCTCTTATCTTCTCTTACCTGAGGATCGAAAGATATTTCGATCCGATTCATCTTCCCCTTTTCTTAACTCCTCTCATTAACGTCGCAGACATTCAAGCATTCGTCTGAAAGACATTCTTCCCCGGAATAAACAGCATATAAACTGCATATAAAGGTTAGTGCGTTTTCAAAATCCTAGAAATATGTTTGTCTTATGGAACAAAAGCTTATTAAGTCGGAAATTGAATCGCGAATATTCATCATTCGTGGCAAGCAAGTTATGTTTGACAGAGACTTAGCTCGGTTGTATAACGTTCAAACGAGAGTTCTAAATCAAACTGTAAAGCGCAACGCCAATCGATTTCCTGAACAATTTATGTTTCAGCTAACCTCTGAGGAATTCGATAATTGGAAGTCACAAATTGTGACATCCAATTCTGAAAAAATGGGATTAAGAAAACTACCGTATGTCTTCACAGAGTATGGAGTGGCAATGTTATCAGGTGTTTTAAATAACGATGGTTTGCATTTTCTAAAATGGATGGACTCGTGTCTCAAATACTCGCACATCTTCATGATTAGGAAGTCGAAGACATTCGTTCAAAGAACATTCGCCCGAAGGGCATTCGTCTGAAAGACATTATTCCCCTCTCTTACCTTCTCTTAACTTTTTTCAAGCGTGACTTCAGACACCAAACCACAAAAACAGATTCACCATCTTCGCGAAAACAATCGGATATGAATACTGAATTTTGGAATGCACGATACAGTGAAGAGGGGTTTGCTTATGGACAAACGCCTAACGAATTTTTCAAAGAACAAATCGATAAACTTCCCGTTGGAAAAATTCTATTTCCTTGCGAAGGGGAAGGTCGCAACGCCACGTATGCTGCAGCATTGGGATGGGAGGTTGAGGCCTTCGACATAAGTGAAGTTGGAAAACAGAAAGCCATAGATCTAGCCGCTTCCTTCAACGCGAAAATCAATTATGAAATTTGCAATGTTGCCGACGCTAACTTTGAAGACAACACCTTCGATGCCATTGTACTCATCTATTCGCATCTCCCCGAAACACTTCGAATTGAATTACACGGCAAAATAAAAAACTGGCTAAAACCAGGAGGCACAGTTATTCTCGAAGCGTACAATCCCCTTCAACTCAACAACAACTCCGGCGGACCGCGAGACATTCAAATGCTCTATTCCATTGAAACACTCATGAGCGACTTCCACGGAATTCACTTTGAAATTTTAGAAGAAAAACAAGTCGAACTCAACGAAGGAAAATACCACATTGGTATTGCAGATGTTGTGCGGTTTGTTGGAAGGAAGTGATGTCTTTGACGAATGCCTCTGGCGAATGTTACGTTGTAACGAATGCCTTCGGCGATATTAATTACTCCACCGGAAATATGTGCAAAATCGAATGAGAAACACAAAGAGAATGAGAATGAGAATTTCGTCAAAGACATTCGCGAAGCATTCGCCCGAAGGGCATTCGTCTGAAAGACATTTTCCCCTCTCTTACCTTTTCTTAACTTCTCTCAACTTTGCATAAACGTCAAATACATACGCGAAGCATTCGCCCGAAGGGCATTCGTCTGAAAGACATTCTAGAGGGGTTTCACCCCTCTAAGCATTTCGCGCTTGCCCGGCGGCCCCGCTAACCGTTCCACAACAAACCCCGCCGCTTGAAGATTGCGACGCACTTCGCCTTTCGCGCAATAGGTAACGAAGATTCCGCCTTCATTCAACAAATTGAAACATTGTTGCATGCGCTCCAACGTCCACAAGCCAGGCTCTACGCGAGGACCAAAGGCATCGTAATAAATGATATCGAATTTTTCTTCCGACTGAAATTCTTCCAACCCCACTTCCATTCGTGCAAATGAAAATTGTTCGTGGATGGAAATCCACTCGTTCGGCGCTGATAAATGAAATTTCATTTCGAACTGATCCGATTTATTGATTGAAAGTTCTTCTAAGATTTCCTTCGATAACGGATAAGGTTCTAATGCGCAATATTCGATTTTTTTTGTTGCATGCTGAAGCGTTAACGACGCGTTCAATCCCGTTCCCAATCCAACTTCCAAGATGCGCAACGATTTCCCTTCACACACAAACAATCCGTTTTCAATAAACACGTGCATCGACTCTTGAACAGCGCCGTGCGTGCTGTGATACGTCTCTTCCACTTCCGGAATAAACAACGTGAACGAGCCGTCTGCCGTTTGCAACAGTTCTCTCGTGCGCGATTTGTTCACCGCTGTTTTGTTTAAACTATTTTCTTGATACATTCACCACGGGTTATTACAAGCCTATTTTTGAAATCAAATAATTGCAATGGCAAAGAAAACAAAAGCACCTGCTACAAAAAAATCGAAGAGCATCTTGAATGCGAAAAGTCATGAGTTTCTAGAGAAATACATTAACAACATAGCGCCTACCGGATTTGAAACACCCGGACAGCAAATGTGGTTAGATTATATTCGTCCATACATCGACACCCACATTGTAGACACCTACGGTACTGTAGTTGGAGTAATTAATCCAGATGCAAAATACAAAGTTGTAGTTGAAGCACACGCCGATGAAATCGCGTGGTTCGTGCATTACATAACTCCCGACGGATTTATATACCTGCGTCGCAATGGCGGAAGCGATCACATGATTGCACCTTCCATGCGCGTAAATATTCAAACCGCGAAAGGATTGGTGAAAGGCGTATTCGGATGGCCCGCCATTCACGTGCGTCAAGAGAAAGAAGAAACTCCTTCCATGAAAAATATTTTCTTGGATGTGGGTGCAAGATCTAAAGACGAAGTAGAAGAAATGGGCATTCACGTGGGTTGCGTTGCAACGTTCGAAGATGAATTCATGGTGTTGAACGATAGATATTATTTGGGTCGTGCACTTGACAACCGCATTGGTGGATTCATGATTGCTGAAGTAGCGCGAATGCTGAAAGAGAAAAAAGACAAGCTTCCATTCGGTGTGTACTTCACGAATTCGGTTCAAGAAGAAATTGGATTGCGTGGTGCTGAAATGATTGCGCATCGCATTAACCCCGATGTTGCCATTGTAACAGACGTTTGTCACGACACGCAAACTCCAATGATGAGCAAGATCATGAGCGGCGATTTAGCGTGCGGCAGAGGGCCTGTATTGAGCTACGGACCTGCGGTTCAAAACAACTTGTTGAAGCACATTGTTACTACCGCTGAAAAGAATAAGATCGACATTCAGCGTGCTGCTGTTTATCGCGCAACGGGAACAGACACCGATGCCTTCGCTTACAGCAATGCAGGCGTTGCGAGTGCACTTATTTCACTTCCTTTGCGCTACATGCACACGACAGTGGAAATGGTTGCTAAAGACGACGTTGAAGCAGTGATTCAATTGATCTATCATTCGTTGAAAGGAATTAAGAACAATCAAGATTGGAGATACATCAAGTAATTCCAATTACGTGGAAATAAAAAAGAGGAACCGTTGGTTCCTCTTTTTGTTTGTCTATGAAATAAGCTTATGCCGTTTTAGCTGCAAGTGCTGCTTTCACTTTGCCTTCGATTTCTTCCATTAATTCTGGATTGTCGTCTAGCAATTGTTTTACTGCATCGCGTCCTTGTCCTAATTTGGTTTCACCATAAGAGAACCAAGAACCTGCTTTTTTCACAATCGCCAAATCGACACCCATGTCAATCAACTCGCCTACACGGCTAATACCTTGACCATAGATAATATCGAATTCAGCAGTTCTGAATGGTGGAGCAACTTTGTTCTTTACCACTTTCACTTTGGTGTGATTACCAATTACGTTCTCTCCATCTTTCAATTGTGTTGAACGACGAATATCGATACGAATGGAAGCGTAGAATTTAAGTGCATTACCACCTGTTGTGGTTTCAGGGTTACCGAACATGACACCAATCTTTTCACGCAATTGGTTAATGAAGATGCAGCAACATCCTGTCTTGCTAATGGTACCTGTAAGTTTACGCAATGCCTTCGACATTAAACGTGCTTGCACACCAACGTTTGAATCGCCCATCTCTCCTTCAATCTCTGAACGCGGAGTCAATGCAGCCACAGAGTCAATAACAATCAAGTCAATGGCTCCTGAACGAATCAAGTTGTCCGCAATCTCTAAACCTTGCTCACCGTTGTCGGGCTGAGAGATCAAGAGGTTTTCGGTATCTACGCCCAATGCTTCTGCGTAGAACTTATCGAATGCGTGCTCCGCATCGATGATAGCAGCAATACCGCCCATCTTCTGACACTCTGCAATCGCGTGAATGGCTAAGGTTGTTTTACCCGAAGATTCCGGACCGTAGATTTCTACGATTCTTCCTTTCGGAAATCCGCCTATACCCAATGCAAGGTCTAACCCCAATGATCCGCTTGGAATGAATTCCATAGCTTCAACAGCGGTGTCTCCTAATTTCATTACAGCGCCCTTTCCGTAAGTCTTTTCCAACTTATCCATGGTTAGTTGGAGGGCTTTCAATTTTTCTTTATTTACTTCTGACATGTTTCTTTAATTTTTAAATGTTTGACAAATTTGTTGTGTGATCTTGTAATGTATTTACGACTTGTTATTTTTTTTTCGGATAGAGGTCACGTATGATAAAAAACACCAACAGGTACAAGAATGAAAATCCGCAAGCGAAGACTAATGAATTGTCTTTCGCTGGATTTTCCAACGTTCCCTTATTCTTCATGAAGTGATTGAACAATTCATGAGAAATAAACCAACTTAACCCGAATAAAACTGGAGCTAAACCGAGATAAATGATGTTAAAAATTTTTGTCATAGTTTTTTCGTTTCGACTAAGCGAAATTGCACTAAATTTATTCATACAAAAAGAAAAATATATGCAGTTTATAAGCAAGTTATTCGTAATCGTGTTGATATTGGCCACAAGCGTTGTTTCAGCACAAAACAAGAACATCCTGAAGTTGGATATTTCTTCACCGATCATGCGCACCGCAAACATCTCTTTCGAACATCAAACCAAAGAAAGATCAAGTTTTGTAATTGGAGGTTTATACCAAGATCAGAGCGACGGATTTGCAAGCAGCTACATTACCCGCGTTGCCATTACTCCAGAATTCCGCTATTACATGGGCAAATACAACGCTCCTGAAGGAATTTATCTTTCCATGTTTGCACGTTACCAATACATGGAAGCCCTTGAAGAAGTTTACCTAGGCTACGATCCAATCACTTACATGAGCATTTACGATTACACCAAGCGTAACATCAACACAGGTGGCGTTGGGATGTCCTTCGGATACCAAAGAATTTTCCAAGACAAGATTAGCATTGACGTTAACTTCGGAACCATCTGGAACAGTGGAGATACGCGCGTTTCAACTGATGCCCCTTTCATTCAAGCGCCGAACGAAGCGTTTCGTCCATACGTTGGATACTTCGTCCGCACAGGCGTTGCTGTCGGATTTTTGTTCTAAGAAATTTTAGAAAAATCTAGTTTGTCGAAGTCGGCTTGCCAATGCAACGCCGACTTTGCTTTTTTAGTGGCGGCTCTATACGCTCCGTAAGATGAAGAGTTCAAGATTTTTTGAATTCCTTCAGCAATGGATTTAGGAGTCACTTCCGAGACCACTTCTCCAACTTTACACTCATTCACTATTCGCGCAGGTTCAACCAAATTGCTCACCAGCACAGGCACTCCAGCATGAATGTAGTCGAATAATTTATTTGGAAGAGAAAGCGTGTAGTTCAAGTGCAACGGCTTGTCTAGCGAAACTCCAAGGTGAACACGTTGCGTTAACTTCTTCAATTCGAAATAGGACATGCGCGGAAGGACTTTCACTTTTTCTTCCAAATGCAATTCAACAATTCGATTCTTAATGTTCGCTAAATCTCTTCCAGCACCCACAATGAGCAATTGAATTCCTTCCAAATATTGAAAGGCTTCAACCAACTCCATTCCGCCTCTATCGGGATCAATGTACGCGCCTTGAAGGACAACGGTTTTCATTTCAAACAATTCAGCTTCCTCCTCTAACTCTTCCACTAAAACAGGCATGTTGCGCTGAACCAATACTTCGCGCTTATACTTCGCTCTGTAGATTTCAGCTATACTTTCATTCACTGTAATAAAAACATCTACGAAAGGAATGCAACGTTCTTCAATGCGCATCCAAATGGCTTTAATGCGCTCTCTTCCGGTTAGCCCTTCCGCTTCAGTAAAATATTCATGTGAGTCGTAAATGATTTTTGTTCCTCGAAGTTTCTTCATGAAAACCGCTGGCCACAAGACATCTAGATCATTCGCCCAAATGACATCGGTTTTATGAAATAGTAGAAAGAAGAACATGCGCACATTCAGCATGACGTAAAACAGCGGTCCTTTACTGAAGAATACACGTAATCGTTTAGTAGAATAATTACGTTGAAGGGAAATGCTCTCAGGCTTTAAAACGCCTACCAATTCTACTTCCCAATTTTTATGTTGAAGGGAATCGCAAATCTTACTTACTCGTTGATCATACGCAAGATCATTCGAGACGAGGACCGCAACTCGCATAGCTTTAAGCCATCATGTTGTTTCGAAACTTACGAAGGACTTCCTTCGTGTACAAAGGGAAATCGGCATTCATCATCCAACCGAAATAACCCGGCTCACGCGTTAGCACATCAGCTACTTTCACACCCTTGTGCTTTCCAAATCCGAATACCATGTCACCTTCTTCGTTGTACTGAAGATTGCCAATGAGGTCTGCTCTTTTTCCATAGCTGCTCATGGTTTCAATTTCTTCAATTGAAGTTGGAAGGGCGCGCTCTTCGTCTTTGTACTTTTCAAACATACCTTTAAAAACATCGTAGGTAGCCTGTGTATCTATCAAAGCCGAGTGAGCATTCTCAAGGGTTCCACCCGTGTAGTATTTGTATGCAGCCGATAAATTTCTTGGCTCTAGTTTATGGAAAAGCACTTGCACGTCCACGGTATTTCTTCCATCTAGCGTAAATGGAATTCCAACACGAAGAAATTCTTCTGCTAGCAATGGAATATCGAACTTATTGCTGTTGAATCCAGCCAAGTCACATCCTTCGATGAAATCATTCAGCATGGGGGCGCAATCTGAAAACAACGGTGCATTCTTCACATCGGCGTCGTATATCCCGTGAACCATAGAAGATTCAATGGGAATTGGCATTCCAGGATTAATTAAAAACTTTGTGTCTTTAAACTCGGGTAGCGTTTCAGTTGCTCCATTTGGCATAACTTTTACAAAAGCTATTTCTACGATGCGATCTTTCGCAACGTCGGTCCCGGTGGTTTCCAGGTCAAGAAAAACCAACGGTCTCTTTAAATGAAGCATGCAGTATTCTTATTGAACTTTTACTTTGATGTATTGATTTTTCTCGTACTCTGAACGTTTGTTAATTGCGTCGTTTTCATATTTCTTACCTTGAACTAAATTCACTGGTGTTTCAAATTTGAAGTCAACAATTTCCAAATAGCCATTTTTATCAAATGTCTTTTTCATTGCGCTCATGGCATTCTTAGAACGCTCACTCGAAAGCATTTCATTCGTCATAACTCCTCTTGAAGGCACATTCGATGCACTTCCCTCAATGGTTATGGTTACAAAGCCTTTTTGATCGATGACCTTTTGACAAAGTGCAATAAATTCTACGAACTCTTTTTCATCCGCAGAGAACTCGCTTTTTCCGTAGAGGAAGAAGTGTGAGTATTCAGCATAACCCACTGCCTCATCAATTTTCGTTTGAACTGGATTCTCTTTGTCGTATTTGATCTCATCAACCTTCACAACCTCTTTCATGACCAATTGAATCTCACGCATGTATTCATATTTCTCTCCATCGCAAGGAATAGATAAGTCTTCCGATTTAACTTTATCCACACCGTCGAAATACTCAATGCGATAAGAAGTGCAAGGTTTCAAAACAGCCATGAATGAACCGTCTCCGCTGTTTCCTCTTGTCTCTTGCTTTTCACCCGAATTCGTGTTTACCAAAATAACCTTCAAACTCTCTGGCAATGACTTACCGCTAACAGGTTTGAATATGCCCTTAAGCGTTGCCAATTGCTCACCCTTTTTCTCAGGCATTTCTACTTCATAAATATCTAAATCGCCACTTCCACCGTCGCGACGAGAGCTGTAGTAGGCGCGCTTTCCGTCTGCCATCGGCTGGAAGAAAACATCATCGTCTACCGTATTCAATGGATAACCCATGTTCTCTGGCGCTCCCCAATTTCCATTTTCATCCTTTTTACTAACGAATAAATCAAAACCACCCATAGTGGCGTGTCCTTTCGATGCGAAATATAAATACGCGCCATCTGGGCTTAAGAAAGGTGCGTCTTCGTCATAAGATGTATTAATAACTCCACCTAAATTCTCAGCCGCACTCCATGAACCGCTTTCTGTTCTGTTGCAACGATAGATATCGCGCTTTCCTTGTCCATTCGGACGATCAGAAACAAAGTACAATTCATTTCCATTCGCAGAAATAGTGCAATGGGTTTCCCAATATTTCGAATTAATGTCTGAACCCAATTTTACAGGTGCGTTCCAAGTTTCACCAATTAAGGTCGAATACTTTACTTGTCCATCTCCAAGACTATCTTGGTAGATAAACAATGTATTTCCGTCAGGAGAAACAGAAATAGTAGCATCATGATCATCCGAATTCAAATTCAACAATTCAGGTTGAATCCATTGTCCATCACGACCCTTGAAAGAAACATAGATATCATCGCGATATTTATCCGTTTCAAAATCACGAATATTCGCGTTAGTTGAATCTGGGCGAAGACGACGGCTTGTGAAGAAAATACTGCTTTCGTCGAAGGATAAAACCGGACCGAAATCAGCGTACGGACCATTTATGACAAAACCTGCATTTTGAATTTTATATTTCTTAGGATCTTCGACCTGACGCTTAGCTTCTTCATTCACTTCGATTGCACGATTGATTTGATTTATCAAACGGTGGTTCTCACTAATTTGAGACTTCATCATGAGCAAACTCTCTGTAGACTCATCGAATTTCATATTCAAATGCTGCGCAATAGCCAAGTAATAATATGCTTCAACGGGCGCACTCTTCTCGTAGGCATCAAAAGGATCGTAACTCGCGCTCAACCGTTGCGATGTTGCTTTTTCCAAAAATCTCAAGGCTTCAACCTTGTTATTCTCGGTTTGTAGCAAGCTTAAGCCAAGCTTGTAATTTACATTGAGGTTTTCAGGTTCCATGACCAACACGTTCCTCCACTCTTTCGCAGCTTGATCCCAAAATTTTTCTTCCATAAGTCTGTTGGCTTCGGTAAAAGCTGCAACAAATTCAGGTTTACCCAAATTCGAAGCCGCGCATGCGTTGCTAATAGCAACAACCGCTACAATCAAAAGTGAAAAGAAACGAGTTTTCATAGGTATTTTATTTTCTAAAATTATATTTCACGATTTACATCCCACTCTTCCAAATAGTCTGCAACACGACGAACAAAACGTCCGCCCAATGCACCGTCAACTATTCGGTGATCGTAGGAATGCGATAAAAACATCATGTGACGAATAGCAATTGCATCGCCAGATGGAGTTTCAATAACCGCTGGTTTCTTACGAATAGCTCCAACTGCTAATATAGCAACTTGCGGCTGATTGATAATCGGGGTGCCCATTACATTTCCAAAAGAACCTACGTTCGTTAGCGTATACGTTCCACCTTGAATTTCATCTGGCGTTAATTTATTCGCTCTTGCACGTTCAGCTAAATCATTTACCTTTTTTGCAATACCAACCAAGTTCAACTGATCTGCATTTTTGATAACCGGAACAATTAAATTTCCCGACGGAAGAGCCGCCGCCATTCCGATGTTTATATCACCACGTATAACAATATTGTTTCCATCTACACTCGCATTCACGCCAGGAAAGTCGCGAATAGCTTTCGCAACTGCTTCTATGAATATTGGTGTAAAAGTTAACTTCGTTTTTGCGCTCGCTTCGAATTGCTTCTTCACCTTCTCTCTCCACATTACAACGTTGGTCAAATCTGCTTCAACATATGACGTCACGTGCGGAGAAACTTGCGTGCTCATAACCATGTGATCGGCAATGATTCTGCGCATACGATCCATTTCAACAATCTCGTCATTCGGACCAACAGTAATCGTTGGGCCCTTCACGCGAGGAGCTTCAACAGCAGGAGCAGCAACTTTAGGTGCTGATGCGCTAGGCTCCGCAGCTATTGGCGCAGAAACCGCTTTATTTCCTCTGTTGGAAATATATCCCATTAAATCTTCTTTCGTCACGCGACCGTTTTGGCCTGTTCCGGAAATGCTATCCAATTCGGCTTGAGAAATATTTTCTTGCTTCGCAATGTTCTTCACTAACGGACTGTAAAATCTGTCTGAAGAAGAAACCACAGCAACAGGAGCTGAGGCCGTCGTTGCAGAAGAAACAACAGCTGCCGAGGTTTCTACAACAGCCGGAGCCGCAGCAGTAACAGGGGCAGGTGCACTCGCCCCGTCTCCAGTCTCAATAATGGCTATGACATGTCCAACTTGAACAGTGTCGCCAACATTTACACGGCAAGAAACCAAGATACCATCTTCAGGAGATGGCACTTCGCTGTTCACCTTATCAGTTGCTATTTCAACCAAAGGCTCGTCCGCGGTAACGCGATCGCCTTCCTTCTTTAACCAACTTAAAATAGACGCTTCTGCGACACTCTCACCCATTTTGGGTAACCTCAATTCTATTGTTGCCATTTAAATAAATTTCGCAACGAATTTAAGAAAAATAAAGCATTTGTCCTAATAGTCCTTTTTCAAGCCTTCGAGACTGCAAAATTCATTTTTCTATGCAGAAGAAAGAACATCCAGAAGCCAATAAACACAATGCCTTGCTGAAGTTCGAGCATGCTTTCAAAAATGAAATGAAAAGACACCCCTAAGACGAAAACCAAAAAAAACAAGTCGTTCAACTGCCAAGCCCGTCTCAATCCAGCAAACAACAAGGACAATAACGTTAGTAACCCAAACCACCCCCATTCGACTAAAATTTGTAGATAAGCATTGTGCGCAGGATGCGAATGTTCCGCTGCGAAGTTTGCTCCTTTCAAAAGATATCGTTCGTTGAAATGTGACTTCCAATTTCCTGTTCCAACACCCAACGGATAATCTCTTCCAATTTCCCACGCGGTCTGCCAACTCACAATGCGTTCACTCGTACTCGCAACTTTCTCTTCCTTCGTTGTGGTTGAAATAGATTTGGAATTCTCAACAGCCTCTTTCGCTCTTCCAGAAATGGGCGAAAAGCCAAAGAACAAAATGAAGAATGAAATCACTGAAGAGACAATCACAACCATGGCCTTCTTCCTATCTTTTCCATTTCGAAAAACATACAAGACAAATATTGCATAGAATAAGAACAAGGCCAAGAAGCCCGCGCGTGAAGCCACGAATGCGGTTTCCAGAGAAAAGAACACAACGCCTAACAACAGCAAATTCGATTTCCTTTTATTGTTTGAATCGAGAAACTCCCCGGCTAAAAACACCAAGGAAAGTAAATAGAAAAATCCTAAATACGTCGGATGAAACGTCCACGAAAGTCTTCCATAAACAAACTCTTCCCACAATCCCGTTTCGAAAAAACCTGCGATTGCATGCACATGACTGATCAGTGCGAAGAAGACACATCCGCTTACCAAAGCCCATTGAAATCGCTTCAACGAATGAAGAATAGCATTCGAGGTGAATAAAAACAAAAGCGGAAATGCGAGGTACGAAATCTTCGTTTCAATTTCAGAAAGAGCGGTCTTGTGATTCCATTCGTTCCAAATTCCAGAAAACAGCAACGCTGCAAAAACGCCATACATAACAAAGGCCCAACGGTTAAAACTAGACCATTCTATTTTCCTTCCACCCGAAAAAACTTGAATGAACATGGTTAAAAAAGACAAGGCGAAAAAAATCGTAACGCCTTTCGAATAGACACTCATACAGAACACACCCGCAGCCATGAACCACTCGTGAATGTTGTATTTCGTGATTGAAATATTCATGCCTTGCGTTTCATTTTCAAATGCGGAATATCGTCTTCCAAATACATCTCGCCTTCTTCCACAAATCCCAATTCGTTATAAAACTTCAACAAATATTGCTGTGCTGAAATGGCAATGGTCTGCTTTCCCCAAATGTGTTCACACTGATTCAAACATTCTTCCATTAATAATTTACCAAGGCCAGTGCGACGCGATGCCATTGACGTGCAGACACGACCAATGCTGATTTCCTTGTATGAAATTCCCGCAGGTAAAAGTCTTGCGGTTGCATGCACAGTGCCGTTCTCATCTTCCGCCCACACCCAAACAGCGTGCTCATCTTTTCCATCTAAATCTTGATACGCACACGTTTGCTCAACCACAAAAACATCCGCGCGCAACGCAAGAATGCGATACATTTTCACAGAAGGAATTTCAGAAAAGGGAGATGTGTAAAATTTCACTCTTCGAAAATAACACAATTGCGCGGGATTGTCTTGTGCTATAATTGAACAAATTCAACGAACTTCGCGGCATGAATGTATTATCAGTTGAAAATGTGTCGAAGGCCTTCGGTATTCGCGAGTTGTTTACAGACCTTTCTTTCGGAATTGAAGAAGGACAAAAAGTAGCATTGGTTGCGAAGAACGGAACAGGAAAATCTACGTTGCTGCACATGCTAGCAGGGAAAGACGAACCCGATGCAGGAAGAATAACATTCAACAAAGAAATTAAATGGGCCATCTTGCTTCAAGACGAAGCGTTCGATGCCAAAGGAACAGCACTCGATTTTCTTTTCGCGGCAGACAACGCAATGACCAAAGCCATTCGTGCTTACGACATTGCTATTGAAACCGGCGAAGGTCTTCAAGAGGCGCATGACATGATGGAGCATGCCGACGCTTGGGACTACGATGCGAAGGCGAAACAAATTCTTGGCGCACTTAATATTATTGACCTGAATCAACAAATGGGCAACATGAGCGGTGGTCAGCGTCGACGCATTGCATTGGCGCGTGTGTTGTTGGAAGAAGCAGACTTTTTAATTCTCGATGAGCCTACGAACCACTTGGATCTTGATATGATTGAGTGGTTGGAAGAATATTTAACGAAGGCGCGCATGACCTTGTTCATGGTAACGCACGATCGTTATTTCTTGGAAAACATTACGAATGAAATTCTTGAATTGGAAAACGGAGAGCTATACAAGTACAAAGGAAATTTCTCTTATTATCTTGAAAAGAAAGCAGAGCGCGAGCAGCTTGAAGCTGCTTCACGCGACAAGAATTTAAATTTATTTCGTCGCGAAGCCGAATGGGCGAGCCGCATGCCACGTGCCCGCGGAACGAAAAGCAAAAGTCGCATGGATTCTTTCGAAGAGTTGAAAGACAAATTGAAACGCAAACCAGAAGACGGCGAATTAGATCTTGAAATTAACATTACCCGCATGGGTTCGAAGGTGGTTGAATTCATTAAGGCCACCAAGTCTATGGGCGATTCCACAGTAATGGACGGATTCGACTACGTCTTCAAATCGAATGAACGTATTGGTATCATTGGAAGAAACGGTTGTGGAAAATCGACTTTCCTAAACCTCATGACCAAGCGCATGGAGCCCGACGGCGGAAAGATTGTGAATGGTGAAACGGTGGTGTTCGGATTTTACGAGCAGTCGTCTTCGAACTTAATTCCCGAACAACGACTCATAGAGTGTATTCGCGACGTTGCAGACTATATTCCACTTGCAAAAGGAAAGACCATTAGCGCATCCCAAATGCTCGAGAAATTTTTGTTCCCGAAGCATATGCACTTCAATCGCATTGATCAATTAAGCGGGGGCGAACGCAAGCGTTTGCAGTTGCTTTTGGTGTTGATGAAGAATCCGAATTTCTTAATTCTCGATGAGCCTACCAATGACCTCGACGTATTCACGCTTTCAGCGTTGGAAGATTACTTGTTGAACTTTCCTGGCTGCTTGGTTATCGTGAGTCACGACAGATACTTCCTCGACAAATTGGTTGACCATTTATTTCTTTTAGATGGAAAAGGAAACGTGCATGATTTACTTGGAAGCACGCTCGATTTCCGCGCGGTGTTAAGCGAGGCATCGGCCAAGCGAGAAAGCCTTGCCGAAGCAAAGAAGCAAGAAGAACCTTCTCCTTCCAACAAAGAAGAAAAGAAAAAACCTGCTGGAAAAATTTCATTCAAAGACAAACACGAATTCGAAACACTCGAAAAGAATTTGCCTTTGTGGGAAGAGAAAAAAGCCCAGCTTGAGGCTGAGCTTTTAAATGCTACCGATCATGTTCAGATGGAAAAAATAGCTTTAGAACTTGGAACGTTGTCTGATCAAATAGACAACGGAACCATGCGTTGGTTAGAACTTTCCGAGATGATGTAATTAGGATTGAATCTTGTGCCCGCGCATGTTCAAATGACAGCGCTCGCCTCCTTTCACAACCATAGATACCTTTTCAACCGAGGTTCTATTTTCTTCCAATCCCCAAGCGTCGATATCTGTAAGAGAAATACTCTTTAGGAATTGATGCGCTTCGAAAACAAAGTTCTCGTTTACACCCAACTCATTTTCCACACTTAAATATTTTTGAAGCACCACGAAACGCACATCTATGCTGCTGTTGTAGCTTCCATAAGGCTCCGGTTTTTGAATGCGATTGAAGTGATTCTTCGTTGCTAAATCTTGAAGTATGAAGCAGAAGTAATTGTGCACTTTCGCTTGAACGCGGAATCCTAATTTGATGTTTACCTTAATGATTAGGTCATCTACCAATTCCTGCGCTTCGTATTCCATGGTATAAGGCTCGTTCGTGCGATCTACGTGCAAGAACCAATACACATCGGCACGCTTCGGTGTGCCCTCTAGAATAGAATCAATCACCAATTTTTCTACTTGATCTGTAAAGCTAGCCTTCGTCATGTACACCAAATGTGTGGCGTATTTCGGAACATTTGTATCCACAGAAAGTTTTCTTAACGTATCAATATGTGGATCAAGTGAAATGAATCCTACGCGTTCATTGCTGAATTTTCTATAGCGAATGGTTACATACATAACCATTAGGATTCCGGCATAAACAATCAACATCATCCACGCCTCTTTCAACTTAACCGAGTTCGCTATGAAGAACGAAAGTTCAACTGCAAAAAAGAGCGAGGCAATTCCTGCAACCAAGATGAATGGCCAATGACGGTGGTAAATCAGGTAATAGGAAAGCAACAGCGTAGTCATAAGCATGGCTACCGTAATGAATAATCCGTAAGCGGCTTCCATGTGTGCCGACTCTTTGAAGTAAAGCATAACGCCTATACATCCAGCCCAAAGCAACCAGTTCACGCTAGGTATATAAAGTTGACCCTTTGTTTCTGTTGGAAATTTAATAGCCACACGAGGCCAGAAGTTCAAGTTGATTGCCTCACCGATAAGTGTGAATGATCCCGAGATCAATGCCTGACTGGCGATAACTGCAGCTACAGTCGCAACGATAACACCAGGTAACAAGAACCACTCGGGCATGATTTCAAAAAACGGATTTCTTCCTGATAATTCTGTTTGTTGCATAAGCCAAGCACCTTGACCCATGTAGTTTAAGATCAATGCCGTCTTCACAAAAATCCAAGTCACCCGAATGTTCGCTCGGCCGCAGTGGCCAAGATCACTGTACAATGCCTCAGCACCCGTGGTGCAAAGGAACACCGCTCCTAACAACCAAAATCCTTTCGGATAATTCGCCAACAAATCGTAGGCGTACTTCGGATTTAACGCGTTGAAAATTTCAGGGTGCAACATTGCATTGTACACACCCAATACTGCAAGCATAGAGAACCAGATAAGCATAATTGGACCGAAGGCAACACCTACCAACTTGGTTCCGTATCGCTGAATCATAAACAATCCCGTAAGAATAGCCAATACGATAGGCATCACTGGAATGCCTTCATCAAAGACTTTCAATCCTTCTACAGCAGATGCCACAGAAATTGGCGGAGTAATGATACCATCGCACAACAACGTTGCTGCGCCAATCATAGCCGGCCAGAACAACCACTTCCCTCTTCGCTTCACCAAACTAAACAACGAGAAAATTCCACCTTCACCTTTGTTATCGGCACGAAGGGTCATCCAGATATACTTAATCGTCGTCTGAATAGTCAACGTCCAGAATACACATGAAATACCCCCATAAATAAGCATCTCACTAATAGGCTTATCGCCTACAATGGACTTCATTACATACAATGGAGATGTTCCAATATCACCGTAAATAATACCTAGTGTAACAAGTAATCCGGCTGTGGAAAGTTTGTGTTGCGTTGACATATAAAATTTATTCTTGGCGAATGTATAAGAAAATGAGTGTTAGGGGGTTCACCACCTCAAAATTATTTTTCCCGAGCTTTTTCGGCTCTCTAAATATTGATGTGCTTTTGCTATTTCTGAAAAGGAATATTCACCTCCAATAACAGGCTTTATTTTCCCCTGTGAATGCATCTGAACCAATTGATTCAAGAGCTTTCCAATGATTTGTGGATGTTCGTCTGCTACTCTAAGCATGTTCACACCAAGAACAGACTGACTCTTTCCAAGCAATAACAGAGGAATTAGTCTTCCCATGTCGAACACCAACTTCAAAGTCGCCAACTTCCCACCCCACTTGCTGGTGCGGTCTGAAAATCCGAACAACATCAATCTTCCACCTGCACCCAACAAGCGCATATCTTGCTTGAACGTCTTCCCTCCTATGCTATTGAACGTCACATCAAGATTGGCTTTTCCCAAGTGCTTTCGAATTTCAACTTCATAATCATGGGTATTGTAATTCACCGCTGTAATGCCTTGCTTCGCAAGAGCATTCACCTTTTCATCGCTTCCCACCGTTGCGAAAATTTCACATCCTCTTTCCTTCAACAACTGAATCAACGCTGTTCCTACTCCGCCAGCAGCGGCATGAATAAGCACGCGCTCTCCCGATTTTGTATGTTGAAGAAAATCGCTCATGTACAAAGCCGTCACATACTGCGTGGCCAAGGCACAGGCCTCGTTGGAAGAAATGGAATCTGGAAGTTCTGCAATACCCGTAACAGCGGTGCAAACCTTTTCAGCATAACCACCGAAACGCGTTAAACAAGCCACACGCTTTCCAATCCAATTGGAAGAAACTCCTTCACCAACAGCTTCCACAATTCCAACCACATCGTATCCCATAACCACAGGAGGCGCAGGCAGGGCGGGATACAACCCCTTCCTTCCCAACACATCTGCGAAATTCAATCCCGAAACTTCCACCTTCACACGCACCTCTCCTTCGCCTAAAATCGGATCTGCAACTTCTCTGATTTCAAAAGCCTCGTGCGCTTTTCCGAACTTCGTTAAATAGATTGCTTTCATTATTTCGTTGCGCCGTTTCGTTTCAAGATTGTTGTTTTTCCGCTTGCTCGTTTCACTTGAATTTCGTCTTGTCCGTTTACTTTTTTATGTTGAATGGAAGAAGGCAAATCACCTTTCATGCTTGCTACATTCCATCCCGCTGTAGGCTTTCCATTCGACATGTAATTGTAAATTGTACCGTTGGAACAGCCAAAGAAGATGCGGTAATCCCGTGCGTCAGAGTAATCGGCCACGCACAAGTTCGTGCAGGGCTTGGAAGAGAGAACGACAGGATAACCAACGACATTCTTTCCGTTGATATCAAGCATTTCAAGTCGGCTGTTCGTTAAAATCAAGAGCTGCTTCTTTCCATTCTTAAACGCGTCGATTTGTTCGACGCCTCTAATTTCAGCCGACAGCGTTACCGACCAAGTTGTTTTTCCATTCGCTACCCATTCGATTTTCGAACCGGAATATTTGACTTGTTCCGTCTTGCCTGTAATGTGATTTGTTACCGATTTGGTTTTTCCAGATTCCACAACAGGCGCTGGTTCTGGCGTGGGTTGTGTTGGAATTGAAACAGTATCCTCAGCCACTTGAACTTGTGTTTGAAGCTCAACCGCACCCTTACTAACCAAACTCACCTGAGTTCGATTTTCAACAGGCATGTAATGCCAAATTCGCCAGCGGTTATTGAACTTCGGTGAGATTATACTAGAATATTGCGTATCCACTCCAGTGACCACTCCTCCGCTTGGTAAGGCTGGCATTTTTGCATCTATAGACCCTGCAATTGCGAGATATTGCTGATGGGCCAACAAGAGTTCTCTTGTTTCCGCGAACATGAAGAAATTCTTGAATCGCACACCATAGTATTTCACCTCGCTCGGATAAATTTTATCCATTGCGAAGAGTTCTGCTGCGTTTGCTTCACGAATCGGATCAACAGCCAATGAATCTGAAAACAAAACGCTCACATTCACACTGTCTGATTTCAAGCCCAAAGCGTATATCATTCCACTTTCGTCAGGGGTATCACTTCCGAAATTAGCCATGGCCAATTCGCCGGTGGCGTTGTTGTTCAACCAATCTAACAGCGAAGCATTCTTCTTTGCTTCTTGTTCCATGCGCACACTTAAGAACGAATTGCGGGCGTCTTGCGGGCGAAGAGAATCGAGATATGTCAGCAAGGCAAGAGGACTTCCTGCATGAACAGCCTTAAACCAATAACTGGTGTTGGTTCTTCCGTTCGTGAATACTTTTTGGAAGGAGAAGCTCGATTGATTTGCTGGAAGGTTGAGCGGCTTGCATTGGAATCCGGCAATCATCGAAGATTCACTTCCTCGCATGTCGTCTAAGGCTGTCCAATCCTGATCTACTTTGAAATAATAATGGCAATTCGAATCGAAGGAAGTGGTTCCTTGCACACACATGAATGATTGAGAATCGTCGAGCTGATTTCCTTCTTCAGGAAGGGATACGTTTCCACTTCCATATATGGCAAAGGGTTCTTGGAAAAGAAATTTCAAATCAGGAATTTTCGCATTCCATTTTGAAGCGAGCGCTTGTCCTTCTTCACCGTATCCAACGGGAAGAACGATCAAATCATCTGCTCCGTTTTCTACGATCCAAACAGACTGACTTTCGAATTTCAATCCTTGAGGATCGGCAGAAACTTCTTGAAGCATTCGACTTATTCCTTCATTCAATGAAAATTCTGCAGACCACTCAATGGCTTCAGCGAATGCTTCGGCTTTCTTCAACTCTACAACACCGGTTGCGGTTGAAGGAATGAAGGCCAATGGACTTGTCCATTCAGCATGACTTCGATTTAAAAAATAGTACACGCCGCCTATTCCCACTGCAGCAAGGACAAGGGCTATAACAAAACGTAAGGTATGTTTAATTGGGTTCATGCTTCCTTACGAAAATAGATTTCGAATGGAAGTGAATTCCAACAAAAAGGGCTGTCTTACAACAGCCCTTTGTTAATGAATTTCGAAAGTGATTACTTCGAAAGTGCGCTTCTTGAAATGACAATTTTTTGCACTTCGCTTGTTCCTTCGTAGATCTGAGTAATCTTCGCATCGCGCATCATACGCTCAACGTGATACTCTTTCACGAATCCGTATCCACCGTGAATTTGAACTGCTTCAACCGTGTGCTTCATAGCAACAGTAGAGGCGTACAACTTCGCCATGGCGCTTGCTTCGTCGTAGTTCATGCCTTGATCTTTCATCCAAGCCGCTTTGTACACTAACAAACGTGCAGCCTCGATTTCAGTAGCCATATCGGCTAATTTGAAAGCAATAGCTTGATGTTGTGAGATTTCTTTTCCGAATGCCTTACGCTCTTTCGAATAAGCCAAAGCCAATTCGTAAGCACCAGCAGCAATACCTAAAGCTTGAGCAGCAATACCAATACGTCCACCGCTAAGGGTCTTCATTGCGAATTTGAAACCAAATCCGTCTTCTCCAATGCGGTTCGCCTTTGGAACTTTCACGTCGTTGAATAACAACGTGTGTGTATCGCTTGCACGAATACCCATTTTGTTTTCTTTCGCTCCAACGATGAATCCTTCCATTCCACGCTCTACGATAAGCGCGTTAATTCCTTTGTGTCCTTTTTCAGGATCTGTTTGTGCAATTACTAAATAAGTAGAAGCTGTGCTTCCGTTGGTGATCCAGTTTTTTGTACCGTTCAACAAATAATAATCACCCATGTCAACAGCAGTGGTTCTTTGAGAAGTCGCGTCAGAACCAGCTTCTGGCTCAGAAAGACAAAACGCTCCAATTTTCTCTCCGCTCGCCAAAGGTTTCAAGAATTTCTCTTTTTGCTCAGCGTTTCCGTAGGCTTCAAGACCGTAACACACCAATGAGTTGTTTACACTCATACATACTGAAGTTGAAGCATCGATTTTAGAAATCTCTTCCATAGCAATGGCGTATGAAAGCGTATCCATTCCACTTCCTCCATTTTCTGGATTCACCATCATTCCCATGAATCCAAGTTCCGCTAGTTGCTTCACTTCTTCGGTTGGGAAACGTTGATGCTCGTCGCGCTCAATTACGCCTGGTTTTAATACGTTCTGCGCGAAATCTCTTGCAGCAGCCTGCACGGCCAAATGTTCTTCTGATAATTCGAAATGCATATTCTTATGTTTAGTTCATTGCTAAATTGGGTGCAAAGAAACGAAATTGAGGGTGAAATAAAAAACCCTTCTTTCGAAGGGCTTTTTGATATTTTTTGAATAGCGTCTCTTATTGAAGAGGCACCATTACCAAACCGTTTGTAATGTTCATGGTAGAAGTTCCTGCAGAGTTTTTCAACAAACCTGAGAAGGTGTAACGAATTCCACCTGGAGCCGGAGTAGATCTGAACTTCACAACGTTTACCGTAGCGGTTGAAGTTCCGAAAGCAGTGCTGTGAGCAACAGCTGCATTGGTGAACGCCATAACGCTTGCTGGATTCGTTGCAGTAGCCATATTGATTACTGAACCGTTCTGCCATCCTGCTACTGGAGCAGCCATTGTAAATGCAATTGTTCCGCCTTGAAGTGTTGAACCTGTGATAGTCACTGTTCCACCTGCATAAGAGAATGTGCAAGAAGACGCAACCCCAACGTGGTTTACACCGTTCGCTGTGAAGGTAATAATCGTGTCACAAGCTACGCAGTCAACACCGCCGCAGTCTGTCCAGAATTCACCTTGTGCACCGCCGTCAATGATTCCGTTGGTACAGTTACCGTCTGTAGAACATGGAGGACAGTTTGTTCCACCACAGTCAACACCAATTTCAGTACCGTTCATTAATCCGTCTGTACAAGTTGGACAAGCCTCGCAATACGCTCCACCGCAGTCAACTTGAGTTTCAGTTCCGTTTAAAAGTCCATCTGCACAAAGAGCAGCGCATGGTCCACAGTTAGAACCTCCACAATCAATACCTGCTTCATCTCCGTCTTGGATACAGTTTGAACAAGGAGCACATGGCCCGCATTCTCCACCACAGTCTACACAAGTCTCACCATACTCTGGTTGCCAAATACCGTCGATACAGTGATCGCACTGCTCACAGTTTGGACCTCCGCAATCTACCAATTGCTCTGAGTTATTCAAAATTCCGTCATAACAATTTGGTGGAATTTTGTTGTCATCATTTAGACAGCCGTTCAACACGAACATCCCGAAAATGCTCATGAGTAAAAGAACAGAACGTAAAGATTTATTCATTTCTTTAAAAGGTTTGGGGTACGAATATACGAAAAGACCGCATAAAATGAAAAAGGGTTGCGCGACTTCTGCCACTAACTTTGTGGCAAATGAGTACTCCTAAAGAAAACAATTGGAAAAAGCGCGAGCAGTTCTCCACTGAAGAAATTGCTGAACTTGCTGTAAAATCAAACATTAGCGACGCTTTCGCTGAAATTTTGCTTTCTCGAAAAATCAGCACCTCCGAACAGGCTAGAACCTTTCTAAATCCTGAAATAAATCAGCTTTTAAACCCCTTCGGACTGAAAGATATGGATAAGGCCATTTCGCGTTTGAAATCCGCTAAAGAGAAAAACGAGAAGGTGCTTGTTTATGGAGACTACGATGTTGACGGAACAACGGCTGTTGCTGTGTTTTATAGTTTCCTCAAACATATCGGATTCGATTGTGACTTTTATATTCCGGATAGATACAAAGAGGGTTATGGATTTTCAGAAGCAGGTGTGGCCTTCGCCCATGAAAATAATTTTTCATTAATCGTAACGCTCGACTGCGGCATTAAAGATGGTCCACGCATTGAACAATGCAATACCCATGGCATAGACGTCATCGTTTGTGACCACCACACACCCGAAGCCCTTCCTCCTGCTTTTGCTATTGTAAATCCGAAGAGGAAAGATTGCACTTATGAAAATAAAGGCCTCTGCGGATGTGCGGTCGGATTCAAAGTCATTTGCGCTTGGTTCATTCATCACAACGAGTCGCTCGACTTTGCTTATTCCTTTCTTGACCTTGTCGCTGTTGCAACAGGAGCCGATATTGTCCCGGTTACCTCTGAAAACCGAGTTCTTCTTCATTTCGGATTGAAAGAAATCAACACACATTTCCGTCCAGGTATAGCCGAACTTCTCGCGAACGCCAAGCACAGCGGGAAAGTTTTGAAAGTGGTTGATCTGGTCTTTTTAATTGCTCCGCGCATTAATGCTGCCGGAAGAATTTTTTCTGGAAAACGTGCAGTTGAGGTGCTCCTGACTAACAATGCTGAAGATGCCAAATCGGTTGCGGCTGAAATTGAAAAATACAATCAAGAACGAAAAGGACTCGACCGCAACATAACACAAGAAGCGCTTGATATTATTGAACGAGATGCCTTCTATCAAGACAGTTTCACCACAGTGGTGAAGAAACAAGGCTGGCACAAAGGAGTCGTTGGCATTGTAGCTTCAAGACTTATTGAAACGTATTACAAACCAACCATTGTCTTGGTTGAAGACGATGGCATTCTTTCAGGAAGCGTTCGATCCATTGAAGGAATAGATGTGTATGAAATGCTTTCGCTGTGCGAAGAACATTTGATTCAGTTCGGCGGACACAGCATGGCGGCTGGACTCAAATTAACATCTGAAAACTTTTTTGCCTTCAGAGAGGCATTCGATGAAGTCGTTCGGAACTTCTCCAACAATGTCCGTATTGAGCGATGCCATTTGTATGACACCGAAATTCAATTCGATCAAATTTCTTTACCACTCTTTGAATCGCTTCAGCCTCTAGAGCCTCACGGTCCCGAAAACATGCGTCCCGTGTTCCTCTCAAAAAACATTAAAAACGCAAGATTCACGAAACTCGTTGGTGCGCATGCCGATCACCTTCAACTGCATGTGAAGCAAGCGGGAAACATGGCAGAGATGAAAGGAATAGCTTTCAAAATGGCAGATTGGGTTTTTCCTATTTTGGAAGGAAAAGAAATTGACCTCCTTTTTCAACTCAATGAGAACGTTTGGAACGGTCAAAGTTCCATTCAGTTGGAGGTTCTCGATATTCGATTGAGTCGTTAACATAGTATCTTTGCGCCATGGAACAACAACGTACCGAGCTTTCTGCTCTTGGAGAATTCACGCTAATTAAGCATCTGACTCAATATTTCATTCCGAAAAACGAAGGAACCATTCGCGATGCGGGAGATGATGCAGCAGTGATGCAACCGGTTGAAGGAAAACAGTTGGTCATGACTACCGATATGTTGGTTGAAGGCGTGCATTTCGATTTAATGTACACGCCACTCAAACACTTGGGCTACAAAAGCGTTGTGGTGAATCTTTCCGACATCTGCGCAATGAATGCGACTCCAACGCAATTCACAGTTGGACTAGCCGTAAGCAGCAAATATTCAGTTGAGGCGCTTGAAGAATTATACTCTGGAATGCTGGCTGCTTGCGAGGCCTACGGTGTTGATTTGGTTGGCGGAGACACGACCACCATTCCTACTGGATGTGTCATTTCAATTACTGCAATCGGATATGCAAACAAAGAGGACATTACTTTAAGAAGTACCGTGAAAGAAGGTGATTTGTTGGTTGTTTCCGGAGATTTGGGCGGAGCTTACATGGGCCTTCAAGTGTTGGAGCGTGAAAAAGAAGTTTTCAAAAGCGCTCCTACTGCACAACCCAATCTTGAAAATTACGATTACATACTGTCTCGCCAATTAAAGCCTGAAGCGCGATTAGACATTGTTCAATTGTTGGCTAAGCTTGAAGTTAAACCAACGGCAATGATTGACATTTCAGACGGACTCTCCTCTGAAATCCTTCACCTTGCAGAAGAAAGCGAATGTTCTTTCGCTATATACGAAGACAAGTTGCCGATTGCCCCTGAAACGCGCGATGTCGCTGCAGAGCATAACATTGACCCTACTACCTGCGCCTTAAACGGTGGAGAAGATTATGAATTGCTCTTCACGGTTTCTCAAAACGATTTCGAAAAAATCAAAGGCAATCCGAATTTGAGTATCATTGGTCACGCCACTGCGAAAGACGGAGAAAACCTATTGATGGCTATTGGCGGCGGAACTGTGAAGCTTAGTGCTCAAGGTTGGAAGTCGCTTTAAAAGCTTCCCACACTAAGGCTATTGTTGCGTAAGATTTCGCTAATCGAGATTCAAGCAATTCTTTTGAACACCATTCTACACGCTCAATTTCTTCCTCTGTTTGAGGGGTCAATTCTGGGGCGCCTTCACACTTCATGAGGAACCACGTGCTGCGTTTAAGTACCCATTTTTCTTTGAGCTCATAGGTATGAAAGGTATCGACGAGATGCTTTTCAATATGCATTCCAATTAAACCGGTCTCTTCTTCAACCTCTCGAAGAGCGCCTTCCTCATCGTTTTCACCCGTTTCAATTTTCCCTTTAGGAAGATCCCAAAAGCCCTTTCGCTTGATCATTAAAAAATCGCCAAAGCCATTTTGAACCAATCCGCCTGCGGCATCAATTCGTTTGTAAGTCCCGAAATAAGTAAAAAACTCCTCTTGTGAAAAAGTTAATGTGCGACCGAGGTGAGAGACGATGTATTTTCGCGGCATGGATTCAAATATTGAAGTAGGATTACAAGTAGCAGATTATCTTTTGCAAATTAAGGCAATTGAATTGAAACCTCAAGCTCCATTCACTTGGGCTAGCGGCATGAAGTCACCGATTTATTGCGACAACCGCAAAACCCTTTCGTTCCCTATTTGCAGAACACACATTCGCCAGCAGTTCGTGAATGCTATTCAAGAAAAATTCGGAACTCCTGACATCATCGCTGGTGTAGCAACTGGCGGAATCGCTATCGGAGCATTGGTTGCGCAAGAAATGGGCATTCCATACGCATACGTTCGCAGCGAAGCGAAAAAACACGGGTTAGGAAATCAAGTGGAAGGTGTAGTTGAGCCGAATCAAAAAGTTGTAGTCATTGAAGATCTTATTTCAACGGGTAAAAGCAGCTTAAGCGCTGTTTCAGCCCTTCGTGAGGCTGGTTTAGATGTTATGGGAATGGTTGCGATTTTCACTTACGATTTCGACATTTCCAAAACAGCGTTCCTAGAGGCTAACGTTGAATTGCACACATTAACAGATTATCACGCATTGCTTCAACAAGCATTGGAAAAAGAATACATCACGGAAGAGCAATTAAACACTCTAAAAGTATGGAGAGAAAATCCAGCTGCTTGGAGTGCTGCCTACCTCGAAAACAATCCCAATGGCTAAATTCATTAGTAAAAGTGTTGAAGTCAATGCCCCTATTGCAGAGGTGCATGCATATTTGCAAAACATGGCAAACATTCAACGCCTCCTGCCTTTAGATAAAATTTCAAACTGGAGCAATACAGAAGACACGTGCTCCTTCAAAATTCAAAATGTTTACACCATTGAATTGAAACGCGTGAATGCCGTTTTAAATGCTGATGATGCTGAAACAACTTTTGAAACCACGGACAAAAGTCCCTTTCCTTTTGTGTTGAAAGCAAAGTTGAAAAGCAACGGAACCACCACCACTGCTCACCAAGATTGCGATGCAACCATTAACCCATTTATGGAAATGATGGTGAAAGGTCCCTTCCAACAATTATTCGATTACATGTCCGAACGTCTAGCGAAAGAATTCGTTTAGTATATTCGTTTCATGTACAAAAGATTATTCGACTTCGCTTACGATCAATTGGAGCATCTTCCTCTTGACGTTATGTTCCGCAGCAAATGCAACGGTGAGTGGGAAACCTATTCTACCCAGAGATTCATTGATTGTGTTAATCAATTAAGCAACGGGCTTATTGAATATGGTATTCAACCCGGACAGAAAATTGCGTTAATCACCGATGCAAGCCGCACTGAATGGAACATCTGCGACCACGCAGCACTTCAAATTGGCGCTATTGACGTGCCGATTTATCCAACAATGACCGAGCACGACATTCAATACATTTTGAATCACAGCGAGGCTACCCTTTGTTTCGTATCGAATCTGGAATTGCTCAATAAAATTCGAAATATCCGCGAAAACACCCCTTCATTGAAAGAGGTTTTCACCTTCGAACAAATTGAAGGTGCTAGACATTGGAAAGAATTATTTTCATTGAATGAAGATTCTTCGATGGAGGTTCAATCGAGAAAAGATAAAATCAAGACAGAATATCTAGCAACCATCATCTACACCTCAGGAACCACCGGACTTCCGAAGGGAGTAATGCTTTCGCACAGCAACATTGCTTCCAACGTAGAGAATTGTGTAGATCGACTTCCCTATTTGGAAAAAGGTAAAGCGCGCTGCGTAAGTTTCCTTCCGGTTTGTCATATTTATGAGCGCATGTTGCATTACTTGTACATCGACAATAGCGTGAGTATTACCCTAACGGGCATGGACAATATCAAAGACGATTTAATCGCAAACAAACCACATATTTTCACAGCGGTTCCTCGCCTACTCGAAAAATTCTTCGATGGAATTATTGCCAAAGGCGAATCGAATTCAGGAATAAAAAAATCGCTTTTCCAATGGGCTGTTAAACTTGCTCTTCAATGGGAACCAGAGCGCGCGAACGGAAGTTGGTATGAATTCAAATTGAAGATTGCGCAAAAACTTGTTTTCAGTAAAGTAAAAGCGGCGTTGGGACTTACCGAAATTGGGGCTGTTGCTTGCGGATCCGCTGCCCTTCAACCGAGACTGGCTCGATTCTTCACAGCAGCTGGAATTCCAATTAAAGAAGGATATGGATTAACGGAAACATCTCCGGTAATTTCAGTAAACACCTTGCGCACGCCCAACATGTACCGTCCGGGTACCGTTGGAATGATTATTCCAAAAACAGAACTGAAATTTGCTGCCGATGGCGAAATTTTAGTGAAAGGTCCGCAGGTTATGATGGGCTACTATAAAAATCCCGAGACCACAGCGGAAGTCTTAAACGACGGATGGTTAAGTACAGGAGACATTGGAATTATTAAAGACGGATTTCTTCAGATTACAGATAGAAAGAAAGAGCTCTTCAAAACAAGCGGAGGTAAATATGTTGCTCCACAAGTGCTCGAAAACGCCTTGAAAGAATCGCACTTCATTGAGCAGTGCATGGTAGTTGGCGACGGACAAAAATTCCCAGGAGCATTGATTGTTGTGGATTGCGCCTATGCAAAAGTTCACTTCCCTGAATTTGCTTCGCTATCGAACGAGGAGATTATTCAAAACGAAAAATTAAACAAAGAAATCAAAGCGTTCATTGCTGAGATGAACAACGGTTTTGGAAATTGGGAACAAATCAAAGGCATTCATTTGATTGCAAAACCTTTCACCGTTGAAAGCGGAGAGATAACGCCTACGCTGAAATTGAAACGTAAAAAAATTCTTGAGAACTACGCCGATGGCATAGCCAAGATTTACGCATAACACTTATGATTGAATTCGACATTGCCCTGCTCAAAGCTATAAACGGACTTTCCATTTATGGTCTCGACAAGGCCATGCTCGTCATAAGCGGCACCGCTACTTGGATTCCTTTGTTCGCTTACATCATTTGGCAATTGATCATCACACACGGAAAAAAATTCGGACTTTACGCCGTTATTCTCGCTTCACTATCCGTTGGAATAAGTGACCTTGTTTCAAGTCGAATTTTCAAACCCACTGTGCAACGTCTTCGTCCTTCACACACCATAAAAATTCAAGACGAATTGCATTTCGCGAAAGACAAAAAAGGCAACGAATACAAAGGCGGTAATTACGGATTTTATTCTTCACACGCCAGTAATTTTGCAGCACTTTCATTCTTTGTTCTCTTGGCATTACCAAGACATTACCGATTGAAAACTATTCTTATTTTCGCAACACTCATCACCTCTCTTTCTCGAATCTACCTTGGAGTACACTTCCCCACAGATATTCTAATGGGATGGTTTATGGGTGGAATGTTTGGTTACGTTTTCTACAAGCTTTTTTCTTTCATTAAAAGATGAACGGAATTACACTTGCTCTCATTTTTGTCGGTGGAGGCATTGGATCTGTGCTTCGATTTATCATTGGACTTCCATTCAAACAATGGAACATTTCACTTCCCATTGGTACACTCATCGCGAATTTAACGGCAGCAGTTATCATCGGTATTACATTCACATTCGCAAGCAAAACGAACCTCTCCCCGCGCACCCTCTTCTTTCTAACAACAGGACTTTGCGGTGGCTTGAGCACCTTTAGCACGTTTAGTTGGGAGACGATTCAACTTTTCCAACAACAGCAATTTGGATGGGCGGTTATTAATATCTGTATCACTAACATAGCCTGTATAGGTTTAATCGCAGGGATTTCCACTTTTAAATAAACCTGTAAATAAAGATGCTGCGCAAGATGTTTCACAAGATGCTGCGCAAACTGATAACAATCAAGACTTTTCGTCGTGCAATCCAATATCCATCTGCCTATTAGACACATAGATCAGTTCCAATTCGGAAATAATTACCGAATTTGCTCCTCGGCGAGGCTATTGAAAGCAACGCGACAAATAATTTAATTCATACAACATGAACTTCGAACAATTCACACTTAAAGCACAGCAAAGCGTTCAACGCGCACAGCAGATTGCTATGAGCATGGGACACGGCAGCATAGAGGGATTGCATCTTTTGAAAGGAATACTCGAAGAAGACGATCGCATTCTTCCATTTATATTGAAAAAATTCAACACCACTGTTGAAGCCGTTAGCAATTCCGTTCAACTGGAATTGCAAAAACTTCCGAAAGTTACCGGAGGTGAAATTAATTTAAGTCGAAGCGCAACCGACATGCTACAGCGCGCCAGCGGCGAAGCGCGTAGCATGAAAGACGACTTCGTTACTGTTGAGCATTTGCTTTTGGGAATGATGGACACCAAGGATACTTCAGCGCAGTTGTTGAAAGACCGTGGTGTGAACAGCAAAGACTTGAAGGCCTTGCTTCTCGACATGCGCAAAGGACAACGCGCAACGTCTTCCACCCAAGAACAAACGTTTCAGTCGTTGGAAAAATACGCGAAGAATCTGAACAAACTTGCGCAAGACGGTAAGTTAGATCCTGTGATTGGTCGCGATGAAGAAATTCGTCGTGTGCTTCAAATCCTTTCGCGCAGAACGAAAAACAATCCGATTCTTATTGGTGAGCCCGGCGTAGGTAAAACAGCCATAGCCGAAGGCATTGCGCACCGCATCATAAACAAAGACGTTCC
Organism: Chryseobacterium gleum; assembly: GCA_945881835.1. Lineage (GTDB taxonomy): Bacteria > Bacteroidota > Bacteroidia > Flavobacteriales_D > Sanyastnellaceae > CAIZGX01. Next base: position 209,570 of record CAMCVP010000001.1, on the reverse strand, counting down.
TGAAAACCTGATAGACAAAACCATCTACAGCCTAGACATGGGCGCACTTGTAGCCGGTGCGAAATACAAAGGGGAATTCGAAGAGCGATTGAAATCGGTAGTGAAGGAAGTGCAAGAAAGCGATGGGCAATTGATTCTTTTCATTGATGAAATTCATACGCTCGTTGGCGCAGGCGGTGGTGAAGGCGCTATGGATGCGGCGAACATTTTGAAGCCTGCATTGGCTCGCGGAGAGCTACGCGCCATAGGCGCAACTACGCTCAATGAATATCAGAAATACATTGAAAAAGACAAAGCACTTGAGCGTCGCTTCCAACAAGTTATGGTGAACGAACCTAGCCGAGAAGATGCGATTTCTATTCTTCGCGGATTGAAAGAAAAATACGAGTCGCATCACAAGGTTCAAATAAAAGACGACGCGATTATTGCTGCAGTGGATTTTTCAATCCGCTACATCAGTGACCGTTTCCTTCCAGACAAAGCCATTGATTTGATTGACGAAGCCGCTTCGCGCTTGCGCATGGAAATAAATTCCAAGCCCGCTGAACTTGATGAGATTGAGCGCAAAATTCTTCAATTGGAAATTGAACGAGAAGCGATCAAGCGTGAAAACAATGTTACACGATTGAACGAAATTGGCGAAGAGATCGCCAATCTTCAAGAAGAGCGCAACGGATTGTACGGACAATGGAAAGCAGAAAAAGATGTGGTAGAGCGCATTCAGCAAGCGAAGAAAGATATTGAGCATTTCAAAGTACAAGCAGAACAAGCCGAGCGCGAAGGAAACTTCGGATTGGTAGCAGAACTTCGTTATGGAAAAATTCGTGAGAAAGAACAAGCCATAGAAACCGATCGCGAAGAACTTCAAAAACTTCAGACCAACACCAAGATGGTGAAGGAAGAAGTTGATCCGGAAGAAATCGCAGACGTGGTTGCTGCATGGACAGGCATTCCGGTTTCGCGCATGATGGAAAGCGAGCGCGAAAAATTATTGCGCATGGAAGAGGAATTGCACAAGCGTGTCGTTGGGCAACAAGAAGCGATTGCCGCGGTGAGCGATGCGGTGCGCAGAAACAGATCTGGATTAAGCGATGAAAAGCGTCCGATTGGTTCCTTTATTTTCCTTGGAACTACAGGAGTTGGAAAAACGGAATTAGCGAAGGCGCTGAGCGAATATTTATTCAACGACGAAAACGCGATGACGCGCATAGACATGAGCGAGTTTCAAGAGAAGCACAGCGTGTCTCGCTTGGTTGGAGCGCCTCCTGGCTATGTTGGATACGATGAAGGCGGACAATTGACCGAAGCCGTACGCAGAAAACCCTACTCAGTTGTATTGCTCGATGAGATTGAAAAAGCACATCCCGATGTGTTCAATATTCTACTTCAAGTGCTCGACGACGGAAGGTTAACAGACAACAAAGGACGTGTTGCGAATTTCAAGAATACCATTGTGATCATGACCAGCAACATTGGCTCGCACATTATTCAAGAAAATTACAATCACGTTGACGACAACACGAACCTAACTTCCCTATTCGAAAAAACGAAGGAAGAGGTGATGGAAGTGGTGAAGAAGTCACTTCGACCTGAATTTTTAAATCGAATAGACGAGGTGATTATGTTCCCTCCGTTGTTGAAGAAAGAAGTTCGCGAAATCGTAACCATTCAACTTCACATTTTGGCGCAGCGTCTTCGCAAGAACGACATTGTTCTGAAGGTTTCTCCAGAAGCCTTGGAATGGCTCAGCGAAAAGGGATACGACCCGCAGTTTGGCGCTCGCCCTGTTAAGCGTGTGTTACAGAAAGACGTGTTGAATATTCTTTCAAAACATTTGCTTGCCGGAACCATCGATAAGACCGCACCAGTGGTATTGGATATGTTTGAAGGAACACTCGTCTTCCGCAAAGAAATTGAAGGCGAAAAAATAGAAGAAGCATAAACTCTGAGGTGCACGAATTTTAAAGTAAATTCGTGCACCATGGAACCAAAAGCAACCCAGAAAATTTCGGCTATTCGAAAAGTCCTCAAAACAGAGCAAAAAATGTATGCGCTGTATGGCGGACTTTTTGGTTTAATGTTCCCTATTATTGGAACAATTGTAGAATGTTATGTTCAGAACATGGGATTCAATTGTTCGCAACTGCTCGCTTGTCAAGCAAGCACACCCATGTTGTGGATTATTGATATAGCACCCATCGTTCTTGCCGTTGTTGCATCATTCGCTGGACAACAGATGGATCGTGTTCGCAAAACAAACGGCGAACTTAATGTTCGTTACGACCAAATGGTTTCCTTGCGCGAAATTGCAGACACTGCCAACGCTTCCAAAAGCGAATTCCTAGCAAACATGTCACATGAGATTCGCACACCAATGAACGCAATCATTGGTATGAATTATTTATTGAAGAAAACCGAGCTTTCCGAAAAGCAAAAAGACTATGTTCAAAAGGTAGAAGTATCTGCAAAAAATCTTCTCCGAATCATTGATGACATTCTTGACTTCTCGAAAATTGAAGCTGGCAAGCTCACATTGGAAAGCACACATTTGTATTTGGAAGAATTGGTTTCTGATGTCGCAGATGCCGTTAACGTTAAACTTCAGAAAAAGAACGATGTCGAATTGGTTACGCACATTGACCCCAATATTCCTCCGGTTATTCTTGGAGACTCCGTGCGTCTTCGTCAGGTTTTGTTAAATCTAACAGACAACGCAGCTAAGTTCACGGAAAACGGAGAAGTTCATCTTTTTGCCAAGGTGGTAACCAAACTTCCATACGGAATTATCATTCGATTCGCGGTTAAAGACAGTGGCATTGGAATGACCGAAGAACAGGTGAACAAACTATTCCGTCCGTTTCAGCAAGCCGATTTATCTACCACTCGTAAATTCGGCGGAACCGGTTTAGGCCTCGCCATCTGTAAAAAAATTGTCGAGATGATGGATGGTGAACTCACCGTTACGAGTGAGGCCGGTAAAGGTTCTGAGTTTTCCTTCAACGCATTCTTCTCACTTTCAAACGAAGAAGCAAATAACATCACGAAAGTAGAATCCATTAGCGGAATGCGCGCGTTGCTGGTCGATGATTCTGACAGCGCAAGAATTGTATTGGAAGAAATGCTTTCATCCTTTGGCTTTGAAGTCATTATGACAGACAATGCGAAGGAAGCGATTGAAATTTTTGAAACAGAAAACGCCGCGCAGAGACCTATCTCATTGCTCGTTGTAGACTGGCGCATGCCCGGCATGGACGGACTTCAACTCGTTGCTGAACTTCGCAAAAAGGAAGGGCATCCTGTTCCTTCAGTACTTATGGTAACGGCGTTCGGAGTAGACACTGTGCGCCAAGCCGCTAAGGAAAAACTCATCGATGGTTTCTTGTTGAAGCCCATCAACCCGTCTATTCTCTACGACACAATCAACAGCATTCTTCACTTAGGTGAAAAACGCGTGTTAGACAAATCGAAAGATGTCGATGTAATTGAGAACTACCGCGAAGCATTGAAAGATTCGAAAGTCTTATTGGTGGAAGACAACGACATTAACCTTGAACTTGCCATTGAATTACTGCGCGATGTGGGTATTGAACCCGACTTCGCACGCAATGGTAGAGAAGGTTGGGAAAAGGTAAAAGAGAACACCTACGACTGTGTGCTTATGGACATTCAGATGCCAGAGATGGATGGACTTACTGCAACCCGAAACATTCGTCAAGACGAACGATTCAAAAGTCTTCCCATTCTTGCCATGACGGCTCACGCCATGAAAGGCGAACGTGAAAAAAGTTTGTCGGCCGGAATGAACGATCACATCACCAAGCCTATTGATCCGCACATTCTGTACAACGCACTTATTAAATACATCAAAGGCGAAGACAGTGCAAAGACCGCAGCTAACTTCGCTGAACAGAATGCTACTGCAGACGGCGACGCCCCTTTCCAAATTGAGGGAGTAGATGTCGTAAACGGATTGAAGCGTGTTGCTGGTAAGCAAGATTTGTATTTCAAATTATTAAAGACGTTTGTAGACAACTACACCGGCGCCACAGCAAAAGCTCAGAAACTCGTGGTGGAAAAGAATGTTTCTGAGCTAGCGGCATTACTTCACACAATCGCTGGAGTATCGGGAAACATAGGTATTACAGAAATTTACGAACTGGCCCATCCGATTTCAAGTGAGTTGAAAACGGTGTCACAAGAAGCGAATCCAACATTGAACAGTTCGCACTTGCAAAAAACCATCGCTGTATTTACGAAGTTGGAAAAACAGCTTCCCATCATAGAAAAATTTGTTAAAGCAAATGCAAAAATTGCGGCGGCTACAACAGAAGTTTCCGATGATGAGTTAATTGAAAGACTTTCTGCGCTAGAGAAAGCCATTGAAGACAATGACATGCAAGCAGGAGAACTTTGTGAAGAGATGATTTCGAAATTCACGTTGAATGACGAAATGAAATCGAAACTAACCGACATACAAAAAGCGCTGAACGAATTTGAATTCGATGCTGCTTTAGAAATTTTGAAGAAATAATAAAACGACTTTTTAAGTGGAAAACGTAGAACAAAAGCCTTTAATCTTAGCAGTAGACGATTCTGTAGAAAACCTACAAGTTCTTTCAGCCTTATTGAAAGATCACTACCGTGTGAAGATTGCGAAAAGCGGTGAAAAAGCCTTAGAGATTGCCCAACAAGAGCAACAGCCTGATCTTATTCTTTTGGATATTGTTATGCCTGAGATGGATGGATTCACAGCATGTGAAAAGTTGAAGAGCAACCCAATTACGCAAAAAATTCCAGTTATCTTTTTAACGGCACTGAATGAAGTCGCTGATGAGACGCGTGGATTCAAAGTGGGTGGCGCAGATTTTATTATTAAGCCTTTCAATCCGGACATTGTTATGGCGCGCATAAGCACCCACATTGCACTTCAAGCGGAAAGAAGAAAATCGGAATCGTTGTTACGTATTCTTCTTCCAGATAAAGTCATTTCCGATCTTATTGTGAAGGGAAAACACACCCCTGAAATTCACAAAAATGTGAGCATTCTGTTTTGCGATTTTGTTGGATTCACCACCATCACTGCCACCCTCACTCCTGAATTTTTAATTGAAGAACTCTCTGAAATTTTCAGCGAGTTCGATGAGATTTGCTCACGCAACAACGGCATGCGCATTAAGACCATCGGAGACGCTTATATGGCCACTACTGGAATTGGTTCAGACAGCTCCCATCACGCGAAAGAAATGGTTACCATAGCGCATGAGTTCATTGAATATCTTGAAAAAAGAAATGCGGTTTCGAAGCAAGCATGGACCTGCAGAATTGGCATTCACAGCGGAGAAATCATTGCCGGGATTGTCGGGAAGTCACGATTCATTTACGATATTCTTGGCGACAGTGTAAACATTGCAGCACGTGTTGAAAGTAATGGAACACCTATGAAAGTTACGGTTACTGACTCAACGAAGTCACTCATTGACAATGGATTTCAATACGAATCGAAAGGAAATGTGATGTTGAAAGGAAAAGGCGAGATGGAATTGTTCTTAGCCGAAAAAGCAAATTAACCTTTTTGAGCAACACGTAGACGAACCTCTTTCAGATTCTCTTCCTTCTTCGCATTTCTTCGGTTTTGATTGGAAGGGGTGTGATAGTTGTGTGCTTCCAAAAATTTAACTTGTAGGTTATCCCATGTGAATCGATCACTCATTTCACCGCAGGCACTCATTTCAAGAAATAAGTTTTCACCAATTAAACTAAAATCGTCCCTTCCCAAATAATCCAAATCGGCATCGCAAAGAATGCGCTCGAGTTGATTCATTGGATTCTGCGGCATATGCGTTGCGCGAATGCAACCGGAAATAGTATCGCAATCTTCGTAAGTAAGCGCACTAAGTCCGCCTATCGCCTGAAAAAAATCTACACTTGCTTGCTCGTGTCCCGAACGAACCTTTAAAAAACCTGTATCGTGGAACAGCGCTGATATTTTTAGAATCTCTAACTCACGTTCCGTTACACCTTCCAACTTTCCAATGGCTTGGGACTGCTCAATAACATCTAGCGTGTGGCGAACATCGTGGTAATAATAATGCTTATGCAGCCCGTCTTTCAAGCGCTGCAACACAGGTTCAAGGTTTTGTAAATAGAAAGCGCTTAACTCTGTCATGAAGCTCGATATTATCGCAAATTTCGTAAAACAATTCATTAACGAAGATGCGCATTCTTTATTACTTTTGAACCACTTTATATGAAAAACATTAATCGCATACTTATTCCCTTCGATTTAAGGGAAGATAGCTACAACGCTATACTTCACGCAGAATTCATTGCTCGGCTGGCGAATTCTGAAATTGTCTTGCTTCATTTGGTGAAAAGCCACAGCGATATTCCTCATGCTCAAAACGAATTGAACAAATGGGCTGACCGCATTCGCGAGACATTCGAGGGCACAGTGAAGACAATTGTTGAGGAAGGAGAGCTTTCTACTACTGTCGATGAAATTGCTAAGCTTCAACATTGCGGTTTGGTGGTTATGCCAACGCACGGAATGCGCGGTTTACAGCGCATTACGGGAAGTCTTGCACTAAAGGTTGTTTCTGAATCTACCACTCCATTCATTGTGGTTCAACAAAGACACATTCGCCCAGAAGGATATAAAAAGATCGTTATTCCTGTAACGTTTCGTCAGCAATTGTTGGAAGAGGCAACCTTCTTTGCTGAAATGGCGAAGTTGTTCAACGGTGAAGTTTATTTCATTGCACAGCAAGTGGCAAGCGATAACGATGAAGAGTTGATTGCTAAAGTTGAAGAGGTATTTAGCAGCGCTAACATTCCGTTCAGCATGCACATTGAAAAAGACCAAAGACCGTTCGCTAAATCAGTGGTGGCCTATGCGGCTTCAGTTGACGCAGATTTGATTTGTGCAGTGAATTTTTCATTTGAATATTTATACACGCTTTTCCCACGCACGGAAGAAGAAGATTTAATTTACAACGAAGCGCAGATTCCGGTGTTGTTGATTACACCAGAGCAGCAAGACGATTCTGTGTATTTCATACCTATGTGGCACTAAAAAAATTAATTGATATGTCGAAAATTATTGTCCTTTCCGATTTCTCTAGTATCTCAGATGTTGCCGGAAATTACGCATGTGAAATTTCAAAAACACTCGGAACTCCGGTTGAAATTCTTCACATTGTGAAAGACAAATCAAGTGAAGCCAATGCACTTGAGCAGTTAAACAATCAAATTGCTAAATTCAAAGAAAATACAGGAGTGAACGCAGTTCCTGTTATTCGAGTTGGAAGCATTTTCGAGGAAATACCAAAAGTTACCGAAGAGCTTACAGGTGAATTGGTGGTAATGGGAACTCACGGATTGCGCGGCATGCAGTTTATTACTGGTAGTAACGCCCTACGTGTTATTTCGGATTCAGACGCACAGTTTATTGTTGTTCAAGAAAACACTACACGCACAGCCAATATCAAGAAAATTTTGGTTCCTCTAGACTTGCACAAGGAAACCAAGCAGAAGATAAAATTCGCGAGTGAGCTTGCGGCGAAGTTTAGCGCAGAAGTGCATATTATTTGTCCGAAAGAGTCTGACGAATTTTTGAATAACCAAGTGAAGCGCAACATGAGTTATGCTGAGGGTTATTTCAACGAGCGAGGAATTGCTTGTAAGACGAAAGTTACCGAAGAGGACAGTTCTGGATTTGTGAAAGAGATTATTAAATATTCTCAATACGCCGAGATTGATTTGATCTGCATTTTGAATTTCGCTGGTGAGCGATTGATTCACGCCTTTGGGGCAGATGCCGAGCAAAAAATAATCACTAACGAGGCAGGAATTCCTGCGATGGTCATTAATCCGATTAGTGCAAACGTTGATGCCCGTAGCATTTTCGCGCAATAGATAAAAAAGAATTACGAGATTCCTTGTAAATTCAAAAAGAGATGTATATTTGCACCCCCTTAGGGTGCTAAAGAGCATTTCGGGGTGTAGCGTAGCCCGGTATCGCGCCTGCTTTGGGAGCAGGAGGTCGTAGGTTCGAATCCTGCCACCCCGACAAAGAAAAGACAACTCGGTTGTCTTTCTTTTTTTATAGATGATTGATCTCGTAGCTCAGTTGGATAGAGCATCTGCCTTCTAAGCAGACGGCCAGGGGTTCGAATCCCTTCGGGATCACGAAGAGACAAAAAAGTCCTCAACGCAAGTTGGGGACTTTTTGTATTTTCCATTTTTTCGATACTTTTGAATAACCTTACTATTCTATTTATGTCGAAAATTCTTACGTTGATAATTTTCTGCGCACTTTTATTAAACGGATGCACAATAGAAAAAAAGCGATACTCGAGCGGATATCACACCACATGGAATGTCCAAAAGTTTATTCCAAAGAAAACAACGGCTACTAATTTCAAATCTGAAAAGTATAGCCTGCTGAATATCCCGAAATCTGAAGAGGATAAGAACAACAGAGATAGTAAAGCTTCTATAGACACCATTCAAAATAACAAAGTCACTTCACTCACTTTTGGGAAAATAAATTCCAAAATAAAAAAGCTACACTCGTCGATTTCAAATACCGACACCGTTCCTGAAACTAAGAAACCGAGTCAGTATGAAGTTAAATCATCAGGAAAGTATGATCAAGAACAAAAAGACACAAGACGCTTAGTATTTTCTTGGGTTACATTACTTCTAAGTATTGTTGCCTTTTTTGGTAGCGTTGTGATTTTATTTGAATCGGGAAACCCTTTAGGACTTGTGCTACTTGGACTTGGCGTCGTTGGGGCTGCCACTTCGATTATCTTAATCATCGCATTTACAATTGCAAAAAACAAACATGTAAAACAGAGTCTATTGTACTACAACAAGAAAAACAATGATCGCAACCAGTTTAACACTCCACAAAACCCAGAAACTTATGCCGCACGCCTGGCTGAACTGAACAAACAAATAAAAAGGCACAATATCACTAGACTTATATTTCTTCCGCCAAGTATTTTAACGGTGACCTATTTCTTTCCAGTTGGATTAACCTGTTTGATTGTTTTCATTGTTCATACTATTAAACGCAAACGACTTATCGTAGAGAGAAATGGACTGATGAATAATGAAACAGTAGCGCCACCGCCGCCCTCCTCTGTCATTCCAGATAAGAAATCATTACAAATGAAATTAGATAAGATAGTTCAGAGGATAAAGATCAACAAAGTCTTCCTTGTACTCAGCAGTCTAACTATATTGATTCTCGCCCTTGAAGCCTCAACTGCAGCAATCAACGCAATACCCGCAATTATTCTAATTCTGCTTATCTCAATACTGATTCAGATAATTCTCGCAATAAAAAAAGCGAACACCAAAGACGAACTCAACTTGATTCAATAAACCTCATGAACGAAATCGTTCATCGACTTCCTCACCTTCTTCGCATTGATTAAATAATCCTTCTCAGGATTTCTATATCCCAATGGAAGTAGAAGCACCGACTTCAATCCTTTCGCTTCAAGACCTAGAATGCGGTCGACTTCAGCAGGAATAAATCCTTCCATAGGCGTGCAGTCTACTTCTTCCATTGCTGCTGCTAGCATGGCAATTCCCAGAGCAATATACGCTTGCTTCGATGCATGCTCGAAATTCACTTCAGCAGGACGTGGAGGATAAGCTTTCAAAATACTATTGCGATAGTTCTCCCAACCCTCACTCTTCACCCCTCTTACTTCATTCACTAAATCGAACCACTTGTTAATGCGCTCCTCTGTATACGTATCCCAGGCCGCGAAAACCAAAAGGTGTGAGCAGTCTTCAACCTGACTTTGGTTGTGCGCTGCTGCTCTCAGCTGAGTCTTCAATTCTGGATTTGTTACAAACAACAATTCGTATGGCTGCAATCCGCTTGAAGACGGTGACAAACGTATCGCTTCCAATATGCGATCAATCTTATCGTCGCTTACTTTCTCTCCATTCATGGCCTTCACCGCGTATCTCCACTGCATTGCTTCTACTGCATTCATATCAATCTATATTTTTAGTAAAGTTATTTCTTATTTAGACTTTGAAACAACTATGCACCAGAGTTGTTCGCATTGGAATTTCAATAAACACGCAACAATCAATTCCCAGAATACTCCCACAAAAATTCCTGCTGAATTTCTCTGCTTGAACTGCCAAACATAACACGGTATTTTCCTGGCTGAAACTTCCATTCATTGTTCCCAATGTATTCCTGAAGTTCTTGCTGACCAACTCGGAAAATCAATTCTTTTTCTTCGTTGGGTTGAAGGAAAACTTTCTGAAACCCTTTCAACTTTTGAACGGCCTCCGCGCGCTGTGAATTCGGACGTTGAACATACATCTGCACCACTTCACTTCCAGCCACTGCACCCGTGTTCTTCAATTTAATTGAAACCTCACAATACTTATTTCTCCCCTCTCCCTTTTCGTTAGCGTTCAAGTCATTCAATGAAAACGAAGTGTAACTCTTCCCATATCCAAAAGGAAAAAGTGGAAGCCCAGTTCCATCAATGTAATCACTTCCTCTTCCGGTTGGCTCATGCCAATAACTCAACGGCAACTGTCCTTCATGACGCGGAAAAGTGATGGGTAATTTTCCGCTTGGATTTACCTTTCCAGATAAAACATTCGCAAGAGCATACCCCTGCTGTTCTCCTGCATACCACATCATAACAACACCATCTACTTCGTTCAACCAACGCTCCATAACAATGGCGCTCCCGCCAACTAAAACAACAACAATCGGCTTGCCCGTCTTCGCTAATTCTAAGATCAACTCCTCTTGATTTCCCGGTAGGGATAACTTACTTCTGTCTTGAAACTCTCCTTCTTCAATTCCGGCAACTACAACAATTGCATCGGCTTTTTTCGATAGTGAAATTGCTCTTTGAAATTCTTCTGTGTCTGCATTCTTTCTTCTTCCAACCAACGTCAATTGAGCGTTTCCAAAGGTTTCTCGAAATTCAATTCGAAGATTGTACGACTTTCCTTTTTCCAATTTCATAGAATGAAGAACCGAATGAAACGAAACTTTTTCCCACTGATCAACGACCAATTCATTGTTCACATACATGCGGAATCCGTCGTTACCCTTCAACCCAATGGCTTCCCAATTGTTATCGAAAGGCGTGAATACCGTTTCAAATTTCGCACTGAATTTTTCTTTTTGAATTTGCTCATCGGGCGAATAGAACGTGTAATAAAAATCCAACACACCCTTCCAATTCTTCACTACTTCAACACCTTGAAAATTCAATTCAGAAAAATAGCGCGCGTGAATCTCTGACAAATTTTCTTCCGGAAGAATTTCCTCCTCTTCAATTCTGCGGCTACTTCCGCGAGTGTATTCTATTCCAACATTGCCTTCGTAATGTTCCTTCATTCCATCGAAAACATTCACCAAGGAATAGCCACTTCCGCTGTATCCGCCCAAACGACAGTCAGTCGCGTCTTCACCCACCACTAGGATTCTTTTATAATTGAAAGAAAGCGGCAAAACATTGTTTTCATTCTTCAATAACACAATGGATTCCTCCGCTGCTTTCAAAGCAAGCTCTTGCTGAACCTTCAAATCTGTTTCATGATATTCCGCATACGGATTCTCGAACAATCCCAATTCAAACTTCACACGTAAGACGCGTGCAACAGCCGAATCCAAAGCAGATATACGCACTTCATTTTTCAAAAAGGGCGAAGAAAATAATTTGTCGTGATGAATAGACGTTTGAAAAATAACATCCATTCCATTTTCAATGGCCTGCTTTCCGCTAGTTGGATAATCGGGCGAAGTGTTGTGCAAGACATTCGCTCCACCCACAGCGCCGGCATCTGAAATAACAACGCCGTTGAACTTCCAATTTTCTTTTAATGTATGTTGAAGGAGATCGGCATTCATGCTACAAGGAACTCCGTTAAGCGAATTGTAACTAGCCATCACCCCGCGGGCTCCCGCATCGAAACACGCACGGAAAGGCGGATAGTGAATTTCATTCAAGGCCTTGTCGTCGAGATGAATGGGATAGCTGTCTCTTCCGCCTTCGCCCACGTTTGCAACAAAGTGCTTCGGCGTAGCAACAATGTTCTTCGATTCGAAAGCACGGACGAATGCGGCTCCGAAGAGACTTGATAAATAGGGGTCTTCCCCGTAGGTCTCTTCCGTCCTTCCCCAACGAACATCGGTTGCAATGTTCACCACCGGAGAGAGCACCATGCGCCATCCGCGTTGGAAAGAAGCGGTAGCAATCGCATCCGAAACTTCTTCCATCAACGATGTGTTAAAACTTGCTGCAAGAGCTATGGATTGCGGATAAGTAACACCTCCCTTCGCTACCACTCCGTGCAACGACTCTCCGAAAAAAATTGCTGGAATACCCAATCTCGTTTGTGTAACCAAATACTTTTGAATTCGCAGCATTTCGGCGAGTTCAGTCTCAATTGCATTTCCTTTTGAATAATCTAACATTTGTTGTCCTGCAGCCTCATTCAAACCCGAAGTGTTCATTTCAATTCCGAAAATCCCGTGAGTATAGTCGGACTCTTGGAATACTCCATCGTGCGCGATCATAAAGACTTGATAGAACTTTTCTTCAGCAGTCATGCGCGAAAGCAAATCTTTCACGCGCACTTCAACCGAATGGTTCGAGTCTTTGTATGGCAAGATTTGCGCGTGTAATTGCAATGAAGCAAGCCAAGCAAAGAACAGTATTCGAAGATTCAAAAGTGATGTTTTCACAAATCGAAAAATTTAGTTCATCTCATTCAGAATCTGTTCGAAAACCTCTACAGGCTGAGCGCCTGAAACTGCCGACTCTCTATTGAAGACAAAGAACGGAACTCCGCGAGCACCGAACTGTTGAGCAGTGTAGGCATCTTCGTTCACGGCCTCTTCAAATTCATTGGAAGATAAAACACGTTGAACATCGGCTTCATTCAATCCAACAGAAACAGCAACTTGAATCAGATTTTCCTCTTCATTCAAATTCATATTGTCTGTGAAGTGTGCTTTTAAAAACGCTTCTTTCAATTCAGATCCTTTTCCTAACGACTTCGCGAAATGCAACACACGATGTGCATGAAAGGTATTCATCACGAATGAACTTCGTAATTTCATATCCAATCCAGCTTCTAGAGCCATCGACTCTACACGTCCCATCATGCCGTTCACATGCTCAATGGACATTCCCTTCTTCTCAGCTAAATGCTCCACTACCGAAGCACCTGCATCATCAGCGGTCACGCTCGGATCTAATTGAAAGCTCTTCCATTCAATCTCCACAATCTTTCCCGTCTTCGCAATAGCTTGTTCTAAATGACGCTTCCCGATATAACAAAACGGACAAACGATGTCGCTCCAAATTTCTATTTTCATTGTGCAATATTAAGGACAACTTTGCGAAGCAATCTTGTGCAACATCTTTCGAAGAATCTACCCCTCCAGTTCCTTCAAAATCTGATTCACATCCTCCTCTGTCGAAGACAATTTCGTTTTACAGATTGCAATTAACTCGGAAGCGCGTTTCACCTTCTCAGATAAAATGTCTACTGTAATTTGTCCCAATTCAATTTCCGTTACAATGGCCTGCAACTCTTCGAAGGCACGGGCATAATTTATTGTTGTTTCGCTCATATGATTTATTCTTTTCTAGATTTTAATGTTCCATTATAAAGCAGCGTTGTTATCTCTTCGCCAGACTGAACTTCGTTCTCATCGGTCACTGCTTTTCCGTTGACCAAGGTTATACTGAACCCGCGCTTCAACACATTGCGAGGATCTAACAAGCGAACACTGTTCTCCAATCCGTTTACTTTCATCTCTTCCTTCGACAACCGAACGTTTATTCGGTTTTTCATTCCTTCCTGTAATTTGGAAACGGAAACGCGTTCTGCTGTGAGGAGTGTCCGCGCGTCATTGGCCAATGCTGTGGAAAGTTTCTGAATACTTCCTTTTTCGTTAGTCACCAGCTGAATTGTCTTGGTGCGCAACCCCACGCGAAGCGTTTCAATTTTCGAAGTGTTCTTCACTAAGGTTGTTTCAACTACCGAACGAAACAGCAGCACGAAGGCATGCAACTTCGATTTCGTTTCTGAAAGAAGGCGTAATGATTTATCTGCTAAGGCTTCTTCAGCGCGCTGAACGGGCAGAGAGAAATTATGAAACTTTTGAATGAAGTAATTACCAAGATCTGTTGGAGTAATCAGATTCTTATAAGCCACCATATCGGCAACCGATTCGTTCACACGATGACCAATACCTGTAAGCACGGGCAGTGGAAACTCGGCAATGACTTTGCACAAGTTAACATTGTTGTAGCAGGCCAATCCTATATCTCCGCCTCCACCTCGCACAATTACGACAGCATCGAAATGATGAGCTACTTTACGAATGCGATTGAGTTGATTGGTCAGATCTGCAACAGCCTTATCGCCTTGTAACAAAGAAGGAAAGAGCATGTGGAAGAATTTGTACTGCCACTGATTCTCGTCGAGCACATGCGTGAAATCCTGATATCCCTTGCTGTTCGCCACAGAGATAATAGCCAAGCGTTGCGCTAGCATAGGCAGCAACTTCTTTCGATTCAAATCAAAAATGCCTTGTTTCTTTAGCGCTTGAATGCTGTTCTGCTTTTCTTGCTCTAAATCGCCTAACGTGTAATTCTCATCTATTTCATGTATGGTTAGCGAAATGCCGTATTTCGAATCGAATCCGACCGAGACATTCATAAGCACTTTAATTCCGTCCTTTAAGGGCTCCTTCAATACTTGAATAAAATTCTGATTGATTCGCTCATAATCGTTCTTCCAAAGATTGGCGCGCATTTCAGCCACAATCACGCCGTCTTGCTTTTCCACAAGTTCCGGATAGGCATGTCCACTTTTCGGATAAAGGTTCAACTTATTCATTTCCGCTACGATCCAATAACGCCCGTCAAATGAGACTTCCAGGGCTTTTCGAATACTTTGCGTGAGTTGAAGAAGGGTGAATGTTTTTTTCGAGGCTGACATAGGAAGTGAAATTAGGACGAAAATGCACCTTCCTTTCCATTGTGGATAATTATTTGACCGTGCCAAAAATTAAATTCGTTGTTGAAATTTATTTCGAAATTTTATAAGACCCTTATCATTATTGAAAATAAATATTTTTGAACAGGGGTACTCACCCTTCATTTTTTCAACAGTTAAAAACTATTTGCTCCTTCGCGCGAGATGTCATTCTACTTTTGATGTCCCGATTTGAAGAAATCACCCCTTTTATTTTTTTAATAGCCAAAATCCTCTATTTACGGGACTTCCCGCACACACAGGAACGGCCACTGCTTTGCCTTTTTTTAAATGCAGCATAACTGCACACCTAACAAATACTTTCGCCAAGAGACAAAAAACTATGCATCAAATCTTCATTCACGCCGAGAATTTCACGGTATTTCAAGAAAAACAAACATGGGAAATAGGAAGATTAAATTTCCTTTATGGAGAATTAGCCACTGGAAAAAGTAGCTTATTTAAACTCATCGAATTGTTTCCAAGTAACGACCAAGAAATGAAGGAAGTGAAACACTTCCAGTCATTCGGTCCGCACGCCAACTTCGAGAACATCTTGCACGACAAAAGCAAGCCTTTGAAGATAGCCTTTGAAGTGCGCGCAGAAATTGGCGTCTTTACCCAAAACTATGAATTCAAACCATCGAAAAAGCAAGGCGAAGGAGAGCTCTCGCATTTCACCATTGTCTTCAATGAAGAAATTGTATTTGAATACATCAACGGCGACGGTGAACTATTCACCCTTCCTACTCTTAATCTTTTCGAGGCAGCACGAGACTTCCTTTCAAAACAAGAAAAGGATGCCCCACTTGCAGAGGACTGTCCAACCCGATCTGAATTGCTAATTGCTGTCTTTCGATTAGCCGATGACTCGAATTTTATTGGACAGGCAGAGCGCGAATTCTTTCAGCGAACTCCTGCTTTGAAAATGAGAAAAAAAGGACCCAAGCAAGACAGTGATCTCCCCTTTCAAGATTTTTTCTTTCAACTTTTCGAAATCACAGACTTCAATGGCCTAGACGAGTTCGCTGAATCACTCTCCTGGTTTGTTCGTCAATGCTTCTCGACGTTAGGACTTTACTTTCAACGAAACATTCTCAACACGACGCAGAGCTTCAATCGCTTCGCGCCAACCGCATTCAAAAAGATTGAAGATGGATTTAAGAAACTAGACGAGTTCGAAATTTTCTCCGAAGAAAAAAAGATCACTCCGATTTTTAAAGACTTCGGATTGCCTAAGCCCATTCGTTCCGAGATCAATGACAGCGAAGGAAACAACTATGGATATTCTTACCTCTTCGAATATGCAAACAAGAAACGTGTTCAATACTACCAGTTGAGTTCAACGGAGCAAAGGAAAATATTCATGCTCACACAGATTATCTCTCATCATGACATGCACAGTGAATTCAACTTTCACAACGACTACGGTTGGATGTACATAGACAATTTGGAAAATCTTATGCCGGTAACTGAATTAGGTCCATTCATAAAAAACCTCATTAAGCATTTTCCTAAATATTATTTCTTCTTCGAAACGCGAGGCACGCACGTTGAATCGCTCACGAAAGAATTGATTCGATCGAAGAAAATTAAGAAGTCTGAAATTCGAATTTACCACTTCATTAAAAACAAAAAAAACCATACCGCCTATGTAAGTCAGCACACCATTACCAAACGAAACGAAGTCTTCCCTTCGCTCTACAACACCAATAAAATCGAGGAAAACTGGAAGAGAAAAATCCCACTTCAACTTCACTTCAACTAAAAAAAAACAAGGTTGTCAAAACTTTACTTAGCCTTGTTCAACACCACACCTTTGCAGAAATAATTAAACAAAATGAATAAACAAAACGCCACCCATTACCACATTGTCTTGGACAAAAGTGGAAGCATGCAATCGCATTACAAAGAAACCCTTGAAGGTTTGAATGAAAAGCTTCATTCCATTAAGGCCATTCAAGAGCGCAACTTAGATCAGCCCATCTATGTCTCTCTCACTCTTTTCTCAGACAGTCCTGAACTGGTATTCGAAAACCTGCCTGCGGCAGAACTACCTGTGCTTACGGAACAAGATTACGTGCTAGACGGTATGACTGGATTGCTCGACGCAATAGGCACTGTGATCAACCGTATGAAATATGCAGTTGGACGTGACCTGAAAGAAAAGAACGGAACAGTAATGATTGTCATCTTCACCGACGGAGGAGAGAACGCATCACGCATGTTCAAATTCCCTGAAATCTCTTCTTCGATTAAAGAATTGGAGGCAACTGGTAACTGGAACTTCGCCTTCATTGGGGCTGACATAGATGCTTGGGGAGCAGCCAGCAGATTGAACATGCAACAATCACGTGTTTACTCTTCACAAAAAGCGAACATCAAAGACACCATGCACTTTGCCGCTGATGCACTGGAGAATTCCATTCATCAGAAAAGATCTGGCAAAAATTGGGAAGGTTTTGGTGAATTATAATTATTAAATTTATCGTCATGCGAACACGGGTTCATTTATTAAAATCAGAAGAAGTAGACCAAGCTGCCTACCACGAAATTTTGCAACAATTGCAATCGTTTTCGGGTCCGCTCGAATTTGTCTCTACAGTAGATGAGCCCGTGTTTGAAGACGACCTAGGCTTCGAATTCTACAACAATGATGAGATAGGTCGAGACACCTCTCATTCGTTGCCTGATGAAATGTTACATCATGAAGTCTGTTACTCTATCAGCGAAATTAGCTATTCCGAAAAGGCTTATTATCACGAAGCACCTGAGAAACTAACTCGATTAAGATGGGAAGACATTTTCGACCGATGCAAAAAGTTTAGAAATTCTAACGACATTTCAGAATTTGAATTCGTTATTCTTCTTACCGACAAAGGCAATGAATTCAACTGGTTTGCTGCGCCAGATCCTAAAGGAGGAAGAAATGGATTCGTTCAAACATCTGGACTGGGATTTTATCTACCTGGATTTTCACGAGCAAGTATCGTCTATCTCATCACTACGCATTTGCTGCGTCACTATATGTTCTCAGACATTCGTGAGATGTCTGAAGGCGTGCATCAAACATCGGTTGGATGCATGAATGATTTTTGTGGAAACAAAAACGAGCTCATCTTAAAAATTCGAACGGCAGACTTATGCTCCGATTGTGTCAAGCGTTTGGAAGACAAACAAGTCGACCCACTTCTCGCCAATCAAGTTTTTGAAATTATGGAAGCCACTCGCAGCGAAATCTTATTCAGAGATCGTTACTCTTTGTTGAAGAAACCGAGTCGAATGAGCATCAGCGGACCGAATTTCACTATTCAATTCCCCGACCTTGCTAATATTGAATTAAAACTCGATAAGATTGAAAAAACAATCTATCTGTTTTTCTTAGGCAAACCTGAAGGCGTGAAACTTAACATGCTCGATGAGCACAGAGAGGAGCTCACTGAATTATATTTAAAAGTCAGTCCAACCTCTACCAGAGATACCGCATCGAAGCGCATCAATGAGCGCACAGATAATGCGAACACTCAAAAAATAAGTGAAACCATTTCGAAGATCAGAAGAAAGATCAATGATCTTCTTGGAAATGAAATGGCAGAGCATTACATCATTGCTGGTACGAATGGCGAATTAAAGAAGATTGGCGTTGACAGGAATTTAATTTCCTTCGTGAAATAAACGATTTTTCAATTTAAAATTTCATCTGTATTTTCACTTCATGAAAAACAGGATCTTCTTAGCCATCATTTCATGTATAGCGCTATCTTCTTGCTCAATGGAGAAGCAATTGTATTCTTCAGGCTATCATGTTGAATGGTTTCATTCAAGAAAAGAAAACCAAGAATTCGATGCACCTGAAGCGAATCATGCTTTACCCATTCTTGCTGCTTCAAAGAATTCCTCGATAATCCTTCCCGAAGAAACCAGCTCGGTCTTGCCTATTCATGAAAATGTTTTAGAAAAAGACACCATTGTTCCAAGCAATCCGTCTAAGACAGATGAAGATTATGTAACTAGGAATGTGGTAGAGCCCGGCGGAGCAATTTCTCTTGAAACTGAAAACACACCACTCAACGAAAAAGAGAGAGCAGAGCTCGACCGACGAACAAAGTATCTCATTATCTCAGCGGTACTGACCATCTTCCCTTTTTCTTTTTTATACATGCCTTTACTTTTTATTAATCTTCTCGTGATTAAGAAAATTCGAATGTTAGCGAAAAGAAGTCCAAATGAAAGTTACTACTTGAACAAGATAAAACAATACTGGCGTATCATTTGTTGGCCACTTTATATAATGGGGGTGGCAGTGGGGGTGACAGTTCTTTTAGTCATAATTCTATTGGCTATATACGGCCTATAGAGCAATAAAATAAACCATCCCAGCCAACAACAAAAACGAAATCACATTCACCACAATTCCAATGGTGAACATATCCTTGGCCTTCACCCAACCTGTTCCGTAAGCAATCGCATTCGGCGGAGTGCTCATGGGAAACATGAAATCACAACTCGCAGCCAACGTAACGGGAATGGCCCACGCGGCTGGAGAAATTCCGTTGGCCTGTGCCAAAACGCCGACAATTGGAACAAACAAGGTAACCATTGCCAAGTTGCTCATGAGCGCTGTAAGCAAGAGACCTATTCCACATAACATAATTAAATAAACGGTAGAACTCCCAACGTTTACCAAAGCAAGCCATTGCGACAAGCGTTCCAACAAACCAACTTCTTTAAAGGCAAGCGATAGTGCTAACCCTCCTCCGAACATCAACAACACTCCCCACGATAATTTCTCCGTATCAGACCATTCCAACAATCCAACCGAACGCTCATTCGGTATGGCCGACACTCTTGGAATAAAAAACAAAGACAATCCGAAGGCCAGAGCAATCCAGGTGTCATTGAAAGCAGGTATTTTCAATGCAGATGAAATCGGAGATTGGAAAATCCAACAGAGCACCGCTCCGACGAAGATATACAACACTCTGCGTTCAGTCTTCGAGATACCTCCCATCTCCTTGCGAAGCCGATGTAATTCTTCATGAGCCCCATCAATAGTCTCTTTCCGTTTAAAATGAATCTTAGAAAGAACCAAAAACACCAGAAGCAACAAGATTAATGAAAATGGAACTCCGAACTTCATCCAATCCAAGAAAGAAATCTCTTCACCAAACTGTTCCTTCACAATGCCTGCAGCCGCAACGTTTGGCGGAGTTCCAATTAAAGTGGCCATGCCGCCTATGCTCGCTGCATACGCAACTCCCAAAACCAACGCCCGTTTAAATTTTGCTTCGTGATTGTGAGCCGCAAGCAAATGCCCAACAGAAGCAGCTATCGGAATCAACATCATGGCAGTTGCGGTATTGCTAATCCACATGCTCAACACGTATGAAGACAACATGACGGCAAGTAAAATTCTCGCCTTCGCGTTACCCGCTAGATCTAACAAACGAAAAGCAATGCGTTTATGTAATCCGTGTTTCTCAATGGCCAACGCCAGAAGAAATCCACCGAGAAACAAAAAGACAAATTTATCGGCGTAAGGCACCACCGCCTTTTCCATGCTCATGACATTCGCTATTGGAAAAACCAACATCGGAACTAGCGCCGTAACCGCCATGGGTATCACTTCAGATATCCACCACCACAGCATAACTAAAACCGTTGACAATACTACCCGTTCATTCCACGACAACCAATTCGGAAGCCCAAGTGTAACAGCAAATGCCAGTATTATTGGAAGAAACAAATTTATTTTTCGCATGGACGAATTTAGTAACTCTTCAATCATTTTATGCCATTTATATGAATATGCATTTGCCTAGACTGTAAAAAACTAATCTGAAATTTAGTGCTAAAACAATGCAAACTAAATTTCTCAAATTCCGAATCGACAAATTAACCAGTTCAATAGAAAATAGAATTTCTGGCGAAATAAAGGCCACAAAAACTATTCTTGTTTCCCACAATGAATTGAAAAGATATAACAAGAAGTATCAGTGCTTTTTCAGTTGGAAAACCCTTCCAAAAGAATATCCTGATTGCTCAATTTATAAATTAACTCTAGCAGACTTTGAGGATGAAACACAAGGCCTAATTGCATTTGAAAACAGAACCAATTTTCTATTTATAATCCTGATTGAAAACGCTCCTTCAAACAGAAAACCCAATAAAAAATATCTCGGTGTTCTTGGAAATCTTGTTGCTTTTATTTGTAAATTGTCTTTTGAAAAGGGATTCGAAGGTGTAGTTGCTTTTGATGCCAAAACCAAACTAATTGATCATTATAAAACAGCGCTAAAAGCAGTTCACATTGGTAGAGGCCGGATGATGATTAACTCCAGGGAATCGAAAGAACTCGTTGACAAATACTTCAGCAAAAATGAATAAAAAAAATCTTAAAGAATACGCTGAATCATTCATGAAAAGCAAAGGCAAATCAAAGTCACTTGACGCCCTGACTGTTGCTTACATTAAAAAAATGAAAAAGCTAGAAGCAAATAAGGTTAGTACAATAACTGCTTCTTAGAAGCATTCTTCCAACCTGCTTTGTACTCCGCGTCGACAAAGTAAATTTTCAAATCAGCTTTGTACTCGGCATCTTCAAAATATATTTTCTTATTTGCCTTGTATTCTGCATCTACGAAATACCAACGTCCGTCGTTGTTGCCCGCTTTGTATTCCGCATTCTCCTTGTAAACCAACAAATCTGCCTTGTACTCGGCGTCTACCACATAAACCTTCACCTGCGCCTTGTATTCAGCATCTACTGAATAAATCTTCTGAGCATTCGCGCTAATTCCAAATGCGCACAATGCAAAAAGTAGAACGATCGATTTCATAACTGTGTTTTTTGTTTCAACGAAGATAATCAATGCTTCGCAAGACGCTACGCGAGATGTTACACAAGATGTTGCACAAGACGCTTCGCGAGACCTTTCGGAGAATCTTACGAAGTATCTTGCAAAGCATCTTTCGAAGAATCTTACAAAGTATCTTACAAAGTATCTTGCAAAGCATCTTTCGAAGAATCTTACAAAGTATCTTGCTCCGCACATATATTTGCCCCGTGCTAAAAAGAAACCAAATACTCGACATTAAAATAGACCGCTTTGCCTTTGGAGGCAATGGAATAGGGCTATTGAAAACCGACAAAGGCGATTTTACTGTTTTTGTTGAAAACACATTCCCGGGACAACTCGTGCGTGCACAAGTGATCAAGTCCGACAAGCGATTTGCAAATTGCAAATTGATTGAAGTGCTTGAAAATTCTCCAGATGAAATAGACTTGCCTTACCAGCGCATTCCCGGCGCGCCATACGCTGCTTGGCCCATAGAGAAGCAACACGAAGCGAAAAAAGATTCGTGCCTTCAACTCTACAAGCGCATTGGTAAAATTGAAAACATTGCTGAACTGTTCGACGAATACATTGAATCTCCTTCTGTTTGGAACTACAGAAATAAAATGGAGTACAGCTTCAGCGCTATCCGCTATGACCTTCCAACCAAAACGGAACTCGATGATTTCGGATTAGGTTTCAAGCACAGAGGAACATGGTGGATGGTTGAAAATCTGGATGCGGAATCGGGTCTCTTCGATGCGACATTCGAAAACAACCTGCATCGCATTCGCACCTTTTGCATAAACAGCGGACTTCCTGCTTGGCATCCACCGAAACGCCAAGGATTCTTTCGCTATGTTGTGGTTCGAAAATCATTCACACACGACTTGCTTCTGATCAATCTTGTTACTTCATCGGAAGGACTGGAACAGTTTGATCGCGATGGATTTGTGAAACTCGTTTTAGATATACTCGGAGAGCGTTGCGGAGGAATTATTCATACGCTGAACGACGACACAGGAGACCGTGCTGAGCCTTTGAATGGCTCTTCACACCTGCTCTATGGAAATTCGGAGATCGAAGAAATTTTATTGGGATTGAAGTTCAAAGTAAACATGAAGAGCTTCTTTCAAACCAATCCGAAAAGCGCTGAAAGACTTTATACCAAAGCCATAGATTACTGCAATCCGGAAGAAGTTCCAAATGGATATATCCTCGATCTGTTCTGCGGAACAGGAACAATCGGACAACTCATTGCGCAGAAAACGTCGTTGCCGGTTGTAGGAGTAGACATTGTGGAAGCTGCCATTGACGACGCAAAGAAAAACGCCCAGGAAAACAACGTTTCGAATATCGAATTCTTCGCAGCAGATGTAGGGAAATTCTTGTTGGAACAACCGCAATTTCAAAATCAAATCAATACGCTTGTCCTTGACCCGCCGCGTGGTGGAATTTCACCTAAGACGCTAAGAAAAGTTATAGGACTCGACGCGAAGCGCATCGTTTATATTTCATGCAATCCAGCCACTCAAGCAAGAGATTGCGAGACACTTATTCTCTCAGGATATAACTTGAAGAAAATTAGTTTCGTTGATCAGTTTCCACACACCTCACACTTAGAGGCAGTGACACTGTTCGAAAAAAATTAATTCATTGCTTCGTCGTTTTCAAAGAAACCTTTGAAACGACCTAACATGCTTTCACCAAAAGACTTGCGACGTCTACGTATTGGTTCTTCAACTTCTTCTTGATTTTCGCCTTCTTCGCGCTCATTTTGGACATCTGAGGCAGTAGTTTCTTCGTTGCTCTCGGCAACAACTTCTTCCTCAGCCGATGGCTCGTCATTCTTAAGTTCTGTATTCATGAACGACATGAAATCTTCCGTCAACGAAACATTTCCTACTGTTTCTACAATCTCATCCGGAAGTGTTACTTCTTCCAACTGAGCTTCTGCAACAGCACGTTCGATGAAATCTTCACCCACATTTTCTTCACCCGTTATTACCAAACCTACACCCGTTGAAAGGGCAGGTGGCAATTGCGACTCGTCTGTATAATTAACCACATGCTCAATTGGCTTACCAATGCGACAATCCAATCCTGTAATGTATTCAACCAATTGCTTAATGTGCTTCAATTGCGCACCACCACCTGTAAGCACAATACCGCCAATTAATTTTCTTTCATAGCCACTGCGAACAATTTCGAAATGAACCAACTCAAGAATCTCTTTCATGCGCGCCTCAATAATTCCTGAAAGCATACCCAGTGTAATCTCCTTCGGTAATCTGCCATTCAATCCAGGAACAACTACTTTCGCATTCTGCGTTTCAGCAGGCAATGCCGAACCGAACTGAACCTTCAACTGTTCTGCATGTTTGCTCAATATTGAACAGCCCGTCTTAATGTCTTCCGTCAAAATATTTCCTCCAAAAGGAATAACAGCGGTATGACGAATCAGTCCGTCGTAGAATATTGCAATATCTGTTGTTCCGCCACCGATGTCAACCAAAGCAACACCTGCCTCTTTCTCTTCTTCACTTAAAACCGCTGCAGAGCTGGCGATTGGCTCTAGTGTTAATTCACCCACTTCCAATCCCGCCAATTTCACGCAACGGTAAATATTTTTAATGGCTGGAAGAGAACCCGTGATAATATGGAAATTAGCTTGTAAACGAACGCCCGCCATTCCCACTGGATCTTTAATTCCACCTTCGGTGTCAACAGTATACTCTTGCGGAATAACGTGAATAATAGACTCGCCCGCTGGAACGTGAATCTTAAACATATCTTCCTTCAACGCTTGCAAGTCAGACATGTTAATCTCCGTATCCAAATCCTTGCGCGTATAAATACCCGGCTGCTGAATACTCTTAATGTGCTGGCCAGCTATACCAACGTTTACTCGATGCACCTTAATGCCACATTCCATCTCAGCTTTTTGAACGGCTTCTTTAATCGATGCAACCGTTTGATCAATATTCAATACTATCCCACGCTTTACACCGTCGCTTTTACTGCGACCAATACCAAGAATGGTAACCTTTCCAAATGAATCTATTTTACCTACAACACAAGCAATCTTGGTTGTTCCAATGTCAATTCCAACTACTAATTTCTCCTTGTTAACGGGGGTTGGACTGTTGTAAAAGGCGTCAGTATATTCCATATTCTTCAAATAATTATTGAGGTTGTTGAACCGCTTGCGCAGCGGCTGGTATTAAATCGTTGGGTATAAGAATGGGCGTATTATTCGCCAAAGCTGATAGACTGTCAACGGGTGCTGAAAACAATTCAGCACCGCGCTTCTCACAAATAATCTGATTTTCAAAATTCAAATTAATCCGACTGTACTTTTCCAAATCAGTTATATACAATTGAGAACGATAAAACTGAAAAAGCATTTTCGTTTTCATTTCCAAATTGTAAACGCTTCCATAATCTATCACATGCCTTCCAATGCGCGGAATGACTTCTATCGTTCCCATCGAAGTCAAATGAACATGCTCAGTCCAATCTTTTAGTTCGGAATTATGTCTCATGTGATTTCCAAAAGTCACCAATTCATCTAAGTTCGTCAAGCCCAAGATATTTTCATCGTAATACTCCTTGGTGGCCGGATATTGCATAGCCCCCATTACACCTTCTACTGAAAAAATTGGAACGAAAGCAACCGCGCGATCTAACAAATTAAACGACTGTCCCAAGGTGTCTACATAAAATCCGCTTCCATCACTGTTCATGACTCTGAACATCGGCGCACGCTGCTGAATGTCCAAATTCAAAACGCCATCTACACCCAAATAAACGTTACAAGACTGAATCGCTGGATGCCTATTCACAGCCACTTGAATAGCACTCACGTCAATTTGATTCATGGGAGTTCCTTGAAGCAAACCAAAGTGACTGTGAATAATAGAATCAATTTCTTGCTTCGTAATAAGCTCTTCAACGTTCTGTCCGCGCTGAATACTCACACGCACTTCCGGAACCGGCTGAGTATTGTGTTTCGAAATAGAAAAAGCCCACAGCACAAGGGTTCCAGCGCCCATAGACACAAAGAACACCAACACCAAAGCCCTCATGAACCATGAAGATTTTTTAGCTGTATTTACTTTTTCATTTTTCATTAAACACGTCCTTTCATATATACTTCCAACGGAGAAACCAAGGTGTCAATATCACCGGCACCCAACGTTAAAAGCACATCAAATTGCAGTTTATTTAGCAAGGTGAAGATGGCATCTTTCTCCACTAAGTATTTCTCGTCCTTTTGAATTTTATCAAATAACCATTGTGAATCAATTCCCTCCATGGGTAATTCACGGGCTGGATAAATAGGTAACAAAATCGGCACGTCCAAAAGCGCTAAGCTCTCGGCAAATCCGTCTGCAAAATCTCTTGTTCTTGAGAACAAATGCGGTTGAAAAATCCCAACAATACGCTTGCCCGGAAACAATTCTCGAACCGAACGAATGGCAGCAGATAACTCGGTCGGATGATGCGCGTAGTCGTCTATATAGACTCCAGTCTCACTTTTATACCGCACATCGAATCTTCGAGCAACGCCTTTGAAACTAGCCAGTACATTCGATAAATCTTGAATTGCAACGCCTGCAAGTAATGCGCAAGCCATCGCCACCACTGCATTTTCTACATTATGTCTTCCAGGTAATCCCAAACGAACATTTGCTAATTCACCGTTTGGTGAATGAAAATCGAAAACGTAAGCACCTTCTTCAATGCGAATATTCGAAGCGAAATAATCGGCGTCCGACAAGATACTGTAAGTCAAAACACCCGAGCGCTCTGCCTTCAATTCATCGTGAATATTCAACTCTTTCTTCACTACCACATTTCCATCTGCGCGAGTCTGATTCAAAAACAAAAGAAACCCTTCGCGAATGCTTTCTTCATTTCCATAAATATCTAAATGGTCGGCATCCATAGAAGTTAAGGCTGAAATCTTGGGATACAACGTCAAGAAACTTCGATCAAATTCATCGGCTTCCACCACTGTTCTTGAAGTGTCTGAAAGCAAAACATTACTCTTAAAGTTGGAAGAAATTCCACCTAAAAAAGCATTGCATCCAATGGTTGAATGAAGAATATGCGCCACCAATGTTGAAGTGGTCGTCTTACCGTGTGTTCCGCCAATGGCAATGGTTTCATCGAGCTGCGTAATATATCCCAACAACTCGCTACGCTTCCAAATTCTAAATTCATGTTGAAGAAAATACTGAAGTTGCGACGAGTCCTTCGGAACAGCAGGTGTGCGGACAATCAATATTTTTTCTTTTGGTGTGGAATGAAGCAACTGCGGCAATGACATGACACTGTCTTCATACTGAACAGAAATTCCTTCCAACTCAAGCTCTGTGGTTAGTGCAGTAGAAGTGCGATCATAGCCCATCACGTGCACTCCTTTGCGATGAAAATAGCGCGCAAGTGCCGACATGCCAATGCCTCCTATTCCTAAGAAATACATCACATCGCAGGTTAACTCACGCTTTTCCATACACCACTTCAATTAAGGTATCTACAATTTCTTCTGTTGCATTCGGACGAGCGAATGCTATAATATTTCTTTTCAATATTGAAATTTCATTTTCATTGTGAAGCAATTCCGAAACCACTCCAGCCAACTTCTCTTCCGCTTCACTGTCCTTCACCATCACTGCAGCGCCCTTGCTAACAAGAGCCATGGCATTTTTGGTTTGATGATCTTCTGCCACATTGGGAGAAGGCATAAACACTACTGGTTTTCCAACCAACGATAACTCTGAAACACTCATGGCACCCGCCCGAGAAACGATAAGATCCGCCGCGGCATAAACCAATGCCATATCCTGAATGAAATCGAATAAAAGCAATCCTTCCGTTCCGCTATACTTCGATTCTAAATTCGATTTATAGATCTTGCCACACTGCCAAATCACTTGAAACCCTTTCGTAAGCCATTCCTGTATAGATGCTTCTACCGCGGCGTTCACGGCTCTAGCTCCTAAACTTCCACCAATAATCAATATTGTTTTTTTCGTTGAATCGAAATTCAATTTTGTCAGTGCTTCCGATTGTGAATAAGGCAACTTCACAAAGTCTTTCCGAACAGGATTACCCGTTAGATGAATTTTATCTTCTTGAAAGAATGCATGCATTCCCTCATAAGCAACGCATATAGCCTGTGCTCTTTTCGCCAACAATTTATTGGTTACCCCAGCGAAAGAATTCTGTTCTTGCAATACCGTTGGAACACCTGCCGTTCCCGCCGCGCGAAGCGTTGGACCGCTCGCATAGCCTCCAAATCCAACAGCAACTTCCGGACGAAACTCCTTCACCACAGATTTCGCCTTCAGCATGCTTTTCAAAATTTTAATTGGAAGTAAAAAATTCGAAAGCGTCAATTTTCGTTGAAGTCCAGCAATCGGAAGTCCAACAATTTTATATCCCGCTTGAGGAACTTTTTCCATCTCCATTTTTCCTTCCGCCCCAACAAATAAAATCTCGCATTCAGGAAAACGTGATTTTATTTCATTCGCAACTGCAATGGCTGGAAATATATGTCCGCCCGTTCCTCCAGCAGATAATAAAACTCTATGTAGTTCTCTATTTCCCATAAAATTAAAATGGCGATTCTTCAAATTCGTCAGACTGATCAGATTCGTCTTCACTCATTTTTGAAATACTTAGAATTACCCCGAACATAATGGCAACAAAGACAATAGAGGTTCCTCCCATACTTACCATGGGCAATGGCTGTCCTGTTGTTGGAAATAAATTCACAGCTACTCCCATGTTTATGAACGCCTGAATAGATATCACCAATCCAAGACCTAATGCGGTTAATCCGCCAAAATATTTCGGACTTCGTATAGATATTCGAATCACCCGAAACAAGAAAATAACATACATCAACATTACCATTGCTCCTCCTAAAATGGAACCATACTCTTCAATAATAAATGCATAAATCATATCTGAATAGGGGTGCGGCAAGAAGTTTCTCGACGTTCCTGAACCAGGACCCTTCGGAATAATTCCTCCTTCATAAATGGCGTACTGCGCCAATTCAATTTGGTATTTCGAATCATCAATGGCTCCGGCTTGAACCTCTTTTCCAATCAAACGATTCTTCCATGTGCTGTATCGCGGAAGAATTTTTTCCGGACCTAATTCACCCACAGCAATAATTAAAACGATAATACCCACTCCAGCGCCAATCAACTTGAACAAATGCTTCCAAGGAACTCCGCCAAACACCAACATTAAAAAACACACAAACCCAATCAATGCTGCTGTAGAAAAGTTCGCAGGTAAGACCAACGCGCAAACTGCTGCAATTGGAAGAACAATAGGCAAAACTCCCTTTTTGAAATCGTGAAGCATCTGTCGTTTAACCGTAAGCTGACGAGCCACATAAATGATTAAAACCAACTTTGCTAAATCACTTGTTTGAAACGTGACCCCAATTCCGGGAATACGAATCCAACGGTCTGCATTGTTTATGTTCGAACCAAAGAACAACGTAAAGATCAGAAGAGGTATCACCACCCAAATCATTAACTGTCCTATTCGCGAGAAAACGGTGAGCGGCAAGAGATGAGTGGCATACATGCAGGCAAGACCAAGCCCTAACATAAATACGTGCTTCACCAAAACACCAGCGCTGCTTCCACCTTCTGCCTTCCACACCAAAGAAGAAACTGCACTGTACACAGCCAACACCGAAATGGTGCACAAAAAAAGTGCAACCATCCAGATGACGCGATCTCCCTTCAGATGTGAAAAAATTTTCTGCATGTCTTACAATCCCTTAACGGCTACTTTGAATTGGCGACCTCTGTCTTCGTAGTTCTCGAACAAGTCAAACGACGCACAAGCTGGTGACAACAAAACAGTGTCTCCATCTTTTCCTAAGTCGTAAGAAACACGAACCGCTTGTTCAGCACTGTCTGTATCAATAATCGTATCCACAATAGATCCGAATGCTTTTCTGATTTTAGAACTATCTTTTGTTAAGCAAACAATAGCTTTCACTTTCGATTTTACCAATTCAGACAGTTCAGAATAATCGTTTCCTTTGTCTGTTCCACCAGCGATCCATATGATTGGCTTATCCACAGATTCCAATGCATACCATGTAGAATTCACGTTGGTTGCCTTACTGTCATTAATGAAACGAATACCATGAATACTAGCCACAAACTCCAAACGGTGTTCAATGTTTTCGAAGTTCATTAAACTGTCGCGAACCACTTCTTTTCTTAATTCCAAAAAGCGAGCTGCTGCTCCTGCTG
This sequence comes from Chryseobacterium gleum, assembly GCA_945881835.1. Taxonomy (GTDB): domain Bacteria; phylum Bacteroidota; class Bacteroidia; order Flavobacteriales_D; family Sanyastnellaceae; genus CAIZGX01. Next base: position 179,377 of record CAMCVP010000001.1, on the reverse strand, counting down.
CCATGCTGTTTTGCAAGTTGTGCTTGCCTTGTAATGCTAATTCCGTGATTTTCATTGTAAATAAATTATGGTTTGTGTTTAGGTTGAAATTTGATTCGTCGCAATAGCCTCCTTGTTCGTAGGTCTTTCCAGATTGAATAGAAATAGGAAATAGGGTGGCGTTCAATACATGTCTTGCCATAGTCTCTTCTGTAATGGCATCGTCAGCATTGAAAATAAAAACATCGTTTGATGTTTGGTTCCGCGCAATGCGCAACTTCGCATCGGCATATTTACTTAGATCGTAATCGTAACGATCCAAATGATCGGGAGTAATGTTCGTCAGAATAGCAATATCTGCCTTGAACGAATACATGTTGTCCAACTGGAAACTGCTAACTTCTAGGACATAGTAATCGAAGTTTTCTTCAGCCACTTGACGTGCAAAACTCTTTCCCACATTACCGCCAAGACCTACATTCAATCCAGCATTTTTCAAAATGTGGTAAGTCAGTAATGTCGTTGTAGTCTTCCCATTGCTACCCGTAATAGCAATCAGTTTCGCTTGTGTATATCGAAAGGCAAATTCCAATTCAGACAACACAGGAATATTTTTTTCTTGAAGTGCAACAACCAAACGTGCTGTATTCGGAATACCCGGACTCTTCACGACTTCGTCTGCATTCAGAATTAATTCATCTGTGTGCATTCCTTCTTCGAAAGCAACGCCGTGTAAATTCAATTCAGCTTTGTACTTGTCTTTCAACAAACCCTTATCCGAAAGAAACACGTCGTATCCCATCTTCTTCGCAAGCACTGCTGTTCCTGCACCACTCTCACCTCCGCCAAGTATGACCAATCGCTTTTTCATTATCGTACTTTAAGAGTGATGATGGTTAATACTGCTAGCATAATTCCAATGATCCAGAAGCGAGAAACAATCTTTGCTTCGTGCATACCTTTGCGTTGGTAATGATGGTGAAGCGGTGACATTAAGAAAATGCGACGACCTTCACCATACTTTTTTCTCGTGTACTTGAAGTACCCGACTTGAATCATTACACTTAAATTTTCAACCAAGAAAATTCCACACAACACAGGAATTAAAAGTTCCTTTCGAACAGCAATTGAGAATGTTGCAATAATTCCACCCAATGCCAAACTTCCTGTATCGCCCATGAATACTTGTGCCGGGAAACTGTTGTACCAAAGAAATCCAACGCATGCTCCGACAAATGCGGCAATGAATACCGTTAGCTCACCGCTGTGTGGGATGTACATTACGTTGAGATAATCCGCAAAAATGTAGTTGCCGGAAACATACGCGAAGATGGCCAGCGTAATTCCAATGATGGCGCTTGTACCGGTTGCCAAACCATCAATACCATCGGTAATGTTCGCGCCGTTCGAAACAGCAGTTACAATGAATATCACAATTACCGCGAACACACCCCACAATACCCAAGGACTTTCCATGCTGTCTGGAACCAACCATGCGTAATCGAATTCATTGCCTTTAATGAAGGGAATAGTCGTCTTTAAACTTTTCTCCTCCTCCCATTGCATCGCTTGCTGTTCGGTTGTTGCATTCTGAATTTGAACTTCAGATATTTTCTCTTTAATGGTAACAGACGGACTCCAATAAAGCATACTGGCTACGATAAGACCAACACCAATTTGTCCAACTATTTTACTCTTCCCTGCAAGTCCTTCTTTGTTCTTTTTGAATACCTTGATGTAGTCATCTAAAAAACCAATGAGTCCCAACCAAACGGTTGCGATAATCATCGTTTGGATATAAATATTTGTTAAATCTGCCAACAACAACGTTGGAACGAGTATCGCCGCAAGAATAATAAGACCGCCCATAGTAGGCGTTCCTGCCTTCTGCATCTGACCATCTAATCCAAGATCACGAATAGTTTCACCAACTTGTTTTTTACGAAGCATGCGAATCAAATTCTTTCCAAAAACCATTGAAATGGTTAATGAAATAAGAATGCTTAATGCAGCGCGAAAGGACAAGTAGTGGAACAACCCTGATCCAGGGAAGTGCATGTGCTTATCGAAGTATTCAAATAGATGGTACAACATACTTAGTTCGTTTGAAAGAGTTCTGTTATAATTTTTAAATCGTCAAATGGATGTTTCACTCCACTGATCTCTTGGTATTTCTCGTGTCCTTTTCCCGCGATAAGAATGATATCGCCTGGCTTCGCCAGTGAGCATGCTACTTCAATTGCCTCTCTGCGATCCGTTACAGACAATACTTTCTTTTTTTGAATTGGATCTAGATCAGCTAACATTTCTTGAATGATACTCTTCGGATCTTCACTGCGCGGATTGTCACTTGTAACAATCACGCGCTCGCTTTTATTCGCAGCGATAGACGCCATAATCGGACGCTTCGTGCGATCGCGGTCACCACCACAACCAACCACTGTAATAATTTCTTCTTGACCGCGAACAGACTGAATAGTCTTCAATACATTCTCCAAGGCATCAGGGGTGTGAGCGTAATCAACAATTGCAATGGTGCCGTCTTGTTTGCGGATGTATTGAAAACGACCTTCAGGTGCTCCCAATGCTGAAAGATGCACCAAAACCGTCGTTGCGTCACTTCCTAACTCAACAGCCGCAGCAAAAACTGCCGTCAGATTGTAGGCATTGAATTCACCAATTAATGGAGAATGTAATTCGTAACGATCAATGTTCACTTGAAGGCCTTCAAGCGTGTTCTCAATTAACTTGGCTTTGTAATCGGCCATAGTATGCAACGCAAATGTTCTTACGCGCGCTCTACAAGCAGACACTAATGCATCGTGATAACGATCGTCTGCATTTACAACCGCATAAGCCGTTGAACCCAACTCATCGAATAAGATTTTCTTCGCCTTAATGTATTCGTTCATTGAACCGTGATAGTCCAAATGATCGTGCGATAGATTCGTGAATATTGCACCGTCAATCTTCACTCCTGCCATTCTATTCTGATGAAGCGCGTGAGACGATGCTTCCATAAAAACATGGGTACATCCTTCGCGATGCATGCGTGCTAACAAGTCGTTCAGCGCAACAGAATCAGGGGTGGTATGTGTGGAAGGAATTTCAACTTCGTTGATGCGATTCACAACAGTAGACAACAATCCACATTTGTATCCCATAGAACGATACAAGCGAAACAAAAGAGTCGCCACAGTCGTTTTCCCATTGGTTCCTGTCACAGCCAGCACCTTCATTTTTTCTGAAGGATTATCATAAAAATTCGCGGCCATAATTCCCAATGCCCTTGAGGTGTCTGTCACTTGAACATAAACAACGTTCTCGGCTAATTTTTCAGGAAGCTCTTGACACACAACAGCAGCAGCGCCCAATTCAATGGCTTTGGTTATGTATGTGTGTCCGTCTGTTTGCAAACCCTTCACCGCAACGAACAATGCCATCGGACGAACCGCTCGTGAATCCGATGTAATACTCTCAACAGCTACATTGGTTTTACCCACCACACCGTCTAATCGAACTTTGTACAATATATCTTGTAAGAGCTTCATCGTAACGTAATTTGAATTTGTTGATGCATCGCCTTCGTCCCATGAATAATGCTTTGGGTTACCACCTTGCCATAACCCTTTGATGACACCTTAAGTCCTCTTTTTTCTAACACATATACGGCGTCAGAAAGGCCCATGCCGCGAACATCTGGCACCTTGTTGCCGTTAGCATCTTTGCTCGTCAAAGACAAATTGCTTCCAACTACATCTGCACTGACATACATTGCATCTGTCTGCACTGCATATGGAAACTGAACATGTGAAAATGCTTTTCGCAAAGAATTAGTCTCTCCAGACAAAACAGCTGGAATCCAAGGCTGCGAAACGAATGTGCTGTCACTTCCCATAGCATTGTGGGGAATGTCCAATTCTGTTCCGAACAAAATATTTGCTAAATCACGGAAAACTGGCGCAGCCACTTTTCCTCCAAACGCTTCAAAAACGCGCGCTTTATTTACGACCACAATGCACGAATACTTCGGATCTTCTGCTGGAAAATATCCAACAAAAGAAGCGCGATGCGAATTCGTCAAATAATGTCCGTTTTCAAAAACACGCGCAGTTCCCGTCTTTCCGGCCGCTCGATATGGCGAGTGCTTGAAGACGCCCTTTCCAGTTCCAATAGTCGTCACAGCTTCCATAAGCTTGCGACCTTTAGCAATGGTCTCTGGCTTCAAAAAATTCTCACGTAAAACAACCGGATCAAACTTTTCGTAAGTCAATCCATTCTTGCGAATTTCACTTACCAAACGAGGCTTCATAAACTTTCCGCCGTTCGCAATGGCGTTGTAAAAACACAATTGATGAAGAGGAGTAACTTGAACCTCATATCCCACAGCCATCTGCGTCAAACTCAAATCGCTCCATCCCGATTCTCTCATGGTGCGCTTAACCATTGATTTACCTTCTCCTAATAAATCAATGCCCACCAATTGTCCGAATCCAAATCGATCTAAGTAGTCGAGAAATTTTTGTGGATTGCTTCCGAAAACTTCACGAACAACCATTGCTGTTCCAACATTCGAAGACTTAGCAAACACCTGCTCAATACTTATAGAACCGCAAGGCTTCACATCGCGAAGTGTATGGTCGCCAATGGTAAAAGTTCCGCCACCTGTGTGAATGACCCTATCCAAATTCAAGTTCCCTTCTTCCATTGCTGCAAGCAAACTCGCTAACTTCATGGTAGAACCTGGCTCTACACTTTGTGTCAAAGCAAGATTTTCTGTCTCATAAAATTTATTCGCAACCGAATCGTAAGTAAGATTGGCCAACGCTTTAATTGAACCTGTTTTTACTTCCATCAAAATCACACAACCCCAATCCGCTCTGTTTACCTCCATGGTATGACGCAGTGAACTTTGCGCAGCATCTTGCAAGTGGACATCTAAGGTGGTAACAATATCGAATCCAGGCTCAGGCTCTACAACGTATTCATCCGTCATAGGCATCCACGTGTCTCCGGCAATCTTCTGTTGCATTTGTTTGCCCACCTTACCACGAAGTAACGAATCGTAAGATGCCTCAAGACCTACCATATTCGCTTCGCGGAAAATACCTATAGTTCTTGCAGCCAACGGCCCGAAAGGCTTTGCGCGTTTTTCCTTTTGAATAATAATGAAACCACTTCTGTATTTCGAAGCGTTTACAAAGGGAAGCTTTTTGAATTGTTGAAGTTGATTGTAATTCAGATGATCACCAATCTTCAAGTATTTATTCTCAGAATCAATTGCGCCTAAGAACATGGCTTTAACCTCCGCAGGAGTTTTGTTTCCAAGGATTTCAGAAATACCCGCACTCAGACTATCTAACTTGGCGTTGAAACGATCAATGTTATAACCTCCTTTGCTGTCCCAACGAATTTCAAATTCAGGAATACTGGTTGAAAGAAGAGAACCATCGGCAGCCAATATCTTTCCACGCTCCGGTTCAATATCGCGAATGAGGTAGGTGAACTTAGCAGCTCTGCGTTGAGCATCTTCATTTGGAATGGCCTGAATGTAAAAAACCTTGCCTATGATAAGCAAAGCCAATAGACAAAGCACAACGTATAAAACGTAAATCCAAACAGATATCTTCTTCAACTCATTCATGGCTCGACTTGAAGAAATTTGAATCGACATCAATAATGAAAGGAATCGTTGTGGAATTAATCAATCCCCATGGTTCCACCTGCCCCACTACTTCACTGTGCTGCGATTTAACACTCAATTCACTCGCATTTGTGCTGTATTCAGAATTTAAATCATTGATCTTTTCCTTCGTGCGCTTCATTTCAATTTGCACCGACTCGAAGTAATAAATCATGCTGATCTGTATGAAAAACAGGACAACTATAAAAAAGAAAAAAGGCATTTGACGAACCATGCTCTGGCGCGTCAAAAAATCACCTCCGATAATCTCACGGAAGGTGATTCCTTTTCTTTTGTTGTCTTCTTTCTTTGCCATCCTTGCTGACCGAATGAATATTCATTCGGTTTAATGTTTTATTTTTTTTTACCTACCCGAAGTTTAGCACTTCGACTTCTACCATTTCTTTCAATTTCTTCTTGTGAAGGGAGCATTGGTTTACTTTGAACCGGCTCTATCATTCGTTGCAGATTTCCAAAAAAATCTTTCTTCATCTCTCCCTCTAAATTCCCAGATCTCAAAAAGTCTTTCACCAATCGGTCTTCCAAACTGTGGTAACTAATCACCACCAATCTTCCCTCTGGCGCTAACAACTCCAATGACTGTTGAAGAAACTCTTTCAACACCGCAATCTCATCGTTCACAACCATGCGAAACGCTTGGAACATCTGAGCCAAGAACTGCTTCTCCTTCCCGCGTTTCGCGAACGACTGCGTGCAGTCGATCAAAGCTTGCGTCGTTCCCAATGGCTTATACATGTCAATCTCCTTCGCCACCTTGTAAGCCCCATCAAGCTCGCCATACATACGTAAGGCATCTGTAATTTCTTGAACGCTCGACTTGTTAATCCACTCATCAGCAGAAATTCCAGTCGATTGATTCATGCGCATGTCCAACGGTCCATTGAATCGGATTGAAAACCCTCTTTCGCCTGAATCAAATTGATGACTGCTTACTCCCAAATCCGCCAATATCCCATCGACCTGCTGAAACCCATGAAGCTGAACCCAGTTCTTAACGAATCTGAAATTTTGTGGAACAAAAATCAGACGATCATCTTGCGGCACATTTCGCGCAGCTTCAGTATCTTGATCAAATGCGATAAGCTTTCCAGTTGTCAAGTGTTTCAATATCTCTTTCGAATGACCTCCGCCACCAAACGTTACATCTACATAAACCCCGTCGGGTTTAATGTTCAACCCCTCAATCGACTCCTGCAACAGCACTGGGGTATGATAAATATTCTCCATTATTTGTCGCCTTTTGCGTCAATGTCTTTTCTAACTTCTTCCGCCAACGCTCCGAAATCCATCTCCTCTCCTAATACCTCTGCGTTGTACTGATCCAAACTCCAGATCTCCATTTTTTGTCCCAATCCTGAAATAACCAATTCGTTCTTCGAACCATCTACTCCCGCATACTCCAAAAGACTCGCAGGCAACGACAAACGACCTACACTGTCCAGTTCAAGATGAGTTGCACCTTTCATGAATTTGCGTTGAAACATTTGATGCTTCTGATTGTAACGACTCAACTTGGACATCTCTTCGTTTACCATGTCCCATTCCGGTTTCGGATAAACAACCAAGCACTGCGTGAAGATGTCACGGTTAACCACCAACCCATGATGAAGAATTTCTTCCAGCTGCTTTTTCAAGCGCGCAGGAAAGAGCAAACGCCCTTTTGCATCGACTTTACAGTGGTATTCTCCGAGTAGGTTTAACATTCAATTGTGAATTCTTTTCCAAAAATAATCACTTCTTCCCACTTTTTACCACTAAACACCCCAAATTTAGCAATTTGTTAAAAACTTCAACGAGCAACGCCTCCCCTACTACGATTAAAACCCTTTATTTATAGGAAGTTTGACCAGATTTACCACTGGTGGGAAAAAGTGGGAAATGTTAATTACAATGAACACAATTCTTCATTCACCTCGAATTGTTCATTGCTTGTAACAATCAATGCCTGTTCTCAAATAGAATCACGTAAATTCGTGAGCTATACATTATGGAATACACGCTAAAAACCGACGGTGATTACACCTACATTGAAGAAGGAGAAGGCAAACCGCTCGTTCTGCTTCATGGATTATTTGGAGCCTTAAGTAATTTTAAGGATGTGGTTGATCACTTCAAACCGAGATACAAGGTGATTATCCCGATGCTACCGCTTTATACAATGCCCTTGCTTACAACTGGCGTTAAGTCTCTTGCTGAATTCTTGCACGACTTCATTCAACATAAAAATTGGGACAAAGTGAATCTCCTAGGAAATTCATTGGGCGGACACGTTGCCCTGGTGTACACGAAAAACCATTTGGAAAAAGTGGAATCGCTTATTCTTACCGCAAGCAGTGGTCTCTACGAAAATGCTTTCGGATCAAGCTTTCCGAGAAGAGAAGACAAAGAATTTATTCGACAAAAAGTTGCTGTTACTTTTTTCGACCCGAAACACGCCACTCCAGAATTGGTAGAAGAATGCTACGAGGTGGTGAACGATCGCAACCGAGTGCTTCGAATTCTTGCGCTAGCTAAAAGCGCTATTCGTCACAACATGGCCGACGATTTGAAAGACATGAACGTTCCGGCTTGTTTAATCTGGGGGAAAAACGATACCATTACTCCTCCTGAAGTTGCAGAAGAGTTTCAACACAAACTTCCGCAAGCGAAGTTGTATTGGATAGACGAATGTGGTCATGCACCTATGATGGAGCAATCGCAGGAATTCAACAAATTATTAGACGCTTGGTTAATCGAGCAAAACATATAAAGCAAAATGAGCAAAGAATTAATTCATTCTGCTACGTTCGTTAAATCATCTGTTGAAACCGACAAGTGTCCACCGCCTGTATACCCTGAATTCGCCTTCATTGGCCGTTCGAATGTTGGAAAGAGTTCACTCATAAACATGTTGGTGAACAAAAAAGGACTTGCGAAAACTTCGGCAAGCCCTGGGAAAACACAAACCATCAATCACTTCCTGATTAACGAGGAAAAGCATCCGTGGTACTTGGTCGATTTACCTGGATATGGATACGCAAAAACATCGAAGACCGAACGCAACAAGTGGGGAAGCTTCATTCGAAACTACCTCGATCAAAGAGAAAACCTAATCTGCACTTTTGTGCTTTTAGACTTCCGCATTCCGCCACAAAAAATAGATCTAGAATTTATGCAATGGCTAGGCGAACAAGGCTTACCCTTCTGCATCGCGTTTACGAAATGTGAAAAGCTAACAGAGCTTCAAAAGACGATTCGCTTTGATGCGTTTAGTGCTGAACTTAAAAAGACCTGGGAAGAACTTCCGCAGTACTTCTTTACTGCATCTGTTGAGAGAATGGGGCGCGTAGAACTTCAAGAGCAAATTGCCGCTTGGAGAAAGGAGTTCGCGAAAGACTACGATTAAAGCGGCGGATTTATCTTCATCTTTTCGGCATAGTAGTCACAGAAATCGCGCATGGTTGCCGCCATTCGCGCGTCGCCCGTTGCCTTTTCGAAACTATCGGAAAGCGTTAGCAACGTTTGATGAACGAAGAATGTCATTTCTTCCACTTGCATTTCTTTCGTCCACAAATCGATGCGCATAGTGTTCGCCTCGGCCTTGTCCCAAACGGAAAGAATCATGGCTTTGCACTCTGCCTTCTTGCCAAGCTCGGGAGCTTCCCACTGAATGGTTTCAGGTACATTGTTCTCGTCTAATTCTATTTCAATTGAAATGGTTGATTTCTTCATAAGTTCGGTTTGTATGCTTGTAATATTTTCTGCACGTTGTCTTCTTTCATTAATCGATCAACAGTAATCTCCGGATGTTTCTCCATGTAACTCTTTACCATCTGAAATCCCATAAAAACGCCTAACTGTGGAGCACTTTCTTGAGGAACGTTTTCAGCATTCGTAAAAGGTGCGTACTCAAACCAACGTTGAACTTCCACTCTGTTCTTTGAAAAGAGTACTTCTTGCCGGGCTATTTCCTTCCACACATTCAACTGATGTCCTTGTGTCCAGGTATATTGCTCAGCAGTCCACGCCATTAACGTTGAATCATGAATCTCTTCAAACGCCAACCACGTGAGGTAGTGCGCCTTTCCATGAAAAATCATTTCAGACAACATGTCATTTTCATGTTGAAGAGTATCGGACTTCAACAAATAGTAATAAGCCAAATTTTTGATGGCATTCGGCACAAGTTGTGCGCGAGTCATGTCTTCTTTTTGATATTGTGGAAAAGGAACCGACTTCGTTATGCGGTTGTTCTGCCCCAAATAAAAATCCAATCCAACTGCCAAATATTCGTCGGTGCTATAAGCGCCAATATTGAATCCGGAATTCATCCAAATCAACTGCGGCAATTTCATGTTTGGAATCAACGTCTGAAGTCGCAAGGAAGACTCTAGAATTTTTTCATGAAGGGAATCAAGTCGTTCTTGTGGATAGCTCTTTTCAATCTCTGATTTCAAATCTTGAAAATCGGGATGCGAAACAAATCCTTGAATCATCTTCATTGTTGAGACGCTGTCGCACGGACCTGCATTCAGAATGCGCTCAACATACAGGCAAAAAAAACTGCCAAACTTCGATTTAAGATTTGCAACCGACTCTGGGTTGTTCCAATCGCAACTAAAAAAATCTTGATCATACCGAAGGGGATTCAAGGTTTTCCCTTCCGTTTCAACATCAATATCTTTATGCTTGTCAGCCTCACCACAAGAGTAACAGAGCATTGTCAACAAAATAGACAATACTAGAAGATAGGAATTCGTTAGCTTTGGCATAGTTATTTGCAAAAGTCATTAAAAAAGACCTTCATATGAAAAAAATAAACACCTTAATTCTGTTCTGCTTATTGACATCCTTGTCATTTGCGCAGACAACAAAAACAGCAACCAGCAAATACCGTTTGGGATTTAAAGTTTCTCCGAACATTTCCTGGTTGGCAAGCGACGATGGAAATATGAACGTTGGCGATAAGTCTCTTCAGTTTGGATACGGATTGAACTTTGACATTTTCTTTGCCGAGAATTATGCCATCGGAACAGGATTCAACATTAACAACACTGGCGGTAAATATTCATACTTCGCTCAATATACCGGAGATGATTTCGATGCAACTGGGGCTGAGATTTTCGACATGAAGCAAGTTGGATTAATTGAAAGAGATCTTCGCCTTCAGTATTTGCAAATTCCATTGACCTTTAAAATGAAAACCAACGAGATTGGCTACATCACATACTGGGGACAATTTGGGTTAGGCTTGAATATGAATCTTAAGGCCTTAAGTTCTGATAATATCGACTACCTATATTATCAAAACAAGAACACCCTTGAATGGGAAAAGTCGAATCGTGTTAGCACAAGCATGAGTGCGCCAAAAGACATTAAAAATGAAGTGAACATCTTTTCTTCAAATTTGATTTTTGCTGCAGGTATAGAGTACAACCTTTCCGGAAATACGAGCATACTTGCTGGACTAACATTTCAAAACGGATTTACAGATGCGTTGAAAGGAACCGGTGTTGTGAAAGATCAAAGCACCAATTCTCCTCTTTTCGATGGTGGCACTGCAAATGCTCCGCAATCATTTGAATTATCTGGACTTCCAAATTATGTTGAATTGAACATCGGCATTTTATTCTAAGAACTTAATTTATTTTTTAAATCCCGTACCTTTGAGGCTCGGGATTTTTTTATGAAAAAAAAACAAACTGTAGATCACATTACAAAGTGGCTTCGCAACTATTGCGAAACCAACGGAATGAGCGGATTTGTGATTGGTGTAAGTGGTGGAATTGACTCCGCGCTTACTTCTACACTATGCGCCATGACAGAGAAACCGACGCTTTTGGTTGAAATGCCCATTCACCAAGCTCCCAGTCATGTCAGTCGCGCACAACAACACATTGCATTTCTTGAAAATCGATTTGAAAACGTTACAAGTCTTCGAATTGAATTAACTACTTCTTTCGATACACTTGTTCAAGCGCTGCCGCCTTCAGAAAATGATTATTTAAACCATTTAAGCTTGGCCAACACGCGCGCAAGATTGCGCATGACTACCCTCTTTTATTTAGCGGGGATTCACAAATTTCTCGTGGCCGGGACAGGTAATAAAATCGAAGATTTCGGTGTTGGCTTTTTCACAAAATACGGAGATGGCGGAGTAGATTTATCACCTATTGCAGACCTAACAAAATCGGAAGTTTACCTCTTAGCTGAATCATTAGGGGTAAATGAAGAAATCATGAAAGCTGCGCCAACCGACGGATTATTCGGAGACGACCGAAGCGATGAAGATCAAATAGGGGCCTCTTATCCCGAATTGGAGTGGGCGATGGCCTATGTAGACAATGGCGAGAAACTTTCTAAACGCCAACATGACGTTTTAGAAATTTACCACAAATTAAACAAGCAGAACCAACACAAAATGCAACCCATTCCGGTTTGCAACATACCTGAAGACTTAAGATAATGATGAATTTAGATTTAACTGGAAAGACAGCCGTGGTTTGCGGAGCTACACAAGGAATAGGTTTCGCAACTGCAACACAGTTGGCCAAACAAGGAGCTTCGCTTGTGCTTATTGCACGAAGCGAAGAGCGATTAATCCATGCTGTCTCTCAACTCGAGAATGCAGATCTACACACCTATGCGGTGGCAGACTTTTCTCATCCACAATCCGTGAAAGAAGCGATACTAAAAGTTACCGCTAATCGCGACATAAATATTTTAGTGAACAACACCGGCGGACCAAATCCGGGAAAGGCTATAGACGCTGATATTGAAGAATTCCGTCAAGCGTTTAACGCACACCTCATTTGCAATCAGATCTTGGCACAGGCAGTTGTTGAAGGCATGAAGAAAACAGGATACGGACGCATTGTGAACGTAATCTCCACCTCTGTTAAACAGCCACTCCCGAATTTGGGAGTAAGCAATACCATTCGAGGAGCAGTTGCCAGCTGGAGCAAGACTTTAGCGTCAGAACTAGGAGCTTTCGGAATTACTGTAAACAATGTCCTGCCGGGTGCTACTTCAACAGGAAGACTTGAGCAAATCATGAACAATAAAGCTGCGAAAACAGGACATACTGCCGAAGAAGTTAAACATGAAATGGAAAATGAAGTTCCGCTTAAACGCTTAGCAAAACCCGAAGAAATTGCAAATGCTATTTCTTTCTTATGCTCTCCAGCTGCTGCCTACATCAACGGAATTAATTTGCCCGTTGACGGAGGAAGAACACTTTCATTGTAAGATTTAGTGGTTCGATTTATTGCTTCACAAATAGTGAAGTACAACGGCTATGGCCAAAACTGTTGCAATAGCTTCAATCATTAACTTCAAGAAAATTGGAAGAGGCAGGGTAAAAGCAAGTACCATCAATAACAGCGCAATCCAAAAGTTTTTGCTAAACCCTTCCAACAAAAATATCGTCAACGCTGGAAGAAACAAGGCAAGTACAATAAACAAAATCATTTCTAAATCTGAGTCTATATTCTTCAACAGATTCTCCGAAAGATTCTTCGAAAGGTCCTGCGAAAGGTCTTGCGAAGCACCTTCGGTACGACCTTGCTCAGCATCTTGAAAAACACCTTCGGTACGACCTTGTGAAACATCTTGCATGGCATCTTGTGTTACATCTGTTTCAAGATTCTTCGAAAGATTCTCCGGAAGGTCTCGCGAAGCGTCTTGCGCAGCATCTTGTGTAACATCTCGCGAAGCGTCTTGCGTAGCATCTTGTGTAACATCTCGCGAAGCGTCTTGCTCCGCGTCTTGCGCAGCAAAATGATTCCACTCTATATGGTAACCGGGTTGATAAACACGTTTCTCAACTGAGCAAGAAGCCAAAGAAACAATGGCTAAAACGAGAACAATCCAATTTCTATTCATAATGAAACCATTTATTTATGGTTCGAATTTAAGTTATTCCAATCAACATAAAACAAAAGAAAAGGGTTGTCTTTCGACAACCCTTTCTTCATTTCTCTAGATGTTGATTAATATCTGTAAGCATCATTCTTGAATGGACCAGCAACTGGAACTCCAATGTAATCTGCTTGACTTTGAGACAATGATTCTAATTCAACACCAATCTTAGCCAAGTGCAACATAGCCACTTTCTCATCAAGATTCTTAGGTAGAACATATACTTTGTTCTCATATTTCTCACGGTGCATCCACAATTCCAACTGCGCCAAAACTTGGTTGGTGAATGAAGCACTCATGACAAATGAAGGATGTCCAGTTGCACAACCTAAGTTTACCAAACGGCCTTCAGCTAAAACAATAATGTCTTTGCCTTCTAAAGTGTACTTGTCAACTTGTGGCTTAATGGTGTCTTTCGATGCACCGTAGTTGCTGTTCAACCAAGCCATATCAATTTCATTGTCGAAGTGTCCAATGTTACAAACCACCGCATTGTGCTTCATGGCCATGAAGTGCTTTCCAACAATAATTTGGTGGTTACCAGTAGCAGTAACAATAATGTCTGCTTCAGCAATTGCAGTATCCATACGCTTAACCTCATAACCTTCCATCGCCGCTTGAAGCGCACAAATTGGATCAATTTCAGTTACAATTACACGAACACCTGCGTTACTCAAAGAATCAGCAGATCCTTTTCCAACATCGCCGTATCCAGCTACAACAGCAACTTTACCAGCCATCATTAAATCAGTAGCTCTGCGAATTGCATCTACCAAAGACTCACGACATCCGTACTTATTGTCGAATTTACTCTTAGTAACAGAGTCGTTGATGTTAATTGCAGGAAGCAACAAGGTTCCGTTCTTCTCACGCTCATACAAACGAAGGACTCCAGTTGTAGTCTCTTCAGAAATACCGCGGATACCAGCAGCTAATTCAGGGAAGCGATCGAAAACCATGTTCGTCAAATCACCACCGTCATCTAAAATCATATTCAATGGCTCACCGCCTTCGAAAGCGTGAAGCGTTTGTTCAATACACCAATCGAATTCTTCTTCGTTCATGCCCTTCCAAGCAAACACAGGAATTCCTGCAGCAGCAATAGCAGCAGCAGCATGATCTTGTGTAGAGAAGATGTTACATGAGCTCCAAGAAACTTGAGCACCTAATTCAACAAGCGTTTCAATTAAAACGGCTGTTTGAATAGTCATGTGAAGACATCCCGCAACGCGAGCGCCTTTCAGTGGTTTGCTTGCGCCGAACTCAGTGCGCAAGGACATCAGTCCTGGCATCTCAGCTTCCGCCAATAAAATTTCTTTACGTCCCCACTCTGCGAGAGACATGTCTTTTACTTTGTAGTTCATTGTACTTGTGAGTGTTTGGCTCATTATTTCAATTATTAGGTTGCAAAGGTATAAACAGAACATTAAACAAAAGGTTGAATACCTTAGCAAAAAGATTTTTCATGCCCCTTTGGCCACTCCCCACGAACAAGAACATACTCCTCTGGCGCTTAACAGAGTCGGAAGATGCATGGATGGACTTAGCCGAAAAATCCGGAAACCCCTTCCCCAACAGACTTCCCAACCGCAGAGATATCGAGCGCTTCGCGACATTGTTGTTGTTGAAAGAAGCGAAGCTTGAAGACCAGCTTCAATACAATGAATTCGGGAAACCGGTTCTACGCGACGGTAGATTCATTAGCATTTCACACGACAGAAACCTTGTTGGAATAATTTTTCACGAAGAAGAAATTGGGCTCGACATTCAAACCGTTGAAGAGCGCATTCATCGCATAGCGAGTAAATTCTGCAATGAAGATGAATTGAACCAATTTCAATCCACAGAAGAACGAACTGCCATCTGGTGCACCAAAGAAGCCATCTTCAAATACTTCGGCACCGATGTACCTTTTGCAGAAAGCATAACCGTAACCGCTATCAATTGGAATTCGGAAGAAATACTTGCTAACTATAACGGTGTTCATGGCTCGCGTATTTTCACTCTGCAGCTCTTGAACCTAAACAATACCTTTGTTGTATACACGCTATAACATGAGAAGCTTATTAACTTTTGCTCTTATCCTTTTTTCATTTTATGTGGAAGGACAATTCCTGTCGGCTCCAGGAACATACATTCATTCGCGCAACGCCGCAAACACGTCCAATAGAGAAACAGTTATCTGGTCGGAAGACTTCGCCAACGGCATTCCTGCCAATTGGAACAACTCCAGTGCACCCGCACTTGCAATCTGGGAATACCGAGGTCCTTCAACAAACCCAAATCAATTGGTTGGATCAAGAGGCTCATGTCTTCCCGATGGAAATGCAGGAGAAGCCATTGCAAGCACAACGTCTGCAAACGGATTTGTCATCTTCGATTCAAACTATTGGGACAACAATCTGAATCCTTGCACCGTCGAAAATTTCGGAACGGGACAAGCACCGGGTCCACACCTTTCCTACTTAACAACCGCATCTATTGACCTAACCGGTTTTGCGAATGTGGCGTTGGAATTCGAACAATACATTCGCTATTATTTAGGAAATACACGCGTTGAAATTTCCATTGCCAACGGCCCGTGGGAAGTACTTTACACTAACATTCTAGATCAAGGAATCACAACTCAAAACACGCAGACCGTTCGCATGCCTTTACCTGCAAGTGCAGGCAATCAGAGCAATGTGAAATTGCGTTTTGTTTACGACGGTTTGTATTACTTCTGGCAACTCGACGACATTCGTCTAGTTCAAGGATTTGCGAATGATTTGCTCATTGAAAATTCATCATACGGAGATTTCGATTTAAACAATCCAGACCACACCACCGGATTCGAAATGATGGAATACACGCAGTATCCGAGCGCTTTTGCTCCGCTTGTGTATTTGAAGAGCAACGTATTCAATTTCGGAACGAATACACAAACCAACATCGCATTGAATGCGCGTTTGATGAATGACAATTCAGGTGCGCTCTTGTATGAAAGTGCTTCTGCCGTATTGCCGACATTGGCTCCAGGTGCTGATTCTGTTTTAGTTTCAGGAGAATTTCAAATGGAGCAAGTGGTTGCCGATTACAGCGTATACTTCAACAGTCTTCAAACCGAGACGGATGAAAATACAGAAAACAACCTCGACACCCTGCATTTCAAGATTACACCTGTTACATACGCTCGTGACGAAAACAGTTTAGGATCAATGTTCCTTCCTTCAGAAGCATATGCGAGCGCGCCTTTTGAAATGGGGGCAGTTTATTTACTTCCTTCCGGACAACAACTCCACAGCGTGAGTGTTGCCATGGGTGAGGGAACAATACTTCCCTGCTCAGTGTATGCAACCGTATTCCCTTTCTCACTATCAACAGGAATTGGCGGCGCCATTGCCTCAACACAAGACATTGCAGTATCAGAAGCAGATATCAATTCCTTTGGCGAAGCAAGCATGAAGGTCCTTTCTTTCGACTCACCCGTGTTCCTGTCGCAAGGATTGTATCTCGTTGCCGTTGGATCTCCAATCAGCGCGTTTCAAGCCGTAATTGGATTGTCTGGAAAATCAGAAGACTTGAGTGCGTGGGTTCGTTTCAACAATTCAAACACCGAACTTTTCTACCTGACAAGAACTCCCATGATTCGCATGAATTTCGGTCCTGTTTCGAACATAACCGAACAATCATTCGGTCAATCGTTTCAGATTTATCCGAACCCAGCAACCGAATCTCTTTCCATTCTTTTGAATGGAAAAGAAGCGGCTACAATCGAAGTATTCGACGAAACGGGCAGACACATTCACTCGCAAAAAAGCAATATAGCTGTTTCAAATATTGAAATGAACATTTCAGATTTTTCATCGGGAATTTATACCGTTCGTGTCACACAAGCGAATCGCACATCCGCTCAAATTTTCATTAAGCAATAACGTATGTCTATCAAGTCAAGCGCTAGTCTCTGGCTCGGAAAACGCATTCGTAAATCATTGTTGATTGAAAACGAGCATGCGCAAGAATTGCAGAATAAAGTGTTGAAAAACCTCCTATTCAACGCGAATAATACAGCTTTCGGAAACGACCACAATTTTAAGAATATTTCGAATCACAGCGAATGGACAGCATCTGTTCCTGTTCGCGACTACGAAGAATTGGTTCCGTATATGGAACGCGCAAAGGCAGGTGAACTTTCTGTTTTGTGGCCAGGTATGCCGAAATATTTCTGTAAGACTTCGGGCACAACGAGCGGAACGAAGTTCATTCCGCTTACACAGGCTTCATTGCCGAACCACATTGGTTCGGCGCGCAATGCGCTGTTGAACTACATTGGTGAAACAGGGCAATCGAAATTTGTAGATGGAAAAATGATCTTCCTTCAAGGAAGTCCTGAATTGAGTAGACTTGATTCGGGTATTCCTTTCGGAAGACTTTCAGGCATTGTAGCAAATCACGTCCCTGCCTATTTGCAAAAGAATCGCATGCCTTCGTGCGCAACCAATTGCATAGAAGATTGGGAAACGAAAATCAATAGAATTGTTGAAGAGACATGCAAGCAAGACATGCGTCTCATCTCTGGAATTCCAAGTTGGGTGCAGATGTATTTCGAATTGCTGCTTGAAAAAACAGGCAAGCAAACCATCAAAGAAATTTTTCCGAATTTCGAATTGTTCGTTTTCGGAGGAGTGAATTTCGCTCCGTACAAATCAAGATTTGCAGAACTCATTGGAGAAGAAATTCCAACCATCGAATTATATCCGGCAAGCGAAGGTTTCCTTGCCTATCAAGACAGTCAAGAGGCCGAAGGACTTCGATTAAACATCAACAGCGGTATCTATTTCGAATTCATCAAAGCAGAAGAATACTTCACTGAAAATCCGAAACGCTATGCCTTGCATGAAGTTGAGTTGGGTGTGAACTATGCACTCATTCTGAGCAACAACGCAGGACTTTGGGCCTATAGCATTGGAGATACCGTGAAGTTTGTTTCGCTGAATCCGTATCGCATTTTAGTCACTGGAAGAATTAAGCATTTCACCAGTGCCTTTGGCGAACACGTCATTGGTGAAGAAGTTGATCGAGCTATGACACACGCACTCACTCAGCTGAACTTCTCGGTGAATGAGTTTCATGTCGCCCCGCAGGTGCAGCCTTCAGAAGGACTTCCCTATCACGAATGGATCATCGAGTTCAACGGAGAGATTCCTGAATTGAATGTACTTCAAGAATTGCTAGACAATAAAATGCAAGAACAAAATGTTTACTACAAAGACCTCATTGTGGGAAGCGTTTTACAAAAGCTGAAAATCACTCCAGTGAAAAACGGAGCATTCAATGCTTATATGAAATCGGAAGGAAAATTAGGAGGTCAAAATAAAATTCCACGACTCGCGAACGATCGAAAATTGGTAGATGCATTACTTCAACATAAATAAAATAATTTTTGTTCTTGCAACATTCCTTTGCTTCGAAGCGAGTGCTCAATTGCGATGGAGTGAGCAGAGCGTGAACTACGGCGTATTCACCAAATACACCGAGCGCGTTACAGATATTGTTGTTTGGAATGAAGGTACAAAAACAGACCATCTACTTCGTGCCGACTTCTCTCCGAATTTTCAAGTGTTGTATTCTACGAAAGACGTGCAGCCTGGAGACAGCTTGGTGATTCGAATAAAATTCAATCCGAGAAAAACAGGGAAATTCAAAGAAGTTGTTCCTGTCTATTTCGCTTCACAAAGCGTTTCAACTCCGCTTAACATAAGCGCTGAAGTTACATACGTGAATTTAACGGAAGACCTTCCTTGTCCGCACTTCAACGAAAAACCCACACAGTGCTGCGGCGAATTTTCGCTCGATGTTTTGGTCCTTGACAAAGCCACTAAAAAACCCATTCGAGATGCAGATGTTGAAGTGATAGAAGAACGCATTCTTCAACTCACAAAAAAAACAAACAAAGACGGTGAAGTGAATGCTGAAATTCCCATTGGCTATTACACCCTGTATGCAGGAAAAGAAGGTTACGCTGGAAAATCAATCACTACGCAGGTGAATCTTCACAACCACCGATTTGTATTCGAATTAGAGAAGAAAGAAACTCCCCTTCCACCCGTTGTAACTGTTCCAATCGATTCCATTCCTTCTGTGGTTGTAACGGAACCCATTCCGAATAAAACTTTCGACGAAAAAGAATATGTTCCGAATAACATTTCTTTTTTGATAGACATTTCAGGATCTATGGCGCAAGGAGAAAAATGGCCGTTAACGAAACAAGCCCTTTCTTCATTATCGGGTGTCATGCGCGCCACCGATCAACTCTCTGTTCTGACGTATTCAGAAAAAGCAAAAGTGCTTTTGAATACGACAAAAGGAAATGAAATAAGTGATCTTGGATTGTTGTTGGAAGGAAAGAAGCCGAACGGACAAACCAGCGGAACAGCAGGATTCAATGCCGCCTTCCGCATGTTGCGCAAATCGAAAATTGAAGCGGGAAACAATCAACTCTATGTCATTACAGACGGCGCCTTCAAACCCGAAGATGAAAAGCGAATTGAAAAACTTGTTCGACTAGCAGACAAACGAAACATTCATACGACAGTCATTGTTGTAAAAGGAAGTAAATTCGCGAAAGAAAATTTGGAGAAGATTTCTCAATTTGGAGAAGGTTCTTTTCTCTGCATTGAAAATGCAGAAGATGCGCAATCGAAAATTTTCGAGTTAATCAAGCAGCAATCGAAAAAATGAGTCAAGTAAAAATCATAGGAATTTCTGGTGGAAGCGGTTCGGGCAAAACCACTGTTCTTCGGAATTTAAAGAAGCGCATTCCTGAAGATCACATTGCATTGATTTCTCAAGACAATTACTACAGACCTCAGGCAGAGCAGCACAGAGACGAGAACGGATGGGTGAACTATGACCTTCCAACAGGGATTGAAAAAGAGCGATTCATTTCCGACATGAATGAATTGTTGAATGGAAATGCGATTGAGTTTTTGGAATACAACTTCAACAATCCGGCGTGGGAGCCTCAGAAGATGACCATTCAACCGGCACCCATTGTTGTCATGGAAGGATTGTTTGTGTTTCACTACAATGAAATTTTCGAAAAACTTCATCACAAAATTTACCTTGATGCTCCCGAAGAGCTACGTCTTCAACGAAGAATAAGAAGAGATCTTCATCAGCGAGGATATCCCGAGCATGAAGTGCGCTATCAGTGGGACAATCACGTTCGTCCAGCAGAAATCGAATACCTCGAACCCTTCATTGATCGTTGCGATTTAATCATTGACAGCACCAAGCCTATTGAACGTGAAATTGATCGTTTGGTAAAACTCCTCGGATATTAATGGAAATTACGATTTACACAGACGGCGCTGCGAAAGGGAATCCGGGTCCTGGCGGATACGGAGCGGTGCTCATGGCAGGAAAATTCCACAAAGAAATTTCTGAAGGCTTTCGCCTCACCACCAACAACCGCATGGAGCTTATGGCTGTATGCGCTGCATTGGAATTATTGAAATTCGATAACAGTCCGGTTACTATTTACAGCGATTCGAAATACGTTGTAGACTCTGTAGAAAAAAAGTGGATTGCCGGATGGGTGAAACGCGGATGGAAGAATGTGAAAAACCCCGATCTATGGAAACGCTACATGGCTGTGGCTTCCAAACACAACGTGAAATTCGTTTGGGTGAAGGGACATGCCGGAAATAAATACAATGAGATATGCGATGAATTGGCTGTAGCAGCAAGTTCCGGAAGAAATCTTCCTGCCGATGACTGGTACGAACGGAATGCTTCAGATAATTAATTGTTTTAGCTAATCACTACTATATTTGCCCAAACTTTTGAAACCATGCGTACAGACCAATACCAAGGACACGATTATTATTTAATGGATGAGCTGCTTACAGACGAGCACAAATTGATTCGCGATGCAGCACGTGAGTGGGTAAAAAAAGAAGTTTCTCCAATTATTGAAGAGGCTGCTGAAAATTGTAAATTTCCTCAACACCTATTGCCTGGCCTAGCTAGCATTGGTGCCTTCGGACCATATATTCCTGAAGAATATGGCGGAGCCGGATTGGATCAGATTGCATACGGATTAATCATGCAAGAGTTGGAGCGTTGCGATAGCGGTCTTCGCTCTACTGCATCGGTTCAATCTTCTTTAGTTATGTATCCGATTTGGAAATACGGTTCTGAAGAACAACGCATGAAGTTCTTACCGAAATTGGCTTCAGGCGAATGGATCGGTTGCTTCGGATTAACGGAACCAGACCACGGTTCAAACCCAGGTGGAATGACCACCAACTTCAAAGACATGGGCGACCACTATTTGTTGAACGGTGCGAAAATGTGGATCTCGAACGCGCCCTTCGCGCAAGTAGCGGTTGTTTGGGCGAAGAACGAAGAAGGACGTATTCACGGAATTATTGTAGAAAGAGGAATGGAAGGATTTTCAACTCCTACTATGCACGGCAAATGGAGCCTTCGCGCAAGCGATACGGGTGAGTTGATTTTCGATAACGTAAAAGTTCCGAAAGAAAACTTATTGCCAGGACGTTCAGGATTGGGCGGACCACTTTCTTGCTTAGATAGCGCGCGTTACGGAATTGCTTGGGGTGCCATTGGTGCAGCATTAGATTGCTACGATGTTGCGCTTCGTTATTCTCAAGAGCGTATGCAGTTCAACAAGCCAATCGGTGCGTTTCAACTTCAACAAAAGAAATTGGCTGAGATGATTACTGAAATCACCAAGGCACAATTGCTAACGCTTCGTCTTGGTCAACTTCGCAACGAAGGCCGTGCAACAAGCGCCATGATCTCTATGGCAAAACGCAACAACGTTGACATGGCGAAAACCATTGCTAGCAATGCACGTCAGATGTTAGGCGGAATGGGAATCACAGGTGAATACCCGATTATGCGTCACATGATGAATCTTGAGTCGGTTATTACCTACGAAGGAACGCATGACATTCACTTGTTAATTACAGGAATGGACGTAACAGGATTTGATGCATTTAAATAATTTTATGAAAAAAAACTTAGTTGCTTTTTTACTAACCCTAGCTTCGGCTGGGGTTTTTGCTCAACAACCAGTTGGGCCGCATTATTTATTTACAACGTATTCAAGTACATTCACTCCCCTTGAGGAAGGTGTTTCTTTGGATGGAGGAATGGTTTGGGATGATCCTACATGGACTGTTCCGCTTGGATTCACGTTTTACACGGCGAACGATACAATTACTACCCTATATGTTGGTGAGCTAGGACCAACCGTCTATGGACTGCAAGATGATTCGCTCACTGACATGTTCCTGCCGTCTGTAGACGACATTGCAAACGCTGACAATGACACCTTGGTAAGTCCGGTGAGCTATGTGGTAGAAGGTCCTCCTGGATTTCAAATCTGCAAGATCGAATGGCTGAATGTCGGATTCTATGAAGATTGGGCAGCCAATGGCACTTACACCAATACCACTTCTTTCCAATTGTGGTTGTATGAAAATTCAAACATTTTCGAATACCACTGCGGGCCGAGCAATATTCCAAATCCAGAAATTGTGCATGCCTTCGGCGGACCTGCTATGGTATTTATTGAGAATCTCAATCAGAACAGTGGATTCAATTGGGATGGATTCTACAGCATAAGCGGAAATCCTGCTGACCCTACAATTTTGAATTTCACTCCAAACGAAATATTAATGTCGGAAGGACTTCCTTCCAATGCGCTTTTGAATGGCGAACCAGCTGAAGGAACTGTTTATCGCTTTGCCCCAACCTTCGTTAATGTTGAAGAAAATAGTCTTGCTACCTTCGACGTGTATCCGAATCCGACAACCGGATTAATGAATGTTTTCAATCCAACGCAAGAATCTGTTGTTGCTCAAATCCTTTCCGCTGACGGAAAAGTGATTCAAGTGGAAACGTTGACTTCAGGTAGAAATACCATTCAAACGGACGAACTTTCTTCAGGATTTTACTTGCTTCGTATCCACGGCACTTGCTCTTCATTCATTAAGAACTAATTGATGAAAGGCAATTGGCGAAGCCTTCCAGTTATTGTCATTTTAGCAATAATATGGGGCAGCTCCTTCATTCTCATGAAGCGAGGAATGTTCGCCTTCGAAGCCAATGGCATTCAAGTTTCTGTCTTTTCACCGAATCAAGTTGCTGCTTTACGATTAGGCATTGCCTCTTTGGTCATGCTTCCTTTTGCATTTATTTTTAAAAGTTGGCTTAAGCGTGAATTAATCTGGTGGTATGTTGTGGTTGGAATGTTGGGAAGCGGCATTCCTGCCTTCCTTTTCACGAATTCGCAAATGTTCTTGCACTCGAGCATGTCGGGCATCTTGAATGCTCTCACCCCGCTCTTCACCTTAATTGTCGGATATCTTGTTTTCAAGAAGTCGGTCCGGAAAATGCAAATCGTTGGAGTAACGCTCGGACTTATTGGTGCCGTTTGCCTTATTAGTTTGCGCGGATTGGGCGATTCGAAGAACATGGCGTACAGCATGCTTATTGTGCTCGCCACCATAAGCTATGGTTTCAGTGTGAACACCATTCATAGCAAACTACATGGTGTACCTTCGTTCGCTATTTCAGCATTTTCGTTGTTGGTAATAGGCATTCCCTGTTGGATCCTCATTGCCACAGACGGCACATTGGACATTCTTGAAACGAACGTTCACGGCTGGAGAAGCTTCGGTTTCGTGGCAACCCTAGCTATTCTCGGAACAGCACTCGGAAATATCTTGTTCTTCCGCTTCACTCAGAAGGTTGGTGCACTTGCTGCATCTTCCATTACCTACCTCATTCCAATCGTAGCTATTTTATGGGGAGTATACGACGGCGAGCCGTTCACGTGGCTTCACGGTGCATTTGCTGGGATTATCCTAACCGGGATTTATTTGGTGAATAAACAGCCTGCTTCGAGATTCACGAAGTGAAAGATGTTTCACAAGATGCTTCGCAAGATTCTTCGAAAGAATTTCACCAAAGGTTTGATCGTGAAACGATTGATCGAATGCAAATTCGATTTCTATGAAATATTATATTGTTTTCAAACAAAGAATGTGTATATTTGCACCCCTTAATCGGGAAAAACTAATTAAAAATTAACGTTATGTACGCAATTGTTGAAATAGCAGGGCATCAGTACAAAGTACAAAAAGATCAGCAGATCTTCGTTAATCGTCTTCAAAACGAAGAAGGAACTCAGGTTGAATTCAACCACGTTCTTTTGACTGATGATAACGGTTCGATCACTGTTGGCGCCCCAGCTGTAGAAGGTGTTAAGGTCACCGCACGCGTAGTGAATCACCTTAAAGGAGATAAAGTAATTATCTTCAAAAAGAAACGCCGTAAAGGTTATCAAAAGAAGAACGGTTTCCGTGCTTATTTGACAGAAATTGTAATTGAAAACATCGGTTAATCCCTAATACAAAAAGACAATGGCTCACAAGAAAGGTGTCGGTTCGTCGAAAAACGGCCGTGAATCAGAAAGCAAACGCTTAGGTGTAAAATTATTTGGCGGACAAACATGTATTGCTGGTAATATTATCATTCGTCAGCGTGGAACTCGTCACAATGCAGGATTAAACGTTGGTATTGGTAAAGACCACACGTTGTATGCATTAACGGATGGAGTTGTAGAATTCCGCAAGAAGAAAGACAATAAGTCGTTCGTTTCGGTTGTTCCTGCACAGGCGTAATCGAGAGTTCGTCTCAACAATTTTCAAAAACTCTCGATCTTTTGGTCGGGAGTTTTTTATTTTATCCAACATCAAGTAACTTCGTCACATGCTTCAAGTACCCTATTTAAGAGAGAACACAGAGAAAGCGCTTAGCGGTTTGGCCAAGCGTAACAAAGATTTTTCTGCAACCGTTGAGTCTATTATTTCCGTAGACGAATCGCGTCGTAAACTTCAAAACGAACTCGACAATCTTTTGGCCGAGTCGAATAAAATTTCGAAGATCATTGGCGATCTTTTCAAGGAAGGAAAAAGAGAAGAGGCAGACGGCATGAAAGTGCGAACTACCGAAATCAAAGAAGAATGCAAAAGCATTGAAACCAACCTTTCTCAGCTCGAAGAAGAATTGAAGCAATTGCTTTACCTCGTTCCTAACGTTCCACACGAAAGTGTGGTCTTCGGAAAAGGAGCTGAAGAAAACGAAGTGGTCTACTCTTCTGGAGATATCACAGCGTTGGGTGAAAGTAAATTACCACACTGGGAGTTGTGCGAGAAGCATAAGTTGATTGACTTTGAATTGGGCGTTAAAATTACCGGAGCTGGTTTCCCAGTGTACATTGGAAAAGGAGCACGTCTGCAAAGAGCGTTGATTAATTTCTTTTTGGAAGAAGCCATGAAGGCTGGTTACACGGAACATCAGGTTCCGCATATGGTGAATGAAGCAAGCGGATATGGAACAGGACAGCTTCCTGATAAAGAAGGACAGATGTATTACGCGGGGGCAGATGACTTGTATTTGATCCCAACCGCCGAAGTTCCATTAACCAATTTATATCGCGATGTTTTATTGAAGGAAGAACAACTTCCGATCAAGTTAACCGGATACACCCCTTGCTTCCGCAGAGAGGCAGGCAGCTATGGAAAAGACGTTCGTGGATTGAATCGCTTGCACCAATTCGATAAGGTTGAAATCGTTCAACTATCGAAGCAAGAAGATAGCTACGCTTTGTTGGAAGACATGGTGAACCACGTGAAAGGATTGTTGAATAAATTAGAACTACCCTTCCGCATTCTTCGTCTTTGCGGCGGAGACATGGGATTCACTTCATCGCTTACCTTTGACTTTGAAGTTTATTCGGCTGCTCAAGAACGTTGGTTGGAAGTAAGTTCTACATCGAACTTCGAAACCTTCCAAGCCAATCGTTTGAAGTGTCGATACAAAGGCAACGACGGAAAAACACAGCTAGTTCATACACTAAACGGCAGCGCTCTTGCGTTACCTCGCATAGTGGCTGCCTTGTTGGAAAATCACCAAGATGAAAACGGAATTCGTATTCCTCAAGCACTTGTTTCCTATTGCGGGTTCGAACGAATTTAAATCATGAATATGCGCATACTTTATTTCTTCATTGCCTCTGCACTTCTGCTCTCTATGCATTCGTGCACTCCGCCGGATAGAACAGAATATGTGAAGCAGATTGATTCGATTTCGAATGCACTAGAAAACGTCGCGATAACCTATGAACAACTGAATCTCAATGAGCTTCAAGCCAAAATAGATACAGTAAATATGCACCTTGACTTTATTCAAGCGAATTTCAAAGGCGACATGAAGAAAAGTATTGCCTTTGAACTCATGTCGTATCGCAGCATTCGAAAACTTATTCCTGAATTCGGAAAACGACGTGAAAACATTGCAAATGGCCTAATGGTCTCGAGAGAACAACTTGCGTCACTTAAAAAAGCTTTGAGTGAAAACGCCACACACGATGCAGTTGGGAATGAAATAAATGACGATTACTTAAAGAAACAAATTCAACAAGAAAAAACCATTAACTCTACATTAGTGAAGGAAATAGATTTTGTTATTCAAAAATCTGATTCCATCAACAACCGATTCGCACGTCATTACACACAAGCGAAATTCTGGTGCGACAGCATTGCAGCTTCTTCAAAATAAAACATGAAAAAGCTCTGGCTCATAGCACTCTTGGTATTGGCTACCGAATGTTCATTCGGTCAACGCGATTTACAACTTGCCGAGCAGTACTTCTTCGACGGGAAATTCACTGAAGCAAAGATGTATTACGAGAAACTTTCAAAAGAAGGTTTTGAGAATGAAATCTATGAGAATTACAAAACAACGCTCATTCAATTAAATCTTGAGAAAGACGCTGAAACCCTTATAAAACGAAGACTGAAGCAAACCAAAGACGCTACCCTTTATGTTGATTTAGGTAACCTTTACTCGCATTTCAAACACGATAAAAACGCAGTTGATGCCTATCAAACAGCATTGGATAAAACTGCAGCTTTTAGAATGCCCATTCTTGAATTGGGACAAAAATTCTTAGAAGTCAACCTTTATGCATGGGCATTAAAGACCTACGAAAAAGGAAAGACGGAAGGAAAAGACGGATATACTTATTCGTTTGAAATTGCGGGAGTACAGGGATCACTTGGAAACTTCCTAGGTATGAGCGAAGCCTACATGGACATACTAAAAGAAGACCCATCGTATCTCGCACAAGTAGAAACATCGCTCATGCAACTTGTCGATTTTCAAGACGACGATGTTCGATGCAATGAACTAAAAACACTCGTATTGAAGCGTATTCAACTTGAACCGAACATTTCAATCTATTCGGAATTTTTAGCTTGGTTCTTAATGCAACGTCGCGATTTCAACGGAGCGTTTATTCAATTGAATGCACTTGACAAGCGCAACAATGAAAACGGAAACCGCCTAATGAATTTGGCCATTCAGGCTACAAATAACGAAGAATACAGCGTAGCCAAGAAATGCTATGACGCCGTTATAGCCAAAGGAAAAGCTTCGGTGTTCTTCCAACAAGCCAGCGTAAAAAAACTTCAAACAATCAGTCTTCTTTTGAAGAAAAATGAATTCACAACTGCTGAAGAATTCAATGCATTAGATATTGAATACGCCGCTATTCAAAAAGACATTGTTCAGGCCAATGAATTGGCCATCTTGAAAAAAGACTGGGCGCATTTGAAGACCTTCTATTTGAATAATTCAAAAGATGCAGAAGTCCTTCTGAAAGAAGCGCTAGCACTTGCAGGCGTGAACGCTAAAACGATGGCTGAAATTAAACTTGAACTTGGCGATGTGCTCCTCTTCCAAGATAAAATCTGGGAAGCTTCATTGTTATTTTCACAAATTGATTTGGACTTCAAAGACGATGTGCTTGGGCACGAAGCGAAATTTCGCAACGCGAAAATTTCATTCTACACCGGAGACTTCGAATGGTCGCAAGGACAACTCGACGTATTGAAAGCGTCTACTTCAAAACTCATTTCAAACAATGCCTTGCAACTTTCATTGTTGATTACAGACAACTTCAACATGGACACCATTCCATTGCCCATGATGCAGTATGCACGTGCAGAATTACTGGCTTATCAAAATCAATTTGCATTGGCTTTCCAGACATTAGATAGCATCACTACCGCCTTTCCTGGTCATACGCTTACAGATGAAATTCTATTCACCAAAGCGAATATCTACAGAAGGCAGGGAGATTTCGAAAAGGCAGTGTTGTTGTATACCGAACTCGTGAACATTCACTTCGACGGAATATACGCCGACGATGCGCTTTTCGCGTTAGCAGAAATTGAAGAGAAACACTTCAAAGATTTAGCAAAGGCTCAAACGCAATACGAGCGCCTACTGAATGACTTCCCCGGAAGTTTGTTTGTCATAGACGCTCGTAAACGATTTCGAGCTATAAAGGGAGAAAGTCAATAAATCACTTTACCGTTTATTGCATTCTTCTACTCCATTCGGAGTATTTCGTAAATCTTAACATCTATCGACACGTATTGCATCGGATATCTTTTAACTTAGAGCACGATCGCTTCTATGAGATATTTCCTTCTAATCATTCTAATCTCTATTAGCACTTTCGCTTATTCTCAAAGCGAACTGAACTTTTATATAAACGATGATTCGAATAATTTCCCGGAAGGAACTACATGTTGGATTGATACTTCTCAGGCCAATTATTTCAATTATTTCATAGAAAACATTGAAAAAAGCTCTACTCAATTGCCTCATTCACTGAGTAATTTAAAAGGAAAAATCTGGCTACTCATTCCCATTGACAGCACTATCGGGCAAAACCACCCATACACTGTCATTACGAATACTCACACCAATTATATTCAATGCTGGTGGCTTAATAAGCACAAAAAAGTAATAAAAGCGTGTGAACCAACTGGAGATCGCATGCCATTCAATACGAGAGAAATAATAACGCCAAGTTTCACTTTTCAAAACCCCGATTTAGCAAATTCGAAATTCATACTTATTGCAGCCGACAAACGCAATGAGATTTTTCATTTGAATGTTCACTTTTCCAATCTGGGTTTTATTGAAAATCGATTGAGCCAACAAACAGCTTTGTTCGGATGGCTAATTGGTATAGTTGCGGTTATCTTCATCATAACCTGGGTTCTCTTTTATTTTGCAAAAGACAGATTGTACTTTCTATACGGTTGCTTTCTGTTCTTTATGTTAATCTACTCCGTTGCTGATTTCGGCTTTTGGCATTGGATTATCGCTTTTGACAATGCAAGAAATCTAGACTTTTTCCGCCCTATCACCTTAGCTATTTCATTTGTTTTCTATGTACTTTTCATATTACGCGCACTCAATGTAAAAGAGAATATCCCCAAATTATACAAAGCCCTCCGCGTCGGTTTTTTCTCATACATTGCTTTCATTTTTATTGCACTGTGCATTTATCTTATTTTTCAAAGCAACGAAATTAAGTTTTATGGAGTTCTTTTATCTCATTACTTCCAGCGACTCTTGCTTGTATTACTGATTCTCATAGTGGTTAAAACCGCAATAAAGAAATTACCCTTTGCACTTCTTATTTCCATTTCGCTCTTTCTTTTTCTCGGAGTACATGTCGTGAATTATTCTTTCGAAAAGGGTTTTCTTCCGGACTTACTCGTTTTTCAGCATTTCCTGCCAATTGTCTATACCGTTGACTGCCTAATCATGAGCGTCATTATATCCCGAACGTTCATTCGGTTTCAAAAGAAATCACTCGAACTAACGCACGAGCTACTTCTTCAGAATATCAATTTCAGTAACAAACTAACTGAAGTGAAAGAAAAAGACCTTACCCGAATCAGTCAATACTTGCATGACAATATCGGTGCTGAAATTTCTGCCATGCGATACGAACTCGAGGCGTTAAGAAACAATCCAAATCCTTCAATAGCTCTTGATCGAATTATTGCAAAATCTTCATTCATTGCGAATGAGGTTAGAAACGCGTCACATAACTTATCTCCTCTGATGCTCGAACGGTTTGGCCTGAAAGAAAGCATAGCGCAATTCCTAACTCAAATTAATAGCACTACGCCTTGCAATTTCCAATTAGATGTTATTGGCGACCTTATTGAACTAGATAAAAATCTTAACATTGTCCTTTTCCAAATCATTCAAGAGTGCGTTCAAAACATCCTAAAACACGCTCAAGCAAATAACACAATCATTCAAATTTTGAATGAACCCAATTCAATTCAACTTTTCGTTGAAGACGATGGGGTGGGATTTGACCAAGAAATTGTGCAATACGGATTAGGCCTAGACAGCATTCAGAAGTTAGTTGAATTGAAAAATGGCGTATTCAAAATAGTGAGCGAGAAATCAAAAGGAGTAAAAATTTATGTTGAATTACCAAAACAATCAAATTAAAATCGGTCTCGTTGAAGACCATCCCTTGTTTATTGAAGGATTAAAGAACATTCTTCTACTTACAAGGCCCGTAGAGGTATCATTTGTTTGTCAAAACAAAGATGATCTTCTTACCATCAAAAACTCATGCAAAGAAATAGACTTCATAATTTCTGATCTTAACCTCAACGGTGAATTGTGTATCGAAGAAATTACACAAATCAAATCAGTGGTTCCCAATCTGAAAATTATTGCGCTAAGCATGTATCAGCCCTGGGAGATTAAGCTCGATTTAGCTCATTCCATTTTCGATGCATACGTGCTAAAAAATAGCGGGACGAAAGTTCTGCTTGATGCTTGCAAAGCCGTTTTAAAAGGTCAAACTTATTTCGACCCCAATATTGAGATAAACTCAACTCACATTAACCCCCTGAATGTTCTTCTAACTTCCAGAGAAAAAGAAATCGTTTCTTTTCTTAAGAGCGGAAAGCAAAATAAAGAAATTGCCGACCTCCTTTTTCTGAGTGAATTCACAATTAAAACCCATCGGCAAAACATCATGCGCAAATTAGAGGTCCGAAACATAGCTGAACTCATTAAAAAGTTCAGTTAGCTTCGTGCTATATTTGCAAAAATTTGTTTCAATGAAAAACATTGCAGTTATTGGTGCTGGCACCATGGGAAATGGAATCGCGCACGTGTTCGCGCAAAATGGATTCAACGTTCAATTAATTGATTTGAATGAATCGCAATTGCAAAAAGCATTGGCGACCATTGCTAAAAACTTAGATCGTCAAGTTGCAAAAGGTTCTTTAACCGAAGAGCAAAAGGCACAAACCCTTGCCAACCTTTCCACTTCAAACTCTATTGAAACTGGCGTTGCAAACGCAGAACTTGTTGTTGAAGCTGCAACTGAAAACGTTGATTTAAAACTTAAAATATTTCAAACCCTCGATGCGAACGCTCCGGCAAATTGCATCTTGGCATCTAACACTTCTTCCATAAGCATTACTAAAATTGCTTCGGTAACCAACCGCCCGGAACAAGTAATAGGCATGCATTTCATGAATCCAGTTCCTGTAATGAAATTGGTTGAAGTCATTCGCGGATACAGCACTTCAAACGAAGTAAACGATAAAGTTTTTGAGATTTCGAAACAACTTGGAAAAGTTCCAGTTGAAGTGAACGACTACCCTGGATTCGTTGCCAATCGCATTCTTATGCCCATGATCAACGAAGCCATCTACACTTTGTATGAAGGAGTGGCTGGTGTTGAAGAAATTGACACCGTTATGAAACTTGGAATGGGACATCCAATGGGACCGCTCCGTTTAGCCGATTTCATTGGTCTTGATGTTTGCTTAGCAATTCTTCGTGTGATGCACGACGGATTCGGTAACCCGAAATACGCGCCATGTCCTTTATTGGTGAACATGGTTACAGCGAAAAAACTAGGCGATAAATCTGGAGAAGGATTTTATATTTTGAATAGAGAAACGAAAGAAACAACCGTTTCTCCTTCGTTTTCAAAATAATTCAAGGTGAAGATTCATCACGACTTTTCTTCGTTTAAGGAAGTTAAAAATCCTGTGCTCACAATTGGCACCTTCGACGGTGTACACTTGGGTCATCAGGCGCTTCTGAACCGCATGAAAACGCTTGCGCAAGAGGTAAACGGAGAAACCGTTGTTCTTACTTTCACACCACATCCACGCACCGTTCTCTTCCCCGAAGATCACGGCATTCAATTGCTATCCGACACCCAAGAGAAAAGAAAATTCTTAGCCGATTGCGGAATATACCATCTTGTTGAATTTCCATTCACCATGGAATTCGCGAAGAAGTCTGCCTTTGAATACGTGCGTGACCTCTTGGTGGTTGGAATGAACGTGCACACGGTAATTGTCGGATACGACCACCGTTTCGGCAGAAACCGTGAAGGCAATTTCCAACTGTTGTTGGAATACGCCGACATGTTTCAATTTCATGTTGAAGAAATTCCGGCACAACTCATCAACGAAAGTGAGGTCAGTTCAACAAAAATTCGAAATGCAATTTCAGTTGGAAATGTAGAATTCGCCCAGCAGGCAACCGGACGCAACTACCTCCTTTCAGGCACGGTAGTGCATGGAAAAGGAAACGGTCAGAAGATTGGTTTTCCGACAGCCAACATAAAAATTTCAGATACGCTGAAACTTATTCCAGCAAATGGAGTCTATGTAGTAGAAACGAACATCAACGGAAAAAACTACCGCGGAGCCATGAACATTGGAACACGTCCTACATTCGAATTAAACGGAAGCCGCTCGCTGGAAGTGCATGTCATTGGGTTTCACAACAACCTCTACGAGCAACCTTTGCAAG
Source organism: Chryseobacterium gleum (assembly GCA_945881835.1). Lineage (GTDB taxonomy): Bacteria > Bacteroidota > Bacteroidia > Flavobacteriales_D > Sanyastnellaceae > CAIZGX01. The sequence goes on along the minus strand of CAMCVP010000001.1, from coordinate 146,040 downwards.
TGGAATTTATTCGAAAGCTGCGCGACGAACAAAATTTTGGTTCAATTGATGCGTTGAAAGAACAACTTGCAAAAGATATTGCCAATGCAATTCGCTAAAACAACGCTTTTCATTCTTCTTTTTTCATTCAACTTCATTGTTGCTTCCCAAGCACAACTAGTGTCGTGGGACAAAATAGACACGTGTAAAATTTACACTGATCTTAACCTTGCAATGAAAGAACCAAGCAAGGTTTATCGCCTACACCTCAACAGAAAAAAGTACACCGAGATTCCACAAGAAGTATTCCTACTCTCGAACTTAAACGATTTGCAACTCGATCGAAACAAGATCAAAACCCTTCCAACAAAAATTAACGAGCTTCCATTTTTACAACGTTTAAGCGTGAATGAAAACGTGGTCGATTCAATTCCGCCAGCCATTTTTACCTTGAAAAATTTACGCGTTCTCGAATTAGGCGACAATTACATTAGCACCCTTCCAGACGAAATAGAAAAACTGCAAGAGTTGCGCATATTAGCGCTTTGGGACAATCCCATCGACTACTACCCCAACGCGTTGGGATCATTGAAGAACCTCACGCATCTCGATTTTCTGCACAACCAAATGAGTTACGGCACACAAGATCGCATTCTTCAAATGATAGACACGAAGAAAACCAAGGTGTATTTCTCAACTCCTTGCGCCTGCGAAGACGGACATTAAAAATTATACTTTATCGAAGTCGATAACGACTGTGTCTGAAACAGGTTCGCATTGACATGTCAAGACGAATCCAGCATTCACCTCGCCCGGTTCCAATGCGTAATTCAATTTCATGTCTACCTCTCCTTCTTTCACGTGTGCACGACACGTGCAACACATTCCACCTTTACAAGAGAAAGGAATATCCAATCCCGCGCGCTGAGCAGCATCTAGGATCATCTCTCCTGTTTTCGGCATTTTGAATTGCGTGTAATTCCCGTCGAAAATAACGGTCACATCGGCTTGACCTTCCAACACCACTTCTTTCTTCACTACCGGAGGAGCCTGTTTTGCTTGACCCGGAGAAGCGAATAATTCGTAATGAACATTTCCCTCAGCCATTCCATTCGACAAATAAAAATCTTTCACCGCACGAATCATAGGTTCTGGTCCGCAAACAAAAACTTCTGAAACGGTATCTATTGGAATGAAACGTTGGGTATAGCCTTCGATCTTTTCAGCATCTATTCTTCCGTGGAAAAGCGCAATGTCATTCGGCTCGCCGCTTAATACATGAAACACTCGGAAACGTCCGAGGAATATGTCTTTCATGTCTTCAATCAAATCGCGGAAGATAATTCCACTGAAGTGTCTATTTCCATATATCAAACTCACTTCAGCCTCTGCATTGTTTTGAAGCAACGTGCGCGCAATCGAAAGCATTGGCGTAATTCCGCTTCCAGCAGCGTAAAGGACCACGTGCGTCTTTCCATCTAAATTATTCGGAGTGAAGTGACCCATCGGGTTCATCACTTGCATTTCCATACCCACCTTAATCTCTGAAGTAGCCCAAGTGGAAAACACACCACCGTCTACACGCTTAATAGCCACGCGCAATTCCCCGTCGTTTGTTCCGCTGCAAATCGAATACGATCTGCGAATATCTTCTCCGTTTACACTTGCACGAAGCGTAAGGTATTGGCCCGGTTTGAAGGCATAGCGCTCCATTAATTCCGCAGGAACTTGAAAAGCAACAGAAACACTATCTGCGGTTTCCTGACGAACATCGGAAACAGTTAAGGCTGAAAAGGTTGGTCTCATAATATTGAAAAGGCAAAAATAGGCCAACAGGCTTCTGAACAAGAATTTTTCACCGCTGATATTTGTAATGATTTTGTTTAGGCTGAATGAACTAAATTTGTGTTTATGGAAATGGAAATCGCACTTCAAAAATTTCAGCAATACGTAGACGCTGAAAATAAAATCGAAGCCAAAGATTGGATGCCCGAAGGCTATCGCAAAACGCTTATCCGTCAGATTGGACAGCACGCGCACAGCGAAATCATAGGCATGCTTCCAGAAGGAAACTGGATCACACGCGCCCCATCGTTACGTCGTAAAGCCATTTTGTTAGCGAAGGTTCAAGACGAAGCTGGACATGGTTTGTACTTGTATTGCGCAGCAGAAACCTTGGGTGTCGATAGAGATACTATGACAGAAGAAATGCTTTCTGGAAAAGCGAAGTATTCTTCCATTTTCAATTACCCAACTATTTCTTGGGCCGACATTGGAACCATTGGTTGGTTGGTAGACGGCGCTGCTATTGTGAATCAGGTTTCATTGCAACGTACAAGTTACGGTCCATACAGCAGAGCGCTTATTCGTATCTGTAAGGAAGAAAGCTTCCACCAACGTCAAGGATATGAAATTTGTATTGCCTTATCGAAAGGCACAGCTGAACAAAAGAAAATGTTGCAAGATGCTTTCAATCGCTTCTGGTGGCCATCGTTAATGATGTTTGGTCCGTCTGACAAGGACTCTGCGCATAGCAGTCAGAATATGGTTTGGAAGATCAAGCGTCACTCGAACGACGATTTGCGTCAGAAGTTTGTAGACATGACGGTTGCTCAAGCTGAATACTTGGGTCTCACTATTCCAGATCCAGATTTAAAATGGAATGAAGAAACGGGGCATTACGATTTCGGTGAAATCGATTGGACTGAATTCAATGAGGTTGTGAAAGGAAACGGCCCTTGTAACAAAGAGCGTGTTGCTGCGAAGCAAAAGGCTTGGAGTGAAGGCGAATGGGTTCGTGAAGCAGCGGTGGCTTATGCTGAAAAGCAAAAAGAAAAAGCCGCACAAAGTGCAGCTTAATTCTCAAACAAAAAACTAAAATTTAGATGGAACGGAGCAGTTGAATCAACTGCTCTTTTTCTTTTACGCCGGCTTCTTTCCACTTCATTTCTCCATTCTTGAAGATCATTAACGTTGGAACGGAACGCACGCCGTATTGCGCGGCAATGGCTTGATTGCGATCGACATCTATTTTTATAATGCGTGCTTCATCGCCAATGGCAGTTGCCAATTCTTCTAAGATGGGGCCTTGGTATTTACACGGTCCACACCACGTTGCGAAGAAGTCTACTAATACGGGCTTATCGCCTTGTATGATATCGTTGAAGCTTCCTTTCATTTTTGTTGAATTAGCGATTGCATTTTATTCCAGCTACCTGCATTGTGAACATTGGTGAATCCCATTTGCTTCAATTGTGAAACGGCTGCACCGCTTCTCATACCGCTTCTGCAGCAGAGAATAATGGCTTCGTCCTTTTTCCAAGCTTTCGCTTTCGAAGGTATTTCTGGAAGTGGAACATTACTTGTTCCTTTCGCGTGTCCTTCAGAATATTCTCCTTTGGTTCTCACGTCAACCAGCTTCGCACCATCGCGCATCAGCTGCACCAAATCGGTCTTTGGTTTTCCTTTTAAGAATGAAAATAGTCCCATTATACGAGTGCGTTTACTTCCATCCAACCACCGCCGTTATAAACCTCTTCTACACCTTGTTGTTGAAGGTATCCGGTTGCCTGTCCGCTTCTACCACCCGAAAGGCAGCACATAACCAAAGGCTTCGGCATATTCTTGAATTCTTCCACTTTTGTTGGCACTTCTTGTAACGGAATATTTATTGAACCTGCTACATGTCCACTTTGAAATTCTTCTCTTGAACGGACATCAACGATTGTTGCCGTTCCATTTTTTAAAGCTGCTAATACATCCATGTTGTTTGAATTTTGAGCGAAGGTAGGATGGTAAATTGAATGGTGTTGTGAGGAGAGTCACATTACTCACCGCAGGTGATCAATTCTTCGAATCAATCTTTCAGATCAAACCTTCGGTGAAATCGGAACGATTAATCACGTAGTGATTGATTGCTTAGCAATTGATCTGACAGCGTCAGATTGATCATCGAAGATGATTGATCACTTCGTGATTGATCCGAAGGAGTAAAATTTCTCCCGCTCCGCCAAAAGCACCTCCAACTTATAGCGTAAATCCCCTTCACTCAAAAGCGGACGCTTCGCCCGCTCCTCTGGAGTGTTGAGCCTGTTGAACAACTCGTCAATAGACACTTCCAAATACCACACTTCAAAATGATTCAAAGAGAATTCAACTTTCTCTTCAGTGGTGAAAAACCCCGCTCCAGCTGAAATAATTCCCACCGGTTCGTTCAAAATCGTTTTCACCATGGAAAATTCTTCCTCGCGAAATTTCTCCCACCCCTGCTCCTCCACAAATTCAGCAATACTCCTTCCCCACTTCAACTCCAACATCTCATCTACCTCATAACACGACACACCCCGCTCCAACGCCAACTGCCTCGCCTTTGTCGTCTTCCCACTTCCGGGCATTCCAACTAATAAAATGTGTCTATTCATACTCTTTCTTTTTGCACTCCCTCCGCTCCGCGGTCATCGCGAAGCGTCATCCACAAAGTGGTCATCACAACGCGTTGTGTCATCCGCACCGCGGTCATCCACAAAGTGGTCATCGCAAAGCGTCTTGGTAAAAGTAAATTAATTCAGAGGTACATTTGTAGCATGATGAGATTTACTTCCTTATTGCTTCTATTCATTAGCCTAAACGCTTTCGGACAGAAAAAAAATACGTCCTATTCAGACCGACAATTACCAACGTTGGTTATTGGCGTAACCGTTGACCAAATGCGCAACGATTACATCGACCGCTTCTGGAACGACTACTGCGAAGGTGGATTCAAACGCCTCGTGCGCAACGGCGCATACGCCCGAAACTTGCAATACAACTACATGCCCACCTACACGGGTCCAGGACACGCCGCAATATTCACAGGCACTTCACCAGCACACAACGGTATTGTTGCGAACGACTGGTTCGAACGGAAATACAACCGCATGACCTACTGCTCAGGCGACTCAACGGTTACCGGAGTTGGTACTTCCGCAGCAGCCGGAAAAATGTCACCGCACTACCTGAAATCGAGCACCATTGGCGACGAACTTAAACTCTTCACCGCAGGAAAATCGAAAGTCATTGGCATCTCACTTAAAGACCGTGGCGCTATTCTTCCCGCTGGAAGAACGGCCAACGCAGCCTACTGGTTCGTAGGCGGAGAAGAAGGCGTGTGGGCTTCAAGCAGCTGGTACATGCGCGAACTTCCAAAATGGGTGCAAGACTTCAACTCCAACGGAAAAGCAAAAGCCTACGCCGCTTCAACATGGAACCTTCTTCTTCCCGAAGAAAATTACACCGAAAGCATCGAAGACAACAACGCCTACGAAATGCCTTTCAAACCGTTGCTTCGTCCTGTCTTCCCCTACAACATAGACACACTGAAGAAACACAACGGTGGTTACGAAATCCTTAAAGGTGTGCCTATGGGAAATTCGCTTACGCTCGATTTTGCTTTAGCCGCAATAGACGGAGAGCAATTGGGAAAGAACAACACCATTGACATGTTGTGCTTGAGCTTCTCTTCTACGGACTATGTTGGACATCAATTCGGAATACATTCAAAAGAATTACAAGACACATACATTCGTCTCGATCGCGAACTAGAAAAATTATTGTTGGAACTCGATAAGCGACTTGGAAAAGACAACTACCTCTTGTTCTTAAGCGCCGATCACGGTGGTGCTCCAACGCCAAGCCTTATTCAGAAATCGAATGCATACGCAGGATATTGGTCCTCTGATGCTTTCGAAGACAAAGCAGAACTTTTTATGAATTCGAAATACGGACAAGGTAACTGGATTCTAAACGAAAGCAACCTGAACCTATTCATAAACCGAACGCTCGTTCGGGAGAAAAATATGAAGTTGGAAGACATGCAACGCACACTCGCTAAGTGGGCTGAAGAACAAGATTATGTTACCAAAGCCTTCGCAAGTTGCGATCTTACCGAAGAAAACTACAACGATGGTCTTGGCAAGAAAGTTCAACTTGGATTTCTTCCAGCCCTGTCCGGAGATGTGATCTATGTGCTTGAACCTGGATTTATGGAATACTCTAGACAAGGCACCACACATGGTTCTCCGTATGCCTACGACTCGCAAGTGCCCTTCATAATGTACGGAAAAAATGTTCCTGCTAGTACAAACTTTGCAGCACACAGCATTACCGACATTGCACCAACCATTTGCAGCTACTTGCGCATTGGAAACCCTAACGCATGTATTGGCAATCCAATCATTAGCTTCCTCAGACCTACTAAAAAATGATTCATGTTTCATTAAGCACGCCGCGCATTCACAGAAAATTAGTGAAAGTGCGCGTGTCATTCAGCCACTCAGAAGAAAATCAAATCGTTCAACTTTCCTCGTGGAGACCGGGGCGATATGAAATGGGAAATTTCGCGAAAAACATTTCGCACGTGAAAGCCTTCGATTCATCGAACAACTCACTTGAAGTTAGAAAAACCGAGAAAGACAAATGGTGCATCGCCTGCAATGCAAACGAGCAAATAACCTTTGAATATTTCTATTGCGCAGCAGAGCTCAACGCTGGAAGCACCTATGTAAACAGCCAAATGCTTTATGTGAATCCAGTCAACTGTATTCCCTTCCTTCCAGGAAGAGCGAATGAAAATTATAGCGTTGAAATTCTCGATTCCTATGCACACATCTCTTGCGGACTTCCCCACGAGGGAAATAAACTATTCGCACAAAACTTCGATGAATTAGCAGACTCACCTTTTGTTGCTTCGCGCAACAGAGAAATAATTTCAGAAGAGATTCAAGGTGTCACTTTCCAAGCTCATGTCTTCGGAATTACGAATCTGAATTTCGAACGTTTCTGGAATGACGTCCGCTCATACACTCAACTTCAATTAAATATTTTCGGAGAGTTTCCAGTTTCAAAATATCGCTACTTGTTGCATTTCACTCCCTACTTCATGCATCACGGTGTAGAGCATACTACCAGCACAGTGATTGTTATGGGACACGGAGAGAACTTCGACCGCGAAGAAAAACACAACGAAATGTTGGCGATCTGTAGCCATGAACTCTTTCACACATGGAACGTAAAAACCTTACGTCCGGTTGAAATGATGCCCTACGATTTCACGAAAGAAAACTATACGCAACTCGGATACGTTGACGAAGGAGTGACTACCTATTATGGTGATCTTTGCTTGCGCCGAAGCGACGTTTGGAACAACGACCTCTGGAAACATTCGCTGGAAAAATGGTTAAACACCCACCACAGGAACTACGGAAGATTCTCGTACAGCGTTGCAGATAGCAGCGTGGATACTTGGCTCGACGGTTATGTCCCTGGTGTTCCTTGGAGAAAAGTTTCCATCTACAACGAAGGCGCTTTGCTTTCCATGATTCTCGATATGGAACTTATTGCAGCTACGGAAGGAACGAAATCGCTCGACGACGTCATGCACAGCATGTACCACACCTTCGCGAAAAACAACAAAGGATATTCGGTTGAAGATTATTGGAAAACGCTAGAATCTACAGGTCTTTCCAACGCTCAATACTTCAGAAAGAACATTGCTGAAAAAGCAGTAGATTATTCCGATCATTTGAAAAACGCGTTCGATAAAATAGGAGTTCAACTCGAATGGTTGCCTTCTGTTTTAGCTACCGAACGTTTATTCGGTTTTAGTGTCGACATTCAAATGGGCAAATCCAAAGTCACTTCGGTGTGCATGAATTCCGCTGCAGATCTTGGCGGATTATGGTACGGCGATGAGATTTTAGAAATCGATGGAATAGCCGTAGACCGTAATGTGAACTTCCTTATTGAAGCCACTACCACAACGCAACTCCTTATACTGCGTAACGGCGTGCAGTTTGAATTGACGCTTCATTCAGATCCTGAACTTCCTATTATTCAGCAATCGCACATTTCATTTCCTGAAAACAACGTCCTATTCAATTATTGGATTGGCAAACGCAACGCATAAAAAAAGGCCTTGAAAATTCAAGGCCTTTTATTTGTTTCGATTCGAATTACTTCTTGTCGTCTTTTACTTCTTCAAAATCAACGTCGGTTACTTCACCGTCGTTGCCTCCTGCTTGTTGCTCTCCAGCACCTGCATCTGCCGCTCCGCCAGCATTGTTGTACATGTCTGCACTAGCCGCTTGGAACACTGCATTCAATTTATCCATAGACGCTTTAATGGTGTCTAGGTTCTTTTCTGCGTGTGCTTTTTTCAACTCTTCCAAAGACGCTTCAATTTCTGTTTTCTTATCTGCTGGAAGTTTATCTCCGAACTCTTTCAATTGCTTGTCCACTTGGAAAATCAATGAATCGGCTTGGTTCACAACGTCTGCTTCTTCTTTCGCTTTGCGATCTGAATCTGCATTCATCTCTGCTTCCTTCTTCATCTTCTCGATGTCTTCTTTGCTTAATCCGCTAGAAGCTTCGATTCTGATGCTTTGCAATTTGTTGGTTGCTTTGTCAAGCGCAGATACGTTAATGATTCCGTTCGCATCAATGTCGAAGATAACTTCTACTTGAGGAACCCCTCTCGGCGCTGGTGGCAATCCGTCTAAGTGGAATCTTCCAATGGTACGGTTGTCTTTCGCCATGGCGCGCTCACCTTGCAATACGTGAATCTCTACGCTTGGTTGGTTATCACTCGCCGTTGAGAACACTTCAGACTTCTTTGTTGGAATCGTAGTGTTCGCATCAATCAACTTCGTGAATACACCACCCATGGTTTCAATTCCCAATGAAAGCGGAGTAACATCTAACAACAACACGTCCTTCACTTCTCCAGTTAATACACCTCCTTGAATTGCAGCTCCGATGGCTACTACTTCATCAGGATTAACTCCTTTGCTTGGATCTTTTCCGAAGAAACTCTTCACTGCATCTTGAATTGCAGGAATACGTGTTGATCCTCCTACTAAGATAATTTCATTGATGTCGTTTACAGACAAACCAGCGTTCTTCAATGCGCTTTCGCAAGGAGCAATGGTTCTGCGAATCAACGAATCTGCTAACTGCTCGAACTTCGCACGCGTTAACGTCTTCACCAAGTGCTTTGGTATTCCGTCAACAGGCATGATGTATGGCAAGTTAATCTCAGTTGTTGAAGAGCTAGACAATTCAATCTTCGCCTTCTCTGCACCTTCCTTCAAACGTTGAAGAGCCATTGGATCTTTCGAAAGATCTAAATTTCCATTTTCATTCTTGAATTCTTGAACCAACCAGTCGATGATTACTTGGTCGAAGTCATCTCCACCCAAGTGCGTATCTCCGTCTGTTGACAATACTTCAAATACGCCGTCACCTAACTCAAGAACAGATACGTCATGCGTTCCACCACCACAGTCGAACACCACAATCTTCATCTCTTGAGACTTCTTGTCAAGTCCGTAAGCCAAAGCCGCTGCTGTTGGCTCGTTAATGATACGCTTTACTGTTAGACCAGCAATCTCGCCTGCTTCTTTCGTCGCTTGACGTTGCGCATCGTTGAAGTATGCAGGAACGGTGATAACCGCTTCCGTTACTTCTTGACCCAAATAATCTTCAGCAGTCTTCTTCATCTTTTGAAGAATCATTGCTGAAATTTCTTGTGGGGTATACTGACGATCGTCGATCTTCACGCGAGGCGTATTGTTGTCGCCCTTCACCACCGTGTAAGGCATGCGGGTCGCTTCTTTTTCTGTTTCAGAGAAAGATGATCCCATGAAACGTTTAATACTTGAAATCGTCTTCGTTGGATTCGTAATGGCTTGACGCTTTGCAGGATCTCCTACTTTACGCTCACCACCTTCTACGAAAGCAACTATAGAAGGCGTGGTGCGCTTTCCTTCGCTGTTCGCGATAACCACGGGCTCGTTTCCTTCCATCACAGATACACACGAATTCGTGGTACCGAGGTCAATGCCTATTATTTTACTCATGTTCTTAAATTTTCAATTTGTTTCACCCCGCATTTCAACCAATATGCCATTGAGAAATCAGGAGGGAAATCTGACAGAACTGTCAGCATTTTCTGACACACCTCTTGAACCGCCCGACAAATCAGCGCGGTAGATACAAATCGAAGTGCTCCTTGCGCATTCTCCCATTCAGGAAGATCACACCAAACCAATAGAAATCGAGGCTCAATTCAATGCGAGAATCCGCACATATTTTTTTCCAAGCGCGCATCATTCCTTTGCTCCAATAGATGTCGTCGAAGACAATGCACGTGATATTTTTATGTTGAAGTAGCACCTCGAAATAGCGAAGCGTAGCCTCTTCCGTATGGTTTCCGTCTACATAAACCAATTCCATTTCAGGAAAGGCATTCAATGTATTTGGAAGGGTATCGTTGAAATTTCCTTCAACCACCTCGATATTATTTTTCTGGAAGGAATGAAAAAGAGATTGCGCTGCTGCTGCATGGGTGGGATCTCCTTCCAGAGTTATTATTTTTTTTGTGGAATGAAGGGCCTCTGATAAATAGAGCGTGCCTATTCCGAAATGCGTGCCTATTTCCAACAGCCCGGAAGGCTGTAAATGTTCAACCAACAAATGAAGGGTTTCTCCTTTTTTCTTCGGCATGGCGCTGGAAGCCACAGAACGCGAATAGGTGCGGGTAGTCTGAAGGCCTTTGCTTCCTGCACCAAAGTCTTTCACCACATAGACAGTATCGTTCGCCAACAGTTTTGTTCGCGCTTCTTCAATGGGATTCCAAACAGCAGGACGCTGCTGCTTTAGCACATCGGTAATAAGTTTGAAAACAAACGGTGAATGAACACCGTGAGGTCCTTTCGCAAAAAGTAAATGTTTGAGATAAGGAAGCAATAACATTACTTCTGTCCTTTTTCAAGTCGCTCTATGCGCTCGAGAATTTGCGGTAAGCGTCTGTGAATGATGTAGGATTTTTTGAAGTCCATTGTGCTAACAGCCGGTGTCCCTTGCATAACAACATCCTCTTTCAAGACAGAAGCGCTGATGCCTGTTTGTGCTGCGATTTTCACGCCGTTCGCAATGGTTAAATGTCCGGCAATTCCTACTTGTCCGCCTATCATAACATTCTCACCAATCTTGGTGCTTCCAGCAATTCCAGTTAGGGCAGCAATGACAGTGTTCTTTCCAATTTCAACATTGTGTGCAATTTGAATCAGGTTATCGAGCTTCACGCCTTCACGAATAATAGTCGATCCTAGTGTAGCTCTATCAATGGCTGTATTCGCGCCTATTTCAACGCGATCTTCAACAACTACATTTCCAATTTGAGGAACCTTCGCATACTGATTGTCGGCCTGCGGTGCAAAGCCGAATCCATCTGCGCCAATGATCACTCCGGCGTGCAGCGTGCAATTCGCGCCAATAATACAGTCGCTATAAATTTTCACTCCCGGATGAATCGAAGTAAAACTTCCAATCTTCACGTGCTCACCTAAATAAGACTGAGCCATAATCACTGCGTTGTTTCCAATGGAAGCTCCGGCTTCAATCACTACTCCTGCTCCAATATGCACGTTTTCACCTATGACAACTGAAGCATCAATAACAGCAGATGCATGAATTCCCGGACGTGGTCTTTTGAACTGGCTGTATGCCTCTAACAACTTCGCGAAACTTCCGTATGCATCTGCAACGCGGATAAGCGTAAGCGTTTCAGGTAAGGCTTGTTCGGCAACGAAATCGTTCGAAACAATAGCAATGCTAGCGCCTGTTGAGTAGATATGAGAAATGTATTTCGGATTGGCCAGAAACGTTAGCGTTCCTGCTTTCCCTTCTTCAATTTTAGAAAGACCTGAAACTTCTGCTGAAGAATTTCCTTCAACCGTTCCTTCCAACATACCGGCAATTTGCTCCGCCGTAAATTTCATACGAAATAGATTTGAGTGCGAATATACTTCTCAATTGGCAAAGACTTATTTCATCTTTGCTCCAATCGATTGAATGTCTTTGAAAAAGTCGGGATACGACTTCGAAATAACCTCTGGATTTTGCAACACGGTCTTCGCGCCTGCAATTCCGAAAAGCGCACCAGCCATAACCATTCGGTGATCCTTGTGCACATTCCAAACGGCAGGACGAGCATGTCCAGGGTAAATCATCATATCGTCGCCACGCACGATCACGCGAATTCCTGATTTAGCAAATTCTTCCACAATGGCGGTCGCTCGATTGCTCTCTTTCACATGCAAGCGCTTGGCTCCTTTCAAGGTTGAAACGCCGTTTCCGAATGATGCCAACACCGCTAAACAAGGAAATAAATCTGGACAATGCGTTGCGTCGAAATCAAACGATTGAATGTTACTAGCGAAAACTTTCACACTGTTTTCATTCTGTGTGTATTTCACCTTTGCTAAATCAAAAACATCCAAAATCGCTTGATCGGCTTGCGGAAGTCGCGTATTCAAATTCTTTACCAACAATCCACCTACCGCCGTTAAAGCGCCAGCAATCAAAAGCGGTACAGCACCGCTCCAATCTCCATCTACAGAGACGTCTTGTGGTTTGTACTTCTGTGAACCTTTAATGAAGTAGGTGCCTTCCTCTTCCTTCACCACAACTCCAAACATTTTCATCACCGCAAGGGTTAAGTCAATGTACGGCTTGCTATTCAATTCTGTGATCACCAACTCTGAATCGCCTGTGCAGCGTGGTAAAGCCATGAGCATTCCGGAAAGAAATTGCGATGAATTCGCAGCTGACAATTCTGCTTTTCCAGCAGTTAACTGTCCAGAAAAAGTAAGCGGGAGTTTTCCTTCATTCGTAGTCACTTGAACACCAAACGGATTCAAATACGGTTCAAATTCGAAAAAGGGTCTATTCAATAAAGTGCCTGTTCCATTCAATACTTTTTCGCTGTTATGCAGCGCAGCAATAGGAACAAACAAGCGCGACGCGAAACCCGACTCTCCAGCAAAAAGATTTTTTTGAGGAGAGCGAATTCCGTGAATTTCATTGGCAGGAAATCCGCCTTTGATGGTCAATGTATTTTTCGAAAGTTGAACAATAGCACCGAGGGACTCGGCCAATTTGCGCGCATGAAACGGATCTTCTGAATTCGGATAATGACGAATGGTTGTTTCACCTGCAGCGAGCAAAGCAGCGGCCACGTACCGTTGCGCAATACTTTTCGAAGCAGGTGCCGATACGGTTCCACTAATTTCCGATGGAAGAATTTCTATTTTCACTTTTCACCAATATAAATGCTTGCAATACCTCCACTAAGCGGAATGCAACGCACGCGTTTGTATCCAACCTTTTCCATAATGTCTAAGAAATCTTTTCCGGAAGGAAATTGAGCCACTGACTCCGGAAGATATGCGTACGCGCGACTGTCTTTCGAAACCCACTTGCCCAATGTTGGCATGATGAATTTGAAATAAAATCCGAACAATTGTTTAATGGGGAAATGTTTCGGACGTGAAAACTCTAGAACGACTCCTACTCCATTCGGACGCAGCACGCGCAACATTTCGCGCATGCCTTGTTCCAAGTTTTCGAAATTTCGAACACCGAACGCAACGGTGTAGGCATCGAAGCTGTGATCTTCAAAAGGAAGATTTTCCGAATCGCCTTTTCTTAATTCAATAATTTGTTCGAAGCCTCTTTCCTTCACCTTCTTCCTTCCCACTTCCAACATTCCCTCTGAAATATCTACTCCCACAATTGACGAAGCATTCAACTTCGACTTCACCGCCTGAAGCGCGAAATCAGCTGTTCCTGTAGCCACATCGAGTACTTTCTTCGGATGGTATTTCTTCAAAATACGTATGGCACGTTTGCGCCAAATGATATCGATTCCCAAGGAGAAGAAGTGATTCAAAAAATCGTAGCTGTGCGCAATCTGATCGAACATTTGCTCAACCTCTTCCTTTTTTCCACCTTGATTGTAGGGCTTAACTGTTTCCATACTTACATGAATTCGATTTGCATCGATTTTGTTCAAACTGAAACTGCAATTCGTTCTGCTTCCAACTTTAATAATTCTTTATCTATTGGAACTACTCCCACCTTCTCGCAAACCAATCCGCCCGCAAGATTTGCAATTTCAGCAATTTCAGGCAAGCTCCAGTTCGAGGCCAAGGCCAAGGTTGCAACAGCAATTACGGTATCTCCAGCGCCTGAAACATCAACAATCTCGCGCTTGTGCGCTGCATGCGTAGAGAATTCAGAACCGTTATAAGAAGTTACTCCGTGTTCTGAACGAGTCACCATAACACCTTCGGCGTTCAATTCGTCTCGCAAATTCACCAATGTTTTTTCAATAGCTGAAGTATCGTCCGCCGCGAATTCAACCTTCATACCTTCCTTTAATTCTTTAAAGTTGGGTTTGAAGAGTGAACAGCCTTTGTATAAATTGAAGTTCTTCAACTTCGGATCAACGCTAACGGGAATATGCAATGCCTTCGCTTTTGCAATCACAATAGCAATTACCCTTTCTGTTAGAACACCTTTGTCGTAGTCTTCGAAAACAATTGCGTCTATTTTTTGTCTGCTTAAAATCTGATCAATGCAATCAAGCAAATTCCTTTCATCGGTTGCAGATAGCGGCCAAGTAATTTCATCGTCAATGCGCACAATGTGGTGTCCTCCAGAAATAACTCGCGTTTTCACGGTTGTCATTCGCTCGGTTGAATCTATTATTCCTTCGGTACTAAAACCTAAATCCTTCGCGGTCTTCCGGAATATATCTCCCTTCGACCCGTCGCCAACCACAGAGCACATAATGGCTTTCGCGCCCAAGCTATTAACATTCAACGCCACGTTTGCTGCACCTCCTAGACGATTTTCTTTTTTCTGAATGTGAACAATTGGAACGGGAGCTTCGGGAGAAATACGTTCCACTTTTCCCCATAAATATGCGTCAATCATAACATCGCCAACCACCAAAATGGTTTTCTCAGACAAGGTATTGAAGAACGACTGTACGGATTCTTTATTCAATTTATAACGGTTTTAATTCTGATAACGCTTGAGCCATTCTTGAAACGGCTTGATTCAAATTCTCTTCAGACGTTGCGTAAGAAATTCGAATGCAATTCGAATCGCCAAAGGCATCTCCAGCAACGGTTGCAACATAAACTTTGCGCAACAAGTACATGGCCATATCCTCAGAACTCTTCACAATGGTTTCTCCGTCTGTTGTGTTGAAGAAAGCGGTCACGTCTATGTAAAAATAAAACGCTGCTTCAGGTAAATTAATTTTCAAGCCAGGGATTTTAGAAAGCCCTTCATAAACACGATCTCTGCGCGTCTTAAACACTTCAATCATTTCACTAACCACAGAAGGATCCGCTTCCAAGGCCGCTTTCGCTGCCATCTGAGCAATGGTGTTTGCACCGCTTGTAATTTGCCCTTGCATCTTGTTGCAAGCTTGCGCAACCCAAAGCGGCGCTCCAATATATCCCAATCTCCATCCGGTCATAGCGAATGCTTTCGATACGCCGTTCACCGTTATGGTGCGGTCTAACATGCCTTCGCAAGCACCTATTGAATAAGTCTTTCCAACAAAATTGATTAACTCATAAATCTCATCACTAATCACATAAACACCTTCGTGCTGCAGGATAACCTTGCTCAACGCTTCAAGCTCTTCCTTGCTGTATACTGAACCCGTCGGGTTGCAAGGCGAGCTGTAAATGATCAACTTCGTTTTATCGTTAATGGCGTTGCTTAATCCTTCTGGTGTAATCTTGAAATTGCTTTCAATACCAGCGTGCAGTTCAACCACCGTTCCTCCGGCCATCTTCACCAATTCAGCGTAGCTTACCCAATAAGGACTTGGCATAATTACTTCATCGCCGGGATTCACCAATGCTAAAATTACATTGGCTAAACTTTGTTTCGCACCCGTGCTCACCACCACTTGTTCAGGTGAATAAGTAAGTCCGTTATCGCGTTTGAATTTGTTTGAAATCGCTTGACGCAATTCCGGGAATCCGTTTACCGGCGGATAATGCGTAACGTTTGCATGAATAGCTGCAATAGCAGCATCTTTAATGAAATCAGGTGTATTGAAATCGGGTTCACCAATAGAAAGGTTCACCACAGGCTTACCTTCTGCAGCTAATTCACGACCCATACGAGCCATTGCTAAAGTTGCAGATTCAGATAACTTTTCCAACAAGTGGGAAACCTTGCCCACGCGCGTATTTTCTTGCATGGTGCAAATTTACGATTTAAGAAAGAAAGTCCTTGAAAATTATGCGATTTCCCACGATTTTTCAGACCGATGAACAGTCCCCTTGAAAAAGGCAACAGCCTCACTGTTCTGATTGAAAACCGTGATGTGATAAACACCTATGCGCTTCGACAAACTTTTCTCTTCAACCAATGTTGAAAGAACATCTCCTTCCACCACCGGTTTCACATGCGAAATAGACGTCTCAACCGAATAACACTTCAGTCCGTGTGCATTGCTAGCAAAGGCAAGTGCTGTGTCTGCAAGCGAATAAGTTATTCCTCCGTGTGCAATAGAAAATCCGTTTAGCATTTCGCCACGAACCGTCATTCGCAAATCGCAAATCCCGGGTTCAATTCGCAATCGCTCAATGCCCAACCATTGGCTGAAAGCGTCGTTCGCAAACATAGATTCTACAATCTTTTCAGCGTGTGTCATTATTTCTTGTATTGCAGTTCCACTAAGTTACGGTAATGACCGCTCATATTCATGAGCTCTTGGTGACTTCCTTGCTCAATGATTTCTCCTTTTTCCAACACGAAAATCACATCGGCTTGCTGAATGGTTGAGAGTCTGTGCGCGATAACAATTGAAGTTCTGTCTTTCGTAAGTAGCTCTGTAGCGCGCTGAATAAGCATTTCGGATTCGGTATCGATACTCGAAGTGGCTTCATCGAGAATTACAATTTTTGGATCTTGAAGAAACACACGCACAAATGCCAGCAATTGTCTTTGACCTGTGCTGAGCAGCGTTCCTCTTTCCTTCACATCGAAATCGTAACCACCCGGTAGTGCCATAATAAAATCATGAGCCCCGACCATTTTGGCGGCTTCAATCATTCGCTCATTGGAAATTTCCGAATTGTACAAGGTTAAATTGTTTCGAATAGAATCGCTGAAAAGGAAAACATCTTGAAGAACAACGCCGATTGTTTTCCGAAGGGAAACCAACGGCAACTTCGAAAGTGCAACATCGTCTATATAGATTTCGCCTTCATTTATTTCGTAAAAACGATTCAACAAAGAAATTAGTGTAGATTTCCCCGACCCTGTAGAACCGACGATTGCCGCGTTCTTTCCGGCTTCAATCGTCATATTGAAGTTAGTCAACACGGGCTGATTTTCCACATATTGAAAACTTACATTTCGGAATTCAATTCTTCCATTCACATCCTGCATCTCTTCGTGCAGCGCATCTTCTTCCGAATGATCTTCGTCCATTAATTTGAATACACGTTCTGCATTCACCACACCCATTTGAAGTACGTTGAAGTTGTCTGCCATCTGACGAATGGGTCTGTACATCATGGCAATGAATGTGCTGAACTCGAGGATTAATCCGGGCGACATTTCCAAATTCAAACTCGATTTCACACCCCACCACAAGAGCAATGAAACAGATAGTGCTGAAAGAATTTCAACAACAGGAAAAAATACGGAATAGGCCCAGATACCGCGGATGTGCGCATCGCGCTGCTGCGCATTGATCTCTACGAACTTTTCGTTTTCTATTTTCTGACGGTTGAAGAATTGAACAATGTTCATTCCTGTTACGTGCTCTTGAACGAACACATTCATGCGCGCCACTTCATTTCGCACGTCTTGAAACGACTTCTTCACGGCTTGTTGAAACAAGCGCGTGGCCCAAAGCAAAATTGGAATGGGAAGCATCACAATCAACGTCAACTTCCAATCGAGAAAAAACATGAACCCTACAATAACCAATAGTTTCAGCGTATCGCGAATGATATCTAAAAGTCCAACGCTAAACACTTCCGCAATACCGTCGATATCCCCAATGTGACGCGTTACCAATTGTCCAACCGGAGTCTTATCAAAGTAATTCAACTTATATCGAATCACCTGCGCATAAACGCGTTCACGCATATCGAGCGTGATGCTCTGCGCTACGCTATTCGCAGCAAGCGTTTGAATGTATTGAAGCGCAATTTCCAATGCTAAAACAACAAAAAACCAAATGGCGACATTCAGTATTTGCATGGGGTCACCACCGGGAACCGCCACATCTAACATGTTTCGCATTTGCTCTGGACGAACTACTGTTAGGCCAGAAAGCACTAATACCAGCAAGAGCGTCACAGCGAATCCACCGCGATAGGGCTTACTGTATTGATACAGTCTAGCAAAAATTTTCCAATCGAACGCCTTTCCTGATGCCATATTTTAATTTGTTCGGAAAGTAGATTCCGGATAAATAACTCGAGTTAAAAACAATCCATTCGGACGAACACTTTCTCCAGCTGCATTTCGAGACATGCTATTAAGCACCTCTTGAAATTCTTCCAAACTCATTTCACCTCTTCCCACCTGCAAAAGCGTTCCAACCACCGCTCGAACCATATTCCGAAGGAATCGGTCGGCAGTAATGTGAAAAATTAGCAAGCTATCTTTTTCTTCCCACCTTGCCTCTCGCACATCGCACATCGTCGTCATTTGGCCGCCCCCTGATTTGCAAAAACAAGCAAAATCATGAGATCCTAACATTAATCGAGCAGCGTTGTTCATTGCCTCTACGTTTAATTCTTTTCCGTAGTAGTAGGTGTAATTTCTATTGAAGGGATCCTTTCTCTTCGCAATGCGATATTCGTAGGAGCGTTCATTCGCATCGAAGCGCGCATGTGCGCGATTGTTCACTTTGAAAAGTCTATAGGCTGCAATGTCTTTCGGCAACACTTGTTGCAATCGGAACAACGTTTCTTCTTCATTCAACTCATGAATTTCCGGAACGAAATGAAGATAAAAATCGCTCGCATGCACTCCCGTGTCTGTGCGACCACAACCGAGTGTTACCACCTTCGGCAAGCGCAATATTTTACACAGGGCTTTTTCTATTTCTTCTTGAACCGAATGAGCATTCGGTTGTCGCTGCCAACCGTGATAGTTGGTTCCATCGTAGGCTATCTGCAGGAAGTAGCGTGCAAACTCTGTTTTCTCTTCTTCCTGCTCCATTGCCTAATTACTGAAACATCTCTTTTACACGTTGGAAAAAGCTCTTGTCTTTCGCTGAAGGATTAGGCTTGAAATTTTCAGATTCACGAAGCTTCGTTAAAATTTCTTTTTCTTCGGACGAAAGTTTTTGTGGTGTCCAAACGTTGATGTTCACCATCAAATCTCCGGTACCATAACCGTTTACATCTGGAAGACCTTTTCCTTTCAATCGTAAAATTTTACCCGCTTGCGTTCCTGGATCAATTTTAATTTGCGCCTTTCCTTTCACTAAAGGAATTTCAATGCTCGCGCCCATAGCAGCGTCTGCGAAATTCAAATACAAATCGTAATACAAGTGAATCCCATCGCGCTTCAACTCAGTGTGCTCTTCTTCTTCAATCTGAACCAATAAATCTCCTGGTACTCCGCCGAATGGACCTGCATTTCCTTTTCCAGAAACATTCAAAGTCATTCCTTCACCCACACCCGCTGGAATTTTAATCTCAACGGTTTCTTCTTTGCGCACTTGTCCGTATGCATCGGCATCTTTCGGACGGTCTTTGATAGACTTTCCGGCACCGTTACAAGCGTTGCAGGTGCTTGCCGTTTGCATGGCTCCGAGAATGGTTTGTTGCACGCGACGTATTTGTCCTGAACCTCCGCAGGTTGAACAGGTGTCGTATGTAACGCCATCGGCGTTCGCCATTTTGAAAACCTTGATCTTCTTGGTTGTTCCAAAGGCTATTTCTTCCAAATTCAATTTAACACGAATGCGAAGGTTACTTCCCTTCACTCGTCTTGAACTTGATCTACTTCCTCCACCACCACCGAATCCACCGAAGATATCTCCGAATTGAGAGAAGATATCGTCCATATTCATTCCACCGCCATAACCCTGACCGCCACCACCGCCCATTCCGGCATGACCGAACTGGTCATAGCGTTGACGTTTTTGATTATCACTTAAAATCTCATAGGCTTCGGCCGCTTCTTTGAACTTTTCTTCAGCCGAACTGTCGTCTGGATTTTTATCTGGATGATACTGAATCGCCAATTTGCGATAAGCCTTTTTTATTTCGGCTTCATTCGCGCTACGCGAAACACCCAATACGTCGTAATAATCTCTCTTAGCCATAATTATTTTCCTACCACTACTTTGGCGTAGCGTATTACATTATCGTTCAACAAATAACCTTTCTCAGGAGTGTCAATTACTGTATTTTTCTGCTCTTCTGTTGGTGCAGGAAACTCAGTAATAGCCTCATGAAAATCTACATTGAAAGGAAGACCGTTGCTTTCCATGGCTTTCAATCCTTTCTTTTCCAATTCTCCTAAAAGTTTTCCGTAAATCAAGGCAAAACCTTCTTTCACCGCAGCAATATCTTCGCTGGTTTCATTCGCCTTCATGGCTAATTCGAACACATCAAGAACCGGCAACAATCCGCTAATCACATCGCGTGAAGCATTGCTTAACAATTCAATTCGTTCTCGATTCTTCTGTTTTCTGAAATTATCAAAATCTGCAGTAAGTCGCATGTACTTATCCTTCCACTCTGCTGTTAATTGCTCCGCTGTAGGTTCAACCGGACTCTCTGAAGTGGCATCTGTTACCGTCTCTTCAACAGGAGCCTCATTCACTTCGTTATTTTCCAATTCTTGTGACTGATTGTCATTCAATTCTTCTGTCATATCTCAAAATTTAATGTAAGACCCATTTGACAATCGTTGAGCCAAGCCAAAAAGAGCGACAGGCTGTCAGAAAACAAAACGGGCCGAATGTCATTCGGCCCGCAAAGATAACTTATATAGTCAGATCATTTGAACGAAGAAACGTACTTGTCTAATTCCAAGTCCAACGCTGGTCCGCGAAGGTTTTTCGCGACAATAATTCCATTTTCATCAATCAATACACTCGAAGGAATGCTTGAGATTCCGTAAAGCTGTCCGGCAGCATTCGCCCATCCTTTCATATCACAGACGTGATTTTTCCACAACAATCCGTCTTTTGCAATAGCCTCTTCCCAAGCTTTCTTATTCTGATCGAAGCTTACAGAGAAAATTTCAAATCCTTTCGCAGTTTTGAATTCTGCCTTGCTGTATTTGTTATACGCTTCTACAACATTCGGATTTTCTCTGCGGCAAGGTCCGCACCAAGAAGCCCAAAAATCGATTAGCACCATTTTACCACGAAGCGAAGAAAGTTTCAAATCCTTTCCATCTACCCCTTGCATTACAATGTTTGGAGCTTCGTCGCCGATTTCCAAACCAATTTTCGCAGTTGAAGACACTGCATTTTTATCGTTTACCGAAGTAAAACCGAACATCACCGCCACGAATAGAAGCAAAGTGAAAGGGATAAGATTTTTTTTCATAATTGTTGAATTCATTTCAAATATAGAACGTTATGTTGCTCACAAGCCAAAGTTCTTGCCAAAGAGTTTAGACGCGCTTAATATCTGCTCCCAATGCTTGCAAGCGCGCTTCAATGTCTTGGTAACCGCGATCAATCTGCTCAATGTTCTGAATCGTTGACTTTCCTTTCGCACTCAAAGCCGCAATTAACAAGGACACTCCTGCACGAATATCTGGAGAAGACATCGTTACGCCCTTCAACGTAGACTTGCGGTCTAATCCAATAACAGTTGCTCTGTGTGGATCGCACAAAATAATCTGCGCTCCCATATCAATTAGCTTGTCCACGAAGAACAAGCGGCTTTCAAACATTTTCTGGTGAATAAGCACCGAACCTCTTGCCTGCGTTGCAGTTACCAAAGCAATAGAAATCAAATCAGGTGTGAAGCCCGGCCATGGCGCATCGCTAATGGTCATTATAGACCCGTCAATGAACGTATCAATCTCATACGAATCCTGCGCTGGAATATGCAAATCATCGCCATTCACGAGGTCAACTTGAATTCCCATCCTTCGGAACACCTCTGGAATAATTCCCAAGTCGTTGTATGAAACGTTCTTTATAAGTATATCACCTTGTGTCATGGCCGCCATACCGATGAACGATCCTATTTCAATCATATCTGGAAGACATCTGTGCTCTGTTCCTCCTAATTTTTCAACACCTTCAATAATGAGCATGTTGGACCCGATTCCGGAAATCTTTCCTCCCATGCGATTGATCATCTTACACAACTGCTGCAGATAAGGTTCGCAAGCCGCATTATAAATGGTCGTTGTTCCTTCCGCCAAAGCTGCAGCCATAACAATGTTTGCAGTTCCTGTAACTGAAGCCTCGTCTAGCAACATAAACGCACCTTTCAATCGATTAGCCGTTACACTGTAAAAGTGATTTACTGCATCGTAATTGAAGGTGGCACCTAAATTCTGAAATCCTGTGAAATGCGTATCCAACCTACGTCTTCCAATTTTATCTCCCCCAGGCTTTGGAATATATCCTTGTCCGAATCTTCCCAACATGGGCCCCACTAACATAATGGAACCACGAAGCGCAGCTGCCTTTTTCTTATAATCTTCTGTCACGAGATATTCGAGATGCACATCGTCGGCTATGAACTTGAATTCACCCTTCCCCAATTTTTCCACCTTCACACCAATGTCTTGAAGCAAGTCAATCAACTTCAACACATCAATAATCTCAGGAATATTACGAATGATAACAGGTTCTGCTGTGAGCAAAACTGCCGAAATAATTTGCAAAGCCTCATTCTTAGCTCCTTGCGGAATAACAGTTCCCTTCAAAGCATTGCCACCAACAATTTCAAAAGCCGACATATCTCTTAATTTTCTTCGAAGAAAACGCGAAACTTCCTTGCTTCGAACCTGTAATTCCAAAATTATCAACGTTGGACAATGGATTACGCAACATGTAGTCTAAATTTGAATTGAACTTATGACGAGAAGATTATTTTCCTTTTGCTTAATTATGGCATTCAACCACTATTCAATAGCTCAGGATTGGGCCAATTTAAGCTTTTACAGAAATGCCAATACAATGTTAGAGAATCCAGCAGATCATGAAGACCGCGTTGTATTCATGGGGAACTCCATTACCGAATTTTGGAAAACGGTTCATCCCGATTTCTTCGTTGGCAAACCTTATGTAAACAGAGGAATCGGTGGACAAACCACTTCTCAAATGCTCCTTCGATTCCGTGCAGATGTTATTAATCTTCACCCCAAAGTGGTTGTTTTTCTTGGCGGAACCAATGACATTGCTGGTAATACGGGAGACGTTTCCCTCGATATGATTGAAGACAATATCTTCTCTATGATTGAACTTGCGAAAACCAACGATATCCGTGTTGTACTTTGCTCAGTGCTTCCTGCTTTCGATTATTCTTGGAGTCCTGGAAGGGAACCCGCTGAAAAAATTATTGAATTGAATGCTGCGCTTAAGTTTTATGCCGAAACGCACGATGTCACGTTCGTTGATTTTCACACGACTATGAAAGATGCGCGCAATGGCCTTCGCTTTGAATTAGGTGAAGACGGTGTTCACCCGAATGTTGAAGGGTATCTTATCATGGAGCCGCTGGTGGAGCAGGCCATTGCGGCAGAACTTCAAAAAGGAAAAACGAAATAGACCTTATTAAATTTATAAAATGAAAAAACTTGTAATTCTTTTCGCCCTATTCAGCTTATCGCAAAGTGCATGGTCGCAGATTGTGATTAATGAAGGAAGCAATAAAAATTACCAAACCATTGCGGATGAGGATGGTGAATATGAGGATTGGATTGAGCTGTACAATGCAGGAACTTCAATCGTGGATCTCTTTGGGTATTCACTTACAGATAATTCGGCGGAGCCGACCAAATGGACTTTCCCTCACTTCAATGTTAATCCGGGAGAATTTATTCTTGTTTTCTGTAGCGATAAAAACAGGTTTGATTCCAATCCATTTACGACCACCGTAAACACTGGATCATTCACGCCACAAGCCGGATGGAATTCCCACAATTTCACAACACCCTTTCAATGGGACGGGGTATCTAGCATTGCCATAAACGTTTGTTCATACAGCAACACCGGGTATATTTCGAATTCATCATTCATGCAAAGTGCCACCTCTTACGGCTCAACAACATACACTTTCAACGATGGTAGTGAAGCTTCGTGTTCCTCTCCGCAAGGGACTGTGGCTTTTCAAAGACCAAACATGAAATTAAATAATTTAACTATCGGAACAGGTACCATACAGAATGGCTATACGGACTACCCGGCACCCTACGGAAATTGGTATTGGAGTGCACGAAACCAAATGCTCATTCCTGCTTCTGAACTTTCCGCTGCTGGACTTTCTGCTGGGCCAATTAATTCGCTTGGTTTTCAAGTTGCAGCAACGGATCCGGTGAATTACACCTATGTTGAAATTGCCATGAAAAACGTTCCTGATTTAGCAATGACCTACAACTTCATTCCAAATACGGGCAGCCAATTTCATACAAATTTCAAAATATCAGGAAATGGTGACACCTTGTTTTTATTCAATCCCTCACAAACACTTGAAAACAGTTTAATCGTAAACTGTCAGGCTGTTGACATAAGCGTTGGACGTTACCCGAACGGATCGAATTCGAATTCGCTTTTCAATATACCAACTCCTGGGGCAAGCAATAGTGCCGTGCCCTCGTTAGGCTATGCAATTGCTCCTTTGTTCGATCACAACCCTGGCGTTTATTCAACGCCTTTCTCTGTATCAATCTTAGATTTAAACACAGCACCTTCAACCATACGGTATACAACAGACGGAAGTGATCCAGATTTTAATTCTCCCGTTTACGACGGCACTCCGATATTTTTCTTCCAGTCGAAAATTCTGAGAGCTCGCGCCTTCAAACCCAATTACATTCCAAGCAATGTAACATCTGCATCGTTTCTCTTCAACATTAGCCACACCACTCCCATACTTTCGATTACCACAGACAACGCCAATTTATACGGAGATCAAGGCATCTTCGACCATTGGGATCAGGATTGGTTGCGCAACGCACACATCGATTATTTCGATTCTATTCCAGGTCATCCGCTTGTATTTACCCAAAATACAGGAATGCAAATAGACGGGGGTGCTGGAGGAAGCCGATCGAATCCGCAGCATTCATTCAGACTCGAGCTGGCACACAGCGTATTGGGTGAAAGTTCAGTGAATGAAGTTATTATCCCCGGAAGACCGAACAGAAATAAATATTCTGAATTCTATTTGAGAAACGGCAGTAATCAATATTTAACACTTCCCTACAAAGAAGCCTGCCAAGCCGAACTCATGTGTCGTGGAGCCAACGCTTATTACAGTGCCTTCAGACCAGCTACTGTTTATATAAACGGACAGTACTTCGGACTCTACGAGCTTCGTGAAAAGTACAATGCCGAAATGTTCAAAGAAAACGAAGGCGCCAACAAAGACTCGGTAGAAATCATGTCTTTAAGCTATTGGTATGGAGGAATTTTGCGCGCCGTTGAAGGTTCTACTGATAATTTTTGGAATTCATACAACGCATTCAATGCCCTAAATGCAGGAAGTCCGAATTATTGGAACGATGCCGACCAACACTTCGACATGAGGTATTACGCCGATTATATTATTTCAGAATCGTGGATGGGCAATGTAGATTGGCCAGGAAATAACATTAAAATTTATAGATCAAATGTAACCGACAACAGATGGAGATTCGCTACCATTGACTTGGAACTTGCGCTAAATCCGAACGCCTGGACCGATTGTTACTTCGATCACATCGACTACATTTCGAATCAAAGTACCGACAATCCATTTATCAATGTTTGGTTGAAGAGTATTCAGAATACTCAATTCAAGCATTACTTCATCAATCGCTTTGCCGATTTGATGAACACGAATTACCGACCGGAGCGATTGATTGCAGTTGAAAATCGATACTTCAATCTCACAGTACCTGAAATGCCGAATGAATACCAACGATGGGGAGACGCAGGGAATGTCGTTGGGCAAATGGATTATTTCTACAACAATCACCTCACCTTCCAATCAGAGCTATTGTGCAGAACGGAACAAGTGCGTAATCATATCGAAAACAGGTTCTCACTTCCACAACAAGTAGAGGTAACCCTTGATGTACTGCCAATAGGATCTGGAAAAATTCATATCAGCACCATTCGACCTACCGAATATCCATGGACAGGCGTATACTTCGACGGTGTTCCCGTGAAAATTGAGGCAATTGCAAATCCGGGGTATGAATTTGCATATTGGGATAACAATGCTTTAATCAACGAAATTTTAGATTCTGTTTGGGAAGGAAATATTTCACTCAGCAACGCACAATTCACTGCGCATTTCCAATCGAACATCAGCGTGAATGAAGAGGAAGAATCTGTCTTCAGAATTTACCCTTCACCCGCTCAAGATTACATTCAAGTCATTGCTGAAGCCCAATTCAGAGGGTTGACCTATTCCATCTTCGATATTCAAGGAAAATTAGTGCATACAGGAAACATGCAGAATCAAGGTTCAACACGAATAGACGTTTCGCCATTCAGCAAAGGCATGTATGCCATTCAAATTTCAGACAGTCTAAAAGGAATTGTTGCGAAAAAAATATTTGTAAAAGAATAATCCTCACTTTTGTCCCTCGAAAAAATAGTACTTATGTCAGTAAACAAAGAAGTCAGAAGAGTCACCACCCACACT
The DNA here is from genome assembly GCA_945881835.1 of Chryseobacterium gleum. Lineage (GTDB taxonomy): Bacteria > Bacteroidota > Bacteroidia > Flavobacteriales_D > Sanyastnellaceae > CAIZGX01. The sequence continues at coordinate 119,344 of CAMCVP010000001.1, read as the reverse complement.
CTTCAAGAGATGAAGAATAAGGGAGTAAAGATTGCTATGCTCACAGCATATGATTATTCAATGGCCCTTATTGTAGACCAATCGGGAATTGATGTCATTCTTGTTGGAGATTCTGCTTCGAATGTTATGGCCGGACACGAGACCACACTTCCAATTACACTCGATCAAATGATTTACCACGCAGCAAGTGTTGTTCGCGCAAGCAACCGATCGCTAGTTGTTGTAGATATGCCCTTCGGATCGTATCAAGGAAATTCGAAAGAGGCCTTGAACTCTGCCATTCGTATCATGAAAGAAACGGGAGGACATGCCGTAAAAATGGAAGGCGGAGAAGAGATTGTTGAAAGTGTAAAACGAATTCTAACGGCTGGAATTCCTGTCATGGGACACTTGGGATTAACACCACAAAGCATTTATAAATTCGGAACGTATCAAGTTCGTGCGAAAGAAGAAGCTGAAGCTGAGCGTTTAATTCACGACGCGAAACTATTGGCCGACAACGGCTGCTTCGCCATTGTTTTGGAAAAAATTCCTGCTGCACTCGCTAAACGTGTAGCCCAAGAAGTGCATGTTCCAATTATCGGAATTGGCGCGGGAAGCGATGTAGACGGACAGGTATTGGTATTGCACGACATGCTTGGAATTACGGAAGGATTCACGCCCCGTTTTTTAAGAAAATATTTAAACATGGGCGAACAAATGAAAGGTGCACTCGAGCAGTACGTTAACGATGTTCGAAGTGTAAATTTCCCGAACGACAAAGAGCAGTATTGATGAAAAAAAACGCGCCCAAAGTTTGGGACCGAGCGCCTAAAAAACCGCTTGAAGTAACTACACTTGAAAACCTTCGCATACTCTTCGAAGACAATCACATTATTGCAGTAAATAAAAGGAACTCCGACATTGTTCAAGGCGACAAAACTGGGGATGTGGTGTTGAGCGATATTATTAAGCAATACTTGAAGGCCAAATACAACAAACCCGGAGAAGTCTTTTGTGGTACAGTGCATCGCATAGACCGCCCGGTAAGCGGTGTCGTAGTATACGCAAAAACAAGTAAAGCACTTTCGAGACTCACCGTTGATTTCAAAACCCGAGACGTTTCTAAAACATATTGGGCAGTTGTGCAAGATGCACCACCCAAACTCGAAGGGCATGTGATCAATTATTTATGGAAAGATGAAAAGCAAAACAAATCTTTCTTTTTTAACGAGCCAGGAAACGACAGAAAAGAATCTGAATTGACCTACAAAGTCCTCGGAAAAGGAGACAATTACACGTTTGTTGAAGTATATCCGAAAACAGGAAGACACCACCAAATACGCGCAACACTTTCACAATTGGGTTGCCCCATTAAAGGTGATATTAAATACGGGAGCAAACGCACCAACGACAACGCAAGCATTCATCTTCACGCCAGAAAAATAGAGTTCAATCATCCTGTCAAGAAGACTCCCGTAGTCATTTCAGCGCCGCCGCCGGAAGATCCGCTTTGGGATGCATTTCTCATTAAAGCTTTTGAATAACCTGTGCGTAAAATCACACAATGTCAAACTTCAAGAACACTATATTTGTCCTCTCAAAAAAACAGAATTATATATGGAAGCGAACGAACACATCAAATGCCTAATCATCGGTAGCGGACCAGCAGGGTATACTGCAGCTATCTATGCAGCGCGTGCCGACATGAAACCAGTTATCTACCAAGGTCAACAACCGGGTGGACAATTAATGGACACCACTGAAGTTGACAATTTCCCAGGATATCCTTTAGGCGTAAAAGGTCCAGAGATGATGGCCGATATGGAAAATCAAGCGAAGCGATTCGGTACTGACATTCGCACTGGATGGGTAACCAAAGTAGATTTTTCCGGAAGTGTTCACTATGTTGAAATTGACAACGGAAAGCACGTTATCTCTGCAGACTCTGTAATCATTGCAACAGGTGCTTCGGCGAAGTGGTTAGGACTAGACAACGAAATTCGTCTTCGTAACCTTGGCGGCGGAGTAAGTGCTTGTGCAGTATGCGATGGATTTTTCTACCGCAACCAAGATGTTGCAATTGTTGGTGCTGGAGATACTGCAGCGGAAGAAGCAACCTATTTAGCTAAACTTTGCAAAAAAGTATATATGATTGTAAGAAGCGACAAGATGCGCGCTTCTCGTGCAATGCAAAATCGCGTACTTGAAACTCCAAACATTGAGATTCTTTGGAACTCTACCACAGAGGACATTTTAGGGAAAGACGGTGTTGAAGGAGCAATTTTCAAAAACTCTGTAACAGGCGAAAGTCGCACTGTAGATATTACCGGATTCTTCGTGGCTATCGGACACAATCCGAATACAGGCGTCTTCAAAGAATTCATCAACACCGATGAGACTGGCTATATCTTAAACACTCCTGGTTCTTCTAAAACCAATGTTGAAGGGGTTTTCGTTGCAGGAGATGCTGCTGATAAAACTTACCGTCAAGCAGTGACAGCAGCTGGAACAGGTTGCGTAGCTGCGTTAGACGCCGAGCGTTATTTAGCTTCTAAGGGAATTCACTAAGAGATTTTACCGCAATAAAAAAGGTCGACAATGTCGACCTTTTTTTTTCTAGTGGGGTGGCTTATGGGATTCGAACCCACGACCCTCAGAACCACAAACTGATGCTCTAACCAACTGAGCTAAAACCACCGTCTAAGAGGGCGCAAAGATAAACACATAACTTCTATTTGAACAAATACCCCTGAGTATTTTTTTGAATTTGTATCTTGCAGCAGTGAAAAAACAGCTTCATGTCCTTTTTCTGAGCAGTTGGTTTCCGAGCAAAACCCACCCTACCCTAGGAAATTTCGTGCAACGTCATGCCGAAGCTGTTGCACTCTTCGCTAGAGTTACTGTTCTCTACCTCGCGAAAAACAAAAGCATAGATACTATAGCAATTGAAGAATCTACAGAAGAGAATGTTCGCATAGTTCGCGTTTATTATCCGTCGAACGGCATACTTTTTTTCAAAAGAATTCAAGCGCTAAAGAACGGAATCGCGCACATCAACTTCAACATAAACAAACCAAATATTGTTCAGATGAATATGATTTGGCCGGAAGGATGGCAAGCACTTTTCATTCAAAAAAAATGGAAAATCCCCTTCGTTATTTCGGACAACTGGACAGGCTACCACCCGAATGAACGTTCGCCTTTACCCTTCCATATAAAATGCTACATGCGTTTTATTGCCAATAAATCTAGCCTGCTTCTTCCCGTGACGCTGCAGTTAGAAAATGCTATGCGCAATTTAGGTTTCAATAAGCCTTCGACCATCGTTCCAAACGTAGTCAATACGGCCTATTTCAAGAATGAAAAGAAGAATGAGAAGCATACATTCCTTCACATTTCACACTTAGACAACAACCACAAAAACATTGAAGGAATTCTTACTGTTTGGAAAAAATTCTCTGATCAAACAGAAGATATTATTCTTGAGATTGGTGGCGACGGTGACATTCAACATTGGAAAAAAAGAAGTGTAGAACTTGGTATTCGAGAAAACAGCATCACATTTTTCGCCACATTGAATCAAGCGGAAGTTGCACAAAAAATGAATTCCGCACACACCTTTGTGTTATTTAGCAATTACGAAAATCTTCCACTCGTCATGATTGAAGCCATGGCAAGCGGAATGAACGTCATTACCACACGCGTAGGCGGAATTGCAGAGCACATGGGCTTTTGTCGATGGAACAAACTCATAGACGCTAAGAACGAAGTTCAATTATTGAATGCGTTTTCAGAATCACACAATGAGTTGCATGAAGTCAATCGCGAAGAAATTTCTGCGTATTCCGAAAATAATTTCTCCTTCGATTCGGTTGGAAAAAAATTCATAAATGCCTACGAACAAGCTCTGAAAAAATGAAACGAGTAGAATTTATTTCCATATTGAATCGTGCATTCGGATTGGTTTCTGCTTTACTCTTGGTTATTCTGAATTTGCATTTTGTTCGTGTGGAAGGACAAGGCACTATTGCGTTAATCAACTTTGGAATTCTCATAGTTGCAACACTTAGTCAATTCATCGGAGGTGGTGCCTTAATCTATCTCATACCTCGAATTGGTGAGCATAAAATTGCATTACCTTCCATAATCTGGATGCTCATTAGTGCGTGTATTACATTTCTTTTACTGCTCGCTCTCAATGCACCTTTTGTAGGATTTACATTACTTCTCGGTGTTCTTCAATCGGTCTTCATTGTACAACAGATGATTTTATTGGGAAAGGAAAAAATTGCATCGTATCAGATATTACTTTTCACCCAATCATTTTCTTCGCTGAGCTTTGTTGCCTTGTTTTATTTTTTTAGCAATTGGGGCATCGTAGCGTTCATTGCAGGTCAGTTGGCCTCATTCGCACTCACCGCTTCTGCGGGATTTTATTTGACCGCTTCTACCTGGAAAAACATGCGCTTTGAATTATCCAAGAGCGACCTTAACTTGACAGCCAAATTGGGCGGTTACGCGCAATTAGGAAATATTTTTCATCTCGGAAATCAACGTTCCTATTTATACTTCTTAGAAAATTCAAGTCCTGAGGGAAAGGTTTTTACTGGCGTATTTTCCATACTCATGTATATCGCTGAAGCGCTTTGGTCTGTGGTCAAAAGTTTGTCATCTATCCTTGCTTCTCGAGTAGCGCAAACGTCAAATTTCATTGAGCATCTTGCATTAACGAAACGTTATTTAATTCTAGGCGTGTCGACTACCGTCTTTGGAACTATTTGCTTTTTGCTTATTCCAAACAACTGGCTAGCGCCCTTTGTAGATTACGACATCGCGTTTTTAAAGGAAGGGTTTTTCTTTCTTATACCCGGAATAATTGCGAACACCATGACGGTTTCCTATGCACATTTATTTTCAGGAAGAGGGCTCCACCAATACAACTTTTATTCTGCAGCAACAGGATTTGCTGTGGCCATTGGAGGTTCAATGTGGCTCATTGCTTCTGAACAATTAAACGGCGCCTGCATTGCTGCTTCAGCAGCTTTCGTTACTCAAAGCGTTGTTCAAACCTTGTTGTTTTTAAGGTTGAAGAAAAAAGAATTGTCAGTCTAAGTTGAAGATATCACGCATCCCTATCGGACGAGAAGAAACAAAACCTTCACCGTATTGGTATCCTGCGAATCGGCCAAAATCCATTGCTCTTCCTTTGATGAAATCAAAAAATTCTTCTCCGGAAATAGGTGTTTTCGGTTCTTGTGAATTCGGATCGAAAAACTGACTTGAAAACGCCTTCAACGCTTCAATTTTCTTTTCCATATGCTGTGAAATATCTACAACGAAATCCGGCTTGTTGTAATAATCTTGATTGAAATGATAAACCGAACGAGGACGCCATGCAGCGTGATTCGTTTCTATTTTCGGAAGTCCCGCGTAGAAGCAGCAATCTGCGACAAGCTTGGCTGCACGTGCATGGTCGGGGTGCCTGTCACGAAGTGAATTGGTGAAAACTACTTCAGGTCTATACTTCCGAATAGCATCAATCACGCTTAGTTTATTTTCTTCGGTATCTGTAAAAAAGCAATCTGCAAATTCCAAGTTTTCTCTGAAATGTGTTCCCATAATTCGAGAGGCACTCTCTGCTTCAACCATACGTAGCTCAGCACTTCCCCGAGTTCCTCTTTCACCTTTTGTGAGGTCTACCAATGCAACAATTTTTCCTGCTTCTACTGACTTAATAATGGTTCCGGCAGCGCTAATTTCAGCATCATCTGGATGTGCAGAAATAACGAGTAAATCAACTTTTTTCATGTTGCAAATCTCCGAAAATAATGGCCAAAATATATTAAGAAATAAATCCTTATTTTTGCAAGAGATGTTTAGGAGACTTTTAATCACAATTGCGGCCATGCTCTACAGCGCGTTCTCCTATGCTCAGCCATCAGGAGCACTAGAATCTGCGCTTGAACTTATGGCCGACACGACGTCTTGGTTAAATGCAGCAGACTATGTCAAGACAAAAAAATCTCCTCTTTACCCTTCTCCGAATTTGCCGAACATTAACCTTGATCTAAAAGGAGTTTCAGATTCGCTGTCGACAATTCCGAGTTATGCCAACTACCAAAGCTGGGATACACAAAACATCTGGCATAAAAAGCGAAATGTAAATTTTCAAAACGATTCTGCGCTTCTTTTTCAACTGATTGTAGACTCGTGTGATTTTGCATTCCCCACAGACATTGGAAGACAGACATCTCCTTTCGGACCAAGATGGGGACGTTTGCATGCTGGGCTAGACTTGGACTTGGATACGGGAGATCCTGTTTATAGTATGTTCGAAGGACTGGTGCGCATCTCTCAATTCAGCGATACGTATGGAAATGTCGTTGTTGTTCGCCATCCGAATGGATTAGAAACCTTATATGCTCACATGTCGGCAAGAATGGTCGTTCCAGGGCAGTATGTTCAGGCGGGAAATATGCTTGGTTTAGGCGGTAACACAGGAAGATCTTACGGTGCACATTTGCATTTCGAAACAAGGTATTTAGGAAACCCTTTTGATCCAGCGTACTTGATTACACCCAATCAAAAAGCTCTTAAATCCGCTGTCTTCGAACTAACGAAAAAGAAACTAAGCGCGCCTACAAATCCGCCCGCTGCTCCTTCCACAAACAATAACTCGAAAGGAAATTCTGGAAGTAAATACCACACGGTAAAACGCGGAGATACCCTTTCCTCCATTGCTGTAAAAAATAAAACAAGCGTCTCTAAACTTTGCAAACTCAATAAAATCAAGCCTTCAACCAATCTGAAAATTGGACAGAAAATTAGGGTTCGCTAGTTTTTAAGCTTATCTTCACAAACGACTAACCTCTTTCCTGTTAGTCAAGAACAAAATACTTACAAAGGTGTTTTATCAATTATGAAAAAACATGTTGCTGTCATAGGAGCTGGATTTGCTGGATTATCTGCTGCATGCAGATTGGCCCAACTTGGTTTTGAAACGCATGTTTTCGAACAACACACCACGCCAGGAGGCCGTTGCCGAGTTTTTGAAAAAGATGGATTCGTCTTCGATATGGGACCAAGTTGGTATTGGATGCCTGAAGTTTTTGATCAGTTTTTCGAACAATACGGTGAAAAAAGAAGTGATTATTACACACTCGAAAGACTAGACCCTTCCTACCGCGTTTACTTTTCAAATAAAATTTTAGACGTTCCCGCTTCTACCGATGAACTCGGAGATAAGCTAGAAGCCCTGGAGCCCGGAAGCAAGGAAAATTTGAAAAAATTTCTATCCGAAGCGAAATACAAATACAACACAGGAATGGGGGAATTCGTTTGGAAGCCGTCCCTTTCTGCTACTGAATTTTTAGACTTAAAGCTTCTGAAAGCGGCCGTTCGCATTCACCTATTCAACTCTATTTCATCTCACATTCGGAAATATTTCAAACATCCAGAGATTATTCAACTGCTTGAATTCCCCGTTCTTTTTCTTGGCGCCAAGCCAGAAAAAACACCCGCTCTATACAGTCTGATGAACTACGCAGATCTTGAATTAGGAACGTGGTATCCACAAAACGGAATGGGCGAAATTCCGAAAGCAATGGAAAAAGTGGCAAAAAAACTTGGCGTTACGTTTCACTACAATAGCGCTATTACTCAGATTGAATCATTGAACGGTCAAGCGAAACGACTTATCACATCCTCTGGAGATTTTGAAATTGATGCTGTTATTGCTGGGGCCGATTACCATCATGTGGAAACGAAAATGCTCGCTCCCAGTGACCGTTCATATTCCGAAGATTACTGGAACTCAAGAACAATGTCACCGTCTTCGTTGCTGTTTTATCTCGGAATAAATAAAAAAGTAAAGAACTTACTTCATCACAATTTATTCTTCGACGAGCCCTTCGAGAAGCACGCAAAAGAAATATACGATCATCCACAATGGCCGAGCCAACCGCTGTTTTACGCGTGTGTTCCATCGAAAACAGATAAGAACGTTGCTCCTGAAAATTGTGAGAATATTTTTCTACTCGTCCCTGTTGCGCCAGACCTCACAAGCGATGAATCTTTAAGAGATAAGTACCTTCAAAACATGATGGATCGTCTCGAAAAGCGCACAGGTGAATCTATTCGCGAGCACATTGTATACAAACGAAGTTTCGCTCACGAGGAATTCATATCTGAATACAACAGCTACAAAGGCAATGCTTATGGTCTTGCAAATACACTGAAGCAAACGGCTATTCTGAAACCTTCCATGCGTAGTAAAAAATTGAAAAATTTATTCTATGCCGGACAGCTTACAGTTCCCGGACCGGGAATGCCCCCGAGTATTATCAGCGGACAACTCGCTGCAGAAACCATGAACAAACTTCTTTTTCAATCATAATATCATGACAGGAAAACCACTTTTCGATAATGTTTCCTTTGACTGCAGTAAGTTAACCACTCATGCTTATAGCACGAGCTTCAGCTTGGGAATACGCACCCTAGGAAAGGAAATTCGAAATCCGATTTACGCGATCTATGGCTTCGTTCGCTTTGCAGATGAAATAGTAGACACGTTTCACGACTATGAGAAGCATGAGCTTATGGCTCGCTTCAGAAAAGATACAGTTCTGGCCATTGAAGAGCGTATTTCGCTTAATCCAATATTGAATGCCTTTCAGAGTACATATCACAAATACAACATTGAATGGGAACTTGTAGATACTTTTTTGAAAAGCATGGAAATGGATTTGCACCAATTCGAACACAATCGCGAATCCTATGAAACATATATCCTTGGTTCAGCGGAAGTTGTAGGACTCATGTGCTTGCATGTCTTTGTGAACGGGAATCAATCGGAATATGAAAAGCTGAAGCCCTCAGCTATGAAACTTGGAGCAGCTTTTCAGAAAATTAATTTCCTGCGCGATTTGCATGCAGATTACAATGCATTAGGGCGAGTGTATTTTCCGAATGTTGACATGACGAAGTTCGACGAGCCAACGAAAAAAATTATTGAAAAAGAAATCAAAGAAGATTTTAGATTGGCCTACATTGGTATTTTACAACTTCCAAAAGAGGCCCGATTTGGCGTGCTTATCGCATTTCGATATTACCATAAGCTCTTCCTGAAAATTCAATCCCTTCCTTGCGAAAGAATTTTGAACGAACGTATTCGCGTAGCGAATCCGAAAAAAATAGCCCTTTTAGCGAAAAGCTATTTACAGCACAACTTAAATTTATTGTAATGAATTTCGCAACGAGAACTATTGGTCTCTCATTTCTTTTTTTACTAGCGTTTTCACTTTTATCCGTTGCCCAAGAAGTGCAATGCCAGAGACTTTTCATATCTGCGCAAACCGAACCCGCAAAACAGGAGTTCTACAACTATTGCGCGAACCTTTCCAACAGAAACAATACGCAACAAGCATACTTTGGTGTGGCCACTGCGATGTATGCAGAGCTTGTTTCTAACCCTGCTGACAAACTAAGTTATTTCAGTCGCGGTAAAGACCTCCTTGAAAAAGCAATTGCAAACGATTATTGGAATGAAGAACTTCGTTTCCTTCGCTATTCGGTTCAAGACAAAGCGCCTTGGATGCTACAATACCACGACAAGCTTGGCGAAGATTCTTATTATATCTACCAATCTCTTTCAAATGGAAAACTGAACAAAGCAAAAGCCTTCTGGAAGATTGTAATTCAGTTCATGATTCAAAGTGAAAATATCAGCGCCGATCTTAAATCTAAATATAGTCAACTGTAATGGAATTCGTGGTTCTCGTAGATGAGCAAGACAATGCCATTGGAAAAATGGAAAAGTTACAAGCACACGTAGAAGGCGCTCTTCATCGTGCATTTTCAATTTTCATTTTCAACTCGGAAAAAAAACTTCTTATACAGAAAAGAGCATCTTCGAAATATCATTGTGGAGGACTCTGGACAAACACCTGCTGCTCTCATCCGAGAGAACATGAATCACTTCAAGACGCCGCCAACCGAAGACTTCAAGAAGAAATGGGAATGACTTGCGAATTGAAATCACTCTTCTCTTTCATATACAAAGCCGAATTTGAAAACGGATTAATCGAACACGAATTCGATCATGTTTTCTTTGGCGAATCGAATCAAATTCCTAAATTGAACTTGGATGAAGTTGAAGAGTTCAAATACATTGGATTGGAAGAGCTTCAAACAGAAATAAAAGAAAAACCAGAGAGCTTTACTCCTTGGTTTATAATTGCAATTGATCGCGTGAAAGAATTTAAAGCAACACAATCATGATAACAAATATTGCCATTATAGTCCTCACATTCCTTGCTATGGAAGGAATGGCCTGGCTCACACACAAGTTTGTGATGCACGGATTCATGTGGTATTTCCATGAAGACCATCACCAACCAACACCTGGTTTTTTTGAAAAGAACGACGTGTTCTTTTTAATCTATGCTATTCCAAGCTGGTTGTTAATTATGTTTGGAATGATGAATGGAAACGATTTCCGCACCTTCATTGGCTTCGGAATTCTTGCCTATGGAATAGGCTACTTCCTTGTTCATGAAGTGCTTATTCACCGCAGGTTTCATTGGTTCGACAAGACTGACAATATGTATTTCAGAGCGATTCGAAAAGCGCACAAAGTGCACCATAAAAATCAATACAAGGAAGAAGGGGAATGTTTCGGAATGCTTATCGTTCCAATGAAATATTTCAAAGCTGAGGCTAAATTCAAACACGCTAAATCAGCACGATGAATTCAACCTACGCCTATTTGCTCGTAGATTTATTTTGTCTCTCGGGACCTTTCTTTTTAAGCTTCCACAAAAGCGTCGCGTTTTACAAAAACTTCAAACCATTGGCCGCAGGCATTCTTTTAATGTCTGCGGTTTATCTTCCATGGGATATCCTTTTCACCCATTGGGGTATCTGGAATTTTAACGCTACTTATACCATGCAGAGCCGTTGGTTTCTTCTTCCTGTTGAAGAGTGGCTGTTTTTTATCGCTGTTCCTTTCGCGTGTGTCTTCACCTTTGAATGTGTGCGCTACTTCAAAAAATCTGCGCCCAGTCAACGCTTCACACAAATAAGCAGTTTGGGAATTCTGGCAATATCCTCTAGCCTATGCGTATTCGCTGCATTCGAAGAACTTTGGTACACCTTCAGCGCAACACTTCTTTGTAGTGCACTGCTGCTTTTCCACATTCAACGTAAATCGAAATTCCTCGGATACTTTCTTTTCGCTTGGTTCATACTTTTGATTCCGTTTTTCATTTCAAACGGAGTGCTCACAGGGCTTCATTTTTATGATTATCCTCTGATCAATACAAGTCAAGTGACCATCTCCGAGGCGATTGTACGTTACAACAATGAATTCAATCTGAACCTTAGAATCTGGAGTGTTCCCATAGAAGATTTTTTCTACGGACTTGCAATGGTTCTTCTTACCCTTACTCCCTATGAGTATATCAGAGTTAAACAGTCTGTTAATATTGGACAATAACCGGTCGGTGATCGGAATATCCCGCATCACTGGTCGCGTATGACTTTGCTTTTAGTTCTTTGCTGTGCATAATGTAGTCTATACGCAATCCTAAAAGCGGACCTTTATAAGTGCTGCCAATTCCACTTCCAGCTTCATTAAAACTATCACTTAAAATTCTAGTCAAACGATTGTAGGTGTATGAAATTGGCGTGTCATTGAAATCTCCCGTTAAAACCATTTTATACCTGCATGACTCCAGGTGATTAGCCAGTACATTAATCTGTTGAGAGCGTTTCAGCGTTGCCCGATACAGCTGTGTGAAAAGTGGTTTACTTTCGTTCTGAATTTCATCTATATCTATTTTCTCATCGAACAACTCCAAAGACTTTTTCTTTAAACGGAAGCTTTGCAGATGCGCATTATAGATACGCACGGTATCACTTCCAACTAATATGTCGACATAAATACAAAAGTTATTTACCTCATTCTCAAAAGGAACTTGTCCCTCATTCACCACAGGAAACCTTGAAAAAATAACCAACCCAAATCTTCCTCCATTCGAAAGCACATGCGTCGATCGCTCATGCACTTTGTATCCAGTAAGAATTCCATTCCTCTCTTCCTCCGATAAAAAATCACCTCCATTGGTATTCCAATAACATTCTTGCAGGCACAGAACATCTGGTCTTACCGATTGAATTTCATTCAGAATGGCATCTCTGTTTCGTTTTGCGTTCTCTCCATCATACAAACCCATGAGGTGTGTATTGTGCGTCATTACCTTTAAACCAATTCCTTGCTCGGCATTATTCTCAGACCCTTTAAAACTAAAAAAACTAAACAAATCGGGCAACGAAAAAGCGAAACATAGTGCAAAATAAATAATCCACTTCCACTCTTTTCTCAAAGCCATGATAACGAAGAAAAGTAAAAACAGCAGTAGCAAAGGCCAAAAAAACAATCCCAAAGCACTGAAATACCCGAAATACTTGGGAGAAAAATGCGCAGATAGATAAGAGAGAAAATAAAATGAAATAACAAAAAGACTCAGCAATCTAAAAACGAACCGAACCAGTTTTCGCCAATGACTGAGCTTCTTTATTTCATTAACTGGAGACTCCATTAATTTTCTTTTTGCTGTTCTAGAAATGATTTTTCTTTTGCCGAAAGGCTTTCAAATCCAGAACGAGAAATTTTTTCCAATATTGAATTCAAATAATCTTCCTTCAACTTGCGCTCAGCGTTAAACTCATCGTCGGTTTGAAACCTAACATTGCTTCGCTTAACCTTCAACTTAGGAGAAGGCGAAAACCATAAAACTATCTTTGACCACCAATTCATTTTTCCAAATTCATTCTTTTCAAAAAAGTGCAACAGAACGCCTGAAAACACTCCTCCAATATGCGCAAACAAAGACAAATTATCTGACTCGTAATTCGCAACATCTATTCCTTCCAAAAATAAAAACACAACGCAGCCCAACCAAAAAGTTAGGTCTCTTTTCTTTCCATTTGAAATACCTTCTGTTAACCAACCAGCCCATAGCGAGGTAATACCCGCAGAAGAGCCGATAAGCGAAAAGCTATTGTCATTCATAAAAAGAAAAAGCAATCCACCAAGAGCACCAACAATCCAGTACTTCCAAGCAACAAAACCAACGTATCTATCCTTGGACCAATAAATCAAAAGCATCAACAGGAGGTAATTCCATACAAAATGGCTGACTTCAGCATGAAAAAAACTATAGGTCAACCACGTCCAAATCCAAGTCATTGGCTCCCCAATCGTCGAAAATCCAACGTGAGAATCAAACGCTTCAATATCGGAAGCGCCATTGTAGTTGACAGAAACGAGAACGACTACCATTCGGACAATAAAACCAAACGCCAATATGGCGCTTAGTAATTTCAATCCAATAGAAGTTCTTCGAAAACAATCTACCATGCCTTCGTGTTTTTCTGCCAATACTTCAACAGAAGATAACCGAAAATCATTCCCCCGAGATGGGCGTAATGGGCGACGTTATCGCCGGCAGTTTGACGCATGGCCAAATAAAATTCAATTGCGCCGTATATCATTACGAAGTATTTCGCTTTAAGAGGAATGGGTGGAAATAAAAGCATTAACTCTGTATTAGGGAATAACATTCCGAATCCTAACAACACTCCGAAAACCGCACCTGATGCGCCAACTACACCTGTATTTATTGAAGAATACAGATCAACCATCTGAACTTTGTATGCCTTTCCTTCTTCTAATCCTGTGATCATAACCTGATAAATTTCTCTATCGGTTAGTGCTTGCATCATCTTTTGGATTTCAAAATAACTAACTCCCATGTGTAAGAAGAAAGCTCCAATACCACAGGTCATGTAATAGATTACAAATTTCTTGGTGCCCCAATAATTTTCAAGTGCTGTACCAAACAAATACAATGCATACATATTGAAAAAGATATGGGTGAAATCACTCATGGAGTGCATGAACATGTGCGTAACTATCTGCCACGGACGGAAATTCGAACTCGCAAAATAATATCCTGTGAGGTTCTCGCTCAAGCCAGGAACAACAAAACATGCCAAGTAAATTAGAACATTAATAATCATTATGTTCTTTACGGCCGGAGTAAGATTCATTCTCATAGTGGTTTATTTTCCTAATTGATCTTCTAAATATTCTATTCCAAATGTCAAGGCGATGGGCTTTCCATCAGGTGCAAAATTCTTATTCTCACAACCGTTCCATCGCACCAACAAATCAAGCATTTCCGGTGCCGTAAGCATTTGCCCTTTCTTCACCGACATTCTTCGGGTATAATCTTTCAGCAAATTCATTCGCAAATCTGGACCGTCAATGCCTAAACGCAAACTCTCCAAAACCAATTCAATAAACTTCAAAGCAGCTTGATCGTCGAGATTTGAAGGTGCTGCAATAATCTCGGGGTCCTCTTCCAAATTCAACTCAAATCCAAATGACGCCAAAAGGACATCGTGATCTTGCAACAATGAAATATCTTTTTGCTGAGCACTTAAAGAGATGGGGAAAATTAACTGCTGTGCAATAAATGAATGACTGTTCTGATTCGAGTGTTCTTCAAACAAAATCTGCCAATGCAAACGTGTTTGGTGAAACATCTTTAACTCTCCATTCATCTCACAACCAATAAAAACCCTTCCTATTTGAAAAGGCGCACCTCCTTCCCACTCCTCAGTTTCAAATCCTATTTGCTCTTGCTGAACCTCACCTTCTTTTTCAAATCCAAATCCCGCCTGAGCAAATTGCTCCATCCAATTGCGCGATTTCTGTTGCCAAGAATCCGACTTCTGAAAGGGGTTGAAATCATGATTCACATCTACCTGCGGAACACGCACAGAACCCGGACTTACTTGCGTCAAAGGAATATTTTCTTGTTCGAAATCTAACGAAGGAGCAACCTGATTTTTTCCCAATCCTCTTCTTACTGCAGCATGCAGCAGCGCATGAATGCTTCGCTCGTCTTGAAACTTTATCTCCGTTTTTGTCGGATGAATATTTATATCAATAGTGGAAGGGGGAACGTCTAACGCAATTAAGTAAAACGGAAAACTTCCCGAAGGAAGAATTTGTTCATAGGCCTGCTGAACCGCATGGTTCAAAAATGGACTTTTAATAAAGCGCTGATTCACAAAAAAATACTGGTCGCCTCTTGTGCGCTTAGCTATTTCTGGCCTGCCAACAAAACCTGATATACGCACAATCTCGGTGTCCTCATCTAAATGAATCAGTTGATCGTTGTATTTGTTTCCAAATACATGCACCAAGCGCTGTTTCAAATTAGACTTCGGTAAATCGAAAACGACATTGCCATTGTGGGTCAGCACGAAGTGAATATCGGGATGTGTAAGTGCTACACGTTCAAATTCATCTATGATATGTCGAAATTCAATCGCGTCGGTTTTCAAAAAATAACGACGAGCGGGTATATTGAAAAACAAATTTCGGATGGAAAAAACAGAACCTTTAGACGCTTCAACAGATTCATTCGCCAATAACTTTCCTCCTTCAATTTCAATACGAACGCCTTGCTCATCTTCTTCGCGCTTGGTAATCAACTCTACTTGAGCAACAGAAGCGATACTCGCTAACGCTTCACCACGAAATCCTTTTGTTGTTATATTGAAAAGATCTTCTGCTTTTCTAATCTTAGAAGTTGCATGTCGCTCAAAACAAAGCTGTGCATCTACTTCACTCATGCCCTTGCCATCGTCTACAACTTGAATAAGCGACCTTCCTGAATCTTTTATCACCACACGAATTTGTGTCGCCTCAGCATCCACCGCATTTTCCACCAATTCTTTCACAACGGAAGAAGGGCGCTGAACCACCTCACCCGCAGCAATTTGATTGGAAACTTGATCAGACAATAATTGAATGACTCCTGAACTCTTCATCTTCCAAATTTACAACAGAACAACCTGAAAGAGTGCGCACATTTATTCACTTTATATGCGTCCTTCAAGGGCAGATTCAATAGACTCTGTTTCGCCCCTTAACGCAACTATTTTTTGAATAACGAGATCCACAATTTTATCCGGACAAGAGGCACCGCTTGTGACAACCAATTTCAGGTTTTCTTCAAACAGCATGGAAGGATTTATCTCCTCTTCTTTCAAGCTTTTAAAATTGAAAACTCGCGCACAATCTTTTGAAATAATATCATCGGAATTTCGAACAAAATATACAGGCATTTTCTCTCCAAGAATAGTCGCAATTTGAATCGTATTCGATGAATTGAATCCGCCTACTACAATGGCCAATTGTGCTCCACTTTCCAGAACTCCTAAAGTCGCATTTTGATTGTCATTCGTGGCATAGCAAAGGGTATCTCGTGTGTCAGTAGTTGCTTCTTCACCATACATTCCCACCACAACATCTCTCAAATAAGCAGCAATTTCTTGCGTCTCTGTTGCAAGCATTGTGGTTTGATTCACTACACCTATTTTTTGCAAGTCCTTCGCAACAGAAAACCCGTTTGAATATTTGTGAGCGAAATCAATTTTGAATTGTTCTTCAGAAAGTTCCTTTCGAATATACTTCGCGAGCAATTCGGCTTCTGTTCTATTTCGAACAATAATTACAGGCCCTGTATCGGCAGCATGAGAAAAAGTTGCGCGTGTTTCTTCGTGCAAATACTTCCCATGAACCACGAGGGTATAGCCTCTATTTCCTAACTCAGCTGAACGTTTCCAAACCTTTTCAACGAACGGACACGTTGTGTTGTACTTCTCTAGGTGTACGCCCAAATCTGCTAATTCCGCAGCCATTTCTAGAGTGGTTCCGAATGCCGGTGTTATGACAACATCTTCGGCGGTCAACGTTGAAAAATCAATCAATCGCCTACCGTGATTATCGACCAAAAACTGAATCCCTTCGGCAATCAAATCCTCATTGACCTGCGGATTGTGAATCATTTCACCCAAGAGAAAAATTCTCTTGCCTGGATTTTCAGACACTGTTCGAAATGCGATTTCAATGGCGTTCTCTACTCCGTAACAAAACCCGAAATGACGAGGTATAACAAACTCCGTTTTTCCAACTTGAAAAACAAATGGAGAATGGTCTTTCTTGCGTGGATCATTAACCTTGCGGATCTCCTTAATTCTTCCAAGAATAGTCGACCGATAATGCTCAGGAACTTCGAACTTCTTCATTCTACTTTGTTTTCTCCTTTGTTATATATGCCTGTGCTTTTTCGCTCATCCACATTTCCTTATCAAATTCATTCAGCTCGCCTCTTCTATTTGCGCGAAGCAACGATTTGAAAACTTTGTTCTTCGAATATGATTCTGAGTGCTCCACTAAAAACAAGAGCGATTTCAACCCAGCCATTCGTTGAGCGTCGATTTTTATTTTTCCTTCATGCTTCATGGCATACAGAATATTACCGAACAGATAACCTAACATCAAATCTTCCGAAATCAAATAATCGTTGTATGGCCCAACTTCAACATTGATAACTAGAATAGGATGCTTTGTTACCCATTCCATAACAAAAATACTCGCTGCACTTCGCTCAATGAGTTGCTCAGTCGGGGGTGTAGAAACGAGCCATTCCAAAAGATTCAAAACTGTTTTTTCATTCGCTTCAAACGAAGAAGCTTCCTGCCAATTTGCCTTCGCATTGAAGGAAGGGCATTTTCGAAATTCCTGACTCCAAAGGGCAATCGGCATGAGCAGAAAAAACAACGTTAGCCTCTTCATATCTCAACAATCGATTCTACAAATGAGATTCCAATAGGTTTGAGATCCTGAAGCAACGGCACGTAGAACTCTGGGGTCACGGGGATTAGAACACCACGAGAAACAAAATCACCGTTAAATAATCGTTCCACCGCAAATGCGATAGGCATTCCCACGGTTTTCGACATGGCCGTTTTAAATTCATCATCACCTTCCAAAACCAAAGAGGAAGTTAACATATATCGTTTTTCATTCAAGGTATATCCAAACTTATGCACCATAACAATCATGTCGCGATCGCCTTCCTTCAACACCCATTTCCTTTCCAACAATTGCTGCAAATGTTGCGCGCAAGTATTTTCTGCATTGGTTAGTGGCTCTTCGCTGAAAATTCCTATTTCATTGAGCATCGCCTCAACTTTTTCATTCTCTTTTTTTATGTTGAAATTGACACCCAACAAGGATTGGGACAATTCAGCCCAAGTTTTAAAAGCACCTGCAGGAATTTTTGTGTCATCGTTCGTAAATCCATTCTTCACCAAAAAGGACCATCCGCTGCAATAGCCTTGCTTTCGTAGCGTTCCTCGCACCAATTTAATTGCATCTTCAAGACCGTACAATTCAAGGTAATGCACAGAATTTCTATTTGCATAGGCATCGTAACGAACACCATCGTGAGCAACCACTGTATCTACTTCATCAAATAAGTTGAAATAAGGAACCATTCGAAGCTTGTTGTCTTCGCGATACATGGCATGCCCCGAATTTCCCGCCAAGATAATATTTCTCGGATTCCAAGAGATTTTATATCCCCATAGGTTATCGTCGCTAGCAGGAGCAACAAGTCCTCCTGTATAGGATTCAAACGATTCGATTCTCGCACCTTCAGCCTTCAACCGATGTATAATTTCCATGGCGGAAAGATGGTCGATTCCAGGATCAACACCCATTTCATTCAACACCAAAACATTTTCTTGAACAGCCAATTCATGCAATTCATGCACCTCTGGACTCACATAACTCGGCGTAAAAACATGCACATGAAAATTTATGCAATCTCGAACAACATCGGCATGCATGAACGCTGGAAGCATTGATATAACCAAACTCGCATGGGAAATCTGCTCTTGACGGAAATTCGCATTCTGCGCGTCACCCGATACAAAATTAACTCCTACAGCGCCCTTGTACTCTTTCACCCAATGTTCAACATTCACATCGGCGACAACCACATTCCACTTGCCTACTGAAGCTCCTTCCACTAAAAAAGAAACCAAATGGCGCGCACTTCTGCCCGCACCGAAAAGTATTATTTTCTTCGTATCCATCGAAAACAAAGTTAAACATTCCAATTAGCTTCCGTTTCCAAAGCTTTTATTTTTTGGCATAAACTTTTATACAGGTGGAAACATAACTAAATTTACAATCTAATCAGTTAACAGATATGATGAAAAACCTTACCCTATTTACTGTTTGTCTATTTTTATTTTTCAGCTCTAGCGCTCAAATGAACGCAGTGATTTATTCAGAGGCTGGCGAAAAATTCACCCTATACTTGAACGGTGAAGCAATGAATAGCGCCCCCCAGTCAAACATTAAATTACAGAACCTCACTTCAGAATTTTACCAAGCGCGTGTTGACTTTCAAGACGCTACACTTGCAGATTTCTCAAACAACAACTTCGCTCTTCATCAAGGAATGGAAGTGACTTACCAAGTGAAGAAAAACAAAAAAGGAGAGTACGTTCTTCGTTTTTATACCGAAAACCCCGTTTCCTCAACAGCAACGAACACTTCACCTGTTAACAATGACGTGAAAGATTTCGCAGTTGTTGACGACGCTCCGACAAATGCAACTCAAACTCAAACCAACAATAACACCTCAGTGAGTGGTAGTTCTAAAACAACAACCACAACAACTGTAAACGGAACGAACACCACACCGAATAACGGCGGGAACCTTGGTATGAATGTCAATGTAGACGGAGTTAACATGGGTATAAATATAAACCTGGACGAATCTGGCAACGCAACCGGCGGAAACGTTGGCATGAACATCAATGTAGATGGAATGAATATGGGAGTCAACATGAATGTTCCAAACACGAATGTCCAAACATCAGGTACTACAACAACGACTACAACCAAATCTTCTTCAACCACAACGAATTCAACTGTTCCAGCGCACACAACTCGCCCAAGCGAACCTACACAAACTCAACCTTCCAATGCAACAATCGTGGGAAATGGAAATTGCACCCGTTCCATGGATGCTGCAAGTTTCGGAAAGGCGAAACAAACCATTGCAAGCAAAGGATTCGACGACACGAAACTTTCTACCGCGAAGCAAGTAGCAAAAGCAAACTGCCTAACAACTGATCAAATTCTTGAAGTCATGAAAATTTTCGGTTTCGAAGAAAGCCGTCTGGAATTCGCGAAATACGCACACGACTATTGCTTCGATCAGAACAACTATTACAATGTTAGTCAAGGATTCAGTTTCGACTCGTCGACGGAAGAATTGAATGAATTTATTGAAACGAAATAACTATGAAAAACTGGCTTTACCTTTTCGCTGTTGTATTTCTGCTGGGGACACAGGCTTGTCAGAACAGCAAGCACTATACGAAACTTGCCCAAAAACAAGAAGCTGCAGGACTGAACAAAGAAGCATCTGAAAATTACTACACCGCTTTATGGAAAAAGCGCGCGAACATTGACGCTCAGATAGGAATGAAGAAAACAGGGCAAACCGTTCTAAACGCCATGCTCAGTGAATTCAGTCAGAAAAGCAGCTTTGGAAACAAGAAGGAAGCCGTTTACTCATTTATTTCTGCTCGTGAATACCAAGCAAAGATCAAAGGAGTAGGCGTTGAACTTCAAATACCTGAATTTTATTTAGGCGATTTTGAGAAGGTGAAAAAATCTTATATGAATGATTTGTACGAGCAAGGAACAAAGCTTCTTGAAGAAAACAAATTTACCGACGCGGAAGTTAGCTTCAATGAAATCAGCAGACTCGACCCGAACTTCAAAGATGCAGGAGAGTTGAAAGACATCGCTTATCTCGAGCCAATCTATCAAAAAGGTGTTGCCGAACTAGAAGCCAAACATTACCGTTCAGCCTACAACAGCTTCATCAAAGTTGAAGAGCGTAAATTGGGCTACAAAGAATCTGCGGAACTCAAAAAGAAATGTCTCGATAAAGGGAAATACACCATCGCCCTTCTGCCCTTCACAAATGGCACAAACATGCAAGGAAGCGATACGAAAGCTACTGCCTATATCTTAAATGCTTTAACTCAAATAAACGACCCCTTTCTTCAAGTCATTGACAGAGAAAACCTGAACAACATACTTGCTGAACAGCGCATTCAAATGAGCGGAATATTCTCTGAATCCAATGCTATTGAAATTGGAAAAATTTCTGGTGCGAAAGCACTTATCACGGGAACAGTGCTGAATCACACCGTTCAAAACGGACAAATTCGCAAGGTCACTCGCAATGGTTTTGAATCTTATCAAGTAAAAAAGGTGAACGCTGAGGGGAAAACGTTTTACGACACCGAGTACAAACCCATTCAATTCGATGAGTATTACAACTACGCTGAATCGAACGTTTCCATTCAATACAAAATGACTTCCATCGAAACGGCGTCGTTAATTAAGAATGACATCTTCACTGAAAAGAAAAAAGACGAAGTTATTTATGCCATTTACGGAGGAAATGCAAACAATCTGTATCCCGCTAACGGCAATGTTGTAAACATGAACAATCGCGACAGAAATACGCTTAAAGATATGTTAAGTGCGCGCAGAAACCTTCGCGATGGAAACGACCTAGCAAATGACTTGTATATTGAAATAGCCAAGAAAATTGCAGATAACGTCAAAACTCAAATGCAAACGCTCGTTCCTTAATGAAATTACTTTCAAAATACACGCTATTCCTAGGAATAATTCTACTCGCAGCTTGTGGAGGCAAAGACACCGTTAAAACCGTTGTTCCTCCTCCCCAACCTAAACCAGAATGGGTATCTACGAGACCTGTTAATTCTTCCTACTACATTGGAATTGCGACGTGTTCTAAAACGACTCAGCCAGCGGATTATCAAGCCATCGCGAAAAAATTAGCGCTGAATGACCTTGCAACTGAAATCTCTGTAAAGGTTGAAGGACAAACATTCTTCAATACCATGGAAGTGAATAAAGCGTTTAGTGAAAGCTTCAGTTCGAATGTAACAACATCTTCTTCAGAAATGCTAGAAGACTACGAAGTAGCCGGAATATGGGAAGACAAAGAATTGTACGCCGTTTATTACAAGCTGAACAAATTCGATTACCAAAGTAAAAAAGCGCAGAAAAAGGAAAACACGCTTCGTTCGGCTTTAGATTTTTTAAAGAAAGGAAGAGAAGCCAAAAAGTTGGGGAACATTCCTTCGGCAATTGATCTTTTCTACCACGGTTTGTTCGCTTTGAAACCATATTGGACGGAAGTAAACCAGATGAAAGATGAAAACGGGAATGACATCTTCATAGACAACGAGTTATTCTCTGAAATACGCGCAGTACTTGCCGACCTTCGATTCGAAACTCCTCTAAAAAACATTGTGCTTTCATCGGCAAACACCTTCAAAACGCAAGTTCCCGTAATGATAACATACAAAGGTGAAGGCGTGCGCGGCATCAATGTGAAATACGCTTATCAGAGAGACAATTACATGAAACCCAAAACAGTGATGTCTGATAACGACGGAATTATTCTTGCCGATATTGACAACGTAAGTCTCAAAGCAAAAAACAACTCACTGGAATTAAGTTTGGTGATCGACGCTTTGGTTCCTCAAGATTTGGACTCTGATTTGGCGAATGCTTTAATTGCCGGCATAAATACGGACCAAAGAAAAATACCCATTGAAGTTTTAGCTCCTAGCTTTTTCGTTTCTTCGAATGAATTCAAACTCGACGGAACCAAGACAACAACACTAGCAGAAATTACTCGCAACACGCTAATCAGCAAAGGCATGAGAATTGCGACCAATGAAAACAACGCAGATTATGTTGTTTACATCAACACCAATCCAAGAGCCGGCGAAGACATTCAAGGATTTAAAGTTGCATACATCGATGGAAAAATAACTGTGAACAACACGAAAACAAATGTTGCCATTTTCGAACACAGCATCAATGGAGTGAAGGGCGTGCAACTTTCTCATGAAAATGCAGTCTTGGAAGCATATAAAAAACAACGAGAAAACTTAGAGTCAACGCTCATAAGCGAAATAATTAAAATTATTTTGTAAGTTTGGCATAATAACTGAAAACATCAATTCAACTAATATCTTCATCAAAATGAAAACACGTTTTACCCTTTTGGCAATTGCTGCAATGACAATGGTTGCTATCCCGTCTTGTAAAAAGAACAAAGACGAAGTAAAAACTCCAGACCCAAAAGGAGAAGTAATCATTAACGAATACTGCTCTGGCTCTGAATACAAAAGCACGAAAGATGCATTCCGCTCAACTGCTACAGGTGAGAGTATGGATCGCGAGACTGCTAAGAAAAAAGCTCGTTCTAACGCAATGTCTGAAATGGGAAAAACAATCAGCGCTACAATGAAAATTGTTGGTGACAACTACGTAAACTCAACTGAAGTAAACAACAAAGAGGAAGTTACTGAGTCTTTCAACGAAATGGCTCGTACAGTTGTTGATCAAGAACTTCGTGGATGTATCGAAATTTGCGAAAAGTTAACTCAACGTCCTGATGGAACATACGTAAGCTACGTTGCTCTTGAGTTAAGCGGAAACACAATCGCAGATGCATACCAAAGCGGTTTGTCTAAGAACGAAAAATTGAAAGCCGATTACAACTACGAGAAATTCAAAGAAACTTTCGACAAAGAAATGGAGAAACTTTCTCAAGGTAAATAATCTTAAACCTCTTCTAAAAGGTCACTTCGGTGACCTTTTTTTTTCACCATGAAATCAATCTCAACCCTCATTCTAGCTCTGTGCTGTGTTGTCGGATTCGGGCAAAAGAGTCTGAGACTTCATGCTGAAAATATTCCGGCCCAGAACTCTAAAAAAGTATTCCTCGAAGCCTTCGAAAAAGATCAGTGGCAAATTCTTGCCAATGCAGATTTAGACGCTAATTCCAATGTTTCACTTACATTTTCGCCCTCCCATATTGGACAGTATCGACTGCGATTTTCAGGTGCGGGAAAGGCCTGGACCGATTTCTATATCAACCCTAAAACACTTCCTGCATCCGTTGATTTGAATATTGATTTTTCAAAACTAAACGGACAACCCACCGCTCTCTTTAGCGCAGTTGAACAATCGGAATATGTTGAACTCGCTAGCCTTTACTCGAACCTTCAGTCCGAGTATGATAATTACAAAACACTCATTCACCCTAGCTTTCTGAATAAACAAAAAGTCCTAAACAATTCAATAATCGAAAAAAGTAAAGACGGTAAAATGTCGGAAATATACTCGAGTGTAGGTCCGCTCTTCTCGCGCCGACTTCCGCATGATTTCATGCAATTCGACAGCACTATTTTCTTCAAACATTTCCTCGGAAACGTTGATTATGAAAATGAAATCATTCTCTTTCATTATGCATTTGTTCGCGGGCTAAACCAATACTTCAATCAACTCTATAAAGGCTACCCGAAAGAATATGCACAGAAATTCACCGATGAACTTTTAGGAAGAATGGGCGAAAATGAAGCCGTGAATCAATTCCTTCATTCCTTCATTTTAAATAAAATGTTAGACTATAAAAACGAAGAAGGATTAACATATTATCTGAATAATTACGCAGACGGATGTTCCGACAATACTTCATTCAGTGTAAACACAAAAAATCTCATTGAATCACTCAAGAATTGCGCACCGGGAAAAAAGGCTGCCGAACTGAAATACCCAAACGCAGAAGGAAAAGTAATTTCGTTGGAAGAGACGTGTAAAAAAAATAAAATCACACTCGTGATGTTTTGGAGAAGCAACTGCTCACACTGCGAGGAGTTTCATCCTAAGCTTCAAGAAATTTACAAGAAGTATCACGAAATGGGATTTGAAGTGTATGCCATTTCCATCGATAAAGAAGAGGCGCCATGGAAAAACCATCTTTTAACGCACCAGCAACCGTGGATCAATGTGCTTCCTCCCATGGACAAGCGTCCTTTCTTAGCCAAACACTACCCTTTCCCCTCAACTCCCACTCTCATTGCGCTTGATAGCAACATGAAAGTCATAAGCCGACTCATTATGAGAAGTAAGTTGGAAAATTTCCTAGAAGAAAATAAGGCTTATTTTGAATAACCCATTACTTTTGCTCTTTACAAATCAGAATGAGCAAAGTAGACGTATTGTTAGGCCTCCAATGGGGCGACGAAGGAAAAGGAAAAATTGTCGATGTATTAACTCCAAAATATGATATCGTAGCACGATTTCAAGGCGGACCAAATGCCGGGCACACCCTAGAATTTAACGGAACGAAACACGTTCTTCACACCATACCAAGCGGTATTTTTCATGACCATGTAACCAATGTAGTTGGTAATGGTGTTGTCATAGACCCTATCGTTTTCGCAACTGAAATTGAAAAACTAAGCGCGAAAAACGTAGATGTGGCTTCTCGTTTACTTATTTCGAAAAAAGCGCATTTAATTCTTCCTACACACAAACTTTTAGACGCTGCATCTGAAGCTGAAAAAGGTAAGTCGAAAATCGGTTCTACATTGAAAGGAATTGGTCCAACTTACATGGACAAAACCGGAAGAAACGGTTTACGCATTGGAGATATTCTATCTGAAAACTTCATTGAGAAATACAACACACTCGTTGAAAAGCACAAAAAAATGCTTTCGCACTTTCAATTCGAATATTCTTTGGATGAAATGGAAGCGGCATGGTTTCAAGGAATTGAGGTGTTAAAAACATTAACCTTCATTGATAGCGAAAACTACTTACACAAAGCCATTCGCGAAGACAAAAAGATTTTAGCGGAAGGTGCTCAAGGTTCACTTCTCGATATTGACTTCGGATCTTATCCGTTTGTTACTTCAAGTAATACGGTTGCCGCGGGAGCTTGCACAGGATTGGGTGTTGCTCCTAATTCAATTGGATCAGCTTTCGGTATTTTCAAAGCGTATTGCACCCGCGTAGGTAGCGGTCCATTTCCAACCGAATTAGAAAATGAAGTGGGAGAAAGAATGCGTAAAGAAGGAAATGAATTCGGCTCAACTACAGGTCGTGCGCGTCGCTGCGGTTGGTTAGACATTCCCGCGCTTCGATACGCTTGTCGTTTGAACGGAATTACAGAATTATTCATGATGAAAGCAGATGTTTTAAGCATCTTCGAGGAAATCCATGTGTGCACGCACTACAACATCAACGGCGTTCAAACGGATGAAATGCCATACGATTTATTGGACGGAAAAGTTGAGCCAGTCTACACCACACTGAAAGGATGGAATACAGATTTAACTCAAATTAGAACCATCGAAGCGTTTCCAAAAGAACTTTCTGAATACATTGAATTCATTGAAAAGGAATTGGAGATACCGATAACTTATGTATCCGTAGGTCCTGACCGTGAGCAAACCATCTTAAGATAAACTTCGAGCAATACAGCACTACATTAAAATAGCTCTTGTTGCGCTTTCCGTTTTTCTGATATCGCAGGAGATAAATGGACAAGCCAAACACGTGCAATTGGTGCATGCAGATAAGATTGCATTCAATAAGAATTTAATCAATGGCCAACGTCTTATTGGCAACGTGCATTTGAATTTCGACGGCACAAATTTCTATTGTGATTCGGCCTATAAATTCAGTAACGGAAATTTTCAAGCTTTCGGAAACATTCGTGTCAACAAACCGGGTGAATATGCTATTTCTGGAAAGAAACTATTTTTCACAGAAGCAACACAATCCGCCACACTCAACGAAAGCTGTGTTTTTTCAGACGGCGCAATGACACTTACTTCGCCAAACATGTCTTACAACATGAAGTCTGAAGTGGCAACTTATTCAGGCGGAGGAAAAGTTGTTTCAACCAAAAACAACAATGAATTAGTTTCCCAAACGGGTCGCTACCACAGCCCATCAAACAACTTCACGTTCAGAAAAAAAGTAACCGTTAAAAACAAGGATTACACGGTTGTTTCAGACACAATGCTCTACAACACAACTACTGAAATATCCTACTTCTTTGGACCCACTACAATCACTGGAAAAGACATAGAAATTAAGTGTGAAAATGGCTACTTCAATTCGAAAACAGAGACATGCAGCTTCAAGAAAAATGCTCAGGTAAAATCGAAAGAACAAACGCTCTTTGGAGACAGTATTTTTTACAATGGAAAAGAGAAATGGGGCGAGGCTTTTCAGAATGTCATTATCGTTGACAACAACTCCGATTTAACCATTCGCGGTAACTATGGAAGACACGAAGAATTGAAAGAAATTTCTTGGGTAACCGGAAAAAGTATTCTTGAAAAAACACTTGAAAATAAAGACACGCTTTTCATTGTTGCCGACACGTTATTCGCAAAAAAAACACGTGCTGAGAATCGCGATATAAAAGCATATCATCACGTTCTACTTTACAGCAAAGATCTTCAAGGAAAATGCGATTCACTCTCGCTTTCAGAAAGCGATTCAATCATGCGAATGTTTTACAACCCCGTGTTGTGGAACGATGCCAATCAATTGACCGGAACTGAAATAAATCTTCACTTCAAAAACGACTCGCTTGATTTCCTCTTCGTTCCTGAAAACAGTTTTTTAGCCAATGAGGTAGTACCTGGTTATTTCAATCAAATAAAAGGAAAATCGCTGAATGGACAATTCGTTAAAAACGACCTTCATGAAGTTAAAATCAATGGGAATGGACAGCTCGCTTATTTCTCTACTGAAGAGAAAAACAAACGAACAAAACTTACTGGTTTGAACAGAACAGATTGCTCGAATATTCGAATTGCATTGAAAGAAAAATCTATTCAGAAAGTCACACTCGAAAACGAACCGAACAGTCTTTACAACAGCATTCAAAAAGTAAAACCCTCTCAATTCAAATTGGAAGGGTTTACCTGGAGGGACTTGGAAAGGCCAATTTCTAAGGCTGAGTTGATTCGCTTAAGCGAAGAGTGGACGCGCTGACATTTGCTCATGTACTTCCATTTTCACAGCGCGAATAACGTCCTCGTTCGATGCATTTGAAATTACTCTATCGATGGCATTCGCAACAAATTCCATATCGCTCACTTGTAGACCACGCGTTGTAATGGCCGGCGTTCCAATGCGAATTCCACTTGTAACGAAAGGTGACTTATCATCGAAAGGGACCATATTCTTGTTTACTGTAATTTCAGCACTCACAAGAGCATGTTCGGCATCTTTTCCAGATATATTTTTATTTCGAAGGTCTACAAGGAAGCAATGATTGTCTGTTCCGCCAGAAACGATTTCATAACCCTTTGCGGTTAAATGATTGGCCAACGCATTCGCATTTTCAATCACCTGTTTTCCATATTTTTTGAAATTCTCTGTCATGGCCTCGTTAAAAGCAACTGCCTTCGCAGCAATAACGTGTTCCAAAGGACCACCTTGCATTCCTGGAAAAACACCGCTATCGAGAACAGAAGAAAGAGAACGAATTTCTCCCTTCATGGTTTTCACCCCTAATGGATTCGGAATATCGTTTCCAACCATAATAACACCACCTCTTGGTCCGCGCAATGTTTTGTGCGTGGTAGAAGTAACAATGTGACAATGCGGAAATGGATGATTCAACAACCCAGCTGCTATTAATCCTGCAGGGTGCGAAATGTCTGCCATTAAAACTGCTCCCACTTCGTCGGCAATTGAACGAAAAGCAGCATAATCCCAATCGCGGCTGTAGGCACTTGCTCCGCAAATAAGAAGTTTCGGTTTGCACTCCAATGCTTTTTCACGAACCTTATTCATGTCCACAAGACCAGTCTCTTTTTCGACTCCGTAGAAAAACGGACGGTACAATTTACCAGAGTAATTTACCGGAGAACCGTGTGTGAGGTGTCCGCCTTGAGACAAGTCTAGACCTAAAATAACATCTCCTGGATTTAAAATGGCCAACATCACTGCACTGTTCGCATTCGCGCCGCTGTGTGGTTGAACATTCGCCCAAGAGGCTCCAAACAATTGCTTCAAACGGTCAATAGCGATTTGTTCTACTTCATCTACCACTTCACATCCGCCGTAATATCGTTTTTTTGGAAGTCCTTCTGCGTATTTATTCGTAAGAACAGAACCCATTGCTTGCATAACTTCATTGCTCACGTAATTCTCTGAAGCAATAAGCTCTACGCCATTGGTCTGGCGAACTCTTTCGCGTTCAATTAAATCGAAAATAATTTGATCGTTCATGTTGAAATAATATGAGCCAAAAGTAAGCACATATTCACTTCGGTTTTATGTTTGCACCATGATTCGTTACACACTCGCTTTCCTTTTATTCACACTCTCGCAAATCGGGAACGCACAGATTATAGACAACCGAGAAGGAAAGGCGTTTCAAGATGAAATGTTTTTCAGCCAGGAATTTTTATGGCAAAATAAAATATCTACCATCACAGGCATTTGCCAGATGAAACGCACAGGAAAAGCCATTGAAAACAGACCTGATATTACGGTTTACCATTTCAACGAAACGGGTCAACTCGCGAAAATTGATGCTGTCAAAAGTGTTCTAAGTATTGTTGATAGCACACACATTGAATTCGACCGAAACGAACTCGGCCTAGTGCAAAACAGAAATGAACTGGGGCGGAACGGCTATAATACTACGGCGTTCTTCTATGATCAAAAAGGTCGAATAGAGCGAATTGACAATTCTGTGTCTGAAAACAAAAGTATCGAAAAGCTAAAGCTTATTCCAGGTTTAACGGTAACCATCAACTCCGAATCATTCAAATACAGCGAACCCTCTGCCTTAATTTTAAGAAAAGAAAGTTTCAATAATTATGGTTTACCTTACTCCGTTGACCTTGTTTATCGGGACTCAGCTGGATTTGTGAGACAAGAAGAGAAAGAACTCACCTTAAGTGGAAAAAGTTTCAGCAAAAAATACACCTACAATGATAAAGGTTGGATTGGACAAATTTCAACCCTTGAGAGCACCACAAACAAAGAGATTAAACGCGAGAACTTTCAATACGACAAAATAGGCAACCTTGTGAAAGTTTCTTATTTCAATGACTCGGTCCTTCACCGCGAAATAGAAATTTTATACTCCCCAACATCATTTATCGAAGCTACATTGGACCAAGACATGGGGTCTAAAGACATTCTAATTACGAAATACACATACGAATTTAGAAAATGAAGCAGATCATAACATTCCTTTTTTCCTTATTCGCTTTAGCATCTTTTGGTCAACCGGGAAACGATGTAATAACGCCTGAGAACGCCCGCGCCAAACAAAAAGAACAACACGATAAAATTGAAAGCGAATACCTGAAAAATGTTGAGAAACATCAAAACGCTCAAGGAAAAAAAGGCAAGAGACAAATGAAACGTCATATGAAGAAATCTCAACGTATGCGCAGAGTTGGCCACATGCCTTGGCACAAGCGCATGTGGGTTCGAAGACAATAATCGTTCTTAGAAAAGAAAAAAAACGAATCAATTCGACTCCGAAAAAAGTCAAAAAAAGCGAAATTCCTGCAACCTTGATTTAGCTTTACCAAAGCATTAGGTCTTAACTACCTACTACTTTGATAATCAGAACTAAAAACAAAAATTACAAAGATAGATTTAATGAACTTTGGGAATTAACCTAAGCTTGCCTTATTTTAGCACCCGTTGTATACTTTAATAATTCCTTAACCTGGTTTTTATGCAGAGAAAATTTTACCTGCTTTTGAGTTTAATGATCCTTTCCGTATCGAGCGTACTTGCTCAAGGAAATGGCGGAACTTTGAAAGGAAAAGTCATAGACAGAGAGACGAAGAAGCCTCTTCCTTTCGTGAATGTTGTCCTGTTTTTGAATGGAAATCTGATTACAGGTGGACAAACAGATCCAGACGGACAATACACCATCAAACCAATTGATCCTGGAACGTATGAGGTTCAATTCAACTTTGTTGGTTACCAAACCCAAAGTCAAACTGGAATTCCAATTTCAGCTGGGAAAATTCAATTCGCTAACGCGGAATTAAGTCCCGGTGTGGAAATGAATACTGTTGAAATTAAAGAATATCGTGTGCCACTTATCGATAAAGATGGAGGAGCGAGTGGCGGAACTGTAACCCGCGAGGAATTAGAGAAAATGCCTAGTCGCGATGCGTTAGGTCTTGCTCAAACCGTTGCAGGAGTAAGTTCTGCGGGTACAGGCGGCGGAATCTCTATTCGCGGAGCACGTACAAATTCTACATGGATTTACATCGATGGGATGAAAGTTCGCGGATCTTCTTCTTTGCCGAAGTCGGCCATTGAAGAGGTCTCGGTAATCACGGGTGGTATTCCAGCAAATATCGGTGATGCAACAGGTGGTGTAATTAACATCTCACTTCGTTCTGCATCTTCAGAGTTTAACGGTGGTATTGAAGCCATTACTTCTGGATTCAAAGTAGGCGATCAGGCTGTTGGTCTAGATTACTACGGATACAATTTGTTGGAAGGTTCTTTGTCTGGTCCGATTCTTTTTAGAAAAAAGGCCGACGGAACTAAAGGCAGACCAATTCTAGGGTTCTTCCTTTCAGGAAACTACACAGACATTCTTGATGGCGGTCCAACCTTCGGTGGTGTTTACCGAATGAAAGAAGATGCTCGTCAAGCTTTATTAGCCAATCCACTTCGTCAAAACGTTCAAGCAGACGGTACCGTAAACGGTGCGTTATACAATGCTGACTTCCTTACTGCTGATAATTTCGAAAAGATTAACACGCGCATGAATGTGCGTTCAAGACAGGCTAACCTTGTTGGAAAAATCGATGTTAATGCATCTGAAAACGTTACGCTAACTTTCGGAGGAACAATGAACATTAGCCGTGGAAATGGTTTCGACTACGGTAACATGCTCTCGAACTGGCAGAACAATCAACAAAACACAGGTCTTGATTGGAGAGCTTACGCGAAATTTGCTCAACGTTTCAAAAACGCCGAAGACGAGTCAGGAAGCTCTAACTTGAAAAACGTGTTCTACCGCATTCAAGCTGATTACCAAAACTCATATAACCGCTCTGAAGATGCTGCCCATGGCGACAACCTATTCAGATACGGACACGTTGGTAATTTCGACATATTCCGCAAACCTTCTTACACTCTTAACAGCTCTGGAAATTTCTATGAGCAAAACGGATGGCAAGA
The DNA here is from genome assembly GCA_945881835.1 of Chryseobacterium gleum. Lineage (GTDB taxonomy): Bacteria > Bacteroidota > Bacteroidia > Flavobacteriales_D > Sanyastnellaceae > CAIZGX01. The sequence goes on along the minus strand of CAMCVP010000001.1, from coordinate 87,306 downwards.
TGTGAATGTAAATTTCACGCCTTCTGAGTACAACCCAGATTTGGCTTCAATTACAAACCAATTCTTCACATTATTCAACACCAACCAATACGTTACTGAAGTGTTGAACGGAACAGACGGCATCATCACTGACGATCAGTTCTTCGATCCTACAATTAACGACTTCACCTCTGAAACAGAGCAAATCGGAGATTCTCCATACGCTTCCATTACAAATATTCAAGGTGGAAACGGATTGGTAAACGGACAACAGCCTACAGATACCTATGGCTTGTGGGCGCACATTGGTGCTAAGTCTAACAACTATAGCGTTTCGAAAAATAATCAGTTCCGTATTTCAGGTTCGGGATCTGCTGACATTGGAGACCACGCTATTGAAGTAGGTTTCGAATTCGAGCAGCGTAAAGATGCTGGATATTCTATTGCTCCAATTGGTCTTTGGACGCTGGCACGTCAATATGCCAACTACCACAACCAAGAGTTGAACACTAATGACCCTTATTACTCTAACAATGGTACCTATACCTACATCGATTACAGCAATCTTGTGGGTACAGGACAATTCGAGTTTGACTATAACTTAAGAACTGAACTAGGATTAAATCCAAACGGAACTGATTTCGTGAATACAGATGGCCTAAGCCCTGACTTCCTTTCGGTAGATATGTTTGGTGCTAGCGATCTTTTAAATTCTGGAAATAACGTAGTAACGTATTTCGGATATGACCACAGAGGAAACATTTTAAACAGAAAACCATCTTTGGATGATTTCTTCTCTGAGCGTTACACCTTAGGTGATGGCTCATACTACACCCGTGCTGTAGGAGCGTTCGAGCCGGTGTACATCTCAGGATACATCATGGACAAGTTTGCTTTTGACGATTTGATTTTCAACGTGGGTCTTCGTATTGACCGTTACGATGCAAACCAATATGTTCCAACAGATCCTTATGTAATCAGTGAAGCGTTTACAGCAGGTGAGGTTGATTTCGATAACTTCGGTGCTTCTCGTCCAGCGAACATTGGAGATGACTTCGTTGTCTATGTAGACGATATTCGTAACCCTACTGCTATTCAAGGTTACCGCGATGGTGACAACTGGTATAACGCAGAAGGTACTCTCGTAACTGACCCATTCACAAGCATTGCTGCAGGAGGGAAAATCAACCCTTACTTGAGTGTTGACCCAGACGCAGCGTTGACTAGCAAAGCATTTAAAGAATACACACCTGCTGTAAACTTCATGCCGCGTGTAGCATTCTCTTTCCCTATCTCTGAAGAAGCATTGTTCTTCGCTCACTACGACATCTTAACGCAGCGTCCAACCTCAAGTAACCGCTTCAATCCAGTTGATTACTTGTACATGGAAAACAGAAACGTATTGTTGAACAATCCTAACCTTCGTCCTGAAAAAACAGTTGACTACGCGCTTGGATTCCAACAAGTACTTTCTAAATCATCTTCTATTAAAGTTGAGGCATTCTATCGTGAATTACGTGATATGATTCAAGTTCGTCGTTTCAACGGAGCTTATCCAAGCACATACAGCGCTTTCGGCAACTTAGACTTTGGTACTGTCAAAGGTTTAACCCTTACTTATGACCTAAGAAGAACTGGTAATCTTTGGATGAAAACATCTTACACACTTCAGTTCGCCGACGGAACAGGATCTACTACTCAAACGCAATTGGCTTTGATCAACGCTGGACTTCCAAACTTACGTACAGTTTCTCCGTTCAACTACGACCAACGTCACCGTATTGTAACTACTGTTGACTATCGTTACGGTGAAGGAAAAGAATACAACGGACCTGTTTGGTTCGGCAAACAAATTTTCGCGAATACTGGAGCTAACTTAATTGCTAACCTAGGCTCTGGAACGCCATACACTGCGCAAGTATTCCCAACTCCTATAACAGGTGAAGTGAGTCCAACAACTGCAGGTGGAATTAACAGCGCTCGTCTTCCATGGCAGTTCACTGTTGACTTGAACTTTGACAAGAACTTCTCATTGAAGTTTGGCGGTGAAGGTGATAAGCAAAAAGCAGCTAACTTGAACGTGTATTTGTGGGTAACTAACCTTCTTAACACTCAAAACGTTTCTAGCGTTTACCGTTTCACCGGTACTCCAGACGACGACGGATACCTAGCAGCCGCGCAATATCAAAACGTAATCAACACGCAAAACTCACCTGAATCATTCAGAAACTACTACAGTATGTTCGTGAACAATCCTTACAATTTGGGATCGCCACGTCAGATTCGTTTAGGTGTAAGATTTGACTTTTAATTTTTGAGAAAATGAATTATTCAAAAAGCATGAGAAAGAATATATTTTTAAGTCTAGTTGTTCTCACACTTGGGTTTGCGAATCAAGCGTTCGCCTACAAGTCTGTTCTAGTGAATTCTGGAATGGTTCAGAACAGCGAAATGGTAAAAGAATCGCGCGCTGCATTGTGTGCTCCCGCTACGGGATTAAAAGACCTAGCATGGAATAACGTTAGAGCGTTAATTGAAACGGGTGGGTCAATGTGGCAAAACCGTTCAGTTGGTCGAGCTTCTTATGAAGTTCCGAAAGATGGTGGTGTTTCTTCTATTTACGCTGGAGCGTTGTGGATGGGTGGAATCTCTCCCGACCAACAGTTAAAACTTGCTGCAGTTCGCTTTAGAACTGAAGGTAATGATTATTGGCCAGGCCCTTTGACCAATGATGGAACAGCTTCTATAACAGAGTCTACTTGTGAGCAATACGACCGTTTCTTTGTTTCTGAACGTCAAGATGCTCAAAGACATCGTGCCTACTACGATTGTATCGCAGCCGGTGGAACAGATTGCGCAACGGATTACGCTATTCCAGGTTACTTCTACGAATATCCTGCAATTGGAAACACTGCAGCTGGTCAAGATTTATATCTTGCTCCTTTCTATGATTACGACGGAGATGGATTCTATAATCCACAAAATGGTGACTACCCATGGTATGACTTCTTAAGAGAAATCAATTGCGCTGAGCGTCGTAGAGAGGATATCGTTCCACTGTACGGTGACCAAACTTATTATTGGATTTTCAACGATAAGGGTAATGCACACACGGAATCTCAAGGTCAACCTATTGGTATGGAAATTCGTGCACAAGCATTTGCGTTTACTTCGAACGATGAGGTAAACAACATGACTTTCTATAACTATGTATTGATTAACCAAGGTTCTCAAACCTTAACTGAAACCTATTTTGGATCATGGGTTGATCCCGATTTAGGATCATCAAATGATGACTATGTTGGTTGCGATGTTCAACGCGGATTAGGCTATTGCTACAACGGAGATGCATTCGATGAGCCTACAGCTTCATCTTTGGGTTACGGTGCAAACCCACCAGCAGTTGGGGTTGACTTCTTCGAAGGACCATACCAAGACACCGATAACAAGGACAATCCATTAACAACCGATATCATTGATGCTGTTGACCAATTAGGTATTCCCTACAAAGGTTTAGGTATAGGATATGGCGATGGTGTTATTGATAATGAACGTTTCGGAATGCGAAAGTTTGTTTACTACAACAACAGCCAAAGTCCTGTAAATGGTGAGCCAGCTTTACCTAGTCACTTTTACAACTACATGAGAGGCTTTTGGAAAAATGGTCAACGCATGAATTATGGAGGAAACGGTGCGGCTGGTGCCAACGTTACTGATATTAATGCTGACTATATGTTCCCAGATGATACAGATCCATTGCATTGGGGAACCGGTGGTGTGATTACTGAAGACTGGTCTGAAGAGTCTGAAGGAAATCCAGCAGCTGACCGTCGCTTTATTCAAGCTGCAGGTCCGTTCACTTTGAAGCCTGGTGATTACAATAATATTACTTTAGGTGTTGTTTGGGCAAAAGCTAACAGCGGTGATCCTTTTGAATCTGTTCGTCTTTTGCGCGAGTATGATGACAAAGCACAATCTTTGTTCGACAACTGCTTCGAGTTGGTTTCAGGACCAGACGCTCCAGATGTTGCGGTTCAAGAATTGGATAAAGAAATCATTCTTTTGTTGAACAATGACAACGCTATCTCAACTAACTTCCAAGAAAACTACGGTCCTAACCAAGGTGGATTCGACCCTAGCATTCCAGAAGAATTAGCCGACGGAACACAATTGACCGAAGCTCAGCGCTCTTATGCGTTTGAAGGATATATGGTTTACCAGCGTGTAAACGACGATGTAGACGCCAACGATTTGGGTGATATTGAAAAAGCTCGATTGATCGCACAATGCGATATTCAAAACGGAATTGGCCGTATCATTAATTTCACTCGTGATCCTATAACTGGTTACATCATTCCTGAACTTAAGGTAGACGGAGCAGATGAAGGTATTCAACGTTCATTTAGAGTAACCACAGATGCATTCGCACTTGGTAACAATGCTCTTGTAAACCACAAGACCTATTACTTCATGGTAATTGCATACGGATATAATAACTATTCGCAATACAATATTTCCTTGGAAAACGGTCAAGATGAGGCATTCCTTTCATCTAGAAAGAGCGCTATCGGTGCTATTCAGAAAGTATCTGCCATCCCACACATTCCATCACCAGAATTAGGTGGTACCATTCAAAATTCAAATTACGGCGACGGTGTTCCGCTAACCCGTCTTGAAGGAAAAGGAAACGGAAGCAACGACTTGTTGTTGGGTTCTGAGACCGAAGCCATTATCCTTGCGAACAACAACATCAGCGAATTAACCTATGCACCTGGTAAAGGACCTGTGCAAGTTAAAGTTGTAGATCCTTTGCGTGTTCCTTCTGCGGACTTTGAACTTCGCCTAAAAACGACTGAATTCGGAGAAGATACTCCTGACAGTATGTATTGGGAGTTAGAAAACTTAGACAATGGTACCATTTACGGAACCTATAAGAAATTCAACACTTCGAGTGAAGACGTAATTCTTGATTGGGGACTTTCAGTTACTTGGGGACAATACGATTATCAAGTTGACGGTGCTCAAGTGAAACATTACACCCCGCTTCTTTCATCAACTGTATCTTATGATGACCCTTCAAAACCTTGGCTACTTGGTATTGAAGATTCAGAAGGTTTCTCAGAACAAAACTGGATTCGTGCAGGAAGTGTAAAAACAGAAGGCACTGACCCTCAGGCTCTGTCTGAAGCACTCTTTGATGACTACGAGCAAGGAAGCGGAGTTGACTTTCCTTTTACAGATGAACAAGAGAAATACGAAGCTGTAGCAGGTGGAACATGGTCGCCGTATTGTTTGGTATCTGGAACAGACCTAGACCCTAATGATGCAACCATTATTGTAAACAACGTTGCTCCTACAATAGACGCTCTTAAAGGCGATCTAGACCCATTAGATCAACAACGCAAGTCAAGCATTAAAGGATTGAACAATATAGATGTTGTCTTCACTAAAGACAAAACAAAATGGACGCGTTGCCCTGTATTGGAAATGCAATTCACACCTGCTTTAGCAGAAGACAACGATGGTGATAACACGATTGATCCTGAGAAAATGAAAGTACGTCGCGCTCCTTCTGTGGACAAAAACGGAAGAAAAGCAGGACAACAAGGTTACAATGCTGCGGAAGGTGATTTAACAGCTCCTATTGGGATGGGATGGTTCCCAGGATATGCGATTGACTTAAGCACTGGAGAAAGATTGAACATGGCATTCGGTGAAGACAGCTGGTTAGTTGGAGAAAATGGTCGCGACATGATATGGAATCCTTCTTCGCGCTTGTACAACAACAACGGTCAACCTTTATTCGCTGGACAGCACTGGATTTATGTCTTCAAAAATCTACGTTATGAAGATTACTCAGCTACTAGCCCTGCGTCTAGCGAAGCACTTGTGCCAAGATATGATGAAGGCGTATTCTTATACAGCAAGTTGTCTGATCCATCAATCAGCTCTTCAAACTGGAAGAAAGTATTCCGCGGTTGTACTTGGGTAGGTAGCGGACTTGTAAATCCTGAACACCCTTTGCTTTCTGTTGAAGAAGGATTGATTCCTAACGACGTTCGTATAAGCATTCGTGTAGCGAAGCCCTATGCGAGTTACTCATACAACAACCCTGACATTACAACACCTGCAAGTTCAGTGAATGAATGGAGAAACATCTACACCTTCTCTACGAAGAACATTGCTACTACCCTCAACGACGCAAATACATTAACCTCCGTTCTTGATATTATTAATGTTGTTCCTAACCCATATTATGCTTTCAGTTCTTATGAAACCAATAAGCTAGACAACCGCATTAAAATCACGAATCTTCCTGACATTTGTACAATTACCATCTATGATTTAAATGGAAATAGAATCAGACAATTCAAGAAGGCTGATAAAATCACAAGCGTAGATTGGGACTTGAAAAACGAAAGAAACATTCCTATCGCTTCTGGAACCTATATCATACATGTAGATGTACCAGGTATTGGTGAGAAAATATTGAAATGGTTCGGCGTTATGCGTCCAGTTGACTTGAATAACTTCTAATTGAAAAACGACTTACGATCATGAAAAAATATATCATATCACTCTCCTTGATTTTAGGAATATCTTCTGCAGTTTTTGCAGGAAATCCTGACAGATCTGGATCGGCAGGTGCTAGCCACTTACTTGTGAATCCATGGGCTCGTTCTTCTGGATTAGGTAACGCATCTCTTTCATCCGTTACTGGAGTTGAAAGCGTGTTTTTAAACGTTGCGGGTCTCGCCTTCACGAAGAAAACCGAATTGCTTTTCACCAACACACAGTATTTCGTTGGAACAGGAATTCAATTGAATGCTGCCGCATTCGGACAAAAGGTTGGAAAATCAGGTGCTTTCGGACTTTCAGTTGTGAATATGAACTTCGGTGATATTGCACGTACCACTGAAGCTCTTCCAGAAGGTGGAATCGGAAGCTTTACCGTAAATTATTCTAACATTGGAATTAGTTTCGCGAAAGAATTCTCGAACAGCATCTACGGTGGATTAACCGTTCGCTTAATCAGCGAAGCTATATACAATGTGCGCTCACAAGGCGTTGCATTCGATGCTGGTATTCGTTATGTAACCGGAGAAAAAGACAATGTTCGCTTCGGTATTACTCTTCGTAATGTTGGACCTCCAATGAGATACAAAGGCGACGGTATGACTGTTTCTGCAGTTATTCCTGCAAGTGGTAATACCTTAACCGTTGAGCAGCGTTCACAACCTTATGAAATGCCTTCAATGGTAAACGTGGGATTTGGTTATGATTTCTTGATGAAGAATAGCATGAAGTTAACGGCAAATGCCGCCTACACTTCTAATTCATTCAGCAAAGACCAAGTAGCTCTAGGTTTAGAATACAGTCTTCGTAACCGTCTTTTCTTAAGAGGCGGTTTCCAGCAAGACATTGGATCTAACACAACCTACAACGCGCAAAGTGCTTTATCTGGACCAACAGCAGGTATGACCATTCAACTTCCAACAGGTGATAACGGAGGCGTTATCGGATTGGATTATTCTTATCGCTTAACGAATCCTTTCAACGGTATTCACAGCATGGGAATTCACATTACAATGTAATTTTCTTACTATATTTGTGTAGAAACCTCGTTCGCGGGGTTTCTTTATTTTAATACCCATTGATCATGTCACAAATCGCATACTACACTGCTGCCGGCCTTAAAAAATTGAAAGACGAACTTCATAACCTGAAAATGGTTGAACGTCCAAAAATCAGTCAACAAATTGCTGAAGCCAGAGACAAAGGTGACCTCAGCGAAAATGCTGAATATGACGCGGCCAAAGAAGCACAAGGACATCTAGAAGCACGCATCGCTAAAATGGAAGACCTTGCTGCAAATGCTCGATTAATTGACGATTCTCACATCGATAACTCGAAGGTTTTCATTTTGTCGCGGGTTAAATTGAAAAACCTAAAGACTAACACTGAGGTTGAATATACATTGGTTGCAGAAAACGAGGCTAACCTCGCTGATAAAAAAATCAGTATCGATTCTCCTATTGGAAAAGGATTGCTTGGTAAGAAAGTAGGTGAAATCGCCGAAGTGCAAGTTCCTGCTGGAACACTTCAACTTGAAATCCTAGACATCAACCGCTAATGCCTACCCTATTCACAAAAATTATTCAGGGTGAAATACCCTGCTACAAAATAGCAGAGGACGAGCTTTTCATTGCATTTTTAGATATTCTGCCCGTAGCCAAAGGACACACTTTAGTAGTTCCTAAAAAAGAAATAGATTACATATTCGACCTTCCTAAAGAAGAGCTTCAACATTTAAATCTATTTGCCAAGGAGGTTGCGCGTAAAATTCAAGCGGTCATTCCTTGTACGAAAATTGGAATTAGCGTAATTGGATTGGAAGTGCCACACGCGCACATGCATCTAATTCCAATCAACAACATACACGATATGAATTTCGAAAAAGAACGATTGAAATTCACTGCTGAAGAATACACCGAGCTTTCTCAAAAGATTTCGAATGCTTAATTTCAATTTTATTGATACTAAAAAAGGCCCTATTTCTAGGGCCTTCTTCATTTAAGGGGAAGATATTAGTTCTTCAACACTTTCTTTCTTGCAATTGCGTTGTTAGAAGTGTGAATCTCTACGGTATACATTCCTGCAGACCAGCTCGAAGAATCAACAAATACAACTTCTTGATTGGTAGTGTTTGAATTGTAAACGATTCTACCCATTGCATCGAATACACGAACTGCATTCACACGCTCAGAAGCGCGAATAGCAAACGATTCGTTAGCTGGATTAGGGAATACGTTGAAAGAAACCTCTTCAGTTTCTTCAACACTAATGTAACATGGACTAGTGTTCAAGTTCAATGCACAAGCAATACGTGGTACTGAATAACCTAAGATTGAATCGCAATAAGCCATTCCTTTTGCAGCCGACATATCTGGATTTGTAGCTAAACCGTTTGCACTGTTTGGGTTAGTTGCAGTATCCCACCACTCCCATGGTGCAGAATCTACTTCCATTCCTGTTGGACGCTCCAATGGGAACAAACCGTGGAAACCGTTGTTGGTTGAATTCGCAGCGTCAGTATAAACTTGACCTGGAGCATAACCTTCAGCCAATTCAAAAATACCGTTATTACCATATGCACTCATTGCCATTTGCACATCGTAGCTTCCGCTTACATCTACAACTGGTAAATTCAATCCAGGAACGATAACTGTTCCTGCATAATAAGGAGCAAAAGGATCAGAAGGAACTTGGAAAGAAATTAATGCATTGTCGCTAGCGTCAATCCATGAAATATCTCCACAAGCACCACCCATGTTTAATGCAACATTAATGTCAGAGCTATAACCTACGTGGTTAGCGTAACACAATGTATCTCCGTTCAATGGATTCACACCAACTGAAGTACCGTTGATATCACCGTTTACGAAATCCAATACCATTGGAATACCAGCGCTGGTTGTAAACTTAGGAAGCAATAAGTCTGTATAAGCATCAATCCCTGTAACAGCGAAAGAGATATATCCACCAGTCCCTTGACCCCAAACAGCTACACGAGTTGGATCAATTCCGAAAGGGTTGCCATCTTCAGCAGCTGTCTTGCGGAAATAACGAACAGCGGTACGACAGTCTTGAACTCCACGGTAAGCCGCGTTAATCAATGTGTTTACACGCTCTTCTTGTGTAGCAGCTACTGGATTCCATCCTAAACGGTAATCACAAGAAGCAACAACATATCCCAACTTCGCTAAACGCGTACAAATCTCAACGATTGTTGAATCTGTGCGTGTACCGCCAGCTCCTTGGTTCTGTGGGAAAGGAAGAAAGTTTCCAGTGTGGAAATATAGAATAACAGGACGATTTGTTTCAGTGTCTCCAGATGGAGTATAAACATCCATTTTCAATTGTTCTGGAACAGCTTCTCCAACAACTTGGTAAAGCAATACAGTAGCGTTCACGCCATAGGTAACGTTCGTTTGAACGTCAACCGAAGAAAATTGCTCGGTCATGTAACGCTGTGCAAATGCACTAGTCACACTCAACAAAGCAATTGCAAGCAATGAGTAGATTTTTTTCATAATTTATTTATTTTGTTTTTGATGATTGAACGAATATTGCAGGCTAATATAAGCCATTCTACCAATTGCCGGTCCGCCATAGACCTGAACTTGTTGGTTATTTAACACATTGGAAGCACCAACTTTAATAAAGATATTGGAAGCCTCTATGCTGTAATTAGCTTGAACATCTACCATATCATAGGTGTTGATATATCCGGTGAATTGAGGAGATCCTTCAAAAAGATATCCTTGAATCCATTTGTAGTTTACACTATATCCCCAACAATTCCCCTCACTCGATTCAAACAATTTGTTTCCCGTTAAGCTTAAATTATACTTATGCTTGGGTGTATTGAAAGCAGGAATAATCGGGTCATTCGCATCGCTTCTTACAATACTGTTGAAGGAATAATTCGCACCAAAACTATGCTTCTCATGGAAATAATAATTCAATCCCAAATTAGCACCTTGGGTAGTTACCGTGTTCTTTGAATTCGCCGAATAGCGATAAACTTGTAAATCATCTGGAAGATAGGATGGAGGAGGAAAGTTTGCAGAAAGACCAATATTATAACCGATGAAATGCTCATAGACACTGTAATAAGCACCCAAATCAACGTAAATCTTTTGATCGAAAAACGAACCTCGGTAACCGAACTCAACGGTTTTAACCTGTTCCGGGCGAATAGGGTCAATGTTGAAATACTTCAAGCTGTCTGTTTCCAACGTATTTCTATATGCGTTGAAACTAGCCAACGTAATCAATGAATCTACCCCATTTAAGTTTCCACTTAGAATTGCTGGACCAACATTCAAGCTTAAATACTGATCTGTTAACGTCGGATTCCTTAATGCCGAAGAAAACGATGCGCGTAGGTAATGATTTTTCTTCGGTTGAAAAACAACAGATGCCGCTGGACTTATAAGCGCGTCGAAATTCACATTTTTATCGAGTCGAACCGTTCCACTCACAATCAAGCGATTCTCTAAAAACTTCCGAGTGGCTCCGAAATACAATCCACCCTCATAATTGTAGATTTTCACAGAATCATCCGTAAAAATTGTTCCCGCCGAATTGGGTCTATACAACCGAGCGTTACCTCCTATTCGATAGTCAATAAATCCCGCCCCTTTCCACTGATATTCTCCCTGTGTGTGGAACAAGGAAGATCGGTCGTAGAAACGTGTTCCTCCATCTGCTTCATTATTGTTCGCAGATGTTATGCGATCGAAGTTGGAATTGAATAAAGCAGAACCCGGTTGTAGAAACCCGTATTGACTCGCCATAGGAATTCCCGCTGTACCGTTGTTCGTCCAATTTTCTACTAACTGATGATAATAGGCCAAACTATCGGCATTCTGAGCCGACCAGGACGCATATTGCTCCCCTGTTGGAACAATGAAAAAATTCGGTTCTGCGGGGTAATTCGGATTAATTACATACTGCGGATAATTCATATCCAACACACGGTTTCGAATGGAATCTTGCCAATACTTAACATAAGCATTCGCCCAATTCTCATCGGAACGAACAGCATCCTGCAATTTCAACGCAGTAAAATAAGGGTCGAAACTCTTTCCAGCGTCTTCACCTGTTCCATACATTCGAATGAAATACTTGTCTTTCTTTTTCAATTCAAGCCTTCCCTGATAAAAAAGTATATCACGAAGACTGAAGCGATTGTCACCTTGGTAAACTGTTGTCCCTTGTCCTACATTACCCGCAAAAATTAACTCTGGTGAATTTTCTTCTAACTCTGGCTTCAAACGTAAATGAATAGAGGCATTGGCCTTCACGTTCTTTGTGTTATAATTTACCAAATCAGACTCGCGATAACCCGTTCTGAAAAAGGTTCCCAAGCCTGGTTTTCCGTTGGGATCTTCTGAATAGTCATTTGCTGGAAAATATTCGTCTCCGTATGTGTTAACCGCATCAAACCTACCCGGATTGCTAGCCGAGAATCCACCGTTGTAAATAGGAGATTGATTGTCAGCCGCCCAATCCAATGCCTTAAACGCAAAGACATTGAACTTGTATGCCAAATATTTATATCCTTCTCTATTGGAAAATGCATGAGCAAATCGCACCGATGGTTCTACCAACTGTCTCTCTCCAACACGAAGTTGAGCAGTTAATCCGGTATAAACAAATGGATCTTTCGTTTCCATTTTAATTACTCCGTTAAAGGCACCTGGTCCATAAAACGCACTGCTTGCTCCTTGAACAATTTCTACCGCAAAAACATCTAAATCAGGGGCGCCTAAGAAATTCCCTAAAGAGAAATTCAATCCGGGAGATTGATTATCTACCCCGTCGATCAATTGCAAACTTCTCACAGGGGAGGTCGAATTGAAACCTCTGGTATTAATAACACGAAATCCTAAACTTGCGGTGGTTAAGTCTACACCCTTCAATGCTCCCAATCCTTCGTAGAAATTTCCAGAAGCCGAATTCTTTATCGCTGTTAAGTCCATTCGCTCAACAGTCAGTGGATTTTGCTTTTGTTTTTCTGTAATTCGCGAGTCTTTGATAATTATCGTCGGACCGAAGTCCCCTGTAAACATTTCTACCAAAATAAATTCAGCATTCTTAACTTCAATTTCCTGATCCGCGAAGCCAACGTATTTCACAAGCAGTGTTGTTGGCAACCCTGCTACTTTTATTGAAAATTCCCCGTCGTAGTCTGTCACTACGCCATTGCTCGTGCCTTTTTGAATAATCACCGCTCCCGTGAGTGAGGCCTGATTCTGCTGTTCAACCACCTTTCCACGCAAGGTTTGTGCATATGAAACCGTTGAGGTCAACAACGTAAGAAGACTGAATAGGAGATTTCTCATTTGAATACAATTTACGACCATTTCGATATATCGAACAGGGTTCAAAAAGAACTTATTAAAAACGAAATGAAGAAAAAAAAGGGTCGCATGGCGACCCTTTTTACTTAATTATCGAAATCAATTATCCGCTACAAGACTCACAAGAATCTGGATTGTCTATTGAACAAGCAATGGCATCTACATTCTTTTGTGAAAGAGTGTCAGGCGTAATATTCACATTAACAGTAACAGGGGAAGCTTCTGTGCTTACAGCTGCTTTCGGTTGAGATAACTGCGACTTATCTACTGTGAACTTAATCGCATCGGTAGCCGCCTTCGTTCTCAAATAGTACATTCCGGTTTTCAATCCTTTCTCCCAAGCGTAGAAATGCATGGATGTCAGCTTTCCGAAATTCGCGTTTTCCATAAAGATATTCAACGACTGACTTTGACAGATATAAGCTCCGCGATCAGCAGCCATGTCAATAACTACACGCTGAGAAATTTCCCAAGCCGTTTTGTAAAGTGCCTTCAAATTATCTGGAATCTCATCAATGTTTTGAACAGAACCACTGGTAGACATTAATTTGTTTTTCAAGTTGTCATTCCACAAACCAAGATTCACCAAATCTTTCAACAAGTGCTTATTCACTACAATGAATTCACCCGCCAACGTTCTTCTAGAATAAATGTTTGTTGTGTACGGCTCGAAACACTCGTTGTTTCCTAAAATCTGCGCGGTAGATGCCGTTGGCATTGGAGCCAATAACAAGCTGTTACGCATTCCGTATTTCGCGATTTCTTCCTTCAACACACTCCACTCCCAACGCTCTGTTGGAGTAACATTCCACATATCGAATTGAAGAATACCCTTTGAAGCGGGTGATCCAGGGAAAGATTCATATGCACCGTCTCTGCGTGCTAAATCTTTCGAGGCTGTGCAAGACGCATAATAAATGGTTTCGAAAACTTCGCGATTCAATTTCTTCGCGTCCTCCGACTCAAATGGGAAACGTAATAAAATAAACGCATCTGCCAATCCTTGAACACCAATTCCGATCGGACGGTGACGCATGTTAGAATTCCGTGTTTCTGGAACTGGGTAATAGTTTCCGTCGATAATCTTGTTCAAGTTCACCGTTAATTGGTAGGTAACCTCGAATAATTTATCGTGATCGAATGCACCGTCCTTTACAAATTTCGGCAATGCAATAGAACCTAAATTACAAACTGCAATTTCATCCGGAGCAGTGTACTCAATAATTTCTGTGCACAAGTTAGAACTCTTAATGGTTCCCAAGTTCTGCTGATTGCTCTTGCGGTTCGCAGCATCTTTGTACAACATGTAAGGATTACCTGTTTCGATTTGAGACTCGATAATCTTGTACCATAAGTCCTGCGCCTTAATCGTTTCTCTTCCTTTTCCTTCAGACTCGTATTTGGTATACAATTTCTCGAACTCTTCACCCCAACAATCTGAAAGACCTGGACATTCATTTGGACACATCAATGTCCACGTACCATTGTCTTTAACACGTTGCATGAATAAATCTGGAATCCACAATGCATAGAACAAATCACGCGCACGAACTTCTTCTTTTCCGTGATTCTTTCTCAAGTCTAAGAAATCATAAACATCTGCGTGCCATGGCTCAAGATATATTGCAAATGAACCTTTGCGTTTTCCGCCTCCCTGATCCACATAACGAGCGGTGTCGTTGAACACGCGAAGCATTGGCACAATACCGTTACTCGTTCCGTTCGTTCCGCGGATATAAGAACCTTTTGCACGCACATTGTGAATGCTAAGACCAATACCACCCGCACTTTGAGAGATTAATGCTGTTTGCTTCAATGTATCATAAATACCTGGGATGCTATCATCCTTCATTTGAATAAGGAAGCACGAGCTCATTTGAGGCTTCGGTGTCCCAGCATTGAAAAGCGTTGGAGTTGCATGTGTGAACCAACCTTCGCTAATCATGTTGTACGTCTTCACAATTTCATCTAAATCTGCTTTGTGAATTCCTACTGCAACGCGCATGAATAAGTGCTGAGGACGCTCAACCACCATACCGTGCATCTTCAACAAATACGATTTCTCTAACGTTTTGAAACCAAAGTAATCGAATTGAAAATCGCGGTCGTAGATGATTGTACTGTCTAAAAATGGCGCATTTTCCATCACTACGTTGTACACATCTTCAGCAATAAGACCAGCGCCTTTTCCTGTTTTCGGATCAACGTACTGGTACAAATCTGTAATCGTCTGAGAGAACGATTTTTTGGTATTCTTGTGTAAGTTTCCAATAGCAATACGTGACGCAAGAAGAGCGTAGTCTGGATGTGTCGTTGTATTCGTTGCAGCAATTTCAGCCGCAAGCGTATCTAACTGGCTCGTCGTTACGCCATCGAAAACCCCTTCAATTACTTTCATGGCAATCTTCAACGGATCAACAATTGGGTTCAATCCGTAACATAATTTTGAAATTCTGGCAGTGATCTTATCGAATTTCACTGTCTCTTTTCTACCGTCTCTTTTTACTACAAACATGTACTTACTATATTTCGTTAACGCCTAATTTTCTTAAAACTCTTCTGAAAAAGAAATTGCTCTCGAATCTTCAGAAGGACCATCTTTTACACCTGCTTTTTGATATTCAGCAACGCGCTTTTCAAAGAAGTTTGTTTTACCCTCAACACTAATTAAATCCATAAAGTCAAACGGATTCGTGCTGTTATAAATCTTTTCATTACCCAACTCGTTCAACAAACGGTCTGCAACGAATTCAATATACTGACTCATTAAATCACTGTTCATTCCTATCAAACGAACCGGAAGCGCATCCGTGATAAATTCACGTTCAATCGCAACCGCTTGTTCAATAATTTCGCGAACACGCTCTTTCGATAATTTGTTTTCAATATGATTATTGTAAAGCAAACATGCGAAGTCGCAATGCATCCCTTCATCGCGACTAATTAACTCGTTGCTGAAGGTTAGTCCTGGCATAAGCCCACGTTTCTTCAACCAGAAAATACTGCAAAAACTGCCCGAGAAGAAAATTCCTTCTACTGCAGCAAAAGCAACCAAACGCTCAGTGAACGACCCGCCTTTGATCCAACGCAATGCCCACTCGGCTTTCTTCTTCACGCAATCCAACGTATCGATTGCTTTGAATAAATAATTTTTATCAGCAGTATCCTTGATATAGGTGTCTATCAACAATGAATAGGTTTCACTGTGAATGTTTTCCATCATAATTTGAAATCCGTAGAAAAATTTCGCTTCAGTATACTGAACCTCACGAACAAAGTTCTCTGCTAAATTTTCGTTTACGATTCCATCGCTAGCCGCGAAAAAAGCCAAAACATGCTTAATGAAATGACGCTCGTCGTTATTCAACTTCGTATTCCAATCAACCAAGTCAACACTCAAATCAATTTCCTCCGCTGTCCAAAAACTCGCTTCAGAAGTTTTGTACATCTGCCAAATATCTTGGTGGATAATTGGAAAAAGAACGAATCTGTCTGGATTCTCCTTCAATAGTGGCTCTTCTTGCTGCATCGAAATAATTATTTATGTGTGGTTTGGCTTCGAGAAATAGAAAACATAGTCATTCGATTGTTTTCCAAATTCGCGACTTCAAAGATTCGTTATCAAGCGTGAAATTGCAACTTAAAACAGTTAACAAGAAGGCCTAGTTTTTAACAATTAAATTCTCATTTCTCTGCACCCCTTATCTACGTAGGCTTTGTGATTTTTTTTCTTATTTTCTCATTTCAATGACAGAATTTCAGCTATATTTTATGGCACTACTTTTCGGCAAGAAAAAAAACTATCCGCTTGTTTTTATAACTTATGAAAAGCAAGAAGGAGTTACATTTGCTACCATTAATTGAAGAAAACATGCTCGGAGCGCTCAATACCATTCTGAAGAAAATAATTGGAGATAAAAAAGAGAAAGATCTCGAAATCATTCAACCCCTTCTTAAATCAACCAAAGCTGCTTACGAATCTATTTCAAGTGCAACAGCCGATGACGTTCGTCGTATGTCCCTTGACATGCAATTGCGCATTCAACAACATGTTCAGCACCTTGAAGACGAGGTTACGGCCTTAAATTCAAAAGCTGAAGCGTTGCCCCTTGATGCGCTTGAAGAAAAAGAAGGTATTTATGTTGAAGTTGACAAGGTTAGAAAAAACATAAACGAAGAAATTGAAAAAATACTTTTGGAGATTCTTCCAGAAGCATTTGCCGTTATAAAGCGCACAGCAGAGATTTTCAAGAACAACGAGGAAATCACAGTTACTGCTAATGCGAACGACAAGGATTTCGCCATTCAAACAGCCAAAGACTACGTTCGTATTGAAGGGGATAAAGCCATTTGGAAAAACAATTGGTCTGCAGCGGGAAACCGCTTTACTTGGGACATGGTTCACTACGATGTTCAGTTAATCGGTGGTATTGCACTACACCAAGGAAAAGTAGCAGAGATGGCTACTGGAGAAGGAAAAACATTGGTTGCCACACTTCCTGTATTCCTGAACGCCCTTGCAAACAAAGGCGTGCACGTTGTTACGGTTAACGATTACTTGGCTCGACGTGACTCAGAGTGGATGGGCCCTCTGTATGAATTCCACGGTCTAAGTGTTGATTGTGTAGACAAGCACCAACCTAATTCCGACGCCCGCAGAAATGCCTACCAAGCTCACATTACTTTCGGAACGAACAACGAATTTGGTTTTGACTATCTGCGTGACAATATGGCTGTTGAAGCTTCGCATTTGGTTCAACGTAAACACCACTTCGCGATTATTGACGAGGTCGATTCTGTTTTAATTGATGAAGCGAGAACACCGTTGATTATTTCTGGCCCTACGTCGAAAGGAGACCAACAAGAATTCGATGCGTTAAAGCCAAAGATTCAGGTTCTTATGAACGCGCAAAAATCTGTCGTTACAGATTTCCTTACAGATGCGAAGAAAAAACTTCAACCCGAATCAGGCACACCGAATAAGGAAGAATTGCAAGAAGGTGGATTGGCACTCCTTCGTGCTTATCGCGGTTTACCTCGAAACAAAGCATTAATTAAATTTTTAAGTGAGGAAGGAATCAAAGCCATTCTCTTAAAGACTGAAGGTCAGTATTTACAAGACAACCAACGCGAAATGCCCAAAGCAGATGCAGAGTTGTTCTTCGTGATTGATGAGAAAAACAATCAAATTGAATTGACAGACAAAGGAATTCAATTGATGTCGAAAAATATGGAAGACGATCGTTTCTTCGTTCTTCCAGATATCGGAACAGAAATAGCCAACATCGAGAAATCTTCTGCAAGCGATGCGGCTCGCGTGAATGCGCTTGAAGAACTTCAGCGTGATTACAGCGTTAAAAGTGAACGTATCCATACCATCAATCAACTCCTTAGAGCCTATGCCCTTTTCGAAAGAGACAAGGAATACGTGGTTATGGACAACAAGGTGAAAATTGTTGATGAGCAAACCGGACGTATGATGGAAGGTCGTCGTTTCTCAGATGGTCTGCACCAAGCTATTGAAGCGAAAGAGAATGTAAAGGTTGAAGCGGCAACGCAAACCTACGCCACCATTACTTTACAGAACTATTTCCGCATGTACCATAAGCTTGCGGGTATGACCGGTACCGCTGAAACAGAAGCAGGTGAATTGTGGGACATCTACAAGTTAGATGTGATGATTATTCCTACTCACCGTCCTATTTCTAGAAAAGACCAAGACGATAAAATCTATAAAACGAAGAGAGAGAAATACAATGCGGTTATTGAAGAAATAGTTGAATTGCGTGAGGCCGGAAGACCTGTATTGGTTGGTACTACTACTGTAGAGGTCTCTGAAGTTCTAAGCAGAATGCTTCGTCAACGCGGAATTGACCACCAAGTATTGAATGCGAAACTTCACCAAAAAGAAGCAGAAATTGTATCCTTAGCAGGTAAGGCCGGAACTGTTACCATTGCTACGAATATGGCAGGTCGTGGTACCGACATTAAGCTTGGTGAAGGTGTTAAAGATTCAGGCGGATTAGCCATTATCGGCACGGAGCGTCATGATTCTCGTCGTGTTGACCGTCAGTTACGCGGACGTTCTGGACGTCAAGGCGATCCAGGATCTTCATCTTTCTACGTTTCGTTGGAAGATGATTTGATGCGCTTATTCGGAAGTGATCGCATAGCGAAAATGATGGATAGACTTGGTCTGAAGGAAGGTGAAGTCATTCAGCATTCAATGATTACGAGTTCTATTGAAAGAGCTCAGAAAAAAGTAGAAGAGAATAACTTCGGTATTCGTAAACGTTTGTTGGAATTCGATGACGTGATGAATGCACAGCGTGAAGTAATCTACAAACGCAGAAGACACGCGCTGTTCGGAGAACGTTTGAAGCTTGACATCGACAACATGTTGTTCGATTTAGCGCAAGCTGCTGTATCGTATGCGCACAGCGCCAAGAATTACGACGCGTATAAAATAGAATTGCTTCGTTATTTCGGAATTGAAGCTCCTGTGAGTCAAGACCAATTCGTTTCTGATAATGAAATGAATGTCATTCACGCTACTTATGAAGCAGTTCTTACAGCATACACTTCTCGTATCGACAGTTTGGCTGAAGAAGCTTTCCCTGTTATTGAAAATGTATACCGCACAAACACGCAAGGCTATCAGAACATTGCTATTCCATTCAACAATGGATTGAAAGGAATTCAGGTTGCTGTTAACCTTGAAAAGGCTCATTCTTCAGGTGGAAAAGAAATGATCAGCGCCCTTGAAAAAGGAATTACGCTTGCCATTATCGATCAAAACTGGAAAGAGCATTTGCGCGCAATGGACGATTTGAGGAGCAATGTTCAGTTTGCGGCTCACGAGCAAAAAGATCCTTTGTTGATATACAAAAAGGAAAGCTTTGATTTGTTCCGAACCATGATTACGAAGACAAATGCTGAGATTGCAAACTTCCTACTGACATGTCAATTACCTTCTGGAAGCCAAGTGAATCAAGCTCCTCAGCGCGAAGTTGTTCGTACCCAAACAATGAAAGCCGATTCCTCAAACTTGAATCAACAAGCAAGTCAATCGCAAGAAGCAGGTGCAATGGCATCTCCACAAAGAGTTGCTCCTGTGATTGCTGATCCTAGAATTAATCGTAACGAACCGTGCCCATGCGGTTCAGGAAAGAAATATAAATCTTGTCACGGAAAGTAATTATTCCGCGGCAAGATTTTCCCATTTTTCCATTAACGCCTCAAGCTCCTTTTTAAGTAGCTCATACCTCGCGTTCTGCGTATTCACTAACTCGAGATTGGAATAATCCATGGTTGCCATTTCAACTTCCAGTTCTGCCATTTGCAATTCCTTCTTTTCAATATCTGCTTCCACTTTCTTCACTTCCTTTTCCTTGGACTTGTCTATTTTTACGGCTGGTTTAGCCTCAACTATGACCTCTTCTTTTTGAATTTTCTCTTGCTGCTTTACTACTTTTTCATTCTCATAAAGAGCAATACTCGTTGCCTTTTTGTCTCTTAAAAATTCTTTCACATCGCCAGGGAAAACAACCATTCGATCTGCCTGTATCTCAAAAACTTTTTGGGTTAATCCATCTAAGAAATCTCTGTCGTGCGACACCAACAAGACTGTTCCATCATACTTCGCTATGGCATTCTTTAAAACTTCCTTTGAAGCCAAATCCAAGTGGTTGGTAGGCTCATCGAGTACCAAGAAGTTGTAGGGTTGAAGAAGCAATTTACAAAATGCCAAACGCGCCTTCTCTCCTCCTGACAAAACCTTCACCTTCTTATCTATATCGTCTCCACTGAACAAGAATGCTCCTAGCAATCCGCGGACACTTTTGCGTATTTCTCCAACGGCCTCGTCATCTATCGTTTGAAAGACCGTCTTTTCACCATCTAAAATATCACTCTGATTTTGCGCATAATACCCTACCTCAACACTGTAACCAATCTTCAATTCTCCATCGTATGGCTCTTGATTCATGATCATGCGAAGCATGGAGCTTTTACCCACACCATTCTTTCCAATGAGTGCCACTTTTTCTCCACGCGCAATTTGGAAATTTACTTTTGAAAAAAGATGTAAATCGCCATACGATTTCCCAACATCGAATCCTTCCAGTATAACCTTACCGGCATGTGGAGAAGGCGGAAAAGCAATTCTTACTTTGGTTCCGTCAATATCATCTACTTCAATTTTGTCAAGCTTGTCAAGTTTTCGAATCAAGGTCTGTGCAAATGCTGCCTTATCTTTTTTCGCGCGGAATTTATCGATTAACTTCTTGGTGTCCTCAATATACTTCTGTTGGTTCTTCGCCGCGTTTTCTTGACGCTCTACCTCTGATTCACGCTGAACAATATACTTGGAATAAGAAAACTTATAATCGTACAACTTCGATTTAGAAATCTCAATCGTACGCTTTGTAACATTGTCTAAGAATGTTCTATCGTGAGAAATCAAAACAATTGCACCTGGATATTCAACTAGAAATTCTTCCAACCATTCAATACTTTCAATATCCAAGTGGTTTGTAGGCTCATCGAGTAACAATAAATCCGGGTTTTCTAACAAGAGTTTACCCAATTCCACACGCATTTTCCAGCCACCACTGAACTCACGCATTGGACGCTTTAAATCTTTAGATGTAAAGCCAAGTCCTTTTAATACTCGCTCAATCTTCTCGTCCGTACTGCCGACATCCAACAATGAAAGTCTATGCGATACGGCCTCAATCTCGTCAATAAGATTTGCATAGTCATCCGATGTATAATCCGAATGGTTGGCTATAAGGTCTCCCAACTCCTCCATTCGAGCCTTCATCACTTGAAGCTCGCGAAAGGCACCTTGTGCCTCTTCATAAACGCTTGCATCTTCTGAGTGCACCATTTCCTGCGGAAGGTATCCGATGGTAGTGCCACGAGCCAATGATATGGTTCCTTCAGTAGGCTTTTGAACACCCGCCAAAATCTTAAGCATGGTAGATTTTCCTGCTCCGTTCTTCCCCACAAGACCTATTCTTTCGCGAGGACCAATGAAATACCCAATCTTCGAAAAGAGCTCTCTCGAGCCAAAATGCACGCTTAAATTACCTACTGTTATCATGACTTCCTAAAAAAACAAACCCCTCGGATAAACCGAGGGGTTCAGATTCAAAACATTAAAATTAATAGTTCCACAAATCGTGTTCGTATTCGAAGATTTCCTTCTTCACACGCTCACTCTCCAGAAGCGCATCAAGTCCTTGAGCGTACTGTTGAATTTCACGATCATAAACATTTTCTTCTTTGATTACGTGAGCAGAGAATCTTCTCATTTCGAAAAGATCATCGTAACTTCCGCGAAACGCATCGTTGACCGTGTTGAAGCTGTCCCAATTCGCGAATACATAACGACACTCGCGGTAGTACAACCAAAACAACGGAACAGCTACTGGGTTGTCTGGATCACGCAATTGTCCTTCAGCATTTCTTGGAAGAACCATTGGTGCAATACCAATAATTCTTACATAACGCTGTGAACGTTGCTTGTCGAAAATCCAATCTTCCTTCAAACGGTATCCAACGATATCCTCGGCTTCACGAGTAATCATTGTATCTTTCAATACATACTCATCTGCGTTAATGTAGTTCTTTACAGTAATCGGAATGTTCAATAAGGCCTTAACCTGCTCTGGCTCCAACTTGTAAGTGAACTCATCGTCATCACCTGCTGGACCAGTGCTGTAAGCAGTTAAATTACCGTCTTCCACACCTTTAATCATTACTTGCCATAAGCTTTTGCGACCCTTCAATTCCTTAAGAGGGTATAACAATGGGTAATTCATCTTCTGACGAAGATCAATTTCTTCCCAAACGCGCTTCTTCCAAAGAACGTCTGCCTCACGCAAATAAGGCCATTCCTTTACTCTGCGCTGCGGATTGTTTTCTTGCACATACGCTCCATCCAACACATTTCTGCGCGGTTGTGCATAAGAGCTGTTAGCAACAAGCATGAATGCTGCAACAATTAAAACAGGAATTAGCTTTTTCATAGCCCTACGTTTTAAAAAATTATTATTGAACTTTCAAACTAATTGATGGAAGAGGACGTCTTTCACCAGCAACTGAAGCTTCAATTCTTTCTACATAAATTTTATCTCCAGTTTTAACTTTTGACAAAGCCGATTTCATCTCTGGCGTTAACGAACCACCTGTAGCGCGCATCTCAGGAGTAATCTTACCCGCACTAGCTACAGTCATTGTAAACCCGTTGATTGACACTGGAATCCCTTGGAATACGAAGTCAGCACCCATACTTGCAAATACCGCTGAAGCTGCTGTCGCATCTCCACGAGAAATGGTTGTAGTCATATGATTCTTTCCTTGGAATGAAGGAGTTGGATCTGGTAATTTTTTAATCTTAAATTGCTTACCAGGCATGCTCACTTGTTTTCCATTGATGGTAGCAGATACGTTAATCGTTGCATCTTTCGAACCGTTCGTTGGCATTACAACGTAGTTTCCACCACCCTTCGGTGAAATAGATCCTCCGCTCATGCTCACGCTCAATTGACTTGGGTCAACACCAGGAACTGAAATTTCAACTGGGTTCTCTACACGCTCATAAAACACCATCATAGCAGTTGGAGAAACAACCAAGGCTGCTTCACCTACCGTGAATGGAGGAATGATGAATGGTTTTGGCACATCATTACCATCGGCATCTTGATACACAATTACCCCTTTGTGAGAGTGAGAACCTAAAGCGCTTTCGTTAATCTTGAATTTACACTTTCCGTCTGAACCAGACATGATCGGCTCCTTACCGGCGTAATCGAATAACTCAGGCTTTGCTCCTTCTCCTACTTCACCACCCATATAAACTCTAGTTTTGCTAGCCTTGTTGTATGCAGCCAAATAAATTTCTGCTACAAACGAGTCTCCTTTCAAAATATAGCTTTGTTTTGGAACAACAGCTACGGTTACATCCGAGAATTTCAAATCGGATGCGTTGATCGAAGAAGCCAAGAAGTTTAATACGGTGTTCTTCACCAAGATAACGTCAGACTCAATTTTACTTAAGTGAGCAATTACCGCAGCAAGAGGTGTGTGATAGAAAAGAGCAGTTTCCCACTTCTCGTCTGGCTCACCTTCTTCGTGATTTTTAACATCCTCGAAAGCAAATGTGTTAGCAATAAGAGCTTTGGCTTCCGGAGCTCTGTCGGCCAGTGTGTGAACATTTCCTTTTAAATCAGTTACAGATAAATTTTGACACTCATTAGAAAAAGCAGTCAACTTTTCACGTAGTTCCAAAGCTGACCAAGCACCGTTCTTTGGAGAAGCTGGCTCATCGCCAATTAACATACCTGTGGTATTTTGGTTTTCATCGGGTTTAGAAACTTTTTCTTTGTCCCCTATGTCAATCAAATGTCCATCTACGATAAATTCTTCAAATCCAGCGCCATCAGGACTGCCCTTTGCAGAACATGCCAAAACGTGTGCTTGCATTTCAATGACATACTTAACTAACGCATCGGCTTTTTCAACCATTTCATGCGCTTTGTCTTGGAAAGGGCGAGCCTTTTCCTTGTCACTCCAGTTGTCTAGTAATCCTAACGTTGCGTCAGCACGCTCCTCAGAGTTAGCGCTGTTTTTCACCAATCCGCGATTGATTTGAATGAAGGCGTTCAAAACGTCCTTCGATATATTCATGGCTAGAAGTGCGGTAAGAACGAGATACATCATCCCGATCATCTTCTGCCGTGGGGTTTCTTTTCCACCTGCCATTTTAGTTCCTCCTGTTTTTTATTACAACAAATATTTTTGGAACTTATGCTTGACGGCCAGAGCCCATTGCATTCAACATGTTCGCATAAATCGTATTCAAAGATTTCAAGTTATGCGCAAGCTCAGAAATGTTCTCTTTATACAACTTGGTATCTTCAACAGAGTCTGCAAGGTTTTTAACCAATGCACCCATATCGCCGAACATAACACGAGTTTTCTCCAATTCAGACAATTGCAATTCGTACATTCCGTTCAATGCAGCAAGATTTTGCGACATTTTTTGAAGATGTTCTCCTGCGTTAGCTCCTTGCTCAGAATGAGCAGCAAGACCTGTTAATTGCTCAGAAGCAGCCTCATAAGTTGAAGCCAATTTAGCAACCTTTGCAGAAGCGTCTTGTAATGAAGAAGCATAGTTAGAGCTAGCCATTGCAGCGTCGGTAGAATCTGCCATTTGACGAGCGTTAGAACTGAAAGTTCTCATTCCATCACCAAGACTTGAAATCAAATCTCCGTCAATCTTAGCTTCACTCAAAAGTGCATCCAATTGCTGAGAAACTCCTTTGTTAACAGCAGGCTTCTTTGAAGACCCGTGACCGTGCTCACCGTCTTCTGGAGTAGCTAATTCAGGGTATACTAAAGACCAATCTGGTTCTTCGTGTAACGGTTCAAATGCAGAGAAAAAGAAGATAACAGCTTCTGTACTCAATCCCACAACAAGTAGCAAAGACGCGAATGGCCAGTGCTGAATTTTAAACATCGCTCCAATAATTACGACAGCTGCCCCGATTCCGTACAGTTTTGCCATAAAATTTTTCCAAGCTTTACTTCCAGGTTTCATTGATTTAAAAATTTAAGTTATTTATGAGGTTTAATTGGTTTCAAAGAAAATTATTCGTTGCCAGCAGGATTGTTCCAATCTTCAGCAGGACCACTCTTTCCGCGACCTAAGTAGGTCATTACGCAACGAAATCCGATGTAAGACTTTGCAGTGTCTTGGAATTCATACGAACGCGATCCGCATTGAATGAAATAAGAAATGTCTTTCCAAGATCCTCCACGAATTACCTTACGTTTTTGTGTTGTTGCATCATCTTCCTTCGCGCGGTAGTCGTATTCAGGGTTCAAGTCATGCATGATTTCGTAAGCCGCCTCGTCATAAGCGGTGTTACACCACTCTGCTACGTTACCCGCCATGTTGTATAGACCCCATCCGTTTGGTGAGTATGACCCGATTGGAACGGTATGAACACCGTTATCATCCGGATAATCACCGCGCATAGGCTTAAAGTTAGCCAATGGACAACCTAAGTAGTTACGTGTGTATGGACCACCCCAAGGATATTCTTCGTTAGAAAGTCCACCGCGAGATGCATATTCCCATTCAGCCTCCGAAGGCAGGCGGAAACGTTGTACAAAGGTCTCACCGTTTTGTTGCTTCCACTCGTTTAGAATTTGTGTTCTCCAAGCGCAGAATGCTTGACATTGACCCCAAGTAACACCTACAACTGGATAGTCGTCATAAGCCGGGTGCCAAAAATAAGTTTCAGTTAAGTGAGTGTTGTTCGAGTATGTGAAATCATGTGCCCAAACTAATGTGTCAGGGTATACGTTTATTTGTTCTTCAACAACGAATTTCGTTCTGTCTGAGTTGATTTTAATAGAGTGCAATTGATCCAAAGAGTTCTTCTCTCCTGTCTCTTCATCACGATTTCCTTTTTTCTTAGCCGCGCCCTCGAAATCGATCCACCAGTAACGGTATTTCAACTTACGAGAATCAATTTCCTTACGATCGTAGTACTTGTCAGCACCTTGAAGATAAAATTCATCATAAACGATATCGAAAATCTCATCATTCTCCATATCTATTTCAGTCTCCCAATCCAACTTGTACCCCTTATTAATGAAGCGATCCATTTCACGACCGTCTTCACGCTCAGAAATACCGAAACCTTCGATTTCGTTTTGAGCTAACTGATCTCTCATCAGAGAGTCGCGCACCCAATAAACGAATTGGCGATATTCGTTGTTTGAAATTTCATGTTGATCCATGTAATACGCCGAAACAGTAACGGTTTTTGCCTTTACGGTCATCCCGCCAGCTAAGTCGCGGTCATTGTTACCCATGGTGAAGGAACCAAAATGAATGTAATTCATTCCATATGGATTCACTTGAACCCATTCCTCGCGAGGATATACACCTACTAGTTCTCCTGCAGGACCGGAATAACATCCGACAAGCAGCGAAGACACTAATGCGAAAAACAAAATTGACTTTTTCATGACTTCCTAAATTAATGAGTTAAACTCTGTTGGGTTAAGTTTAACGTATTTATAACTACGTTGGGTTTCATTTTATTGTTACAATAATCGAGGATCACCTGAAATTCTTCGAATTGGGGTTTTTCCTAAATTAAATTCATATGTCAAAAAGAACTCGTGTGAACCTGCGCTGTAATCTTTAATTGTGCTTAAAGTAACATCGTAGGAATAGCCCATTTTAAATCCATGGGTATACGTGTAACGCCCTTGCTGAACAGTGTTCAAAGCCATTTGCATACCCGCCATTGGAACGATTGCATCTCCAGGACGGAAAGCAACTCCACCCCATAGTAAATTGTTCCAGAGAACATTCGCATTAACGTCAATAGCTGGGGAGGCTTTCATATCTGTTTTGGCTAAAACATTTGTGCGAATGACTAATCCATTGTTTAAATCGTGATTATATCCACCCATGATATACAAGTGACGCGCTGTAGCAAAACCAAGATCAGCCAAACTTGTAGCAGGTAAATGGGTTGCACTTACACCAGCGTAAAACTTATCCTTCTGATAAAACATTAATCCGAAGTTTGCGTCGAAACCTCCCTGAGAAAGTCCAGTTATAGGAATGTTAGGGTCAGTCGGGTCAATTGCTATCCAATTCGTACCCAATGTCTTTGAAACCATTCCAACTTGAAATCCTGCAGACAAAATATTATTACCGATTGGCTGATGAAAAGATCCCGACAATCTTGCAAACTTATTTTGCTCTTGTCCAAGAACTTCAGTCATGGCGCTGACACCCAAACCAATCGTTCTTCCAGCTGCCTTAACGTAGCCATTGTAATTAAACAAATAGGTTTTGGGATCGCGATCAAAACCATCCCACTGATCTCTGTGGAAGGCTTGAATTTGATGCATGTTATCAATACCCGCAGCAGCAGGGTTGAATGAAATTTTGTCAAACATCCACAACGAAAATTGAGGATCTTGTTGGGCATTAACCGCACCTACAAGAGAAAACGTTAAGAGAAGAAAATAAAGTTTTTTCATCGTTTGTTTCGTTCGTTTTAAGTCTGCTTCCACCCCATCTGGGAAGTCACAGAGTTTGCTAAAATAGAAAATCTATTTAAAAAAACAAAAAAAACAAGTGAAATTCAACATTCACTAAAGCCTAAACACCCAATACCCCATGATTTTCAGCGAGATAACTCAACAAATTAGACATGTCTATTCTTGGAAACCTAACTTTCTTTACACCAACTTTTGAAAAGTCATCCACCACCTGTCTGGCATTTCTTGTTGAGAGGCCATCATATAGTCGGCATAGGTGCATGGCACAACATGATTTCGCTCATGTTTTTCTTCGGAACCTGCGGGATAAGCAACTTCCAACCACCAACGATTTGTTAAATGACTTTTATAAAAAACCAGCTCGTCGCCTGAGTCGGTTAGTAGAACAATGAATTTTTCATATTCTGAAAGTGATGCAATTGGATAATCGCCACGGCGAGCATGGTACCCATCGATGAAACACCATATCAATTGTGCCATCAGTTTTGCAGACTGGCCAGTATCATCCAAGGAAGGATTAAACTCATAAAATCCTATGCAGGTAAGCTTTTCACTCATACCCGCATATTTACACAACTGTGCCGCCTCATGACCAAAAAAACCATTCGGGCCGCTTTTCTTGGTGGACATAAATTCCGAAAAACGTATGGAACTTAAATCGAAACTTAACAAATCTGCATTTCTAATGACCGGTTCCGCAATCGAAAGATCTTGCTGAATTTCACCCAACCTTATGGCATCAAAATACATCTTGGTCGTTAATTCAATCAGAGCCTTGTCTGTTAAATAACGCTGATGTCCCAAATTTGAAAAATTGAACAAATAATTTGGACGATGAAGAATAATTCGATTCAAATAACCTTCCGCTGAGGAGTCGTCCGGACTTGATCCAAAGTCTAACTTTGAATCTATGGTTACTAGGTTTACCGTTTGCTCCATGGCCTCGTAGGCCTTGTAGGTTGCAAAGGTTAAATCTTGGGTCCCACCAATGACAACAGGAATAATGTTCAACTTCATACAAGCCGTGCAGACTTCCGAAAGGGCATAATAGGTATCCTCGGGAGTTTCTCCAGGCAGTATGTTTCCTAAATCGACAATTTTCGAATAATCGTCGCAGGCTAACAATTTGTACAATTCTCTTCGAACATCATCGGGAGCATTTGCCGCGCCTGAATTGTTTTCCGAATTTCGGTCTTCACAAACACCAACAATAGCTATTTGCCTTTCGTTCAAATCGTTTTCATCATCGAAATAAAAACGCGTTTGAGCACCCAAGGTGTTGTTCGCAAAGAAGCGATTCGAGCTATCGTGAAAAATACTCGGCGAGAGAAATACTGACAAATCCATGAGTACGAAACTACATGGATGAGTCAATCATTTTCCTTCCACTAAAAAATCATTTCAACAAAGGAATGTGATGATTCACATTTACTTCTTCGGTGATTTTTTCGCTGCGGCCTTCTTAGCAGGCGCTTTCTTAGCTGCCGCCTTTTTTGCAGGAGCCTTCTTTGCAGGAGCCTTTTTAGGTGCTGGCTTTCTTGAAGCTGCCTTTTTCGTTGCCTGCTCCATTTGCTCTTCCATGATTTGCTGAGCATTTGCCCAAGAAATGTCTTCAGCCTTAGCTCCTTTGGGAAGTTTGAAATTCAAGTTTCCTGATTTCAAATAAGCCCCGAAGCGTCCATTAATGATCTGAACATTCTCATCTTCCGTGAAAGTCTTAAGCAGGTTTGCGTTCACTCCGTTGATTTTATCTTCAACGAGTTTGACTGCTCTTTCCAAATCAATGGTGAACGGATCATCCCCTTCCTTCACACGAAGCGAAGCGTAGGTAGATTTGTATTTCACATACGGACCGAAACGACCGATTCCCACCACAATCTTTTCACCATTCCATTCACCTAGGTTACGCGGCATTTTGAATAAATCCAATGCTTCTTCCAAGGTTATGGTGTTGATACTTTGGTTTGGACGAAGCGATGCAAATTTCTTCTCTTCTTCTTCAGCAGTTCCCAATTGAATCATCGGACCGAACCTTCCGATACGTGCAATGATTGGCTTTCCAGTTGCAGGATCGTCTCCCAAAAAACGCTCACCGGAAGCACGGGCAGCTTCGTTCATTGTTTTATTCACGTTCTCATGAAACGGATTGTAGAATGTATGAAGCATTTTCTTCCAATCTAACTTACCTTCAGCAATGGTGTCGAATTCTTCTTCGACGTTGGCAGTAAATGCGTAATCAAGAATCTTCTTGAAATTTTCCACCAAGAAATCATTTACCACACGTCCAATGTCTGTTGGGAATAACTTTGCTCTTTCAGCTCCGGTATTCTCAGTTTTCGTCTCTGAAGTAATGTTCTTATTCGCTAAAGTGTGTACTGCATATGATCGCGGTTTACCTTCCAAATCCTGCTTCACAACATAAGTACGAGCCTGTATTGTGCTGATTGTAGATGCATAGGTTGAAGGTCTTCCAATACCTAACTCTTCCATTTTCTTCACCAAACTAGCCTCGCTATAACGTGCAGGTTTCTGTGTGAATTTTTCTTGCGCCACCATGTTTCTCAAATCGAGAATCTGTCCTTCATGCAATGGAGGAAGAACGCCGCTTTCGTCAGACTCTTCATCGTCTGTTCCTTCCATATACACCTTCAAGAAACCATCGAATTTCACAACTTGTCCTTTTGCAACAAGGGTTTCACTTCGTGTTGAAATGTTCACATGTGCCGTTGTGTTTTCCAATTTCGCATCGGCCATCTGGCTTGCCAATGTTCTCTTCCAAATTAATTCGTAAAGTCTTTTCTCGTTGGTATCTCCATCAATGGTTTTTACAGCCATATCGGTTGGACGAATCGCCTCGTGTGCTTCTTGCGCACCCTTTTTCGACTTGAATACTCTTGGATTTGAATATTTTTCTCCGAAACTTGAAACGATCTCGAGCTTCGCCGCATCCCTTGCGAAATCTGACAAGTTCATACTGTCAGTTCTCATGTAGGTAATCTTTCCACTCTCATATAGTTTCTGTGCAACAGTCATGGTTGCCTTTACAGACATACCCAACTTTCTGCCTGCCTCTTGTTGAAGGGTTGAAGTTGTGAATGGTGCCGCAGGCGTTCTTGATCCCGGCTTCGTTTCCAATGAAGAAATCGCAAACTCAGCATTTTTACAATCTTCTAAAAACGCTTGAGCAGCTGTTCCGTCAGAAATTTTTCCAGGTAAATCTGCTTTTAACACAGCGTCAGTCAAATCGAACATGGCACGAATACCGAAATATGCAGATGCATTGAAGGCTTCTACCTCACGTTCTCTTTCCACAATTAATCGAACGGCAACGCTTTGCACACGGCCGGCGCTCAATGATGGTCCAACTTTTCTCCACAAAACTGGCGAAAGTTCAAAACCAACTATTCTATCTAAAATTCTTCTTGCTTGCTGCGCATTCACCAAGTCCATGTCTATGGTTCTTGGCTTTTCCATTGCCGCTAGGATTGCTTTTTTGGTAATCTCGGAAAATACAATGCGTTTTGTATTGCTCTCCTCGAGCTTCATTGCCTCCAACAAATGCCAAGAAATTGCCTCTCCCTCGCGGTCCTCATCCGTCGCTAACCAAACAAACTTATTATCTTTAATTGCGTCTTTCGCTAATTTCTTCAATTCACTAACCACCTTCTCCGAGTCTGGATAAACTTCGTAAGTCACATCGAAATTTCCATCAGCACTCACTGCAAAATTATTCTTTGGCAAATCACGAACGTGCCCTATACTCGCCTTAACGACGTAGTCACTTCCCAAATAACCTTCGATTGTTTTCGCCTTTGCAGGGGACTCTACTATAACAAGATTTTTAGCCATATTTTGTTTTTGAATTGCGGCAAAGGTATATGCATTTATTCGTTAGTCTCCAAATTGGTTATGCGATTATATATGCTATTTCTATAGAAATAGATTATTTTTGCACACTAATCAAAACAGCCAGACACTGTGGAAGAAAAACAAATTGACGAGACAAGACAGGGCGAATTTTTTGAAATTTCGACTCCCATAAATCAGAATGGAGCGCAAAAAAAACTGTTGCTCGAGAGCTACGGTTGCCAAATGAATTTTGCAGATTCTGAAATTGTAGCCTCTATTATGGCGCAAGAAGGATTCACCACCACACGCGATGTTGAAGAGGCCGATCTAGTGCTCCTAAACACTTGCGCCATTCGCGATAACGCAGAACAACGCATTCGCGGAAGACTTGAATTTTTGAATTCAGTAAAAAAACGCAAACCCGAAATGGTCGTTGGCGTACTTGGCTGCATGGCCGAGCGTTTGCGAGAAAAACTCATGGAAGAAGAGAAACTCGTAGACATGGTCGTAGGTCCAGATGCCTACCGCGATTTACCTCGACTCGTTTCTCAAGTTGAACACGGAAGCAAAGCCATAAATGTTTTGCTTAGCCGTGAAGAAACGTACGCAGAAATTACCCCTGTTCGTTTAGACAGCAACGGTGTAACTGCGTTTATCTCAATTATGCGCGGATGCGATAACATGTGTTCCTTTTGTGTAGTTCCTTTTACACGCGGAAGAGAACGTAGCCGCGATCCTAAAACCATTGTTGAAGAAGCAACAGATCTTTTCAATCGCGGCTACCGAGAGGTTACCCTTCTCGGCCAAAACGTAGACAGTTATAAATGGAACATCACGGCAAAAGGAGAAATCGTTGATCCGAATGAACCAACCGTAAATTTCGCTCAGCTACTCGCCGCTGTTGCTGAAGTAAGTCCAAGCCTTCGTGTTCGCTTTTCAACCAGTCATCCGAAAGACATGACCGATGAAGTGCTAATCACCATGGCGAAGTACGAAAACATATGCGATTACATACACTTGCCTGTTCAAAGTGGAAACACAGATGTATTGAAGCGCATGAACCGCGGGTATTCTCGCGAATGGTACCTCGATCGCATTGCAGCTATTCGCAAGTACATGCCTGAATGTGCAATTAGTACAGATGTCATCGCGGGCTTCTGCGATGAAACAGATGCTGAGCATGCAGATACACTTTCATTAATGGCTGAAGTGAAATACGACATGGCGTACATGTTTAAATATTCTGAAAGACCTAGAACCCTGGCCGAGAGAAAATTCGAAGACAATATTTCAGAAGAAGTAAAAAGCCAACGCCTGAATGAAATCATTGACATGCACATGGCTTGTGTCGCTGAAAGAACAGCCGCACACGTAGGAAAGCGACATAAAGTCTTAGTTGAGGGAATTTCCAAAAAATCGCAAGAACACTTTTACGGACGCAATACCCAGAACGTCGTGGTGGTTTTTTCGAAAAAAGAAGCGAAAATTGGCAAATATGTATGGGTAAATGCACTTTCTTCTACCGCAGTGACCTTAATCGGAGAAATCGACACTTACATCGATTAATTTTTTTCAAGTGACAGAATGTCACCTTACGCTACCTTTGTTTAGTTCTTGACTAGACGGCAATTATGGAAATTCAATCAGTAAAAACACGCTATGGAATTATTGGCAATGCCCCTGCGCTAAATCGCGCATTGGATATTGCTATGCAGGTTGCCGCCACAAATATGTCTGTTTTAATCACAGGTGAAAGTGGTGTGGGGAAGGAAAGTATTCCGAAAATCATTCATCATTTAAGTTCTAGGAAACACGGACCATACATCGCGGTGAACTGCGGTGCTATTCCGGAAGGGACGATTGACAGCGAATTGTTCGGACATGAAAAAGGTTCTTTCACAGGAGCGCATGAAAGCCGTAAAGGATATTTCGAAGAAGCGAATGAAGGCACCATATTTTTAGATGAGGTTGCTGAACTTCCTTTGGGAACGCAGGTGCGTTTGCTTCGTGTTTTGGAAACCGGTGAATTCATTCGCGTGGGTTCTTCTAAAGTTCAAAAAACCAATGTGCGCGTTGTTGCTGCAACAAATGTCAATTTCGCGCAAGCCATTCAAAACGGAAAATTTCGCGACGACCTTTATTATCGTTTGAATCAGGTTCCCATCTTCATGCCTTCGCTGCGTGAAAGAGGCGCAGACATTGAGTTGTTATTCAAAAAATTCGCAACTGATTTCGCGGAGCGATACCGCATTCCTGTGCTACAATTAACAGATTCTGGAGCCAATGCGTTAAGAGAATATCGCTGGCCTGGGAATATTCGTCAATTGAAAAACATTACCGAGCAAATAAGCATTCTTGAAACAGATCGCATTGTTTCACCCGAGTTATTAATTCGCTATTTGCCACAAGACATGGCCACGAACAAGCCAGTTTACATGGGTGGAAATTCGGGCAATGACTTCAGCGAACGTGAGATCTTGTATAAGGTGTTGTTCGACATGCGAAACGACCTAACCGATTTGAAAAAGTTAGTCTTAGGTATGATTCAAGGTGGAAGCAACTTCGTTAACTCAGATGAAAACGCGGCACTGTTTCAAAAAGTTTTTCAAGCGGAAGAACATGAAAATTCAGATTTACCTGTGCGCATCAATGCTTCAAGTAATATCATACATTTGGGAAGCGGAAGCAGCACAGATGAAGAAGAAGTTGAAGAATCACTTTCATTGAGTCAAACAGAAAAAGACTTAATTAAAAAGGCGCTTCAAAAACACAGAAACCGTCGCAAATACGCCGCGCAAGAACTTGGAATTTCAGAGCGCACCTTGTACAGAAAAATTAAGGAATACGATTTAGGAAAATGAAATTTAAACTCTTCGGATTACTGCTTGTAGTGCTTCTTTTCACTTCGTGTGAAATAAGATACTCCTTTACTGGCGGGCAATTCAGCGGAGCAAAAACTTTTTCGGTCTCCTATTTAAAGCCTCAAACAGCTTTGGCTTCTCCAACTTATTCGCAACGATTAACTGAAGAACTAAAAGATGTCATGCTTTCTCAAAGTCCGCTTTCATTAAGTGAGACGAATGGTGATTTACAGTTTGAAGGAAGCGTTACGAATTATGTCGTGGCACCAATGGCCATTCAGAGCAATGAAACCGCTTCATTGACTCGCCTTTCCATTACAGTAAAAATAAAATACACGAATACGCTCGAGCCAGATTTGAATTTCGAGAAATCATTTACGAAATTCGCAGACTTCTCTGCAACGGAAAGTTTGTTTGCGGTGCAAGAAGATTTATGGAAGCAGATCAACGATCAGCTTGCGCAAGAAATTTATAACGCTAGTGTAGGAAATTGGTAATGGAAAACACACAATTCAATGAGCTTTTGAAGTCGCCACATCTGCTGGCCTCTATGCCCATTGAGCAATTGGAAACCATTACCAAGGACTATCCTTGGTTTAGTTTAGCTCACTCCTATTTAGCAAAAGCCTATCAAGAAAATAATAGCTATAAGACATCTGGACAAATAGCCTTGGCCTCCACGCTTCACTCCAACCGAACGTGGTTGTTTAGTTTCTTAAAGGAACCTATTCTTCAAAAACAGGATCCCGTTGAAGCTGTCGAATCCCTTCCAACCGAAACAATTACAGAGACCGTTGTTGAAGTTACTCCAAGCGCAGCAGCACCCTCAAACACGTTGGCTCAATTGGCGGCATCGATGATGGATGAAGAACCCGAGGTAAGAGAAGTTAAGAGAGGGGAAGAACTAGAGGTAAGAGAAGTTGAGAGAGGGGAAGAACTAGAGGTAAGAGAAGCTAAGATAGAGGAAGAAAAGGGAAGACAAGAAGAAGAGGAAGAGGTCGCCGATTTAGATTTTTTAGATAAATCAATTTTAGCAACTGCCGTTGCGAGTTCAATTTTCCTTGAGGTGAGTGAAACAGAAGAGGAAGACGAACTAGATGCGGAGCAAGATTCTGCGAAAGATGTGACGCAAGATTCTTCGAAAGATGCTTCGCAAGGTCCTGCGGAAGAGGGAGAGAACGAAGCTTTGTTCACTTGGCTGAGGAGTGTGAGTGATGAAGAGGAAATAATAGAACAGGGAAGAGAAGAGAAGAAAGGGGAAGAACAAGAGGTAAGAGAAGTTAAGAGAGGGGAAGAAGAGATAGGAAAATCGACGGAGTCTGTGCAGCCTTCGCTCGACTTGATAGAAAAATTCATTGCCACGGAACCCCGCATTACTCCTGGAAAAGTGGAGCAATACACAGGCGTAAGTTTCGCTAAAGAGAGTTTGGAAGAAAATTTCGATTGGGTGACAGAGACCATGGCAAAACTGTACGCCACGCAGGGGAAAATTGATCGCGCGCGAAAGGCTTACAAACGATTGATTGAACTTCATCCTGAGAAGAAAATACACTTCGAAAATCAATTGAAAGCACTGAACCAAAGAAAATAAAGGTTCTTCCTTTGTTCCTCCTTTAATTCGTGTATCTTTGTGGACCTCAAATTTTAATAGACCATGGAATTTATCGTAACAGTTTTAATCGTAATCGCAGCACTTCTACTTGGATTGGTAGTCTTAATTCAAAATCCAAAAGGTGGTGGTTTATCATCTGGCTTCGCGGGCAGCGCGCAGATTGGCGGAGTTAAGCGTACTGCAGACTTCTTGGAAAAGGCAACTTGGTATTTAGGCATCGCACTTTTCGTTCTTTGCTTAGCTTCAACGAGCCTTTCAACTTCTGCTCGTCCTGCAACAGAAGAAGAACAACAAACTGAACAAGCTGAAGGTGGCCAACAACAAGGTGGTGACCAACAGCAACAAGGGCAATAATTGTCATTATAGCATTTTCAAAATGTCAGTAATTCAAACTACTGACATTTTTTTTGTCCTTTAACTGACGAAAGTTCACACTTATTCATCAATTCCCCGCTTGGCACAAATAGTGACTGCGACGGGCACAAACATTAAAATCAAACAAACATGTCAAATAACGTTCAACCACTAGGAGATCGCGTTTTGGTAGAGCCAGCTGCTGCTGAAACAACCACTCTATCGGGAATTATTATTCCAGAAACGGCGAAAGAAAAACCACAAAGAGGAACAGTAATAGCTGTAGGCCCAGGTAAAAAAGACGAGCCAACTACCGTTAAGCCTGGCGATACAATTTTATACGGCAAGTATGCCGGAACAGAGATTAGCGTTGACGGAAAAGATCTTCTGATCATGCGCGAGTCGGACATTTTTGCAATTGTTTAATTACTAAATTTTAGAAAATCATGGCAAAAGAAATCACATTCGACACCGTAGCGAGAGAGAAATTGAAAGCAGGTGTAGATGCATTGGCAAATGCAGTAAAAGTTACTTTAGGTCCTAAAGGACGTAACGTAGTTATCGATAAAAAATTCGGTGCACCACACATTACAAAAGATGGTGTTACTGTTGCGAAAGAAATTGAATTGGCAGACCCTATTGAAAACATGGGTGCTCAGATGTTGAAAGAAGTTGCTAGCAAGACAGCTGATCAAGCTGGAGATGGAACAACGACTGCAACTGTATTGGCTCAAGCAATGGTTGGAGCAGGTCTTAAGAACGTTGCTTCTGGGGCTAACCCAATGGATTTGAAGCGCGGAATGGACAAAGCTGTGAAGGCTGTTGTTGCTGAATTGCGCAACATTTCAAGAGAAGTTGGTTCTGACTACGAAAAGATTAAGCAAGTTGCGACTATTTCAGCCAACAACGACGAGGCTGTGGGTTCTTTGATTGCAGATGCAATGAAGAAAGTAGGAACTGAAGGGGTTATTACCGTTGAAGAAGCAAAAGGAACTGAGACAGATGTTAAAACTGTTGAAGGAATGCAATTCGACCGCGGATACCTTTCCCCATATTTCGTTACGAACACAGAGAACATGGAAGCTGAATTAGAGAACGCTTTCATTTTGATCTACGACAAGAAAATTTCAAGCATGAAGGAATTGCTTCCTGTACTTGAAAAGACTGCTCAATCAGGTAAGCCTCTATTGATTATTGCTGAAGATGTAGACGGAGAAGCGCTTGCAACTCTTGTTGTAAACAAGATTCGCGGTGCTTTACGTGTTGCTGCTGTTAAAGCTCCTGGATTTGGAGACCGCAGAAAAGCAATGTTGCAAGACATTGCAGTTCTTACAGGCGGAACAGTTATCAGTGAAGAAACCGGATTGAAATTAGATAACGCTACGCTTGAAGACTTGGGCCGTGCAGAAAAGATTTCAATTGACAAGGACAACACAACTATCGTTAACGGTGCTGGTGTGAAAGAAAACATCCAAGCGCGTGTTGCTGAAATCAAATCTCAAATTGAAAAAACAACTTCAGATTACGACCGTGAGAAATTGCAAGAGCGTCTAGCTAAATTGGCTGGTGGTGTTGCTGTTCTCTATGTAGGTGCTGCGACTGAAGTTGAAATGAAAGAGAAGAAAGATCGTGTAGACGATGCGTTACACGCTACTCGCGCTGCAGTTGAAGAAGGAATTGTACCAGGTGGTGGAGTTGCTCTGATTCGTGCTAGCGCTGCGTTGGACACTCTTACAGGATTGAACGACGATGAGACAACCGGAATTCAAATCGTTCGCAGAGCAATTGAAGAACCCCTTCGTCAGATTGTTGCTAACGCCGGTGGTGAAGGTGCAGTTGTTATTCAAAAGATTCGCGAAGGAAAAGGTGATTTCGGATACAACGCTCGCAACGAACAATACGAAGACTTGTTCGCAGCAGGTGTAATTGATCCTACTAAAGTATCTCGGGTGGCTTTAGAGAACGCTTCTTCAATAGCAGGAATGCTTTTGACTACAGAGTGTGTTATCTCTGACATTAAAGAAGAAAATCCAATGCCTCAAATGCCAGGCGGTGGAATGGGCGGAATGATGTAATTCCAAACATAGACAAACAAAAATGGCGACCAATGGTCGCCATTTTTATTTCAACGTAAAAAAATTAAGGAGTGTATTCTGTTGCTCCTTCCAAGATGTAATTCATTTGATAAACATCATCGGCATTCAATTTCAATTTGCCTTTGAACGTTAAGCGCTCATCTGTTTTATAGTTGCGGTGCTTTCCAACAAAACGCAAATCAACCACCGACTCAGGACCACCGCCACCACAAAAGAAACAATTGGCGTAAGGGTATTTTGAAACCACATAAAATCCTGCGTCATAATCTACTGGAATTAAATATCCCGTGATAAAAATTTCTTTTCCAGCAACAGCTTTCACGGATGCACCGAAGGTTGGCTTCCAATAATACGCATCTAATTCTTGCACATAAATATCTTTGTACGTCACGTCTGACAGGGTTTTCCAAGTGATTTCAATTGGACCTTGGCCTTCAGGCAAATATGGGACAATAGCGCTTGGAACCGTTCCAAGTTCTACACGTTTGTATGCGTGCGCTTTCAACTTCTCGGTTCCTTCGGAAGCATTCAAGAATAAAATTCCTGAAAAAATAAAAGCTAAAAATTTGATAGACTTAATCATTCGTAAGTGTTTTTGAAATGTCCATAAAGAACGCTCGCAAGGCAGGCAACAACGATGCCACCACACCAAGACCCAGCGTTATTCCAACTAAATAATATTCTTGTGGAAGGAAAATCATAGCGTTGAATTCATCGTGGAAACTGTCTTTCGCCATATCTGAAAGCATGGTTATTCCCACCCGACTTAATACAAGACCGATGATTAATCCGAGCGCTACCATAAAGAATCCTTCCAACAAAATCAAAATAAACAATTGAATTCTTCTTCCACCCAACGTGCGGAGAATAGCCAACTCGTATTGTCTTTCACGTAAGGCGTTGAACAACGAAATGAAAACGCTTAAGAACGAAATGATCATGATTAGAATGGCCACTGCCTTCACTACACTCATTCCTATTCCAAAGTTCTCATTCAATCGATTGATTTCAATTGCAGGCAATGCCAACTGCATGTTCGTGTTCTTCACCAATTGTGGAAGAATCATTGGAGCCATTGGAAGACGCTTAATAAGAAGATATGCGGTCACTTCTCTTTCTTCCTCATGCATGTGTTCATCTTCGTGATCAGCATGCCCCTCTTCTGCTGTATGCTCCGCTTCGTGATCATGTTCATGTTCCTCTGCATCGTGCTCTTCAGCAGAAACAATGACATTGTGCGGAGATTCTTCGTGATTGCCGTGATCGTGCACTTCCCAGATAGATTCAACCGGCGTAAGAATAAGTCGATCTATTACAGTTCCGCTCGCTTCGTATATTCCAACGACAGTAAAGAGTTGGTCGTGCCCCTCCTCTTCTTCACCGTCTTTATCTAAGCCGTGATTGCTCTTGAAGGTTTGTCCCAATTTCAATCCTAATTCTTTGGCAGCATAAGAACCAACGGTTACTTCAAAAGGTGTTTCAAATACTTTTCCTTCTTTCAACTTCACTTCATAAAACTCTGCATAGCGTGGAGTGGTTCCTACGATTCTCCAACCTTCGTAATTATCTCCATAAGCCAATGGAATGGCTTCTTTAACGGTTGGATTTTTAATGATTCGCTGCGCCTCTGAAACCTTAATATTTCCGGTTGGAGCATCGATGTGATAGACATTGGCCAAGATCAATTGAAGCGGACTTCCCTTTGCGCCTAGCACGAAATCAATGTCCTTAATGTTCTTGTTGAACTTCTCGCTTAACTGATTTTCCAGAAGAAGCATCATAGAGATGATTCCCACTCCAAACGACAAAAGCAAAAGTGTTAAAGTGGTTGCCCCTGCTTTTTGCCAGCAATTTTTCCAAGCAATAAAAATTATTTTCATGTTGAATTCTGGTTATCGGTTAGAAGTAGTTAACTCAATGCGTTGCTTCACTTCATCTTTCAATCGATTGTCGTGAGTAACGATTAACAACGCGGCTTTAAGCGCATGCGTTTGTTCGCGCAAAAGGTTTAATACCTCTTTCGCATTTTCATCGTCGAGCGCACTAGTTGGCTCATCGGCAAGTATCAGCGAAGGATTATTCAACAACGCGCGAGCAATGGCTACCCGTTGCTGTTCACCAACACTTAACGCTGAAGTCTTTTTATTTTTTTTTGAAAGAATATTCAAGCGGTCTAACATTTTCTCAGCATCGGCTTTCGAAACTTTATTTCCTG
Organism: Chryseobacterium gleum; assembly: GCA_945881835.1. Lineage (GTDB taxonomy): Bacteria > Bacteroidota > Bacteroidia > Flavobacteriales_D > Sanyastnellaceae > CAIZGX01. The sequence goes on along the minus strand of CAMCVP010000001.1, from coordinate 46,306 downwards.
AAAAATAGGGCGCCAATAATATGTTATCCATTACGGAAAGTGATTGAACGAAATGTGATGTTTGAAATACGACACCAATGTTCTTCCCTCTGAAACGATCCAAAGAAGCACCACTCAATGAGTTCAATTTCACGCCATTCACAACTACTTCACCAGCCATTGGCTTCCTTAATCCTGCTAGCAAATGCAGCAATGTGGTCTTGCCAGTTCCGCTGTTTCCTAAAATCAATAACTCGCTGTTTTCTTCGGCTTGAAATGACGGGAAGAATAAATCAGGACCTTTAGCAAAGGTGTATTGAAGATCACTTGTTTGAATGATTGCCATAATAGGCCACTAAGTTAATGGCTAACTCGGAAATTTTATGCACTTTTGTGGGAATCTGAAGACCATGAAATTTCGAAGAAGACTTTTACTTTTTGCAACAGGCCTAACCATTGGTTGTTTGCTTGTATTTATGATGTTCCCTAACTACGATTGGTTGGGATGGTTGCCCGGAAAGCAAATCATGAAACAGATTCAAGCTTCTAAAACGTTGGTCACCAATCACGGTAAATGCCGTATGGATTGCCAAGGTATTTCAATGGAGAATTTCGAAACAGCAAAGTGGCAGGGTGAAGTGGATTTTTCGAAATCAGATGCACAGAACAATCCCAAGCGCTACTTCCTTTCGCACAACAATGTTAACTACATTATCCTTTGCACAGACTCAACCGTTGCAGTGGCCGAAGCGAGTCGCGAAGGAGAGAAAACCAAATGTGATTGCGCTCCATGAAAGCCTTAATACAAGAACTTTCTGAAAAATATTTCGACGAAATAGTTTCGATTCGCAGACACATTCATGCGAATCCAGAACTTTCTTATCAAGAAAAAAACACTTCTGCTTTCGTTGCTCAACACCTTTCAGAATGGGGAATTCCATTCACTGAAAACATTGGTGGGTATGGCATTCGTGCAGAAATAAAAGGAGACCTCGCTTCTTCAAAAAGCATTGCTTTGCGAGGAGACATGGATGCTCTTCCTATTGTTGAAGACAATGATTTGCCATTCAAAAGCACTGTTCAAGGAGTGATGCATGCCTGTGGTCATGATGTTCACACATCGTCGCTGCTTGGTGCCGCGAAAATTTTAAATGAAACCAAATCCAATTGGGGCGGAACTGTCACTTTGGTTTTTCAACCTGCAGAAGAAGTTCTTCCGGGAGGTGCTTTACTCATGATGAAAGACGGATTGTTCCAAGATAAAAAACCGAATGGAATTTTTGGACAGCATGTCTTTCCTGAATTACCTGCTGGCAAGGTTGGCTATCGTGCAGGTGCCTACATGGCTTCTACCGATGAGCTCTATGTTACGATCAAAGGAAAAGGCGGACACGGTGCGAAACCGGATCAATGCATCGACCCTATATTAATTGCTTCTCATTTACTTATCGCATTGCAACAAGTTGTTTCAAGATGGAGCAATCCGCAAATGCCAACAGTCCTTTCCTTCGGAAAAATAATTGGAAACGGCGCAACGAATATCATTCCGAATGAAGTGAATTTGGAAGGAACCTTCCGCACATTTTCGGAATCGTGGAGAACGAAAGCTCACGAAAAAATTATTGCATTGTCGAAAGGTCTGGTTGAAGGAATGGGCGGAACCATTGACTTCCGAATAGAAAAAGGATACCCTGTAGTATACAACAATCCAGAATTAACGGAAAGAGCTATCGTGCAAGCGAAAGAATATCTGGGTGAAGAGAATGTAATTGATTTAGACATGCGCACTACCGCAGAAGATTTCGCTTATTATTCTCAACATATGCCAGGATGTTTCTATCGCTTGGGCACCTCGAACGATGATGGCACCTTGAGCGCCCCTGTGCATAACAGCAAATTTGCAGTGAATGAGAACGCATTAAAAACTGGAATGGGCTTGCTTGCTTGGCATGCCATTCAAGAATTAAAATAACCATGAGCTTAACCGATTTCCTCTACAACTACGATTCAAAAAAAATCGTTCGTCCATTTATCATTGCTGAAGCAGGCGTGAATCACGAAGGCTCCATGGATCTGGCAAAAAGACTTATTGATGAAGCTGCGGAAGGTGGAGCAAATGCCATTAAGTTTCAGACTTACAAAGCTGAAACCATTGCAAGCAAAGACAGTCCGTATTATTGGGACATTACCAAAGAACCTACGCGCAGTCAGTTTGAGCTATTCAAGAAATATGATAAGTTTTGGAAGACCGAATTCGAGCAACTGGCGCGCTATTGCGAAGAGGTTGGAATTGAATTCATGAGCACAGCTTTCGATGTGGAGAGCGCTAATTTCCTGAACGATTTAATGAACGTTTACAAGATTTCAAGTTCAGATATTACCAATCTTCCATTCATTGAACACCAATGCCAATTTGGTAAGCCTATCATCTTAAGTACTGGTGCTTCATACAAATGGGAGGTTCAGCAAGCGGTGGAGACCATTGCGAAATATGGAAATAAACTTTGCTTAATGCACTGTGTGTTGAATTATCCAACACCAGACCCGAATGCGCATTTGGGCATGATTAAAGATTTAATTTCGACTTTCCCGCAAGCGGTTCCAGGATACAGTGATCATACCCTTCCAAAGGACATGCATACGCTTGAAGTTGCGACCATATTGGGTGCCGCGGTATTGGAAAAACACTTCACTCATGATAAGACCTTGCCGGGTAACGATCATTACCACGCAATGGATAAAGAAGATTTAAAGCATTTCCATTCACGTCTGGATAGAACTGTTGAATTGTTGGGTGGATTTGAATTAACTGCCATTGATGACGAAGCACCTGCACGTGCAAATGCAAGAAGAAGTTTAGTGGCAGCAAAAGCTATGCCTGCTGGACACGTTGTAACATTTGAAGATCTAACATGGAAGCGTCCTGCGAGTGGCATTTCACCCAAAGACATTTCACAATTGATAGGAAAGCAAACAGCGCAAGACATCGCTGAAGACGACGTATTGCGCTGGAATATGTTCAAATAAAATTTATCAGATGTTTATGTTACCCGAAAAGGTATCATCCATTTGATTCTGTTGTTCGTCTTCGAAGAAATAAATTTTAATCAGTGCTGTATCGCGAAGAAAATCGATTTTTCCAATTTCGAAACGATTCACTTTAATACCCGTTCTCTCTTCAATATCTGCTTTCATTTCCTCTTCTCTACCCACTTTGATCAAATCTATTTTTTCATAAACGATAATCTTTTGTGCTTCATGGCGCAGCAACCAAACGCGCTCTAAGCCGTAGGTTGCACCTATGATTACGAGGTTTGCGAATGACAATTCGATCAATGAAATTTTCTTGTTTATCAAAGCGTTCATCACTGACATGCCAATAACAACGAACAAGTATGTCATTTCTTTGATTGGAATAGCATCTGTTCTGTAACGAATAATTCCGAATACAGCGAACAATCCGAGTGCAAATCCCATTTGAAGTTTCACACTCTCAAGCATGAAACACATCAGGAAAATTGTTAAACTGAATAACAAATAAGTAAACAAAAAGTCTTTTCGCTTTGCTATAGGATAATATATAACTCGAACAAGAATCATCACAAATAACATGTGAACCGATAAGCGTATGATAAGACCCAAAAAATCTTCCAGATGAATAAGTTTCATTCCACCCATTGGGTCGAAATCTGATTGCATAAAAATCGCGTTCAAGGTATCTAACATAATCTTATTTTATTGATTCTAATTTATTGACTTTTAATAATTTCTCTTTGAAGTTATTCTTTTTCACAAAAGGCACGAGTAAGGCCACTCCCAAACAATATTTACTTATGCTTTCCTCGTGAATTTGCAACTTCTTCAAGGCCACTACAAACGGAGAAAAACGATTTCGCCGCTTTTGCTTCACTTCAACAATAATCACATTATGAAGATTCATTTTCGTGTCGTTCCACACGAAAGAAAGATTCAAATCAATCGTAATTCGTTCTTTCAATTCGGTATTAACCAAGGTTAGTCTCGTAAATCGATTATCTAATTTTGGTGAAAGGTTGACTTCAATACCCGATTTAAATCCTACAAATCGCTCCTCGTCATCGCTTAAATTTCCTTCCATATCTGGAATACCGATCCTTTGCTTTTCTGTTCGACCTCGATTGGTTTTGAATTTCAATTCGAGAAAATTCAATTGACTGTCGAGATAAGAGCGCTTTCTAATCTTCCATCTATTTCTTTTACCGTTGTGATGCTTGGTGTAGAACAGAAAATCGTTGGTGTCATAATAGAGGGTGTCGTAGTGACTGAATCGGATTCCATTGACCTCTAAAATGGCATACGATGTTTTAACGGCTTCCAAGATTGCTAGCAATTGTTCTAACGAAACAACAAACTTTGTGTCTGTTCGATTCATTAATTCAACGCCATCCATTTCCTTCAAAGTAATTGGACTAAACTGCTGCACTATTTGCTCTATCGGCTCTAACATATTCGTATGTTACGAACTTAACACAAAAATGATGTTAAGAGCTACTAATTGAGTACAAAGTTTAATCTGTTCGGGCAATCTCAATCTTATGGACCCTGCGGCTGAGCGGTATTTGAGCCTCCTGAACCGTTTAATGTGAAGCGAATGGCCAAGCCTGTCGAAATGTTCGACGTTTGGAAACTGGTTGAGATTGCAGGCTTGTTTATTTGATGATCGTAGAAGAAACGAAGTGTTAACTTATCACTTATGGCCATGTCTGCGCTTGACTTCACACTAAATAATGTTTGTCCAGCAGTTACTTGATTCTGTTGCTCTTCAATTTTTCTAATCAAAGTAAAGTTCTCGCGAATGGTGAAGTCGACACGCAGATTCAAGGTTGATTTGTCTAATAATTTTACAGGAAGTTTACTGCCCTTTTTTCTTCCAAACGGGTTTGGGACTTCGGTAATTTTATATCCAAGACCAATGACAAAACTGTTGCTCTTGGTTTCTGTGATCTGGTAGTTGGCCATTCCCAAAGCAATTGTTCTATCGCGCTTGTATTCTAGCTTTATTAGAGGGTCATTCACTTTCTTTGTCTTCAAGGTCATGTCGAATCCAACCAATGGCGACATTGACTCTGTAAGGGTTACTGTACCTATTTGCTGCTGAGAAACAAAGTTCTGCTCTGCACTTTGATCTATGGCCGAAGGAAGGTTATTAAATTCCTCATACTTCAAGTTCGTGACATAAGAAGCCGTTGCTGTTGAACGATAATTGTGGGAAACATTGAACTGCTTGAAGTACTTCTTTACGGCCGGCAATTTCGTTAGACCGTCGTACGTAATTTTCCAATTGGGTTGCGCCTTCGTTGCAAAAGGATTCAGTGCAACTTCATCTACTGACTTTCCTGAATAGGCTGCTATGAAAGAAGGAATAACTACATTCTGCGAAAGTGAACCAAAACCATCGTAATAACCTGAATCATTCGGATTCGCCAACTGATAGGTCTCATCGTTCCAACGACTTGAAATTTCTCTTCTATTCGCAAGTAACTGATCGAATATAGGACTAGCATAGTTGTTTTCTTTATCGTCTTTTGTGAACGCGGTGTTCCATGTGATAATTGAAGCTGAGAAATTACCGGTCTCCATAGGAGATTGGAAAGCGAAGTCGTCAATGGTTGGATCGTATCTGAAAAACGAGTTGTAATTTCTTCCTTCCTGACGAGTGGCTGAAAGTTCAACCTTGAAATAGCGGAAGGGCTCCAAATTCATTTTCGCATTCCATGTTTCAGTGAAGGTTTCGTTGTACTGAATGTTCAACGACTGTCGTTGCACCAACCAATCATTGCTAGCGGCATCTGTCGCGAAATTTCGACCCGTTGGGTTGCCCATGAGATCTGTATTCTGCTGTCCTACAAGGAATCCTATTCCCGGTCCGTCAAACTGATTGTCGAATCCTAAAATACTCGTGCTATTCTCGTATCCTGGCAAGAGTAGGCCTTCATTTTTCGTGTAACTTCCATTCACGGTTCGAACCATCATAAAGAAACGAAGGGCAACATCTAACGGATCTACTTTTTCTTTTTTGTCTTTCTTCGTTAAGTCATCTCCGAATCCGTCCTTTTTCGTGGGGTCATCTTTTTTACCAGCATCCGGCTTCTTTCCGGCATCTGGCTTCTTTCCTGTTAATGCTTGTTTCAATCGAGGGACATTGTTGTACAACGTCTCGAAATTACCTTGGGCATTCAACTGAATTTGGCGACTATTCTGAATGGTGTTTCCCAATGTATCTTGAGTGAACGGAGCTCGATCCCATCTGAATGTTCCTCCATATCTCGCATCAGCACTCATGAAATTCAACAATGGAAATTTATCAAGCGGCAGTTTGTAGGTAACACCAACGTTGTGATTATAAGTCGTTGTTTCACCGAAATTCTGAATGTTATTCCACACAGAATCTTTATAAGACTGATACCAATCCACATCTGTCTTATTAATGACCCCTCTAGGCTCGCCTACCAAAGCAATATTGCTCGCCGCGAAATCAGTTTTCAAATTCTTTGTCAAATCATATTTCATGGAATAATTCCTTGTCCAATTCCAATTCTTTTGCGCTTGAGTCTGAATGAGCATGTCGCTGTAAACCCCCGTTAACTCCAATGAATTGTTTCTGATTCTGCTTGTTTCATACGATCGATTCATTTCTGTTCTGAAACTCATTTGCTTAATACCCGCGTAGAAATTGAACTCTTTCAACCACTTCAAATATTTCGAAGTTTTAATAATTGGAATATTCGCAAGCGGTTTAAATTCCTTTGGCTTGTTGGTGAAGCTATAATCGAAAGCTCCTTGATATTGCTTTTGCAAGCGCCAATCGGTATTGATATCGCGGAAATACGTTTCGTTGTAGGCATATGAAACAGAGAAATTGTCTACTCCATAAAACTTCGGCTTATCGGAATTGGTTGGAGCAGCTTGTGTTCCGGTCTTCCCTTTATCGTCGGCCCCTGGAAGTCCAACCCCTTTTGCTGCAGCAGCATCTTTCTTCGGTGCAATTTTCACATTTGTGAAATTGATACTTCTTCGCTTCGTATACGTTTGCGATTTTTGCTTCAATGGTTTATTCAATGTCGGCAAATCCGTCATTTGAATGTCTGGTTGAAGAGGACTGTAACGAGGGGTTTGAACATTTTCCGAGAAGCCTAAATACATTGGTAATTGCACTCCCCAATCTTTAGGGAAGAATTTTCCAAGCTGCAATGTGCTGCTCGCATCGAGACCCATCTTCGTTTCTTGTTGTCTTTGCTGCACGCGCTGTTCTATTGCACCCCATCCAGGAGTACTTATATTTCCCGATACTGCAAGGTTACCAAAATCTGCCAATTGTGCATTCAATCGTGCAATTGCCGCAGAACCCGATTTCTCATCGAATTCAGACAGTCTTAATTCGTTTACCCAAACGGTTGCACATTTCCCTCTTCCGTCATCGACCACGCCAAAAGGATTGGTGTCCTTATCGGGATTTCGAATACCAATCATCATAGTTGTAATGTTGGCCAAATTCGGATTTCCTTTTACAGAAAGGTGAACGTTGTTGTCGAGAATGGTATCTACAACAGACAATACAGATGTTGATGAAGGCCTATTTATTTTCAGATTTTGTAAATCTGAAAGTTGAATATCAAAATTATTATCTCCAGGCCAAATTTCGTCGTCGTTATTAGTGTACCACGGCGTCACGCTCATAGGCACTTCGTATTCATAATAGTTCTGATCGAAGTCAGAACCCAAGCGAATGAATACGGAAACGTCGTTGTCTTTTAATTCAGATTGTATACCCGCCGCTTCTGCGTGCGCGAACATTCGAAGACGCTTGTATTGTCGCAAGTCATACTTCACATTTTTATAGGTTGCACGCGCATCTCCATCTTTCAAATTGCATACACTTAACGAAAGTGATTGCTCATTCAAATTTCTCAAGTTGGCAGAGGCAACGTCTTGCTCACGAATAATTCCTGGAGGAACCACGTATGGAACAGGCTCGCGATTTCCATTTTCTTCAATGTTTACAGCAGCAATGTTGAACGACGTTTCTGGATCGTCGTTAATTTCTTGTTCTTGATTTCCGGCTAAGGTGTAATCATATTTGCGCCATTCGCCGCGCACCAATTCCAAACGCGCAAAACGCAAGGTTACTGGTTCTTCCCAACCCTTTAAATACATTCGCATGTATCGAATTGACCTGAAATCAGGAATACTTCCCACACGCTTCTCAAACTCTTTGATTGGAATTTTGAACTGATACCAACGAATTTGTCGCTCTTCGTTATTCGCCGTTGTCTTCGTTGTTACGAAAGTGTCTGTGATGTAATTCCTTCCCAAATTAGCATCTCCTAAATCACCAGGACGAAGACTAACCTTATATTGAAAATAACTTTCAATGGTGTTTAGCGTAATGTCTTGATTTATGTCTTCCGAATTCGGAATTGTAGTTGCGGCAATCGGATATCCGTCTGGTGTGTTGGTATTGGAATTCCCTTCGTACCTGTTAAAGTTCTTGTAACGCTCAAGGGTGTTCAAGTTAGCCGCATCTGCTTGAGAACTGCGGAAGTAACTGAAATTATCTGCAGAAGGATCCTGCTGATATTTCGCATAGGCATCTGGCGTTAGAAAGCCCTGAACTTGTAACAACCAATTGGCAAAATACGATTGCTCAGCTGCAGAGTTCAATCCGTCTAATCCAATATCTTGCTGCTCGTAATTTCCTGAAGTGTAATCAAAGGCGTTAACAACATTGAATGTTGTAGGTGAAGGATAATTTCCCCAAGTTCCTTGCTCAATAGGCAAGTCATTGTTCGCAGATGGAAATCCGTTTTCGAAACTCATGTGCGAATCATTCATGATGTCTTCCGAAACATTTCCCAAGTTGAAATAAAGGTCACCCCCTTGAGCGTTTTCAGAATCTTCATTGAACGGATCCATTACCCAAAACTGTATGAATTGAACGTTTGACGTTTCGAAATCTGTTGTGGTTAACGCACGTTGAATACCTCCCCAACGAGAAGCTGGATCTTTCAATGTACCGTCGTCATTCAATCCCGCGGTTCTGCCCGAATAACCATTCGGCAAATCGTAATTGTACATACCACGTTGGTCTGGATAATAGGTCAAATCTAAACACGTGATGTTCGGTGGAGTACCTGAAGGCAATTGTCTGTTCGGGAAAACCTCTGATTCCAAAACCTCGCGCATGCGGTGATCGCTTTGCATATCTGCAGTAATGTTCGGAGGTGTGTATGAACTGTTTCGGTAAAACAGTGGATCAATGATATACCAAGACAATTGAGCGCGATTCGCGCCATACACCAAGCTGTCTTCAAAATCTCCTTCAGGGAAAAGTGAAGATTGTAATTTCGGAGTTGAAGCGAGGAACCACTGATTCAAAGAACGCAAGTCTATGACACTTTGGCTTCCTTCGAAATCATCTACGTATGCATTTCCATCCTTCGAAATTGCTCGTGAATGACCTGGGAAAATTTTCGCGGCTTCTAGATTGAAGGTAACGGTAGACTTTTCTTTGGTTTGAATTCCAGGTATACGATCTATCCATTTCGTAATGATTGGAACTTCCTTCTGGAAATTCATATCGAAACCAATCATACCGTTGTTCACGGGGTCGTCTCCAGCATTTACTTTTTGGGTAAGGGGACGTTCCTTCAAATTCATGAAAGTGGCTCCCATGGCCAAATTTTCAGAAAACTTGTAATCGAATCTACTTCCCAATAAGGTTTTGTATTGCAGATTAAACATGGAGTTACTCTCAACAGCCACCTTTATTGGCTGACCGGAGCTCATGATGCTTTCATTGAGGATTGTAACCTTTCCCAAATTATAATTCACCGTGAAGTCGGTTCCTTCAACAAGTCTCATTCCACCTGCTGTAACTGTAACGGCACCCTGCGGAATATTTAATGCATTCAGTGAAATTTCTGAACCAGAAGCGCTTTGATATTCTCCTTTAATTCTGAAGCGATTCAATTGAGGGAAACCGATTTGGGCTGCCGTTTTGGTTGAATCGTACAACGCTTGGAAGACTACTTGCGAAACCACTTGTGCAGCCTGCGGTGTGTTTCCCAGTCCCGCGTATATTTTATCGGACAGGTGCGAACCAAATGGTTCGACAACTGGGAAAAAGACGCGTCCGGAAGAGGCGTCTATCAATCCTCCTGCAGTTGACGCATTCGGAACAAAGTCGAAGAAACCATCGCTTCCAGGCATTTGCTGGGCATCAATTCTATCGAGGTTCATTACCTGTAAAAGAAGTGTCCCGCTGAGAGGTTCTCGTGGAATGTAGTTCATGTTCACACCCGTTGCCGGGTTGTTGTACCACACTTCAAGACGAAACTTATCAGGAGAAATTCCAAACGACTCCAAGTTGTAGACGTTCTTCATCATGTTTTTCCAAAGCGGAGAAGGATCACCGTTTGTCAACTTCACCAAGGTGATAGAAGACTTCAACATCTTTAACATTAAGGCTTGTGGTGCAGCTATTCCGTCTTGAGAAAGCGTACCTACCTGATAGGTTTGACCGTTAAGCGTGTATTCGTAGGACACCCCTAAAACTTCGGCGTTATTTAATGATTGCTTCAATGAAATGAAACCCAAACGAGAATTGTACGTGTACTCAGAGGGCGTCAATTTTCTTGCGTTACCGACTCTTTCATAATGAATACCTTGGCGCATTCCATATCCTAGCGACTGAATGGCCGCATTAGCATTTGAAAAATCTAAAATATTTTGGTTGTTCGAAACAACATTGTAAAGGTTGTTGTTTTCGTTGTCTGGGTTTTGAAGTTGACCCGGATTGAAAAGTGTTGAATTGTTGTAATCGGTTGCCAAATACTGAGAGTTTTCCCCCAAATCAGTAAATGCTAAAATATTCCGAACGTCTTGCGTATTGGCCTGCTGGTTAACTACCCAAACTTCAATTCGGGTAATGTTCACTCCACTGTTTACAACAGGAAGCGCGGCCAAAGCATTGTCGTAATTGTCTCTGAAATATCCTGAAAGGAAATAATGTCGGTTCGCCTCGTAATTATCTGCGGCAATATCGAAGCGCGTTGTTTGTGCCCCTCCTTGAACCGTGATTTCCTTTCGCTCACCCTTTTGTTGAGTTAAAATGGTTGTGTTCTTTAGCTTGCCCCATTGAGTTTCAATCTTCGCTCCGAATAAACCAAGGCTTCCGGGCATAAGCGTTCCTGTTAATGGAAGCGCAACAGTACCCAATTCAATTTTGCGCATGACTTGGTCTTCATCGCCGGTGTATTCCACCTTCATGTTGTTCTCGAATTCGAAGGTGCTTTCCGTATTGTAGTTCACCTTTAACTTCATCTTGGTGCCAATGTTACCAATGACATTCATTTGAATTTTCTGATCGAAGTTGAAGTTAGTGTTTTTACGCTGACGCTCTGGAATACGAGGGTTTTCAGTACGTTGAGAGTTTAAACCGAACGTTAATTCGGCTGAACCTTGAGGTCGAATTTCAATTTCATTCGAACCAAAAATATGTTCGAAGTTATCTCCCCCAACTTTAATTACTGGAGCAAACTCCTTGTTTGCAGCAGACTTATCGTCCTTGATTTTGTTCCAATACTTCGAGACATTTTTATCTAATTGGAAGTCAAGAAAATCTTCCATATCCATAGTAGTCGGCCTGCGATAATCGAACTTATCTCCGATTTTCTGCACGACTTCGTAACGTCCTGTGGCTGGATTGTATTCTACTGAATAGTGAATGTTTGACGGCAATGGAATTTCGATACCGCTGCCTCCCTCACTCGGAGCAGGACTGTCATTGTTTGGCCAAATTGGCGTTACGGTATCAGGAGCAAAAACAAAATTATGATTCGACTTCGCAATGACGCGTGTCTCAACCGAAGTGTTTGCCCAGGCCAACCAGCCAGAAACACAAAGGGCCATTACGAAAATGGCTCTTGAAAGGAGGCGTAGGGCAATTTCTTTCACGGTTATTATATCTGTTTCAGCACTTGTTTAATAAGATCTTCCAATGGCAATTCACCATTCGTCATTAAAATCTTATCCAACATTTTTTCAGTTTTGGTTTTGTCTAGGCCCAATTGGGACAGTGCCACTAACGCATCTTGACGAATGGTATTGTGTACACCGCCAATTTTTTCTACCATGGCCCCATCTATCTTTCCAACTTTGTTGTGAAGATCTACTAAAATGCGCTCCGCAGTCTTTTCACCAATTCCTTTGATACGTTTCAGTGATGGCAAATCTTTGCTAGCGATAACCTGAATCAACTCGTTCACATTCAAACTCGAAAGCACCATTCGAGCCGTATTCGGACCTACACCACTTACACTTGTCAATTTCTTGAACAATTCTTTTTCTTGATCGGAATAAAACCCATACAGAACCAATGAAAAGTCGTTTCCGTTAACGTGCAGATGCGTGTAAAGCATAACCGCTCCGTTATTTGGAAGAGCTGAGTAGGTGGCTAGGCTGATATTTAAAAAATAACCCACTCCGTTGCAATCGATAACGGCATGCACCGGTGATTTTTCAATGAGATGTCCTGTTATTGAGTAGAGCATATTATCTGTTTAAGGTACCTTTAGCCTGTGCGTCAACCACTGCAACACGAACCATGTTCACGATTTCGCGCACAGAGCAACCCATTTGCAAGATATGATAGCTGCGTTTCATTCCCAATAAAATTGGACCTATTACTTCCATTCCGGCAACTTCTTGAAGAATTTTATAACTGATATTTCCAGAAGAAAGATTCGGGAATATCAAAGTATTTACTTTGGAATCGGCCAATTTAGAGAATGGGAAATTCTCTTTTCTCATTTCAGGATTCAATGCAAAATTGGCTTGAATTTCACCATCAACGATTAAGTGCGGATGGTTCTGATGCAGAAGTGCAACAGCCTTTGCCACCTTTTCCGGATCTGAACCGTGTGAAGAGCCGAAATTCGAATAGCTCAGCATGGCCATTCGCGGAGCTATCTTCATTTTTGTTACCGCATCTGCAACCAACAAGGTGATATCTACCAATTGTTCTGCAGTCGGGTCTCTGTTAACGGTTGTGTCTGCGAAAAACATCGGTCCTTTCGGAGTTTGAACGATATACATTCCGCAAACAGTTTTCACATCTTTAGCAGTTCCTATGGTTTCCAAACCTGGACGAATAACTTTAGCGTAGTTTCGAGTCATTCCGGAAATCATGGCATCTGCCGCACCAGTTTCAACCATCATAGCACCAAAATAGTTTCTTTCGCGCATAATGCGTGAAGCCTCGGTTTTGGTAATGCCTTTGCGCATTCTTTTTTGATAGAAAAACTCTCCGTATTTCTCACGCTCAGCTCTGTGTGATTCCAAGCGTGGGTCTATTATTTCAACATCAGCTAGATCTAAATCGTACTCGTGAATAAGTTCACGAATTTTCTCTTCCTGCCCCAATAAAATTGGAATGGCAATTCCATCGTCCTTGGCTTGCTCTGCCGCTTTGAGGATTTTCGGATTGTCTCCTTCAGCGAATACAACTCGTTTCTTGTCTTTTCTTGCTCTTTCGGAAATACCTCTGGTGAGAGCGTTGTCGCGTCCCATTCGACCGAGAAGTTCACTTGCGTAGGCGTCCCAATCGGTGATTGGATTCTTTGCCACTCCACTTTCAATTGCAGCTTTTGCAACGGCAGTAGAAACAGCAACTAACAAACGTGGGTCATTTGGTTTTGGAATGATGTAGTCCTTTCCAAAAGACAGGCTTGTGATATGATACGCCTCCATAACTTCCTCCGGAACAGTAGACTTGGCTAAATCTGCCAATGCCTTAACGGCAGCAAGTTTCATGGCGTCGTTGATCTTCGTTGCGCGAACATCTAAAGCACCTCTAAAAATGAATGGAAAACCTAGAACATTGTTTACCTGATTTGGATTGTCACTTCTTCCTGTTGCCATTATAACATCTGGACGAGCAGCCATTGCTTCTTCGTATGGAATCTCTGGATCTGGGTTAGCTAAAGCAAAAACAATTGGGGTGTCTGCCATTGATCGAATCATTTCTTGAGAAACGATATTTCCTTGTGACAATCCTAAAAACACATCGGCGTTAATCAATGCTTCAGCAAGCGAGCCTTCGTTCGAATCCACTGCAAATCTCTTCTTGCGGTGATCTATATCTTCTCTTGACGTATTAATGAGTCCCTTTGAATCGAACATTCGAATGTTTGCTGGATTCAATCCAAGGCCAATCATGGTGTTCAGGCAACTTAGCGCTGCTGCTCCTGCACCGCTCACCACTATTTTAATAGCACTGATACTCTTGCCAGCAATTTCAAGTGCATTTAATAAAGCCGCGCTTGAGATGATTGCTGTACCGTGCTGATCATCGTGCATGATTGGAATGTCCAACGCTTCTTTCAACCTCTCTTCAATTTCAAATGCCTCAGGAGCCTTAATGTCTTCGAGGTTTATTCCTCCAAACGTTGGGCTAATATTGATAACCGTGTTCACGAAATCATCAACTTCAGTCGCCTTCATTTCAATATCAATAGAATCGATATCTGCAAAAATTTTGAAGAGCATCCCCTTTCCTTCCATCACGGGTTTGCTGGCTTCTGGTCCTAAATTACCAAGACCAAGAATGGCTGTACCGTTTGAAATAACAGCAACTAAATTTCCCTTCCCTGTATACTTGTAAACGTCGTCAATGTTTTCAGCAATCGCCTTTACCGGCTCTGCAACACCTGGAGAATAGGCCAATGCCAAATCTCTTTGCGTGCTGTATGGTTTAGTCGGAACTATTTCTAACTTTCCTTTCCTACCTAACTCGTGGTAATCGAGCGCCTCTTTCCTCTTTATTTGCTTCATGTTCGTTCTTTCGGTTTGCAAAAATAAAACAACCTCGAATTCGAGGTTGCTCTAGTATGAATTCTTTACTGAATTATTCAACTACTAATCGAATCGTTTCCTTTCCTTTTGCAGTCAATAATGTAAACTGATACACTCCTGCGGCATAATCTTGTGCATTCAAAAGGATGCTGCCTGAATTTCCTTTCACTACAACTTTTTTAACTAATTCGCCTTGAAGATTCGTAATGACTAACTGTCCTTCTTTCTCTCCTGTTGGTAATTTATAATTCATGAAACTTAGACCTTTTAGAGGGTTGCTTCCAACAAGTTCAAGTTTTGGAACTGCCTCTTCATCAACACCCATAGGACATGAAGACTCGTAGCAAAAACTAACAGTCTGACAAGCTTGATCAGCAGGATTGGCTGTGTTGAAGAAACAATATTTGATTAGCGTTTCCCCTGAATTTCCTAGTGGTTTGTAGTGCGCATAAAACGTATGATTCGTATCACTTGCTAAAATTGTCTGAGCTAAGAGCGAAACGTTGGTTGTTTCACCGTAGCAAACGCCCCAACAGAAATAATTCGAAGACCCTGCAATTTCAGAAATAACGCTTCGATTGCATTTCACAGAAATACTCGCATCTGATATATTCGTTACTGGCCATTCAGCAACCATTTCACCGGCTCCTGTTAAGGTTGCCGCTGTGGCATTTACTTGTACCACAGGGTTAACCAATTCCATACTTTGTGCAGACATCCCTAGATAAGAAAGGGCCAATCCAAAAAAGAGAAGATTTTTTTTCATTGTCCAAAGATATAAAAAGTATTTGGGCGAAATATTTCTTTATATTCGTTGCCCTAAAGTAAACCTATTAATAATTTATCAAATGAAAAAAGCTCTACTATTGATGGTTGTTGCCGTAATGTCGTCAACAATGTCTTTCGCTCAGTTGCCTGCTGGATCTTTTGGTCAAGATTTCACAATCACTGACCAATTCGGTGTTTCGCACAACTTGTACAACTATTTAGATCAAGGATACACTGTATACCTTGACGTATCTGCAACATGGTGCGGACCATGTTGGAACTTCCACCTTTCTGGTGCATTGGACGAGTTGTATATCAACCACGGTCCTGCTGGTGCTCCTGGAGTTTCTGCTTCTACTACTGACGAAGTAATGGTTATTTGGATTGACGGTGATGGTACTACTACTGATGCTGACATGGCTGGTACTGGTGCTAGCACACAAGGTAACTGGTTGAACCCAGCTGGAACTGCTATCGAGTTTCCAATGGCTAACCCAGCAACGGCTTCAGCAAACTCAATCAACAACGATTACGGTATTGCTTACTACCCAACAATCTACCGCATTTGCCCTAACCGTATCGTTACTGAAGTAGGACAATTAGATGCTGCAGGTTTGTACGCTACTCTTCAAGAGTGTCCTCCTCCAGCTTTCCAATCTAATGATCCTTCTGTGTTAAGCTACGATGGTGATTTAGCTACTTGTGGAAACGTAGACGTTGCTGTTACTATTCAAAACAACGGTACTGCTCCATTAACTGCTTGCACAATCACTGTAACTGGTGGTACTGCTCCTGTTACTTTTAACTGGACTGGTAACCTTGCTACATACGCAGTTGAAACTGTAAACGTTGGTTCAGTTGCTATCACTGGTGCTACTAACTTGAACGTGTCTATCACTTCTGCTGATGACAACACTGCTAACAACGCAACTACTGCTGCTATCGCCTTTGCTGATAACGGTACAACTCACGTTAAGATTGATATCTTATTCGACCGTTACCCAGAAGAGTCTTCTTGGTCTATCACTGATGATGCTGGAAACGTAGTTGCTTCTCGTGATTACAGCGCAGCTCCACTTCCTGCTGACAACTCTACTAAAATTGAAAACGTATACCTTCCATCAACTGGATGTTACACTTTCACTGCAACTGATGCTTATGGTGATGGTTTCTATGACATGCAATGGGGTGCTGCTGTAAACGGACACATGTTCGTTACAACAGTAAACGATGCTGGTGCTACTTTCTCTACATTGTGGAACTATGATGGAACATACAACTTCGCTGAAGCTGCTGCTCCTTCTAACGTAAACACTGTAGTAGGTATCGAAGAAGTTAGTCTTTCAGCTGGTGTTAGTGTTTACCCTAACCCTGCAAACGATTTCATCAATGTTGCTTACGGTTTAACAAACAACAGCGTTGTTACTGTTGACGTTATCAACGTTCTTGGTGAGCGCGTAATGACTGAATACGTAGGTAGCCAAGCTGCTGGAAACTACACTTCACGTTTAGATGTTTCTAACCTTTCTGCTGGTGTTTACATGTTGAATGTAACAATCAACGGAACTGTTAACACTGTTCGTGTTTCTGTAAAATAATCTTGATTTTTCAAGGAAGAAGAGCCGACGATGCGTCGGCTCTTTTTTTTGGTACAGTCATTGGCTAAAGTTTTTTACTTTTAAAAAAAATATTTATGCGCCTTTCAATTTCAATTTTCTTCTTGGCCATTTCCCTTGGATTATCTGCTCAAGAAACCCTTCCTAGCATCAACCTAAAAGATCTAAACGGAAAAACGATTAACACAGCAACACTTGCACAAGACGGCAAACCAACGCTGATTTGTTTTTGGGCAACGTGGTGCAGCCCTTGTAAAAAAGAACTCAACAATTACCTCGATTTATATGAAGAGTGGCAAGCAGAGACCGGTGTGAAAATCATTGCCGTTTCTATCGACGACCAAAGGTCTGTAATGCGTGTTGCGCCTTACGTAAGTAGTGTTATGTGGCCATATGAAATATTGCTAGACAGCAATAAGCAATTCGCGCAAGCGCTGGGCGTGAACAATGTTCCTCACACTTTTTTGGTTGACGGAACTGGGAAAATCGTTTGGCAGCATAACAACTATGCTGAAGGCGACGAAGCTGAAGTTCACGAGCAACTTTTAAAATTGAAGAAGTAATTCTCTTCATTCCAACTTATAAGCCCGAAAGGGCTTTTTTTATTTCAGAATGCGCCGTATTTTCGACGCTCAATGAACAGAATGAAAAAGTTACTTGTATTTTCTGCCTTGCTTGCCTTCGCCTTTGGTGTTCAAGCGCAAGGCGACCCTAAAAAACCTGGACAATTGCACGGGAATTTCCAATTCCTTTCACAGCAGTATAGCGAAGACAGTCTTATTGGAGCCACCGTTCCGCCTGCAACCACAGCAATTAATGGTTTTGGAAATCTAATGTACACCCAAGGTGGTTTTAGTGCAGGAATGCGATTTGAAACATATAACAATGCCATTCAAGGTTTCAGTGCGCAAAACCGTTACAAGGGAACGGGTATTGGAAACAGATTCGTACAATACCAAGACAGCATTTTCAATGTAACCATTGGAAATTTTTATGAGCAATTTGGAAATGGACTGACCCTTCGTACTTATTGGGAACCGAACCTCGGAATAGACAACGCGCTAGACGGCGCTCGTTTAATCATTACTCCGAAAAAAGGAATTACACTCAAAGGAATATATGGTCGCCAGCGCCTGGATTTCGACAGCAGATCTACCAATGCAGATGGTATTATTCGTGGAAGCGACGCCGAGTTTAATTTGAATTCTATTTTCAAATCACTAGCGGAAAAGGAAACACAGTTGACACTTGGAACTAGTTTCGTGAGCCGATATCAAAATGGGGAAACAAGGTTTCAGGACTCTCTGATTTTCTTGACGCCGAACAACGTTTCTAATTCAGCCGTTCGCCTGCAGTTAAATAGAAATGCACTTGCTTTATCAGCGGAATATGCCCAAAAGATTAATGACCCAAGCGCCGACAACGCCTATTTGTATAGAAAAGGAAAAGCGTTCTTTTTGAATGCCTCATACAGCGGTAGCGGTCTTGGGGTAAATGCAGCTGTGAAATACATAGACAATATGAGTTTCCGTGCAGACCGTAACTTGAAGTTATTCGATGTGCCAACCAACTATTTGCCTTCAATTACAAAACAACACACCTACAACTTGGCAGCCACCTTGTATCCATATGCAACTCCTTTAACCGGGGAGGTTAGTTTTATGGGCGAAGTATTCTACACCTTCAAGAAAGGGACAAAACTTGGAGGAAAATATGGCACTCAACTTTCAGCCAACTTCGCTGCTGCGAATGGTTTGGATACAACCCGCCTAACTGGAATTGAAGCATACACCGAAGGCTATGAAATCAATTCAGTCAAATTCGGTCCAACAAAATATGTAAGAGATTTCAATTTGGAAGTGAAGAAAAAACTAAGTAAAAAATTCTCAACAGGTTTCACATACTATTATTTTGAATTCAACACTTTGGTTACTCCTGTTACGAATGATTTCAAAGGAATTGTTTATGCGAATATTGAAGTTCTCGAAATGAACTACAAATTCACTCCAAAAGACAACCTTCACCTTGAACTGCAAGGACTTCAAACAGATCAAGACAAAGGAGATTGGGCCACTGTTGTTGCAGAGTTCTCTCATTCACCTCATTGGAGTATTGGATTAATTGATCAATACAACTATGGGAATTCTGTAGAAGAAAAACGCATTCACTATTTGTTTGGAACAGTTGGTTATATCAACGGCTCTCAGCGCTTAACTCTTGGATACGGAAAAAGAAGAGAGGGAGTGTTTTGTATCGGAGGTGTTTGCCGAGCAGTTCCTGCCACTAACGGATTTGAATTAATGTACACTGCAAGTTTTTAATATGAAAAAGAATTACTTTATCCTACTTGCCATGGCTCTCTTGTTTGGAGCTTGCGACCGTATTGAGAATCCGGTTACAGTAGCAAAAAACAAATACCGTGATGATTTATACGGACAAGCACCGACCTTTAATGCCACTTCAGAGGCTACTCGAAACGTTCTATTCGAAGAATTTACTGGTCACCTGTGCGGCTTCTGTCCACCTTCGACTGCACTTGCTTTAGCACTCGACGCCACATTAGGAGAGCGCATGGTTACTGTTGCTATTCACGCAGGATCTCTTGCAGCTACTGGGGGAACATTGTTTCAAACTGATTATACCACTCCTGTCGGCAATCTTTACTGGGCTCAGTTGAACGGCGGATTCAATCCTACTGCTCGCATTGATCGCTTAGGAGGATTAAGCAGTTATGAATACCTCGATCCTGCAAACCCAAGCAGTTGGCAGAATATTGTTACTACTCGAATGAACGTTGCAACTCCTGTAGCATTGCAAGCTAACTGCGAATACGTAGCAGCAGACAACGTTCTTAACATCCACATGAATTCTCAATTTATTGAAAGTTACACGGGCAATGTTAATCTAGTTGTTCTTTTGGTTGAGAACCACATCATAAGCGCTCAAGAAGATTACAGTCAAACTCCTTCCGAAATTGAAGAATATGAGCACGAGCATGTGCTACGTACCAATGTCACCGAACCCATGGGGAATCTTGTTATCAATAGCCCTTCAACCGGATATTCTTCAACCAACAGTTTTACTATTCCGCTTCAAGCGAATTGGGTTCCAACGAATATGACCGTGATTGGCTATTTGGTTGACGCAAACAGCCATGAAGTGTTGAATGCGATTGAGTATGAAATCAACTAAACTAATTCTTCTATTTCTCTTTTTGCTCTCGTTTAAAAGCAACGCGCAGCAAGCATTCAAAGCAGGCGTTTCTTTTGGGATGACTACTTCTCAGATTAGTGGCGATGGGCTTGGTGGCTGGGACAAATTTGGAATGACTGGAGGTGCATTTGTAAGCGCACCCCTTTCTTCGAAAAACGGTTTTCGTATTGGACTTAATTACGCAGACAAAGGTTCTCGCACTAAACGCGACACACTAAATTTCAACACCTTCGCGTATCGATTAAGATACATTGAGGTACCTGTGCAATACTCATTTCAAAATGGACCGTTCACCTTTCTAACTGGGGTGTATTATGGTCGATTGATTAAGCAAGACATTCTTTCGAATGCCTTAACCTATGATGTGATTCCTGCCTTTCGTAATAACGACGTTGGAATTACCGTAGGCGCTACTTTGCAAATGGGCGATCATTTTTTCATTGAAGGACGATTCTCTTCGAGTATGATACCGACACGCCCTTCACCAAATTTTGCTAATCCAAACTCCTACTACGAAAAAGGAAATTACAATCAAGTGCTTTATTTCCTAATTGGAAGGAACTTCTAAGCCCAATGAAGGTTAGTCTCATTACTGTAAGTTACAACAGTGCAAGGACCATTGCAGACACCTTAAAATCTGTTCAGTCTCAAACTTACAAAGACATCGAGTATATCGTTGTCGATGGGAACTCGAGTGATGGAACAGTAGAAATTGTGAAGCAATTTCTAGATTCTACGCAAGCTGCTATCCAAGGTCGTTCCGAAGGTGCTTCTCAAAAGCTTGTAACAAAGTTTTTGTGTGAAAGAGACAAAGGCATTTACGATGCTATGAACAAAGGGCTGGCGCTGGCTACTGGAGAAGTTATTGGCGTTCTGAATAGTGATGATTTCTATTGCTCCAATGATATTATTGAAGAGGTCGTGCGAGCTTTTCAGCAAAACAACACAGACTGTCTATATGGTGATTTGAATTACGTAAATCCGATTGATACTTCTAAGATCGTTCGCAAATGGCGAAGCGGTTCGTTCCGGAAAGAAAATTTTCTGAAAGGATGGATGCCTCCTCATCCTACTTTTTTCGTTCGGAAAACATGTTACGATCAATTTGGAAAATTCGACACGCAATTCAAAAGTGCCGCAGACTATGAATTAATGCTCAGATTTCTTTTCAAGGAATCATGCAGCGCCGTGCATCTCCCGAAAGTAATGATTCACATGCGTGCCGGAGGAGTTAGTAACGTTAGTTTAAAAAACCGAATACGGGCGAACAGAGAAGATCGCTTGGCTTGGAAAATAAATGGCCTAAAACCAAAGTGGTTCACGCTATTGCGTAAACCACTTTCTAAATTGATTCAGTATTTCTAAGATTAGAATTTCGCTCTTGATCTTCTAACACCAGGTTTCCCTTTCATGTAACTGTACTTCGACTTGTAGAAACTAGATCTTCCACGAACTACTCTTGTAACAGTTAATTGAGTGGTTAGATAGCTATCGTTGTTTGTTGCATTCCCTCTTGGAGATTGATACGTTGCGCCCGGTGGTGCAATTTGGAAGTTCTCTATCGATAAATCCGCAGCTGTATACTCAGGGTTTTCAGCTACTAAACCATCTAACAAGGCTTGATAAGTTTGGTTGTTCACATACTCATACGCCATTGGATCTTCTGAATTCGGAGTGGTGTAAACCGTAGAAATGTCGTCTAAATAGTCTGTGAATACTGTTCTCCAACTCAGATCCCACTGCACTCTCCACTTTTTGTTGTAAGTGAAATAAGCACCAATACCCGCTGGAATTGCTAAACCGTATTTCGCATAAGACTCTTTCTGCCCTTCGGTTTTCCAGTCACGCAATTCGAACCATTCGCCACCGTATTGCACTTCTCCGTTGTTATAAATCTGTCCCTTCGGATTTGAAGAATAGCCTGCAAGTCCTCCGAATAAAAATACTTTGAAGTCAGGATTATAATATCCTTTATTTCCAACGTCGTTATCGTACCAAATGGTTAATTCAGCGCGTGCTCCTAATTCCAATAAATCGTTTTGAAAATTCGCATTTCGCGCACGACGGGGGGCATAAGTTGTATATGCATCTCTGTCTGTAATTCTTATCCAATCGAAATTCGTTGAGAATGCCCAACGCTTGTTCACCTTGTATCGAAAATATGCTCCTGCCGATAAGCGTGTAGACGCTAAATGCATATCGACTACAAAATCTCTTCGTGGTAAATACTTTCCTCCGATATCGCCAAGGTAGTTCGAGGCACCTACTTTCAATCCATAATCCCAACGGTATTGAGCCGTGGCAGCATGAGAAGCTAGCACGAGAACTAAGCTAAAAAAGAATGCTATTTTTTTCATTTTTGGTAAAGTGGTTCGCTAAGATAATCAACAATTTCTGACACTCGAATGTTTTTCGCATTTTTGGAAAAAATTTCAACATGAATTCAGTCAGTCAACTTTTTGGAATTAAGTACCCGATAATTCAAGGGGGAATGATTTGGTGCACGGGAGCGAATTTGGTTACCGCCGTATCCAATGCCGGTGGACTCGGACTTCTTGGGGCAGGTTCTATGTATCCTGATCAGTTGGAAGACGAAATAACGAAGTGCTTTCAACAAACCAATAAACCTTTCGGAGTTAATCTTCCGCTGCTCTATCCGAACATTGAAGAGCACATTGCACTCATTGAAAAATATCGTGTTCCCATTGTCTTTACTTCGGCAGGTAGCCCAAAAAAGTATACCGAACGATTAAAATCTTCAGGAATTAAAGTTGCCCATGTTGTAAGCAGCAGTGTTTTCGCTCTAAAGTCTCAAGAAGCCGGCGTAGATGCTGTTGTGGCAGAGGGTTTCGAAGCGGGCGGACACAACGGAAGAGAGGAGACAACCACGTTGTGCCTCATTCCAAATGTGGTGGAATCTGTTACCATTCCCGTTATCGCCGCGGGAGGAATTTCTTGTGGAAAAAGCATGCTCGCCGCTATGTCTTTAGGCGCACAGGGTGTTCAGATGGGTTCTCGTTTTGTTATGACCACTGAATCTGCTGCGCATGAGAATTTTAAAAACGCAATTTTACAAGCCAAGGAAGGCGATACCAAGCTAACGCTTCATGAAATAACACCGGTTCGTTTGTTGAACAGTGCATTTTACAAAGCAGTGCTGAACGCCTATGAATCCGGGGCCAGTATTGACGAATTAAAAGAATTATTGGGAAGAGGAAGAGCCAAAAAAGGAATGTCTATGGGCAATCTTGAGGAAGGGGAATTGGAAATTGGGCAAGTAAGTGCCCGAATAAAAGAAATTATCTCGGCGAAAGAAGTTATTGATCAAACCATTTCAGAATTCCAAGAGGCACAAAAAAATATGGGCAATATTTCATTTTAATTCCGTTTGAAGATGGCCATAAATGCAACCGAAGGCCTATTTTTGCACTCTTCAAAGAAATGAAAAAGCACTTAATACTCTGTCTTGTGATCTTCGGATTGTTTTTTACTCGTTCGAGTAATGGCCAATCTATTGCGAGCATTACTTGTTTGGAAGTTCAGGGGACAAGCGTTTCAATTTCCTGGAGCACTTCTCCCAACCCAATTACATTCGTGGCGAATCATATTTTTGCAACAGACATTTCAGGAGGGATTTCAGAAATTACTCAAACAACGAATTTATCCGGAACCTACGTCTATTCGAACGTTAACGCGAGCGCAACTTCTGTATGTGTTTACATTTCAACAGAGGACAATGTTGGAGGCACACCAAACTTCACCACTTCTGAAACTTTTTGCAGCACCTTGTTAACGGTAACTGCCTCTGCTTCACCACCTGGATTCGTAAATTTACAATGGAACTCGCCTACTAGCAATGCTGTGTGGCTTGCTGCTTCAGGTGCTCAGGTGTGGCTGGAATACCCCGCTGGTGTATGGAGTAGCGTAGCCAATTTACCAGGATCAAGTACCGCTTACGATCATGAAGTGACTACTTGCGGAGACGAATTGAATTTCCAAATTCGATACAGTGGATTGCCCATTTGTGATTTTGCTAGCAATATCGCAGGAGACTTTTTCTATGATCAAACAGCACCTCCAATCCCTTCTTTTACGCGCGTTACGGTAAACTCTATCACTAACCAAGCGACAATGGATTGGAATCCATTCCCTGTTGGAGACACCGATGGTTATTTAATTTATGCCTGTAACGGAACTACAGTAACTCTGTTAGATACCGCTTTTGTGGGGATAAACTCTAGCGTCTTTAGCGATATGCTCTCGACTCCGAATGCGGGTCCGGAATGTTATCTCATTGCAGCCATAGATTCTTGCTACAGCGGCACTCCCCCAAGCCCTAATACAAGTCCAACAGGCTCGACCTGTAATTGCACGATTTATCTCAGTCCAACAACCTACACTTTGTGCGAGAATTCACTCAATTTCTCTTGGACACCCTACACCGGTTGGGACAATGGTGTTGATTATTATGTTCTCATGCAGAACGACAATCCCGATGGTATGGGTTTCACACCGCTAGACACGGTAGATGGTTCAATACTTCAATTGAATTATGAATTTACTTCAATAACTCCCGGGAATAACTACTACTCCATCGTAGCCTATCGAAACGGCGGTAATGCAGGCTATTGGTCAATTTCAAACGTTCAAACTGTGAACGTCATTTACCCAACTCCTCCGAACATCAATTACCTCACATCTGTGAGCGTAAACAGCAACAAGAGTATTGACATTACTGTTCGTTCAGAAGCGACATCGGTACCTCACAAATACATACTTCAACGAAAAAATTTATACGCTCCTTACGAGTGGGAATATCTCAGTGACATTACGCTTTCTGCAGCAAACATTGTATTTACGGATACCGATGTAAACTCTGACGACATCATTTACGACTACCGCGTAATAGTCCAAAATCCTTGTGGTTATTTTGTAGACACCACCAATGTTGGACGCAACATTCGCCTTCGTGGAGCAAACAACTCTGAATTATTATTGAACAGTTTGAACTGGTCGAAATACGAAGATTGGGAGAACGGTGTTCAATTTTACGAAATCCTTCGATCGGTAGATGGCTCGCCAGAAACTCTAGCTTCAACAGGATCTGCCAGCTACTTGGCATTCAGCGAAGACTTGGAGCCTTTCCTTACTTCGAAGGGACAATTTTGTTACCGTATTAAGGCATACTCTCAGCCCATAAGTTACTTCCCTAACGAAACGTTTTCATCATACAGCAATAAAAAATGTTTGAATCAAGAACCGCTGATTTGGATTCCAAATGCGATGATGATTAATGGAGAGAACGACCTTTTCTATCCAGTTATTTCTTTCGCAGATACCACGCAATACACGTTGAATATTTTCAGCCGATGGGGCGATTATGTTTTTGAAACAAACAAACTTTCAGAAAAGTGGGATGGCAAAATGAACGGTGGAGATTATGTTCATGAAAACGCTTATGTCTATTACATCACTGTTAAAAACGGAGTGGGTGTTTTATATGAGCGAAGAGGAACCATTACCGTCCTTAAAAACTAGCCTTTCCAGATGAATTGTATTGTATTGGACCAAGGCAACACCTCATTAAAGTGGGGTTTATTCGAAAAAAAATGCTTGGTTGAATCTGGAAGAATTCTCAATCAAAATCTTCGTCTTGAATTGAATCAGTTGCATTCAAAACACAAGCTTCCATTTTTCTATTCTTCCGTAAGAAGCACAGCTGAACAAACTGAATTTTTGAATGAATTTTCTTTTTGTAGAATTGTTCCAAAAGAAAATTTCCCGAGTTATCAATACATCTCAGGAGTTGCAGGCAATGATCGGCTTGCGAATGTAGCCGGAGCATTTAAAATTTTAGACGGATCAGAAAGCTTGATTGTTGATTTCGGCACCTGCATTACTTATTCCGTTGCTCAAAACAAAGCTCTTGTTTCCGGCGTTATTTCTTTAGGCGTGCAGTCACGCTTGAGGGCTATGCACGAATTTACAGGGCAACTTCCACTTATCGCATTTTCTGAAAGTGCCGAGCCGTTTCAAAATTCTACTGAAGGAGCGATGCTCAGCAGCGTGAATTATGGAATTCTCTCGGAATTGAAGGGCTATATTGCATGGGCATTCGAGCACTGGCCCAATATCTCAATCGTATTTACGGGCACTGATGCAACCCATTTTGCGAAACAGCTTAATTACCGCATCTTTGTAGAATTGAATTTAACTTTAATTGGACTGTATGCCATCTCTTGTGCGAATGAATCTTAAGAACATTATTCTTGTTTTAATTTCAGCGATGTGCTTTGGCGTGCAGGCACAAATACCCGTGAATTCTCCATACTCGCGTTTTGGAATAGGTCTCACAGACATTGGATTCAACCCAAGGTATTCAGCCTTAGGCGGCGCATCCATTGCACTACCCGATTTATCTGGTGTGAACTTAACGAACCCCGCTTCCTTTGCATTGTTTTCTGAAACCACATTCCAAGCAGGTGTTTTTGCAAAAAGTTCACAGCTTCTTTCTGCCAATGGGCATACGAATTATGTCGGTGGTCAGGTTGGGGAAATCGCATTCGGCTTTAAGCGTGCAGGAAATAAATGGGGATTTGCAATGGGAGTTTCTCCTGAAAGTGTTGTAGGCTATCAGTTTTCAAATAAGCAAGCTATAAACGACAGTCTGAACGCCACATACAGCTACACCGGAGAGGGCGGAATAAATAAAGTTCAAATGGGATTTGCTCGAACATTTATTCTTCACACAGACAGCACACATGCTCGCACACACACCCTTTCTTTGGGAACTAATCTGAACTTCAGATTCGGATCTATTCTTCAAGTAGACCGCATAAACTTTGATAACACTTCCATATACAACAGCAAGGTTACCAACCGCAAATCGGTTTCTGACGCGAACTTGACATTTGGCGCACATTATTCATTTCCCATTCATCAACGAACATCATCTGGTAAAGTTAGTCGCTCTACGTGGTTACATCTAGGAGGAACTTACGAATTGAAAAACAACGTGAATCCTGATGTTCAAGACATTCGTCAATCTACCCGATCAGTTTCTGGTGTTGAGTTAGCTGTATTGACAGTGCTTGACACTACCTATACGAATTTGTCTTTTGTATTGCCGCAGCGAATTCAACTTGGCGCGGCCATTTCGCATGAGTTCAAGAAATCGGGAACACTTTCTTTCACCGCATCGTACATAAGCCAAGACTGGAAATCTGTTGAAGATTTAAACGACTTGATTCATGTTTCAAATCAAACATTTCACAAATCGAAAAACGTTGGTTTCGGAATGGAATTTATTCCCAATGCAAGCGGTGGTGAAAACAACTACTTCGGCGCGTGCACTTATCGCTTAGGTCTAAAGTCAGCGGAAACTTATGTTGGATTAAACGGAAACAATATTGTTCAAGAAGCATTCACGTGTGGTATTCAAATGCCTATGCGTTCTTCAAAAACAACAAGCACGCTTTGCCTTTCAGCTGAGTTCGGAACATACGGGAATGCCGCTGAAACTTCAACAAAAGAAAATTACGCTTCGTTCCTAATTGGATTTAAACTTCATCCGTTTGAGCGATGGTTTGTTCAGAGAAAGTATGATTAACCCTCTCCGAAAAATATTAGTTGTATGTGCAGCGATGTTTATTTTGAGCGGATGTCAGAATGAAATTTCAGAGATCAAGGCCATTACTGACCCCAAACTAGTACCTGTTCAAAGCTCATTCAATTCGAGCTTTAGCTACTCCATTGACGGGGTTGTTCGAACAAAAATATTTGCAACACAATTGGACCAATACGTGAGTGACAGCTCTTATTTAATTGCTCCAAAAACATTCTATATTCAGTTTTTCGATTCGCTTGGAGAATACACAGGTGCCATGAACGGTAACGAAGCAATCTTCTCTCAAAAAAGTAATGTTCTTTGGACCAAAGGAAACTTGGTTTTAGAAAATTGGAAAAAGGAAAAACTAGAAACCAATTCGCTTACTTTTTACTTGGATTCTGACTTGGTCTACACCCCAGATTTTGTCAAAATCACTTCAGAAAACAGTGTCCTTAAAGGAAAAGGGCTTCGAAGTAACGGCTCTTTTTCCAATTACGAAATCAATCAGACATCGGGTAATTTCAATACAGAAAACAATGAATAATTTGAATAGAATTGTACTTATTGCTTGGGCAATAGTCGTTGTAGCCTCGCTCGGCTATGCATTGTACATGATATCTTTGCAAGGTTGGGACAAAGGGTCAGAGAATTTATTTATTCCTGGAATAGCCCTAATGTGGTTTCTTTTCCGTTTTGGAATGTATAGAAGAATGAATAAAAACAATGGGTAATTTAGAAGCTTCACAAGTACTTACCATTCTCGGCACACTGCTCGGGTGTGCGTTCTATTCAGGAGTTGAAATTGCATTTCTAACTTCCAACAAACTAAAAATAGAACTCGATAAAAAACAAGGTGTTTTCGGAGCATCTATTTTATCATCTTTGGTTGGAAAACCAAAGTTGTTCTTGGCTATGCTTCTGGTTGGAAATAACATTTCATTGGTTATTTATGGAATTGCCTTTGGAGACGTGCTTACCGAAATAATAGAGGCAAATTTCCCATCTCTTGATGAAACCATTGGATCATATGGAGTGCTTATCCTTCAGACCATCGTTTCAACATTGGTTGTTTTAATTTTTGGTGAATTCATTCCAAAAGCGCTTCTTTCCTCACAACCCAACAAATGGCTTTTGCGTCTCTCTCCGCTTATTGTTGTCTGGTATGCCGTGCTTTTTGTGTTTGCCTACAGCGTGACGAAAGTAAGTGAATGGATCCTTTCGGTCTTGTTTCGAAATTCTCCGAAAGAACAAGATATTGTTTTTGGAAGAACCGATTTGAATCATTACTTGGAAGGATTTACAGGTGCCAATTCTCAGCAAAAAGAGTTGGATTTGGAAATTCAGTTCTTTCAAAACGCACTTGATTTTTCTTTGTTAAAAGCACGCGACTGCATGCTACCTCGGAATGAAATTGTTGCCATTGATATTGATGAAAGCATTTCGAAAGCAAAAGACCTTTTCATTGAAACAAAACTTTCGAAAATTATCGTCTACCGCGAAAACATTGACCAACTCATTGGATACGTTCACTTCAGTGACTTCTTCAAGAACCCAAAAGAAATTAAAGAAATTCTCCGTCCTATTGCCATTGTTCCCGAACCTATGGCGGCCAACGAAATCTTGAAAATTTTCCGCAGTCAAAAGAAAAGCGTAGCTGCGGTTGTGGATGAATTTGGAGGAACCAGTGGACTCATAACATTTGAAGATATTATTGAAGAAATTTTCGGTGAAATCGAAGACGAACACGACACCATTGACAATGTAGAGCGTGAAATTAAAAAAGGTTGGTACGAGTTTTCCGGAAGACTTGATGTTCATTACATCAATGAAAAATATAAACTTGAACTTCCTGAAGATGAAGAGCAGTACGATACCCTCGGCGGACTCATTCTGAACTTCCACCAAGACTTCCCGGAAGTAAATCAAGAATTCATCATTGAGCGCTACAGATTCACAATTCTTGCCGTTAACGAACGACAAATAAAGCTTGTTCAGCTTCAAAATATTGAAGAATTGACAAATAGCTAAGTGTTACTAAAAAAAAACAAGGAATTTTCGCTCAAATTCCCGATATTCGCACTCCTAATTTTTATAGTCCATAACTATGGCAATGATTTCAACCCTTCGTAAACAAGGATGGCTAGTACTAGCCCTAGTCGGCATTGGTATTGTCGGCTTCTTAATTCCGTATGACGCTATAATGGCAATGTTCGGCGGTCCATCAGACAAAGTTGGTGTTATTAACGGCGAGACCGTTAAGCAAGACCAATGGAGAACAATGCTGCAAGAGCAATCGGAATTGTTCAGTTACAACAACAGCCAAACCCACGGTTTGGAAAACGATGTATGGACCAATCTTATTGAAAACACACTTCTTCAACCGGAATACCAAAGCCTTGGCTTAATGGTAACAGACGAAGAGTTGGATGAAATTCTTTTCGGAAAATATTTGAGCTCTTACGTGAAGAGCACGTTCTACCAAGGACAAGATTCTTTGCCATTCAAAGAGCAAATGCGCGAGAGCTTCAAGAAAATGGAAACAGAAAAGCCTAACCTATTCAATGGATACAGAAGATTGGTTATTGAAAAGCGCTTGAAAGAAAAGTATGACGCGTTGGTCGGTGCTGGTGCTTACGTGAATTCTCTTGATGCGAAGAGTTTGTTCCATCAGTCGAACGACAAAGCCGCTATTGTTTATGTTGTGAAGCCATACGCTCAAATTATGGAGAGTGAAATTTCATTCTCGAATGAGGACATTGAAAGCTATTACAACGAGCACAAAAACGACCGTGACTTCAAACAAGAAAGAAGCCGCACGATTGCTTACGTTCGTATTCCATTGATTACAAGTGCCGGCGACAGCGCTGCTACTATCGAAAGTCTTCAAGCATTGGCTGCTTCGCTCAAAGCGTCTAAAACCGCAAAAGACGATTCATTGTTTGCAGCAATCAATGGTGGAAATCCAGCAAACGCTAAAGTAAAATATGCTGCTGGATCATTCCCAGAGCCATTCAACTCGCAATTAGCTTCCGACAGCATCGGTCGCGTATTGGGGCCATTCGTTTCTGGTGGAATTGCTCGCGTAGTTAAATTAACTTCTCGCGGAACTGAAATTGATTCAGTTCAGGCACGTCACATTCTTTTCAAAGAGAAAGGTGCTGCAGGAAAAGCAAAATGCGATTCATTAAAGCAGTTGATTACTTCTAAGAAAGGTAAATTCGCAGAGTTAGCAACGAAGTACAGCACTGACCCAGGCTCTGCTGTTAAAGGTGGTGACTTAGGAATGTTCTCAAGAGGCGCAATGGTTGCTGAATTCGATGCGGCTTGTTTCAACGGAAAAGTAGGTGATCTTCAAATTGTAGAAACACAATTCGGAACGCACTTGATTGAAGTAACAAAGAAAGGTGCTGCTAAACCAGTCACTTATTACGCTCAAATAGAAAGACCTATTGTACCAAGCGCCGCAACTAAGAAAGAGACTTACCAAAAGGCTGTTGACTTCATTCAGAACCATGGCGACAGCGTAAGCTTCAGAGCCGGTGCCGTTGAAAGTTATGGCAGCCTTATTTTCTCTCCAAACGTTCGTCCGGAAGCAACTGCTATTAGCGGTGTTCAGAATGCATCGGAGATTATTAGCTGGACATACAATCCTGAAACAGAAGAAGGAGCTATTTCACAGCCTATCTCTGTTGATGATGGAATCGTTGTGGTTTGCTTAATGGAAATCAAAGAAAAAGGAGTTCCTTCTTTGCGTAATGTATACGATCGCGTAAAGCAAGAAGTGATTAAAGAAAAGAAAGCTGAAAAGTACATGGCTATGATGACTGGAAGTTCAATGGAAGAAATCGCTGGTAAAGTTTCAAGTCAAGTAATGACTTTCGAATCTCTTTCAATGGCTATGCGTAACATTCCTGCAAGCGGTGTTCAAGAGACTGAAAGTGCTGTCATTGGTGCTGCCTTCGGTTTGCCAACAGGTAACATCTCTGCTCCTATCAAAGGAAAAGGTGGTGTTTATGTGATTCAACGTGCTGCAGATGTAACACGTGTTGAAAGCCCTGACAACTACGTTTCATTCAGAAAAGATAAAATGCGTGGTCAAAAGGCTAGCGCTCCAATGACGTTGTTTAATTCACTTCGTGAAGCAGCTGAAATTGAAGACTACCGTTTCTTCCCAGAAGATTGATTTTTAAAATCGCGATAATTGAAAAGGATGCTTCGGCATCCTTTTTCATT
Source organism: Chryseobacterium gleum (assembly GCA_945881835.1). Classification (GTDB taxonomy): domain Bacteria; phylum Bacteroidota; class Bacteroidia; order Flavobacteriales_D; family Sanyastnellaceae; genus CAIZGX01. The sequence continues at coordinate 13,996 of CAMCVP010000001.1, read as the reverse complement.
TGCTAGAACCAGAGTAACATGGTATCGCCGTAACTCAAGAACATATAATCTTGTTCTAAAGCGTGGTTATATATGCGCTTCCACTCCTCACCAACAGTTGCTGCAATCAGCAGCAACAAAGTGCTTTTAGGCTGATGGTAATTTGTTTGCAGACCCGAGCAAATTTTGAATGAATATCCAGGCGCAATGCAAATGCTTGATGTAGCGCAAATAGTATCTCTGTTGATAGAATCGAGATAATTCAAGAGCGCCGTTAAGGCCTCTTCTTTCGAATAAGTCGATGCAGCGAAGTAAGGTTCCCACTGATCGATCCCATGCGCTTCTTTGCCCTCTAGAACACGAACACCTAGCCAATACAAACTCTCTAAGGTTCTCATGGAAGTGGTGCCTGCGGCAATGATTCTTCCTTTACAATTTAGGATTGAATGAATGCATGCTTTGGTGACCTCTAAAAATTCAGCGTGCATTTCATGGTCTTCGATGCGTTCGGAACTCACGGGTTTGAAGGTACCTGCTCCGACGTGCAGACACACTTGTGTTTGATTCACGCCGTTTTCTTTCAAGGCTGAAAGAACACCTTCGGTGTAATGCAGACCGGCGGTGGGCGCGGCAACGGAGCCTTCGGTTTTGGCGAAGACGGTCTGATATCTGCCAACATCGTTGGCCACTGGCTTGCGTTGGAAGTACGGTGGCAGCGGGACTTGTCCGATGGCCTCTATGACTTCAGAGAAGACGGCGTTGAAGTTCCAGCTGAATTCTACGATGAAGGCATCTTTCTCAATACCTTTTCTTTCGATGAAGACGCTTTCGGTGGCATTGTTCCCATTGATTTTCAATTCTAATTTTCCTTCTTTCCATCGTTTTGAATTTCCGATGTATGCGGTGAAGGAAACGCTATCATGTGCCGAAAAGGCTTCGGTGTATGAGATTCCGAAGGGTGCGAGGCACATGATTTCTATGAAGGCACCCGACTCTTTTTGAAAAATAATGCGTGCCGGAATGACTTTCGAATTGTTGAATACGAGCAAATCTCCTTGCTGAAGAACGTTGGGTAAATTCGAAAAAACGGTGTCCGTTATTTCTCCGTTTTCATAGACCAACAATTTAGCAGCAGCTCGGTCTTCCAACGGGATGACACGAATACGTTCTTCGGGAAGTGAATAATTGAAATCTTCAATTTCAATTTGAGGAATTGCCATGGCGCGAAAATACCTATTTTTGAAAACATTTTTTAAATATGAGCACGAATAGAAAAGCATTGGTTATCGGTTGCAGAGGACAAATAGGTATTGAGCTTGTGATGGCCCTTCGTACGAAGTTGGGACAAAACAATGTGATTGGCGCCGACATTCAGCCTGCTGAAAGTGTTTCTTCGGAAGATGGACCTTATGTTCAATTGAATGTATTAGACGCCGACGCTTTGCGCGCTTGCGTGCAAGAACATGCGGTTACAGAAGTTTATCAGTTGGCTGCTTTATTGAGCGCTACTGGAGAAAAAAATCCGATGTATGCTTGGAAGCTAAACATGGAAGGACTCCTAAACATTCTTGAGCTTGCGAAAGAATTTAAGTTCCGTTTGTTTTGGCCAAGTTCCATTGCGGCTTTCGGACCAACTACTCCGGCCGATCAAACCGCGCAAACTACAATCATGGAACCGACTTCGGTTTACGGAATTTCGAAGTTAGCTGGTGAAAGATGGTGCGAATATTATTTCATGAAGTATGGCGTAGATGTTAGAAGTCTGCGTTACCCTGGTCTTATTGGACACCGCTCTGCTCCAGGCGGAGGAACAACGGACTACGCGGTAGATATTTTTTATTCTGCGTTGAAGGAAAACAAATACACTTCTTTCCTTTCGGAAAACACCGAACTACCGATGATGATGATGGAAGACGCCATTCGCGCTACCATTCAACTCATGGAATCGGATGCCGAGAAAATTAAAATCCGCAGTTCGTACAACCTTGCGGGAATAAGCTTCACACCAAAACAATTGGCTGAAGAAATTCAAAAACATTTACCTGGTTTTGAAATAAGCTACGCATCCGATTTTCGTCAAGGATTAGCCGATTCATGGCCGAACAGCATAGACGATTCTTCAGCGAAGAACGATTGGGGTTGGGAGATTGAATACCCAATGCCTCGCTTGGTTTCAACCATGTTGGAAGAAATAGCGAAAAAAGTTTCTTAACCGAAAGCAATAGCCTCATAAAAAGCCTCAATGAATGAGGCTTTTTTTATTTGTCTTCGTTTCTTTGCAGTATGGTTGATTTGTTCATTTACAATAGTCTTACGCGAACGAAAGAAAAGTTCACTCCCCTTCACAAACAATTCGTTGGAATGTATGTGTGTGGTCCTACTGTTTACAATTATGCACACTTGGGAAATTGTAGAACGTTCGTCACTTTCGACACCGTTTATCGCTACCTCACTTTTCTCGGATACAAAGTTCGTTATGTGCGAAACATAACAGACGTTGGACATATTACCACCGAGTTCGACGAAGGAGTTGATCGCATTGGCGCGCAAGCAAAATTGGAACAAGTTGAACCCATGGAAATTGTGCAGAAATACACTACGTATTTCCACGATATGATGCGCTCGTTCAATAACCATCCGCCGAGCATTGAACCAAGCGCTACCGGACACATCATGGAACAGATTGCCATGATTGAAGAGATCATTAAAAATGGATACGCATACGAAGTAAATGGAAGTGTTTACTTCGACGTAAAAAAATACAAAGACGTTTTTCCTTACGGTGAATTAAGCGGAAGGAACGTTGACGAATTACTTGAAAACACACGTGAGTTAGACGGACAAGAAGAGAAGCGTTTCTTCGCCGATTTCGCGTTGTGGAAGGCTGCATCACCAGAGCACATTATGCGTTGGTCTTCACCTTGGGGTGAAGGATTCCCGGGATGGCATTTGGAGTGTTCTGCAATGAGTACGAAATATTTGGGTGAAGAATTCGACATTCACGGTGGTGGAATGGATTTGAAATTCCCGCACCACGAATCGGAAGTTGCACAAAATTCTGCATGCTGCGGAAAGGCTCCTGTTCGTTATTGGATGCATGCAAACATGCTAACTGTAAACGGACAGAAGATGTCGAAGTCTTTAGGAAATTCCTTCCTTCCACATGAATTATTTTCTGGAACACATACTCTTTTAGAAAAAGGATTTTCTCCGATGGTGGTACGTTTCTTCATGCAGCAAGCGCATTACAGAAGCACATTAGATTTCAGCAATGAGGCATTGAAGGCGGCGGAAAAAGGATTTGAAAGATTAATGATCGCCGTAGAAAAAGTAGATACGTTAACTGCAACCGATTCGAGCAACTATGATATTGCCGGGTTGGAAAAGAATTGTTTCGAAGCCATGAGCGACGATTTCAATACACCAATTCTTATCTCGCATTTGTTCGAAGCAGTGAAGGTGATTAACTCGTGCGTAGATAATAAAATTCAACTTACGCAAACAGATATTGACCGCTTGCAAAAGTTGGTAAAAGGATTCGTGTTTGAAGTACTTGGTTTGCAAGTTGAAGTGAGCGGTGCTTCGAATGATATTTCGAATGACCTTATGCAAGTAATCATTCGCCTGCGCGCTGAAGCAAAGGGAAAGAAAGATTTCGCAACATCTGATTTAATTCGCGACGAATTAAAAGCCATTAACATTCAACTTCAAGATTCAAAAGAAGGAACAACCTGGACCCATGAGAAATAATAAAAAGATCATTGCCATTGTACTAATTGTTTTGTTTGTGGGCAGCTTCCTGTTCGTGACATTGGAAAAATATTTCAATAAAACGAAGAGTGCTGAAAACAACACAACCGAAAGTGGAGCCATCTTGGAACCTGCAGATTTCATGACCGATAGTTGTTATGCCTTCATTCAAAAACAAGTTGCATTTGGTCCGCGTGTTCCAGGAAATGCAAATCATGCGGCATGTGGAAATTGGCTCATTGAAAAATTCAAGAGTTACAATTGCACGGTTAAAGAGCAAGTTGGATCTATGCCCAATTGGGAAGGTGGTACGACACCTGTGCGCAACATTATTGCTTCCGTTCATTCGGGTGCAACGAAACGCATTGTACTAGCGGCCCACTGGGACAGCAGACCCTACGGCGATAAAGATCCCGATGCTAGCAAGCACAAACAACCCATAGATGGCGCGAATGACGGCGCAAGTGGTGTTGGTGTTTTACTTGAGTTGGCGCGTATTTCAAAAGATTTGCCTGAAGACATTGGTATCGATTTCATTCTCTTCGACAGTGAAGACGGCGGAAAACCCGAATGGGCTCCTGACGGTGAAAACGATGCTTACACGTGGTGCCTTGGTTCACAATTGTGGGCAAAACAAAAGCCACAACGCACAATGAGGTATGCAGTGCTTCTTGATATGGTTGGTGCAGAGGGTGCTAGATTCAACAAGGAAGGATATTCCATGCAATCGGCAGGAAATGCGGTGAATCGTATTTGGGGAAATGCTGCGAAACTGGGTTACGGAGAATATTTTCAAAACGAAGAAACTGCGGGGATTGTTGATGACCACTTATTTATGATTCAAGCGAATGTTCCTTCGTTAGACATTGTAGATATGCGTCCAAATTACATGGGCACGCAATTCGAATTCGGCAGTTCACATCATACGCATTCAGATAACATGAGCGTGATTAGTAAACCTACTTTGAAAGCTGTTGGACACACGTTGGCATACACCGTGTGGAATCTGAAGTAATTAGAAATCGAGATTCAACGACAGGTAAAATACACGCGGCAATACCGTGCTGTCATCTACGCCCCACGCCCAGTCGGCGCGCATGTGATAACCTAACACTTTCGAGCGCAATCCGAATCCATATCCGTAGATAATTGGCTCCTTGTTGCTTCTTAACTGAACCGTTATGGGCGTTTGCGTAACTGTAATGGTATTGAAATCGTTCGCGTCGTCATACGGACTCTTGCCCGTCCAAGCACTTCCAATATCAAAGAATCCAACCACTTGAAAATTGTCCGCGAAATCTGATTTGATGGATTTGTTACTCAAATACCTAAAGAGTGGCAAGCGCAATTCCGAATTACTTAAAAGGAAATTATTTCCATTGCGTGCATTTACATAGAAGCCTCTCAACGGACCGGCAAATGCCTGAAACGTGTATCCTTGAGTACTAGAAACAAGAACCGAATTATCTACTTTCTGCCCCAACCAATTATCTACTCCTCCCAAGTAATTCACCACTTTATAATCGCCGAAAGAACTGCTTCCACACAAACGAAATGCAAAAGTTAAATCGCGATGAATAGGCTGGTAATGACGGAAATCAAATCCAACGACATAGATCGAGTTTTCTTCCTTCCACTTGGTTGGCTGACGAAAATGTTCTCCCCATGCTTTGAAGCGTGTGCCTGTTCTGTAATTCAATCCTTTGATGTAGGTGTTGTCGAAGATGTATTCGACCTTTCCGCCTAGATTCCATTCGTTCTGATTCTTGTATGATGCCGTGTAGGGATCACTCGACAGAACGACCATTCGGTCGTTGCGCCCAATGGCCGTTAATTTAATCGCACTGGTTTCTGTAAACGGATATTTCCATTCGTGCGTTAAATTGTATGTCTGAACACGAATGGTCGCGTACTGCTGCGAAATCTCTTGCGATTGCCTTTGCAGTGAGGCTTTCTTATCCCATCTGTTCTTCAAATTCTCAAATGACAATCCGAAATCACTGTTGTTGAAACTTGCTGCAATGCGAACCCCAGCTGTTAACTTATAATCTTCCATTAAGTCGGAAACTCCAACTTTAAAGAATCCGGAGAATCCCGGAGAAATACTCGTTGGCCCCGTATAGTTCTGATAGAATGAACTTGCGAACTGATTGTCTACAGAAGATTGAAGATAACTCGTGGTGTAGTTCACCATGTAATTCTTCGCCTTCGGAATATCTATTTTCGTCAATTGCGTCAGTACTTCTGCCTGCTTCAAGCTTTCCTGTTGTTTCTTTTTATCGCCTGGAAAAGCGAAGTTCTCAGTATCGATTCTTGTATCGTTTTTTTTCTTAGCAACCCAAACCATTTCGGTGTAAGCAGACTTTTCTTTTTCGGGCTGGCTCTCGTCTCCTTCAATTTCAATGGGTCGGTCGTTTACCAAATTCACACGCATTGAAAAAGGAACACCTAATTCCTCGACCAACCAATTCGCTTGGGTTTGATCGGATCCAATGAAAAAATTCAAGGTCTTCCGATTTGTTTTTTGAAGGGTTTCTGTGACATTGAAATAACGATAATGAATAGTGGTGTCGATGCTTGAAATAGCACTGTCTCGATAAACAGAACAACGCTCCTCGAACAACGCTTTTGATCGAATAAACTGAATTTTATTCTCCCTTCCAACCGCCAAATGCTTATCTGAATAATTCGCATTGGTCAGCTGAATGAGCTCGTCGCTCTTGTAGTCATCGGTTAGCTTCAATTTATAAATATGAAAATTCGAATCGTCTGAACGAATGCTGTCGTGGTTATTCAGCTTCAAATTTTCACCCCGATTAGAGCTGAAATAAATGGTGTTTCCATCGGAAGAAAAAACGGGGTCTATGTCATCGAAATTATCATCGGTCAATTTCTGCGGAACATTCGCTGTAATCGGAAGCAAACAAATATTCGTCTTGCCGTTTAACGTTCCGCTCAGCACTACTCTCTTCCCATCGGGAGAATATTTCATACTTAGAATTTTTTCTATTTGAAACAACTCCTTTGTAGACTTTTTTTTACTTTCAAGCTGATACGTATTCCAAAATAATTTTCCGTTTTTTTCAGTCACATACGAAAGCACCTTTCCGTTCGGATGCCACGCCAACTGCGGTGTGCTCTCATCTGGAATACGATCACTTTTGAAATCGCCTCGAGAAACTTTGGTAGTTTCCTTGGTCTCAGTGTCATAAATATACACCGTATACTCGCCCTTAAAATGCGACGTGTATGCCCATTTTTTTTGATTGGGTGAAGGAGTCACATGCAAGTAAGTGTTCTTAAATTTCCCCACCACACCTTCTTCCAAGAATTGAAATTTTTTCCGCTTCACGTGAAGATTTTCCAATTCTTCTTCAACCAATTTCAAGTCTCTTCCTTGTTGAATGAAACGCTGATAATCTGCGACTACCGTTTCCGTATTTCTTCCAATTACATATTGAAATCCACCGTCGGTACCGCGAAACAATTGCGTCATATTCAGAATGCCAAGCACCACATTTTCACCATAAATATTTCCGATGTACGACCAAAAACTTTGTCCAACGAGTGCCGCTTGAACACCGGTTAATCTATGGATATTCGGATAGCGCGCATTGGTGTACCAATCCTCAGCAGCGCGCTCACTTGCACGATCATCTTTCAGCGCGGCGTAACGAATTACACCTTCTGAAAACCATGTCGGAATAGCAATGCGATTGTTTCCGCGAACCACGCTCCTCCAATCGCCTCCATAAATAAGCTGCAAATACATAATGCGCGAAAGTCCCAACGCAATTTGTTGGCGCAATTCAAAATCGGTTCCTTCGAAATACACGAACATTTTATTTCCTAAAATATTCGTCGCCCCACCAATGCTTGCGGTTTCTTCATCTGATAATCCTAAATTACTTTGACGAAATTCACTTTGTTTGTTGAAGCACACCACCTGAATTTTATCGTCGAGCTGAACATTATAAAACTTTTGAAGACGCATTTTTTCCTGCTCACAATAAAGCAGTGACCGCTCAGCTATCTGTTGTCCACCTTGATAATAGTACACTTCAAAGTGCTCACCCGGAAAATAAGACCAATCGAAAGGCTTATGTTGAACCCTGTTTTTTCCAAAAGAAACATTAGATCCTCTGTAAAACTGGGCTTGCCCTGCGAAGGCATTCAACACCGACAGCACAACTAAAAAATAAAACGGCAGTCCCCTTTCGCGAATCATACTACCAAAGTACGCGTATTTTCGCAAACATAAAATACCTCGTCGCAATGAATATTCAATCTTTTCAATTCAACGCCTTCTCTGAGAACACACATGTCATTTGGAACGCAGAAAAACAAGCCGTTATCATTGATCCAGGCATGAGCAATCGTTTGGAAGAATCTGAATTTCTTTCCTGGTTGAAATCGGAAGAACTAACCGTAGTCGATGTTTGGCTCACACACTGCCACATTGATCACATTATGGGATTGGATTTTTGTTTTCGCGAATTTGGGTTGAAGGGAATCGCGCATGAATTAGATCATGTGAATATTGAACGAAGCGAACTGGTTGCAGGCATGTATGGCATTCCATACACCGCAGGACCAGAGCCGGAATACATTCTCGAGGAAGGAAAAATGAATCGTCATGGATTCGAGACCGATGTGCTTTTCGTACCTGGACACAGCCCTGGACATGTAGCTTTTTATTTCAAAGAAGAAGGTGTTGTTTTCAGCGGCGATGTGTTGTTTGAACGAAGCATCGGAAGAACGGATTTACCGGGTGGCGATTTCGAAACATTGGCAGATTCTATTCGCACAAAAATGTATGCCCTTCCTGAAGAAACCGTGATTTATTGCGGACATGGAGACACCACAACCATTGGAGAAGAGAAGAATGAAAATCCCTTTGTGAAAGGAATCTAATTTACTTCTTGTAATTTTTTTCGTAGCAAGAAATCCAATCTTGAACCGTCATCTTCTTCGCCAATTCCGCTATTAGCTCGTACGGAATTTCTTCCATTTTTTTGAAGCGAATACATGACTTTCCCATGTCTAATTTCGACTTGCAATGTTTGGGATATTCCGAAACAAACCAGTCGTACAATTCAGGAACGGCATAGACACCCATGTGGTAAACCGCAATGAAATTCTTCTGTGAAGCAATTGAAAGAAATGGCAAAGGAAGTTTTGGATCACAGTGGTAGCCGTCTGCATAAATCGTATGCGGAACAACATATCCAACCATACCGTAACTCATCTGTTCTTCAAATCCCTTGGGTAGATTTTTCTTAAACAATTTCTGTAATCTTTCTATTACAACTCTTCGTTCTTCAGGAAGAGCTTGTACGTATTCCGTAACGGTCATTATTCTTGCTTTGTTGATTTTTCAAATTTATTCAAAACATCTTTCAGCATATCTACCTGAATATTCTGAATTTCCAATAAGTCTTGTTGTTGGTGCAAAATTAGATGATCAATTTTTTCGTGCAGCATGCGAATTTCCAATTCTGCTTTCAGGTTAATCATGTAATCTTTCTTCGCTCTACTTCTGTCTTTTTCTTCTTGTCTGTTTTGGCTCATCATTATTACAGGCGCCTGAAGAGCAGCAATACACGAGAGAATCAAATTCAAAAAGATAAAAGGATATGGGTCGAAAGGACGTGATACAAGAACAAAAACATTCGTGATTATCCAGATAAATAAGAACACACCGAATGCAATAATGAAAGTCCAACTTCCACCAAAAGTGGCCACGTTATCGGCCAGGCGCTGTCCGTAAGTATAGGTCGTATTGTCTTCGAATTCTATCTTGTCTGCGAGTGTGGTTTCGTTGCTTATTGAAGCCAGAACGGCCCCTTCCAATCCAGAAATAGCAAGACGTTCTCTTTCCAAAAGTGCACGCAAATATTTTTCACGATATTGATTCAATTCAGAAATAGACAAATGTGAATCGATAGTGAAATTTGGATTTTCACTTTGAATTAATCCCAAAATATTCGGCTGAACAATATGTCCTGAAATTCGTTCAGCAACAGAAAATGATTTGTTGGAAATGTCGCTTTGAAATGTTTTCATATCGAAAGAATTTCAAGCAAGTTACACTGAGAATTTTCCTTAGATGTACTTATCTACGAATTCCTTACAATAATCATTAATGAGCAAACGTACTCGTCTAAACTCATTTGTAATTTCTTCTTCCGTGCCTGTTGCCTTTGCCGGATCGGGAAAGTTGTAATGAAATCTTTCAGCCTTCGAAGGGAAATACGGGCAACGCTCTTTGGCGTTATCGCATACCGTAATGATAAAATCGAAATTGATGTTCCCGTATTCGTCGACGTGATTCGACGTGTGATTGGAAATGTCAATTCCCGCTTCTTTCATGATTGAAATAGCCCGCGGATTTACGCCATGCGTTTCAACGCCTGCGCTATAAACGTTCGCCTTTTCTCCGGCATAATGACGAAGGAAACCTTCGGCGATTTGACTTCTGCAACTGTTTCCTGTGCAGAGAACTAGTATGTTTTTCATAGTGTATAATATTTTTTCTTGAGGAATAAACTGGCTTTCACCAAAAGAATTAAAACAGGAACTTCTACCAACGGACCAATGACACCCACGAACGCTTCCGCAGAATGAATTCCGAAAACCGATATAGCAACAGCAATGGCTAATTCGAAATTATTTCCGGTAGCCGTGAATGAGATGGCAGCGTTCTTCGCATAGTCTACACCCATTGATTTGTTCACGAAGAAGCTCACGAAAAACATAAGTGCAAAATAGATGACGAGAGGAACGGCAATTCGCAAAACATCGAGAGGAAGTTCCAAAATTTTATCGCCCTTCAAACTAAACATCAACACAATGGTGAAGAGCAACGCGTAAAGTGTAATGGGTGAAATTCTCGGAATGAATTTTCGGTTGTACCATTCTTCTCCTTTCGATTGAATAAGAAAATAGCGTGTGAGAAATCCGGCAAGAAATGGAATTCCCAGATAGATCAAAACGCTTTGTGTGACTTCGCTCATAGGTACAGAAACACTGAAGTTTCCGAGTCCCAAGGTATTCGGAAGAACGTTAATGAAGAGCCATGCATAGAATGAATAAGACAGCACCTGAAACACGCTGTTTAAGGCAATGAGCAACGCGCCGTATTCTCTGTTTCCTCCAGCGAGGTCGTTCCAAACGATTACCATGGCAATGCATCGGGCAAGTCCAATGAGAATGAGTCCGACCATGTAATGCGGTTCATCTCTTAGAAATAAAAGTGCCAACGTAAACATGAGAATGGGCCCGACAATCCAATTCAAGAATAGCGAAAGCGTCATGACTTTTTTATCCTGAAACGCTTTCGGCAAGAGGCTGTAGTTCACCTTTGCTAACGGAGGAAACATCATTAGAATTAATCCAATGGCGAGCGGAATGTTTGTGGTTCCAACAGAAAGGCTGTTGGTGATATTCGCAATGCTTGGAAAGAAATAGCCCAACCCCACGCCAACAAGCATGGCTAGGAATATCCAAAGGGTTAGGAAGCGATCGAGGAATTTGAGTTTGACTTGCATAGAAAAAAGTTTAGCAGCATCCGCCTCCGGGTGTGCAGGTTGTATTTGTATTCGTACCAATTGTATTCAAGTTCACCTTCAACTTACTTGGTGGAATTCCGCATTTGTCTTGCGCAAGACAATTGGTTTGCGTTGAAATCATTTTGAATTTTCCATCTGCAAAAGCCAGGTTGTATTTTCCAATGGTTTCCGATTGGTATTCCACTTCGACCTCAAGGTCATTCATATCGAAAATATTTTCCGACTGCAGAATAATACCCAGAAATTTCGAAGGAGCTAAGCGGTGATCGAAATCGTTTGCTTCCCAAAGTTGGAAGCTCGCTGTCTTTTCATTACGCACGGTGCCGCCGCAATCGATGTAGTGTTTGGCAATGAGTCCCACTTCTGTCACATGAAAATGCGCAGGAACAGTTTGTCCGTTTGGCAATTCGAAAACGAGCGTATCCACTTCGTTTAATCGGCTTTTCAATTCTGAGATTTTCATATTAGCAACATTTAATTTGTTTCGAAATTTTGTTCTCTATTGTTTCAAAATAGACCTTTAATTTTTGAATGGTCTTTTCATTCAAGCAGTAGCAGATGGAGTTTCCTTCAATGGAACCTTGAATGATTCCAGCGAGCTTCAACTCTTTCAAGTGTTGCGACACGGTGGGTTGCGCAAGTGGCAGTTTGTTCACGATGTCACCGCATATACAAGACTCTACATTCATGAGATACTCAACAATAGCAATACGTGCAGGATGTGCAATAGCCTTCAACAACGAAGCGGTTTCGTTTTGTTTCTTTGTGAAGAGCTCTGCTTTCGTGGTTCCCATATTGTATTTGTATATTGCAATATTACAATATTCTTCGAAAGATGTTTCACAAGATTCTGCGAAAGATGCGAAGCAAGATTCTGCGAAAGATGTTTCACAAGATTCTACGAAAGATGCGAAGCAAGATTCTACGAAAAAATTCTGCAATAAAAAAAGGCTTCCGAAGAAGCCTTTCTCTGTACCCAGAGTGGGAATCGAACCCACATGCCCGAAGACACACGATTTTGAGTCGTGCGCGTCTACCAATTCCGCCATCTAGGCATTTCCTCTCGTTTGAGGAGTGCAAATATAAACACGTTTTCTATTTTCCAACAACAGCCCTGAAAATATCTAGGATATTTCCCCAAAGCATAAGACCTAGAAGAAGCACCATTCCTACGATCTGTGCCTTTTCTAGAATTTTCTGACTCACTGCTTTTCCGGTAATCATTTCCCAAAGCAAGAACATCACGTGTCCGCCGTCCAATGCAGGAATAGGAAGCATGTTCATGAAGGCTAAGATTAACGAGATGAAAGCAGTGCGTTCCCAGAAGATAGCCCAGTCCCATTGGTCTGGGAACATTTTTGCAAATGATCCGAATCCGCCTACTTGCTTCGCCCCTGATGAAGAGAACAAATATTTCAATTGACTTCCATAGTCTGTGAATGTTTCCCAAGCCCATTTCGCTCCTGCTGGAATGGCAGCGAAGAATCCGTAATGAAGAGTTTCCACACCGAATTGTTTTACGTCGGCTTTCGGAATGAATCCGATGGTTCCGTCGTCGTTAACTCCTACGTTCAACTGCACCTCTTGTCCGTTTCTCTTCACCCACATTGGAACGGTTTGACCTTTCTTGTTATTCAATTCTGCTTTAATGTCGTTGAAGTAGATCGAATGAACATCGCCCAAACCAACAACACTGTCTCCTTTCATTAGACCAGCTTCAGCCGCTTTGTTTCCAGCAACTACGCTATCGACAACGCAAGGGAGTCTTACTGCGAAAGGTGCAGTCTTCACTCCTCCGTCTACCAATTGCTGACCAATGTTTGCAGGAATATTAATGTCCATTTTCTGCCCGCCTCTTTCAATAGTAACGACAGAAATATTATCTACGAGAAGAGACTTGTTTACTTCGCTGAAGCTTTGAGGGCGTTCGCCATTCAGGGCTAAGATTTTATCACCTTCTTGGAATCCGGCTGCCTTCATAGTTTCGTTCACGTGCACACCGAACTTTACATTTTCAACGGGAAGAACATCGCGTCCCCACATCCCAAGGATAATGGCGTATAGGACGAATCCAACGATCATGTTCACGATCACTCCGCCCATCATTACAATGAGTCTTTGCCAGGCTGGTTTCGCGCGGAATTCCCAATCTTGTGGAGGAAGAGCCATGGCCTCTTTGTCCATGCTTTCGTCTACCATGCCGGCAATCTTAACGTATCCGCCAAGTGGCAGCCAACCGATACCGTATTCGGTGTCTCCTTTTTTCTTTTTCACTAGACTAAACCAAGGATCGAAAAAGAGGTAGAATTTCTCTACGCGAATTTTGAAAAGTCTTGCTGGAATGAAGTGCCCTAGTTCGTGAAGAATAATAAGAATGGAGAGGGAAAGTATAAGTTGAAAAGCGAGAATCATAGACAAATTTTGTAGAATCAAAAGTACATCGGAGAAAATGAAAAGAAGTATTTTTTTTTGTGATTGTTCTTGTAGAATTAAAAATGTTGATTAAATTTGCACCTCTCTTGAAATCCCTGACGGGTGCTTTATTCTGGTTACGACAGAAGACTGAAGACAAAGAGGAGTTGTTTTTGTTGGAATGAATAGTTCCACTAAAAATGTTAAATTCCTTAGTAGCTCAGTTGGTTAGAGCACATGACTGTTAATCATGGGGTCCCTGGTTCGAGTCCAGGCTGGGGAGC